>CAVUBD010000011.1:0-49044 GCA_963739615.1 uncultured Actinomycetes bacterium
TTCTAGGTACCGCGTCTCGTACATGTAAGGGGCGGGCATCGCAGCTTCGGAGGTCCGCTCGGGGGGGCGAGGCCTGACAATGGTCAGGTATTGGGAGGGCGCATCATGCTCAGAGACGGGATTAAGGCTGCCCGGATTCAAGCGCGGTATTCACCTCTTATTGGCAGCACGTGGACGGTTCGCGCCCTCCCCGCGACAACCGTCCTTTCCGCCATCAAGCACACGGCGGCCCGGATGAATCCCCACCGGCACGGCCGCAGGCAGCCAGGTCGGCACGCTGCGCCGAGCCGGACCCTCCTCAGCCGGCACCTGTCGCGCTTACCTGCTCCGGCGTAATCGGCAGCACCATATAAGGCAAGGACGCTTGCCCAAAAAGAAATAACGGCCAGTTTTGGCATACCGTTATTTCGCCAGCAAGGAAGTACACCCGAGAAAGGTAAGGCAACTCAAATGGATATCCGTAAAGTGGTCCTCGGTGCTGTCGTCGCCTCAGCCGCGGCGGCTCTCCCGACGACTGCCGCATTAGTTTAGCATCAGTATCCGTTCCCGTCCCCGCGCCGTCCAGCACTTACACCACGCAGGACAGCCATAACCAAAGCCACCAGCCCAGCTGCAACCCCGGTCATGACCCCAAGGCCGGGGAAGAGAAGGGCAAGGGCAAGGGCGACGGCTGCACCGGCGACCAGCAGCGGCGGCGACAAGGGCAAGGGCAGTCCCGGCCGCGGCAATAAGAGCAAGGGCAAAGGCAAGGGCCAGAGCGACGGCTGCACCTGCGGCCAGGGCAACGACTCGCTCGCGGCGTACTACGACTTCTTCTTCCTGCCGCATCACCTGGCCCCGCTGTACTACGACTCTCGCACGCGGGGGACTCCTGCTCCTGATGGTAACGGAACCAGCATCCCTGACCCGGCATCACCACCCGGCGTCGAGGGCCTGATTTGCGGCGGTCGCCCCTCGGCCGCGCCCTGACTCCACGATGGCGTTGCTGCGGGGGCTACCGCCCTTGGTAGCGCGGGCAGACGCGGGCGTGCCAGCCAAGGCCTGCTGATCGTGACTCTATGACAAACTCACTAGCCGTCAGTGAGCTTCTTTCGGCTGACATTGGGACCTTTGCGTGATCGGTCTGATACGTTCAGTTCTTATCGCTGGTGGGAATGGGTCCGTTAGGGGACAAAGTGTCGCAACTGCAGGTATACAACTTCTCGCATGGCTTCCTGAATCCGGGCCTCGGCTACCTAATGTCCTGCCTGGGTGCTTTTTTGGGCCTCCGGTGCCTGACCCGCGCCCGTGCCTACACCGGCTGGACGCGCGCCACCTGGCCGCCGATCGCGTCCGTGGCCGTCGGGGCCACCGGCATCTGGGTCATGCACTTCGTGGCCATGCTCGGCTTCGCGATCCCCGGGCAGCAGATTCTCTACAACATACCGATCACCGTGGTCAGCCTGCTGGTCTCGGTCATCGTCGTCGCCATCGGCCTGTTCATCGTCGGCTACGGCTGCGGCGGCCCGGCGCCGGTGCTGGCCGGCGGCGTAATCATGGGCATCGGCGTCTCGACCATGCACTACGTCGGGATGTCCGCGATGATCATGCAGGGAACCGTCCGGTACAACATCTTCCTGGTCGGGGTATCGGTGCTCATCGCGATCGTGGCGGGCACGGCGCCTGCGTCCCGCGGTTGACGTCAGCGGCATAGCCGGATATGACGGCGCTGGTTTGCGCCTGGACCAGGGTGCTCTCCAGGCCCAGGGTTCTCTCCAGGCCCAGAACGAACCAACGGACCCCGTTGAGGCCGGCAACTGACCGAGATCGCCGGTCATTCCGCCTGAGCGGCCAGCCAGCGGCGAGGAACTGGCTGATCGCCGCGGCGAGCGCGGCGGCGATCCGCCGCTGGACACTGGGCCGCACCAGGAGCGCGGCGTCGGCGCCATTGTTCATGTTGCCGCACTCGACCAAGACCTTCGGCATCGTGGTGAGGTTCAGGCCGGCGAGGTCATTGCGGCTGATGTAGCCGTCATGACCGTAGTAATCGCTGACCGGCATCCTGGCATCAGCGAGCATGGCCGCGTGGACGTCGCGGCCGAACCGGATCGACGGATTGATGACCTTGTTGTTCGGGCCGTCCGCCACCGGCTCCAGGATCGTGAACCCGCGGCCGGAGGACGGCCCGTAGTCGGCGTGGATGTCGATGGACACGCCTCCGTGCGCCTGGTCGAGTATCCGGGCTCGCGCGTCGACGCAAGGCCCCTTGCCCTGGTTGCTGGTCCGGGTCATCACCACCCGCGCCCCCGCCTTGATGAGGTCGGCGCGCAGGTACACCGCGACGTTCCAGTTGAACCTGGCCTCGGTGTAGCCGTCGGCGGTCTGGGTTCCTGTGGTGTCGCACCCTTCCCACTCACGGCCGTTCCAGACCTGGTGATCGAGGAACGCCGGATCGGTGTAGTTCAGCCCGTTGTGCCCCGGATCAACCCCGATGATCTTGCCCGCCAGCGGTCCCCGGCCTGGCGAGGGGGCCTGCTGGAGACTGGCCGACGCCGACGCCGACGCCGACGCCGACGCCGTCCACGGCGCGGCCGCCATGGCGAGCGCAAGCCAGGCGGCACCGAGCCAGGCGGCACCGAGCCAGGCAAGCGCCGGGCGGCGGGCTCGGCCGGGCGTCACTCCTGCAAGCCGACATCGAGGACGACCTCTTCGCCGAGGGCGCGCATGGCCTCGATGTAGGCGGGCTCATCCACGTATCGCCGGAGCTCTTCGGGCTCCACGTCGCGGCGGAGCCGGCGGTTGGCGGTGTAGTGGACGTACATCTTGTCGTCTTCGCCGGCGTAGACGTTGATCGAGCCGCGGCCGCCGAGGTGCTGGGTGGCGATCAGCATGCCGTGCAGGCGGGCGGTGTAGTCGTCGGTGCCGCTGGGTTCCGAGACGGCCAGTTCATGGGTCGTGGTCTCGGCGGCCAGCGCGACCGAGGAGTCGCGGCGCCTTTTCTCGATCTCGACGGCCTCACGGAGCATGCGGGACAGGTTAAGGTCATGTTCCCTGGCCCAGCTGCCAAGCGCGTCGGGCAGGTACACGGTGATGTCCATGGGGCTCCCGGCGGGTATCGGATGCCTTTACCCGTGGACTCTACCCGTGGTCCGGCCGCGGGCACAGGGCAACGGGCACGGGGCAACGGGCACAGTGCAGCGGCGCTCGCCTTAACCGCCGAAGGCGGCACTCAGGACGGCGAGTCCTGTCCACGCCAGGAATGGTCCCGCCAGCATGAACGCCGCGCCGGGAACCCTGCGCGCCACCTCGATCACCTGCTGGCTGACCGCGATGTCCGTGGCACACCAGCTGGTGAAATGCTCGCAGTTGTTCCAGAGCAGGTTGTAGGCGCGATGGCCGATCTTCGACTCGGCGCGCCGGGCAGTTTCCGCTCGCTCTGGCGTGGTGGCATCCGACGGGAGTACCCAAGTCAGGCGGTTTCGCGCGAAGTCCGCGTGCGACTCCAGCCGGCGGCAGCCGTAGCGCACCGTGTTCTCGACGATCGCCCCGTCCGCAATCTCAGTGCCGAAATGCCGGAACGCGGGTAGGCCGAAGATCGTGCACTGGGCGGCGTGCGTGTCACCAATCATGCGCATCACGTTATCGGACGGCCGGGTCGGCCCCGTGAAAAGCCTGTGAATGCTGGATTGCGGTACCGGGCGCTGCCGCGTTGCCGTCCCGGTCACAGCTGGCGGAGGATAAGAGATTCGAACTCTTGAGGGGTTGCCCCCAACACGCTTTCCAAGCGTGCGCCCTAGGCCACTAGGCGAATCCTCCGCCGCGAAGCTTACCCGAATCCGGGGGCGTGGCGGTTGCGCGGGGCGTAACGCAGCATCAGGTCCCGCGGCTGACTACACTGGCCCCTGACCCCCCGCACGGCGTTATCCCGCCAACCCCCCCAGGCCGGAAGGCAGCAAGGGTACGCGGGCTCTGACGGGTGTGCGGGGGGTCCCCCATTACCGGTGAGGATGAGCTGATGGCCGCAGCCGCGTCGGAACGCGAGGACACGACCCCGGCGAGCCAGGCCCAGCCCGGACCAGCCCAGCCCGGACAGCCCAATCGGGACTAGCCCAGTCCGGGCTAGCGCTGTACCGCAAGTACCGTCCGGCGACGTTTGCCGAGGTCAAGGGGCAGGAGCATGTCACAGGCCCGCTCCGGCAGGCGCTGCGCACCGGGCGGATCAACCACGCTTACCTGTTCAGCGGGCCGCGCGGGTGCGGCAAGACGTCCAGCGCGAGGATCCTCGCCCGCTCACTGAACTGCGTCAACGGCCCGACCCCCGAACCCTGCGGCGGGTGCGACTCCTGCGTCGCGCTGGCGCCTTCCGGGCCGGGCAGCATCGACGTGATCGAGATCGACGCAGCCTCCCATGGCGGCGTGGATGACGCCAGGGAACTGCGCGAGCGGGCCTTCTACACGCCGGTGTCCGGGCGTTTCAAGATTTACATCATCGACGAGGCGCACATGGTCACCCAGCAGGGCTTCAACGCGCTGCTGAAGCTGGTCGAGGAGCCGCCGCCGCACCTGAAGTTCATTTTCGCCACTACCGAACCGGAGAAGGTCATCCCGACCATCCGGTCGCGCACGCACCATTACCCGTTCCGCCTGGTTCCCCCGTCCGTGCTGCGGGAGCTGATGCAGGACATCCTGCGCCAGGAGGGCGTCAGGGCGCAGGACGCCGTGCTGCCGCTCGTGGTGCGGGCCGGGGCGGGCTCGGTGCGGGACTCGCTGTCCATCCTTGATCAGCTGCTGGCCGGGAGCGACGAGTCCGGGCTGAGCTACGAGCGGGCGGTGGCCCTGCTCGGGTTCACCGACGCCAGCCTGCTCGACGAGATCGTGGACGCGTTCGCCGCGTCCGACGGCGCGACGGTGTTCCGCGTGGTGAACCGGGTCATCGAGGGCGGCCACGAGCCGCGCCGGTTCGCGGCCGACATGCTGGACCGGTTCCGCGACCTGATCGTGCTGGCCGCGGTGCCAGAAGCCGCGCAGATCGGCCTGCTCGACCTGGCGCCGGACCGGGCCGAGCGGATGGCCGCGCAGGCGGGCCGGTTCGGCCAGGCCGGGCTGACCCGGGCCGCGGAGATCGTCAGCGCGGGGCTGGACCAGATGCGCGGCGCCACCTCGCCGCGGCTGCTGCTCGAGCTGATGTGCGCGCAGGTCCTGCTCCCGGCCGCCGCCACCGACGAGAAATCGCTGCTCGCCCGGCTGGAGCGGCTGGAGCGTGGCAGGCCGGCTCAGGTCCCGCCGTCAGCCCCGCCCGCGCCGCACTCCGGTAGTGATGATCATGCCGAACGGTCCGGGGTTCCTCGTCCCGCTCCCCTGCGTGCTCCCGAGGGGACGGCGCCCGCCCCCGAAGCCGAGGCGCCCGCCATGCCGCCCGTGGCCAGCCCGGCGGAGCCGGGGGGCCTGTCCGCGGCGGATTCGCTCCGGGCGAACTGGGACGCGGTGCTTGACGCGATCAAGCGGGAACGCCGGTTCGCGTGGATGGTGCTCAGCCACGCGAGCGTGCTTTCCGTCCAGGACGGGATCTTGACCCTGCGGTTCGCCAGGGACGGGGACCTGAAGGGCTTCAGCACCAGCGGCTGCGACGCCGACCTCCAGCGGGTGCTGAGCAGCCGGTTCGGCCTGAACGTGATGGTCAAGGGAGTGGTCGGCGGGGACGGCGGCGGTGTGCCCGGCCCGCCGCCTGGGGGTCCAGGTCCTGGCTCGCCCGCGCCGGGGCCCGCGGGCCCGGGTCGCTCGAGTCCGGGCCAGGGCCACTTGAGTCCGGGCCGCCCGGCCGCGGCCGCCCGGCCCGAAGCGGCCAAGCAGGCCACCGGGCGGTACGGCGAGCCGCCGGATGAGATGCCATCCGATGACGATGAGATGCCGGCGGACGATGAGATGCCGGCCGATGACGGCCCGCCGCCGCACCGGCCTGGTCTGGCCGAGGCCGAGCTCACCGGCATGGACCTGATCCAGCGTGAGCTGGGCGGCCAGGTCATCGCCGAGCTCGAGGAATGAGCATCCAGGAGTAAGCCGCGGGCCGGATCGGGCGCGGGATGGGCTAGACCGCGGCGGGCTGGCCGTAGGCTCTGCGTAGGAGGGCGATGTGGAACCCCAGATGGATATGCAACAGCTGTTCGCGGCAGCACAGCAGATGCAGGAACAGCTCATGAACGCCCAGCAGGCGCTGGCCGACGCCGAGGTAACCGGGACGGCGGGCGGTGGCCTGGTCACGGCGACCGTGAACGGCCAGGGCGAGCTGATGGACCTCAGCATCAAGACGGCTGCGGTGGACCCTGACGATGCCGAGGAGACGGCCCGGACGATCGCCGACCTGGTGCTCGCCGCGGTCCGCGATGCCTACCGGGCCGCCGAGGAACTTCAGCAGCAGCAGATGGGACCGTTCGCCGCCGCGATGCAGGGCGGCGGCATGCCTGGCATGCCGGGCGGCCTCGACTTGCCCAGCGGGCTCGACCTGTCAGGCCTCGGAATCGGCGCTCCGGCGGCGCCGGATGACGATGACGAGGAAACCTAGGACCCGGGACCTGATGTGTACGAAGGGGTTATCCAGAACCTCATCGATGAGCTTGGGCGGCTGCCCGGGGTCGGTCCGAAGGGTGCCCAGCGGATCGCCTTTCACCTGCTGGCCGTCGACCACGCCGACGTCAGGCGGCTGGCGGACGCGCTGATCGAGGTGACCGAGCGAGTCCGGTTCTGCCGGACCTGCGGGAACGTGGCCGAAGCCGACGAGTGCCGGATCTGCCTCGACCCGCGGCGCGACCCGGCGACGATCTGCGTCGTGGAAGAGCCGAAGGACGTCGCGGCGGTGGAGAAGATCCGTGAATTCCGCGGCCGGTACCACGTGCTCGGGGGAGCGATAAGCCCGATCGACGGGGTGGGCCCGGACGAGCTCCGGATCAGGGAGCTGATGACGCGGCTAGCTGACGGAACGGTGACAGAACTAATACTCGCCACCGATCCGAACCTCGAAGGGGAGGCGACGGCCGCCTACCTCGCTAGGCTGGTTAAGCCGATGGGCTTGCGGGTGACCAGGCCCGCGAGCGGCTTGCCTGTCGGGGGCGACCTGGAGTACGCCGACGAGGTGACGCTGGGTCGCGCGTTCGAAGGACGGAGACTGCTTGATGTCTGAACCGCCAGCTCAGGGGGGCGAATGGCGGCCGATAGCGGACCAGATCGCGGTGCACGTCAAGGATTTCGTCGACGGCGTCGAGGCGCTCGCGAGCGCCGGCGGCGACGAGACCGTGCCGATGCTGCTGCTTGAGGTGTCGCAGATCCTGCTGGCCGGGGCCCAGCTCGGCGCGAGCCGGGACGTGATCCTGCCGGGTAACTGGGAGCCGGAGGTCGGCGACGACCCGGACCTCGACGCGCTGCGCACCGGCCTGGCCAGGCGGCTGGCCGAGGTGGACGAGTACGCCGAGGTGTTCGACCCGTACGCGGACACGTCGTGCCTGTCGTTCCGCATCTCCGATGACATCGCGGCGGTGGCCGCCGATCTCATTCACGGGCTCAAGCACTACCAGGCCGGCCGGTCGCTTGAGGCGCTGTGGTGGTGGCAGTACTCGTACTTCAATCACTGGGGGACCCACGGCGGCGCCGCCCTGCGCGCGTTGCACGCCGTGGTCGCGCACGCCAGCCTGGACGTCGCCGAGGAACGCACTGTTTAGCCTCGGGGGACGATCCCCCCAGACTCCCCCTGCTCCTGGGGGGACCCATCCCCCCAGACCCCCCTTGGGAGGCCTTCGGCCCCCTGGTCGAGAGAATTAGGGGTCTTCGCTTAAACTCAAGCGTTCATCCACGTCCGGGGAGGTGCGGCGCATCCGTGGCGCTCGTCGTGCAGAAATATGGTGGCTCGTCGGTCGCTGACGCGGACGGCATCAAGCGGGTGGCGCAGCGGATCGTGGCCACCCGCAAGGCCGGTGACCAGGTTGTGGTGGTGGTGTCGGCGATGGGCGACTCCACCGATGAACTCGCCGACCTGGCCCGTAAGGTAAGCCCGTTGCCGCCGCCGCGTGAGCTCGACATGCTGCTGACCGCGGGCGAGCGGATCTCGATGGCGCTGCTGGCGATGGCGATCGCCAACCTTGGCCTGCAGGCACGCTCGTTCACCGGGTCGCAGGCGGGCGTGATCACCGACGCGGCCCACGGCCGGGCCCGCATCATCGACATCAAGCCCGGGCGGATCTCGGGCGCGCTGGCCGACGGGGCCATCCCCATCGTGGCCGGCTTCCAGGGCGTGTCCCAGACGACCAAGGACGTCACCACCATGGGCCGGGGCGCCTCGGACACCACCGCGGTGGCGCTCGCCGCGGCCCTGGCCGCCGACGCCTGCGAGATCTACACCGACGTGGACGGCGTCTTCACCGCGGACCCGCGCATCGTCCGGTCCGCCAGGCGGATTCCGCAGATCAGCTACGAGGAAATGCTGGAGATGGCCGCGTGCGGCGCGAAGGTGCTGATGCTGCGCTGCGTGGAATACGCGCGGCGCTACGGAGTGCCCATCCACGTGCGGTCGTCGTTCACCAACCGGAACGGGACGTGGGTCATGGGGCACGCGCACGACAGGTCAGAGGAAGCCGGCATGGAGCAGGCCATCATCTCCGGGGTGGCGCACGACCGGAGCGAAGCGAAGATCACCGTGGTGGGCGTGCCCGACCGGGTGGGCGAGGCGGCCAGGATATTCAGGGCCATCGCCGAGGTCGGCATCAACATCGACATGATCGTGCAGAACGTCTCCGCGGTGGCGACCGGCCGGACCGACATCTCCTTCACCCTGCCCCGCGAAGACGGCCAGCGGGCGATGAGCACGCTGCTGGGACTGCAGGGGGCGGTGGGTTTCGAGTCGCAGCTCTACGACGACCGGATCGGCAAGGTGTCGCTGATCGGGCCGGCATGCGCTCGCACCCCGGGGTGACCGCCAGGTTCTTCGGCGCGCTGGCGGACGCCGGGGTGAACATCGAGATGATCTCCACGTCGGAGATCAGGATCTCGGTCGTGGTGGACCAGGACGACGTGGACCTGGCCGTGACCGCGGCGCACAGGGCCTTCGAGCTCGACTCCGATCAGGTCGAGGCGGTCGTTTACGGCGGTACCGGACGGTGAGCGCGGGGGCCCGTGGGGGTCGGCCCGCGCTGGCCGTGGTGGGCGCCACCGGCGCGGTCGGCACCGTGATGCTCGACCTGCTGTCCACCCGGCAGGACGTCTGGGGTGAGATCAGGCTGATCGCCTCGCCGCGGTCGGCCGGGCGGCGGCTGATGGTCAGGGGGCGCCCGGCCGAGGTGATCGCGCTGTCGCAGGACGCGTTCGACGGCATCGACGTGGCCATGTTCGACGTGCCCGACGAGGTCTCGGCAGTGTGGGCGCCTGCCGCGGCCAGCCGCGGCGCGGTCGCCGTCGACAACTCGGGCGCGTTCCGGATGGATCCCGAGGTCCCGCTGGTGGTGCCGGAGATCAACCCGGAACAGCTCGCGAACCGGCCCAAGGGGATCATCGCGAACGCGAACTGCACCACGTTGTCGATGATCGTGGCCGTGGGCGCGCTGCACCGGGCGTTCGGTCTCACCGAGATGTTCGTCGCCTCCTACCAGGCGGCCTCCGGGGCCGGCCAGGCGGGCATTGACGCGCTCTACGCTCAGCTGGACAAGGTGTCGGGTACCCGCTCGCTCGGTCAGCGGGCCGGTGACGTCCGGTCGGCGGTCGGCGATCTCGGGCCCTTCCCCGCGCCGCTGGCCATGAACGTGGTGCCGTGGGCGGGCTCGCTGAAGGCGGACGGCTGGTCGTCAGAAGAGCTGAAAATACGGAACGAGTCGCGCAAGATCCTCGGCCTGCCCTCGCTGCGCGTCTCCGCCACCTGCGTCCGGGTGCCGGTCGTCACCACCCACTCGGTGGCGGTGCACGCCACGTTCTCGCAGCCGGTCGGCCGCGAGGAAGCCTGGCAGGTGCTGCGCGCGGCGCCGGGCGTGGTGGTGGCCGATGACCCCGCCGCGGGCGAGTTCCCCACCCCGGTCGACGTGGTCGGGACCGATCCGTCCTGGGTCGGCCGGGTGCGCCAGTCGCTCGACGACCCCTGCACGATCGAGCTCTTCGTCTGCGGCGACAACCTGCGCAAGGGCGCCGCGCTGAACACCGCGCAGATCGCCGAGCTGCTGGCCGCGGAGTTCGGCTCGCGCTCATTACCACCGTTGTCTATCCGTAACGGGATGGCTCGCCGGAGGTGAGCGTGCAGCGGACCTCGCCGAACTCCGTGTTCTTCACCTCGTACAACCTGCTCAACCTGTTCGCGGACGACTCGCAGGCCGCCAGGGAGCACTACGGCAACATCGTCAGCGTGATCCGCTCCCTCGGCACGGACGTGCTCGCGGTCCAGGAGATCCTGGCCCCAGACGGGCCGGCGGCCGGACAGCGCCTACATCAGCTCGCGGACGATACCGGGCTGCGCTGCGAGGTGCCCGGTCCGGGAGGCCGTCCAGAAGCCGCGCTCGCGGTCGGCGGCCACGGCTACCAGGTGGGGTTGATGTGGCGGGACGGCATCGAGCCGCTGCCTGGCTCGCTGCGCTGCCACGGGGGCAGGGACTTCTGGCATGGCCTGGCCGTGGTGACCCTGGACGTGGGCGGCACGCTGATCCGGCACGGAGCCTTCCACGCCTCGCCCTTCTGCCGGGTCCTGCGGGCCGACCAGAACGAGCGCCTGGTGGCCGCGATCACCCGGCCGGAAGGCGAGCCGCCCGCTTTGGTCGGTGCCGACTGGAACACCGAATGCGCGGACCGGGTCCCGTCGGACGACGTTTATGCCGCTCACGGAGTGCGGCGGCGCATCAACGGCGTCCGCGTGACCGGGCCGCTCGCCGACGCCATGAGCGCGCACCATGTGCTGGACAGCCCGCAGGCCATGACGGCCTCCGATCACCTGCCGGTGACGGTCGAGTACCTGCCCGCCGCCGTCGACGACTGAGCAGGGACCTTGCTGATTCGGCAGATCTGCCACGGTTGGGGCCTGTATAACAGGTCATGGAGCCGGGGAAGCTCGAAGGAGGCACGTGCAGGGATATCGCTGTACTCCTGCTGATCCACGGCAGCTCAGGCTCCCGGCGGCTCGTCCGGCAGGGGTCATGACCGGCGGCCGGCCCACGATGCCGCGGGCCCGCGGCTCAGCCGGACCGCCAGGGGCCTGGATTGGCGCCCTGCCCGCCTCGCCCGCAATAAATCGTTCATATACCATTTCGTCACCCAAGCGTTATTGGCGCTGATATAGTCACTAGTCCCAAGCTAACGGACTAGGGATAACCGCCAGCGTTCGGGCGTCGCAATTGGTCTTCTCGCGTATATCACGATCCTGAGGAGGTTAAGCGTGCCAACGACCAACGGCCGTGCACGTGGTCGTCAGGGTGTGCACTCGGGGGCGCAGGGAGCGGCTGGGGACCACTTGCGGAAGATCATGGCCAGCATGGTCGCCGCGACCGTCATTATCGTATTCATGCTGGTCGCCACCGCGGCCGGCCGCGACATTGCTGCTGCTACGCAGCATTTCATGCTTTTCTACGCGGGAGTATTCGCGCTCATCGGCCTCACCGGTTCGGTCCTCGTCGGCCTCGTGGCGACCGACCGGATCGTCATGACGCCGGGACATAGGGTAATGGCTCAGGCTGTGCACCGCGCGGTCTCCTTCGGCGCGCTGGCATTCCTTGTCATCCACATCGTGACCGAGATCCTGGCCCAGCGGGCGCATGTCATTGACGCGTTCATTCCCTTCCTGTCGCCATTCCGGACCTTCTACATCGGACTCGGGACAATTGCGTCGGATCTCATCCTGCTGATCGTGATAACGAGCATCCTCCGCAAACGGTTCACCGCCCACGGCAAGGCCTGGCGCTGGCGGGCCATTCACTACACCTCCTACGCGGCGTTCGTGCTCGGGGTCATGCACGGGCTGCTCGGCGGCCGGGCAGCTAAGCCGTACGTGGACTGGAGCTACGGGTTCGCGATCGCCGTGACGGCCCTCGGCCTCGCGGTCAGGTTCCTGGCCATCTCGCTGCGGCCGAAGGAGAACCTGAGCTCGGCCCCTGCGGCGGACCGGTCCCGGTCCCGGGCCCCGGCGGCCGCGCCGCTGCACGCGGCGGCCATGAGCATGGCGCAGGCTCAACTCGGCGGGACCGTCCAGGTGCTCCCCGTCGGCCCGGGCGCGCGAGGCACTGGCTTCGGCACGACGAGCACCGGCCCATGGGCCGCGATCCCGGCGGAGCCGGCCTGGTCCTCTCCCTCGGGCCCGCTGCCCGCCCTGGAAGCCGCGCCGGTCTACGCATCCGGCGCTTACGCCTCGTATGCCCCGGCTGAGTCCTGCGCCTCCGCAGACGCCTACCAGGACCTCGGGTTCACGCCGCTTGGCGCGCCGCCATACGGCGACGACGCCCCGGCCGGCCTCAGCAGCCGCCCGTACGTTCCGGCGGATTCGCTGCGACGGCCGCTGTATGAGCCCGGGTACGACGGGCCGCCCCGGTTCGAGGGAGCACCCCGCGGGCACGTGCCGCAGGATGAACTGTCCTCCTATCCGTACGTCCTGCCGGGTGATCGGCAGTTGCCTGGGACCGGCGGCTACGCCACCCTGCAGGAAGCTGACGGGCCGGGCCGCTCGCGTCCCGGCCGCGCCATCGAGCCCCCTGGCCCCCGGCCGGGCCAGCCTCGCCCGGGGAACCGGAACTCGGGTCCGATGCCGCGGGCTGACACTGGCCCGATGCCCCGGGCCGGCACGGGTCCCATGCCGCGTCCTGACACCGGCCCGATCCCGCGCGTGGGACCTGGCCCGATGCCGCGTCCTGACACGGGTCCGATGCCGCGGGCCGGGACGGGTCCGATGCCGCGGGCCGGGACGGGTCCCATGCCGCGGGCCGGCACGGGTCCCATGCCGCGCCCCGATACGGGTCCGATGCCGCGCCCCGATACGGGTCCGATGCCGCGCCCCGATACGGGTCCGATGCCGCGGGCCGGCACGGGTCCGATGCCGCGCCCCGATACGGGTCCCATGCCGCGGGCCGGGACGGGTCCCATGCCGCGTTTCGGTACGGGCCCGGCGGGTCCGGGATCCCGTCCTGATGCCGGACTCGTCCCGTGGACAGCGACGGGCCCCATGCCTCATCCCGGCCCGCCAGGGCCGCCCGCCGACCCGGCTCCGGGACCGCGGTCCGGTCGGACGCCCGGGACGCGCGCCCCCGCCTCGCACAGAAAGCGTTCCGCTGACCCGAGGTACCGCGAGGTGCCCGAGGAAAATGGGGGTGACGAGTGGTGATGAGCCCGACCGGGAGCGTTGACGCGCCCGCGATCATGAGGATCGGTGCCGCCCGGATGACCGCGGGCCTGGACCGGATGCCCGGCTTGACCTGGAAGCCCACCGCGACATTTTCGGCCCGCTGCCCCGGCTCTCCGCCGAGGAACTGATCTCTATGGCCGAACAGGTTGACCTTCGCGGCCAGGGCGGTGCGGCGTTCCCCTTCGCGCGCAAGCTCAGCGCGGTGATCAAGACCGCCGAGGCGAACGACAGTCAGACGGTCGTGGTCGTCAACGCCACCGAGGGCGAGCCGGGCAGCGTCAAGGACAAGATGCTCATGATCCGCTCGCCGTACCTCATCCTCAGTGGCGCCGCACTGGTGGCTGAAGCCATCGGCGCCGAGGAAATCATCGTCGGGGTCGCTGGCCACGAGCTGGCCAACAGGTCGATTGAGGCGGCCATCGCGGCCGAACCGGGTCTGCGCAAGATGGCCCGCGTGGTTCAGCTGCCCGATCGGTTTATCTCAGGGGAATCCGGCGCGCTGGTCCGCGGCATCAACGGCAAACGCCCGGTCCCTCCGGGACGCAAGGTTCTGGCGAGCGATCTCGGCGTGGACGACCTGCCGACGCTGCTTTCGAACGCGTCCACGTTCGCTCAGCTGGCGGTGCTTGCCCTGCTCGGCCCCGAGCGCTTCGCCGCGGTCGGCACGCCGGAAGAGCCAGGCACCGTCCTGCTGAGCGTGGGCGGATCGGCGGCGCATCCGGCCGTGGTCGAGGTGCATACCGGTGTTCCGCTGGCCGCGGTCCTCGACATCTGCGAGGCCCCCGCGGGCGATGGCGTACTGGTGGGCGGCTATCACGGCATGTGGGTACCCGCCGAAACGGCGTACGCCGTGCCGGTCTCCCGGGATGGCCTGGCCGCCGTGGGCGGCACTCTAGGTTCGGGCATCGTGCTTCCCCTCGGCGACGGGACGTGTCCGCTGGGCGAGGTATCGCGGATCGCGAGCTACCTGGCCGGAGAGTCGGCGGGCCAGTGCGGTCCGTGCAAGCTCGGCCTGCCCTCCATCGCACGGGCCCTGGCGGCGCTGATCGACGGGTCCGGCGGTATCGAGGCGCTCGATGTCGCCAGGAGGTCTGCGGCGGCCGTGGCCGGACGGGGGGCCTGTTCCCACCCGGACGGCATGACCAGGTTCGTGCTCTCCGCGCTCGACGTGTTCACCGAAGACCTCGCCGCGCACGTGTTCCATTCCTCCTGCGGCCGTCCCGTCCGCGGCGTGCTGCCCTTGCCGAGCGGCCCGGAGCAGGAGGAGCAGCAGCGTCTCGTGGTGGACTGGACACGTTGTCATGGGCACGGGCTGTGCGCGCACCTGGTGCCGGAACTCATCCACGTCGATGCCAACGGCTATCCGGTCCTCCTCGACATCCCGGTGCCTGCCTGGCTGGAGAAGGACGCGGAGCAGGCGGTGCACATGTGCCCGGCGCTGGCCCTGCGGCTCAGCAGCGCGGCGCCCGCGCAGGCTCGCCCCGGCCCGGTGGCTATTCCCGCGCCTCATCTGCGTACCGGCCTGGTCGGCGGCGCGAGCAGCGGCCGTAAGCAGATCACTGCCGGATAGCGTACGGGATCCCAGGATTCGCCCATGAACGGATCGTACGTGCGCTTAGACCACGGACTGCTACATGCAACGGTTCGGGAAGTCCACCGTCAGCGTTTCGCCTGGGTGCAGCGTGATCGTTTCCGGCGGATCCGCCGATCTGGGGGCGCTGATCACGTAGCTGCCGGCCGCGAGCGACAGGTGATAGCGGCCGCCAGCACCGGGAAGCTCCTGGGATGCGATCGTCCGGCCGTGCTGTTGCGCGTAGACCGTCATGGGAGGCGGCGATGGGCGGAGCATGGCCGGGGGAGGCCCGAGCAGAGTCCGGCGAAGCCGGCCACCGTTCCAGGGCTGGGTTCCGGGACCGGAACGAGATGGGTGGCATGAGCACTGCACGCGCTCACGAGGGCGGCCAGCGTCATAGCCCCCGCGAGGACGGCCCTGCCTCTCATGCTGATCAGACGTAGCTGCCTGCGTCTGGGTTCCGGCCAGCCAGCCGCCTCTATATCCCGGTTCGGGCCACTAGTCGTCCCGAGTCAACCGCGGCGGTGAACGCGGCGTAGTCCAGCTCGTTCTGGTCGGCGTAGGCCGCGGAGAAGTCCGCGATGGCCTGGTCGAACGTATCCCCTTGCCGAGGTATGAGGCGATGGCGATCCGGTCCCCCCACCGGGCGTGGGCCCGGGCGAGGGTTGCGCCACAGATACGCGAGTACAGGGTGGCTCCCGGCACGAGGAGGGCTCATCCGAGCGGCCGGCCGCCACGATCACGGGTACCCGGCACGCCGGGTGCCTCACCTGTCCCATGCCCTCCGGACGTGCGGCGGGGCGGGGAGCAGCCCTGACCCCGGACGGGTTACCACAGCCGCACCGCCGCCTCAGCGGTAAAGCCGGCGCACTGCGCGGCTGCTCCCATCTCGCTCCCAGAATCGGACATCGCAAGAGGTTAACCGTAGCTAACGGTGACAAAGAAACGCCATGACCTGCACTTTCCTGGGTCGGGGTGGCCGGATTTGAACCGGCGGCCTCTTCGTCCCGAACGAAGCGCGCTGCCAAGCTGCGCTACACCCCGCCCGCACGGAACCTCAGCGGTGCCGCGCGAGACTTCGACAGTCTAGCGGAAACATGGACCCGCTCGGGCCCCCCTGCCGATAGCCGCCGGCGGAGCGGGGAAGAGGGGCGACCACTCAGGCCCAATCGCGTGGCACGAGCGTGAGCAGGCTCGCCTCCGGGCGGCACGCGAACCTGGCGGGAGCCCACGGCGATGTACCAAGTCCAGCGGAGACGTGCAGCCAGGCCTGCCCGCCCTCGGGATACCTGTGCAGCCCGCGGGCTCGTTCCCTGTCGATGCCGCAGTTAGTGATCAGCGTGCCGTAGAACGGCAGGCAGAGCTGGCCGCCGTGGGTGTGCCCGGCCAGCAGGAGTTCGTAGCCGTCGGCGGTGAACTGGTCGAGCAACCTCGGCTCAGGTGAGTGCATGACGCCGATGCGAAGGCCTGCGGCCTGGCCGGCCTGGCCTGCCACCTGCTCGTAGCGGTCTTTCTTGATATGCGCGTCGTGTACCCCGGCTAGCGCGATGTCGATCCCGCCGGCGGTCAGGCGGCCGCGCTGATTGTTCAGGTCCAGCCAGCCCGCCGCCGTCATATCATCGCGGAGCTTCTCCCAGGGCAGGTCAGGACGTTTCTTCTTCTTGACCCAGCGGGAACTCGGCCCGAACAGGTACCGGGCCGGGTTATGCGCAACCGGTGCGTACAGGTCGTTGGAGCCGAGCACGAAGACGCCGGGCCGGTCGAGCAGCGGTCCCAGGGCATCGAGGAAAGGCTCGATGGCCTGCGGATGCGCGATGGAATCCCCGGTGTTGACGACGAAATCGGGATCGAGGTCGTTCAGGGAACGGATCCAGGAGGTGAGCCGCTTGCGCCCGGGTGTGAGATGTGCGTCCGAGAGGTGCAGCAAGCGCAGCGGCCTGGTGCCGGGCGGCAGGACGGGGACATCGAACGTACGCAAGGCGAACCAGTTCCGCTCGATCATCGTGGCGTATCCGATGGCGGCGACCCCGGCCGCGGCAGTGACCGGAATGAGCGTTCGCATTTTCACTCACCCATGGTGCCATGGCCGAAGGTATCCGCCGACCATGCGGGGACCGCGCCTGCTTCCTAGGATGGACGCGTGGCTGAACTCAAAGAGCGGCTGCGCGCCGACCTGAACGCCGCGATGCGGGCGCGTGATCGGGTGCGGATGCGGACCCTGCGGATGGCACTTAGCTCCATCACGAACGAAGAGGTAGCGGGTACCTCGGCTCGCGAGCTCAGCGACAACGAGGTCGTCAAGGTGCTCACTCGCGAGGCCAGGAAGCGCCGGGAAGCCGCCGAGGCGTTCGGTGCCGCGGGCCGCGACGACCAGGCCGCGGCCGAGCGTGCCGAGGGAGAAGTCCTGGCTGGCTATCTTCCGGCGCCGCTTAGCGACGACGAGCTCGCCGCCTTGGTCACCGCGGCGATTGCCGAGACCGGCGTCAGCGCCATGCCGGGTATGGGACAGGTCATGAAGGCGCTGGCACCCCAGGTGGCGGGCCGGGCCGACGGGGCCCGCGTCGCCGCCGAGGTGCGCCGCCGCCTGCAGGCCAGCTGAGTTCGGCTCAGAAGCGGCCGCCGGCGGTGACCTAGGCGTGATCGGTACGGCGGTCCTCAGGTAAAACGGCCTTACCCTGTCGGCGCGGGGAAGGGGAAGGTCGGGTTGCCGTTGTTCCCGCCGCCGTTCCCGTTCCCGTTTCCTCCCTTCCCGTTCCCGCCGCCGTTCCCGCCGCCGTTCCCGCCGCCGTTCCCGTTCCCGTTCCCGTTCCCCTCCCTTCCCGTTCCCGTTCCCGCCCTTCTTCGGGGTCGGTGGCTGGATGACGACCTGGCCGTTGCCCTGGCTGTTGAACGGGCTGAAGGGCGAGACGGGTACGAAGTCGACAACCGGGCCGAGGTTGGCGTGGTCGAACGACATGTGCCACGTGGACCCGGGCGCGTCGGCCCCGAACATCTCACCGGGGCAGCTCAGGCCGCCGAACTCCAGCCGGTAGCAGCTGTTCTGCCCGCCCATGGTGTCGCCGGTCGGGGAAACCGGGTTGAACACCGAGACGTAACCCACGAGGGTGGGCGTGTAACCGGCGAAGGCGGCGTAAGGGGTGCCGTTGTTGTTCGCCACGTTGGATGTCCCGGTCTTGCCGGCCGCCTCGCGGCCGGTCAGGCCGCCGAGGGCTCCGGCCGTTCCGGTGGTCAGGACGCCCTGCAGGATGTAGTTCACGGCGTCGGCGACGTCGGTCGACAGCACCCGGTGGCAGCTAGCCGAGGGCACTGCCACCGTGCTGCCGGTGCTGCTGACGATCTTGCCGATCGCGACCGGCGTGCAGTACGTGCCGCGCGCCGCGACGGTGGCGTAGGCGGCCGCCATGGACAGCGGCGATACGTTTACCGAGCCCAGCGTGAAGGAGGGAAAATTATCCGCGGGCGGCACGTTCTTACCATCCCAGCTGAGCAGTGACGACCCGTCAGCCCTCGTCACTCCCAGGTTAACCGCGGTGTGGACAACGTTGCACAGGCCGACCTTCTGCTCCAGTTCGGCGTAGAACACGTTGATCGAGTTCGTCGTTCCTGTGTACAGAGAGTCGGTTGACTTGCCCGGACCTTCCGCGTTCGACACGTCGAAGCCGCCTACGACGCCGCTGTTCGCCGTCCCGGCCGGCGCACCCTGGCAGTTGGTGTAGCCGGTGACGGTGGTGCTGCCCGGCACGGTCAGCTGGAAGCCGAACGGGTACCCCTTGTTCAGCGCCGTGATGAGCGTGAACAGCTTGGACGACGAACCGGTCTGGACCCCGGCGCTGCCGCCGTAGGCGGTATTCACCGCGTAGTTGATCTCGGTCTGGCCGCGGGCGGTCCCGTACGGCCTGTCCTCGGCCATCGCCTCGATCTGGCCCGTACCCGGCTGCACCATCGCCTCGGTGTCGGCGTTTTGCCCGGGGTTATAGACGCCGCTGCTGCCCGGCACGACGTAGTTCACCGCGTCGTTGGCGGCCGACTGGTCCTGCGGGTTAAGCGTGGTGTAGATCTTCAGGCCGCCGGTGGAAAGCAGCTTGGCCCGGTCCATCGGCGTCTTGCCGTAGGCCGAGTCGTGCAGGAAGACCTCTTCCACGTACTGGCAGAGAAGCCGGCCGTGCCCACCGAGCTGGACTGGCAGCCGCTCTCTGGCACCGAGACGTTGAGGCCGAGCTTGGCTGTTTCGTCGGCTTTGGCCTGCGCTGCGGTGAGGCCGTTGTTGGTCTGGGCCATCCGGGCCAGCACGGTATTGCGCCGCGTCAGGGCGGTCTTGGGGTTCGCGATCGGGCCGTAGGCCGACGGGTTCTCCACGATGCCGGCCAGGGTCGCGGCCTGGGTCACGGACAGCTTTGCCGCAGTGGTGCCGAAGTACGTCTCGGCGGCGGTCTCGATCCCGTATGCGTTGTTGCCGAAGAAGGCATCGTTGAGGTAGCCAGCCAGGATCTCCTGCTTGGACTGCTGGTGCTCGGAAGCCACCGCCATCCGCAGTTCGTTCAGCTTGCGGCTCAGCGTCGCCGCGTCCGCCGCCTGCAGGTCCTGCTTGTTGTCGGCCTTCTCGGCCGTTAGCAGCAGGACGTTCTTCACGTACTGCTGCGCGATCGTGGATCCGCCCTGTACCGGCTTGTGCTGCAGGTCGTTGACGGCCGCGCGGATGGTGCCGCGCAGGTCGATCGCACCATGCTGCCAGTACCTGGAGTCCTCGATGGCCACCAGCGCGTTCACCATGTTCGGGGAGATCTGGTTGTAGGCCACCGGCTGCCGGTCCCAGCCGAAGTACTGGAGCACGCTCGCGTTGTCGCTGCTGCTGTAGTAGGGCACATCCACGCCGTACACGTACGCGAGCAGGTGGCCGTTCCGGTCCAGGATCTCCGAGCGCTGCGGGAGGCCCTGGGCGCTCAGCGACAAGGTGGTGAACTTGTCGGCCTGGTTCCGCACCAAGATCCCCGTTGCGGCTACGACCGGAAGCACCATGGCCGCGGCCAGGACACCGCCGATCGCGGCGAAGGTGACGAGGCGTCCGAGCACGCTCGTCCGGGTGAGAATCGTTTCTCCGGGCTGCACGCGATTTAGCGTACGTCGCGATGGCAAGTAACTAGTGCGCCCGTACCGGACAAACAGGGCATGGAACTACATAGGCCGGTATCGGTCGGTCAAATCGTATGTAAACCGGAATTTTCACCCTAAGTCACTGATCGGTGGCACCGGGGCCATCAAAGTTACGGCTGAGACATGACCGCAATCAGAGAGTAACTACTTGCGCGATTCCATATAGCCCGTGAGAACTATTTGGTAAATGACCATGCCGGGCTCTTGGCATCCCGGCCGGACTTCCGTAAGTTGCTGGATCACGAACAGATAACCGTGGGCAGGACGGCCGCACGCACTGACCCCGGAATCGCAACCCCATCGAGACGACCGTCGATGCGAACGCGTCGACGATCAAGAGGAGTGGGCACATGTGGATCAATGACTGGACCACACGCGCCGCATGCAAGGGAACCGACCCTGACGAGTTGTTCGTCCAGGGCGCAGCGCAGAATCGCGCCAAGCTGATCTGCCGGGGCTGCCCGGTTCGCACAGAGTGCCTTGCGGATGCGCTCGACAACGGGATCGAGTTCGGTGTCTGGGGCGGGATGACCGAGCGGGAGCGGCGCGCGCTGCTGCGCCGGCGGCCCGAAGTGACCTCGTGGCGCGAACTGCTTGAGCGCGCGCGCGACGAGTACGAGCGGCAGTCGATCGACGAGCTCGTTGCCAGCTGAGCAGCGTCGCTCAGCTTGCGGCTAAGCAGCGTCGCTAAGCCGCGCTAACCGACGTATCTGATCAAAGGGCCTCTTGCCGTCCCGGCAAGGCTCACGAGCCTTGCCGGGACAGTATTGTGCCGATCACACGCAACCCCTCGAGGTCGTGAACATCCTCGGGCTGCGCGACCACTTCGGCCACGGGAATCGCCGGGTGGGCCGAGGTGAAGTGCTCGGCCAGCCGCCGTTCCCGTTTGCCGAGCTGCATCCGTTCGGCGTGCATCCGCAGCGCCGCGGCGGCGATCGAGTAGCGCGGCCCGGCCCCCTCGGGCTCGCCTGGCCGATCCTGCGTTTCCAGCGTCTCGGCGGCGGCCAGGCTCCGTGCGGCGCTCAGCCGTCCGGCCGGCGAGGTGTGCACCCGGTTGAGGATGAGCCCGGCGAGCGGCATGCGCTCGGTGTCGAGGCGCTCGACGAAGTACGACGCCTCGCGCAGCGCGTCAGGTTCGGGCGCGGCTACCACGAGGAACGCCGTGCCTGGCGCCTGGAGCAGCCGGTACGTCCCCTCGGCCCGCTCCCGGAAGCCGCCGAACATGGTGTCAAACGCGGTCACGAACGTCTGCGCGTCCTTGAGCACCTGCGCGCCGAGGATCTTGGTCAGCACGCTGGTCATCATGGCGAATCCGGCGTTGAGCACCTTCATGTACGACATCCCGGCCTTGGCCGGCATGGTCAGCAGCCGGATCAGCCGGCCGTCGAGGAACCGGCCGAGGCGCTGCGGCGCATCGAGGAAATCGAGCGCGGAGCGGCTCGGCGGGGTATCGACCACGATGAGGTCCCACTCCTCCGCGTGCCTGAGCTGGCCCAGCTTCTCCATGGCCATGTACTCCTGCGTGCCGGCGAAGCTGGAGGACAGCGACTGGTAGAAGGGATTCGCCAGGATCTGCGCGGCCCGGTCAGGATCGGCGTGCGCCTCCACGATCTCGTCGAACGTCCGCTTCATGTCGAGCATCATCGCGTGCAGGCTGCCGCCCTTCGCGGTGTCCACCCCGTCGACCTGGCGGGGAGTGTTGTCCAGTGAGGTCAGGCCCATCGACTGGGCCAGCCGCCGGGCCGGGTCGACGGTGAGGACGCACGCTTGCCTGCCACGTTCGGCGGCGCGCAGGCCGATCGCGGCCGCGGCCGTGGTCTTGCCGACGCCGCCAGAGCCGCAGCAGACGATGATCCTGGTCCGGCGGTCGTCGATGATCCGGTCCATGTCCAGCTTCACGGTGTTCACGCTGCTCCCTGCTGCCTGAGGGTGGCGGCCAGCTGGTACAGGCTGGCCAGATCGATCCCCTCGGGGATCATCGGCAGCTCGTAAAGCGGGCGCCCGGAGGTCCGGAGCTCCTCGCGCTCCCTGTCCTGGACCGCGACCTGCAGCGCGTGCTCCCTCAGTTCGGTCGCCAGATCGGCGGCCAGCCCGTGATTGTCGCCGATCCCGGCGGCCTTCAGGCTGACGGCGAGCTCGGTGACGTCAAGGGATCCGCTGGCCGCCGCGGCCAGGTCAGCGCCGTCGAGCATGACCGGGCGGGCCATGTTGATGATGATCCCGCCGGGCCGGATGGCGTCGCCGGTCAGCTCATGCAGCTCGGCGAGGCCGTCCAGGGTTTCCTGCACCGGCATTTCCTCGAGCGTCGTCACGAAGTGCACGGCGGTCTGCGGCGACCGGATCACCCTGGCTACCGTGTCCGCGTGCGTCTTGACCGGGCCCATCTTGGCCAGCCCGGAGACCTCCGTGCTCACGTCGAGGAATCGGCTGATCCGGCCGGTCGGCGGGGCATCCATCACGACCGCGTGGTAGAAGTGGCTGTCGCCACGCCGGTCCACGCGCCGCCTGGCGGCCTCGGTGGCCTTCCCGGTGACCAGCACGTCGGACAGCCCGGGGGCAATGGTGGTGGCGAAGTCCACCACGCCGAGCCTGGTCAGCGCCTTCCCTGTGCGGCGCAAGTTGTAGAACATCTCCAGGTAGTCGAGCAGCGCGCCTTCCGGATCGACGGCCAGAGCGTACACGTCACCGCCCTGCCCGGCCCCGTGGGCACCCAGGCCGATCGCGACCTTCCGCTCCTGGTAGGGCAGCGGGGGGCAGTCGAAGAGCCTCGCGATGCCCTGCCTGCCCTCGACCTCGATCAGCAGGACTCTGCGACCGGTCGTGGCCAGAGCCAGCGCCATGGCCGCCGCAACCGTGGTCTTGCCGGTGCCGCCCTTGCCCGTGACCACGTGCAGCCGCACGCCGTCCCAGTCGGTATCCCTCGTGGTCATGCCGTTGTAGCCTCCGCTTTGTTCCTCCAACGGAGGCTATCTCCGCGCGGATACCTTATGGCTCGGTAGCCATGGCTGGCACGTGATCCACAGGTCACTACTCTGGGTCTAGGAAGAGAGGTGATCCCGGTGGGTGCAGTTGTTGCTGTCATCGTGATCTTGGTCATACTCGGGCTTGTCGCGGTCTCACGCTCGCTCAAGGTAGTGCAGCAGTACGAAAAGGGCATCATCTACCGGTTCGGGCAGGTCCTGCCCGAGATCCGCGGCCCGGGCCTGCACGCCATCAGGCCGATCGGCGACCGGATGGCAAAGGTCAACATGCAGATCGTCGCCATGGCCGTGCCCGCCCAGGAGGGCATCACCAGGGACAACGTGAGCGTCCGGGTGGACGCGGTGGTGTACTTCCGCGTCGTGGACCCGGTCAAGGCCACCGTGAACGTGCAGAACTACATGTTCGCCATCTCCCAGCAGGCGCAGACCTCGCTGCGGTCGATCATCGGCCAGTCCGAGATGGACCAGCTGCTGGCCGAGCGGGAGACCGTCAACCGGGAACTGCGCCGGATCATCGATGAGCCCACCGAAGGCCCATGGGGCATCCGGGTCGAGCGGGTTGAGATCAAGGACGTGTCGCTGCCCGAGGGCATGAAGCGCTCCATGTCGCGGCAGGCCGAGGCCGAGCGGGAGCGGCGCGCGCGGATCATCACCGCCGACGGTGAGTACCAGGCGTCCAAGCGGCTCGCCGCGGCGGCCAACGTGATGGCCCGTGACCCGGCGGCGCTGCAGCTGCGGCTGCTTCAGACGGTGGTGGAGGTGGCGGGCGAGAAGAACAGCACGCTGGTCATGCCGGTGCCCGTCGAGCTGCTCAGGTTCTTCGAGAAGATGGCGCCCGGCCCGCCCGCGCCCGCGTCCGAGCCGGTCGCCGAACTCGACGATCTGGGCGACGCCGAGGTGGCCGCCGCGGAAGCCGCCATCTCGAACGTCCACGTGCCCGAGCTCGAGGAGAAGTCCATCCCGCCGGTACCCGCGGTGGAAAGCGCCGCCGTGCCCGCCGATGTACGCGAGGTCACGGCCCCCGACCTGGCCACGAGGGAGAAGGCGTAAGGTCGGTCCATGCCAAAGTGGGAATACGCGACAGTGCCGTTGCTCGTGCACGCGACCAAGCAGATCCTCGACAACTGGGGTGACGACGGGTGGGAGCTGGTCGCGGTCATACCCGGCCCTAACTCCGAGCAGCTGGTCGCCTACATGAAGCGGGAGAAACCGTGACCGGGGCGGCGGAGCGGCTGGCCGCGCTCGGGCTGACGCTGCCCCCGGTGACCGCCCCGGTGGCCGCCTACGTGCCGGCCGTGCGCACCGGCGGGTACGTGTACGTCTCCGGTCAGCTGCCGATGACGGACGGGAAGCTGGCTGCCACCGGCAAGGTGGGCGATGAGGTCAGGGCCGAGGACGCGGCCACGATGGCCCGTACCTGCGCGCTGAACGCGCTCGCCGCCGCGGCGGCCGCGGTCGGCGGCCTCGAGGGCATCGGCAGGATCGTGAAGGTGACCGGCTTCGTGGCCAGCGCCCCCGGCTTCAGCGGCCAGCCGCAGGTGATCAACGGGGCGAGCGAGCTGCTCATCGAGGTATTCGGCGAGGACGGCAAGCACGCCCGCAGCGCGGTGGGGGTGGCCGAGCTGCCGCTGAATGCGCCGGTGGAGGTCGAGCTGATCGCCGAAGTCCGCGGCTGAGGCGGATGGACGGGCGCCGGTGAACGAGCCGCGGATCGCAGGAGCAGGCGTAAGGGTGCCGCGAAAGCTCGCCGACCGGGCGCGCGAGCTCGCGGCGGGCCGGCTCTCGCCGGCGGTGCCCCGTGACGCCGCGACCATCGTGCTGGTCCGCCAGGTTTCCGGCGTCGAGGCGTACTTGCTGCGCCGCACCAGGACGCTGGATTTCGCGCCGGGCGCCTGCGTGTTCCCCGGCGGATCCGTGGACGAG
The DNA here is from genome assembly GCA_963739615.1 of uncultured Actinomycetes bacterium. Taxonomy (GTDB): domain Bacteria; phylum Actinomycetota; class Actinomycetes; order Streptosporangiales; family Streptosporangiaceae; genus Palsa-504. The sequence goes on from CAVUBD010000011.1 coordinate 24,950, forward strand.
CGGGACGCTGACCCGCGGATCGGCTGGGCCGGGCCCTCGCCGGCCGATTTCGCCGGCCGCCTCGGCACCTCCCCGGACCACGCCCGCGCCCTGGTCTGCGCGGCGGTCAGGGAAACGTTCGAGGAGGCGGGCGTACTGCTGGCCGGGCCGTCGCCGACGGCCCTGGTGGACGACCGCGCCGACCTGACCCAGGACAGATTCTCGCTGCTCGAGGGATCGACTTCGTTCGGGGAGGTGCTCAGCCGTCGTGGCCTGCTCATCCGGACCGACTTGCTGACCCCGTGGGCACGGTGGATCACGCCCGAGGCCTCGCCCCGCCGCTTCGACACCTGGTTTTTCGCCGCCGCCCTGCCGCCGGGGCAGACGGCCGGACTGCCATCGCCCGCGGAGCAGCAGGACCCGGCGGCCCGCGACGGCGGCGCCGACCCGGGGGAATCGGACTCGGGGACCTGGCTTCGGCCGGCCGCGGCGCTCGAGTCGGCCCGGGCCGGGGGGCTCACCCTCTTGCCGCCGACCGCCGTGACGCTCGGGGAACTCGCCGCGCACGAGACCGTCACCGGGATCCTGGCCGAGCGCCGGGCGATTACCCCGAGATTGCCCAAGGTGACGATCGAGGGGGAGGCAGCGTGGCTGGCCATGCCCTCCTCGGGCCACTGGCCGGGCAATCAGCAGGAAGGCGATCAGCTGCCGTGAGCATCGACGGGTTCCGCACCTCGCGGGCGACCTGCGTGCTCGCGCCCAACCCCTCGCCGATGACGCTGGACGGCACCAACACCTGGCTGGTCGCGGAGCCCGGCTCGCCGTCCGTCGTCGTCATCGACCCAGGCCCCGATGATGAGGGTCACCTGCGCCGCGTGCTCGCCGAAGCGGTCGCGGGCGACCGCCGGGTGGCGAGGATCTTGCTCACCCACGGGCACCTGGATCACTCCGCCGGGGCCGCGCGGCTCGCCGAGCTGACCGGCGCCCCGGTGCGGGCGGCCGACCCGGCCCGCCTGCTGGGTCCGGAAGGGCTCGCGGATGGCGATGTGGTCACGGCGGCCGGGTGCGAGCTGCGGGTCGTGGCGACCCCCGGCCATTCCGCGGACTCGGTATGCCTGCTGCTGGCCGCGGACGACGCCCTGTTCACTGGCGACACCGTGCTCGGCCGCGGTACCACGGTCATCGCCGAGGGCGGGCACCTCGGCGACTACCTGCGGACGCTGGAGCAGTTGCGGGACCTGACCGAAGCCAGCGAGGTAGGCCTGCTGCTGCCCGGGCACGGCCCGATGCTCGCTGACCCGCTGGGGACCCTCGACTACTACCTCTCGCACCGGGCCGAACGGCTGGATCAGGTCAGGTCGGCACTGGCCGCGGGCGCCAGGACGGCGGCCGAGATCGTGGCCATGATCTACACCGATGTCGATCCCTCCCTCTGGCCTGCCGCCGAGTGGTCGGTCCGCGCCCAGCTCGATTACCTTGTTAGCCGGGGGGACGACCCCCCATGACCCCCCCGCTCCTGGGGGGAAACCTTTCCCCCCAGACCCCCTCGGGGGTGCTATCGGGCGCGTTTGCGCAGGCGTTCGGTGTCCAGGATGAGCACAGAACGCGCGGAGATCTGCAGCCAGCCGCGTGCCGCGAAGTCGGCCAGCGCCTTGTTGACCGTTTCCCTGGAGGCCCCGACCAGCTGGGCCAGTTCCTCCTGGGTCAGGTCGTGATGGACGTGCAGGCCGTCGCGTTCCTGCTCGCCGAACCGGTCGGCCAGGTCGAGCAGGTTCTTGGCCACGCGGCCAGGGACGTCGGTGAAGACCAGGTTAGCCACGACGTCGTTGGCCCGCCGCAGGCGCCTGGCCAGCGCCTGCAGCATGTACATGGATACCTCTGGCCGCTCGAGCAGCAAGTGGCGCAGTGCGTCGTGGGCGAGTGCCGCGACGGCAGCTTCGGTGACGGCGCTAGCCGTCGAAGTCCTGGGCCGCGGATCGAACAGCGAGAGCTCGCCGAACATCTCACCCGGCCCCAGGACGCTCCACAGGTTCTCCCGGCCGTCGCTCGCCGCCCGGGTGAGCTTGATCTTGCCGTCAAGCACGACGTACAGGCGATCTCCGTCTTGCCCCTCGAGGAAGAGATGGTCGCCTCGCGACAGCTTGACCTCTGACATCTGCCGGCGGAGGGCTCGTGCGCTCTCGTCGTCGAGCCCATCGAAAAGCGGTGCCCGCCTCAGCACTACTTCGGCGTCCTCCACCAATCCTCCTTGCTGGCTTCGCGACCCGGCGCCACCCCGGCCGTCTAGCTGGCCAGCGATAGTTTCTGACCTTGCCCCTATAAGTGTGGATCATCCCGCGGGATGAGATGTGCTCGGGATCACATTACGACCTGCCGGGACGGCAACATCAACGAGACTAACATCACATCACGAGACACGGTGACTACACTGTGTAGTCAAGGCGCACGGGGGCGTGAGCTATAGGGTTCGGGGGGTGCTCGGGGCTTGAGTTGTGCACGGGGACTTGGGGGCAAGTTCTCTCGTCGGCCGGCCGGACGCGTAGGGCTGCGCGTGATGCTGGCGGGCGGTCTGCTCATCGCGCTCAGCGGGCCGGCCGCCCCGCCCCGGCTGCGGCTCGAAGGGAACCCGGGGCCGCCGAGTGCGGCGCAGATCAACGCGGCGGAAAACCAGGTCAGGCAGCAGCAGGCGGCGCTGGGCGCAGCCAAGGGACGGCTGTCGGCCGCCAGCGTGATGCTCGCTAGGCTCCAGACCCAGGCGGAAGTGCTGACGGAGCGGTACGACCAGGTCCAGGTCGATGAAAAGCGGGCCGCGTCGGCCTACCAGGTGACGGAGGCCAGGCTCACCCAGGCCCAGCGGCAGGAAGGCGCCAGCCGGCGCCAGCTGGCCCGGCTGGCGGCCGAGGAGTTCGAGTCGGGCGGCGGCTTTGACCCGGTGACGTCCATGCTCGGCAACGCCAGCGGACCGCAGGGCTACCTGAACCAGGCCGGGCTGGGCCAGGTCATGGCCCAGTCAGGGACGGACACGCTGGCGGAAAACCAGGCCAACCACATGGTGGCCCAGGTGTTCCGGAATCAGGCCCATGACCTGCTGATGGCCCGGCAAGGCGACCTCCGGGCGGCGAACGACCTCAAGCTCGCCATCCAGGGCCCCGTGGCCAGGCAGGTCGCGTTCGTGCAGCTCACCAGGAGCGACAGGAACAAGCTGGCCGGCGAGCTGGCCTCCGCCCAGGCGCATGAGTCGGCCCTGCAGGCCGCCAGGCAGGCGGCCCTGGCGGCGGCCGCCGCACGGGCCGCGGCCGCGGCCGCACGGGCCGCGGCCGCGGCCGGGAGCGCGCCGGGCCCGAGCCAGGCACCGTCCTGGGCGCAGGGGTCTGGTGCCACCACCACCCAGGGGGATATCGCCGCCAACTGGGCGCTCACTCAGCTGGGCAAGCCGTACCAGTGGGGCGGAGCCGGACCCGGCAGCTACGACTGCTCGGGCCTGACCATGCAGGCGTGGGCGCGCGCGGGCGTCCAGATCGCGCACTGGACCGGGTACCAGTGGGAGTCGGGACCGCATGTGCCTCTCAGCCAGCTCCAGCGAGGCGACCTGCTGTTCTTCGCCACGAACACGTCTGATCCCGCCACCATTCACCATGTGGGGATCTACATCGGCAACGGCATGATGGTCGACGCCCCCTACACCGGCGCGTTCGTGCGCATCGACGGCATGTACTCACCGGGCGGTCTTATCGGCGCCGTCCGGCCCGCCGGCTGAGGCGCGCTCAGGCACCGAAGGTCTCGAGCTGCCCGAGCACTTGGCCGTAGGCGAGCGAGATGAGCTTGATCACGTTGCTGTGCGGGCCGAGCGGCGCGCAGCACTTGGCGCCGATCGCGGCGGTGGCGTCGGCGATGGCCACCGGATCGGCTTCGGGACCGATCACGCAGGGCGCGACGGCGATCCGGGTCACCCCCATGGCTTCCAGGTGAGCCGCTGCTTCTTCCACGGTGGGCTTGGCGTCCAGGGAGGCGGCCAGCACCGGGAGCGCCAGCCGGGCCGCGAGCAGGAAGGCGGTGACGCTGGCGGTGCCGACCGCTTCTTCGCCGCCGACGGTCGCCAGGATGATGCCGTCGGCGGAGGTGGTGATGCTGAACATGCGCACCCGGTCGGCCCGGGCCAGCCCGGCGTCGGCGAGCCGGTGGTGCAGTGCCTCGGCGAGCAGGGCGTTGGTGTTGAAGACCTCGCCGATGCTCGCGTTGGCGCCGCTGGCCGCGATGGCCTCCCGCACCGCGCGGACGGTGGCCGGGTGCGGGGCTACCACCTGCGGGACCACGACGGCCGAGGGCGCGCCCGCGGGGCGCCTGGCCGCGGCGTCGGCAAGGACCGCCCGGATTCCGGTCGGGTCGCCGCGGCCGCCCTGGCCGATCCGCGCGGTCCGGACGTCAAGCGCCGGGTTATCGATGCGAAGCACGGTCGCGATCTCGGCGGTGGGACCGGCCAGGCTGTCATCGCCGGTGTTCGGCACCGCCAGCACGAGCGCGGGGGTGCCCTCGGGCAGGCTCGCGGGCACCGCGCGCCGGTGGCGCCCGCCCGGCGCGATGAGGCGAGCCGGCGGCTGGCCGGCCGGCGGGCCGCCAGGCAAGCGGGCAAAGGGCCCGGTTCCTGGCTGACGGCGGGCGAGATGCTCGGGATCGGGCTGGTCATATCCGGCCGGCCGGCCTCGGGCCGGTCTTCCGGCTGGGCGGGTCCCTGGGACGGCCCGGGTCCCTGGGACTGGACCGGTCCCGGCGCGCGGCCGTTTCCGTTTGGCGCCGGAACGTCCGCACCGTGCCGTCGGGCGGGGAGGCCCATGGCGGGGTCGCGAACGTCTGTCACACATGCGAAGCGTAGTCGCAGGTGATCAACAATATGTGAAAACGCATAAAAAACCGGACATCCAGCCAGCACTGGCCGGTGCGGTCAATCCTGTCCCATCGCCGCGACCGGCACGGAGGCGGGCTCGCCGAACTTGTTACTAGCCGGTAGCATAGAAGGCGGACCGGGTGAACGGCGAACGGCGGAGCAGCAGATGAGTCAGATGAGTCAGATGAGTCACTACAAGAGCAACCTGCGCGACATCGAGTTCAATCTGTTCGAGGTGCTGCGGCGCCAGGACCTGCTGGGACAGGACCCCTACCCGGAACTGGACGAAGAGACCGTCCGCGAGATCCTGGCCGAGCTCGAGCGGATGGCGACCGGACCGCTGGGCGAGTCCTTCGCCGACGCCGACCGGAACCCGCCCGTGTTCGACGCGGCCACGCACTCGGTGCGGATCCCCGAGTCGCTGCGCAAGTCCTACCGCGCCTTCATGGACGCCCAGTGGTACCGGGTGTCGCTGCCCGCCGAGCTAGGCGGGACCGAGGCGCCCCGCTCCTTGAACTGGGCCATGGCCGAGCTCATCCTCGGCTCCAACCCGGCCGTATGGATGTACGCGAGCGGGCACACGATGGCCCGGGTGCTCTGGGACCTCGGCACCGAGGAGCAGAGGCGGTTCGCGGCTCGCGCCATCGAGCGCGAGTGGGGCGCCACGATGGTGCTGACCGAGCCCGACGCCGGCTCCGACGTCGGCGCGGGACGGACCCGGGCGGTCGAGCAGCCCGACGGGACCTGGCACATCGAGGGCGTCAAGCGCTTCATCACCAGCGCCGAGCACGATCTGGCCGACAACATCTTCCACCTCGTGCTGGCCCGGCCCGAAGGCCACGGCCCGGGCACCAAGGGCCTGTCGATGTTCCTGGTGCCCAAGTACCTCGTCGCCGCGGACGGGACGCTGGGCGAGCGCAACGGCGCCTACGTCACCACGGTCGAGCACAAGATGGGCCTGAAGGCCTCGACCACCTGCGAGGTGACGTTCGGCGCGGCTCAGCCAGGGGGCCGCCCGGCGGTCGGCACCCTGGTCGGCGGCGTGCACGACGGCATCAGGCAGATGTTCAAGATCATCGAGGACGCCCGGATGATGGTCGGCACCAAGGCCATCGCCACCTTGTCCACTGGTTACCTGAACGCGCTCGACTTCGCCAGGAACCGGTTGCAGGGAGCCGATCTCACCCAGATGACGGACAAGACCGCACCGCGCGTCACGATCATTCATCACCCCGATGTGCGGCGCATGCTGATGCTGCAGAAGGCCTACGCGGAAGGCATGCGGGCGCTCGTCCTCTACACCGCCTCCATCCAGGACGCGCTCCAGGTCGCGGCGGCGCAGGGACGTGCGGACGAGGAAACCGGGTCCCTGGCCAGCCTTAACGACCTGCTGCTTCCGGTTGTCAAGGGCGTCGGCTCGGAGCGTTCTTACGAAATGCTCACCCTGTCCCTGCAGACCCTGGGCGGCTCAGGATTCCTCCAGGACTACCCGATCGAGCAGTACATCAGGGACGCCAAGATCGACAGCCTGTACGAGGGAACCACCGGGATCCAGAGCCTGGACCTGTTCTTCCGCAAGATCATCAGGGACAACGGCCAGGCGTTCGGCGCGCTGCTCGGCAGGATCAGGGACTTCGCCGCCGCCGACGGCGGCAATGGCAGGCTCAAGGCCGAGCGGGCCGCGCTCGCCGAGGGCGCCGGGCACGTCGAGGCCATGGCCGGCGCCATGGCGGGCTTCGTGATGGCGTCGGCGGACCAGCCCGAGCAGATCTACAAGGCGGGGCTGAACACCACCCGGCTGCTGATGGCGCTCGGCGACCTGGTGATCGCCTGGCTGCTTGCGACTCACGCCGAGATCGCGCTGCGCAAGCTGGACGAGCTCGCCGAGGACGCCGCCGACCGCGACTTCTACGCGGGCAAGGTGGGCGCGGCCAGGTTCTTCGCCGCCACGGTGCTGCCCAGGCTCGCCGTCGAGCGCAAGATCGCCGAGGAAACCACCCTGGACCTGATGGACCTGCCCGAGGGCGCCTTCTGACCCGGTGCTATCAGCCCCAGGCCAGCATCCGGAGCGGGTCCGTGAGCATCGCGCCCACGTCACGCAGCACGGCCGAGCCGAGTTCTCCGTCGACGATGCGGTGGTCGAAGGACAGCGACAAGGTGCTCGCCTGGCGCACCGCGAGCTGCCCGTCGACTACCCACGGCGTGTCCTTGACCTGCCCGAACGCCAGGATCGCCGACTCGCCGGGGGTGAGGATCGGAGTGCCGGCGTCCACCCCGAACACCCCGACGTTGGTGATCGTGATCGTGCCGCCCGCCAGGTCGGCGGGCGTGGCCTGGCCCGCCCGGCCCGTCTCGGCCAGCGCCTGCAGGCTCCGGGCCAGCCCGGGCAGCGGCAGCTCGCCTGCGCCCTTGATGTTCGGCACGATGAGCCCGCGCTCGGCGGCGACCGCGATGCCCAGGTTCACGTAGTGCTTGACCACGATCTCCCCCGCCGCTGCGTCCCACGATGAGTTGATGAGGGGGTGCCTGGCCACCGCGACGAGCAGCGCCCGCGCCACGAAAAGCAGCGGTGACACCCGGACGTCCGCGAACTCGGGCAGCTCGCGCACGCGCCGCAACGCGGCCATCGTCTCGGTCACGTCAACCTGCAGGAACTCGGTGACGTGCGGCGCGGTGAACGCGCTCGACACCATGGCCGCGGCCAGGTGCCTGCGCAGCCCCTTCACCGGGATGCGCTCCTCGCCGCCGTGGCGCGGGCCCGTAACCGGGCTGGCCGTCCGCGACCCGTTCCCGGAAATCTCTTCTTCCGAACGGACCCTGGTACCACTGGCCGCTCGCTGCACGTCGTCCCTGGTGATCGAGCCGGCCGGCCCGGTCCCCGCCAGCACGGCCAGGCTGATGCCGAGATCCTTGGCCAGCTTGCGCACCGGCGGCTTGGCCAGCGCCCGGACCGCGGGTGCCGGGACGCCCCCGGTGGCCCCGGCCGGGGCCATCTTGCGCGGGCGCCGGGTCGTCGAGGAGGCCTTGACGCCGTAGCCGACCAGGACGGCATGCCGTTCAGGCTGATCCGTGGCCGCGGTGGCGGGAACCATGGACCGTTCGGAATAATCGGTTTTTTCCAGGCCGGAACCTGCTACGGCGCCCGCCGGGTCGCCCACGTCCACCGCGATGATAGGCACGCCCACATCGACGGTCTGGCCCTCATCGGCCAGCAGCCGGGCGACGGTCCCGTCCCACGGCGACGGCAGTTCGACCACCGCCTTGGCGGTCTCGATCTCCACGATGACCTGGTTGACCTCGACGGGGTCTCCCGGCTTGACGTGCCAGGCCACGATGTCGGCCTCGGTCAGCCCCTCGCCCACGTCGGGCAGCTTGAACTCCTTGCGTTCGGTCATCGTCGCTCCTCAGTAACCGAACGTGCGGTCGACGGCGTCCAGGATCCGGTCCAGGTCGGGCAGGTAGTGATCCTCCAGCCGGGACGGCGGGTAAGGAGTGGCGAAGCCGCCGACGCGCAGCACGGGTGCCTCGAGCTGGTAGAAGCACTGCTCGGTGACGCGGGCCGCGATCTCGGCGCCCAGCCCCGCGTACACCGGTGCCTCGTGCGCGACGACGCAGCGGCCGGTCTTGCGCACCGAGGCGCAGATCGCGTCCACGTCGAGCGGGGACAGCGAGCGCAGGTCGACCACCTCGATGCTGCGGCCGTCCTCGCGCGCGGCGATCGCGGACTCCAGGCACGTCCGGACCAGCGGGCCGTAGCTGAGCAAGGTCACGTCGGTGCCCTCGAGGACGGTCCTGGCCCGGTCGAACGGCAGCGCGCCTGCCACGCCCGCCGCCGTGTCGACCTCCCCCTTGTCCCAGTAGCGCCGCTTCGGCTCGAAGAAGATCACCGGGTCGTCGGAGCTGATCGACTGCTGGATCATGGTGAACGCGTCGGCCGCGTCCGCGCAGGCGACCACCCGCAGGCCGGCGGTGTGCGCGAACATCGCCTCGGGGGACTCGCTGTGATGCTCGACCGCGCCGATGCCGCCGCCGCACGGGATGCGGATGACCACCGGCAGGCTGACGTTACCCAGCGACCGGTAGCGCATCTTGGCCAGCTGGCTGATGATCTGGTCGGCCGCCGGATAGACGAAGCCGTCGAACTGGATCTCGCAGACCGGCCGGTAACCGCGCAGCGCCAGGCCGATCGCGGTGCCGACGATGGCGGACTCGGCCAGCGGCGTGTCGATTACCCGCGCCTCGCCGAAGTCCTTCTGCAGGCCGTCGGTCACCCGGAAGACGCCGCCGAGCTTGCCCACGTCCTCGCCCATGATCAGGACCTTGGGGTCGTTCTCGAGCGCCTTGCGCAGTCCCTCGTTGAGCGCCTTGGACAGCGTGAGCCTGGTCACCGCCGCTCCCCCCCGGTCTCGGTGCCCGCGAAGGTCTCGAGGTACGCCGCGTACTGGTCGCGCTCGGCCCGCAAGATCGCGGTGGGCTCGGCGTACACGTGATCGAAGATGGCCAGCGGCGGCGGGTCGGGCATCGTCCGGCACGCCTCGCGGACGCGGGCGCCCACCTGCTTGGCCTCGGCCTCCACGTCAGCGAAGAAGTCCTGCTCGGCCTGCCCGGTGCGGGCCAGGTAGGCCCTGACCCGCTCGATGGGATCCCTGAGCTTCCACATCTCGAGCTCGCTGGCCAGCCGGTACCTGGTCGGGTCGTCGGTGGTGGTGTGCGCGCCCATCCGGTAGGTGAACGCCTCGATGAGCGTCGGCCCCTGGCCTTCACGCGCCGCCTGCATGGCCTTCTTGGTCACCGCGTAGCAGGCCAGCACGTCGTTGCCGTCGACGCGCAGGCCGGGGAAACCGAAGCCGCGGGCGCGCTGGTAGAGCGGGATGCGGCTCTGCTTCTCCAGCGGCTCGGAGATGGCCCACTGGTTGTTCTGGCAGAAAAACACGATCGGCGCGTTGAATACCGACGCCCAGACGAACGCCTCGTTGACGTCACCCTGGCTGGTGGCGCCGTCGCCGAAATAGACGATGACCGCCTCATCGGCGCCGTCCCGCTGGATGCCCATCGCGTAGCCGGTCGCGTGCAGGGTCTGGCTGCCGATCACGATCGTGTACAGGTGGAACTTATGCTCCTCGGGGGCCCAGCCGCCGTGGCTGACGCCCCGGTAGAGCTCGAGCAGCTTGACAGGGTCGATGCCGCGGCACCAGGCCACGCCGTGCTCGCGGTAGGTGGGGAACACCATGTCGGCCGGCCCGAGCGAGCGGGCGGAGCCGATCTGGGCGGCCTCCTGCCCGAGCAGCGAGGCCCAGATGCCCAGCTCGCCCTGGCGCTGCAGGGAGATCGCCTCGGTGTCGATACGACGGACAAGCACCAGATCCCGGTACAGGGACCTGATGTCGGCGGCGGAGAGCTCGAGCGGGTAGTCCGGATGCTCGATCCGCTCGCCCTCAGGGGTCAGGAGCTGGATCAGCCCGGTCTCGCCGGTCGTGTCTGGCTCGGGTTGGAGGGGTGTCTGGGCGAGTGCGGCTGTGGTCGCGGCGCCGGATTCGACGGTCACGTGCCACTCCTTTCCGGGCCGGGAGCTGGGATCTCCAGCACCGGCCAGACGGCTTTGGGTTCCCGGGCGCATCCGTCACGGAGCTGTCGCGTACGCTGCGTGCCCGGTGGGGCGTACGCGTCCGCGGGCCCCGGTGAGACGCTCTTCACCAGAAGATATATGCCCTGATCGCCCTGGAGGATACGTGGCGCGAATGATCGTGGAAGTAATGCTCAAACCGGAGATACACGACCCGCAGGGGGATGCTATCGCCAGTGCCTGCCACCGGCTGGGGTTCGGGCAGGTGCGCGGAGTCAGGCAGGGAAAGAGGTTCGAGGTCGAGCTCGAAGGCGCGGCCGATGACGACGCTGTGATCGCAATCACAAACCTGGCGCGGGATCTGCTATCTAACCCGGTTATAGAGGACTTTACGCTGCACCCGGGATGAGCCGGCCCGCTCGGTGAGCTGCTCAGGTGGGCGCGGCCTGGTTTCGGGCGCGTTAACGGGGAATCACTCGAAGTGTGAGTACGGGTGGCGTAAAGCGCGTGAAGCCGGTTCCCGATGTGAAGTTCTGTTTGGTCTTCCGGTGCGAGACGCTGAGCGTGCCGGTGATGCGCCGGGTGCTCGGGGACACCCTGCGCGGCCTCGGCGTGGACGAGGAGTCGGTCTACGACCTCCTGCTCGCGGCCACGGAAGCCTGCACCAATGTCCTCACCCACGGCGGCCGGCCCCTCCGCGGCTACGCGGTGGTGACCAGCCTCGGCGCGGTCGGCTGCCAGCTTGAGGTGGCCGACGAGGGCATCGGCGTCGCACCTCAGGAGGCGCAGGGGCGCGTCTGCTCGCCCGCCGGGCCCGGCGAGACGCCGGTCGCCCTGCTGCCCGAGTCCGGCCGGGGCCTGGCGGTCATGCGAGCGTGCGTCGACAACGTCACGCTGGACAGCCGCCCCGGGCGCGGGACGGTCGTCACCCTGCGCAAGGACATCCGGTGGTCCACGGACGCCGCGCTGCGCCGGCTCGCCACGGCTAGCTAGAGTTCCGCGCGGCCAGCGAGCCCGCCGTGGCGGGTAGGCTGCCTGGGTGCGGATAGGGGTCATCACCTTCCCAGGGTCGCTCGATGACCGTGACGCAGCGCGAGCCGTCCGGCTCGCCGGGGCCGAGCCGGTCGCGCTCTGGCACGGCGACCGTGACCTGCGCGGCGTAGACGCGGTGATCCTGCCCGGCGGCTATTCCTACGGCGACTACCTGCGCTGCGGCGCCATCGCCCGGTTCGCGCCGGTGATGAGCGAACTGGTGCCGGCCGCCCGGGCGGGCCTGCCCGTGCTCGGCATCTGCAACGGCTTCCAGATCCTGTGCGAGGCGCACCTGCTGCCGGGGGCGCTGACCCGTAACGCCAGGCTCCGGTTCGTAACGCGCGACCTGCGGCTGCGGGTGGAGAACACCGAGACGGCGTGGACGCGGGCCTACCGCGGCGGCGAGCAGATCGTGGTCCCGCTGAAGAGCGGAGAGGGGGCCTATGCGGCCGATGCCGGCACACTCGCGGACCTCGAGGCCCGCGGCCAGGTCGTCATCAGGTACGCCAGCGGCAACCCGAACGGATCCGCGGCTGCGATCGCCGGCGTGTGCAACGCCGCGGGCAACGTGGTCGGCCTGATGCCGCATCCCGAGCACGCGGTCGATGACCTCACCGGCCCGTCCGCCGACGGCCTCGGCTTCTTCGCCTCGGTGCTGGCAGGGGTGCTGACGTGAGTTTCGCGGATACCGTTTCGCGGGCGCGGACCACTCCGGGAACGCCCCAGCCATTTGCCGAGCTCGGCCTCACCGAGGAGGAGTACGGCCGGATCGTGGCGACCCTTGGCCGCCGCCCGACCAGCGCTGAGCTGGCCCTTTACTCGGTCATGTGGAGCGAGCACTGCTCGTACAAGTCCTCCAAGGTGCACCTGAGGCAGTTCGCGGACAAGGCCCCGGCGTCCAGCGCGCTGCTCGCGGGCATCGGCCACAACGCCGGGGTGGTGGACATCGGCGGGGGGTACGCCGTCACGTTCAAGATCGAATCGCATAACCACCCGTCGTACGTGGAGCCGCACCAGGGCGCGGCCACCGGTGTCGGCGGCATCGTGCGCGACATCCTCGCGATGGGCGCGCGCCCGGTGGCGGTGATGGACGCGCTCAGGTTCGGGCCCGCCGCGGCGGCCGACACCGCCCGGGTGCTGCCCGGGGTGGTCAGCGGCATCTCCTCCTACGGGAACTGCCTCGGCCTGCCCAACATCGGCGGGGAGCTGGACTTCGACCCCACCTACGCGGGAAACCCGCTGGTCAACGCGCTCTGCGTGGGGGTGATGCGGCACGCCGACCTGCAGGTCGCGGCGGCCACCGGGGTGGGCAACAAGGTGATCCTGTTCGGGTCCACCACCGGCCCGGACGGCGTAGGCGGGGCTTCGGTGCTGGCCAGCGCCTCCTTTGGCGACGCGGCCGCGAGCGCGAAGCGGCCCAGCGTGCAGGTCGGCGATCCGTTCATGGAGAAGCTGCTGGTCGAGTGCTGCCTCGAGCTCTACGCGGGCGGCCTGGTCGTCGGCATCCAGGATCTCGGCGCGGCAGGCGTGGCGTGCGCGACTACGGAACTCGCCGCCGGGGGCACGGGCGGAATGCTGGTCCGGCTGGATGAGGTCCCCCTGCGCGACCCGTCGCTTGGACCGCCCGAGATCTTGATGAGCGAGTCGCAGGAACGCATGATGGCGGTGGTCGAGCCGGCCCGGGTGGATGAGTTCCTGGCCGTCTGCGCCAAGTGGGACGTCCGGGCGGCGGTGATCGGCGAGGTGACGGACACCGGCCGGCTGGTCATGACCTGGCACGGCGAGACGGTGGTGGATCTTCCGCCCGCATCGGCGGCCGACGGCCCGGTCTACCATCGGCCGGCGATGCGTGGCGCGGACGCCGGGGCGCTGGCCGCCGACGACCCGGCCGCGCTGCCGCGCCCGGCGGACGGCGCGGGCCTGCGCGCCGCGCTGCTGGCGCTGATCTCCTCGCCCGGGCTGGCCGACAAGAGCTGGGTCACCGATCAGTACGACCGCTACGTCCGCGGCGACACCGTGCTGGCCATGCCGGAAGACGGCGGCCTGCTCCGGGTGGACGAGGCGACCGGGCTCGGCATCGCGCTCGCCACCGACGGCAACGGCCGCTACTGCCGGCTCGACCCCTACCTGGGCACCCAGCTCGTGCTGGCCGAGGCGTACCGGAACGTGGCGGTGACCGGCGCCCGCCCGCTGGCCGTGACGAACTGCCTGAACTTCGGCTCGCCCGAGGACCCGGCGGTGATGTGGCAGTTCGCCGAGGCCGTGCGGGGCCTCGCGGACGGCTGCGCCGCCCTCGGCGTGCCCGTCACCGGCGGCAACGTGAGCTTCTACAACCAGACTGGCACGACGGCCATTCATCCCACCCCGGTCGTCGGGGTCCTGGGCGTCCACGACGACGTGCGCCATCGGCTCGCCATCGGCTTCGGGACCGGCGCGGCCAGTATCGTGCTGCTCGGCCGGACCGAGGCGGAGTTCGGCGGGTCGGCCTGGGCCCACGTCATCCACGGTCACCTGGGCGGCCGTCCGCCCCGGCCCGACCTGGACGCGGAGCGGCGGCTGGCTGGCCTGCTCGCCGCGGCCGCCGCGGACGGCCTGCTGTCCGCCGCGCACGACCTGTCCGACGGCGGCCTGGCCGTGGCGCTGGCGGAATCCTGCCTGCGCGGCCGGGCCGGCTGCCTGGTCCGGCTGCCCGGTGACCCGTTCACCGCGCTGTTCAGTGAGTCGGCCGGCCGCGTCATCGTGGCCGTCCGGCCGGGTGCGGAGGCCGCCTTCGACGTCCTCCGCGCCGCGCACGGCGTGCCTGGCGTCGCCATCGGCTCGGTCGGCGGCGATCACCTGGTCGTCGAAGGCTGCTTCACCATCGGCCTGGACGAGCTGGCCGACGCGCACACGCAGACCTTGCCCGCGCTGTTCGGCTGAACAGGTGCCTGCCCTTGCCTCCCCGGCGCCCTGACCCGCGCGGGCCGCAAAGCGTGACGGCGGTACTGCGCGCGCTTGACGCGGGCGTCGTGCCCGAGGTGCAGGACCAGCGCACGGCGGCCCGGTACCTGCTCTACCTGCTCGCCGCCCGTCATCCGGGGCGGGTCCTGGAGGTACGGGTCCCGCCGGCGGCGGCCGTGCAGTGCCTGCCCGGGCCGGTGCACACCAGGGGGACGCCGCCGAACGTGGTGGAGACCGACCCGCTTACCTGGATCCGGCTGGCCACCGGCCGGCTGGGCTGGACCGACGCGGTCGCCTCGGCGGCCGTCCACGCCAGCGGCCCGCGTGCCGATCTTGGCGCCTACCTGCCGCTGTGCGATTAAACTGAGCCAGTGACCCCCCCCGACGGTCGTCTGACGGATGCGCTTGTCCCTGAGGAGCAACCGCCACGAGACGCATGCGGCGTGTTCGGCGTGTGGGCCCCGAACGAGGATGTGGCTAAGCTTGCCTACTACGGTCTGTACGCGTTGCAGCACCGAGGGCAGGAATCGGCGGGCATAGCGGTCAGTGACGGCAGCCGCATCATGGTCCACAAGGAGATGGGGCTGGTCGCCCAGGTCTTCGACGAGCCCGCCCTGACGACGCTCCGCGGGCACATCGCCGTGGGGCACTGCCGGTACTCCACCACCGGCGCCTCGGTCTGGGCTAACGCGCAGCCGACCTTCCGGTCCACAGGTAAGACGAGCCTGGCCCTCGGCCATAACGGGAACCTGATCAACACCCGCGAGCTGGCCGCCCTGCTCGGCGGCAGCGGACCTGGCGGCACCGGCATCGAGGCCACCTCCGACACCGATGTGCTCACGGCCTTGTTCGTCAGCGAGTCCGTCAGCGACCAGGCTGGGATCGGCGCAGATGCGGCGGCGAGCGGGGTCGAGCGGGCGGCGGCGGCGGTGCTGCCGCTGGCCAAGGGCGCGTATTCGCTCGTCTTCATGGACGAGCAGACGCTGTACGCGGCGCGAGATCCGCACGGCTTCCGGCCGCTCGTGCTCGGCCGCCTGGACAGCGGCTGGGTGGTCGCGAGCGAGACGGCCGCCCTGGACATCGTCGGGGCCAGGTTCGTGCGGGAAATCGCGCCCGGGGAACTTGTCAGCATCGACGGGCGCGGGGTGCGGTCCAGGACGTTCGCGGCGCCGCAGCCGAGCGGGTGCTTGTTCGAGTACGTCTACCTGGCCCGGCCCGACACCACTATCTCCGGCCGGGGCGTGCACGCCACCCGGGTCGAGGTCGGCAGGCGGCTCGCGGCCGAGCACCCCGCCGACGCCAACCTGGTCATCCCGGTCCCCGAATCGGGGACGCCGGCTGCGATCGGCTTCGCCGAGGCCAGTGGCATCCCCTTCGGCCAGGGGCTGGTCAAGAACTCGTACGTGGGCAGGACCTTCATCCAGCCCAGCCAGACGATCCGCGAGCGTGGCATCAAGCTGAAGCTGAACCCGCTCCGCGATGCCATCGCCGATCGCAGGATCGTCGTGGTCGACGATTCCATCGTCCGCGGGAACACCCAGCGGGCACTCGTCGCGATGCTCCGCGAGGCAGGCGCCGCGCAGGTGCACGTGCGGGTCGCCTCTCCGCCGGTGACCTGGCCCTGCTTCTACGGCATCGACTTCGCAACCCGCGCCGAGCTCATCGCCGGACACCTCTCGACCGACGAGATCTGCGCCTCGATAGGCGCCGACTCGCTGGGCTACGTGTCGCTGGCCGGGCTCATCGAGGCGACGACCATCCCGGCCAGCCGACTATGCCGCGCCTGCTTTGACGGGAAGTATCCCGTCCCGGTCGCCGAAGACGACCGGGGCAAGCATCTGCTCGACGGCCTGAGCGTAGGGTCCTGACCGCTAGCTACCGCGGCCAGGCGTCCTCGGCGTCTTTCCAGGCGTCCGGGGACTCCTCGTCATCGTCTTCCTCGTCGTCGTCGTAATCCCCGGTGACTGAATTGCCGTCACCTGAGTCCGCACCGACGCCCAGCTCCGCACGCAGCCGGTCAAGGTCTGTGTCGTCGCTCTTGTACTTGAGCTGGCGAGCAACCTTTACCTGCTTGGCCTTGGCTCGGCCGCGCCCCATTGGCTCGACCCCCTCGAACGTCCGGAGCCAGTCAGGCCCCATGATCTCCGCCTCGCTGGCTTCAGTGCGTCATAAGACGGCGCCGCCACCCCGCAAACGGGGAGCGCGACGTTCACCAGCATCCGTACAGGTACAACCGTACCTGCTTTGCGCCCCTGATGCCTACGCTGATCCCATCGTGCCCAGGTAGATTCCGCGCAGCCGGCCGACATCGGACATCCGGCGCTCGGCCAGGCGGTCCGCGGCCACCGATGGCGGCACCCCTTCGGCGTCCGCGATGGCGAGGACCTTGGCGGTCGTCGCGAAGATCTGCCCGGTGGCGGCGCGGGCCCGGTCGAAGTTGAACCCGGCCAGCTCATCGGCCACCTGGATGACACCACCGGAGTTGACCACGTAATCAGGCGCGTACAGGATGCCCCGGTCGGCGAGTAGCTTCTCGATGCCGCGGTGGGCTAGCTGGTTGTTGGCGGCGCCGCACACGATACGCGCGGTCAGCGCGTTCACCAGGTCCTCGGTCAGCGTGCCGCCGAGCGCGCACGGGGCCAGGATGTCCAGCTTCTCCGCGGCCAGCGCGCCGACATCGGCCACGGCGCGGACTTGCGGGTGACGAGCGCGTACGGCCTCGATGGCGCGGTCGCTGACGTCGCAGATGACCACCTCGGCCCCGGCCTCGATGAGGTGGTCGACCAGCCGGTGACCTACCTTTCCGACGCCTTCCACGCCGACGGTCCGGCCGCGCAGGTGAGTATCGGCCCACGCATGTTCGGCCGCCGCCCGGATGCCGTGCATGACGCCGAGCGCGGTGAGCACCGAGGAGTCGCCCGCGCCGCCGTTGGCGGTGGTGCGGCCGGTCACGTAGCGGCATTCCCTGGCGACGATATCCATATCCTCGCTGCGCGTGCCCACATCACACGCGGTGACGTAGCGGCCGCCCAGGGAGGCGACGAACCGGCCGTAGGCGCGCAGCAGCGGTTCGGTCTTGATCTGGGCGGGGTCGCCGATGATGACGGCCTTGCCGCCGCCGTGGTCCAGCCCGGCCAGCGCGTTCTTGTAGGCCATGGCGGTGGACAGCCTCAGCACGTCAGCGAGGGCCTCGTCCTCGCTGCCGTAGGGGTAGCAGCGAGTCCCGCCGAGCGCGGGACCGAGGGCGGTGGAGTAGATGCCGATGATGGCCCTGAGCCCGGACGGCTTATCCTGGCAGAAGACGACCTGTTCGTGGTCCGTCCGTTCCGGTTCGTGGTCCGTCCGTTCCGGCGGGCCAGCACGGCGTGCGGAGCCGTTATCCCGGTGGGGCATCGCGAACACGTTAGACACGGCGGCGACTCTTCTCATCCCGTCCCGGCTCCTCCTGGAGCCAGGATCGGAAACAAGCGTATTGCCTGCATGGACTTCCAGGCCGTCCCCTGGCGGCCTGGTGCGTTCCGTACTGGCTGGTAGCTGACGGTAGAGACGATCTCGTTACCTTGAGCTATGCCTTTGAGGCATTCTGGTATGTCACGATACGACAGTGATGACTTACGCCGCGTATCTCCGCATCTACGAGCCGGTCTCAGCCTTTCACGAACCTGAGCGCTCCCTGTGGGCGGCCTACGCGGTCTCGTCCAGCCAGCCGAGCCGGCGAGACTCCCTGGCCGTGGAGCATGCCGAGGCGCTGCGGCGGACGATCACGGCCCCGCACATAGTGGTTCCGGAGCAAGAGAGCGAGCACGCCTACGTCCGGCACGCGGATGGCATCACCTACATATGCCCGTGGCAGACCAGGCTGCGCTGCCTGCTGGCCTACGGCCGGATGCTCTCGGTGACCGGAGCGGCGCTGCCTGGCACGGTGCCGGCCGGTGACGATGACAAGGCGATGGCCGCGCTGGCCCGGCTGGAAGACGGCGGGATGACAGCCCGGCTGCACATCCTGGCCAGCGTGTGGACCGTCCCGCTGGTCTGGTTCGTGCCGTTCGCGGCGGCCGAACGGTGGCTGGCTTTCGGCGCCGAAGGTGACCGGCCGTCCGGCACGGCCACCGCGTCGGCGACCAGAGCGCTCCTCTATACCACCGGGATGTCCCGCGCGCGCAGGCGCGTCGCACGGGGTCTGGCCGCGCTGCGCGCCGTCTCGGACGGCTACGCCGATGCCGGGTGGGATCCGGCGCGGGCGGAGACCGAGTTGTCCGAAGTCGGGCGGTGGCTGGCGGAGTTTCACCCATACTCGCTGGTGGAGCTCGATTATGGCGGGCTGGTACACCTGCTAAGCGACGACGCGCTCCGCGGTGATCAGTCGGTGGCCGAGATCAGCGCGGCTATCGACCGAGCGGCCAAGGGCGAGTGCGAGCTCGCCGTGGCCATGTACAAACGCGCGCGCAGCCGGTGGCGCGCGTTCGCCGAATTCGAGCTGGCGAACTGAGTACTTTTACGGCCCGGCGAATTGTCGGCGGGCAGTATTTCCGAATCTGGCGCGATGCGACTATAAGTATCGCTAGAATCACCCTGAGTGACAGTGATCGGCGGAGCAACTGGGCATCCCGGTACAGAAACTTTGCGCCTGGTGGTCGACGCGTCACCGCTGGTGATGGCAATATGGTCTCTGTCTGCCATATGGGGCATCCCCGACAGGCTCCCCAGGGAGCACCAGGCAAAACAAGAATCGCAGGATCGCAACACTGGTCCAGGAGGAGAGGCCAACACATGTCCGCACGTACACCAGAGGCCGAGGCGCTGTTGACGCCGGCTGAGGTCGCCACGATGTTCCGTGTCGATCCCAAGACCGTCACACGATGGGCGAAGGCCGGCAAACTGACCTCGATCCGCACGCTGGGGGGACACCGGCGCTACCGGGAGACTGAGGTTCGTGCACTGCTCGCGGGTATTCCGCAGCAGCGTTCCGAGTGATTTTTTGCCGTCTTCACCAGGCGAGCGCTCTCTGGCGACGCGCACAGTGAATGCGGCAGCACTCGTTCAAATGGAATGGGGGGTCGGCCCCGGTGGCTCAGTGTCACATCGAGGGTGCTATCCGGCAGTACCTATCGCCGGGCACACCGTCGAAGGCACGTTGCCGGGGCCGGTCCGCTCCCAGGGGAGGATCGCACGATGCGTGATCCAGAGTTGGTCGCACGTGCTCAGCGCGCCGCGGCGCGCCTGGAATCGGCATGGGAACAATGGCGCGCACTGCACGGACTTGCCGTCGCGCCCGGGCAGCCGGTCGTCAGTTACGTCGGCTACTCACTCAAAGAGCCATGGGGTGAACCCAGGGTCGTGATCGGGATCGACGCCGACGAGGCCGAATACCTCGCGGAGTTCCTCGATCGTGACGAGTGCGCGCAGCGCGGGCAGGTCCTGCTTCCGCCGGGGCCGCTTCAGCAAGTCCCGCTTCAGCCGGTGTCGCTGCAGCCGGTGTCGCTGCAGCAGGTTCCCCTTCAGCCGGGGCCGCTTCAGCAGCTGTCACGGTCCGAACCGCAGCCGCCGGATGGTACCGGTGACTATCCGGGTTCGGCCCTGCTTAGCGCGCCAGTATCGTTCGGCATCGGCCGGAAGTCGCCGGATCAGGTCCGGGACATAGCCGCCGAGCTGGCCGGCTGGACCTCAGGCGAGCTTCCCGGTCAGGTGACCGAGCAGCTCGCCTCGTGGCCGCCCAGCGTGCCGATGTCGTCAGATCAGCCGCCCGCAAGCGCGTAACCTCGCAGCCGTAACACGCTCCGTCATCTCTGGATGAATAAGCGGGTTCACAGCGACGTCTTAGCGTGCCTTAAGGATCAAGCGGCATGATCGTAGGTGAGAGGGACGAGGTAATCTCGCCCTTTCCTGTCTGGGCTCGGGGTGGCCAGGCCCCGCTCCGAGCCCAGACTGCTTTACCCGTGCGCTACTCGGCCCCGGTTGTCAAGGGTCGCCGCTCGCGCCTTCAGCCGGGGCGGCACCGTGGGCGCGTCGGCCGGTCAGCTGTTCCGAAGACGACGTCCGTTCGCACGGCTGCGACCCCGCCCGATCGCAGTTCGCTGAGCACTTGGCTGCGCACGCACCTGACCTGAGCACGATCTCCCAGAACCTGCCACCAGGGCCCGGCGCGCACTAGCCTAGGACCAGAGCAGCCACCGGCCCTGCTACTCCCCAGGACCTGGCGTCGCGGGTGACAACTTGCGTTTCACCTGCTCGGCGATGTGGCAGTTGGTTGGTTGGTAGGGCGTCAGGGACTCGAACCCTGAACCAATGGGTTAAAAGCCCACTGCTCTGCCATTGAGCTAACGCCCCGCTGCACCGGATAGCCCGTGCCTAGGAACGAGCGTACCGACTTCCCGGTGCGATCGCCTGCCAGAAGGCTAGCGGTACGCGGAGATGCCGGTAAGCGCCTCGCCTATGGCTAGCGAGTGGATCTCCTCGGTGCCTTCGTATGTGAGCACGGCCTCGAGGTTATTCGCGTGCCTCATTGGGGGGTATTCGAGTGTCACGCCGCTGGCCCCGAGCACCGTCCTGGCCTGCCTGGCGATGTCGATGGCTGACCGGACGTTGGTCATCTTGGCGATGCTGACCTGCACGGGAGTGAGCGAGCCCTGCTCCTTGAGCCTGCCGATGTGCAGTGCGAGCAACTGCGACCGGTACAGGTCGGCCGCCATCCAGCTAAGTTTGGCCTGGGTGAGCTGGAAGGACCCGATCGGCTTGCCGAACTGCTCGCGGGTAAGCGCGTACTCGATTGCGCTCTCCAGACAGGTCCGGGCCGCGCCCGTTACTCCCCAGGCGATGCCGAACCGGGCTTCCGTCAGGCACGACAGCGGGCCCTTCAGCCCGGAGACGCCGGGCAGTACGGCGTCCGCGGGCAGCCGGACCTCGTCGAGGTGCAGCTCGGAAGTGATAGACGCGCGCAGCGAGAGCTTGTTGTGGATGTCGCGCGTGGTGAAACCGGCCGTGCCTCGTGGCACGAGGAACCCGCGGATGCCTTCCGCGGTCCCGGCCCACACCACGGCGATGTCGGCGATGCTGCCGTTGGTGATCCACATCTTGGTCCCGGAGAGCACCCAGTCGGATCCGTCTTGCCTGGCGATTGTCCGCATGCTGCCCGGATCGGAGCCTTGATCGGGCTCGGTGAGGCCGAAGCAGCCGACCGCTTCCCCAGCCGCCATCCGGGGGAGCCATTCGGTCTTCTGCTCCTCCGACCCGTACCGCCAGATCGGGTACATGGCCAGGGAGCCCTGGACCGATGTGGCACTGCGCACGCCTGAGTCGCACGCCTCGAGTTCGCGGCACGCGACGCCGTAGGCGATAGACCCGGCACCGGTGCAGCCGTAGCCGGTCAGGTGCATACCGAGGACCCCGAGCTTGCCAAGCTCCGGCATGATCTCACGCGGCAGCGTGCCTGCCTCGAACCAGTCCGTAACGTGCGGCATGACCCGGTCCGCGGTGAACGCGCGCACCGTGTCGCGGATAAGCCGCTCCTCGTCAGTCAACTGCTCGTCGATTTGCAGCAGGTCCGTGTGCGGGGTGCCTGTGGCCATGGCCGGTTCCTCTCGTTTGTGCTCCAGATCAGAGTATTAATCGACAGGTTAGGTATGTCGGTGCGGCCCCGAAGCGGGCATGATCAACCCATGGACGAACCAAGCAGCAATGGAACCAAGCGGCTGTACCGGCTGCGGAACGGGCGTGTTGTCGCTGGCGTGTGCGCTGGCCTGGCGGCCTACTCCGGGGTCGATCCGACTCTTGTACGTCTCGCGTTCGTGTTGTTCACCGTCTTCGGAGGGTTTGGCATCCTGCTGTACCTGGGCGCCTGGATCGTGGTTCCCGAGGAGGATGAAGGCGCCTCCATCGCCGAGACCTTCGTTAAGAAGCAGCGGCGCTCCTAGCCGCGAGCTGTCTCCGCCTGATGCGTCTGGATCAGGCGGACGCGCAAGTGGGTCCAGGTCATGGCGAGCATGGTGGCCGCGGTCAGGCCCACTAGGCCCGCCAGGCCCACGGCAAGCGGTGCGCCAATCGCCTTCACCTGAGCTACCGCGCCGCCGGCCAGGATGCCGAGGCCCTGAACCGCGTACATGCCCGACTGGGCCAGGCCGAACGCGCTTGCCCTGCTAGAGGCGTTGAGCGCCTGGACGAAGGCTGCGGCGGCGGCTAGCTGATAGGCGCCGCCGGCGCCCGCCAAAGTCCACAGCAGCCACACAGCCCACAGCGGCGGGTTCCATGCGCTGCCGATGAGCGGGGCGCAGGAGAGAACAGCGAGCCATCCCATCATCCTGATCCGCGCCGAGGGGGCCGCCACCCGGCCGAGCAGGAAGGCCCCCACCACCATGCCGAGCGGCATCGCCGCCATCAGCAGACCCACAGTGAGCGTGCTGCCGTGCAGCGAGCGGGCATACGGTGCGGCGAGGCCCTCAGGCACGATGTAAAAGCCCGCCAGCCAGCCGAAGAGCAGCAGCGTCAGCAGCATGCGGTTACCGAAGACGATCCGGATCCCGTCAGCCGACACCGACCACAGGGAAGGCCGTGCCGTACCTTCGCGCCGTGGCGCCGGCCGGGCTTTCACGCCGGCGAGGACAATGAGGGCCGAGAGGCCGAACGTCACCGCGTCTATGCCCAGTGTCTTGTAGGGGTCGAGGACGGCGACTACAGCCGCGCCGGCGACGAACCCCAGAATCTGACTCGCCTGGAAGCTGATGTTGCCGACCGCCGAACCCAGCACGAACTTGTCCCCGGGCAGTACGTCAGGCAGCAAGGCAGTCCGTGCTGAGGAGAACGGCGCGCCGGTTAGCACGGTGAAAAACAGCAACGTACACAGCGGGGCGAACGGGATGCCGGGTATCGCCATCAGCCCGACGGTCCCGGCTCGGAGCACGTCACAGGCGATCATGACGCGACGGCGCGGGAACAGGTCCGCGAGGCCGGAAAGCAACGGGCCGCCCGCGATCGGGGGCAGGTAGGTAAGCGCGTAAGCCAGTGCGGTGAGAAACGGTGAGTGTGTCCGGCCGTAGACCAGGATGGCGATAGCGACCTGAGCGAACTGATCGCCGGCGTAGGAGAGCACCTGCGCGCTCCAGATCGCGCGGAACTCGCGGATAGCAAAAACCTCGCGGTAAGAAGACCGCTCCTCAGGCGCCCGCCGGTGACGGCCTGGGTGGACTAGCTGGGCCCCCTGGCCGGCCGGAGGCTGCCCGGTTTGGAGCCAGGCCTGGTCGGGCTCAGCCCGAAGCTCAGTCCGAAGCTCATCGCTTACCGTGTCTGATGTGAGCGGCGTTGGCAAGAGGTTCGCGCTGAATCCCGGATCGAGTTGACCCGGTCGTTCCTTCGCTTTGGCGGTTCGGGTGTCTGTCCCCTATGCTGGGGCAGTCCCCGACGGGCTGATACGGTTACGACGGTCAAGACCGTCTGCGCCCCCATCGTCTAGCGGCCTAGGACACCGCCCTTTCAAGGCGGCGGCACGGGTTCGAATCCCGTTGGGGGCACGCGTCGGCTACGGTTGACGGTATGAGGTCCTGTAGAGCAGCTTGGAGTGCTCGCCACCCTGTCAAGGTGGAGGTCGCGGGTTCAAATCCCGTCAGGACCGCAGGGTCCCTGGTGAGGCTTCACCAGGGTCCCAGCCAGGTCAGGTAGCTCAGTCGGTATGAGCGTCCGCCTGAAAAGCGGAAGGTCGACAGTTCGATC
>CAVUBD010000012.1:0-101970 GCA_963739615.1 uncultured Actinomycetes bacterium
CCCGGCAGGCGCGTCACTGCTAGTGCGTGCCGGGCGGCGCGGCGCCTGGGCACGCCAGCCGTGCAGCATCGCGGTGACCGCCTGCTTACCGGGCGGCACCAAGATATCTAGATATATCATCCAGGTGAACCACTCCCGGCTGATCACCCTACGTGAGCTGTACCGTGTCTCGTGAATCACTGAACGCGGTGATCGGCGGGCATCGGTGATGCCCGCCGGCGAGGCAGCTATAGGATCTGGGCGCTGGCGAGTGCGTAGACGCTCCGCGTGGCCGGTTTCCCGTCAAGTAGTGCCCAGGGCGGGCTGTGAGCGCGAAGCAGGGACTGGCCAGTGACTGATTACGACTACCGGAACTTCCAGTCGTTGTTCGGCTACGCGGCAAAGGTGCACGAGCGCTCCGGCGGCGTGTGCCAGCTCTGCGGCACGGGTGCGGCCGGGCCCGATTTCGATCTGTGGCGGCAGATGACCGTCGAGCACCTGATCGGGAAGAGCCAGGGCGGGTACCTGAGCCAGATCCTGGCGAACCTGGCCGACCGGTTTCCCGGGCTGAGCCCTGCCGAGCGCGCCGAGCTTGCCGCCCAGATCGACGCGGCCAACACCGTAACGGCCTGCTCGTTCTATAACGCCACAACGAGCCGGGCTCAGGCGCCAACGTCGATGACCATCCTCATCGAGACGGCCCCCGATGGCAACACCCGAGGAGATCTGCCGCCAGGTCACCGTGGGGCTGGACGGCATCTTGGCCGCCAAGCGGAAAGAGGTCGAGTGGACGCTCGCATCGGTCAGGAACGCCTTCGATTCACGTGTGGCTCCCGGCCTGGCCGACGCCCTGCCCTCGCACCGGCTGCCGTGATGTCCTTGCCTGGACTTGCCCCGATTAGCCTCGCCATGCCCCGACTGCCACGCGGCAGCAGAAGGATGAAGCTACGCCCGGCTTCTGTTCTTCTCTTCACGGAGATCAACAGTGAGCACGTCGGCACCGTTATAGGCCGGAATTCCCGTTACGGTCGCAATGACGGAGGTGCCAGCATCTATCTCGACAGCGAGGAGTGCAGCACTGAAGGCGTCGAGTCTGCCGATTGGTTCGCCTCGAGATGTGACCTGGATTTGGTTGCGGTCGATCACGTCGTCGTAATCACGCTGCAGCGAGAGCGTGTCGCCTTCGGTGAGTCGGCTCGCCGCGAGCACTCCGGTTGCCTCTCTGTCCAGGTGGACGGTGGCGGAGCGGGGGAGTAGCTTCCCTGATCCCAGGTCTCGCGCGAGGCGAGGGCGGCTGATCCGGCGGACTGCTCCTGACAGTTCGCGGACGGTCGAGTCGGGCTCGAATGGCAACGCGGCGGCAAGCAGAACCGGGTCTTGGTTGGCGAGCCAGTTGCGCAGCTGCGCAGGATCGTTCTCGCCGGATTCGCGGTGGTAACGGGCGGCGACTGCGATGGCAGTGTTGCGGTCGATGAGGCCGAATCCCAGCAGCCACGCGGCAGCGGGGTCGGGTACGCCGTACCGGACGAGGCCGGGTGCGGCGGCGACTTCGACGGACGGTTCGGCGTCGAGCAGGTGGCCCGCGAGCTGGAGGTAAGCGGAGAATCCCCACGGGAAAAGGTAACTTGCTACTTCCTCGATCGCCCGTGCCGTCGCGCCCATGTCGGTTTCGCTCTCAGGCAAGGTCATGTTCGCGGTGATGGCGGCGATGGACCGCCCAGAGATCCATTCCAAGGTGAGCTGCTCGTAGTCGCCGTCGTACGCGCGGCGCGGTTGCATCTCGTTGAGGCCGCTGATGCCGTTAAGCATGATGGAAATGAGTTCGGGCAGCCGCGTCGAATCGGTAAGCAGGGGAAGCAGGCGGTCTCGGTTGGCGTCGATGTGGCTGACGAGCCTTTGGCAGCTGGCTGAGGTCAGCCCTGTCTTCGCGAACGCTTCAAGGCGTGCGAATGGGATGCTGTCGGCGATGTCGCGGGCGTCGCGGGTGGCGAGGTCGATAAGCGGGTTGAGCGGCCGGTTCCGGGTCGCGGCCTGCACACCGACAAGACTGCCCTCTAGTAGCGGCTTGACTTGGGCGATGAGTGACTCGATGTTGTCGGCGCCTTCCTCGACGAGCAGGGCCATCAAACCAGGGTCGAGTTCGGCAAGCGCGTCCTCTGACCCGATTCCGCGAGTAAGCCGGTGACATGACCCTGTAGATGCCGATAGGTGCCGCTCTGGCCTGGGATGATGATCGCTGCCAAGTGATTATCGGCCCAGTGGAGAGGACACCTATCTGGTGAGCAGGATACGTTCTGGTGGCAGGCGGCGTCAGCAGGTGCGGGCCGGCGCGCCGGATGCGGCGCTGACGCCCAGCGCGGGCCTGGCCGCGGTCACCGAGTTGTGCGGCCGGCTCGGCGTGATCGAAGCGGTGGATGCCGCGGTCGGCCCCATCAAGCAGCGGGATCGCGGTTTCGGTGCCGGGGAGCTGCTGACCGGGATCGCGGCGGCGCAGCTGGCCGGGGAGGACTTCCTGACCGGGCTGGACCGCCAGCGCGCCGACGTGGCAGGCCAGCAGATCACGCCGGTGCCGGGCCTGGCGTCCACGACTACGGCCGGGCTGGCCCGGCGGATCACGCCGGCGCAGTGGCAGGCGGTCGAGCACGGCCTGGCGGTGGTCACCGGCCGGATGCTGTCGCTGCTGCCGGCGGCGCGGGCCGCGGCGCTGGCCGAAGGGCCGGTCACGATCGACCTGGACACCACCGACGTGGAGGTCTACGGCCGCAAGAAACGCGGCGTGGCCTATAACCACCAGGGCCAGCGGGTCGGGCGGCCGCACGTGGCGGCCTGGGCCGAGACCGAGATCGCGCTGGCCGCCGACCTGGGCGATGGCACCGATGACCCGCGCGCGACCGCGCCGGATCTGCTGCGCCGCGCGCTGGCCGCCCTGCCGCCGCGGGCACGGGCTTCGGGGCGGGTGGCGATGCGCGCCGACGCGGGCTATTTCGCCGGGCAGCTGGCCCGCGCCGCCCACGACGCGCGCATCAGCTTCGCGATCGGCGCCAAGCGGATCGCCCCGCTGTGGCGGCTGCTGGCCGGCATCGCCGAAGATGCCTGGCACGATGCCATTGACATGGACGATGCCCAGGTCGCCGTCGCGGAGTACTGCCCGGACTGGTGGCCCGCGGACACCCGGCTGCTGATCCGCCGGGTCCTGCTGGACCCGGCCCAGGTCTCTGCCGACCCGCGGTCCCGGCGCCGCCGCACCCTGCACCCGGACCAGCGCGCCCTGCCGATCCCCGAACTGGCCAGCGCCGGGGCGATCTACGCCTACTCGTTCATCTTGACGAACCTGGACGTGTCCGCCCCGGACCAGGCGGTCGCGGCGGAGCACTGGTACCGGCACCGCACCAGCATCGAGAACCTCTTCCGCGACAGCAAGCTCGGTGCCGCCCTCCGGCACCTCCCCTCCGGATACCCCCAGGTCAATCTGGCCTGGATGTGGGGCGCGCTGCTCGCCGCGAGCATGGCCGCCTGGCTGCACCAGCTCACCGCCATCACTGCGGGCGAGGACATCCTGGCCGGGCACGGCGTGCGCGGCGGCAAGGCCATGATCGCCACCCTGCGGTGGCGGCTGATCGCCGTCCCCGGCCGGCTGATCCGCCACGCCCGCCACCTGATCCTGCGGCTCCCGCCCGGCCACGACAGCCTGCTCCCCGAGATCCTGGCCCGGCTGCGGGACCTGCCCGCCCCCGCCTGACCTGCGCATCCTGAGCCCCGGCTCCACGTCCTTGCCCGCGGCCCGCCAGCCCCGGCCCGGAGAAAGGCCCGCAGATCGCGAACCCGGCGCAGGCCACCGGGCTATCAGCATGCCCGCTACCGGGAATCCTCGCGTACCAAGATCATTTACGGAGGCAGGGATCAGGTCACCGCGCTATTCGCGGAATCGGGTCTGAGGAGATTCGTTGCGCCGCCAGGTTATTGAGGATCGCGATTAGGGAGCTGGTGACGGGCTCAACGCTGTCTGCCTGGTCGAGGAAGAACCGCAGGTCCCCGTAGTCGCGGTTGTTGAGAACGAGATGCACGGTGAGGCCGTCGGTCTCGAAGCCGGCGCGTCCTGCGCGTCCGGCGATGTTCCAGTAATCACGCGCAGAGATGCGGGTTTCGTTGTTGTCTTCGTCCCTGCGCCGGACGCTGTGGACGAGAACGGTGCGCACTGGAAGGTTGACGCCTTGGCCGAGTGTTGTGGTGGCGGCGAGGACCTTGATGCGGCCGGACCTGTAGTCGCCCTCTACTGCACGGCGCACGGCGTCGGGCAGCCTACCGTGGTGCACGGCGACGCCGGCGCGGAGCATTTTCGTGATGGGGTCGTCGACGCCGAGCCAGGCGGCCGCGACGTCGGCGCTGGGGTAGCGGGATCGCGTGAAGCAGTCCGGCGCCGTCTCGCTGGTTAGGGCTTGGAAATGAACAACACGCTCAACTTGGTTCGCGTGTGGGTGTGATGGTGTAGTTCCACTCTCCGTGCCAGTCGTGCGGGGTGAGGTAGCGCGCGGTCAGCGTCTTCAGCTCGCGGTCTGGGATCTTGATGCCGCGCGGGTAGGTGCTGGTGTCGCGTTCGGCGCGGACGGTCAGACCGGTGCGGGTGGTGGTTCCGGCGATGAGGTTGACGGCGACTTGGTGGCTGGTCAGGGGCTGGCCGGCCCAGTTCATCGAGATGTGGCTGAACAGCCGGTGTTCTATCTTGTTCCACTTGGACGTGCCGGGCGGCATGTGGCAGACCGTGATCGCCAGGCCGGCGGCGTCGGCGAGGGCGGCGAGTTCTTTCTTCCACAGCCGCAGCCGGTAGCCGTTGGAACCGCCCGCGTCGGCGGTGATCAGGAGCGACGCGGTGCCGGGGTAGGCGATGCCGCCGACGCTGTGCCACCAGCGCCGGATGGTCTCGACGGCGAACTGGGCGGTGTCGCCGTCGCTGCCCACTGACACCCAGCCGGCGTCGGCGCCCAGGTCGTACACGCCATAGGGCACCGCCTTGCCCTGCTCGCCGGGGAAGTCGTGGACATCGGCCCGGCGCGGGTCGCCGGATGGGCGCCATTCGCGGCCCGCGCGGGCGTACTGCCCGATCAGCTCTTTCTTCTTCGCGTCCACGCTGATCACCGGCTCGCCGGCGGCCAGCGCTGCCGCGACGCGGCGGGCGATGTAGCGGAACTGGGCGTCGCGGTCGGGGTGCTGCCTGCCTTCCAGCGTCTTGGCGTTGCCCTGCAGGCTGTACTTCAGCGGGCCGGCCAGCAGCTTGCCGACACTGTGATGAGAGACCTGGTGCCCCTCGCGTCCCAGCTCGTCAGCCAGGTTCCGGGTCGACTTGGTGGTCCACCGCAGCCGGGTCATCGGATCGCCGCGGGTTTCCGGCTCGACCAGCGCGTCCAGATCGTCCAGCAGGCCCGCGTCGAGATCGGTCAGCGGCTTGCGGCCGCCACCCGGCCGGCGCGCCCGCCCGCCCGCCGGCTCCGCGCCGCCATCCAGCTCATCCACCCCGGCGGTCACCGTCACCCGCGACACCCCGGCCGTGCGTGCCACCAGCGAGATGCCCCCGTAGCCCAGCGACCTGGCCTCAGCCGCCATCAGCAGCAGGCGCTGCCGCTCATCCAGATGAGGCAGGATCGTCTCGAACTTCGCCGCCAGCACCCGCTCGTCGATCTCCATGACAATGGCCATATCAAAAGCATGGCCCCGACACGAAGAGATGTACAGGTTAATTTAAGACGAGCACTTAGCTGAGCCAGCTCGATGCGGTCGGCGAGGGCCTTCGCGCAGGACTCGGCGAAGTTCGTCTGGGCGCAGAACATCAGCACGGGCCCGGTCTTGACGAACTCGTAGGCGAGGGCCGCGATCAGGTGGCTGCGGTTGGTGGGGTCGGGGAACCGGCGGGTATTCTTCCGGCCGGTGCTCGCCTTGATGAATTCGAACTTCTGCTCTGGAACGAGCCTGGGAAGGAAGCGGGCAAACGCGGCCTGCTCGTCTTCGCCTTCGCTGCTGCGACGGTAGCGAAGGATCCCACCGGTGGAGGTCCACTCGAAGGATGCGACGCGCTGGATAGCCTCTGCCCGGTAGGTCGAACCGCGTCGGGGGGCGTTCGGTGATCTCCATGGCACCGCAATCCTGGCCCGGAGCGTTGAGTGGCGCAAGCAAGATCGTGAACGCACCTCTGCCTAGGCTCCGCCAGGCGAATGTCGTCTGTGAAGAGTGCTATGTGGCCGAGGAATGCGGCGCTACCCCTGCACCACGCTAACGGCCGTTGCTGGACTGCGGCTGACCTGATGGCAAACCTGGCTCTGCGTCGGCCGCCGGCCACGGCGCGACCCCTCCAGGCGGCGATCACCTTCGGCGCGGTCCTGCGGTGTTCAGGGAGAGTATGAAAACGGCGCCGCGAGACCCGGCATACGGGCGGCCACGGTGGTCTGCCCGCTGGCCGCCGCCAAGCCAGGTCGGCGGCTGTCACGGAGGGCGACAATTCGCAAGGCGTCATCGGCCGCGTGCTGGGCACAAATCGAGTGATATACGGGGTGATCATCTCCGCACACCCGGACCGAAAAAACCAGCGATGATCCCCGTATAATGCCGAATCGGAACGCATAACAGCTGCGCCGACAGGGCGGGCGGCCGCGCGCACGATCGTCCTGATCTGGGCGCCGCTGACTGTCAGGACACGCGCAAAGGCTTTGGGTGCAGCTCGTCTGAAGGGACTTCTGGCCTGGAGCTTTGCCTGATTTCCGGTTGACCGGCGATGTGGTCTTCTACCGTCGTGTTCAGGGGAAGGAGATCGCGATGGGGTCGCTGATCGAGGAGCTCAGGCGCAGGGAGGCGGCCGCCCGGGCGGAGGCGGACCGGTTGCGCGCTCGGATCGATGAGCTCACGGGGGAACTGGCCAGGGCGGAAGAACAGGTTTCGCGGCTGGCGATCACCCGGGAGGAGGTCACGCGGGTGCTGGAAGAGCCGCCCGCGGCGGATACCGCCCGGCAGGACGGCAGTCCCGGAGGGAAGCCGGGGAACGCCCCGCGCATCGGGGCGGTGGCGGTGCCGCCGTGGCAGGAAGGCACGGAGCCGTCGGTGCTGCCGCGGGCCTATCAGGACCTGCTGGAAGTGGCGGCCGACGCGGGCCGCCCGCTGCGGGCGGCGGAGTTTGCCGCTGCGGCCGGGCTGAGCACGGCCAAGGCGAAGGTGGAGGGCCTGCGGTCGAAGCTGAAGCTGCTGGCCGCGCGGGGCTGGCTGGCCCGGGTGCCAGGCGGCCTGTTCACCCTGCCCGATCACGCAGGGAAAACAGGGAAACCCGGACAGTAAAGGGTTCTTCTTCCTAGGTTCGGAGGTGCTGGCCATCACGAACCGAGCAGGAAGAAGAACCCTCATGGCAGAGTACTGCGCAGTCCCGCCCGATGATCCGTTCGCCGTGTCGAAAGCCATGTTCGCCGCGCTGGCCGGCGAGCTCGCCGGGCCCGCCGCAGCCGGGATGACGGCCTTCGAGCTGGAAGAGCTCATCGATGAGGAGAGCCGGAAGGCGGTCCGGCAGCTGCTGCAGGACCACTACGACCTGCGGGCCCTCCGGGAAGAACAGCAGGCCAGGAAGCACCCTGCCCCGGTGGCGGGTACCGACGGGATCACCCGGACCCGGCTGGAGACCGGGCATGCCAGGCGCCTGGCCACGCTGTTCGGCACGGTGACGGTGCCCCGGTGCGCCTGGCGGAAGCCGGGAGCGCCCGATTACCTTCCCGCCGACGCCGCCCTGTCCCTGCCGGCCGGGCGGCACTCCCATACCCTGGCGAAACTCGCCGCCCTCGAGTCGGCCCGCGGCTCGTTCGAGTCCGCGCACGACGCGATCACCCGCCGCTGCGGCCCGGTCATCGGCAAGCGGCAGATCGAGGAGTCCGTCGTGCACTCCGCCGCCGGCATCCCCTCGTTCTACTCCGCCCGGATCCCGGAGCCGTGCACGCCCGCGGCGCTGCTGGTCCTGCCGGCCGACTGCAAGGGCATCGTGATGCGCCCCGGGGCACTGCGCGCGGCCACCGCGAAGGCCGCCGCGAAACTGGGGAAGATGCGCACCCGGCTGACAGCCGGGGAGAAGCCGAACCGCAAGCGGATGGCCGCGCTGGTCACCGTCTACGACGCCGAGCCCGCGGAACGCCGCCCGCACGACGTGATCGCCCCGCCCGGAGGCCGGGCCGGCACCCGCGAACCCCGTCCCGGGCCGAAAGCCCTGGCCAAGTGGCTGGCCGGGTCCGTCCGCAAGGACCCCGCGGACATGATCGCCGCCGCGTCCGGCGAGGCCGGGGCCCGCGACCCCGGCCACCTGCGGACCTGGGTCGTCCTCGTCGACGGCGCCGAGCACCAGCTCAGCCTGATCCGCGCCGAGGCCGCCCGCCGCGGCGTCACCATCCACGTCATCATCGACATAATCCACGTACTTGAATACATATGGGGCGCTGCATGGAGCCTCCACGAGGCCGGGGACCCCGCCGCCGAGGACTGGGTCGCGGTCAAGGCCCTCGCCGTGCTGGCCGGCGACAGCGACCGGACCGCCGCCGGGATCACCGCCGAAGCCGACGCCGCCGGGCTGGAAGGCAGCCGGCGCTCCGGGGCGGACGCCTGCGTCCGCTACCTGGGAAACAAGCGCGAGTTCCTGCGCTACGACCAGGCCCTCGACGCCGGCTGGCCGATCGCGACGGGAGTCATTGAGGGCGCATGCCGTCATCTCATAGCCGACCGCCTCAATCTGGGAGGCGCGAGATGGGGCCTGGACGGCGCCGAGGCCATCCTCACGCTGAGAGCGGTCATCAGCAACGGCGACTTCGAGGAGTACTGGCGATTCCACCTCAAACGCGAGCACCAGCGACTCTGCCAGTGCACCCTGATCCTCCTGGTCAGGGCGTCCGGAGTATCGCCCGTGAGCACGTCTCCGGCGCTGCTGATCGCGCACCAGGTGCCGCCATCGGCGCTGAACCCGTGGTAGCCGCCATCGGCCCACGCCAGCTCCACTTCGGCCAGCGCGCGGCCCTCGTCCACCCGGAACGGATCGCGCTGCCCGCTGGCTGCGGCTGCCCTGCCCATGATCATCTTCTCCCTGGCGCGCGCCAACGCGGATACCGGCAGTCAACGCCCAGGCGGCGAGACACTGCCAGGCCAGGGCGAGACATCTGCGGACATCTGTGCGACACCGAGATTCCCCGAGATATCCCGGAGTGAGATCATGGACCGCATGGTAAATGAACGGCTCCGCCGGGCCATGCTCCGGGCCGGGTACGACACCGAGACTCTCGCTGAGGCGGCCGGGGTGGCCGGCAAGAGCGTCCAGCGCTGGATCGCGGGTGACGTGACGCCGTACCCCCGGACGCGGTACCGGGTCGCGGCCCTCCTCAGCGAAGACGAGAGCTACCTATGGCCGCAGGCCGTCAACCATGCTGCGCTGGCTGGCGCTGAGCTGGCGGCCACCTGGCCGCGCCGCTGTGACGTGCCCGCGCACCTGTGGACTGAGCTGCTGCGGGCCGCTGGCCGCAATGTCGACGTACTGGCCTTCGCCGGGCTGTTCCTCACCGAGGAGCACTCGGGCTGGCTTCCCGCGCTGGCGGACAAGGCGGCCAGCGGCACCCGGATACGGCTGCTGCTGGGCGACCCGGCCGGCGCGCAGCTCGCCGCACGCGACCGGGAGTACTCGATCAGCGGCGGTGTCGCCGGGCGCGTGGCCGCCGTGCTGGGCTACTACCGGCAGATGCCCGATGCCGTCGAGCTGCGGCTTCATGACACCCCGCTGTACAACTCGATCTACCGGTTCGATGACGAGATGCTGGTCAACGTCCACGCCTACGGCGTCCTCGCGGCTTATACGCCCGTCATGCACCTGCGCCGGGTAGACGGCGCGTTCTTCAACACCTACATCGAGTCATTCGAGCGGGTCTGGGCATCAGCGAGGGCACCTGAGAGCGACCTGGCGGGCGTGCCATGAGCAAGACCAAGGGCAGCAGGCCGAAGCGCCGCACCGACTACTGGGACGACCCGCGCGCCCCGGCACCGACCAGCCGCAAGCCCTCGGCCAGCGTGGTCCTGCGCAATCAGAGTGGCGAGCTGCTGCTGCTGCGCCGCGCCGATTCCGGCCGCTGGACCATCCCGACCGGCGCGCTGAAGAAGAAGGAGACCCTGACGGCCTGCGCGATCCGCGAGTGCCGCGAGGAGACCGGCCTGGCCGTCGAGCTGACCGGGCTCGTCGGCGTCTTCAGCGACCCCCGGCACCGCATCGCCTACCCTGACGGCGAGGTCCGCGTGCCGGTCAACGTGTGCTTCCACGGCCAGCCGCTCAGCGGCGAGCTGCGCACTGACGAGGAATCCACCCAGGCCGCCTGGGTCCCGCCGGAAGACCTGGACGGCTACGACATCCACCCGGCCATCCTGCGTCGGATCAGCCACGCCCTGCACGGCACCGCGCCTCATGTCGACTGAGCTGCCAGGCCCGGATACGCACGTACGACGCCCCCGCCGGAACCGAGCCCTGGCGGGGGCGTCGTCTTGCGGTCCTGAGAGCCAGGCTTATCATCCGGGCCTCACGGGGCAGCCGCCGGCCAGCGTGGCCGCAGGGCAGGCGTTTACGCGCTGGCATCCTCCTGATCGCCGAGGATCGGGGTGAGTATCCCCGGCAGTTCGTCTGGCTCCTCAGTGCCGTAGACCGCGCAGACCAGGCCGCCCGTTTTCGGGTCGTACCTGATCTGCGCGTCAGCCGGCCCGACGCGATGGCGACCGCGACCTTCAGGTCAGTCGGGGTCCAGATCTTCAGGAGATCCAGCTCGATCTCGGCATGCTTGCGGGGGTCCGGGTCTTCCCCGGCCCCGGTAAGCCGCCTGCCCACCCTGGCCAGGACGTCGTAGGCGCTATTGGGGATCTTGCGCCTGCCGCCGGCCGGTGTCGTGAGAGCTTCCTCGACCGGCCACCCCCTGCTGAGACGCTCGTGGATCGTGGTCCGGGGAAGCCCGAGGTCGCGCGACCATTCGGCGAGAGATTTCGTTATGCCATTCAAGGTCAGGAGCCTGGCAGCCGGCCCTGAGAGGGCATCGTCAGCGCCCGTTCTGGCAGGCCAGCCCCGCTTGAGGCGGTCGCGGATCGTGTCCTGGGGAATCCCGAGGTCCTCAACCCATTCCGCCATGCACTTGGTCACGCCGTCCAGGGTCAGCTGCCGGTTGCTGCGCATGTTGCGCTGCTGCTTTTTAGGGTCGGTCCACCGGACATTGCCCAGGGCATAGGGCCCGTCTTTGTCCGGCCAGCGGTCGAGGCTCATGCCCTCGGGCCTCGGACCCAGGTTTTCCCCGATCCAGGTGATGAGCACGGCCACGTCATGCCACTCGGCGCAGACCGTGATCCCCCGGTCCCCGTAGCCCTTATAGGACTTCGAGTTCGGGTTGTAGCAGCGGGTCATCATGCTCCGGTGGGTCCGGTAGAGCGGGTGATTGCTCAGCCCGTGTGTGGTGCTCATGACCGCCCCTGCGGCCGGAAAACCGGGGCCATTCCCCGGCCGGCCCAGGCCGCCGCGAAGCCCCCGGCGTCGGTGCCGAATACAGCGCCACCTGCCCCTGATCCGGGTTGTGCACCGCGGTCAGCGGCGGGCTGGCTGGCTCGGCGGCTGCTGGACGGCGCTGCCGGGCCGGACGAGGCGACGCTGGGGGCGGCACGGTGCTGGCCCGCGCTGGTGCAGCCCGCCAGGGCCGCAGCGGCCAGCAGGGCCGCGACCGCGGGCCGTCTCATGACTCGCCCGCGGCCTGCCGCTCTATCTCGGCCTGCCGGTCGATCTGGGCCTGCCTCTCCGCGTACTGGGCCGCTGCCCGCTGTGCCATCAGCTCCGGGCACTTCAGATCCCATTCCTCGCGCAGCAGCCAGAACGCCGCCACCTCCAGCGCACTGCGGACGCGGCCCAGGATCATGAGCCCCCCGTCCGGGTCGTTCACGAAGATGCTCGCGATGGCCTCGGCTGATGCCCCGATCTGACTGGTGCACTCCTCGATCCCTGCCACCTCGCTGGCGAGCTGGCTCAGCGGCGGGTACCCGGTCTGCCCGTCGCTCATGGCTTCTCCTGTCCTTCCGCCTCGGCGAGGATCTGCTCGCGGGTCGGCAGCTCACCGAAGGCCGCAGCCATGGCTGCCTTCATGGCTGCGGCCTCATCGCTGGTCAGCGGCGGCGGCTGGTTCCGCTCCCGGGCGGCTTCGATGGCACCGAAGGCCGCCACCCTGGCAGCGTCGATGTCATCGAGATCCCGCATCTCCTGGCGGATCTGCTCATCAGACCGGTCAGCCATCGAGGTGACATATGACCAGTCGTCCCTGCCCGGCCGGGCCAGCCCGAATGCCACCTCGATGCGATGCTCCGACCAGCCCCGGGCAGCCAGCTCGCGTATCCAGGCGGCCACGTCGTCATCGCTGATGAGCTGGCGGGCGGCCAGGTCGTGCATGTCCTCCGGCGTGATCATGACCCGCTCCCCGGTTCCGCTGCCGGCGCTTTCCTGTTCCCCGGCTCGTGGGTACAGGGAATGACGGGGATCTCGCGCGGGTTCTTCACGTCGTCTTCCACGCGCATCATGTAGAACGTCACCACCTGCAGCGCGTGGAGGAAGCGCTCCAGCTCGTCGATCGCCGTGTCCTCGTCGTAGATCCGCGCGATGGACTCGGCGGACCCGAGGATCTGCTCGGTGCACTCCTCGAACTCGCCGAGGAGGATTGCGGCGACGCTCTTCATCCGGGCCGCCCGCTCGTCGGCAATGTCCCGCGCCCGCCTTCTCATCAGCTCGACCTGCTCCTCGGACATCAGCAGGTTCTCCGGGTTCTCAGGCATCATCATGACGTCTCTCCTGCCTCGGTGAGGATCTGCTCGCGGGTCGGCAGCCCGCTTACCAGGGCGTCGACCAGCACCTGGTTCATGGACGTGCCGCGGACGGCGGCCAGCCACCGGGCCCGGGTGCGCACCTCCTCGGGCACGTCGCGGATGGTCACGGCCTTCGGCTCTGCTGTCTCGGTCATCGCTGACTCCTTCTCTGTGTGCTCCCCGGTCTTCGGCTCCCTCCCGGTCAGCAGGCAGATAGCCGTGGACGGCCCGGCCAGCTCCTGGAACCACCGGGTCTCGGTGGAGTTGCGGCACAGGACGGTGACCTCGGCAGGATCGCCCGACCGTATCCGGGCGGCGAAGTCCCGGGCGAAGTCCCGCGCCTGGATCCGGCCCCAGGGCACTTCCAGGATCTCCGTCATGACTGATCCCCGGTGATCTCCCGGCTCGCCGGCGCTCCGGACCCGGAGCAGCACCGGGTTAGGCTGGCCAGGCTCAGCTGGCCGGCTGGTAACCCGGATCATCACCGGGCCTGCCGGGACATGTTCGGCCGGCTGAACGACGACCCGGGCGCGCACCGGGCGGGCATGCTTCCCGTCCTCATCCAGCCGCGGGAACTCGATCTCCTCCGTGCCGGGCCCGGCGTCCTCGCGTTCCATCAGGGCCGCCCGAGCGGGTGAGCGCCGGATAGCGGGTCGGCGAGCAGCCGGGTCCTGTCCGCCGCCCGCCTGGCCGGCCGCTCGTCAGTCAGCTCCCCGTCCTGGCCGTAGTCAGCCAGCGGCATCGTGGCCGCTGGCAGCGTCGAGGCGGCTGCGGGCCCGACCGGCCATACCTGCTGCTGGACCTGACCCGGCCGTGCACGCCTCCGCTCGTGCAGCCTGCCGCCATAGAAGGCGGCCCCGATGATCAGGGCGACTCCGGCCAGGATCAGCACGTGGGCGATCAGCCAGGCCACCGCGCTGAGGACGGCGAACGCCAGCAGCACGGCCACCAGGAACGTGTCTCGCACGCCGTGTCGTCCGCGCCTGCGCCTGCTCATGGCGACACTGGCCGGGAAATGTCGGCGTGCTCGCGTACTCTGATCGGACATCAGCTTTCTCTTTCTCGCTGGGCCGGGGTGTCTTCAGCACCTCGGCCTTCGGTGTCCAAGGGCCGGATGGCCCCGGGAAGTTCTTGATCACGGGCGCGCCCGGCGAGCAGGGCATCTACGCGGACCTCGGCCTGGTCGTCGCTGACCCTGATCTCGCTCACGAGCGACGCCCGGATGGCGTGCAGCGCCTGGAGCATCGCGTCGACCGCGTCTACGGCGTCGTTCGCACACCTGCGGGCGTGCGCGTCGGGCTCGCTCCTGGCCTCCCACACGGCCAGCCAGGTGGCGAGGTCATCGACGTGCTCACGGAGCGCGGACAGCGGTGCGTCGAAGGGGCTGGCGGTCACCGCGACCACCCCCGCTCTGGGAGCCAAACCGGGAGCCAAAGGCGGTGCAGGGTGGTGCTACGCGGTGACAAGCATGTGACTGAAAGCCCAGCTAGAACGCTAGGCGGTGACAGGCGGTGATACGTGGTGGAGGACTCCGACGTGCGCGAAGCGCAGGTCGTCGTCGTATCGTGCCATCCGCGAAACGGTACCGCTTAGGACATCGCGCTGGCCAGCCGGGAGACGGCGGCCGGGCGTGAAACGGCGCCCGCGGCCCGGAATTGCCCCGTGCGGGCCGCCGCGGCGGCGTCATAATGACAGGGATGGGTGATCACGCTGACGGTCTCTTCGCCGACCCGCCGGACCAGTTGCGGGCCTACATCCGCGATGGCAGGATCACGGCCGTTCCGGCCAAGCGCCTGCGCCGCAGGCTCCTGCTCGACCAGGTGGCGCAGGCGTTCGAGCCAGGCCGCAAGTACCCGGAGGCCGCCGTCAACGAGATCCTCAAGACGGTGTTCGACGACCACTGCGCCCTGCGTCGGTACCTGGTAGACGAGTCGTTCATGACCCGGAACGCCTCCGGCCTCTACTGGCGTGCCTGCGGCACCGTCGATTAACGCCCTGTTAAGCAGCAGTACCATTGTTTCCAGCGGTACGCCGATCCCGAAATAGATCTTGGAGGATTTTCGTTCCGCGGAGAGTTTTCAGGACGGGAGTCCATAAAACTCTCCACCAAGCCAAAATCCTCCGCGCAGATTTCGCTGATGCCATAAAAGGCAGACAGTAGCGAGGAGGATGGGGCTGGCGGGGCGAACTGGGGCGACCGGATTCGTCGGGGCGGGCGCGCAAGGGCTAGTCCGGGGCGC
The DNA here is from genome assembly GCA_963739615.1 of uncultured Actinomycetes bacterium. Lineage (GTDB taxonomy): Bacteria > Actinomycetota > Actinomycetes > Streptosporangiales > Streptosporangiaceae > Palsa-504. The sequence continues at coordinate 15,081 of CAVUBD010000012.1, forward strand.
CTTCGCGGCTGCGGAGCAGGCGGCGCAGGGAGTCGAGCCGGGCCTCGGCGTGGTGCTCGCGGGCCCACTCATCCAGGGCGCAGCCGGGGGAGAGGTGGTCGCAGCCGGCCGGGCACGCGGCCGTGCCCTCCGCCAGGTCCCCGAACGCCTCAACCACCCGCTCCGGGCTCACGTGACCCAGCCCGAACCCCCGCAGTCCCGGCGTGTCGATGAGCCATCCGTCGCCCAGCGGCAGCGCCACCACCGACGACGAGGTATGCCTGCCCCGGCCGGTCACCGGGTTGACGAGTCCGGTCGTCCGGGCCGCCGCCGGGACCAGCGTGTTCACCAGCGTGGACTTGCCGACGCCGGACGGGCCGATGAGCACGCTGACCCGGCCGTCCACGGCGTGGCGCAACCGGGATAGCGTCCGCGGCGGCAGCGGCCGCCTGGTGGTCAGCATCGGCAGGCCGAGCGGGGCGTAGCAGGCGCGGACCTTGCGCGGCGACGCCAGGTCGGCTTTGGTCAGCATGAGCAGCGGGTCAAGCCCGGCGTCGTACGCGGCGACCAGGCAGCGGTCGATGAAGCGCAGCCGGGGCGCCGGCTCGGCCAGCGCGCTGACGATCACCATCTGGTCGGCGTTGGCCACGATGATGCGTTCCAGCGGGTCGGTATCGTCCGCGGAGCGCCGCAGCGCGCTGGTCCGCGGCTCGACCCGGACGATCCGGGCCAGCGTCCCCGCTGCCCCAGAGGCATCGCCGGCCAGCGCGACCCGGTCACCGACCACTACCGAACCCTTGCCGAGTTCGCGGGCCTTCATGGCGACGACAAGCCCGTCGTCGGTCATGCACCCGTACCGGCCCCGGTCCACGCTGGTCACGAAGCCGCCGATCGCGCTTTCGTGCGCTGGGCGCCGCCTGGTGCGCGGCCGGGAGCCGCGGCCAGGACGAACCCGGATGTCGTCCTCGTCAAGCTGGGCGTAGCCGGGCCGCGGGCTCAGGGCGCCAGCCTCAGCATCTCTTCCCAGGCATCGGTGAAGCCGGGGAAGGTCTTGGCCACCGTCTGCGCGTTATCGACACCGATGCCGGGCACGGCCAGCCCGAGCACGGCCGCGGCCATCACCATCCGGTGATCGTCGTAGCTGCCGAACGGCCCGTCCGCTGCGTCGGCCCGCAGCGGACGCGGCCTGATCCGCAACCCGTCGGGCAGCTCGGTGATGTCACCGCCAAGCGTGTTGATCTCCTTGGCCAGCGCGGCTAGCCGGTCGGTCTCGTGGCTGCGGGTGTGCGCCAGCCCGGTGAAGACCGAGGGCGCCTCCGCCAGGGCCGCCACCGCGGTAAGCACCGGCGCCAGCTCGTTGACGTCACGCAGGTCGGCGGTGATGCCCTGGATCCGGCCGGTTCCGGTCACGACGAGCCCGCCGGCGCCTATCTCGCACCGCGCCCCCATAGCCGTCAGCACGTCCAGGATCTGGCCGGCCGCCTGCAGGCTGTCCCGCGGCCAGTCGGGCACGGTGATCGTCCCCCCGGTCACGAGCGCCGCGGCCAGGAACGGGCCCGCGTTCGACAGGTCGGGTTCCACCGTGATGGCCCCCAGGTCGAGCCGTCCCGGCCGGACCCGCCACCCATCCGGCCGCCCCCCGCCGGAGCCCGCGCCGGACCCGCCTGCGCTCGATGTCATCTCCGCTACCTCAGCGCCCGCGGCGCGGAGCATGCGGACCGTCATGGCGATATGCGGCGCCGAGGGCACCGGCGGCCCCTCGTGCCGGATTTCGACGCCCTCGTCGAACCGGGGCGCAGCCAGCAGCAGACCCGAGACCAGCTGCGAGGACCCGGAAGCATCGAGGGTGACGGTGCCGCCGCGGATGGCGCCGCAGCCGCGCACGGTGAACGGGACCGCGGCGCGGCCGCCGTCGTCGATGCGCGCGCCGAGTTGGCGCAGCGCCGCGAGAATCGGGCCGACCGGTCGCTGCCTGGCCCGCTCGTCTCCGTCGAAATGAACCGCGGCCGAGGTCAGCGCCGCGACCCCGGGCACGAATCGCATGACGGTGCCGGCGTTACCCACGTCCACGCTGACCTCGGCGTCGGCCGGCGGCCGGCCGGGCGTGACGCGCCAAGCCGTCGGGGAGCCAGTTTCCGTGATCTGCGTCCCTAGTGCACGCAGCGCGCCGGCGGCGAGCACGGTGTCCCTGGCCCGCAGCGGGTTCGCGATCGCCGCCGGAGCGTCGCTGAGGGCGGCCAGAACGAGGGCACGGTTGGTGATGGACTTCGACGCGGGCAGCCGGATGCGTGCGCTGACCGGCCCGGCGGCGCTGGGGGAACGCCAGAGCCGGTCGTGATCGTCATCCGGGTGCATACGCTTGAGCGTACTCAACTAGCCGGGGGGACCCCACTAGCCGGGGGGACCCCACTAGCCGGGGGGCGACCCCCCAAGATCCCCCCGCTCCTGGGGGGAAACCTTTCCCCCCAGACCCCCTCGGGGACCCCTTCGGGGCCCGGGGGTTTGGCGCGGGGGGTTTGCGGTTATGAAAGGCCAATCCAGGCTTAACGGGAAGTGTCCGGACTGAATTCGGTTGAGGAAGATTGCATGTGCGGTCGTTTTGTGTCGGCGCGCAAGCGCCTTGAACTCCTCGAGGAGTTCGACGTCGAGCGTGACCGCGTGACCTCCTCTCCCGACCCGGAGCCTGACCCTGACTACAACGTGGCCCCGACCAAGCGGGTTTACGCGGTCCTGGAAAGAGCTGCCCGCGACGACGAGCCGCAAGCCCGTGAGCTGCGCGTGGTGCGCTGGGGCCTGGTCCCGTTCTGGGCGAAGGACGCCTCGGGCGGCGGCAGGCTCATCAACGCCAGGGCCGAGACCGTGGCGGTCAAGCCGGCCTTCAGGCGCGCCTTCGCCAAGCGCCGCTGCATCCTTCCGGCAGACGGTTACTACGAGTGGCAGGCCGTCTCGTCGGAAGGCAAGAAAAGCAAACAGCCTTATTTCATCTACCGAACGGACGGTGGTGTTCTCGCCTTCGCCGGCATCTACGACCTCTGGCGGGACGAGTCGCTGCCCGAAGACCACGAACACGCCTGGCTGTGGACGGCCGCGATTATCACGACCCAGGCAACCGACGATGTCGGTCAGATCCACGATCGCATGCCCATGGTGATTTCCCGTGACCACTGGGCGGACTGGCTCGACCCGGGCAATACCGAACCTGGCCAGCTTCAAGCGACGATGCTGCCCGCGATGGCGGGCGGCCTGACGTCGCATCCCGTATCAACGGCCGTCAATTTCGTCCGGAATAACGGACCGGAGCTCATCGAGCCCCAACCGGGGGGCGAGTTGTTCTGAGTCCGCGGCACGCAGCCGGGGCCTGACATGAAGCTGGGCTGCGCTTGGCACGCGGACGGGAGGCGAGGACACCAGTGGAGTTTTCCATCGCCCGTAAGCGGCTGGAGGAGATGCGCGACGACCTGGACCGGTCGGTAGCCATCCTGCACGGCGAGCATCCCGGGCCGCAGGCGGGGGCCGGGTATCCGCAGGACGCGGCCGATGCCGGGTCCTCGCTCTCTGAGGCAGACCGTAGCGAGGCGATACTGTCTTCCGCCCGCGCCCAGCGAGAAGAGGTGCTGGCCGCGCTCGCTCGGATGGAGGACAACCGCTACGGAAGGTGCGTCGACTGCGGTCAGCAGATTCCGGCGGGCAGGCTCGAAGCCAGACCCGAGGCGGCCCGCTGCGTTAACTGTCAGTCGGCGTACGCCAAGCGGCGGTATTAGCCCGGGGGGCGCCCCCCCGGAACCCCCCGATCCTGGGGGGACCCATCCCCCCAGACCCCCTTGGGACCCCTGCGGGGCCCTAGCGCCGCCGTGGCCGCGGTTTGGCGGCTGATATCACCAGCTGGGCCCCGAGTGACTCGTCCGGGGCGGCGGCGAGTTCGGCTCGCACGAGCTTGGGCAGGCTGCCCGGGTCGCGCCGCAGCAGATGCGTCACCATCGACTCGGAGAACACCGTCCGCGGCCGGATCCAGTCCACCGTAAGCCCGGCTCCGCTGAACAGTTCGCGCGCCTGGTCAGGTCCGTAGCACCTGGTGATCGTGCCATCCGGCCAGGGCACAAGCACCACTTCGGCGTGCGGCAGGTCGATCAGGTGCGCCCAGTGATTCTGGTCGGCGAGCACGGCCATGCCGAGCACGAGCGAATCGACGCAGGCGAGCACCCGGCCGCCCGGGCGCAGGACCCGCGCGATCTCGGCGATCACCATCTCGGCGGCCAGGCACATGGACAGCGTCCGGTCCTCGGCGATGACGCCATCCGCGCAGCCGTCACTCAGGAAGGAAAGGCGCGAGGAATCGGCGATGAGCAGTGTCAGCCCGGGGGGGCGACCCCCCGGAACCCCCCGCTCTTGGGGGGAAACCTTTCCCCCCAAACCCCCTCGGCCCCCCGTTCCGGGGGGGAGGCCCCCCGTTCCGGGGGGGAGGCCCCCTGCGCCGCCCAGGCCTCCTGCGCCGGGGGGGTGGCCCTCTGCGCCCCCTGTGCCGGGGAGACGGCGGCCTGCGGCGGTGCCGTCGATGACGCGCAGGACGGTATGGCCGGCCGCCGCGGCGAGTTCGGCCGCTGGCGCTCGCGGCCCTGAGACGTCGACGAGGGTATGGCGGCCTGGCGGCAGCCAGGCCTTCAGCTGCGCACGCGTCACCGCGTCGTGGAACTGCCAGTAAGCAGGCAGGTGGTCAGCGTCTGGCGCGGTAATCGCGCTGGCCGCATGTTGCATGGGCCCCTGAAACTCCTGACTCGGCGTCCTTGAAATCGGGGCGCCTGCGTCCTATCCTTCCCGGCTGGGCGTCTTTGTCACCTGCCGGCCCTGGTGAGTTGGCCGCCCAGGGCGGTCGAGGAATGACCGGGTGCACCGCCGTGTTGCAAGCGGCATGGCAGTGGCCTCGCCACCTCGTGGCATGCTGACGGAAGCTTCTGAGTCCGGCACGGTATCCTCCCGCTCATACGGTCTGCGTGCCCGCAGCCCGGCCTCGCACTACTTGGAGGGGGTGGGTCCCGTTCCGGAGACTCTCGAAGAGCGCGGTGAGCGCTTCGAGCAGGAGGTGCTGCCCTACCTGGATCAGCTGTACTCCGCAGGGCTTCGGATGACCCGCAACCCGGCGGATGCAGAAGATCTGGTGCAGGAGACGTTCGCCAAGGCCTATGCGTCCTTCCACCAGTTCCAGCAGGGTACGAATCTGAAGGCCTGGCTATTCCGGATCCTGACCAATACCTTCATCAACACCTATCGCAAACGGCAGCGCGAGCCGCAGCGGTCCGGTGCGGAGGAGGTGGAGGACTGGCAGCTGGCGCGGGCGGCGTCGCATACCTCGGGCGGGTTGAAGTCGGCCGAAGCCGAAGCGCTGGAACGGCTGCCTGATTCTGATATCAAGGAGGCGCTGCAGGCGCTCCCCGAGGAGTTCAGGATCGCCGTCTACCTGGCCGACGTAGAAGGATTCGCGTACAAAGAAATCGCCGACATCATGGAAACGCCGATCGGTACCGTGATGTCCCGCTTGCACCGTGGTCGCCGTCAGCTGCGGGAACTGCTTCAGGATTACGCATCGGAGCGAGGGCTGGCGCGAACCGGTTCCGACGCCTCCCTGCCCGGGGAGGATGGGCGATGAGCTGCGGAAATCCCCATGAGACGCCGTGTACCGAGGTACTGGACCGGGTCTATGGCTACCTGGACGGCGAGCTGGGCGACCTGGACTGCGTGAAGATCCGCCAGCACCTGGCAGAGTGCGGCCCCTGCTTGCGCGAGTACGGCCTGGAAGAGGCGGTCAAGCGCGTCGTGCAAAAGCACTGCGGCTGCGACCCGGCGCCCGCCGCGCTGCGCGCGAAGATTCTTGTCAGGATCTCCGAAGTCCGCGCGACTATCGAGTTCGCTGAGTAGCGATCGGGTGCCCGATTCGTCAGAAGTGGGGCAATTGCGCCGCGTGTGCCACCTTTGATTGCCCATTGTGACGATCGCGCTCACGATTTGTTCACGATGAGATTTGGGCCTGCGAGAAGCGTTGTGGCCACGTTATCCTTGACCTTGGACGATAGCCGGTAAGCACTAGGCGGTCGTGACTTGGAGGTCGACGTCATGCGTCCAGGTAGTGAGGTCACATCTACGCGGTGTGCGGCCGCGCCGGATTCCGTATGCGCGGCTGTCGCTTTCGGAACTGTCTGGGGGTAACTGCGCCGGTTTATAGCTTTTGTCGCACACCCCTGACCGCGAGGGGATAGCTTGGCCAGACTCTCATGGGCCGCACGGCTCTACATCGCCACGGTAGTGGCAGCAGCAGTCGTTCTCATTGCGCGAGGTCCGTTCAGCTTCTCCGCGAATTCCTGGCGTGATATCGCGGTCCTGGGTTTGCTTCTGGTTATTTCCGAGTCGACGGCGACTCGCTTGTCGCCGGGAAATCTATCCTGGTCCGCTAATACCACCGCTACCCTGGCCGCGGCCGTCTTGGTCGGTCCCGTGGGCGCCGCCCTGGTCGGTGCCTGTACCGTGTTCAGCCTGCGTCGCGGACCGTCTCCGGCCCAGCGCGCGTTCAACACCGGGATGATGGCCCTGACCGCGTACGTCGCCGGGCGGGTATTCGTGGCGCTGCACGGGCAGGTCGGCGTGCTCAGCGCGAGTTCGTTTCCCAAGATCATCGGGGCGTTCGCGGCGGCCGCCGTGGCGCATGTCGCGGTCAATCACGGGCTGCTCGGCGGCGTGCTCTGGTTCGTCCGCAAGGCTGACGCGATGGCGCGCGCCAGCTTCGCCGCGGTGGGCCGGCTGCTGTTCTCCGACCTTGGTTACGGGGCGTTCGGGCTGCTCATAGCCGCGCTTTGGAGCGTGGTCGGGCCGTTCGCGCCGCTGCTTGTGCTGATCCCGCTGTTCGTCGCGCGCTGGGCCGTCGCGCAGTTCGCCGAGCAGCAACGGGCCTACGAGGCGACGGTGGGCGCACTGTGCCAGGCGGTCGAGACGAAGGACTTCTACACCCGCGGCCATAGCGACCGGGTATCGCGCGGGTCGGTGATGATCGCCCGCGAGATCGGCATGCGGGGCGACCGGGTGGAGGCGATCAGGTACGCAGGCATGCTGCACGACGTCGGCAAGCTCGGAGTGCCGACGAAGGTCCTGCAGAAGACCGGGAAGCTGACCGAGGAGGAGTACGCGGCCATCCAGCTGCACCCGATGCGCGGGCTCGATATCGTCAGGGAGATCGGCTTCCTTGACGAGGCCCTGGCCGGGATCATGCACCATCACGAGCGCATCGACGGCCGCGGCTATCCGATGGGCCTGGCCGGCGACGAGATCCCCGAGTTCGCGCGCGTCCTGGCGGTCGCCGATGCCTTCGACTCGATGACGTCCACCCGCTCCTACCGTGGCGCGCGCCCGGTCGATGAGGCCATCGCGGAGCTGAGGAAGTGGTCGGGCACGCAGTTCGACCCGGCCTTCGTCGACGCCTTCGTGGCCGCGATCAAGCGTGGCGGCTGGCAGCGTCCCGAGCCGCCCGTGCTCGCGGCCGACGAGCTGGCGGTCGCGGCGCAGGATCACGACGACCCCAGCGTGCCGCTGCGGGTGAGCGATACCCTCTGAGACCGTGATGACCGAACGACGACATGAGCTGCGCAGGTATCCCTGGCAGGTGCGGGATTCCGGGCAGTTGCTGCTGGTCGTGGCCGCCGGAGTGTGGCTGGTGGCCGCGGTGGCGCAGACCGCAGCCGAGGGGCTGCGCGATGTCCGCACCGCGGTCGCGTTCGGCGTGCTGATCGCGTTCGGCGAGGTGCTCAGGCTGAACCTGCCGGGCGACCGTGAGTCCGCGCCGATCGGGTTCGCGGGCGCGCTCGCTTATGCCCTGCTCATCCGGGTCGGTCCGCATCTGGGTGTCTACGGCGCCGAGCAGGTGGTGACCGTCACCACGATCGGGATGATCATCGGCGCGCTGCCGCACCTCGCCGTCGGCCTGCCCGCCCGGGTGAGCGGCATGGCCTCGCGCCTGCTGTGCGTCGCGTGCGTCGCCTACATATTCCGTCCGCTCGCGGGGGACGCTGCCGTCGTCAGGCACTGGGGGCTCGCCTTTTCCCTGATGACATCCCTGACCATCGTCGCCCTGCTGCTCGAGGCGGTGCTCACCGCCTTGCTGCGGGTGGACGAGCAGCGGGTCAGGTTCGGCGTGGCGCTGGTCGACGAGATGCGCGTTCAGCTGCCGCTGGGTGCCGCCGTAGGGGCTTCGGCCCTGCTCATAGCCTTCGCCGCGGAAGTGATGGGGCTGGCCGCGCTGGCCGTGTTCACCGCCCCGCTGCTCGTCACCCAGGTCGCGTTCCGCAGGTATGCCGGGATCCGGGCGACCTACCTGCAGACCGTCCGGGCGCTGGCCAGGGTCACCGAGATCGGCGGCTACGTGGAACCCGGTCATTCCGAACGGGTCGCCAAGCTCGCCGTCGCCATCGGCCGGGAGCTCGGCATCCATGAACCGCAGCTGCTCGAGCTCGAATACGCGGCGCTCATGCACGACATCGGCCAGCTTTCGCTGCATGATCCGATCTCCGGCGGGGCCACCATCTTCGTCTCGCGCCAGGACCAGCAGCGCATCGCCGAGCTTGGCGCCGACGTTATCCAGCAGGCGCAGGTCCTCGGGGCCGTGGCCGAGATCGTGCGCAGGCAGAACGAGCCCTACCGTGACGTCGCCGGGGCCAGCGGCGCCGAGCTGCGGGGGCCGCCGATGAGCAGCCGCATCATCAAGGCGGCGAACGCCTTCGATGACATAGTGGGCAGCTCGCCTGACCCCGGCCGGGCGTCGGTGGCCGTGCAGCAACTCCGGCTGGACACCGCCAGTGAGTATGACCCGGAGGCGGTCGAGGCCCTCAGCCGCGTCGTGCACCGCCGTTCGGTCCTCCAGATGTGATCACGGCGCCGTGCCCGGGGGCCCGCCAGTAAGCTGGCGTGATGCTCGATTCAGTGCTTGTCGCCAACCGCGCTGAGATTGCCAGGCGGGTGATACGGACGGCCCGCCGGATGGGAATCCGGGCCATCGCGGTGTACTCAGACGCTGACGCGGACCTGCCGTACGTCAGCGAGGCGGATGACGCCGCGCCCATCGGCCCCGCCCAGCCCGCCCGGAGCTACCTGGACGCCGCGGTCATCATCGACGCGGCCCGCAAGACCGGAGCCGCGGCGGTGCACCCCGGCTACGGTTTCCTCGCCGAGAACGCGGACTTCGCCCGCCAGGTGATAGCCGCCGGCCTGACCTGGGTGGGTCCCGGCCCCGCGGCGATCGAGCAGATGGGCGACAAGATCCGGGCCAGGAACCTGATGGAGCGGGCCGGGGTGCCGGTGTCACCGGGCAGCCGGGAGCCCGTCACCGACGTGGCCGCGGCCCTCGCCGAGGCCGGCCGGATCGGCTACCCCGTCATGGTCAAGGCGGCGGCAGGCGGCGGCGGGATCGGCATGGGCGTAGCCGCGGGCCAGGCCGGGCTCCGCGTGGCCTTCGAGACGGCCAGGTCCCGCGCGGAGCGGTTCTTCGGCTCGCCCGAGATCTTGATCGAGCGCTATGTCGAGCACGCTCGTCACGTCGAGGTGCAGATCCTCGGCCTGGCGGACGGCCGCGTGCTCGCGCTCGGCGAGCGTGACTGCTCGGTGCAGCGGCGGCACCAGAAGGTCGCCGAGGAGACGCCGTCACCGGGTGTTTCTGCCGGGCTGCGCGAGCTGATGCTGGCCGCCGCCGTCCGGGCCGGGCAGGCGGTGGGATACCGGGGCGCCGGGACGGTCGAGTGCATGGTGGACGCCGCCGCCGGATCCTTCGTCTTCCTCGAGATGAACACCCGGCTGCAGGTCGAGCACCCGGTCACCGAGCTCGTCACCGGCATCGACCTGGTCGAGCAGCAGTTCCTCATCGCCGCGGGCGAGCCGCCCTCGTTCGACCCGGCCGCGGTCAGCCCGTCCGGGCACGCGCTCGAGCTGCGGGTCTATGCCGAGGACCCGGTCAGGTTCCTGCCCGGGCCCGGCCGGATAACCGAGTGGGAAGAACCCTCGGGCGAGGGTGTGCGGGTAGACGCCGGCTACCGGGCCGGCAATACCGTCACGCCGTTCTACGACCCGCTGCTGGCCAAGCTCTGCGTCCACGGCGCGGACCGCGATCAGGCGCTCGAGCGGGCCAGGCACGCGGTCGCCGCGTTCCGCATCGCCGGCCCGAAGACCAACCTGCTCTTTCACGCGGAGCTGCTGGCCAGCCCGGAATTCGTCACCGGGGACTACGATACGTCCCTGGTGAGCAAGCTGCGTTCCACGTAGCACAAGGCCCGACAGATGAGGAGTCACCGGTGGCTGAGGTCCGCGCGGAGATGGTCGCGAACGTGTGGAAGGTGGTCGCGGCGGAAGGTGAGCACGTCGACGACGGTGACACGCTGGTGATCCTGGAGTCGATGAAGATGGAGATCCCGGTCCTGGCCGAAGGCCCGGGGGTGGTCGCGAAGTTGCACGTGGCCGAGGGTGATGCCGTCCAGGAGGGCGACCTGATCGCCGTCATCTCCTGACCGGCTTGCGGCTAGACGCCGGTGGTTGTCCGCGGGTAGGCGATCTCGGCGTCGGTGACCACGTTGACCAGGTAGGGCGCGTCGGCGGCGAAGGCGCGGCGCAGGGCGGGGCCGATCGCGGCGGGAGTGGTGACCAGTTCGCCCGCGCCGCCCAGGGCGCGGGCCACCTCGTCATAACGGCAGCCCGGCTGCAGGTCGGCGGCAACGTCATAGCCGTACAGGGCGCGCATGGGGTGCCGTTCCAGGCCCCAGCCCGCGTTGTTCCCGCAGACGATGACCACGGGCAGCCGGTGCCGGACGAGCGTGTCGACGTCCATCAGCGAGAAGCCGGCCGCCCCGTCGCCGAGCATCAGGACGACCTGCGCGGACGGCCGCGCGAGCCGGGCCGCGATCGCGTAGCCGAGGCCGGTGCCCAGGCAGCCGAACGGCCCAGGGTCGAGCCAGCCGCCCGGCCGCCTAGGCTCGATGTACTTGCCGGCGAACGAGACGAAATCGCCGCCGTCGCCGATGACGACCGCGTCGTCGTCGAGGACCTTGAGCAGCTCACCGTAGATGCGGGCCGGGTGCACCGGTTCAGCGTCGCTGGCCAGCAGCGGGGCGTCGGCGGCGTGCGCGGCCCTGGCCGCCGCGGCCAGCCGCGGCCCCCAGTCCGGGTCGGCCCCGGTCAGCGCGGCCGCCGGATGATCGGTCAGCTGGGTGAAGAACGCCGGCAGGTCACCCGCGGCCGACGCCGCCAGCGGCCGGTGCGTAGCGATCCCGCCCGGTGCGTCCGCCACGTGCACCACCTGCGCGGGCGCGTCCTTGGGGCCGAACGAGCCATACCCGAGCCTGAAGTCGAGCGGCGTTCCGACCACGACGACCAGGTCAGCCTCGCGTAGCGCAGCTGACCTGGCCCGGGTGACCAGCAGGTCATGCCCGGCGGGCAGTACCCCGCGGGCCTGTCCGTTGGTGATCACGGGCAGCCGGAGCTCTTCGGCCGCCCGGCGCGCCGCGTCCTCGGCACCGCCGAGCCAGACGTCGGACCCGGCCACAAGCACCGGCCGTCGCGCCACCCGCAGCAGCCGGGCGATCCGCTCGACGTCCGCCGCGTCCGGGACTGCGGCGTCCGGCGGTTCACCGGCCGGCGGTTCGGCTTCGGCCTGCCCGTAGATCGCCTCAAGGGAGATGTCGAGGAACACGGGCCCGCGATGCGGGCTCAGCGCCAGCCGGAAGGCCTCTTGCGCCGAGCTCGCCACCTTCGCCGTCTCGTGCTCGGTCCAGGCGGCCTTGGTGACCGGCGCGAGCAGCGGCGGGTGGTCGATCTCCTGCAGGCTGCCCGCGCCCCAGCGGTAGTCAGGAGCGCGCCCCGCGAGCAGCACGACCGGCGCTCCGTTGAACCACGCGGTCGTCACCGCGCTGACCGAGTTGGTGACGCCCGGGCCCGCGGTCACCACGGCCAGGCCGGCCGTCCTGGTCAGCCGGGCGGTCGCCTCGGCCGCGAAGACAGCGGTCTGCTCGTGCCGCACGTCCACCAGCCGCAGCGGCGGGTCAGTCTTGACCGCGGCGTCGTAGAGCGGGAACACGTGCCCGCCGGACAGGGTGAACAAGGCCGACACGCCATGACGCCGTGCGACCTCGATGGCGTGCAGGCCGCCATGACCGGATACCCGCACCACGAAGGTGATGTTACCAGTCGGTAGGCAGACGCTCCAGGATCGTTCGTCAGTTATGGCTGCTGGAACGACCAAAAGTGACGAAGGATCTTCGGCGGCAGGCTCAGCGGCGCAGCCTGGTGACGAACTTGTACCTGTCGCCCCGGTACCACGATTGCGCCCATTCGACTGGCTCGCCGGTGACGTCGAACGCGTGCCTGGACAGCAGGAGCAGCGGCAGCCCCGCGTCCACCTCGAGCAGTTGCGCTTCATGCGGGTCGGCGAGCACCGTCTCGATCGTCTCCTCCGCCTCGGCCAGCTGAATGCCGTATCCCGAGCGCAGCGTCTCGTACAAGGACGTGTCCGGGTCGAGGAGCTTGCGCAGGCCCGGGAAGCGCCGGGCGGGCAGGTGCGAGGTGTCGATCGACATCGGCTCGCCGTCGGCGAGCCGTAGCCGGTGGATGCGCAGCGCCCGGCCCCCGGTGCGGATGCCGAGCAGTTCCGCGAGCGGCTCGTCCGTGGTGACGTACCCGATATCCAGGACCTTGGTCCGCGGGTGCAGGCCGTGCGCGCGCATGCCTTCTGTGTAGCTTGCGAGCTCGAGCAGCTGGGCCACCTTGGGTTTGGCGACGAAGGTGCCCTTGCCCTGCATGCGCAGCAGGCGGCCCTCGATGACGAGTTCGGCGAGCGCCTGCCGCACGGTGGTCCTGGACGTCCCGTAGTAGCGCGCGAGCTCTCGCTCCGGCGGGACCGGGCTGCCGGCGTCCAGGCTGGCGGTCAGCTCCAGCAGCTGGCGCTTCACCTGGTAGTACTTGGGCAACCTCGGTGGCACACCCGCGGGGGGCTCGCCGGGCGCGTCGGGCGCGTCGTCAGCTGGCAGCAGAGAAGCGGTCATCCGGAATCATTGCCTTAAGAATGGGTGAACGTCAACTCACACTATGGTCGCTCATCCGCGGCCGCGGCACGCTTGCCCCGGCCGCCGACCGGGAATCAATGACGCCCAAGATGCGATGATGGTGCTGTGCCCACGCTGAACGACCTGGCCAGAAGCCATACCGGCCTCGGAGACGCCGATGTGGAGTGGCTGCATTCGCTGGTATCGGACTGGCAGCTTCTCGCTGACCTGTCCTTCGCCGACCTGATCCTGTGGGCGCCGGCCAGTGACGGCACCGGCTGGCTGGCGATCGCCCAGATGCGCCCGACCACCGGGCCGACGTCGCTCCAGGATGACGTGGTCGGGACGTTCGCGGGCCCAGAGGACCAGCGGCTGCTTGACGTGGCCAGGAACGAGCGGCGGATCTGGCGGGAAAGCGACCCGGACTGGACGACCGGCGTGCCGGTGCGCACCGAGGGCATTCCGGTGACGCGTGCGAACCGGGTGATCGCCGTCATCGAGCGGTGCACCAACCTGAACTCGGCCCGCACCCCGAGCCGGCTCGAGCTCACCTACGTGCAGGGCGCCGACGACCTGGCCAGGATGGTGGCGGAAGGGACGTTTCCCTTCCCTGGAGCGGACGCGATGCTGGTCAGGTCGCCGCGAGTCGGCGACGGGCTGCTCAGGCTGGGCAAGTCGGGGCGTGTCACCTACGCGAGCCCGAACGCCCAGTCGGCTTACCGCCGCCTCGGCCTGGCCGCCGACCTGATCGGGTCGGAACTCGGCGTGGTCACGGCGGGGCTCTGCGCGTCGGATGAGCCGCTGGATGAGTCGCTGATGGTGGTGGCCACCGGCCGCGCACCGCGGGTGGCGGAGGTCGACGGGAACGGGTCTGTGGTCCAGCTGCGGTCGATTCCGCTGACCGTCGGCGGGAACCGGACCGGCGCCCTGGTCCTGGTGCGGGACGTCACCGAGCTGCGCCGCCGTGAGCGGGAGCTGATGACCAAGGACGCGACGATCAGGGAGATCCATCACCGGGTCAAGAACAACCTGCAGACCGTGGCCGCGCTGCTGCGGCTGCAGGCGCGGCGGCTCCGCGCGCCCGAAGCCCGCGCCGCGCTGGAGGAGGCGGTCCGCCGGGTGGGGTCGATCGCGGTCGTGCACGAGACGCTGTCGCACGCGCCCGAGGAAATCGTCAATTTCGATGACGTTGCGGACCGGGTGGCGATGATGGCCGGCGAGGTGTCGGCCGCCGAGTTCCGGGTGCGGCCGAAGCTCACAGGCTCGTTCGGCCTGCTGCCTTCGTGGGTGGCGACCCCGCTGGCCATGGTCTTGACCGAGCTGCTGCAGAACGCGCTGCAGCACGGTTTCCCGTGCGCCGCGAAGGAAGACGGGCTGCTCGAGGTCGCGGCGGTACGCGAGCCGGAGCGGCTGATCGTCACCGTCGCGGACAGCGGGGTCGGCCTGCCCGATGATTTCGACCTGGACTCGACCACGAGCCTGGGCCTGCAGATCGTCCGGACGCTGGTCGTGGGCGAGCTCGGCGGGCGGCTGCGGATCACGCCGCGGCCGGGCGGCGGCACCGAAGCCGTGGTGGACCTTCCGGTCGGCTACGAGCCAGCCCCGGCCCGCACCTGACGCCCGTTATGCGTGCGCGCGGGCGCGGAGCCTGATCGTGCGGCGCTTGAGCGCCCGCCGCTCATCCTCGCTCAACCCGCCCCAGACCCCGGCGTCCTGCCCGGAGTCGATGGCCCAGCGCAGGCACTCTTGCATCACCGAGCACCGACGGCACACCTGTTTGGCTTCCTCGATCTGGAGTAGCGCAGGACCGCTGTTCCCGATCGGGAAGAACAGCTCAGGGTCCACCTCACGGCAGCCGGCTTCGTGACGCCAGTCCACGATGTCCACTCCTTCTTGGCCGCCGACCGCAAGCGACTGCGTCCGGTATGCGCGTCTATCTTCAGCTTGTGAAGCATTTCACTAGCTTTGCCGTAGTGCCTCAGTGATCCCAAGTCTCCCGGGACCGTCATGATGCCGGGCAGGAAACAAGTCCCGGTCGCCCCGCGACCGAACATGCTTCCGAAGGCGACTTGCCTGCCATCTGAGCGGATGACACGGACGAGGCGCCCCCGCGCCAGGCATCACGTCAAGCCTCTCAACGTCGGTTGACAAGCGCAAGGGGCCACGACGAACCGTCAGGTTAATTTGATGTCAGATCGATCACATTTTGCTCTCGCCGCTTCACTAGCAACATTAGCCGCCCTCAGCTGGGCACTTAGCGTCACACCACGACGCGGAGCGCGTGCGGCACGAACTGAAATTTAACGGCCTCGATTTCACCGAGATATTCGCCATCAACCTGAAACGCGATCGGCCGGGCCGAGCGGACGGTCAGTGACTGCTCGCCGTGCACCGTCGTCAGGTACCGGCCCCGCGGCGGCCGGCTGCGGATCAGCAGCATCTGCAGGACCGCGTTGTAGATGGTGGCCAGGCTGACCCGGCGCAGCGCCAGCAGGTCCAGGCCGGAATTGAAATCGGGATGCGGAAAGGGCAGCACCGCACGGCCGCGGTAATAGGTCCACGGCGAGCGGTTCGTGATGATGGTGAGGAACAGGTCATCGATCGGCGGCTGCCCGTCGCGTTCCACCGTCAGGGCCGGCGTCCGCCGGTCCGTCCCCCGGTAGAGGTGCCGCACCATCGTCCGCAGAAACAGCGAGGTGCTCTCCTTGCGGCCCGAGGCGCGCAGTCGCTCCACTTCGTACACCACCTCGGCGTCCATGCCGAGGCCGGCGCTGAAGGTGAAATACCTGTCGCCGGCCAGCCCGAGCCCTATCGTCCGGTAACGGCCCGCCGCGATGACCTCCCTGACCCTGCGTATCGCGGTGGCGGCGTCGGCCGGCAGGCCGAGCGCCCGGGCGAACACGTTGGCCCCGCCGCCGGGTATGACCGCGATCAGCGGCAGCTGGCGCCCGCCCGCCCCCGCCTGCTCGCCCGCCCCCGCGTCAGGGCCGCCCTCCGCCGCCGCGGCGTCCCGGTCCCGGCTCATCACCCCGTTCACGACCTCGTTGATCGAGCCGTCGCCGCCGAGCACGATAATGAGCTCACCGGGCGCCGACGCGGCCAGCTCGCGAGCGTGGCCGCGGTACTTGGTACGTTCAACGTCTAGATCGACCAGGCCGGCGAGCGAGCGGACCGTCAGGTCGATGATGGTCCCCGTCATCGACGTCGCATGCGGGTTAGCAATCAGAATGCCGCGCACTTACCTAGGTTAGTCGCCGCTTAAGCTGGGAACATGTGCGGCCCCCGGATCAGGGACGGATGGGTGTGAGGTAATGCTGACGCAGGCCACTGGCGCTCGTCCGGTAGCGCTCCGCCTGGCCGCGGCCGCGCAGGCGGCGGAGGCGGCAGGCCTGGTCGTGGCGGGGGTGTTCGCCGCCATGGCCACCGCCGACGGCCAGTCTTACCAGATGGCCAGCGGGATCGCGCTGACCCTGATCACCTTCTGCACCGCCGTCACCCTCGCCACGTTCGCCTGGGCGCTGGACCGGGCCAGGCCATGGGCCAGGACGCCGGTGGTGATGACTCAGCTCTTCGTCGGCGGCGCCGGCCTGTACCTGGTGTTCGGGCACCGCCTCGACTGGGGCGTGCCCGCCTTGCTCCTCGCGGTCGGCTGCCTGGCCGGGCTGTTCACCCCGGCCAGCCTGCGGGCCCTGAGCCGCTGAGAAAGAGCGGCTCAGTCTTCGGTGGTGAGTCCCTCCCTGAGCTGGGCCAGCGTCCGGGCCAGCAGCCGGGACACGTGCATCTGGGAGATGCCGAGCTCGGTGGCGATCTGCAACTGGGTCATGTTGCCGAAGAACCTGAGCAGCAGGATCTTCTTCTCGCGCGGCGGTAGCTGCTCGAGCAGCGGCTTCAGGGATTCCCGGTATTCGACGCCCTCGAGCGCGTCGTCGACCATGCCGAGTGAGTCCGAGACCGCGGGCGCGTCCTCGTCGCCCGAATCGGGGGCGTCCAGCGACACGGTCGAGTAGGCGTTGGCCGACTCGAGCCCCTCAAGCACCTCTTCCTCGCTCATCTGCAGGTGCGCGGCGAGTTCGCTGACCGTGGGGGCGCGTCCTTCCCGCTGGGCGAGGTCGCCGATGGCCTTGGTCAGGGACAGCTTGAGTTCCTGCAGGCGTCGCGGCACCCGCACCGCCCAGCCCTTATCCCTGAAGTGCCGCTTGATCTCGCCCACGATGGTGGGCGTGGCGTAGGTGGAGAATTCCACGCCGCGCTCGAGATCGAACCGGTCGATCGACTTGATCAGGCCGATGGTCGCGACCTGGGTCAGGTCGTCCAGCCACTCGCCCCGGTTGCGGAACCGGCGCGCGAGGTACTCCACAAGCGGCAGGTGCAGCTCGACGAGGTAGCCCCTGATCCGGGCGCGTTCCGGGTCATCTGGCGGCAGTACCGCGAGCCGCTCGAAGAGCTCCCTGGCCCGGGCCCGGTCGGGCGAGCCTCGCTCGACCCGCACCACCTCCGCGGTGGCCTGGGCAACCTCGAAATCCTCGGTCACCTGGACCTCGAACTCGCTGCTCACCCGGACCTCGCCCCGAAGGAATCCCCTGGCTTCAGCGTTTCCCGGCGCTTGCGCAGCACGATGGACACCTGGTCATCGTCCCCGAGCCGCGAGTCGACCGTCCCGGCCAGCGCGGAGAGCACGGTCCACGCGAAGGTGTCGCGGGCGGGGATCCGCGGTTCCGCGGCGATCACCGACACGGTGATCGTCATCTCCTCCGCGCCGAGGTCGAACGCGCACTCCAGGTTGGTGCCGGGTATTGCCTGGGCGAGCAGCATGGCGCAGGCTTCGTCGACGGCGATGCGCAGGTCCTCGATCTCGTCGAGGGTAAAGTCCAGCCTCGCGGCCAGGCCTGCGGTCGCCGTGCGCAGCACGGATAGGTAGGCGCCCTCGGCGGGCATGCACACCTGCACGTGGTCTTGCGCCGCCGTCTCGCGGTCCGCCTTCGCCGCCTCCGGATCCCGCTGGCCCGGCACGGCTGTCGTCGCGGCGATGTCTTCGGTCACGTCTCTCCTCCGGGCCGGTTTCTGGTCGCCGCCCACTGCAAAGAAACCTACCGCCCGCGAGCCATGACGAGAAACGCGCCGCGCCGCCCGCCTCCCGCACGTCACGGTAAAACCCCAGCTCAGCTCGTAGATCCACGCGAAGGCCGGATACCGCGCAGCAGGAAACCCGGGTTTCGCGGAAGTGTTATCCCGCTGAAACCCGGGTTTCGTCAGGCCGGGGAGGACTAAGCCTGCTTGGTCTCCCAGAAGATCTTGTTGATCTCCTCGATCTTGGCCAGCAGCTCGTCCGCCTTGGACGCGTCCGTGCTGCCCTTGGTACCGGCCGCGCCGGCCAGCTTGGTGGCCTCGTTGAACAGCTGGTGCAGCTGCGGGTACTTCTCGAAGTGCGGCGGCTTGAAGTAGTCCGTCCAGAGCACCCACAGGTGGTGCTTGACCAGCTCAGAACGCTGTTCCTTGATGATCAGGCAGCGGGCCCTGAACTCAGGGTCCGTGTTCTGCTGGTACTTCTCGTCAATAGCCTTGACCGATTCCGCCTCGATCCTTGCCTGCGCCGGGTCATAGACTCCGCAGGGCAGGTCGCAGTGGGCGTGAGCGATGGCCTTCGGCTCAAGCAGGCGGGTGAGCAACCTCATCGATTCCCTTTCTCCGACTCGTCGACTTTGCAGACCCGACACTACCCCGCTCACTTGGGATGACACCGGGAGGGATGGATGGGTTGGCCCCTTCTCCGGGTCAAGGTCGCCGAACGGTCCATGGCACCCGCCCTGCTCCCCGGTGACTGGCTGCTGGTCCGCCGCACCCGCCGGATCCGCCCCGGCCAGATCGTCCTCGCCCGGCACCCGGGCCAGCCGGGCCTGCTCATCGTCAAGCGCGCCGCCCGCCGCGCCGAAGGCGGCTGGTGGCTCGAATCCGACAACCCGGGGGCCGGCGCGGTGGACAGCCGCCGCTTCGGCGCCGTGCCCGGCCCGCTCATCGAGGGCCGCGTGCTTGGCCGCTACTGGCGCCCAAGGGCATGAATATTCCGGCCGAACGGTCCGGCCTGCGTGCCCCCGCCAGCCCTATCCGGCCGCGGTCGGGGCCTTGGCCTCGCCGTCGTCTTCACCGCGTTTGCGGGCGCGGAAGGCGGACACGTTGGCCCGGTTGGTGCACCGCTCGGAGCAGTAGCGCCTGGTATTCCCGCTGCTGGTATCGACGAATACGCCCTGGCAGCCCGCGGCCTGGCAGATGCCGAAACGGTCGATGCCAACGTCGCTGAGCCGTACGGCCAGGCCCATGACGGCCCCGGCGGCGTACTTGTCCGCGACCGAGCCGCTCTCGGTGTAGTGCACATGCCACGGCTGGTCGTCATGCCCGGACAGCTGCGGGTGAACCGGGTGCTGGATGAGCAGCGCGTTCAGCCGGGCGGCAGCGTCCTCGCCGTCACCTTCGGCGCACGCGACGAAGAAGGCACGCAGTTCGGCGCGCAGCTCGCGTAGCGCATCGAGATCGTTGCGGGTCCCGCCGGTGTTGAGGTGCTCCCGGTCGGCGACCAGTTGGCGCAACCCGTTCAGGTTGGCCAGCCGGTCACCGTCTTCGCCCCCAGCACCGGCCGTGTTCACCAGCCGTACTGCGAGTTCAGCGTAGGAGTTGAGATCCACTCCAGCGTTCCTAGCTGCGGGGAGTTGGTTATGTAATGGCCTGTTGCCGGTATCGAGTATTACACCATCGGCCCGGCCGGCGCTAGCAGCACGCCGGCAGTCTGTGGCGAAATGGCTACACGGGTCATCCCCGCGCCCACCGGGCGGATCCGGACACCTCTGCCTCTGCGACCGCAGTTTCGCGGTTCTGTAGGGTGTGGATCATGTTTGCTGCGACTGCCGCGCGTATCGACGCGGAAAACCCGCTGGCCGGGCTCGAGCTTGGCGAGCGGCCCGATCCGGTGGCGCCCGACGGCTGGGTGACGGTAACGGTCAAGGCCGCCGCGCTGAATCATCATGATGTCTGGACGCTGCGCGGGGTGGGCATCTCGGCGGACCGGCTGCCGATCGTGCTCGGCTGTGACGCGGCGGGTATCGATCCCGGCGGCAACGAGGTCATCGTGCACGCGGTGATCGCCGACCCGGACGCGGGCGGCGGCGATGAGACCCTCGACCCGCGCCGCTCGCTGCTGTCCGAACGCCACGACGGCGTGTTCGCCGGGCAGGTCTGCGTGCCGCGCCGCAACCTGGTGCCCAAGCCGGCCGCGCTGTCGTTCGAGGAGGCGGCCTGCCTGCCGACCGCCTACCTGACCGCGTACAAGATGCTGTTCGAGAAGTCTGGCGTCCAGCCCGGCTCGACCCTGCTCGTGCAGGGCGCGGGCGGCGGCGTGGCGACCGCGCTCATCGCGCTTGGCCATGCGGCCGGATACCGGATATGGGCGACCAGCCGTAGCGAGGCCAAGCGCGAGCGTGCCCTCAAGCTGGGCGCCGATCAGGTGTTTGCGACCGGGGCTAGGCTGCCGGAGCGGGTCGACGTGGTCCTGGAGACCGTGGGCCAGGCCACCTGGGCGCACTCCATCAGGTCGCTCAAGCCGGGCGGCCGGATCGTTATCTCCGGCGCGACCAGCGGTGACGCTCCCCAGGCCGAGCTGACGAGGGTCTTCTTCACTCAGCTAACGGTGACCGGATCCACGATGGGCTCCCGCGACCAGCTCGGCCGCCTGGCCAGGTTCTGCGAGCAGACCGGGGTCCGCCCGCTGATTGACCGGGTCATGCCGCTGGCAGACGCCCGCGAGGGCTTCGCGGACATGATCTCGGGTGACCTCTTCGGCAAGGTCGTTTTTACCCTTTAGAGCCCTCAATCCTGCTTGGGGGAGTCTTCGGGGAGCCGGCCGGGGTGTCCCCGGCCTCCTGGGCCGGTGCCGGGGCATCGGCAGCCGGGGCATCGGCAGCCGTGTGAGGCGGACCGAAGATCTCGCTCTTGATCCGCTCGAGCGCCTCTTCCAGAATCGACCGCAGGTCGGTGATGACGTTCTCGCCGGCCGAGGACGACTGCATGGCCAGTTTCCTCAGGTCGGAGGTGAACTGGAGGGCCAGCCGCTCCAGGTCGCGGAAGGTCCCGAAGTCCAGCGGCCCGCTCCAGCCGGACCGGCTGCGTAGCCGCGACCAGTCCTCCCAGCCGCGACGGCCTGGCCACTCGGTCCACCCCGCCCAGCCGGGGCCGCCCGGAGGCGTGTCCCAGTCCTGCTCGCCGGGCCCGAACCGGGCGCCCGCCGCTTCCTCGTGTATCCGGCTGCCCGGGCCGCCCGGACCCATGGCCTCCTCGCGGGCGCGCTGTGCTTCCTTGCGGAGTCGCTGCGCCTGCTCATGTACCCGCCGGGTGGCGTCGGAGTCCGGACCCGGGCCGCCTGATGGCCGTCCCTGCTCCCAGGCATCCTCGCGCGCCTGCCTATGCTGCTCGAGAGCCTCTTCCTTGGCCTGCCTGACCTGCTCGCGCACTTCATCGCGGATCCGCTTGGCCTCGCCGCGGGCCTCTTCCTTGTTCTGCCTGGCCTGGTCGCGGACGTCGCCGGCCGCGTCCTTGCTCACCCGGCGGGACTCGCGGGCGGCCCACGTCAGCTCCTCGCGCAGGCTGCGCACGGTCTGCCTGACGTCCTCCCTGACCTCGCGGACGATGTCGCTCACCGACGCGGACAGCTCTTCTTCAAGCTCGTCGAGCTCATCGCTGCGGCTGCGGAGTTCCTCGCGGCCGGCCTCGGTGATCCGGTAGACCTTGCGGCCGTCTACCTCGTCGTGCGTGACCAGGCCCTCTTCCTCGAGACGGGCCAGCCGGGGGTAGATCGTGCCCGGTGAGGGCGAGTACACCCCCATGAACCGGTCGCGCAGCAGCCGGATAACCTCATAGCCGTGCCTGGGCTCCTCATCGAGCAGCCTGAGCAAGTACAGCCGAAGGCTGCCGTGGCGGAATACCGGACTCAACTGGTTTCGCCTTCCATCTCATTCTCATTATCGAGCCCAGCATTATCGGGCTGGGCATTATCGGGCTGGGCATGGGGGGGGGGGGGGGGGGGGGTACCCCGTTGGCGTCCAGGCGCTCCAGCCAGCCATCGGCCAGCGTCAGGTCGCCGGACACGGTGTTGAAGTTGAGCTTGCCATTGATCCCCTGGGCCTCGAGCGCCCCGGACACGGTGTTGGCGTCGACGTCGCCGGTGACGCCATCCAGCGTTATCCCGCCGGAGACGCTCTTGACCGACGCCCTCGCCCTGATCCCCGACATCACCGCGGACGCGCTGACCACGCCCACCTGGGTCTGGCACTTCCGGGGTACGGTCACGGTCACGGTCGCTGAATGGCGCTGCGGCCTCAGCCACTTCAGCAGCCCCTCCCAGGTGAGGTTCTCGTGACTGATGGTCAGCATCCCGTCCTCGTAGGTCACGCTGAGCGGATCGCCAGTGATGCTCGCCACGTCCAGCGAGGGCTTCCCGTCGGTGGCGAGCACGGCCACCGACCCGGCGATAAGCCTGACCCGGAGCCCCGTCACGTCGTCAAAGTTCAAGCTCGTCGGAGCCTCGATGGTCCACTGCGCCATTCCGCTCGTCCTTCCCGTCCGCCCGGCCCAATACACATAACGATATATCGCATCCCTGCAAGGTCAAGACATATCGCGACTGCAAAACGGGCGGCGGCCGATCCAGTTACGGCCCGGAAGCCACCGACGGCGGGCACCCCAGGCGCGCTCCAGCGAAGCGCCGACCAGCGAGCGCGGCACCAGGATGTATGCAGGCAGGCGTTCGGTCCGCCGGGCGGCATGCATGCTCCGGCCGCGCATAACCCCCGCTCGTTCGGAGGAATTAAAGATCTTCCTCGTCATCGAGCCGCGCCAGCCAGACCGCCAGCCGGTCGACAGCCGTATCGAAATCAGGGTTGAGGTCAACGAAATCGCGCAGGCGGCCGGCGAGCCAGGCCATGGTGACCTGTTCCTCGCCGCGCCGGTCCTCGAGTTCCTCGATGCCGCGGTCAGTGAAGTACATCAGGACCCCGAGGGGATGGCCGTCTCGACGATCTCCCGGTGCGTGGCGGCGTGCTTGGCGGCCGAGCCGCCGCCGGCGCCGAGCTCGGCGGCAGCGACACCACGCCCACCTCACGGTTCAGTACCCGCGGGAGCTTGAGCGCCATGGTGGGCCAGGCCCCCATGTTGGCCGGTTCCTCCTGCACCCAGGTGACCGACTCGACGTTGGGGTAGCGGGCGAGCTCGGCGCACAGCTCCGATACCGGCAGCGGGTACAGGCGCTCGACCCGGGCGATGGCCACCTCGGGGGAGCGGCCGGATTCGGCCTGCAGCGCCTGACGCCGTGCGGCCAGGTCGTAGTACACCTTGCCGGAGCACAGCACGACCCGGCGGATGGCCGCATCGTCCCCGGCGGCCGACCCGATCAGCGGGCGGAACGAGGAGGTGGTGAACTCGCTGACCGCGGAGGTGGCCGCCTTCAGCCGCAGCATCGACTTCGGGGTGAACACGATAAGCGGCTTGTGCAGGCCGGAAAGCCCCTGCCAGCGCAGCAGGTGGAAGTAGTTGCCCGGCGTGGTGGGCATGGCCACGGTCATGTTGTCCTGCGCGCACAGGGAAAGGAAACGCTCGACCCGGGCGGAGGAGTGGTCGGGCCCCTGCCCGTCGTAGCCGTGCGGCAGCAGCAGCACGACGCCGGAGCGCTGACCCCACTTCTGCTCGCCGGAGCTGATGAACTCGTCCACGATCGTCTGCGCGCCGTTGAAGAAGTCGCCGAACTGGGCTTCCCAGCAGACCAGGGCTTCCGGCCGGGCGACAGAGTACCCGTATTCGAAGCCCATCGCCGCGAACTCCGAAAGCAGCGAGTCGTGCACGAAGAACTTCGCGGCGCCCGAGTCGAGCTGCTTGAGCGGCGTGTACTCGGCGCCGGTGTGCCGGTCCACCAGCACCGCGTGCCGCTGCCCGAACGTGCCGCGCCTGCTGTCCTGCCCCACCAGCCGCACCGGGTGGCCGTCGATGACCAGCGCGCCGAACGCCATCAGCTCGCCGGTCGCCCAGTCGATGGCGTCCTGCGCGGCCATGGTGGCGCGGCGGTCGAGCTGCGGCTTGAGCCGCGGGTGCGGGGTGAAGTCGGCGGGCAGGTTGACCTGGGTGTCGATGATCCGCTTCACGGTTTCCGCGGATACCGCGGTGGGCACGGCCTCGTGGTTCACCGGGCGGTCTTCCGGCTCGGGCTTGAGCACGGTGCCCGGCTCGGCCGGGCGCTCGGCCGCGTCCCTGGTCTCGGTGAAGACCCGCTCGAGCTGCTGCTGGTAGTCGCGCAGCGCTGCCTCCGCTTCTTCCATGGAGATGTCGCCGCGCGCGATCAGCGACTCGGTGTACACCTTCCTGGTGGATCGCTTGGCCTCGACCAGGTCGTACATGAGCGGCTGGGTGAAGGACGGGTTATCGGTCTCGTTGTGCCCCCGCTTGCGGTAGCACACCATGTCGATGACCACGTCCTTCTTGAACGTCTGCCGGTAGGCGAAGGCCATCCGCGCGACCCGCACGACGGCCTCGGGGTCGTCGCCGTTGACGTGGAAGATCGGCGCCTGGGTCATCCGGGCGACGTCGGTGGCGTACACGCTGGACCGTGAGTACTGCGGCGCGGTGGTGAAGCCCACCTGGTTGTTCACGATCACGTGCACGGTGCCGCCGGTCCGGTAGCCGCGCAGCAGCGACAGGTTCAGCGTCTCCGCGACCACGCCCTGCCCGGCGAACGCGGCGTCGCCGTGGATGAGCACCGGCAGCACGGTGAAGCCGGGCTCGCCCTTGTCGATCACGTCCTGCTTGGCCCGCACCACGCCCTCGAGGACCGGGTCTACCGCTTCCAGGTGGCTCGGGTTGGCCACCAGCGAGGTCTTGATCTGGCTGCCGTCGGGCGCCCGGAAGGTGCCTTCCGCGCCGAGGTGGTACTTGACGTCGCCGGAGCCCTGCGCGCTGCTCGGGTCCAGGTTGCCCTCGAACTCCTTGAAGATCTGCGCGTAGGACTTGCCGACGATGTTGGCCAGCACGTTCAGGCGGCCGCGGTGGGCCATGCCGATGACGGACTCGTCCAGGCCGGCCTGCGCCGCCTCGGCGAGCACGGCGTCGACCAGCGGGATGAGGGACTCGGCGCCCTCCAGGGAGAACCGGCGCTGGCCGACGAACTTGGTCTGCAGGAACATCTCGAACGCCTCGGCCACGTTGAGCCGGGACAGGATGCGGATCTGCTCGTCGTGTTCGGCCCGCGCGTGCGGGACCTCGATCCGGTCCTGCAGCCAGTGCCGCTCTTCGGGGTCCTGGATGTGCATGTACTCGGTGCCGACCGTGCGGCAGTACGAGTCGCGCAGCACCCCCAGGATTTCCCGCAGCTTCATCCGCGGGTGGCCGCCGAAGCCGCCGGTGGGGAAGTCGCGCTCCAGGTCCCACAGCGTCAGCCCGTGCAGGTTGATGTCCAGGTCGGGGTGCTTGTGCTGGCTGACGTCGAGCGGGTTGGTGTCGGCCATCAGGTGGCCGCGGACCCGGTAGGCGTGGATCAGCTCCTGCACCCGGGCGGACCTGGCCACGTCGTCCTCGTGCCCGGAGGGGAAGTCCTTGACCCAGCGGACCGGTTCGTACGGGATGCGCAGCGCGGCGAAGATGTCGTCGTAGAATCCGTCGGCGCCGAGCAGCAGCTGATGGATCTTCTGCAGGAACTCCCCGGACTGCGCGCCCTGGATGATCCGGTGATCATAGGTCGAGGTGAGCGTGACCGACTTGCTGATCGCCAGCCTGGCCAGGGTTTCCTCGGCCGCGCCCTGGTAGGCGGCCGGGTACTCCATCGCCCCGACCCCGACGATGGCGCCCTGGCCTGGCATCAGCCTGGGCACCGAGTGGACGGTGCCGATGGTGCCGGGGTTGGTGATGCTCACGGTGGTCCCCTGGAAGTCCGGGACCGTGAGCTTGCCCGAGCGCGCCTTCCGCACGATGTCCTCGTAGCTCGTCCAGAACAGGCGGAAATCCATCTGCTCGGCCGCCTTGATGTTCGGCACGAGCAGCTGCCTGGCGCCGTCGGCGCCCTGCACGTCGATGGCCAGGCCCAGGTTGATGTGATCAGGAGCGGCGATCGCGGGCTTGCCGTTCTCCTCGGCGTAGGACTCGTTCATTTCCGGCATCGCCTTGAGCGCGGTGACCGCCGCGTAGGCGATCAGATGCGTAAACGAGACCTTGCCGCCGCGGCCGCGCCGCAGGTGGTTGTTGATGACGATGCGGTTGTCCACGAGCAGCTTGGCCGGGACGGAGCGGACGCTGGTGGCCGTGGGCACGCCGAGGCTGGCCGTCATGTTGGTGGCGGTGCGGGCCGCGGCCCCGCGCAGCCTGCTGACCTCGGCTCCAGGGACGACCGGGGGGGCCGGCGCGGCGGGCGCGGCCTGCGGTGCCTGCGCGGGCTGGGCGGTCTGAGGTGCGGGCGGGGCCGCCGGGGTAGGTGGAGCCGCCTGAGCCTGGGGGACCGCGGCGGGGGCCGGGGCCGGGGCTTGGGGTCCTGGCGCCTGCGGCGCCTCCCGGACGCCCGGTGCGGCGGCCGGGGACGCGGTTATGACCGGCTGGGGGCCGGTTCCGTTGGACAGCGCCGGCTGGTAGTCGGTGAAGAAGCTCCACCAGGCCCTGTCCACCGAGCCCGGGTCAGCCAGGTAGCGCTGATAGAGTTCCTCGACCAGCCACTCGTTGGCCCCGAAATCCGCGCCGGGGTCGTGTCCGGCGCCGTGGTGCGGCGCGCCGGCTGGCTGGTGAACTCGCCCGGGCTGTTGTGACGGGTCGGGCTCGCGGACTTCCGCGCTACCCTGCGGTGACCCAGAAGACACGGCGGACATCGCCCTCTTCCGAAATGTGTATTGATGGTTTGGTCTCTGCGCTCAAGGCTACCTGGCGCCATCCCGGACAGCCCCCCCGAAGGCTTTCCGGGCCGGCGGCCCCTACGCCATGCGGCGAAGTCCCAGCCAGCCCGGGGGGCGCCCGGTACGATCGGCGGGAGCGGCAGATGGGCAATCCGGATTAATCCCGCCCTCCCGCGCACCCGCCCCTCGACGGCAAGGCACAGGTGACAAGGGATACGAGCGGCAGTCCCGAAGCTGAAGATGCCCGGGGTCCGCTCGGTCCCCCGCCTCCCCGGCCCCGGCGTCCCGGACCGCCGCTGCCGCCACCCCCGGCGTCGCGGTTCCCGCGCGGCCTGGCACCACCCGAGGGCGAGGCCGGAAGCGTACCCGGATTTGAATTCGAGGGCTGGCGGTCACGGCCGCCGCGGGGGACAGGACCGGCGCACGCTGACCGCGGCTCCGCCGGCCGGACGCTCCGGCCGCAAGGCCCGCCCGGACCGCGGCGCGACCCGGCGGGCCCCGAGCCGGGCCGCTTCAGGTACACGCCGACCGTGAGCCAGCCGGTGCCGGTGCCGGTGCCGGCGTCGGCGTGGCCCGATGACGACCTGCCCGCGGTGCCCGGCCCAGCGGTGCCCGGCCCAGCGCCGGCCAGCGCCAGCGCCGGCCAGGACCCGGCCGGCCGGTCCGACCGCAGGACGGCCAGCACCGAGTGGGCGAAGCTGCTGCGCTCGCTGCTGCCGCCGCCGCCCAGACGCACCTGGTTCTCCGATTTCCGGGCCGGACTGCAGTTCCGCGGCTGGGTCACGAGGGTGGGGGTCCCGATCCTCGCCATGATCGTGTTCGGCGTCGCCGTCGTGGTCATCGCGGGCGCGAACAGCAGCAGCTCAGGCCCGGCGCCGCCCGCGACCGCCCTCGGCTTCCCGCCCGCGACGCTGGCCGGCCGCCAGTTCACTCCCGCGCCCGGCGGCCGGGGTATCAGCCAGACCCTGGCCCGGGTGGCGAGCGACGGCGCCGAGATCGTGGCGGTGGGCTCGCAGACCGGTGCGCGCATCGCCCGGGCACAGTTCTTTTTCTCTCCGAACGATGGACATGCGTGGGTTACGGGAACGGTACGCACGCCATCCGGGGGAGCGCCGCCGCCGGGACACGCGGCGCGTTTCGTGGCCGGAGGCCAGGGCCGGTGGGTGGCCGTGGGGCCTGGCTCGATCTGGACAAGCGCCGACGGCCGGACCTGGACCCTGGCGCCGTCGCCGGGGATGCCGCTCGTCCCCGGCGACCAGATCCTCGCGCTGCGGCGGACGGCCGGCGGCTTCATCGCGGTCGGGACGAACGTGCCAGGCGGTGACCAGGCGAAATCCAGCCCGGTGATCTTCCTGTCGGCCGACGGGATCAGCTGGCGGCGGCTTGACGCCGGGCAGCTTCGCCTGCCCGCGGGCACCGGCCGCGTCCTGGGCATCAGGTACGCGGCCACGGCGGGCAACCGGATCCTGATCGCGGGCGACGTGGCCACCACCGCGGTGGCCGGCCAGGGCAAGGCCAGGCACACGGTCGCCATCCAGGCTGGCGGTGCCTGGCTGAGCAGCGACAACGGCCTGAGCTGGGTGACATCCGCCGTGCCGGGCGCCACGCAGGCCGGCCCGGGTGCGCAGCCGCAGATCACCGGCGCGGCCGCGGCCGGTGACGGGTTCGTGCTGGTCAGGCCGGCCACGGTGAGCGCGAGGGCGGCCGTGGACGTCTACCGCTCAGCCGACGGCCTGGCGTGGACGTTCGCCGCCACCCTCAGCAGTCCCGCCGGCCTGGTCACCGGCCTGGTGGACGGCGGTCCAGGCGGTGCCGTGGTCACCGGGCGCGCAGGCCAGGCCCTGACCGCCTTCGTCTCGGCGAACGGCGCGGCCTGGCAGCCGGCCGGGGCCTTCGGCAGGGCCGCGTCCGAAACGGTGTCGGGCGTGGCCATGACCCAGCACGGTGCCGTGGTCACCGGGACGACCGCCGCCGCCGACACCCGCCGCTGGCCATCGCCCTGCTGGCCGGGAGCGCCGCCGCGGTCCAGGTCGACGTGGCGAAGATCCCCGGCTCCTTCGACCCGCAGCTGGCCGTCGACGGCGTCGCGGCGGCCGGGGCCATGCAGGTCGCGGTGGGCAGCGCCAACGGCTACCCGGCCGCCTGGGCGTCGGCCGACGGCGGCAGCACGTGGCGGCATGCCGCCGGCGCGACGCAGGCGGTGTTCGGCCGGCCCGGAGTGCAGCAGCTGACCAGCGTTACCCACGGCGCGGCGGGCTGGCTCGCCGTCGGCGGCGTCGTGGCCGGCGCCGCGCCGCGCCCGGTCGTCGTTTCCTCGGCGGGCGGCGGCAGCTGGCGAGCCGCCGACACAGAAGCCGCGTTCGGCGCGCGCGGCCTGGTCACCGAGCAGGCGGCGGCCGGCCCCGGCGGCTACGTCATCGTCGGCTATCAGGACACCAGCCAGGACACCCAGCCGGGTGCTGGCAGCGCGGCCGTCCCTGGCCGCGCCGTCGCGGTGGCCTGGTGGTCCGCGGGCCTGACCGGATGGCAGCGGGCCGCGGACCCGCCCGGCGGGGCGCGCGGCGGCAGCCAGATGCTGGCCGTCACGGCCAGCGGCCGGGGCTTCGTGGCGGTCGGCTCAGCCGGTGACCAGGCGTCCGCCTGGACCTCGCCGGACGGCCGGACCTGGCGCCAGGCCACCCTGCCCGTGCCGATGGGCGCGACCAGGACGGTGCTTCAGCACGTCGCGAGCAGGGGCCGGACCGTGGTGGCGGCGGGCACCGCGGTCACCACCGCGGGTCAGCAGGTGCCCTTCGCGGCCAGCTCGGCCGACGGCGGCATCACCTGGACCGAGTCCGTGCTGCCGGTTCCCGCGGGGCAGGCGTCCGTCACGGCGCTGGCCGCGGCCGGCGGCGAGTTCACCGCGGCCGGGACGTTCGGCACCACCTCCGGCCACCAGGACGTGGTGGTCTGGACTTCGGCGAACGGCTCGGCCTGGAAGGCGGTCGCGCCGACCGGGCAGGGCCTGACCGGGCCGGGCATCCAGGCGATCACCGGGCTCACCGCGTCAGCGGACACGCTCACCGGCGTCGGCTTCACCGCCTCGCCCTCCGGTGAGGCGCCCGTCTTCTGGCAGTCACCGATCCGCTGAAGGTTCCGTTACCGGCCCTGGACGGCGACGGAAGGGCCGAATACGTCGTCCCGGCGGTTATCAAGGCTCGGCAGGGCGGCCCGGACGGTCGCGATCAGGCCCGCGTCGACCTCGGCGACCGTGACCCCTGGCGCCGGACCGAGGTCGGCCCTGACCACCCCGAGCGGGTCGACGAGCATGCTGCGCCCGACGCCGGTCGCGGCCCGGGTCGGCCGCTCGTCCGGGTCGGGAACCTGCCCCACCGCGGCGACCCAGACGGTGTTCTCAATGGCGCGCGCCCGTACCAGGGTGACCCAGTGCTCCTCCTTGAACAGCCCGGCGGCCCAGGCCGCGGGCAGCACGAGCAGTTCGGCCCCGGCGACCGCCAGCGCCCGGGACAGCTCGCCGAACCGCACGTCGTAGCAGATCTCCAGGCCGGCGCGTACCCCGGCCAGCGTGCAGACGACCGGGGCGGACCCCGGCGCGACCTGGTCGGATTCCCGCTGCCCGAACGCGTCGAACAGGTGCAGTTTCCGGTAGGAGGCGACCAGCTCGCCGGACCCGTCGTAGGCCACGGCGGTGTTGTACACCCGGCCGTCCGGGGCGGGTTCGAAGACGCCGGCGACGAGCGCCACCCCGGTTTCCTTCGCCGCGCCCGCGAGCCCGGTGCAGAACGGGCCGTCCAGCGGCTCGGCGGCGGCCCGCAGGTCCGAGCCGAACCTGATCTGGGTCGCCTCGGGGAACACCGCCAGGTCGGCGCCGCCGTCCGCGGCCTGGGTGAGGGCGGCCCGGACGCGCTCGGAGTTGACGTCCGGCCGTGAGCTGACCGGGATCTGGCACAATGCGACACGCATACCCGCAGCCTAGCTGGCCGCCACGTGATGTCATGGGCTGGTGAGCCGACCTCTGCTGAACCGGCGCCTGCATGGCCTCGGGACGACGATATTCGCCGAAATGTCCGCGCGTGCGGTCGCGACCGGATCCATCAACCTCGGCCAGGGCTTCCCCGACCAGGACGGGCCGGTCGAGATCGCCCGGATCGCGGCGGACGCCATCCTGGCTGGCCGCGGCAACCAGTACCCGCCCGGCCTGGGCATACCGGAGCTGCGGCAGGCGATCGCCGCGCACTCGATGCGTTTCTACGGGCTGCGCTACGACCCGGCCGATGAGGTGCTGGTCACGGCGGGCGCGACCGAGGCGGTGGCCGCCGCCATGCTCGCGCTGGTCGAGCCGGGCGACGAGGTAATCGCGTTCGAGCCGTACTACGACTCCTACGCCGCGAACATCGCGATGGCCGGCGGCATCCGCGTCCCTGTCACGCTGCGGCCGCCGGACTTCCGCCCGGACATCGATGAGCTGGCCCAGGCGGTAACCGACCGGACCAGGCTCATTCTGCTCAACAGCCCGCACAACCCCACCGGTTCGGTCTTCACCCGCGACGAACTGGCCGCCATCGCCGCGCTGGCCGTCGAACGAGACCTGCTGGTCGTCGCCGACGAGGTTTACGAGCACCTGGTGTTCGACGGCGAGCATGTACCGGTCGCGGGCTTCCCCGGGATGCGCGAGCGGACGGTGTCGGTCAGCTCGGCCGGCAAGACCTTCTCGTTTACCGGCTGGAAGATCGGCTGGGTCAAGGCGGCGCCGGAGCTTGTGAGCGCGGTCAAGACCACCAAGCAGTTCATGACCTACGTGAGCGGCGGCCCGTTCCAGTACGCGGTGGCGCAGGCCCTCGCCCTGCCAGGTGAGTACTTCACCGCGCTGCGCGATGACCTGAAGGCCAAGCGGGACCTGCTGGTACCCGGCCTGCGTGACCTCGGCTTCGAGGTGTACCAGCCGCAGGGAACCTACTTCGCCACCGCCGATATCGGACCGCTGGGGGAGCGGGACGGCGTGGAGTTCTGCCGGACCCTGCCCGAACGAGCGGGCGTGGTGGCCATCCCCTCCGCCGTCTTCTACGACGAAAAGGAGGCGGCCCGCGGCCACGTCAGGTTCGCCTTCTGCAAGCGCCCCGAGGTGCTGACCGAGGCGCTGCACCGGCTCTCCCGGCTGGGGAGCAGATGACCATCAACGCCGGACTACTGCGGGCGGCGGAGGCGGCCGCCGGCTTCATGCCCGCCGCCGAGGGCCTGGCCCTGTTCGACGCGGCCGCATGCTACGCCAGCCGCGGGCCGGTCCTTGAGATCGGCAGCTACTGCGGCAAGTCCACCATCTACCTGGCCGCGGCGGCCAGCGCGGCGGGCCAGCCGGTCGTGACCGTCGACCACCACCGCGGTTCGGAGGAGCATCAGCCGGGCTGGGAGTATCACGATCCGCGGCTCGTCGACGCCGCGACCGGCCGCCTGGACACGCTGCCGAGGCTGCGGGCCACGCTGGCGGCGGCCGGGCTCGAAGACCACGTGGTGGTCGTGGTGGGCCGGTCCGCCGATGTCGCCGCGCTCTGGCGTACGCCGCTCGGCATGGTCTTCATCGACGGCGGCCACACCGAGCGGGCCGCGATGACGGACTACGAGGGCTGGGCCCCGTGGGTGGCGCCCGGCGGCGGGCTGGCGATCCACGACGTGTTCCCCGACCCGGCCGCCGGCGGCCAGGCTCCGTACCTGATCTACCAGCGGGCCCTGACGTCAGGCGCGTTCACCGAAGTCCGCGCCGAGGGCTCGCTCCGGCTGCTCGAGCGGACCGGCCCCGGAATCGGGTGAGGAGCGCGCGCCGCAGAACACTCCCGCGCCGCGGCTGAAGCCGTCAAGCGCGTCGGCCGCGAGCACCACCGCGGCCGCGGTCCAGCTCGACCGCTCCCGCGGGAACGGCGCCTGGTTGGCGAACTGCCAGCCGGTCCAGTAGGAGCCGTCCTGATGGCGCAGGTGCTGAGCGCTCGCGAACATCTCGACCGCCTCCGCGCGCATCCCGCAGGCGTCCAGGGCGATGACGAGCTCGCAGGTCTCGGCCCCGGTGACCCACGGCTGGTCGCTGACGCAGCGGACGCCGAGGCCAGGCACCACGAACCGGTCCCAGGACGACCTCAGGCGGCGGGCCGCGTCCGCGCCGCCGACCGCGCCGCCGAGCACCGGGTAGTACCAGTCCATGGCGAACCTGCTCTTGTCGGCGAACGCCTCCGGGCGAGCGGCCACCAGGTGCGCCAGCCGGTCCGCGGCCAGCTCCCAGTCGGGCTTGGGGTCGTCGGCCAGCTTGGCCACCTCGATCGCGCAGCGCAGGCTCTGGTGGATGCTCGAGCAGCCGGAAAGCAGCGCGTAGGTGCCCGGCTGCCCGGCGGCGTCACGCTCCCACATCACCTCGCCGCGCGGCACCTGCAGCCCGAGCACCCAGTCGACCGCGCGGCGGACCGCCGGCCACATGGTCAGGCCGTGCCGCTCGTCGCCCGTCACCAGGTACTCGTGCCAGGCCCCGACGGCGATGTACGCCGCATGGTGGCTTTCCGCCGCCCGGTCGGTCACCCGGCCGCCGGTGATGGACCGGGGCCAGGACCCGTCGGCGCGCTGGGTCTCACGCAGCCACCTGTAGGCCCGCCGGGCCGGCTCGCGCAGTCCGCAGGCGCTCAGCGCCATCGCGCACTCAACGTGGTCCCACACGTCGACGTGGCCGTCCGGCCAGGGAAGCGCGCCCGAGGGCTCCTGCATCCGCGCGATGGACTCGCCCGTCGCGAGCACCTCAGACGGTGTTAGCCCGGGGGGGACGACCCCCCCCAACCCCCCCCCCGCTCACAGGGGGGCTCCCCGCCCCCCCGTACCCCCCTGGGGGGACCCAGGCCCGGGCCTGGGCTTGACCGCGTACACCACCAGGCTCTTCCCGATCAGCGGGTTGAGCGCTTGCTCGGCGAGCCTGGTGGCGGCCGGCTTGCGCATGATGTCCCAGACCAGCATCCGGTGGTAGGCGCTCGCCAGCCGGTGCTTGTCGTTGTGCACGCCGACCGCGCATTTCAGCCACCAGTACGGCGCGTGCAGGCCGTGCGCGTGGTGATGCCAGCCGACGTCCAGCCCGGCCCTGGCCAGCTTGGCCTCGAGCTCGACCCGCGTGTAGATGCGCACATGCCCCCCGGGTACCTCGTGATACTCACTCGACAGGGCCCAGCAGATCCGTTCAGGCAGCCAGCTGGGCACGGTGATCGCCGCCAGCCCGCCCGGCCGCAGCACCCGCGCGAGTTCGTTCATCGCCCGCTGGTCGTCCTCGATGTGCTCGAGCACCTCGGCCGCGATGACCCGGTCGAACGTGCCGTCGCCGAACGGCATCGCGCCGGCGTTACCGGAAACCGCCGTCGCGCCGGTGACCAGGCTGGCCTCGCCCGCCTCCCGCATCGCGCCGAACATGCTCCGCACCGGGCTGAGCTCGGCGGGGTCCAGGTCGAACGCGACCACGGATCCGCCGCGCCGGTATACCTCGTAAGCGTGCCGCCCGCCCCCGCAGCCCAGGTCGAGGACGCGCTGGCCCGGCCGGACAGGGAACCGGCGGAAGTCAACGGTCAGCATGCCGTGCCCATCGCGGCCAGGTACTGCTCCGCGGTCGCCCGGGCTACCGCGGGCCAGGCGAACCTCTCGCCGACCCGGTGCAGCCCCCGGTCCGCGAGCGCGGCGCGCTCGCCCGGCGAGTCGTGCAGCCGCCGCAGCACGGCGGCCAGTTGCTCGTCGTCGCCCGGCGTGACCAGCTCCGCGGCATCTGAAGTCACCTCGGGCAGGGCGCCGGTGCGGCTGGCCACGAGCGGGGTACCCGACGCCATGTGCTCCACCGCGGGCAGGGAGAAGCCCTCGTACAGCGAGGGCACGACGGCGGTCTCCGCGCTGGCGAGCAGGGCCGAGAACGCCTCGTCGCCGAGCCCGTGGGTGAACGTGAGCCGGTCGGCGAGGGACAGCTGGGCGGCCAGCCGCTCGGTGGCGGGCGCGGGCTTCCCGACGATGACCAGGTGCACGTCCCGGTCGGTGGCGAGCTTGCCGACGGCGCGCAGCAGCGTGGCCACCCCCTTGATGGCCGAGTCGGCGCTGGCCACCGCGATGATCCGGCCGGGCACCCGCGCGCCCTCCCGCGGCCGGAAAACCCGCGTGTCCACGCCGAGCGGGATGATCCGCACCTGGTCCGGAGGGATCCTGAAGTCGGCGCAGATGTCACGCTTGGACGATTCCGACACGGTGATAAGCGATCCCGGCCCGGCGACCCGGCGCGCGACCCTGGCCTGCATCCGGACGAACCCGTACCAGCGGCGCTTGGACAGGCGGCCGAACAGCCCGGCCGAGGCCAGGTCGATGCGCTTATCCACGCTGATCGGATGGTGGATGCTGGTCACCAGGGGCAGCCCGGCCCGCCGGACGCCGAGCATGCCGTAGCCGAGGCCCTGGTTATCGTGCACCACATCGAATTCGCACCTCCGCGCGGTCAGCGCGCGCAGCGCCCTGATGCTGAACGTCAGCGGTTCCGGGAAGCTGCCGCCCCACATCATGGCGGTCTCAAGGACGTCTGCCCAGTCCCTGTACTCATGCCAGCGCGGCGTGCGGAACGGGTCGTTGTCGCGGTACAGATCCAGGCTAGGCAGCTCGGTCAGCCGCGGACCTGGGTCAAGGTCCGGATACGGCTGACCAGAGAACACCTCGACGTGGTGCCCGAGCGCGTCGAGCTCCCGGCTCAGGTGGCGCACGTAAACACCCTGGCCGCCGCAGTGCGGTTTGCTGCGATAGGACAGCAGCGCGATCCGCAGCGGACGGTTCAAGATGAGCACGGGGCACCTTACCACCCGGCAGCCGCAGCCCCGAGCGGACCCGCTGAGTGACCGGACCGCGCGACCTTAACCTGCCTGTGACGTGGCTGGGCGGCGCCAACATCAGCGCTGCGCGAGAACACGTCTGGCTGGTCCTGCAGCGCGGCGTCCCGGTGGCCGGCGAGGCCCTCACCGGCCCGCCCCTCTGACGGACGCGGAAGACAAAACGTCGTAGCCTCAGACTCGTGTCCCTGTCGCCCCGGTCGTGGCCCGGGCGCGTCGCCTTCGCCAGGTACGGATTCGCAGTTAGTTACCTGGCCTGCTTCGTCGTCGCCGACCTTGTCTTCGCGCTGCTGAGCCCGCCCGCCCAGGCGACGGTGAGTGCCGGGGCGAGCACCAGCGTGGCCAACCTCGAGCATGAACCGATCGGGCCGCTCGTGGCCTCGGCGTTTATCGCGCCCGGATACCCGGTGATCTGGCCGGTGCTGGCTGCGCTGGCACTGTTCGGCGCGAACCACGCCCTCGGCAACACCAGGACGGCGCTGGTCTGCGTGGCCGGACACGTGATCGGCTCGCTGGTCAGCCAGGGCATCGTGGCCTACCGCGCAGACGTCGGTCAGCTGCCCGCCGCGGCCAGGTACCTCACCGACATCGGCCCTTCCTACGTGGTCGTGTCGGCCATCGTGATCGCGGTGATCTGCGGAACGTGGCTCGCGCGTGCGCTGGCCGCACTCGATTTCGCGATCCTCGTGTTCGCCGGGCATATCTTCGCCGGGCTGAGCCACCTCGACGTCGCCGCGGTCGGGCACCTGACCGCGGCCGTCACCGCCGCCGTGCTCTCGCTGACCCTCATCAAACGAAAGACGTCAGGAGATGTGACCGACCAGGGTGCCGATCAGGTAGGTGAGGCCGGCGGCGGCGGCCCCGAGCAGCAGCTGACGTAGCGCGCCCCGCCAGAACGCTCGGTCCGTCAGCCGGGCCACGATGCCCCCGCCGGCAACCGCGGCGACCGCCGCGAGGCCGAGCGCCACCCAGAGCAGGTTCAATCCGACCAGGTAGGGGAACAGCGGGATGAGCGCCCCGACGGCGAACGACGCCATTGAGGCGCCCGCGGCCACGAACGGCGAGGGCAGCTCGTTGGAATCTACGCCGAGTTCTTCGAGGGTGTGCACGGCGAGGGCCTTTTCCGGATTCGCGGAGATCTCGGCGGCGGCCTGCCGCGCGGTGGCCGGGCTGACTCCGCGGGCCCGCAGCATGCCGGCCAGTTCGGCCTGCTCGGCGACGGAGTTGTTCTCGAGTTCGAGCCGCTCCTTGTTGACCTCGGCGTAGATGAGCTCGTTCTGGGAGGAGACCGACACGTACTCGCCGGCCGCCATCGAGAAGGCGCCCGCGGCCAGGCCGGCCAGGCCGGTGAGGACGATAGTGTGCGCGGACCCGCCGCCGCCGCCTACCCCGGCGATCAGCGACACGTTGGTCACCAGCCCGTCCATGGCACCGAACACCGCCGGACGCAACCAGCCGCCGGACACGTCCCGGTGATGATGCCCGTGGTCGTGTCCGTGTGCATCGGCCCGGGTCCGGCTGTCCGTCGCCGACCGGACTTTCTCAGTCGCCATCCGGGCTGCCTTCCCTCCCTGAGCCAGCGCATGCCGCCAGGCCGGCGCGTTCTCAGGCCAGCCGCTCGCCTATGCCAGCGCGTTCCCGGACCCTGGCATTCCTGAGCGGGCACCCCTGTACCGTGCGCCGTAACGAAAACAAGAGCAAGAGCACGGCGCACAGCACGGGCATGAAAGCGAGCGGCCTAGCTCTTGGCCGCGTTGTACAGGAACAGGTGCCCGATCGCGGTCGGGTACACCCCGGTCACGCCCATGGCCGTGGCCGTCAGGTAATTGTAGAAGTACCCGAAGATGATCGGGGTCTGAGCCAGCAGCAGCGTCTCGATCTGCCCGGCCACGCTGCGCTGCGTGGACAGGTCGACGGCCGCGACATACTTCGCGACCAGGCTGTCGTACTGGGAGTTCTTGAAGTGGGCGGCGTTCCATGTGCCCGTGGACTCGAGCGGCGCGCCGAGGAACACGTTCGGCACGCCGCGGTGCCCGTAGTCGACCAGGCTCATCGTGCCGTCCAGCCAGTCCGAGGTCCCGAACTTGAAATTGCCGTAGTACGCAGCCTGACTTTCCACCTTCAGATTGATCTTCACGCCGATGGCTGCCGCCTCCTGCACTACGATCTGGGCGTAGTCGGGGATCTCTTGGATATTCTCGGTAACCAGCTGGGTGGTAAACCCTGAGCTGTGCCCGGCCGCCGCGAGCAGGGATTTGGCTTGGCTGATGTTCTGCGTACGCTGGGCGACGCTAGTGTTGGTGGACGGGAAGATGGGGGCGAACGGGCTCTCGTTGCCGACATCGGCGTTGCCCTTGAACAGCGCCTGGACGATCTGTGGCCGGTTGAGCGTGAGTGCGATCGCCTGCCGGACCCGCGGGTCAGTGAACGGCGCCTGATCACAGCGCATCGACAGCTGGCGGTGCGCGCTCGACTTCAGCTTGATGACGTTGTAGCTGCCGTTGAGTAGGGCCTCGCCGCCGCTCACCGAAAACTGACCAAGGACATCGATGTTACCGCCGGTGAGCGCGAGGACCGACGGCGGCTGGGTTTCGTAAAAGGTGAACTGGGTCTGCGAGGGAAGCGCCTTCTTACCCCAGTATGACTCGTTGCGGGTGAACGTGGCGCCTACCTTCGGCGTGTACGAGCCGAGCACGAACGGCCCGGT
The DNA here is from genome assembly GCA_963739615.1 of uncultured Actinomycetes bacterium. Classification (GTDB taxonomy): domain Bacteria; phylum Actinomycetota; class Actinomycetes; order Streptosporangiales; family Streptosporangiaceae; genus Palsa-504. Next base: position 53,587 of record CAVUBD010000012.1, read on the forward strand.
GCCGATAAAGGAGCTCTGCCACTTGGCCGGGTCGTAGTTGTTCGGGATGATGATCATGTTGTAGTTGTCAGAGGACGTCAGGTACGGGAAGTTCCCGTTCGGGGCCTCCAGGTGGAAGGCGACCGTATAGTCGTCGACCTTCACCACCCCGGATGGCTGGAGCACGGAGCCGAACGCCGACAGCGCGGCAGCCCCCGGACCTGTCTGCAGCTTGTAGGTGTACACCACGTCGTCGGCGGTCAGCGGGGCGCCGTTGTGGAACTTGACGCCCTGACGGATTTTGAACGTCCAGACGTCGGCGGTGGAGTTGGGTGTCCAGCTTGTCGCGAGCACGGGCGTCAGGTTCAGGGTCTGGCCGGACAGACAGAGGTACTCGCCGGTCTGCGCGAGCATGTCGAGGCCGCCCTGGTCGGCCACGGTCACCGGGTTGATCGCCGCGGCCGGCGTCTGGATGCCCGCCTTGATCACCGCGCCAGCCGCGCCGGCGGCGGCCGACGAGGAGGTGCCCGTCGCCGGCGCGCTCGAGGTACTGCTGCTACTGCTGCAGGCCGCGAGTATCGACCCGAGCAGCGGAACTGAAATGCCGACGACGGTGCCGCGGCGGATGAAGTCGCGGCGGGACAGCCGTCCGGCGGCGAACTCGTCGATGATGTGGTTAGCGATCTCACCCTGGTCCTGGCGCAAGCGCCCGAGCCTGCTGTGGTCGATATTCCTGGTCACTTAGGAGCCTCCCTGGATGGGGCGGATTGGTTGCGCTGGAGATCTCGCAGTTCGGCGAGCGGGATGTGACAGCGGATCTGGTGACCCGGCTCTTCTTCGAGGAGCGGCGGTTCGGTCGATTCGCAGACGCCGGTCGTCAGCTTCCGCGGGCACCGGGTGTGGAATACGCAGCCGCTCGGCGGGTTGGCCGCGGACGGGATCTCACCGGTCAGCCTGATCCGGGCGGGACGCTGGCCGTCCAGCGTCGGCACGGCAGAGAACAGCGCCTCGGTGTACGGGTGGTGCGGTCCGGCGAAGACCGTCTCGGACGGCCCGACCTCCATCACCCGACCGAGGTAAAGCACCACGATGCGGTCCGATAGGTACCTGACCAGGCCTAGGTCGTGGGAGATGAACAGGTAGGTGGCCCGCTCCGTCTGCTGAAGGTCAGCGAGAAGGTTGAGGATGGCCGCCTGGACCGAGACGTCGAGCGCCGACGTCGGTTCGTCGCAGACCACCACCTCCGGCCCGGCGCCGAACGCACGTGCGATCGCGACCCGCTGCTTGAGCCCGCCGGAGAGCTGGCTCGGTCGCAGCGGCAGGTGCCGGTCCTCCAGCCGCACCGAGGCGATCAGCTCGGCCAGCCGGTCGCGCAGCTGCGAACCGGAGAGCCCGGCCAGCCGGGACAGCGGACGGCTGATCAGGGCCCGCACCGTGTGGCGCCGGTTGAGCGCCGAGTCCGGGTTCTGGAACACGATCTGCAGCGCGCGCAGGACGTCCCGCGGCCGCCGCCGCGCGTCCGGGCTGAGCGGCGTACCGTGCAGGGTGACGACCGAGCCCTGATCCGGTGCGGTGAGCCCGAGCACGACCCGCGCCAGCGTGGTCTTGCCGCTCCCCGACTCGCCGACTAGCCCGAGCGTCTCGCCTCGCTCGATGGACAGGTCCACTCCGGCCAGGGCCCGGACGTTTCCCCCGAAGGTCTTCGACAGCCCCTCGATCACCACCAGCGGGCCGCTGGTCCCGTCGGCCCCGTTTTCCGCGACCGGGGGAACCGAGGCGGGGGTGGCGCGGGGCAGCTCGGGGGCTTGCTCGTGGAAGTAGCAGCGCGAGGTCCGGACGGCGTCGACCGGGAAGAACGGCGGTTCTGACTCCCGGCAGCGATCCTGCGCGAGCGCGCACCGCGGCGCGAAGATGCATCCGGTCATGGCGTGACCGGGCGTCGGCAGGAAGCCGGGGATGGTGTCCAGCCGGTCGCTGTCCTTGCGCTGCCCGCGCCGCGGGATGCAGCGCAGCAACCCGACCGTGTAGGGATGCCGCGGGTCGTCGAACACCTGCCGGGCGGGACCTTCCTCGACTAGCTCGCCCGCGTAGAGCACCCCGACCCGGTCGCACATCTTGGCGATCACCGCCAGGTTGTGGCTGATGAACAGCACCGAGGTATCGAACTCCTGGCGCAGGGCCGCGACCAGGTCGAGCACTTCGGCCTCGACGGTCGCGTCGAGTGCCGTCGTCGGCTCGTCCAGGATCAGCAGCGACGGCGAGACCGCCAGCGCCATCGCGATGATCGCTCGCTGCGCCATCCCGCCGGACAGCTCGTGCGGGTACCGCCGCATGACCCGGCCCGGGTCCGATATCTGGACCTTCCGCAGCATCTCCTCGGCCGACTGCATCGCCGTGCCCGCAGATTCGCCGGCGATCCGGAACACCTCAGCGATCTGCTCCCCGACCCGAAGCGACGGGTTGAGCGCCCGCCCCGGCTCCTGGTACACCATCGAGACCGTCCGGGCCCGCAGGTCGCGGAGCGCCGCCCGGCCCATCGACAGCGGGTCCCGCCCGTCGATGCTGATCGTCCCGGCGCTCACCCGGCCGTTGCCGGGCAGGTAACGCACCAGCGCGAGCGCGACCGTGGACTTGCCGGACCCGGACTCGCCCACCAGCCCGTAGGACTCGCCGCGGCCAACGAAGAACGATACGTCACTCACGGCCAGGCGGTCCTGGCCGCGCACCCGGTGGGTGACGTCCAGGTGCGACACGGACAGGGCCGGCCCCGAAGAGCCCGAAGAACCCGAAGACGCCAGGTCGGCTGTTGCCGGAGCAGTCGCGGCCGGATCGGGCGACTGGTTGGCGGTCATGGGCCGAGCACCTGCTCGATTGAGTCCGCGATGAGGGTAACCGCGGTCACCAGCGAGGCGATGGCCAGCGCCGGGAACAGCGTCTGCCACCAGTAGCCGGCCGGCAGGCCGATGTAGTTGGCCGAGATGTCGGCGCCCCAGTCGGGGGTGGGCGGGGCGATGCCGAAGCCGAGGAAGGACAGCGTGGCCACCGCGAAGACCGCGTAGGCCAGCCGCACCGTGAACTCGACCACGATGGCGGGCATGACGTTGGGCAGGATCTCGGCGAACATGACCCGGCCCCGGTTCTCGCCGAGCAGCCGGGCCGCGGGCACGTAATCCTGATGCCGCTCGACCAGCACGGCCGCCCGGACCGTGCGCGCGATCAGCGGCGTGAAGACCAGGCCGATGATGACGGTAATCCCCACTACGGAATTACCGACGGCGACGACGAAAATGAATATGATGACCACGAAGGGCAGCGCGAGGAAGGCCTCCACGATCCGCGAGATCACCAGGTCGAAGGCGCCGCCGATGTAGCCCATGGCCAGGCCGAGGGCGGTGCCGAGGATGGTGCCGAGCACGGTGGCGAGGGGGGTGATGATCAGGATGTCCCTGGCGCCGGCGATGACCCGGGACAGCACGTCCCGGCCGAGGGGGTCGGTGCCGAACCAGTGCGCCCCCGACGGCGCAGTGTTATTAGCGAGCAAGTTTTGCGCGAGTGGGTTGTAGGGGGCGAACAAGTGCCCGAATATGGCGCAGACCACCCAGAACAGCAAGATGCCCGCGCCAGCGTAGAACGTCGGCCTGCGCAGCAGCAGTTGCCACCTGGCCGGCGTGGCCCGGCTCGCGGCCGCCACCGCGGCCTGCCCAGTCGGCCCGAGATACCCGCCCGTACGATCGATAGGCGCGACCGGGTCGGACGGCGCCATCGGTCCTTGCGGACCCCCGATGTCAGTCATTGCGAGCTCCCGGCGCGCAGCCGCGGGTTGAGCCACGTCAGCAGCAGGTCCGCGGCCAGCGTGGCCACCACGTAGACCACGCCGATGATGAGGACCCCGGCTTCCAGCATCGGGAAGTCCTTGGCCACCGCGGCCTTGTAGATCAGGTTCCCCAGACCCTGATAGTTGAAGAGCGTCTCCACCACGACCAGCCCGCCGATCAGGTACCCGGTCTGGGTCGCGATCACGGTGATGGTCGGCAGCAGTGAATTCCGCAGGACGTGCCGGCGGATCACGGTCGCTTGCGGCAACCCCTTCAGCACCGCGGTCCGCGTGTAGTCAGAGTTCAGCGCCTCGATCGTCCCCGCCCTGGCCATACGGGCAATGTAGCCGAATAGCACCAGAACGAGCGGTATGGCCGGCAAGATCAGGTGCCTGAGCTGCTCCAGGGGCGAGGCCCCCGCCCCGGCCGAGGCGGTGACCGGCAGCCACTTCAGCTCGACGCCGAATATCACGATGAGCACGATGCCAGACACGAACTCGGGCACGGAGGACAGCGAAAGGCCAGTCACCGAGATGACCCGGTCCGTTCCGCGGCCCGCGTAAAGCGCGGCGATCACGCCGCCGATGATGCCGAGCGGCACCACGATCACGAAGGCGAGCACGGCCAGCTTGACCGAATTGATCAGCGCGGCCCGGATGAAAGGCTCGACCGCCGTCCGGTAGGAGTAGGAGGTGCCCATGTTGCCGTGCAGCAGCCCGCCGAGCCAGCTCAGATACCGGGTAATCAGCGGGCGGTTCACCCCGAGCTGCTGGTCCAGAGCCTGCACGGCGCTTGGCGCGGCCAAATTGCCGAGTGTCGCGCGGGCGGGATCACCAGGGAGAATCTGGCCGGCGAAGAATACGATCAAGCTGAGGAGCCACAACGTGAGGAGCATCAGCCCTAGGCGTCTCAACAGGAACGTTGCCATCGCTGGCCTCCTCGATGCCGGGCCGCCTCGTGCGGAACGTTCCAGAACGGCACAGCCTAGCTCAGTTATAGATGGGTGAGCAATTAATGACGATCGTGCTTAATGGAAGTAACCTGACTGTTACGCAGGTCGTCGCGGCTGCCCGGCACGGCGAAGCCGTTGCCCTCGCGCCTGAAGCGATAGCCGCCATGCGGCAATCGCGCGCGGTGGTGGAAGAGGTTCTCAGCACCGGCCGCGCGTACCGCATGATCAGGGAACTTGTCCCGTTCACCCAGGCGGACGGCACGCTGCCGGCCGACCTGGAACCCGTCGTCGAGCTCGTCACCCGCGGCGGCCTGGCCCCGGAAGCCTCCGGCATCCCCCGATAGCATGCCCCCATGCGCGAGGCAAAAATCCAATTCTGCCGAACGGGCGCCCGCTTGAGCCTCCAGACCCCTTCTACCGGAGTCGGGTAGGGCCATGACCCAGCCGCAGAGCACGCTGATCACCGGCATCGGCGAGCTGGTCACCAACGACGCGGACGGGGGTGGCTACGCCGCGCTCGCGGACGCGGCGCTGGTCATCTCTGGCGGCCGGGTGGCCTGGACCGGCCCCGCGTCCCGCGCGCCCGCCGCCGACGCCGTGGTGGACGCGGCCGGCCGCGCGGTGCTGCCCGGGTTCGTCGATTCCCACGCCCACCTGGTCTTCGCCGGCGAGCGCAGCGCGGAGTTCGCCGCGCGGATGGCCGGGCGGCCCTACCGCGCGGGCGGCATCCTGGTCACGGTCGAGGCGACCCGCGCCGCCCCGGATGAGAGCCTGCGCGCGAACCTGCGGCGGCTGGCGGCCGAGATGCTCGGCCAGGGGACGACCACGTTCGAATGCAAGTCCGGCTACGGACTCACGGTGGCGGACGAGGCGCGCGGGCTCGCCGTCGCGGCCGGGTTCACCCCGGAGGTCACCTACCTGGGCGCGCACGTGGTGCCGCCCGAGTTCGCGGCCGACCCGGGCGGCTACGTGGACCTGGTGCGCGGCCCGATGCTGGCGGCCTGCGCGCCGCACGCCCGGTGGATCGACGTGTTCTGCGAGGACGGGGCCTTCGGCGCCGACGAGGCCGCCGCGGTGCTCGCGGCGGGCCGGGCCGTCGGCCTGGCCGCCCGGGTGCACGCGAACCAGCTCGGCCCGGGCCCGGGCATCCGGGTCGCGGCCGAGGCGGGGGCGGCTTCTGCCGACCACTGCACCTTCCTGACCGGCGCCGACGTGGACACGCTCGCCTCGGCGCCGGTGGTGGCCACCTTGCTGCCCGGGGCGGAGTTCGGCTGCAGGCAGCCGTTCCCTGACGCGCGCCGCCTGCTCGACGCGGGTGCCACGGTGGCCCTGGCCACCGACTGCAACCCGGGTTCCTCGTTCACGAGCAGCATGCCGTTCTGCATCGCGCTCGCGGTCCGCGAGATGCGGATGACCACCGAGGAGGCCGTCTGGGCCGCCACCGCGGGCGGAGCCAGGGCGCTGCGCCGCGAAGACGCCGGCCACCTGGCGGTGGGGGCCAGTGCCGACCTGATCCTGCTCGACGCGCCCTCGCACGCGTACCTCGCCTACCGCCCCGGCGTCCCGCTGGTCGCCGCCGTCTGGCAGGCGGGCCGCCTGGTCGCGGGCTCGGCTCCCGCCAGCACGTAACCCCGCTACGGCTTGCGCGACGCTGGTGTCGAAGTCAGGCATCAGGCTCCTAGCGTAGGTAATGACCGCGGAAGCGTATCAAGGGGTCACCGGAGTCCGTGACGTAGGGCACGCCGATGACCTGGGCGATGACCAGCAGATGATCGCCGGCCGAGACGACCTGCTGGGCGGCGCACTCCAGCGCGGCCAGGCCGCCGTCGGCGATCAGCGCGCCGGAAACCGGGCCGCGCCGGTGCGGGACGTCGTCGAGGATCAGCCGCGCGCCTGGCCGGCCGGCGGCGGCGAACCGCCCGGCCAGCATCCGCTGACCCGCGGAAAGCAGCGTGACCGCGAACCGCGTGACGGGCTCCTCCGCCCGGCCGAACAGCTCGGCCGGATACGACCCGGCCATCAAGCTGAGCAGGATCAGCGGCGGATCCGCGGACACCGGGCAGAACGCGCTCACCGTCGCCCCGATGTCATCGCGCCCGTCCGCCGCCGTCAGCAGCGTGACCGCGGCCGCCCACGCCGCCAGCGCTCCGGCTAGGTCCGCTCCCGCGGCGGAGCCCTCTTCGGGGCTCCCGCAGGCAACCGGGCCTGACGGGGGAACCACGGACCGTTCGGTCAACTGATGGTCCAGCTGCCCGGGAGCATCAGCGGTCCGTACGGTGGCAGGCCGGCGCGCGCCGCCAGCGGCCACGCGGGACCCCAGGCGTCGGCGAAACCGAGCTCCAGCGCGGCCGCCGCCGCGGGCCGCGACTCGCTCGACTCCGGCGGGCGGAGCTGGTCGAGCGGGGTGAGCCTGGGGTAGACCCGCAGCGGGGCGTCGGCGGGCAGGCCGGCCCGGCGCCGGGCGATCTCGGCCGCGGCCTGCAGTCCGCCGAGCTCGTCGACGAGCCCGTTCCCCGCCGCGTCGGCCCCGGTCCAGACCCGGCCCCTGGCGACCTCGTGCACCCGGTCCACCGGCATCCGCCGCCCCGAGGCCACCTTCTCGGTGAAGTCACGGTAGATCGCGTCCAGCCACGTGTTGATCCGGTCCCACTCCTCCTCGGTGAACGGGTGCGTGGGCGCGAACATGGTCGCCCCGCTTCCCACCGACACCGAATCGGTGGTGATGCCAACCCGGTCCAGCGCGTCGGCGAACACGGGCTTGCCCAGGATCACGCCGATCGACCCGGTGAGCGTGCCAGGCTGCGCGACGATGATGTCGGCCGCCATCGAGATGTAGTACCCGCCCGAGGCGGCCACGTCGCCCATCGACACCACCACGGGCTTGCCCGCGGCCCGGATCCTGACCACCTCGCGCCAGATCGTGTCGGACGCCACGGCGGACCCGCCGGGGCTGTTGACCCGCAGCAGCACGGCCCGCACCCGCTCATCCGACCTGGCCGACCGCAGCGCCGCCGCCACCGTGTCCGAGCCCATCGCGCTCCCGCCCACCGGGCTCCGGGCGCTGCGCCCCTGCCTGATCGGCCCGGACGCGTAAATCACCGCGACGAATCGCTCGCGCTGCTTAGGCAGCTGGCGCGCGCGCTGGGCCAGCATGTGAGCCCGCTGGTAGCGGCCGACGTACTGCAGGACCGCGTCGGCGCCCGCCTCCTTGCGTACCGCGGCGTACACCTCGTCCCGGTAGCCGAGCACGTCGACCAGGCCCTCGCTCAGCGCGTCGGCGGCCAGGAACGGGCCCCGGTCGAGCAGCGCGCGGGCGTCCTCGATGGTCTTGCCGCGGCGCTCGGCGATGGCGGCGCTGATCTGCTCGGCGACCGAAACGGCGAGGCGTTCGGCCGCTTCGCGCGCGGGCCCGGTGAAGCCGCGTTCTGTGAGGTTGTCGGCGGCTGACTTGTACTCGTGGCGTTTCGCGCTCTGGAAGGCGACGCCGATCTTGGCCAGCGCGTCGTGCAGGAACAGTTGCTCGACCGCGATGCCGGTGAGCCCGACGGACCCCGACGGCTGCAGGTAGATCCGGTCGAACGCGGTCGCCAGGTAGTACGGCACGTTTCCCTGGGTGAACTCACCGAAGGTCTCGGCCCACGCGACGGCAAGCTTGCCCGACTCGCGGAAACTGGCCACCGCCTCGCGTATTTCCTGGGTCCTGGCCAGCCCGATGTGGCCGCCGCCCACCTTGGCCACGAGCGCCCTGACCCGGTCGTCGTCGCGTGCGCGCCGCAGGCCCTCGATGACGTCGGGCAGCCTGACCTTGCGCCGGGCCATGATCGCGGACAGCGGATCGGTGACGGGCCCCTCGGGCAGGCCATCGGTCAGGTCGAGCTCGAGGATCAGCGGCGCTGTCTGGCGCTGCCGTAGCCTGGATACCTGGTCGGTGATTAGCCAGGCTAGTTTCGCGTCTGCCATGCCGTCAGCTTACGTAGGAGAACAGGATCTGCCAGCCTTCAGCCACAATCGTCGTGGACGTCGCCAACGTCATGGGTTCGCGCCCGGACGGCTGGTGGCGTGACCGGGCCGGAGCGGCCGTCCGGCTCCACGCCGAACTGGTAAACCTAGCCGCCAGCGGCCAGGCGGTTCCGCCGCCCGAGTCGGGTCCGCCGGATCGCGCCGGCGCGCCGGCCGAAGCCTGTGCGCCGGGGTTCGTCATGGTGCTGGAGGGCGCCGCCAAGGCCGCCGCCGCCCGGATTTCCGCCGCGGACCCGCAGGCCGTCGTGAGCCATTCGCTTCGGGACAGTGACGTGCGGTCCGGTGCGGTGACGGTCGTGCAGGCGCGCGGGTCGGGCGACAACGCCGTCGTGGCGGTGGTGCGGGACCTGGGCGGCCGCCGAGTGGTCGTGACCGCCGATCGCGAGCTGGGGGACAGGAGCGTGGCCGCGGGCGCGACGGTCGTCGGGCCCGGCTGGCTGCTCGGCCTGCTGCGGCCGTGAGACAGTAGGGGCTTCGGGCCACCCGGCCCGTTCAACCGGGCGGCCCACTTCCCCTTCTCGCCCCGGCGCGCTGAGGCGCCGGAGCGAGCATCGTAACAGCCGGAAAGCCACCCTCGCCCCAGTTAGTCACATAAGTACGGTTTGGAAAATCCTGTGAGCACAGGCTTTACTGTGCGTGCGGACTGTCTACGAACGATGTAACGGGAGATGCCTGTGACCCTGGCTATCGCTGTTGTGGTTGTCCTGTTGGTCTGCCTGCTGGTCGCGGCCGATCGCGTGGTCAAGGCGGTTAAGCGCGTCCGGCGGCGCAGAGAAGCCAACCGGCGGCTCGTCGCCGCCGCGGCCAAGGCCGAGGCCAAGGTCAGAAAGCGAAAGGCAGCAGTCGAGGCAAGCGGCGCGCTCACCTCGGTGATGCCGACCATCCACGACATCGACACGCGCCTGGTGGGCCGGCCCGCTCTCCCGGACGATGGAACTTCGAGCCGGCCCCAGCCCCGGTAAGGGTGGTTGAGTGAGGGTTGTCGTACTGGCGGATACTCATGCGCCCCGGCGGTGGCGGGTGTGCCCGCCGCGAGTCGCCGGGCGGCCTGCTGCAGATCTATCTGCAATCTTTGTGCGACAGCGCACCCCCGATAGAGGGCGCCATGACACGCGATGACGAGCGACACCGTTTTGAGCGCAGCGCAGCCTGACGCTTACTCCCGAAAGAACGATCGTGAAGCAACGCTACCAGTGGCCGCGGTGCACGACCTCGTCGAAAGGCCGCCGGTTGGGCCGCCGGATCAGGGACAGCGGCCGGTCCGCCGGGTATCCGAACGAGATCATGTAGGCGCAGAACTTATCCGCCGGGAAGCCGAGCGCCTCGCGGGCCAGGTCCTGGTCGCCGACCGCTGAGTGGCAGCTGCCGATGCCCAGGCTGGCCGCGGCGAGCATCATGCTCACCGTGGCCTGCCCCAGGTCGTAGTACAGGGTGCCGCGCCGCCGCTCCTGATCGGGCGGCGACGCGACCAAGGCGACCGTCGCCGCCGAGCGGGCTACGTGCCCGGCACCCTGCCACGTCTGCGAGAGCTTAATGAGCTGCTCGCGGTCGGTGACCACGACGAAATCCCACGGCTGCCAGTTCTGGGACGAAGGCGCACGCCTGCCCGCTTCGAGGATCTCGTTAAGATGATCCTCGGGCAGGGTCCTGTCCTCGAACGACCGGACGTTCCTGCGGGAGCGAACCGCCTCCCACGTCTCCACGAACTCGGCCCCGCGCCTAGCCCCTACTCAGTCCACCAGTCCTCATCGTCTTCCTTGCCGCCGTTGGCCGCCTGCTTGGTGGCCTGCGCCGTCGCGGTAGAACCGTTGGTGCCGTTGACCGGCCGCTGAACCTGCGTGGCCGCCGCTGACACCGCAGTGGCCTGGTGGCCGCCCGCGGGCTGAACCGGCTGCACGGTGGTCGGCGCGGCCCCGCCGGAGGCCCCGTTGCGGGGCGCGGCCGGGGATGGCGGAGCCGGGTCGGCCGCGATGGCCGGCTTCGGCGCCATGGCCTGCATGGCGGCGCCCACGTCGGGCATCTGCCCGCCGAGCAGCTGGCGCACCTGCGCCAGGTGGGTGGCGATGCTGTCCTTCTGCCGGGTGAGCTCGTCGACCTCGCGCTGCGCGGCCGCACGCCGGCGCTCGGCATCCGCCTTGGTCTCGGCGAGCATCTGCTCGGCCTGGGACTTGGCCTGGCTGACGATCTGGTCGGCGTTCTTCTTGGCGTTGCTGACCAGCTGCCTGGCGTGCGAGTCGGCGTCCCGCCGGGTCTGGTCGGCCTGCGCGCTGGCCTTGGCCGCCCGCTGCTCGGCCGTGGACGCGCGCTGCTCAGCCTCGGAGACCAGCTTCTGCGTGGCGGACTGGGCGGCGGAAAGCCGTTCGGCTTCCTGGCGCTCGGCCTCTTCCCGGCGCGCCGCGAGCTGGATCTCGAACTCGGCCTCGGCCTGCGCCCGCTGGGCCTCGCTCTCCTCCAGGATCCGCTGCGCCTGGCTGCGCATCTCGTCGGCCTGGCGCTTGGAGGTGGTGAGGATCTCATCGCGCTCGCGCTTGGCCGTGGCCTTGAGCTGGGCGACCTCGCGCTCGGTGCTGGTGCGCAGCTTGGCGATGTCGCGCTCGGCCGCGGCCCGCTTGTCCGCGACCTCGTGATCGGCGGTGGCCCGGAGCTTGGCCGCCTCGCGCTCGGTGGTGTTGGTCAGCTCGTCGGACTCGCGCCTGGCGGTGGTCCTGATCGAGTCGGCCTCGCGCTCGGCCGCGCCCCGCAGGTCATCGGTCTCGCGCTTGGCGTTCGCGCGCAGCTCGGACGCCTCGTTCTCGGCCGCGGCCCGGAACTCGGCCGCGTCGACCTTGGCGCCGGCCTTGATCTCGTTGGCCTCGGACCTGGCCGCCTGGACCAACTCTGTGGCCTGCTCCTCCGCCAGCCTGAGCAGCTGTTCAATACGCGCACCCAGACCTGAGTACGTCGGGCGTTCCTGCTCCTGGATCTGGCGGTGCGCCTCGGACAGGTCCCGCTTCAAGGTCTGAGCTTGCTCGCGATGCGTGCGCGCTTCAGTTTCGATCTGCCTGATGTGCTCATCGACCTGATGGCGGTCGTAGCCCCGCATCACCGTGGCGAACTCGCGCGGTGGGGCCTCTTCGAAGAAGTTGGTCAGCTGGGCGTCAATGTCCGATTGCATATGGCCTAATCCTGGCTAGACGTGAAGGAGGCGAATTTTGTACGGCGGGTGTCAGCCATGCGGGTGCGACCCTCGCCCGGTGACAGGCAGACTACTCTTCCTCGGGTGCTTTGGCGGGCCCCTTCGGAGTTCTCCATCTTATGCGCCCGGTGAATCCGTTTCGATCCGGTCTGCGGGTTATGCGCGGCCCGCAGCCTGGACGAGTTCGGTCAGTACACCGCCGAGATCGGCCGGGTGCAGGAAGGCGATCGACGCGCCCATGGACCCGTGCCTGGGCCGCTCGTCGATGAGCCGGACACCGGTGGCGCCGATCGCGGACAGCGCCTCGCTGATGTCGCTGACGCCGTACCCGACGTGATGAAGTCCCTCGCCGCGACGGGCGATGAACTTGCCCACCGGGGTGTCAGGCCCCAGCGGCTCGAGCAGCTGAACGTAGCTCCCCCCGCCCGGGCCGGCGCCGGCGCTCGCCGCGCCCGCCGTGACCTGCAGCATGGCCTCGCGCACCCCCTGGGCCTCGTGCACCTCCAGGCTCACCACCTCGAGCCCGAACGTCGCCTGGTATATCCCGATCGACTTGTCCAGGTCGCGACAGGCCACGCCGACATGATCGATACGGGTTAGCAGCGGTAGCACCATATTTCCTTCCGAGCCCGAATAGGTATCGTTACTGATATGAGCGAACCACGTCAGCCGGTCATTGTCGGTGGCGCGAGGACTCCGGTAGGCCGCCTGCTCGGGTCCCTCGCCAGTAAGTCTGCCAGCGAACTGGGGGGTGTCGCCATCGCTGGGGCCCTGGAACGGGCGGGCGTCCGTCCCGATCAGGTCGAGTACGTGATCATGGGGCAGGTCCTGCAGGCCGGCGCGGGCCAGATCACGTCGCGGCAGGCAGCCGTCGCGGCCGGCGTCCCGATGACCGTTCCCGCGATGACGGTCAACAGGGTCTGCCTGTCCGGCCTGAACGCGATCGCGCTGGCGGCACAGGCGATCAGGCTCGGCGAGTACAACATCGTCGTGGCCGGCGGCATGGAGTCCATGACCCGGGCCCCGCACCTCCTCCCGAACTCCCGGTTCGGTTACAAATACGGCCCCTTCGAGGCCATCGACTCAATGGCCCTGGACTCCCTTACCGACGCCTTCGATCACCTGTCGATGGGCGAGTCCACCGAGAACAGCGGGCGCAAGCTCGGCATCACCCGGGCCGAGCAGGACGGGTTCGCCGCCGCGAGCCACCAGCGCGCGGCCGCCGCGGTCAAGGACGGCCTGCTCGCCGCCGAGATCGTCGGCGTGCCCATCCCGCAGCGCGGCGGCGAGCCGGTGCTGGCGACCGAGGACGAGGGCATCCGCCCGAACACGACCGCGGAATCGCTGGCCAAGCTCCGGCCCGCCTTCGCCAAGGACGGCACGATCACCGCCGGTACCGCTTCGCAGATCTCCGACGGCGCCGCCGCGGTGGTGGTGATGTCGGCCGAAGCGGCGCAGCGGGCGGGGGCCACGGTACTCGCCGAGGTCGGCGCGCACGGTAACGTCGCGGGCCCGGACAACTCGCTGCACTCCCAGCCCTCCAACGCCATCAAGCAAGCCCTGGCCAAGGCCGGGCTGGCCGTGGCGGACCTGGACCTGATCGAGATCAACGAGGCGTTCGCGATCGTCGCGCTCCAGTCAATGCGCGACCTGGGCGTCAGCCCGGAGATCGTGAACGTCAACGGCGGCGCGATCGCGATCGGCCACCCGGTCGGCGCGTCCGGCGCCCGGATCACAGTGCACCTGATCTACGAGCTCGGCCGCCGGGGCGGCGGCCTGGGCGCCGCCGGGCTGTGCGGCGGCGGCGGCCAGGGCGAGGCGCTGCTGTTCCGGGTCCGCGGCTAGCCGGCCCGTGGCTGGTACCACCCAGGCCCGCGAAGATCCGAGCGCCGCGACCGAGCTCGCCCGGGTCCGCGCCGGGGACATCCGCGCGCTGGCCCGGCTGCTCTCACTGGTCGAGGATGAGTCACCATCGGTCCGTTCGGTCATAAAAGATCTTCTGCCCAGTACGGGCGGGGCCCGGATCATCGGGCTCACGGGCTCGCCCGGAGTGGGGAAATCCACGGTGACCGGTGCGCTCGTGGGCGCGTTCCGGGCCGCGGGGTCCCGGGTCGCCGTGCTCGCGGTCGATCCCACGTCGCCGTTCACCGGCGGCGCGCTGCTCGGCGACCGGGTGCGGATGCAGGATCACGCCACCGACGATCAGGTGTTCATCAGGTCGATGGCCAGCCGGGGGCACCTCGGCGGCCTGGCCGCGTCGACGCCGCAGGCCATCCGGGTGCTCGACGCGGCCGGATTCGACCTGATCATCATCGAGACGGTCGGCGTCGGGCAGGCCGAGGTCGCGATCGCCTCGCTCGCCGATTCCGTGCTTGTGCTGCTCGCGCCGGGGATGGGAGACGCGATCCAGGCGGCCAAGGCCGGCATCTTGGAGGTCGCCGACCTGTTCGTGGTGAACAAGGCCGACAAGCCGGACAGCCAGCAGGTGGTACGCGACCTGCGCAACATGATCGGGCTGGCGCCGCGGCAGCCCGGTGACTGGAAGCCGCCCATCATCACGACCGTCGCGATGAAGGGCGAGGGCATCGACGACCTGGTCGGCGGCCTGGACGAGCACTGGTCATGGCTCAGCTCCGGCCAGAACCTGGAAAGACGACGCCAGGCCAGGGCGCGCGAGGAGATTACCGCGCTGGCCTTCGCCAGGCTGCGCGGCCGGCTGGCCGCGAGCCGCCTCGACGAGCTGGCCCGCCAGGTCGCCGACGGCTCGCTCGACCCCTTCCAGGCCGCCGACGAGCTGCTTAGCCAGCACGCGGGCTGAGATACGGAATACGGTTGGGCCCGTGAGTAAGCCGCTCGAGTTGCCCTACGATCCCATCGACCGGGCCGCGCAGATCTGGGCCGCCCGGTTCGGCGCCTCGCCGTCGATGGCCGCGGTCACCTCGATCATGCGCGCCCAGCAGATCCTGCTCGCTGAGCTTGACGCGCTGCTGCGGCCCTACGGGCTGACGTTCGCGCGGTACGAGGCGCTGGTCCTGCTCACGTTCAGCCGCCGCGGCGCGCTGCCGCTGCGGGTGATCGGCGAACGGCTCATGGTGCATCCCACCAGCGTCACGAACATCATCAGCCGCCTGGAAGGGCAGCAGATGGTGATCCGCAGGCCGAACCCGGCCGACGGCCGCGGCACGCTCGCCGAGGTCACCGACGCCGGGCGCGCGGTGGTGGAGCAAGCCACCGCCGACCTGATGGCCGCGGAGTTCGGGCTGGGCGGATTCGAGGAAGGTCAGCTGAAGGAGATCTTCAACCTGTTCCGCGAGCTGCGGCTGACGGCCGGCGATTTCATCCCCGCAACGCCCATCCCGGCAACGCCCATCCCCGCAGCGAGCCCGGACTCCTAGGAGCCGTTGAGGTGTGAAGGCTTCCAGGTCTGCCCGCCGTCGAAGGTGAACCAGACCGTGCCCGACGCCGGGCTGGCGGGCAGGGCGATCCCCTGGGAATCGGTGGTCATCCCCACGTAGCTGAACCCGCCGGGGGGTGCCGCCGCGCCCAGGGTCGCCGTCTGCCAGGCGATGGCGCCGGCCGGCAGCACGTCGATGCCCTGGTTCGTGGCGAGCACGACGGTCTCCGCGGGACTGGCGGCCACCGACGTCGCGATCCCCGCGGTAGGCGCCTGCGCGACCGCTATCCAGCTGGCCCCGCCGTTCGGCGACGAGAAGACCAGCTTCTTCTGCCCGCCCGCGCCAGAACCCGCGCCGGCCCCGACGGCGGCGCAGGTCAGGATGAGCTCCCTCGCGTTCACCGCGCCAAGCAGCGCCCCCGTCGGCTGCCCGTCCGCCTGCGCCGGGCCGACCGGACACGACGGCGTGATCGAGTTCACCACCGTCCACGCCCCGCTGCCGTCCACCGGCCCGGCGTACAGCTGGCCGCCCGGCGCGAGCAGGAAGCCGCGGCCGCCGGTAAGCACCAGGGAAGCGGCCTCGTCAGGCGCGCCGTCGGTCAGCCCCGAGGTCGAGGCGCCGACCGGCGTCCAGCTGCCGCCGCCGGACGCGGGAGAGGAGAAGAGCGTGAAGCTCGTGCAGCCGACGCCGGACGCCCGGCCGGCGCAGGACGCGAAAAGCGCGAACGCCCGGTCGCCCACCGTCTCCAGGCCGGTAACCCGCAGCCCGCTGGTAGCGACCTGAGTCCACGTGTCGCCGCCGTTATGGGTCGCCCACAGCTCGGGCCCGAACGCCCAGCCGTCATCGAGGTTGAGGAACCTGATCTGGCTCACTCCGGCGGCGCCGTCGGCCGGTCCGGTGACCGGCGCCGGGACGCCGCTCCAGGTCTTCCCCGCGTCGTCGGTACGCGCCACCGACGTGCAGTACTGCGTGGCGCAGTGGCCCGGCGTCCCGGCCTGGCCGATCACCCAGCCGGTCCTGGTGCCGACGAAGGTGACGGAGGTGGGACGAAAGTTAGCGGGCACGCCCGCGAGCGCGGCCGCGGGTGCCAGCGAATCGGTGGCGGTCGGCGGGCGCGCGGACGATGACGACTCGGCGCGGCCGCCCCCGGTGGACGCCGTGGCCGAAGCGCGCCCGGCCGCCGTGGCCGAGTTGGTCGAGGGGTTAAGCACGGGCAGCTTGACGACCTGCGGGACCGTCACCGCCGCGGCGACGATCACCGCCGCCGTGCTCGCGGTGATGGCCAGCCTGCGGTACTTGCGGCGCCGCGCGCGCCGCTTGATCAGCTCGAACGTGCCCGGCGGCGGCGAGAGCGGATCGATCCGACCGCTCAGCCAGGAGTCAACGTCGTCGTGGCGGTCAGCCATCACGTTCCCCAAGCGCCGTCTTCAGCCTGGCGCGCGCGGCGAACAGGTCCGCCTTGATGGTGCCCTCCGGCCGGTGCAGCAGCGCCGCGACTTCCCTGATCCCGAAGCCGCCGTAGTAGTGCAGCAGGAACGGGTCGCGCAGCCGCGGCGGCAGGGACGCGATGAGGTTGCGGACGTCCACGTCCTGCGCCGGGTAGGCGACCGGGTCGAGGGACGCGCCCGCGGTGACGCTGCGGATGGCCCGCCGTTCCCGCTCGGTCTTGCGCCAGTGGTCGCGGATCAAGTTGGTGGCGATCATGTAAAGGTAGCTCTGCGGGCTTTCTACCCGCGTCCAGCGGGACAGCAGCCGGACAAAGGCCTCGGACGCGATCTCGTGCGCGGTGTCGTCGTCATCGACCAGCCGCCTGACCCAGCCGGCCAGCCTGGGATACACGGTCTTGAACAGCTCTTCGGCGGCGTCGGCGTCGACCTCACCAGCGGCGGTGCCCACCGGATCTCCCTCGATGGCGTTCCCGGCAGGCGACGGGAACGGCGCGGCTTCACGCCCCGCGCGTCCGCCGCCCGGCATGAAGATCATGTCGGGGCCGGTCGGGGCGTCCTCAAGAACACCCGTGTGATACGGCAACGTCTACCACATTCCTGGCCGGCGGCCGGAATCGCACGCTCGCCTTGGGGGTCTGGCCCGGGCGCGCCCCCGTGACGTCCGGGCCACCGCTGCGCGCTAAGGCCGTTTCCCCGCCTTGCGCTCTTAAGAGACGATGTAACCCCCTCATTGGTTGCACAGAAAATTCTTTTTCTGTGCCGCGAGATCGCCCGATCCTGGGGAACCCGGGACAAACAGCCCCTGACCTGCACGCATGTATCAATCAACCTTGGCGATGGTGTAGTGCCAGCCCGCCCGATCGCCGTCCTGGCAAGATAGCGGCATGGAACGTGTGCTTGGCATCGGCGGGTACTTCATGCGGGCCGCTGACCCGGCGGCCCTGAGCGCGTGGTATCGCGATTGCCTGGGCCTGGACGCCGATGAGAACGGCCTGTGGCGTCAGGGAGCCGGGCTGACGGTGTTCGCGACGTTCGAGTCCGAGACCGGCTACTTCGGGTCTCGCGCCCAGCGGACCATGCTCAACTTCCGGGTCCGCGACCTGGATGCGATGCTCGCGCAATTGCGCGCGAGGGGAGCGGACGTGGCCAGGGAAACGCAGGACATGCAGGGTGTCGGCCGGTTCGGCTGGGTCACCGATCCCGAGGGCAACCGGGTCGAGCTGTGGCAGCCCGCCTGACCACGGTCATTTTACTGCCATGCGTGCCTCCTGACGTGATTTTCGCAGGTCAGGTGGCTTCATAAATTTTCCAGAACGGTCCCTCCTGCGTGCCGCTGTCCTCCTGGCACGCCGCCGGGGCGGCACGCGGCGGGCCTGATCCGAAGAAGATAGTAGGACGTCCTACTATCCAAAACTAGTAGGACATCCTACTATTGCTCAGAGGGCTAATCCATACGGAGGCAAGGATCATGGACGCGCAGGCGCAGGCCGAACCCAGCAACCCCGAATGCGGCCCCCAAGACGGCCCCCAAGACGGCAGGGAACGCTGGCAGCGCCGGTTTGACCAGGCGCGCAAGCGTGACGCCGACTTCACCACGCTGTCCGGGGTCGAGGTCGAACCGGTCTACGGCCCGCCCCGAGGGGCGGTGGTGCCGGATATGGAGCGCATCGGCTGGCCGGGGGAGTTTCCCTACACCCGCGGCATCCATCCCACCGGTTACCGGGGCAAGCCGTGGACGATCCGCCAGTTCTCCGGCTTCGGCAGCGCCCGCCAGACCAACGAGCGGTACAAGATGCTGCTGCGGGCCGGGGGCGCCGGCCTTTCCGTGGCCTTCGACATGCCGACCCTGATGGGGCGCGACTCCGATGACCCCCGCTCGCTCGGCGAGGTGGGCCACTGCGGCGTGGCGATCGACTCGGCCGCCGACATGGAGGTGCTTTTCGAAGGCATCTCGCTGGCCGATACCACCACGTCGATGACGATAAGCGGACCCGCCGTGCCGCTGTTCTGCATGTACCTGGTCGCGGCCGAACGTCAGGGCGCTGACGCGTCCCGGCTGGATGGCACCCTGCAGACCGACATCTTCAAGGAGTACATCGCGCAGAAGGAGTGGCTGTTCGAGCCGCGCCCGCACCTGCGGCTCATCGGTGACCTGATGCAGTACTGCGGCGAGAACATCCCCAGGTACAAGCCGCTGTCGGTGTCCGGCTACCACATCAGGGAGGCGGGCTCGACGGCCGTGCAGGAGCTGGCCTTCACGCTCGCCGACGGGTTCGGCTACGTCGAGCTCGGCCTGTCCCGCGGCCTGGACGTCGACGAGTTCGCGCCGGGCCTGTCGTTCTTCTTCGACGCGCACGTCGACTTCTTCGAGGAGATCGCGAAGTTCCGTGCCGCCCGGCGGATCTGGGCCCGGTGGCTGCGCGACGTCTACGGCGCTCGTAGCGAGCGGGCCCAGTGGCTGCGCTTCCACACCCAGACGGCGGGCGTCTCGCTGACGGCCCCGCAGCCGGACAACAACATCGTCCGCACCGCCATCGAAGCGCTGGCCGCGGTCCTTGGCGGCACCAACTCGCTGCACACCAACGCCCTGGACGAGGTGCTCGCGCTGCCAGGCGAGGCCGCCGCCGAGACCGCGCTGCGGACCCAGCAGGTGATCATGGAAGAGTCCGGTGTGACGAACGTCACCGATCCGCTCGGCGGGTCCTGGTACGTGGAAGCGCTCACCGACCGGATGGAGGCCGAAGCGGAGGCGATCTTCGCCCGGGTCCGCGCGATGAGCCCGGACGACTCCATGACCGGCGGCATCCTGGCGGGCATCGAGAACGGCTGGTTCATCGGCGAGATCGCCGAAGCCGCGTTCTCCTGCCAGCAGAAGCTGGAGAAGGGCGAGAAGAGGATCGTCGGCGTGAACTGCCACACGGAAACGGTCGCCGAGCCGCTCGAGATCCTGCGCATCAGCCCTGAAGTCGAGCGGGAGCAGGTCAAGCTGCTCGGCCGCCGTCGCGCCGTACGTGACCAGCACGCGGTCGACGCGGCCCTGGCCGCCCTGATCGGGGCGGCCCGCACCGACGAGAACCTGGTCCCGCCGATGCTGGCCGCGGCCCGCGCCGAGGCGACCCTCGGCGAGATCTGCGGCGTCCTGCGCGCCGAGTGGGGCACCTACACCGAGCCCGCCGCCTTCTGACCGCCTCCGGTATCCCAACCCAAGCCGCGACGCCGCAAGCGTGGCTAGGGCGCACCCGGAGAAGCCACCGGAAGGCCGGCCTCCCTGGCCGCGGCGAGCAGCGGCTCGTCGTAGGCCACGAACGCGGTCAGGTCACGCTTCAGCACCAGCGCGGAGGCCAGGTGGATGGCCTGCGCCGCGCTCAGTTCCCGCGGCGGCAGGGTGGCCGAGTTGTCGAGCACGTCGGCGGTCAGCACCACCCTGGCAATGCGCTTGATCAGGCGGTAGCTTCGCGGCAGGGCCCCGGGCTCGGCCCGCCAGACCGCTCGCGGCACTTCGGCCCGGTGCAGCGAGCTCGAGACCAGCGGCTGGTCGGCGCGTTCCGCGAGCCAGCGGGCCAGCGCCGCCGATTCAGGTTCGGTCAGGGCCAGCTTCACCAGCGCCGAGGAGTCGAGGTAAATCACCGGCGTTCATGTTCCCGGGGCTCGCTGGCGGCAGGCCGCCCGAGAGGCCGGCGACGGATAGGGCTCGATATCGCCGACCCCGCCCGGCTCCTCGGCCGATTCGATGATCCCGGCGGCGATCAGGCGTTCCAGCGGGCTGCCAGGCTCCCGCACCGGGACCAGCTGAGCGACCAGCCGCCCCCGGTTGGTGATGTCCACGGTATAGCCCCTCTCGGCGAGGTCGACATAGACGCTCGCGTGCTGGCGCAGCTCCCTGATCCCTATCCGCTGCCTGGCCGGGGCCCGCTGGGCCGCCTTCGCGCGCGCCGCTGGCCGGCCGGGCCGGGCGCCCCGGTCAGGCTGCTCCACGCTCGCGGGCAGCGGGTCCCGCCCGCCCGCAGGAGTGTCACTCATCGGGCCACAGTAGCACAACAGATGCTACAGTGACGGCTGAGATTGGCTGGCTGGCTGGCAGGCATGCCGCCGTCAGCTGGCCTGGATGGTAGGCGGAGTCCAGCGGCTTGCCGACCACTCCTTCCAGGCCCTTCGCGACGCTCTCGGCCAGTACCTGGGCCGCGCCGCCGCGCCGCCGCGCCGCCGCGCCGCCGCGGTGCCACGGCGGCGTGCGGACCGGGCCGGCGTCCAGGCCGAGCGCTTCCAGCCGGGCCCTGCGCTCGGTGTAGGGCCGCTATACCCGGTTGAGGAACGCGACGTGCTCACCCAATCGCGGGTCCTCGAACAGGGTCCCGCTGACCGGCGCGGCCGGACCCGGGCGGTGCAGTAGCGCTATCCACGTGTCGCCCGCCTCGTCGTCGTGCTGGCCGAGGTGATCGCGGTAGCGGTCCCGGATCAGGCGTCCAGAGCGGCGCTGACCAGGGCGAGAAGCTCGTCATCACCGAGGCCTGCCGCGTCTTGCGGGCGCAGCTGGATTGTCCCCTTGCTGGTCTTGAGCTCGGGATGCCGGGCGATGAATTCAGCGGCCCGCTCCTGCGGCCAGCCGTAAATCGATACGCCGTGCTTCCACGCGCCGACGTACAGGCAGCGCCGGCCGACCTTGTAAGCGGGTATCTGATAGGAGATGACCACGTCCGCCTCGGGATGGGCGGCGAGGATCAGCCCGTGAATCCGGTCGAACAGCGGGCGGTGCACGGGGTCGACGCCCTCGATGTAGCTCAGCACTGCTTCATCCATAGCGGCATTATGGCCAGCGCTCGCACGATCCAGCCGGTCAGTGGTCCTCGCCATCACTGTCTCCAGGGGGTCGATGTTATGGCTGCACTGAATATCGACGACCGGGCCAGCCGGAAATCATCCGGGTGCGGTCGTCTATCTCGGCCGCAAGCTCGAAGAACCGGCATAACGACGGCCGGCCGCGGGTTATCACAGCGGGCCACGAGGGGAGCCCCCCGGATCGGCGAGTGGCGTGAGTACGGCAGGATGGGATTATGCAGCCGCGAGATTTTTCGCTTTACGGAGCCGTCGATCTGAGCGCGCGGCAGGCGGCCGCGCAGCGCAGGCAGCAGACGCCCCAGCCCGGCCCCGCCGCAGCTAACGGCGGGGCCGTCATCGACGTCACCGAGGAGACCTTCAACACCAACGTGGTCGAGCGTTCCCGCACCACGCCTGTGATCATGGACCTGTGGGCGGAGTGGTGCGGCCCGTGCAAGCAGCTCTCCCCGGTGCTGGAGAAGCTCGCCGCCGAGGCAGCGGGCCAGTGGATTCTGGCCAAGGTCGACGTCGATGCCAACCCCCAGCTCAGCTCAGCCCTTCAGGTGCAGAGCATCCCCATGGTGGTGGCGGTCCTCGGCGGCCAGCTGGTGGACGGCTTCCTCGGCGCGATGCCGGAAGCCCAGGTCCGTCAGTGGATCAGCCAGGTCCTGTCGGCGGCGGAGAAGATGGGCATGAGCCTGGCCGAAGGGACGGCCGCTGACCTCGACGGGGAGGCCGACGAGGACGCGGCCGGCGGCAGCGCCCGCGCCGCCGCGGGTCTGCCGAACGTCCCTGGCGCCCGCCCAGGGGCCCCGGGCCGGGGCGCTTCAGCTGCGAACGGCCCAGGAGGTTCGCCGCTCCCGCCGGCGTACGCCGAAGCCCGCGCGGCCATGGAGCGCGGCGATCTCGATGGCGCCGCGCAGGCGTTCGAGCAGGAACTGAAGGAGTCGCCTGGCGATCCGGTCGCCAGGACCGGGCTGGCTCAGGTCAACCTGATCCGCCGGGTCAGCTCCTACGACGAGGTCCGTTGCCGCAAGGCGGCGGCCGAGCATCCCGATGACGTCGGGGCCCAGACCCGGGTCGCCGACATCGACCTGGCCACGGGGCGGATCGACGAGGCGTTCGACCGGATGCTCGGGGTGGTGCGGCGAACCGCCGGCGACCAGCGAGACCAAGCCCGCGCGCACCTGGTCAGCCTGTTCGAGATCCTCCCGCCGCGCGATCCGCATGTCACCAGGGCCCGGTCGGCCCTGTCCGCGCTCCTGTTCTGAGCGAGCCGCGGTAACAGGTCAGCGGGCCCGGGTTTCGGCCGGATCGGCCTCCGCGAGCTGCTCGAGGACGGGAAGGGCGTCCGCGAGCGCCGAGCGCTGCGACGGCGTCAGCATCTGCAGGCTCGCGGCCAGCACCAGGGTGCTCTCTGAGCGGATGCGCTCAAGCACCTCCTGGCCGCGCGGCGTGATGGCCAGCGTGCTCGCCCGCGCGTCACTCGGATCGGTGTCCCGGCGGACGTAGCCGCTGTCCTCGAGCGCGGTCACCAGCCGGGTGAGCGTGGACGGGGCGATGCCCTCGACGGCCGCCAGGTCGCCGAGGCGGATCGGCCCGGAACTCCCGACGGTGGCCAGCGCCGCGAGCTGCGTCGGCGTCAGGCCGGCCAGCTCGTGCCGGCGTAGCCAGGCGCGCCAGCCGCGCCAGGGCGACCCGCAGCCTCGTCACGTCGATCACCGGCCCGCCCGTGCCAGCCAGGGACCCGCCCGTGCCAGGCACGGGATCATCCCCGTCGAC
The DNA here is from genome assembly GCA_963739615.1 of uncultured Actinomycetes bacterium. Lineage (GTDB taxonomy): Bacteria > Actinomycetota > Actinomycetes > Streptosporangiales > Streptosporangiaceae > Palsa-504. The sequence goes on from CAVUBD010000012.1 coordinate 76,968, forward strand.
GGCGAGCGTCAGTTTCGCGCCGCCTGGCTCGGGAGCCGCGCTGAGTGCCGATTCGGTGCTCACCTGATCAGCGTATGCGTTGCGCGCCGTACCCTGGAGGCCGGCGAAACGCCGGAGACCGGCGAAACGCGGGAAGGCGGGAAGCAACGTGGCCATGGCGCGCAGGCTCGGTCGCGGTGCGGGATGCCGCCACCCAGCACACTGGCTGATGATAGGTACATGGACGAAGTAGCCTTGGCGGGCCGCCTGCTCGTCGCCACCCCGGTGCTCGGCGATCCCAATTTCCGCCGTACCGTCGTCCTGGTCGTGGAGCACGAGGTCGAGCAGGGCACGCTCGGCGTCGTGCTGAACCGGCCGACGCAGGTCCCCGTCGGCCAGGTGCTCGAGCCGTGGACCGAGCTCGCGACCGACCCGTCCGTCGTGTTCAACGGCGGCCCGGTCGCGCCGGACAGCGCGCTCGCGCTCGCCCACGTGCCGGGCACCGACGAGCCGGTCGGCTGGCACCCGCTGGACGGCGCGCCCGCCATGGCCCGGCTCGGCCTCGTCGACCTGGACGCCCCGCCGGGGCTGCTCGCCGCCTCGATCGTCTCGCTGCGGGTGTACGCGGGCTATGCAGGCTGGAGTGCGGGCCAGCTCCAGGCGGAGATCGACGAGGGCGCCTGGTACGTGGTGCCCGCAGAACCATCCGACGCATTCTGCCCGAGCCGGCCCGGCTGTGGTCGGCGGTGCTGCGCCGGCAGGGGGGCGAACTCGCCTACGTAGCCACGTATCCGGACGATCCGGGCCTGAATTAGTCCGCGTTCATCGAGGACGCGTGACGCCCAGACCACGTAGACTCACCAGATGTGAGCGGTACTGAGGTTCTCCCCGAGCAGGACACGCGCATCCAGGAGGATGTCCGGCCCCGTACGTCGCACGGCGACGGTGATCACGAGCGGTTCGCGCACTACGTCGACAAGAGCAAGATCGTGGACAGCATGGTGACGGGAACGCCCGTCACCGCCCTCTGCGGTAAGGTGTGGGTGCCGAGCCGGGACCCCAAGCGGTATCCGGTCTGCCCCACCTGCAAGGAGATCTACGAGCATCTCCCCCCAGGCGAGGGCGAGGGCGGCAGCTGACCAGCGCCAGGGGCCAGCAGAGCCCGGTAACATTTCGGTCTCGTGAGCACCACTGATCCTCTCCTCGGGCTGCGCGGCTGGCAGAAGGACGCTTATCACGAGTACTTCAAGCTGCCGCGGCGCGACTTCCTGCTGGTCGCCACGCCCGGGGCCGGGAAGACCACGTACGCGCTCACTATCGCCGCGGAGCTGCTGGCCCGGCGCGAGGTCGCCACGCTGACGATCGTCACGCCGACGGAGCACCTCAAGCATCAGTGGGCCGAGGCGGCCGCCAGGTTCGGCATCGCGATCGACTCCGCCTACCGCAACGCCCAGGGCCGCGCCGGCGCCGATTTCGCCGGCGTCGCGGTCACCTACGCGCAGGTCGCCGCGCACCCCGCGCTGCACAGGCAGCGCACGCAGAACCGGCGCACGCTGGTTATCTTCGATGAGGTCCACCACGCGGGCGACGCGCTGTCCTGGGGCGACGCGGTCAAGGAGGCGTTCGACCCGGCCCGGCGCAGGCTGGCCCTGACCGGCACGCCGTTCCGCAGCGACGCCAACCCGATTCCCTTCGTGACCTACGTCGATGAACCGGGCGGCGGCAAGCGCAGTTCCTCGGACTACGTCTACGGCTACGGGCCCGCGCTGGAGGATACCGTGGTCCGGCCGGTGATCTTCCTGGCCTACTCCGGTGAGATGCACTGGCGCACCCGGGCCGGAGACGAGATCACGGCCACCCTCGGCACGCCGATGACCAAGGATCAGATCGCCCAGGCCTGGCGGACGGCGCTCAACCCGGCGGGGGAGTGGGTCAGCCGGGTGCTCGAGGCCGCCGACAAGCGGCTGACCGAGGTCCGCCGGGGCATGCCCGACGCCGGCGGCCTGGTCATCGCGGGCGATCACGAGGACGCGCGGGCCTACGCGGCCCTGCTGCGCGGCCTGACCGGCAAGCGGCCCGTCGTGGTGCTGTCCGACGATAAGGCCGCGAGCAAGAAGATCTCCGCGTTCGGCACCTCCGATGACCGCTGGATGGTCGCGGTGCGGATGGTGTCGGAGGGGGTGGACATCCCGCGCCTGGCCGTCGGCGTGTACGCGACCAGCGTGTCCACGGCCCTGTTCTTCGCGCAGGCGGTCGGCCGGTTCGTGCGCGCGCGGCGCCGCGGCGAGACGGCGTCGGTGTTCCTCCCGTCGGTGCCGGTGCTGCTGTCCTACGCCGCCGAACTCGAAGCCGAACGAGACCATGTGCTTCGTTCCCCGCTCGAACAGACGCCGGAGGACGAACTCGCGCTCGCCGAGGCTCAGCGGGAACGTGACACCCCGGACATGTTCGACGAGCCCGCCTTCCAGCCGCTCAACGCCTCGGCGCACTTCGACAGGGTGCTGTACGACGGCGGTGAGTTCGGCACCGCGGCGGCGGCGGGCTCGCCGGAGGAAGAGGACTTCCTCGGCCTGCCCGGCCTGCTGGAACCCGACCAGGTCCGCACGCTGCTGCGCAGCCGCCAGCACGCCCAGGTCGCCGCCCGCTCCCGCGCCGCGACGGCCAGCCCCGCGGCCAGCACCGCCCCCGCGGCCAGCACCGCCCCGGAAGCCGCCCAGCCGGCCGCCCCCCCGGTGAGCCGCCAGGCGCTCGCCGCGCTCCGCAAGGAACTCAACGGCCTGGTCGGCGCCTGGAGCCACCGCACCGGCCAGCCGCACGGCGTCATCCACGCCGAACTGCGCCGCACCTGCGGCGGCCCGCCGCTGCCCCAGGCCACGGCGGACCAGATCCGGGCCCGCATCGACATGATCCGCCGCTGGGCCGTCTCCGGCCGCTGAAATCACGCCATTCATTCCGAACGGCCATCGGTGCGTGCCCGAGCCGCCCGCACCGCCGCCCCGGGGTGGCGCCGCCCGCGAGCGTGTCGAGGCCGGCCTGCGCTAGTGGCAGTCGCACACCTCACAGCAGGCCTGGCCGGGGTAGAGCACGGCGCCGACTCCGGGGATCGCCTGGCTGCAGGCCAGCCGCAGCAGCGAATCCGCCGCCTGCCGCGCGTTCTCCCCGGTCGCGGACATCCGGGCCGCGATCAGCCCGGCCACGACGGGAGTGGAGAACGACGTCCCGCTCCACTTGGCCATCCCGTGGAACGTCCGGTGCTGCCCGACCGGAGGCTCGGTGCACACGTAGGTCCCCAGCGGGAAGGCGTTGATGAGGTCCTGGCCGGGTGCGTAGAGGTCGACCCACTTGCCGTAGTTGCTGAAGTGCGCCCGATCCCGTCCGTTCGCGGACAGCGCGCCCACCGAGAGCACCTCGGAGTAGGCGGCCGGCCACACGCGGCGGTGCCGCCCGTCGTTGCCCGCGGGCGCCAGCACGACGAGACCCTTCAGGTAACGGATGCGGGTGTCGAAGAACTCGTCGAAGGTGATCAGCGACTCATCGTTGCGCGTCGTCGTGCAGAAGGTGAACACGAGGATGTCCGGGTTCCGGTCGAGGGCGTCCTCCAGGCTGGGCCGGAGCATCGACTCGAAGTCGGCGCCCGCGATGTCGAAGGCCCTCTCGACGTAGGCCGCTGCCTTCGGGGCCATGCAGCGTGCGACCCCGGCGACGAACGTTCCGTGCCCGGCGTACGGCACGATGATGGTACTGCCGTCGGTCAGCGTGGTGTACGGGTTCTCCGTTGCGCCCTTTACCCCGGTGAGCCAGGGGTGACCTGCGGCGGCGTCAGGCATCAGCCCGGTGTCCACGATGGAAAGGAATACGCCCCTGCCGTCGCATTCGGGCCGGGGAACGCCGCGGCACGGACGGCAGCCTCGTGCGTTCAAGCCGGGGGGCGGGACGGGATCGACGGTGCCAGGCGGCACCTGGATCGGCTCGGTCGCGGGGCAGATCTCCGGGCACACGTAGAGTATGTGGTCCGGCGTGGCCACCCCAGACCCGAGCTCCCGGTCGAGGCGGTCGAGAATGTCCGGTACCAGCAGCCGGGTCTGAGGTACCGCGAAGCGGATAACCCCCCTGGTAGCCGGGACACGCTCGCGTTGGATCTGCCGCGCATCCCCCTCGGGCAGCTCTCCGTAACCCACCTCATCGAAGGTCGCCCTGATCGCGGCGTCGACGCGGTTCGCGTCCTGTTCCCGAGTGAGGATCGTGTGCTCGCGGTAGAGGTAATCCACGTCGTCGATATCGTCAAACCGGTCGCGGCCAGGGTACGCTGCCGCGCCAGGAAGGCCGTTCAGGACGAGGTCGATCTGGTTCCTCACGCGTTCAGTTATAGGCATTTGTGTCTCCTTCGCTCAGATAATGAACTCGACGAAATATGACGCGTTGATACGATTTGCTGGTGTCAGCCGGCCCGTACGCCGTTCCGGCGGCCGGGGAGCCGGACAAGCTGCTGGCCTTGGCGCTATCGCGGCCATCGGAAGCCCTCGCGGCCGCTCGTGAGCTGCTGGCTCAGCGTCCGTCGGCATCACAGGCCGCGCTCGCGCACCAGGCCATCGGCGTGGTCCTGCGGAACCACGGCGATATCGGTGAAGCGATCAAGGAGTTTAAGAATGCGGGCCGGTTCGCGCGCAAGGCCGGAGACACCGATCAAGAATCCGATGTCCTGGCCAGCCTGGGTGCCGCCTGGGTTCTGGCCGGGCAGACGCGGCGCGGCTTGTCGGTCCTGGACACCTTGGTGCAGCACAGTCGCGGCATCCCGGCGGGCAAGATCCTGGTCCGCCGGGCCGGTGCTATGTGGATCCTGGGCCGCAATGCCGAGGTTCTGCGGGATGCCCAGGCCGCCGTCGACCTGCTGTCCGGCCGGGGCGACCTGGTTCTGGGAAGCGCGTGCCCTGCACTTCCGAGCGTGGGCGTATCTCGCCTTGGGCGATATAGAGCGGGCCGACCGGGACTACGCCCAGGTCGAGGCGCTGTGGATCACATGTGGCCAGCAGTTGGAGTACGCGACCGCGCGCCAGGAGCGCGGCGTGGCGGCGCTCGCCCGCGGTGATCTCCCCACCGCGCTCGCCCATCTCGACCACGCGCAAAGCCTGTTCGATCAGCTGGGGGTCTTCAAGGCCGAACTGGTCGTCGACAAGTGCACGGTGCTGCTCGCGGCGGGCCTGGCCCGGGACGCCCTGCGCGAGGTCGACGCGGCGGTGTCCGCGATCGAGAGGCACCGCGGGTCGGCGGCGAGACACGCCGAGTTGCTGTATTCCTCGGCTCTCGCCGCCGCCGCGGTAAGCGACTTCGACCTGGCGCAGCGCCGCAGCGCCGAAGCCTTGCGGCTGTTCCGCCGCCAGCAGCGGCCGTGGTGGGCGGCGCGAGCGGAGCTGGTCCTGCTGCTCTGCCAGTTCGCCGGGGGCGATCGGTCGGCCGCCCTGCTGACGGCGGCCCGGCGGGTGACCGCGCGGCTGGATGAGCTGGATGCCAGGCGGGCGGTCGACGCCCACCTGCTGACGGGCCGGCTGGCGCTGGCCCAGGGCCGGCGCGATGAGGCCGGCCGCCACCTGCGATCCGCCGCGGCCGCCCGGCACCGCGGCCCGCCGCGCATCCGCAGCGCCGGCTGGCTGGCCCAGGCGATATGGTGCCAGGCCGAGGGGCGCGAGCGGGGCATGCTGGCCGCGTGCGACCGTGGCCTGGCCCTGCTCGACCTGCACCTGCGGACGCTGGGCGCCACCGAGCTGCGCACGCTGGCCACCGCTCGGGGCGCGGAGCTGGCGGGTATGGTACTGCGGCACGCGGTGCGCCGGGGAGACGCCCGGCAGCTCCTGGTATGGAGTGAGCGCTGGCGGGCTACGGTGCTCCGGATCACCCCGGTGTGCCCGCCCGACGATGGCGAACTGGTCGCCGACCTCGTCGCCCTGCGGCATGTCGCCGCCCGGGTTGACAGCGCCTCGGATGGCCGCGCGGGCACACTCACGCTGCAGCGGGAGCGTCATCGGCTTGAGACCGCCGTGCGCCAGCGCGCTCTGCGCACCCCGTCGGTGGCGGCCGGCCCTGCCGAGCCCTTCATCATCGCTGATCTGCTGGCACAGCTGGGCGAGACCGACCTGCTCGAGCTCACCGACGTCAACGGACAGTTGTACGCCGTCGTGGCCTCCCGGGGGCGGCTGCACCTGGCGCACGTGGGCCCGACGCAGGCGGCCATGCACTCGCTGGCTCATGCGCTGTTCGCGCTGCGGCGCGAAGGAGCCGGCCGCGGGACTTACCGGCTCGACCTGACCCAGATCGGCCAGCGGCTCGAGGTGAACCTGCTCGGCGAGTCGGTGCGCCTGCTTCGTGGCGGGCCGGCCGTCGTCGTGCCGACCGGGCGCCTGCACGCGGTTCCCTGGGGCCTGATGCCGTCCCTGCGGGAGCGGCCGACGGCCGTGGCGCCGTCGGCGTCCGCGTGGCTGCGAGCGCGCCGCGCCGACCCGCCGCGGGAACGCAGAGTTGTCCTGGTCGGCGGCCCGAGGCTGGTCACAGGCGACGCGGAGGTCCGGCACCTGGCCGCGCAGTATCCCGACGCGGTCGTCCTGGCCGGGGGCAACGCGGTGGTCGAGCGGGTGATGGCCGCCATGGACGGCGCCTGGCTGGTGCACATCGCGGCGCACGGCACGTTCCGGGCCGATAGCCCGCTGTTCTCCGCTATCGAGCTCGACGACGGGCCGCTGACGGTGTACGACCTGGAACGGCTGAAGCGGGCCCCGTACCGTGTCGTCCTGTCTAGCTGCAGTTCGGCGGTCGGCGAAGCCGTCGGCGCCGATGAGCTCCTTGGGCTGGTCAGCGCCTTGATCTCGCTCGGCTCCGCCGGGGTGGTGGCCAGCGTCGTCCCCGTCAACGACCCCGCCACCGTCCCCCTCATGCTCTCTCTTCACGACCATCTGCTCGCCGGATCCGGCCTGGCCGAGGCGCTCACCCTCGCCAGGCACGCGGTCAGCGCCGATTCCGTGGCCCATGCGACGGCACACTCTTTCATCGCGCTCGGGACATGAGGCTGATCGGACACCTGCCCTGGTCACAGCCGCACCCAGGCGGTGAAAAGCCGCCCGGCCTTGGTGTCGCAGCGCAGCCGGACCGGTCCGAGCAGCCTGTCCGGGAGGATCAAGAAGCCGGTGCTATCGGCCTCGGCGCCGAACGTGGCCAGGTCAGTGGTCTGCACCCAGATTTCCCCCGGCCCCGGCGGGACGATCTGGCCGACGGCACGGTCGTCCATCACCTCCAGCTCCAGCGGCGCCGTGAACACCAGAACACGCGTCTGGTCGGCCGGCGCGGCTTGCCGGATCGCGCCACCCAGGTCATCCAGGAGGCGCTGATCGTCGTCCCACCGGTGCTGCAGCGCGTCGCCAGCCGGGACCGCTGCGGCCATGAAGGTGACCGGATAGTCGCCGTCGTCCATATCGGCTCCTCATGTCAGCGATCGTGACCGCCTCGTAGCTGCAGATGTCCCGCTATACGGAGGAGCCATCGAGGCGCGTTAATACCGTGTTCGGCCGGAATTGTCGCTGCCCCAGGTAAGCCACGCGGGTCGCAGTGCCAGGTGCCCTAGCTGCCGCCGGCCGGGACGCCGGTGAGTTCCACGTCGGCGCCGCGCATGTCCTCGATGGCCTTGGCGGTGGATTCCGGGGCCACGCCCGCGGTGAGGTCGAGCAGGACCCTGGTCGCGAAGCCGGCCCGTGCCGCGTCCGCCGCGGTCGCGTGCACGCAGTAGTCGGTGGCGATGCCCACCACGTCCACCTCGTCGACTCCGCGCCTCCGCAGCCAGTCGGCCAGCGCCGTCCCGGCCTCGTCGGCGCCTTCGAAACCGCTGTACGCGGCCGCGTGCCGGCCCTTGAAAAACACCGTTTCCACGGCACTGGTGTCCAGGTCGGGGCAGAAGTCCGCCCCTGGAGTCCCCGCCACGCAGTGCGGCGGCCAGGAGTCGGCGTAGTCCGGATGGTCGGAGAAATGCGTACCCGGGTCCACGTGGAAGTCCTTGGTCGCCACGACGTGGCCGTATTCATGGCTGCCCGCCAGGCGCTCGCTGATCGCGCGGGCGACGGCGGCGCCGCCGGCTACGGCCAGCGAGCCGCCCTCGCAGAAGTCGTTCTGCACGTCGACAATGATGAGCGCACGCATGGGGCCAACGGTATCCGCTGGCTCCTGCTCCCCGACCTGGTACTCCCGGCTACCCCCGACCTTGTACTCCGCGACTACTCCGCGACTACTCCCCGACCTCGGCGGGGGTGCCATTGGTGATGCGGATGAGTTCGGCGTACGAGGTAGGGAACACGGTGTGCGGATGGCCAGCCGCCGCCCAGATCACGTCATATTTGTCCAGCCAGGTGTCGACCAGGGTGCGGATCGGCGCGGGATGGCCTACCGGGCCGACGCCGCCGATGGCCTGGCCGGTCCAGGTCCGGACCGAACCCGCGTCGGCCCGTACCACGGCGGCCGCGCCGGTTAGCGCCGCCACCCGGACCGTGTCCACGCGATGGGCGCCGCTGGTCATGACGAGCAGCGGCGCCCCGTCCGCGCTGAACACGAGGCTGTTCGCGATCGCGCCCAGCTCGCAGCCGAGCTGGGCGGCCGCGCTGGCCGCCGTCGGCGCCTTGGCGGGCAGCTCCCGTACTTCGCCGGGCACGCCAAGTTCGCGGAGCACCGCCGCGAACTTCGTGAAGTCAACTGGCATGCGAGCAGGCTAGCCGGGCCGCCGCCCCGCCAGCGAACCGTTTATGACCGGTAGCAGTAGGAGTCCGAGGAGGCGTCGCCGCCCTGCAGCCGGATCTGGTGCACGCTCCGTACAGCGAGTTCGTCACGTAGATCCGCTTGCCGTAGCGGCTGACCTCGACCATCTGCGGGCCGCCGGCCAGCGGCTCGGCCGGGGCCGCGGGGTGCGGGGTGCGCGGCGCGGCCGGTGATGCTGCCGAGGCGGACCGGGCCCACCTCGCGCGGGTGCGCCGGCGTCGTACTGCTTGAGCTCGCCCGTGCCCCAGCAGGACACCTAAAGGAACCAGAATCGATAACGATTAAGACTCGCTCCAGGTCTCCCGACGCTTGGCCCAGCAAGTAGCTGCCCCCAGCGCCTACGGCCCCCAGCGCCTACGGCCGCCGCCGCCGGCACCGACGCCAACCCGTTCAGGCCTCTTCGCCGTTGGGCTCGAAGACGGTGGGGATGGCGGGGTAACCGCGGGACAGCTGCAGCGCGTAGGGCGGCAGCTCGGCCAGCGCCTCCCGGTGCCGTGCCCGCGCCGCCTCGGCCCCCTCTCGCCCCCCGATCTCGCCCGCCGTCACCAGCGGCACCAGCAGTTCCCTGTCCAGCCGCCCGGGTTCCGGCGGGATGAGAGAGATCCGCTCGCTCAGCGCGGTGCCGTGCTCGTCGCGGTGCCGCACCGCCCACTTCCGCCCGCCCCGGCCCGGCTTGCCCACCGAGCGCTTGGCCACCGGAACCAGCTCATCGGAGCCGTCGGACGAAGCCCGCGCCACCAGCTTGTACACCAGCGCCGCCGTCGGCGCGCCGGACCCGGTGACCAGCGAGGTCCCGACCCCGTAGCCGTCCACAGGGACCGCGCCGAGCGCCGCGATGGAGTACTCGTCCAGGTCGCCGGTCACGATGATCCGCGTGTTAAGCGCCCCCAGCTCGTCCAGCAGCGACCGGACCTGGCGGGCGAGCACCGCCAGGTCGCCGCTGTCGATCCGGACCGCGCCGAGCTCAGGTCCGGCCAGCTCCACGGCCGTCCGCACCGCCCGCGCCACGTCGTAGGTGTCCACCAGCAGCGTGGTGCCCTGGCCGAACGCCTCGAGCTGGCTCGCGAACGCATGCCGCTCACTGTCATGGACCAGCGTGAACGCGTGCGCGCTCGTCCCCGCGCTCGGGATGCCGGACTCATACCTGGCCCGCAGGTTCGAGGTGGACGCGAAGCCCGTGATGTAGGCGGCCCGGGCGCTGGCCACGGCGGCCCGCTCGTGGGTGCGCCGCGAGCCCATCTCGATCAGCGGCCGGTGGCCGGCCGCCGTGACCATCCGGGACGCGGCGGACGCGATCGCGCAATCGTGGTTGAGGATGGACAGGGTGACGGTTTCCAGCAGGACCGCCTCGGCGAACGTCCCCTCCACGACCAGAATCGGCGAGCCGGGGAAGTAACAATCCCCCTCCGAGTAACCCCAGATGTTGCCGCTGAAACGGTACGATTCGAGGAAACAAAGCGTCGGGGAGTCCACGATGCCCGCGCCGCCCAGGAAGTCCAGGTCGGCCGGGCCGAAGCGGAACCGCTCTATCGCGTCGAGCAGCCGCCCGGTGCCGGCCACCACGCCGTACCTGCGGCCGTGCGGCAGGTGCCGGGCGAACACCTCGAATACGGCTCTGCGGCTGGCCGCGCCGCTACGCAGCGACGCCTGCAACATGGTGAGCTCGTAGTGGTCGGTGAGCAGCGCGGTACCGTCAGCGAGCCAGAGCTGGTGGTTCACGGGATCGGTCACAAGTGGAAGACTACGGAGTGGGAGGTGGCTAGTTGTGAGCGCGGCGCCCGCTGAGGTGGATCTTCCGCGATCCGCCGACAAACCAGTCTCTGACCGGCCATGGGTCACGATCGTCTGGAACGACCCGGTCAACCTGATGTCCTACGTGACGTACGTGTTCCAGCACGTCTTCGGCTACCCGAAGAAAAAGGCCACCAAGCTGATGCTCGACGTGCATCACAAGGGCCGGGCGGTGGTGGCCTCCGGAGCCAGGGAAGCGATGGAGCACAACGTCGAGATACTGCACGGCTACGGCCTGTGGGCTACCGTCACCCACGACAAATAGCCGATAAGCGAGCCATGGAACCATTCCGGTCGATACGCGGCGGCGGCGCGCGGGCCTCGCTCGCCCCCGCCGAGGCGGCCCTGCTGCGCAACCTGGTCAGCCAGGTCATGGCCCTGGTCGACGAGGGCGCCGACCCCAGTGACCGCAGCAGCGACCCGCCGGACGGCACCCTGGCCGCCCTGGAGGCCATGCTGCACGGGCCGGGGTCCGCCGTGGCGCCCGAGGACCCTGTGCTGGCCCGGCTGCTGCCCGATGGCTACCGTGACGACCCGGAGGCGGCGGGGGAGTTCCGCAAGTACACCGAACCCGGGCTGCGCAGCGCCAAGCACCAGGTCGCCAGGGAGATGCTGGACACGCTGCCCGAGGCGGGCGGCCGCATCCAGCTGACCCAGGACCAGGCCATGGCGTGGCTCAAGGCCCTGAACGACGTCCGGCTAGCCCTCGGGGTCCGGCTGGGCGTCACCGAGGATTTCGAGGAGCAATGGGGGCGGCTGAAACCCGACGACCCGCAGTGGGCCGCGTTCGAGGTCTACGCCTGGCTCGGCGCGGTCCAGGAGTCCCTGGTCCAGGCACTAGCCTGACCGCATGCTGACGATCCCGCGCGAGCTTTACGACAAGATCGTGGCCCACGCCCGCGCCGACCACCCGGACGAGGCGTGCGGCGTGCTAGCAGGCCGGCCGGCCGCGACCGCCCGGCACGGTTCATCGCGATGACGAACGCTGAACGGTCGCCCACCTTCTACCGCTTCGACTCAGCCGAGCAGTTCCGGGTGTGGCAGCAGATGGACGACAATGACGAGGAACCCGTCGTCATCTACCACTCGCACACCGCCACCCAGGCGTACCCGAGCCGGACCGACATCGCCTACGCCAGCGAGCCGGACGCGCACTACGTGCTGGTGTCGACCCGCGACGAGGACGAGACCGAGTTCCGCTCGTTCCGGATCGGCGACGGCGAGGTCACCGAGGAACCGGTCACCGTGGTGGAATGATTCCGCCCGCGGGCGGGTTGGACGGCAAGGACTGACTAGATAATAGTGGAGCGTTGTTCATGACGATTGAGGTACGCATTCCGACGATCCTGCGTACGTACACCGACGGTGCCAAGCAAGTCGAGGGGAGCGGATCCACGCTCGGCGAGCTGTTCACTGACCTGGAGAAGAGGCACGGCGGCCTGCAGGACCGCCTCGTCGACCAAGGCGGCCTGCGGCGCTTCGTCAACGTGTACCTGAACGACGAGGATGTCCGCTTCCTGGCCGGCCTCCAAACGCCGGTCAAGGACGGCGACACCGTGACCGTGCTGCCCGCGGTGGCCGGCGGCGCCCGCTAGGGTCCCACCGTAATTTTTCCCGAACGGACCGGGGTTTATGCGCTACGAGAACCTGCTCGATTCCCTCGGCCATACCCCGCTGGTCGGGCTGCCCCGGCTGTCGCCGTCGCCTGAAGTGCGGCTGTGGGCCAAGCTGGAGGACAGGAACCCGACGGGTTCGGTCAAAGACCGGGCCGCGTTCTTCATGATCGCCCAGGCGGAGAAGGACGGCCTGCTCTCGCCTGGTGCCACGATCATCGAGCCCACCTCGGGGAACACCGGCATATCGCTGGCCATGGTGGCCAGGCTGCGCGGTTACCGGCTGATCGTGGTCATGCCTGAGAACACCAGCGAGGAGCGCCGCCTGCTGCTCCGGATGTACGGCGCCGAGATCATCGGCTCGCCGGCCGCAGGCGGCTCCAACGAGGCGGTCCGGGTGGCCAAGCGGATCGCCGCCGAGCACCCGGACTGGGTCATGCTCTACCAATACGGCAACGACGCGAACACCCGCGCGCACTACGAGACGACCGGGCCCGAGATCCTCGCCGACCTGCCCGAGATCACGCACTTCGTCGCGGGCCTTGGCACCACGGGCACGCTGATGGGCGTGGGCCGCTACCTGCGCGAGCACAAGCCGGACGTCAAGATCGTCGCGGCCGAGCCGCGGTACGGCGAGCTGGTGTACGGGCTGCGCAACGTGGACGAGGGCTTCGTCCCCGAACTGTACGACGAGTCCATGCTGACGACCAGGTTCTCGGTGCCGTCGGATGATGCCCTGCGCCGGACCAGGGAACTGGTGTCGATGGAAGGCATCTTCGCGGGCATCTCCGCGGGCGCCGCGCTGCACGCCGGCCTGGGCATGGCGGCCAAGGCGGTCGCCGAGGGCGAGCGCGCCGACATCGTGGTCCTGGTCGCCGACGGCGGCTGGAAGTACCTGTCCACCGGCGCCTACTCCGGCACGCTGGAGGAAGCCGAAGCCCGCCTGGAGGGCCAGCTCTGGGCCTAATCGCCGTACGTGGGGTCATAATGGCAGCCATGCGATTGACGGTGATCGGATGCGCTGGCAGTTTCCCCGGGCCGGACAGCCCGTCGTCCTGCTACCTGCTGGAGGCCGAGGGTTTCCGGATGGTGATCGACCTGGGTAACGGCAGCCTCGGGGTGCTCCAGCGGTACGCGGAGCTGTTCGGCATCGACGCGATCTGCCTGAGTCACCTGCACGCCGACCACTGCGTCGACATGGGCGCCTACTGGGTGGCGCGGCAGTACACCGCCGAGGGGCCCAGACCGCCCATCCCGGTGTACGGCCCGCGCGGGACCGCGGAGCGGGTGGCGGGGTTCGGCGGCGAGGGCCTGAACCAGGTCCAGGCGCGCTTCGATTGCCATGACCTTGAGCCCGGCCCGGTCGAGATCGGCCCGTTCCTGGTCACCACCGATCGCATGAACCATCCGGTCGAGACGTTCGCGTTTCGCGTCGAGCACGCGGGCTGGCGGCTGGCTTACTCGGCCGACACGGGGGAGAGCGACGCCCTGGCCCGGCTCGCCGAAGGCGTTGACCTGCTGCTGTGCGAGGCGTCGTTCCTCGAAGGGCCGGGCCGCCGGCCGGACCTGCACCTGACGGCGCGGCAGGCGGCCGAGCACGCCACCCGGGCCGGGGCCGGCCAGCTGGTGCTCACCCACCTGGTGCCGTGGAACGACAGGGAACGGTCGCTGGCCGAGGCGGCCGGCGCCTATCACGGCCCGCTCTCGCTGGCCACCAGCGGTCTCGTGCTCGGGCCGGGAAACCCGGCTCCCGGCGCCCGATAGGCTGTGCGTCATGTCACGACCCGACGGACGATCAATTACTGAACTGCGGCCGGTGAAGCTGACCCGGGGCTGGCTGGACCACGCCGAAGGGTCGGTGCTTGTCGAGTTCGGCCGCACCCGGGTGCTGTGCGCCGCGAGCGTCACCGAGGACGTGCCGCGCTGGCGGCGCGGCAGCGGGCTCGGCTGGGTCACCGCCGAGTACGCGATGCTGCCGCGGGCGACCAATACCCGCGGCGACAGGGAGTCGGTCAAGGGCCGCCTGGGCGGCCGGACCCAGGAGATATCCCGGCTGGTCGGCCGCTCGCTGCGGGCCTGCGTGGACTACAAGGCGCTCGGCGAGAACACCATCGTCATCGACTGCGACGTGCTGCAGGCCGACGGCGGCACCCGCACCGCGGCGGTGACCGGCGGCTACGTCGCGCTGGCCGACGCCGTGGCCTGGCTCAGGAACCGCAAGCGGACCAAGGGTGACCCGCTGCACACCTCGGTGGCCGCGGTCAGCGTCGGCATCGTCGACGGCGAGCCCCGGCTCGACCTGTGTTACGAGGAGGACGTGGCCGCGCAGACCGACATGAACGTCGTCTGCACCGCCAGCGGCGACTTCGTGGAGATCCAGGGCACCGCCGAGCGCGAGCCGTTCAGCCGCGAACTGCTCGGCCAGCTGCTTGACCTGGCCGTAGCGGGCTGCGGTGAGCTGACCAGGCGCCAGCATGAAGCCCTTTCCTTATGGCCGAACGATCCCTGGTTTCACCAGACCCGGATGTGATCGCGGAGTCCGTCGTGGCCGATAACCAGGTGGTCCTCGCCACCAGGAACGCCGCCAAGCTGCGCGAGCTGGCCCGGATCCTCACCGGTGAAGACCCCGCGGATCAGGTTCAGCTGGTCGGCCTCGATGCCTTCCCCGGCGCGCCCGACGTGCCGGAGACCGGTGCCACGTTCGAGGCGAACGCGCTGCTGAAGGCGCGCGCGATCGCGGCGCACACTCACCTGCCCGCGGTCGCCGACGATTCCGGGCTGTGCGTGGACGCACTCAACGGCATGCCCGGCGTGCTTTCCGCCCGCTGGGCGGGCGGCCACGGCGACGACCAGGCCAACCTGAACCTGGTCCTCGCCCAGGTCGCCGACGTGCCCGACGCCCGCCTCGGCGCCCGGTTCTTCTGCGCCGCCGCCCTGGTCGCGCCCGGCCCCGGAGCGCGCGAGTGGGTGGTAACCGGCGAGGTCGAGGGCCGCCTGACGCGGGTACCGCGCGGCACCGGCGGCTTCGGCTACGACCCGATCTTCGTGCCAGACGGCTTCGAGCAGACCACGGCCGAGATGACGGCGGCGGAAAAGGACGCGATCAGCCACCGCGGCCGCGCCTTCCGCGCGCTGGCCCCGTTCATCCTTAGCCTCGCCCCTGAACCAGGGAGGACTCATGACCGATAAGCGGCTCGCACCCGGCGATCCCGCCCCGGACTTCACCCTGCCGGATGCGGACGGCCGTCAGGTCCAGCTCTCCTCGTTCCGCGGCCAGCGGGTGATCGTCTACTTCTACCCCGCCGCGATGACGCCCGGCTGCACCAGGCAAGCCTGCGACTTCCGCGACAGCCTGGCCGACCTGAACGGCGCGGGCATCGCGGTCCTCGGCATCTCCCCGGACCAGCCGGCCAAGCTGGCCAAATTCCGTGACGCCGAGGGCCTGACCTTCCCGCTGCTCGCCGACCCCGATCGCGCCGTGCTCGAGGCCTACGGCGCGTACGGCGAGAAGAAGCTCTACGGCAAGACGACCGTCGGCGTGATCAGGTCCACGTTCGTGATCGACGCCGACGGCACGATCGAGAAGGCGATGTACGGCGTCAAGGCGACCGGCCACGTCGCCCGCCTCCGAACCGAAGTCGGCGCCTGAGGGTCGGCCGGGGTACCTTTACTACGCGCCCCTTCCGGGCGCCAAGCGGGCGTGGCGAAATGGCATACGCGGCAGGTTTAGGTCCTGTTGGTGGCGACACCGTGGGGGTTCGAATCCCCCCGCCCGCACTCCGGTCTCTCTGTTACGTTGCAGGTCAGGGCCATAATGCGAGCACGGAACTGACCCGGGTCAGGGCGGTTATACCTACGGCTACACCTATTCACGTCCTGGCCTCCTGGATCAGGGCCGCGAACCGCTCCGCGGCAGCCTTCTGGTCGCCCGGCAGCACGTGCGCGTAGATACTCAGCGTGACGGTGACGCTGGCGTGCCCGAGCCGCTCGCTGACCACGTTCGGGCTCTCGCGGTCGCGCAGCAGCAGCGTCGCGTGAGTATGCCTCAGGTCATGCAGCCGGATCCTGGGCGGCGCATCGGTGCCGAGCGCCCTGGCACAGCGCTCCTGGGCCTCGCGGAACAGCCGGGAGAAGGTCTCAGGCACCGCGGGCGTGGCCGCCGTGGGCATGGTCGACCGCCTGACGGTGGACCGGCACGATAGTACGCGCGAGTGTCCGCCGAAGCGCTATAGCGGGGACCACGCCGAGCGGGACCCGCGCTCTGCATCGCGGTCGCGGCCGGCGGCATCGTCGGCCGCAGCCGAACCCCGCGGAGCACCGCCAGATAGATGAAGCGTAATAGCACGCATGCTGACGGTGCCTAAGTGCTGGACCCTCGCGCGGCCAGATGCCGAATTTGACCTGCCCTAGTTCAGCAGGAGACACCAGGTCATCGACTGTGACACGGTTGTCGGCACCTGCACCGTTTCGCGGCGGTCAGCCCGCCGCCATCGGGAAGCTCCCTGATGGTTCCGGCATAGCGGGCTGTGCCGGCGGTCACCAGAGCTGGTAACCCGGCGCAGCTGAAGATCTCTATCTAGGCGGTGAACGCCCGGTGGCGAGATGATGAACAGATCCCGGACTACGCCGGGGACGGGCAGGGGTGAGTGACGGTGCCGGATTCCGCAGAGCGCCGCTGGCGCGGATCGCCGCGGGGATGGCCCGTGCTGCAGGGGGTGCTGCCCATCGAGCGATCCCGGGTGGCCGCCGAGGTGCTGGCCGGCCTGACGCTGGCCGCCGTCGGCATCCCCGCGGTGCTCGGCTACGCGAAGATCGCCGGGATGCCGCTGGTCACGGGCTTGTACACGATGCTCCTGCCGATGGCGGCGTTCGCCGTCCTCGGGTCCTCCCGCCACCTGGTGGTCGCCGCGGATTCGGCGACTGCGGCGATACTCGCTGCCGCGCTCACCGGCCTGGCTGCGGCGGGCTCGGAGCGGTATGTCCGGCTGGCCGGGCTGGCGGCGCTGCTGACCGGCGGGATGCTGCTGGCGGCCCGGCTGGCCCGGCTCGCCTTCCTGGCCGATTTCTTGTCCCGGACCGTGCTGGTGGGGTTCTTGACCGGCGTCGGCATCGAGGTGGCGGCCGGGCAGCTGCCCGGCATGCTCGGGGTGAAGGCCGCGGGCAGCGAGACCGTGGCCAAGCTCACCGACACCGTCCGCGCGCTTCCGCACGTGCACTGGGCCGACGTGGCGATATCGATCGCGGTCATCGCGGTGGTGGTCGTGGCCCGCCGGGTCAACCGTAAGATCCCGGGCCTGCTGGTCGCGGTGATCATCGCGATCATGGTGAGCTGGGCCGCGGATCTGGCCCGGCACGGCGTGGCCGTGGTCGGGCCGGTCCCGCGCGGGCTGCCGAGCCTGGGCCTGCCGGCTCTCGGCGTGCGCGACGCCGCGGCGCTGACCGGTGTCGCGGTGTCGATGTTCGTGGTCATCCTGGCCCAGAGCGCGGCCACCTCCCGGGCCTACGCGGCCAAGTACGAGGAGCCGTTCAGCGACGCCACCGACCTGGTCGGGCTGGGCGCGGCCAACGCCGCCGCCGCGTTCTCCGGCACGTTCGTGGTCAACGGCAGCCCGACCAAGACGCAGATCGTGGACAGCGCCCGCGGCCGCAGCCAGCTGTCCCAGCTGGCCGCCGCCGTCGTGGTGCTGATCGTCCTGGTGCTGCTCACCGGGCCGCTGGCCTACCTGCCCGACGCCGCCCTGGCCGCGGTGGTCTTCTTGATCGCCATCGAACTCATCGACATCAAGGGGATGCGGCACATCCTGGCCTGCAGGAAACACGAGTTCGCCGTGGCCCTGCTCACCACGGCCGCCGTTGTCGTCCTGGGCGTCGAGGACGGCATCATCCTCGCCATCATCGCCTCGATCGTCGACCACCTGCGGCACAGCTACAGCCCGCTCAACAACGTCCTGGTGAAATCGCCGGAAGGGCACTGGCAGCCTGTCCCGGTCAGGCCGGGCACCCGCACCGAGGAGGGGCTGGTGGTCTACCGGTTCGGCACCAGCCTGTACTACGCCAACGCGCCCAAGCTCGCGGAGGACATCGCGGCGCTGGTCGGCCACGGCGGCCCGCTGCGCTGGATGGTCCTCGACTGCGCCGCCATCGAGGACGTGGACTACACCGCGTCCGCGGTCCTGGCCACGGTCATCGAGCACGTTCACCAGCATCACGTGCACCTGGTCCTCAGCTCCGTCCTCGGCCCGGTGCGGAAGCAACTCGACCGTTACGGCATCAGCAAGGCCCTAGGGCACGATGCCTACTTCGACACGCCCGGCGCGGCCCTCGAGGCCTTCCACTCCACCGTGCGGTAGGTGAGGCGCCCAGGCGGTGATGTCGCGGCCGACGATGAGGGCCTGCATGGTCTCGGTGCCCTCGAAGGTGCCGATGGCCTCCCGGTCAGAGGCAGTGGGGATCCGGCAGCTAGTAGCATCCGGGCCTGATCGCCGGCTCGGCGTGGCGAGCCTTATCCGCGCTGACATTCCCCAGCCGGACTTGGGCCAGGCCTAGCTCTACGGTCCTTCATATTTGCCCAGGTCATGGGACTTCAGGCGGGAGGCTCTGGTCATTCCCGGCGAGCGGCCTCGAGGGCCCGGAGGGAGGATTCGAAGGAGGCCAGGCGGCTGCGGACCACGCCGGCCTGCTCATAGCCGGCGCCGCCGGGAGCCCGCTCGGCGTCCATCGCCGAGCGGACCGCCTGCAGCGAGGCGAGCGTGTCAGCGATCCTGGCCCGGTCGGCGGAGTCCGGCGGGACCTGCTCGCGCAGGGCGTACAGCGTCTGCGCCAGATCATCGGCGCGCCGCTGGATATCGGACCACCGGGCGGCCGCGTCGGCGGCGGCCAGCCCGCCGGGCGCCTCGGCGACGCTCATCGCGTCATGCAGGGCCGAGCCTTTCGCGTACGCGTCGACGAGCCGGGACCGCCAGCCGGCCGCGGCTGCCGAGCGGCGGCGAGCCGAGCGGGCGATCAAGGCGATCAGGCCGGCCAGGACAAGGACGCCCAGCAGGACCCAGAGCCAGATCAGGCTGGTGCCGGAGGAGGCGGCGGGCGCCGCGGAACCGGTGGCCGGCGCGGCCGGCGCTGACGTCACGGTTGCGGTGTGACCCGGCGGCTGGGTGGTGGGGGCCGCCGTGACGCTGGGCCTGGCCGGGGCGGTCGCGGTCCGGCTCGGCAAGCTGCCGATCGAGCTGCTGATGGTGCCCCCGCATCCCGCCGCCAGCAATCCGGCGGCAAGCAGGGTCACGGGGAGGGAAAGTCTTGTCGCAGAACGCCGCATGCTGATCCTTCCGCGTCGTGTATGGCCGGCCGCTGGAGCCTCCGTTTGCCGGCGGCAGGGATCGTTGCCGCGTGCCCGGACGGCTTGGCCGCCCGGCCTGGTGATCCGCAGGCTGCCTGGCTGGGCGGATTCTGCCTCCGACACCATCGTGACTGTGCGGCGCCGCGCTTGGGGTCAGATCCGGCGATTTCGGCGCCGCGTTCCGCTGCTGCATCCTGCGCCCGGGCGCTTCGATCACGGCGAGCAGCATTCCCAGGACGGCAGCCAGCAGGAGCGCGACTCCCGGCGGCAGGTGCCCGTGAGCGCCGAAGTCGCTGATGTCCGCGCGCTGGCTGTTTTCCAGGATGAAGACCAGCAGGAGCAACAACAGGACGGCGCACAGCGCCGAGGCGACCCGCACTGCGCTGATCCGGGTACGTTTCGGCCCTTGCTGCGCGGGCGGCTGCGCCGGTGCGGGGGCCTCGGATGGACGGTGGCCGGCGTGCCGCCTGGGGACGGTGCAGTCATGACCACCCACGCCCCTTCCTTCGGGACGCTTCCAGATGCTGTTCCAGCCGTCACGGGGCGTCGTCACCCCACCCGAGGGTGTTTCTTGCGCGGATTCCGGCGGCTTGCCCTCACTTGCACGAGGTCCCGCGCTGAGGATGGGACCGCTTCTCCGATGCAGCGGCGGGCCGCTTCGTCGTCACACGCTAGTCACAGACACGCCCGGACAGATTGGACACGGCGGGAAGGCCCAGACGGCTGTGCCGCCCTGGGCCCCGCGGGAACGTGTAACACACGGACTGGCTCAGACGCGCTGGATGCGCTGAACCTGCTCCCGGATCAAATGGAGCGCGTGACAGCAGAAACGCCGACGCAGGTCAGATGGGTTTTTTCGCCGTGAGACGAAGCCTGAGCGGTGGAGGTGTGGCAGGCTTGCCTTGTGCGATGGTCGACTGGGATAAGGAAGATCTTTACGTCCCAGTCAGCACGGGTCGTACTGTCACCGCCGGGAAATCTCCAGCACGACGGCGATGACCAGGGCAACCACGCCCGTGGGCTGGCTCCAGAACACGAAAATCACAGCGGCAAGGCCACGGCCCGGGTGCGTTCCCTCTCCGGTGTGCTGCAGGTCCACCACCCGCTGCACAGCCGGCCCGCTCGCACTTTTGGCGGACCCAGGCCAGGCCTGTTGTGAACGCACTCCGGGTCCGGACCGCGGTCACCGGGGGCCCGGTGAAGAAAACGTGGACGGACAACCGGAAGGCGGCTACACCAGCATGTCCGAGATCATCTGCTGCGACTGCGGTGACCATCCCGGCCGGGACTACCGTGAGGTCCCGCCCGGGCTTCAGCGGATCCGCGGGCCGTACCCGATCGCGGCGGGCGCGGAAGCATCCGTGAAGCACCTCAAGCGGCACCCAGCTGACGGGCGATTCGCCAGTCAGGGCACCCGAGTACACCGGGATCCGGTGCTTGTACCGATCAGGAAGGGGCGAACCGGCGATGGCTGATGAGAGGGCGAAGCGTATCGCGGAGCTGATCAAGCCGCTGCGGGTCAAGCCGGGGGCGAAGGTGAGCCTGGCCGGGGACTTCGACCCGGGCTACAAGGCAGGCTTTGTGAAGAAGAAGGACGGCAGGCAGCTACTGCGGACCGGCATCGCGCTGCTGGCCGGCCACCAGCGGCGGCTGGCCGCCCCGGACACCTACGGGGTGCTGGTGTGCCGCCCGGCGGTGGAAGCCGGCGCCGGCCGCCAGGCACTAGCCGGACGGCGCTGACAGATGACCGCGCTGCAGGCTCCTGCCACGGATAGGCACCTGGTGTTCCGCCTGGTGCCGGGGCTGCAGGCGGTTAGGTCCTACCGGCGTCAGTGGCTGGCCAAGGATGTCGTCGCGGGGATCGTGCTCACCACGCTGCTGGTGCCGCAGGGCATGGCGTATGCGGAACTGGCGGGCCTGCCGCCGATCACCGGCCTGTACACGTCCATCATGTGCCTGCTCGGCTATGCGGTGTTCGGCCCGTCCCGGATCCTGGTGCTGGGTCCGGATTCCGCGCTGGGGCCGATGATCGCCGCGACGATCCTGCCGCTGATCGCGGCCGGGGGCGATGCCAAGCGGGCGGTCGCGCTGGCGTCGGTGCTGGCGATCATGGTCGCGGCGATCATGATCGTGGCGGCCGTGGCCAAGCTCGGCTTCATCGCCGACCTGATCTCCAAGCCGACCATGATCGGCTACATGAACGGCCTGGCGCTGACCATCCTGGTCGGCCAGCTGCCGAAGCTGTTCGGGTTCAAGGTCGAGCGCGAAGGGCCTGATCGGCGAGGTTGCCGGTTTTGTCAAGGGGCTGGCCAACGGCGAGGCGGTCGCCGCGGCGGCGGCGGTCGGGATCGCCGGGATCGCGCTGATCCTGGTGCTGCAGCGGTGGCTGCCGAAGGTCCCGGCCGTGCTGATCATGGTGGTGCTTTCGATCGCGGCGACGACGGTCTTCCACCTGGCCGAGCACGGCGTCAGCCTGGTCGGGGTGCTGCCCAGGGGGTTCCCGCCGCTGACCATCCCGCGCGTCCGGCTGGCCGACCTCGGGCCTCTGGCCGCCGGGGCGGCGGGGATCGCCCTGGTGTCTCTGGCCGACACGATCTCCACCGCGTCGGCGTTCGCCGCCCGCACCGGGGCCGAGATCCGCGGCAACCAGGAGATGACCGGGATCGGCGTGGCGAACCTGGCCGCGGGCTTGTTCCAGGGGTTCCCGGTCAGCACCAGCGGGTCGCGGACCGCGGTGGCCGAACGGTCGGGCGCGAAGACCCAGCTCACCGGGGTCACCGGGGCGGCCCTGATCATCGTCATGATCGTGCTGGTGCCGGGCCTGTTCCGGAACCTGCCCCAGCCCGCGCTGGCCGCCGTGGTGATCACCGCGTCGCTGTCCCTGGCCGACATCCCCGCAACGGCGCGGCTGTGGCGGCAGCGCAAGGCGGAGTTCCTGCTGTCGATCGCGGCGTTCGGCGGCGTCGCGCTGCTGGGCGTGCTGCCCGGGATCGCGATCGCGGTGGGGCTGTCGATCCTCAACGTGTTCCGCCGGGCCTGGTGGCCCTACGACACCGAACTCGGGCGGGTTGAAGGGCTGGAGGGTTACCACGATGTGCACATGCATCCCGAGGCCTGGCACCTGCCCGGCCTGGTGATCTACCGGTTCGACGCCCCGCTGTTCTTCGCCAACGCCAAGACGTTCCGTGATGAGGTGCGGCGGCTTGCCAGGACCGACCCGCCACCCATCTGGATCGTGATCGCTGCGGAACCGGTGACCGATGTGGACACCACCGCGTCCGATGTGCTGGAGGAACTCGACAGTTCGCTGAACGCGCAGGGCATCGCGCTGGTATTCGCGGAGATGAAGGACCCGGTGCGGCAGAAGATCGAACGTTACGGGCTGGCACGCAAGATCGAAGCGCGCCATTTCTTCCCGACCATCGGAGCCGCCGTCGCCGCATTCCGCGACGAAACCGGCGCCCAGTGGACCGCCCCGGGCAGCCCGCCGCCGACCGGACGGCCCCAGGCCAGATAGCCGCCGGTACCGGCCCGCCGCGCGACATTCCCGCATCACCACCGGTCGGCCAGAGGTTGGGCTGGCCGGGCCGCGGGGTGACCAAGCCCAGCGATCTGCAGTTCCCTCCGCGGTAAGCTGGGCCAGAGCGGAGGAAACTCGCTTGCGCCTGGCCCCGCTCCTCGCACACGGCCCGGCTCCGACGCGCTCACGCCGGTCAGGGCCGACGGTGACAGCCACCCAGCGCACCGCCCATGTCGCTGCCTGGACAGACCTGCGGGCTGTATGACCGCAAGACGTCCTCGGGCAGGTGCCAGATTAGGTCATGCAGCTGCGCTGGCCTGCCCGATAACTGGCTGAGCGCAGCTCCCGGGGGCCGGGCCGCTTGCCCGCCCCGTTGCGGGGGAAGCGGCCCGCTCGGCAGAAGCTACCTCCGAGCGCGCGGTGCCGGACGCCGTACAAACGGCCCGCCGCCGCACCGCCGCACGGGCTAACCCGGCCAGGGAACGAGCAAGGCTGGGGAGGTGGCCCGCCCACCCGCCCCCGTAGCGCGCAAGCTCCTCACCGCACGGACCACCTGCCCCCTCACCAGGGCCGGCGCGCCAGGCACACCCGAACCTCACACGACGCCCCACGGGCGTTCCATGCCAGAGCCCGCCGCCAAACCGCACCGCAAGTGGCCCCTCCGCTCAGCACCGGCGAGACGGGAAGGTCAGGGGGCTGATGGCTGCTCGGCCACCCGCAGCGCCCGGGCGGCCGGGGCGGGCGTTCCGGCGGTGATGTCTTCCAGGCTCCGCCCGGCCGGCTCGGGCAGCACGAAGGTTAGCGCGAAGCCCAGCACGGACACCCCGGCGGTGAGCAGCAGCGTGCCGCGCAGGCCCAGCGAGGTCTGCAGCACCGGGAACAAGAAGACCCCGATGAAGGCGCCGAGCTTGCCGACGCCGGCCGAGATCCCGTGCCCGGTCGCCCGCATGGCCACCGGGTACAACTCGCTGGGCAGCACGAAGGTGGTCATGTTCGGGCCGAACTCGGTGAAGAAGTAACTCACCCCGTACACCAGCAGGAACGGGACCACCATGGTGGTCATGCCCGGTACCAGCGCGATGACGGCGAAGCACAGCGCCATCACCGCGAACCCGGTGAACTGCAGCCGCCGGTGCCCGATCCGGTCCATCTTGGCGATCGCCAGCGCGTAACCCGGCACCGCCGCCACCACGAAGATCGCCAGCTGCAGGGCGATCTTGGTCATGGTCGAGGCGTGCGGGGAGATCAGGCCGAGGATCTGCGGGGTGGAGATCGTGTTCCCGTAGTAGGCGTAGTCGAGCAGGAACCAGGTTCCCGCCGTGCCGATCAGCAACACCAGGTACCGGCGGTCGGTGAGGAACTCCCGCAGGCCCATCCGGTGCCCGGCCGCGGCGGGCACAGTCCCGGTTCCGCTGACCTGCCCGCCGGTGAAATCGGACATCTGGCTGGCCGCCTGCGCCGCATTGCCCTGCACCTGGACCTGGTACCGCGGCGATTCCGGCATCTTCCGGCGCAGGTAGATCACCGCGGCGGCGGGCACCGCCCCCAGGCCGAGCATCACCCGCCACGCCACGTCGTCGCTAACTCCCGCACCGAGCAGAGCCAGCGCGATCAGCGGCCCGACGATGAGCCCGATGGCCTGGGTCCCGAACACCAGCCCGACCAGCTTGCCGCGGTCCTTCCGGTTCGCGTACTCACTCATCAGCACCGCGCTGACCGGGTAGTCACCGCCGACACCGAACCCGAGCAGGAAACGGAACGCCACCAGCACCCAGAACGAGGGCGACAGCGCCGACCCCACCGCCGCGACGATCATGATCGCGGCCACCACCCAGTACACGCGCTTGCGACCCGACATGTCCGCAAAGCGCCCGAAGACAAACGCCCCCAGGCACGCCGCCGCCAGCATCGTGCTGTTGAGCAGGGCGAGCCTGCCCGAACTCAGGTGCCACTCCTTCGCGATCAGCGTGGAGGCGATCCCGA
>CAVUBD010000013.1:0-350897 GCA_963739615.1 uncultured Actinomycetes bacterium
GAGCCGCTGGCGAAGGTCATCCCGATGAAGATCTTCGACCCGTTCGCCGAAGCGGACAAGCGCTGGTGACCCGCGCGGCCTGCCCGGCGCCGGGCGGTGATCCCGCCGAGCACGAGCATCTGCAGCTGACCACCCTGGCAGGCTGGCGCGGGTTCGTCGCCGAGATGCCCGCGGTGCCGGATCTGCTGCCCGAGGCGGTCTGGGCAGCCCTGGAAGACGATAAACGGGCCTGCTACAACGATGACCGCGTCGACCACCATTCCCGGCTGCTGGTCGTCCAGACCCCGGCGATCCGCCAGGTCATCAACTCCGGCCGCCGCCTGATCCAGCTGAACAAGAACGCTCACTACGGGCGGTGCGGCCTGATGGTGTCCGGTCCCGCCAGGACCGGGAAGACCACCGCGCTCACCCAGCTCGGCAAGACCATCGAGGTGATCCACCGGCGCCGCCACCCGCGCCCGGCCAGCGACATCCCGGTCATCTACATCACCGTCCCGCCCGCGGCCACCCCGAAGATGATCGCCATGGAGTTCGCCCGGTTCTTCGGCCTGCCGCTCTCGCGCCGGGCCAACATCACCGACATCGCCAACGCGGTCTGCGGCGTGAGCCTGGACGCCCGCGTCACCCTCGTGGCGGTCGACGAGCTGCACAACCTCAACACCGCCAGCCGTGCCGGCGCCGAAGCCTCCGACACCCTGAAGTACTTCTCCGAGCGGATCCCCGCCACGTTCGTCTACGCAGGGATCAGCCTGGACCGCACCGGGCTGCTGTCAGGCACCCGCGGGGAACAGATCGCCGGACGGTTCAGCATGGTCCGCACCGGCCCGTTCAGCCAGGATCCGCAGTGGACTGCGCTGATCGCTGCCGTGGAGGACAGCTTGCGGCTGCACCGGCACCGGCCGGGCACCCTTACCAGACTGGACCGCTACCTGCACCAGCGGACTCACGGGATGATCGGGAGCCTGCTGTGGCTGATCCGCAGCGCAGCCGTCAACGCCGTCCTGGACGGCACCGAGAAGATCACCAGGAAGGCCCTGGACGCCGTCGAAGCCGACATCACTTCTCAATCCCCGCGCCCGTCCAGGTGACCAGATGCTGCCCCCAGACCACGTGGAACAGATCTTCCTCCTGCACCGGGACGGGCTGCCGGCCCGCGAGATCGCCCGGCAGCTTGGCCACAGCCAGGTCACCATCCGCGCCTACCTGCGCGGCCAGAGGACCCCGCGCAGCCGGGCATCCCGCCCGGACCTGTTCACCGGCCCCTTCGCTGACTACTGCCGCCAGCGGTTCGCCGAGGACCCGCACCTGCGATCCAGCACCCTGTTCACAGAACTGGCCGGACTCGGCTTCCGGGGAAGCCGGGCGACCTTCTACCGCGGGCTGACCCGCCACCAGCTGCTCCCGCCCGGCCGCCGCCGGCCCCAGGACCAGGCCCCGCAAGGAACCCCCGGGATGTCCCGCTTCCCCGCCCGCACATCCCATCACGCGCCGGCCCTGCCACGACCCGTCACCCCGGTCACCGGAGAGACGCTCGCCTCCTACCTGACCCGGCTCGCCAGCGCCAACCACCTCACCCTCACCGAGGTGCTCGCCATCCTGCCTTCCTGGTTCTCCACCAAGACCAGCAACAGCGACAACCGAGCCCAGCACCATATGCTCATCCCCGCCGCAGCCGAGGCCCTGGACGCGCTCGCCCGCCTCACCAGCGCAACCCCCGCCAGCCTTGCCCGCGCCCTCCCCGCCTTCGCCGCCGCCGGCGCGCACAGCCCTGCCCGGGCCACCACCGCCTGCCGCCGGTGCACCGCCCGCCGCGGCATCCACCAGCCCGTCCCCGTTCACCTGCCCGCCCACCACAAGATCTGCACCCGCCACGGCATCTGGCTCAGCGACGGCAGCCAGCCCCACCTCGACCTCACAGCCTGCCCGGAGATCATCACCGCCCAGCACCAGGCCAACAGGCTCCTGCGCCGCCATACACCCCAGCAACTGCTGCTCGCCTGCCAGACCGCGGCCAAAGCGATCCCGCCCTGGCCAACCTCACCAGCAGCCATCCCGCTCCACTGGCGGCACCGGCTCCTCACACTGCAAACCGCCAACCACCGCTACGGCACCCCCACCGACCACGACGCCTACATCCACGCAGCGATCTACCCCGACGCCATCACCCTCGCCGCAGCCGAACTCAACCCTCACCCCGCCGGGCCGGAATGACTGGCAAAACCCTGCACCGGCACCCGGCCGGGCCAACTCCAATGGCATGACCCCGACCACTCTCTTGCCACTTAAAAAGGCCCGCGCAGGTCAAGGACACACTACCGGGCCGATATATCTGTCATCGGACACCGAGTTCGCGCGCGTGCTCAAGCCGGGCGGACGTGTCTGCTCGTCGGTATGGGCCGGGCCCGGGGGAAACCCGTGGACGACGATCGCCATGCAGGCAATCGCGGCGGAGGCGGTGCTGGCGCCGCCCGGCCCGGGCGGGCCGGGCATGTTCCGGTGCGCTGCCCCGGGATATGTCAGTGCCCTGTACGAGGCCGCGGGGCTGCGCGAGGTTGCCGAGTGGGACGTCGGCGTCGAACTCGTGACGGACTCGCCCGCGCAGTACTGGGAGATGATCAGCGAGCACGTCTCGCTCGCAGTGGCGGCGCTTGCGCAGGTCGGCGAGCCGGCGCGGGAGCGGATCGCGAAAGCCGTCATCGCCAAGGTCAGCACCTACGAACAAGACGGCAAGGTGAGGATTCCGGGCGTGGCCCGCTGCATCGCCGGCACGAAGTAGGGACGCCCGAACTGGAGCGTCTGCGCACAGTTGCCGAGCCGCGGAGCTCATCTTGGCAGCCGGAAATAGTCGGCAGGGATCGATCGATCTGTGTGGATTCGTCGCCCGCCGGCCAACGGTGCCAATCACGCTCCGTGATAAGTCGTCGCGGAAGCGTCCTCTGGTAAGCGCCGGGCATGCCCGGACGGCGCCTGTATGTAATGGCTGCGGATGTCGTGGTGCTCCTGAGAGCCGGGCGGCAGGTCCCGGTAGCCCGTCACGAATGAGCGCTGCCGCCGATCATCGACCGGTGACCGGATCAACAGGCCGATGACATGGTCAGGCGGCAGCCTCTGCTGCCGTCGCCGCGTCATCGGCGAGGGCGCGGTAGACCGAGGCGACGGAGGGGTGCTTGCCGGCGTTCTTTCCGGTCTTGATGACCAGCTTGGCGGCGATCTGCGGTACTGGCACGCCTTTGCCGTGCAGGGCGCGGGCGAAGATGATCATGTCCTCGTCGAGGACCTTGGGCCGGCCGCCGTGGTTGCCTTTGGCCGCGGCGGCGCGCTGGCCTTCGAGAGTTTTCTGCCGGATGTAGTCACGGCCCAGCTGGGCGGCGACGGCCAGGACGGCGAACAGCATGGACCCGAGCCCGTCCGGGTCGTAGATCCCGGTGAGCGGGCCGGTGAGCAGTTCCAGCTGGATGCCGTCGGCTTGCAGGGCAGCAGTGAGGGTCATCAGCTCGGCGGCGTTGCGGGCGAGCCGCTTGATCTCGTGGACGGTGACGATGACGTCCTGGCCAGGGGCGGCCTGCTTGATGTCGCGGGCCAGCTGCAGGGCGGCTTCGAGCCCGGGGCGGATCTTGATGCGGGTGCTGATCTTCTCAGGGAAGATCCGCTTGCACCCGGCTGCTTCGAGCGCCGTGACCTGGCTGCCTAGTTCCTGCCCGGCGCTGGAGCAGCGCGCGTAGCCGATCCGGATCGGCGTCACCTCGCCAGCGGGCCCGGCGGGCCCGGCGGGCACCGGGCCGGGCTGCCACGGACGGCCGGGCTTGCGGTCCTCCGGCACTGCTACCGAGAGTTCCTCGCGCAGCGCGGGGACAAGGGTGAACCGGGCGGTGTGGTACCTGGCCGCGGTCTTGCCGCTGCGCGTGCGGCACGGGCTGCCGGCGGGCGCCTGGCACCGGGAGCAGTCGTGCCGCTCGATGACCGCGGCGGCCTCAGCAGGGGTTAGGTCCATGCCCTGAGCCTGTCAGAACCCCTGTCAGAATCCCGAAGGTTCTGAGAGGAATTCTGCGACCCGGGACCGGGATGAACCGGACACGATCAGAGTCCTTCCCCACGCTCTCGCAAATGGTCATTTGTGCGACAGCGGTCGCGACGGTGCTGGCACCGTGATGGAGGCGGCTACCTGTGCGGGCGCAGGTGGGGCTCGTTTCAGGGTGGGCCGGCGAGGTCGATGCCGAGGCGGGCGTTGAACGGCTCGGGGGTCAGGGCGATCTCGTCGGTGGCATACACCCCGAAACGCTGGATGCGGGCGGTGACGGGGCTGATGTAGCAGCGGAACGAGAAGTCACGCCAGCGAGCCCGCCCTGGGCGGGATTAGCGTGACTGGCCGTTCCAGAGCTACCGGCACGGGTCGGATCGCGTTTGGTGCAGGGTTGGTCACCTGCGGCTAGTTACCGGCGGGTCGGGCGTATCTTCCGGGGCATGCCGGTGGAGTTCCTGACAGATGACGAGGCCGCCGCGTACGGGCGTTATGCGGGTGCGCCGTCCCGGGAAGAGCTTGACCGGATGTTCTTCCTTGATGACGCCGACCGCACGCTGGTCGCGAAGCGCCGGGGTGATCACACGCGCCTGGGCTTCGCGCTGCAGCTGACCACGGTGCGTTTCCTCGGGACCTTCCTGCCTGACCCGCTGGACGTGCCGACGGTGGTGCTCGAACGGCTGGGCGGGCAGCTGGGGATCGCCGATCCGTCGTGCGTGAAGCGGTATACCGAACGGCGGACCACCCCGTTCGAGCATCGCGAGGAGATCAAGGCCGCCTACGGGTTGCGGGAGTTCTCCCAGGCCGGGGACGAGTTCGCGCAGTGGGCCCGGTCGCGGGCGTGGAATACCGGCCAGGGGCCGAAGACCATCTTCGCCGATGGCGTGCGGTGGCTGCGGTCCAACGCGGTCCTGCTGCCCGGGGTCACGACGCTGGCGCGGCTCGTGGCGCGGGTCCGGGAAGAGGCTACCGAGGAGCTGTACGCGACGCTGGCGAGCCTGCCCGGCCCGCACCAGGTGATGAGCCTGGAGAACCTGGTGGTGGTGCCTGATGGGGCGCGGTATTCGGACCTGGAGCGGTGGCGCAAGGGGCCGTCCAAGCCGAGCGGCCGGAACCTGGAGCGGGCGCTGAACCGGGCGGCCGAGATCAGCGGCATCGGGGTGGGCGCCCTGGACCTGGACGCGCACGTCCCGCACCGGCGGGTGGTGGACCTGGCCCGGTACGGGATGTCGGCACGTGCCCAGGCCCTGCGCCGGCACGGCACCGAGCGGCGGCTGGCCACGCTGCTGGCGACTGTCGCCTACCTGAAGGCCCGGTCGGTCGACGACTGCCTGGAGTTGCTGGACCTGCTGATGGTCACCGAACTGCTCGGCAAGGCCGGGGCCGCCGTCGACAAGGAACGGGCACGGCGGCATCCGGGGCTGGCCAGGCACTCGGCCCGGCTGGCCGCTGCGGTGGAGGTGCTGTTCGAGGTCACCGAGCTCGACAGCGAGCTGACCCTGGAACAGGTGTGGGAGTCGATCGAGGCGATCGTGCCCCGCCGCCAGCTGCGCGAGTCGCTCGACGCGGTGTCGGACATGGTGCCGCCGCCGGGTGCCGACGACGACGCGGAGATGCGCGCCCGGCTGACCGAGCGGATCGCCACGGTGACACCGTTCCTGAAGATCCTGACCGAGGTCATCACCTTCGGCTGCACGCCGGAAGGCGAGGCCGCGCTGGCGGCGATGCGGTCGCTTCCGCGGCTGCTGGACCGGCG
Source organism: uncultured Actinomycetes bacterium (assembly GCA_963739615.1). Taxonomy (GTDB): domain Bacteria; phylum Actinomycetota; class Actinomycetes; order Streptosporangiales; family Streptosporangiaceae; genus Palsa-504. The sequence goes on from CAVUBD010000013.1 coordinate 5,775, forward strand.
CACGAAGATCACCGCCGGTGATATCGACCAGGCGCTGCTGTCCGGGTCGTGGAAGTCCCTGGTGCTGCCCAAGTCAGGGAGGATCGACCGCAACGCCTGGGTGTTCTGCGTCCTGACAGCCTTCCACCGGCACCTCAAACGCCGCGAGATCTACGCAGAAGCCTCATCTCACTGGCGCGACCCCCGCGCGCAGCTGCTCGCAGGCGAGGAATGGGAGAGGAAGAAGGGACCGGCGCTGACCGACCTGCAGCTGCAGGAGGATCCGGGCGCGCTGCTGGCCGAGCAGGCCAGCGCCCTCGACGCGGCGCTGCGGGACGTGGCCGCGCAGGTCTCGGCCAGCACGATCGACGCCCAGGTCGACGGCCAGGGACGGCTGCACGTTCCGAAGCTGACCGCCATCCCCGAGCCTCCCTTGCTGGCCGGCCTCCGCAAGCGGGTCGCGGCGATACTGCCGCGGGTCGACCTGCCAGAAGTCATCCTGGAAGTGATGGGATGGGTCCCGGCACCGGTCAGGCCAGACCAGCCCCGGCCTGATCCCGCTCACCGTCCCCGAGGCCAGCCGGCTGCTCGCCCGCCCGCCCCCCACCCGGCGCCGCCGGGAACTGGCTGGCCTGGCGGCGCCGCCGCCAGGCCCTGTCAGCCGGGGCCACCAGCGCAGCCGGCTCACCCGGCACACCACAACCGCCCAGGTCAGCTAGCCAGATACCGCTACCGCACTAGCCGACCCAGGTGATGCCGTACTCCTGTGAGGCGCGAGCGTACGTGGCCTCGCCGAGGTCTCCGGCCCGGCTCGCCTCGGCCAGGATCCGGAAGAAGCCCTCGAACCCGCCCGGAAACGTCATGAAGATCAGCCTGGCCTGCGGCACGACCCGGCGATGGGCATGCGGCACGCCCCGCGGCAAAAAGACCAGGTCGCCCGGGCCAGCCCCGAACTCCTCATCGCCGCACTGGTAGACGTGCTCCCCCTCGACGACGTAGTACATCTCGTCCTCGTTGGCATGCACGTGCCGCGAGGTATCCAGCAACGGGGCAGACTCTTCGAACATGGAAAAGGCGCCGCCGGTCATCGCCGCCGCCGCACGGACGATGATCGTCGTCCCGCCGAAGATCAGCTGTTCGCCCTCGCCCGGCTTCCCGGCGAACGCGCGCGGCTGTCCGATCACCGCACCGACGGTACGCATCATGCTGGCGGCAGGCAAGCCCCCCGCGGCTTGAGCAAACCCCGGATCCGGTCAGTCAGGAGACCAGGCCCGTTGACCTGGCGCGCTCGCAGGCCCTACCGCCTGCATGCCGGACGCCGGGAACCCGGTCTCGCCGATCTGAGCCGGTGCCAGGCCAGTGGCGCGGCCGCGGATACAGCCAGCGCGTTGAGGCCGTGCAGCACGCCGATGATGGCTGCGGAGTGCGGCGTAGGCAAAGCCCGCCAGTTAGCGGCCCCATCCGCGCCATTCTGCTGGCATGCACCGGCCGCCGCGCCGCCGTGCCCCAGCTGTCCGGCGAAGGAGCCCCGCCCTCGCCGCCACCCGCTCCAGCCGCAATAGACCCCGGCTGCGGCCGCTGTGTAGCAGGCGGCCCGCGGAATCTGCCGGCTAGGTCAACGAGGCAGCGGCGCAGCCAGCCGCCCGCCGCACGATAGTCCCGTCCTGGGTACGCCGGCGCGTTACCTCGGGTCGGCGGTTCGCAGCGGGAAACCGGGTACCGCTGTCGGTGAGCCGTGGCTGCCGCCGGGAGCTGTTCAGGGTCCGGGTCCTGGCCGTCCGCACCGCGTCGGAGAGCGTGCTGATGTCGTAGGCGCCGTGGTGCCGTTTGCCGTTGACGAAGAACGTGGGCGTGCCCGAGACGCCGCTCAGGTCGGCGGAGTCCACGTCCGCGGCGATCTTGGCCTGCCCGGCGTGGTTGCGCAGGTCGGCGGTGAAACGGCCGGTGTCCAGGCCGAGCTCGCCGGCGTACCGGATCAGGTCCTTGCCCGTCAGCGCGCCCTGGTGGTCCAGCAGCTGGTCGTGCATCTGCCAGAACTTGCCCTGGCCGGCCGCGGCCTCGGCGGCCTCGGCCGCGAGCTGCGCGTGCGGGTGCACGTCGGTGAGCGGCAGGTGCCGCCAGACGTAGCGCAGATCACCGTAGCCGGCCAGCAGCTCCCGGACCACCGGCTCGGCCCGGCCGCAGTAGGGGCACTCGAAGTCGCCGTACTCCACCAGCGTGACCGGTGCCCGGTCCGGGCCGCGCACGTGATCGCGCTCGGGGTCGACGGGCACCGCCAGGTCGATGATGGTGTCGGCGGTGCCGAGCAGCGCGCGGACCCGCAGCCGTTTCGGCAGCAGCGCGGTGAGCCGGAAGACGACCCAGCCGAGCGCCGAGGCGCACACGGCGGCGGACAAGATGCCCACCTTCGCCTCGGCCAGCTGGCTGCCGTGGAAGGCGAGCGAGGCGATCAGCAGCGACACGATGAAGCCGATGCCCGCGATGGCCCCGGCGCCGGTCACCGCCGCCCAGCCGACCGGCGGGCGGATCGCACCGCGGCTGAGGCGGGCGAGCAGCCAGGCCGCCCCGGCGGTCCCGGCCGGCTTGCCCGCTACGTAGCCGAGCAGGATCCCGAGCGTGACCGGCGAGGTGTAGGCGCGGGCCAGGAAACTCCCGCTGACCGTGATCCCCGCGTTCGCCAGGGCGAACAACGGCACGATCAGGTAGCTCGTCCAGGGATGGAACAGCTGCTGCAGCCGGTCGTTCGGCGAGATCGCCAGCCGCACGCTCTCCCGCGCGTCGCGGGCCAGCTCCGGGACCGGCTGCTCGCGGAACAGCCGGAACGAGTCCGAGGCCTGCTCCAGGTCGCTGCGCGCGGCGGGGTAGGCCACCGCGAGCAGGCCCATCGCCAGGCCGACCACCACCGGATCGACGCCGGACTCGAAGAACGCGACCCAGGCCGCCACCCCCAGCAGCAGGTAGGCCGGGCCATTGCGGACACCCCGCCAGCGCGCCACCATCACCGCGCCGAGGATCGCAGCGCCCGCAGCCAGCGCGGGCAGGTCGATGTGGCCGCTGTAGGCCAGCGCGATGACCGCGATCCCCGCCACGTCATCGGCGAGCGCGAACGTGAGCAGGTAGGTGCGCACCCGGTCCGGGACGCCCGGGCCGACCAGGGCCAGCGCGCCCAGCGCGAAGGCGGTGTCGGTGGACATGGCCGTGCCCCAGCCGGACGCTGATGAGCGGCCGGCGTTGATGGCCAGGTAGATCGCGATCGGCACGACTATCCCGCCCAGGGCGACCACCAGCGGCAGCGCCAGCCGCCGCCGCTCCCGCAGCTCGCCCAGGTCGAACTCGCGGCGCGCCTCCAGGCCGGCCACCAGGAAGAAGAACGCCATCAGCCCGGAGTTCACCCAGCCCTGCCAGCTATCTGCCAGGGTCCTGGTGCCGGACCGGATCATCAGCACGGTGTGCCACGTCGCCGCATACCCGGCCGGGTCGATGTTGGCCCAGGCCAGCGCGGCCAGCGTGGCGGCCAGCAGGACCGCCGCGCTGCCGGTCTCGGTGCGCAGGAACTGGCGAAGCGGCGTCTCCAGCCTCCGCGCCCACACGGTGCGCCGCGAAAACTGCGAGGTGGAGGCGCCGGGTTCGGTCACCCCAAGATTCTCTCGCGCGCCGCTCTAGCTCACGATCTCAGAGCCGGCTGGCGAGCGCGAGCGCTGTATAACAAGGTGCCGATGGCCGCGATGGCTCTGGTGGCTGTGCGAGCGCCGGACGTGCCGGTGCAGAACGCCATATGCAACGGCCGCGGACTTCCCTGCTGTCTGTTGTCCATGGGCACAGTCACGTGTTCGGCTAAAGGCGCGCCATCCTGTTGCCGGGATCCGGTTCGGGACCGCCGGGTATCAGGGCACGATGCACAGCAGAGCAGCGGTCATGGCGATCAAGGTCTCGACCACGGCCCGGGTGTCCTTGCAGTCCTTGGTACCTGGGTCCACGTGCATGGCCTCGCTGGCCCGGCCCTCCATCGCCGCCCGGATCAGGGCCCACTGCTCGTCCGCAGTGCGCTCCCCCTTGTCCTTCCTGCCCGGCCAGCACCAGCCGCTGGGTGTTCTTGATGGTCTCCAGCGCCTTGCCCATCTGGAGCACCGCGGAGTCGATCTCGTTGCCGCCAAGCAGGCACTGGGCTTCGCGGCCAGGGGCGGTCGACTCCTGATGTCGCCAGAAGCTCTATCCGGACCGCCCTGATCCACAGTCCGCGTCCAACCCCGCCAACCGGCGGATGGCAGTTCCGATCTAGCAGTGGGCACAGGTTGAAGTCGCCAGTCGCTGGCTCGACGTTCGCGCGAACAGTCATCGCCCCAGCGGTGCTAAGGCCGCCCCGAACTGGCTGATCGGTGCTCAACGCCCCGCATATGCCCGTGGGCGCAAACCCGCAAGTAATCGGCGAGCTGATTTCCTACCAGAACAGTGGAAAAGGCTGCGCGGCGATCGTCGATAAGGTCGAGTGAACCGTGAGTGAGTATGCTGGCCGGTTCATAGATATACGTGCAGGCAACGCCCTCATTTCGGCAAATCCGGGCGTGGGTCAGCCATCGGACCACGGATAGCGGTGTACAGATCGTCTGGCTTGGCACAGCACCGGGCGGCCATGTCGGCGACCAGGTTGCCAGTCACATCAGGCGGATCTCGCGCGCCACTTCTCGGTCGGCCGTCACCATCCGTGACGTGAGCCGGGATGGCCATGCGCCGATTGGCGTCGCCACGCCGGGCGGGCCCGGCGCCAGCGTGAGCGTGGCGGAGACGCCGAAGCGGAAGGGCACGCAGCAGCCGGCGCTCGCCGGGTGCCGCACGATGCTCTCGCCGAGCGTCGCATGACATCCGGCCGCTGGAGTCATGTATCTGAGGCGCTGCGCTGTGCGTGCTTGCATCGTCAGCGGGTAGGCCCGCGTGGCCTCGGTGGTGGCGGCCGTCGCGCCGGTGGCGGTCCGCCCGGAGCCGGACCGGGTTGTCCTGCTGTCGCTGGCCGGGCTGGGTGGGGGAAGGACAACCCCGCAAGCTGGGCGGCGGTGCTCGTGTGCGGGGCCGGGCGCGGCTGTGCGGGCGGGGCCGGGCGGGCGGCGGCGTGCAGCTGTCCGGCGGCGGCGTGGGCTGCGGCGGCCTGGGCGGCGTGCTGCTGGGTGTCGCGGAGTTCGGCGACGGCTTCGGCGAGCGCGGCCAGCCGGGTGATGAACACGATCGGGGCCATGGACCGGTCGCCGGTCAGGCAGGCGAATGCGGACATGATCCGGGCGGCCTGGCGGAGCTGGTTCCCGGCCGGGGTGGGCGGCGGGATGCGGCCGTAGGGCGGGCGGGCGGCGCGGTCGTAGGCGTCGGCGGCCTGGCGCAGGATGCGGCTGCCGAGCACGGCGGCGGCCACGTGCAGGGTGCCGGAGGCGGCCCAGGCGGTGTCGGCGGCGGCAGCCGGGTCGGTCCAGGCCAGGGTGCGGATCTGCGCGGCGGCGTCGGCGGCCGCGCGGGTGGCGTGATCCCAGGCCGCGTTCCGCTCGGCGGCGGTCAGCCGGGCAGCGGCGGGCGTGACCCGGTACGGGGTCCATCGCTGCCGCAGCTTGGGCCAGCTCAAGTCTGCTGCAAGTTTCCCGCCGCCGTACCAGATAGGGTCGCCGTTCTTGGCGGTGTCGGCGGGGAGCGCGACCGCGTACCCGGTGACCTGGCCGGGAGTCTGCGTGCTGAACCTCTTGCGGACCAGGAGACCGGCCTGGCCGAGGCGGGCGAAGAACTCTTCCTCGCTGTTCGCTGATGCGGCGGCGGTGGTGACCTGGCGTCGCAGTGTGACGCGGGGTGCTTCGTCCAGGCCGCGGCGGGCGGCCTTCTCGTTCTCCGCACGGCTCGGGCAGCGGGCGGCGGTGTGGTCGGCGGGCGCGGTGGAACGGAGCCCGTACCGCTGCTCGGCGGCCAGGCAGGCGGCGCGGACCTTGTACCGTTCCCAGGACAGGCCGGGCTTGCCGCCGTCCTGGCGGGCCAGCATCGCGACCAGATGAATGTGATCATCGCCGTGCCGGACGGCGATCCAGCGGACGGCCTCGTCTTCCTGACCGTAGGGAGACAGCCCGGTGCGGTGCATCACCTCGTGCGCGATGGCCGCCCACTCGTCATCGGACAGCATCCGGTCTTCGGGAGCGGCGCGCACCGGGCAGTGCCAGACCGGCCGCGGGTAGCCCCGCTCGCCCAGAGCGGCCTGCGGCTGCTTGAGCAGCCCCGCCAGCTTGGCAAAGTCCCGCCTTCCGTCCGGCCGCAGCGGGGGTTCGAGGCTGGCTGGATGACGCCAGCCCGCGACGATGTGGGGATCGGTGTGTTCCTCACGGCGGCCGGGACCGAACAGGTAGTACAGCAGCGGTTCGACGTGCTCCCCGCGCGGGGTGCTGATCTTCCCGATCACCCGGTCACCGTCGCCACCGCCGCGAGCTTTATCCCAGGGCCTTGCGCACGGCGTCGGCGACTTCGTCGATGTGGCTGGCGCGGCGGATGGTCCCGGCGGCGTAGCCGGGCAGGTCCCCGGCAGGCTGCCCGGTGGCGTCCAGCTTCGCGGCCGCCTGGCCGATGTTGGTGCCGATGCGGCGGACCAGCCCGGTCGCGCGCATCAGCTCGATCAGCGCCCGCCGGAGCGACTCCCGGTCACTCAGGGGGCCGCCGTTCGCGGCGGCGGCCAGCACTGCCTGGGCGATGTAGGCCCTTCGGGCCAGCCCGGCTCGCCGGGCTGCTGCTTCGATGGCCGCGTATTCCTCGCCGGTCAGCGTGACCTCTACCCGGCGTGTGCGCGGGACCGGCTGTCGTGCCCGCCGCCGACGCTGCCCGCTGACGCCGGTCTGGCTGCCTTCGCTGCTAGCGCCCGTCATTCTGTCGTGCTCCCTGCTCGCGGTTTCTATTTCGTGGCCGCCTTTGTTTTGCCTCCCGCTGTTTCCCGGGTGGGAGGTTTACCGGAGGCCACATCCTGGTGCCAGTTTACGTATGGACCGCGCCCGGTCCAGACGTAAGAGGGGGTTTACCGCACATCTTGCTGCCGGCGGTTCCGGGCTGCTTTCATCCAGCGCAAAACACGCTGGTTAACGACCGCGCATTCCGCCCTCCTCGCGCTGAGGTGGCTGTCACTGGCCCACGCGGGAAGGCGAGATCAACTCCTGTGTGATCCAAGCTCTCCAGGTTCCTGCCGGGATGTCGGCCGCGCTGAGCCGCAGGCCAGTGGCCAGATGCACGTGGCCCGTGAGACTGCCGTGGCGCAATGATACCCAGGTAGGCGATCGCCGCACGGGCGTGTTTATGTGAATGCTTGAACACGCCAGTCGGGACGTATCCCCGGTTTACGTGGTCATGCAAAAAATCCTGCTTACTAGCCAATGATGTCTAGTGCTGCCGGGTGATGTCCAGTCATGCGGAGTGATGCCTAGTCTCGTTTAGCGCGGTCTGTGATAGCGCACGTTGATTTGCCGTCCGGCTGCAAATACGTAGCTTTAAATCATGCCAGGGGACCAGCATCGCCGTGAAAACGGGGACCGGGGATGAGGAACCGGACGGGCATCCAAGTAGCCCATCCGGGACCAGCCGGGTCATGCCCGTCCCCGGCTGCGCACAGCCAGCACGACGAGCCCTACGACCACGACCGGCACCCCGAAGGCGACCAGAAGACCAGCCTGGATGCCTATGTTGCCCGGCTGGTCGATGCCGCCCCGCCCCTGTCCAGCCAGCAGCGTGACACCCTCGCGCTCCTCCTGCGCCGCCTCCGCCGCCGGTAACCGCCAGGACTCCCCGGCTCCCGGCACCGGGGCCCGGGCATCCTGGCCGGGATCAGGCGGCGTCCGGCTGCCGCCAGGTGACCGTGACCGTGGCCGGGTCGAACGGGCGGCGCGCACCGCGGCCCGGCGAGTGCAGCGTGACCGTCATCAAGGTCTTGATGACCGCCCGCTGGCGGCTGAGGTCCAGGTCCGCCCAGACGGCGGCGGCGTTCTCGGCGGCCACCAGCGGGGCCAGCACGTTCTCTCGCGCGGCGTGGTCCAGTTCGGTGCCGATCTCCTCCAGCCGGATGTTCGCGCGCCCGGTGGCGGCCAGCAGTTGCGGCCGGGTGATCAGCCCCAGGGCACGGTCGGCGGCCATCTCCTCCAGGTTGCGGCGGATCGCCGCCGCCTCCTCCCGCAGCGCCACCACGTCCGGCCCGTTCTCGGGCACCGCCACCAGGTCGGCGGCATCAGCGCGGGACAGCCGCCCCACGACCAGCCTGGTGATGAAGTCCTCCACCGGCCCGGCCTGGCGGGCCACGTGCTCGCCGGGCCAGGACCGGTCCCGGGTCGGCATCGAGCAGCGGTAGACCCGGTGCCCGGTATGCGAGGGCCCCCCGGCCACCACGTTCCCGCACGGGCACAGGGCCAGCCCGCCCAGCAGCGTCCGCACCCCCCGCGGCGGCTTGCGGGACGGGTCCTCCAAGATGCCGCGCACCGCCCGCCACGTCTCCTCCGGCACCAGCGGCTCCCACTGGCCCTGGCCCACGATCTCCCCCCGGTACACCGACAGCCCGGCGATCCGGGGGTTCAGCAAGATGCTGCGGATGCTGGCCCGGTTCCACCGGGTCGTGCCGCGCCGGTCCTGCTGCGGCGGCGCCAGCTCCAGCCTGGTCCACTCCCGCATGACCCCGCTGACCGTCCCCCCGCCCAGCAGCGCCGCGCACGCCTCCGCGACCGCCGGGCCCTCGACCGGGTGCGCGGTCACGTGGTCCTCGCGGTACCCGAACGGGCGCGGCCCGCCGGTGAACCGCTGCCCGTTGACCGCCGCGGCCTCGTTGGCCAGCTTCTGCCGCTCGGCCTTGCGTTCCTGCTCGGCCTTGGCGACCGCGATCAGGATGCGGGCGTGCAGCCGCCCGGAGTCGGTGCCCAGGTCGATGTTCCCGTCCACCTCGGCGAACCGCACCCCGGCCTTGTCGAAGCGGGGGATCAGGTATTCCAGGTCCAGCGGCTCGCGGATGAACCGGTCCCACTTAAAGCACAGCACCGCATCGACCATGCGCGCGTCGACCAGCCGCATCGCCTCCTCATATCCGGGCCGGTATTTTCCGGGTTTGGTCGGGTCCTTGCGGGTCACCCCGATGTCGTTATCCGACAGCCGGTAGAGGACCGTCCAGCCGCGCTCGTTGGCTTTCTGCTCAAGCTTGGCCATCTGGTTGGCCACGCCGTGCCCGTCGTGCGCCTTGTCCATGCTGATCCGCACGTAGATCAGGCAGCGGATGACGCCGTCGGGTGGCCTGCTGGCCCCGGCTAGCTGTATCGCGTCACGGATCGTCATATGTGTTAATATAACGGACAGGAGCCCCTCTGCCGACACCACCACCCCTACCTAGCTCGGCGTTCACAGGCCAAGCCGCCCGTTCCGGATCTTAACTGGATCCGGTCCGGCCCCGATCGCGTCTGCTCAGCCCCGCCTCCCGATCCGGGCCGATGCTCTGTTGTTCAGGCTGCGGCTTTCATACCCTGGAAACGGGGCGACCCGGGTGCCTAATACCCCGCGGTGGTAGCCGGCGCTCCGGTGGCAGGCGTACTGGCGGGCGCCGACGTGCTCGGAGAGGCCGACGAGGCCGACGAGGTCGGCGTCGGCGTGTAGCTCGGAGCCGGGGCGCTGGTGGCGGGCGCCGACGTGCTCGGCGCGGCCGACGCGGGCGCATACGGCACGGTGGCCGCGGCCGAGGATGCGCGAGCCGACGCCGAGGTGACCGGAGTCGAGGAGGCCGGAGCGTAGGTGACCGGAGCGTAGGTGACCGGCGCGCTGGTCTGGACTGACGCGGCCTGCTGCCCGGACTGGGTGCCTGAGGAGGGGTGCGACGCGCCGGTCAGCGCGAAACCGGCCGTGGCCGATGCCCCGAGGACCCCGGCGACGATCGCCGCCGCGGCCAGCGGCCGCCACCGGCGAGGCCGGCGCCGCGGACGCTGCGCCTCGCCCAACGCGTGGCTGGTGCCGGACGGCGGCGGCACTATCGCCGCGGTCGTGGTCGGCGCGCTGGTCACGCCAACCGGGGCAACAGGCAGTCCGGTGACGACGTGCGCCGGCGCCGAAACCTGCGTGAACGCGCGGGTCACCGGCTCGGGCAGCCAGCCCATCGCGGGATAGACCGCTCCCGCCTCGGCCAGCACGTCGGCCGCGGTCGGACGCCGGGCGGGATCTTTGGCCAGGCAGCGCTCGATCAGCGGGCGCACCTCGGCAGGCACCCGGTCCAGGTTCGGCGGGTTGTAGACCACGCGGTAGACCAGCGCCGGGGTCGAGCCGCTGCCGAACGGCCCGGTACCGGTCGCGGCGTAGGCCAGGATCGCGCCCAGGCTGAAGATGTCGCTGGCCGGCCCGACCTCCCGGCCGTCGGCTTGCTCGGGGGACATGAACCCGGGCGAGCCGACCACGAGCCCCGTACTGGTCAGCGCGCTGGACTCCACCGCACGGGAAATACCGAAATCAATCACCCGCGGCCCGTCGTCGGCCAGCAGCACGTTCGCGGGCTTCAGGTCCCGGTGCACCACTCCCGCGGCGTGGATCGCGCTGAGGCCCTCGGCCAGCCCTGCGGCCAGCGCCAGCACCGATCCGGCCGGCCACGGCCCATGGCTGCTCACCGCCTCCGCCAGCGACAGGCCTCTCACGTAAGCCGTGGCCAGCCACGGCACCGGGCCATCCAGGTCCGCATCAATAACCGGCGCGGTGAACAAGCCGCTCACCCGCCGCGCGACATCGACCTCACGCCGGAAACGCAGCCGGAATTCAGGGTCCGAGGCCAGCTCGGCGCGGATCACCTTCACCGCTACGGACCGGCCGCCCGCTGAGACACCAAGGAACACCCGTCCCATGCCGCCGGCGCCAAGTCGCCCGCGCAGCCGGTAAGGCCCGATCAGCTGGGGATCTTCAGGCTGTAGCTCCCGCATCATGTCAATCCACGTCCTAACGCCATAACGGACGCCCGGCGCGTCCCGCATTACCTAGGTACGCGGCCACGTGCGTTACGGTTCATCCGCGGCACGAGCTCGGGGCACGAAACGCCGGGCCTGGCAGGATCCTCGTCCGGCCAGGCGGCGCCGCGCATCAGCTCCCACCCGGCCACCGCGCGTCGATGCGGTAGTGCCGGACGGCATGCGACGCACGGCCCTTAGGCGCGGCCGTTGCCCAAGTTGTTAGCTGAGCGTATGGTCAAGGACAGATGAGCTGCCAAAGGAAGAGACTGATGAGCGTCCGGAGAAGGAGAACGTCGGATGCTTAGCGAAGCAGCGAAGCCGCTTAGCCGCCTAGTGGAACTGCCTGGCCGCGGCACCACGCGGGTATGGGAGTGCCCCGGTCCGGACGGCGCCGAGACGCTCATGCTTATCCACGGGGTGGCGGTTACGGCGGAGCTGAACTGGGAACTTGTCTTCGCGCCGCTCGCCCGGCATTTCCGTGTCGTCGCGGCCGACCTCCGCGGTCATGGCGATGGGATCCGCCTGCGTTCGCCGTTCCGGCTCGAGGATTGCGCCGACGATATCGCCGCGCTGGCCGCGGTCCTCGATATCGGCCGGTTCGTCGCCGTCGGTTACTCCCTGGGCGGCATGGTTGCTCAGCTGATGTACAAGCGGCACGCCTCGCTGTTGTCCGGCCTGGTGCTGTGCTCAACCGCGTCCAGCCTCAGCGGGTCACCGGCGGAGCAACTGGCCGTCCTGGCCGCGCCGGCGATGGCCGCCGTGCTGCAGTGGAACCCGTTTCTGTATCTGATGAGCGCGGAATCCTTCGGCACGGCGCTGCTGGGCCGGATCGACGACCCGGACATCGCGAGCTGGGCGCGCGCCCAGCTGAGCCGCACCGCGCTGGCCACCACCGTCTCGGCCATGCCCGCCGTCTGCGGTTTCAGCTCGGACAGCTGGATCGGCGAGATCGATGTCCCCACCGCGGTGGTGGTCACCACCGAGGACCGCATCGTGCCGGCGGAACGCCAGCTTGAGCTGGCCCGGGCGATCCCTGGCGCATCGGTCCACGAGGTGGACGCCGATCACGGCGCATGCGTCAGCGCGCCGCAGTTGTTCGCCCGCGCGCTGCTCGAGGCATGCCGCTCGGTGGAGCGAGGCCGCGGCAACGTCATGCAAACAACAGCCTGAACGGCCGGCGCTTGGCTAGGACGGCAGCCGGGCCGGCGCCTGGCCGGTCACGATATAGCCGCAGCCGAACGCCACCTCACGGACGTGGACGTCCTCGATCAGCTGCTCGAGATGACTCCACGGCCGCTCGAACCCCCCGAAGCTCCGCACATAGGGCTTGTGAAGCATCCTGACCTGCAGGTTCACGCCCATCATCCACGATGCCGCCCACTTACCGCCGCCGGCGGCTACCTGTGCCCCCGGACGCAGGCTCCGCATGACATTCCGCAGGGCGTCCGGGGACTGCAGGATGTCGTGGACGGCGCAGAACACCGCGGCGTCCGCGGCGACCGGGATCTCGGCGTCTTCGGCCGGGGACTGGACCACCGTGACGTTATCCCAGCCTTCGGCCGCGACGTGCTCCCGCGCCACCTCCGCCATCTCCGGGGACTCCTCGATACCGACCACACCTCCCTGCGGGCCCACCTTTTCCCTGAGCATGCCGTAGCAGAGCCCCGTCCCGCATCCCACATCGAGGACCACCTGCCCTGGGCGGACCGGTAGCGCCTCCACGATCGCTTCCCGGTAGGGCTGGAATGCGCCGGTGTCACGCTCGTAGGAGCGGGCATGCTCGCTGTAGGCCGACTGCCGCTCGGCCGGTCGGACGGCCGTATGCGCCGCCGCAACATTAGGTGATTTGCTCATTCTCCTCGCCCCGCTTGTCCATCACAACACCGTTAACTTAGCAGGGCCGGCAGTTATCCATATCAACTGAATGTGAATTCTGAGTTGCGGCCAGAACCTTCACGCGACTCGCGCTCACGATGATACTGAGGTGGCGAAAGAGGCTTTCCCGCCCTAGCTATTCAGGGTGTACCTGAGTTTCTTCCGAAGGTCAGCCGGCCGTCAGTCGGGTATGCCGAGAGCACCTCGGCTGACCGGGCCCGGTTTAACCGTCACACCTGGCGGCTAACGTAACCAGCAGGCGACGAAGAGGGGTAGGGACCCATGGTGCTCAAAGCCCTGCTCGTGGTGGACATGCAGAACGGCTTCTGCCACCCCGAAGGCTCGTTTACCAAGATGAACATCGGCCTGGAGGGCGCGGACGCCGCCGTCCGCAACGCTGCGGTCGCGGTCAGCCTGGCCCGCCGGGCCGCCATCCCTGTGGTTTTCACCCGGCACGTGTACCGGCCGGGCCGCGCCGACGAGGGCCCGTCGCTGGCCGCGACCAGTCCGGCCCTGGCCGTGCTCAACGGCCTCGCGGCTGGCTACTGGGACGCCGAGGTGGTCGACGAGCTCGGCTGCGGGCCGGAGGACCTGGTGGTGGACAAGGTGCGCTTCGACGCCTTCCAGTGGACCTCGCTCGAGCCGCTGCTGCGCGGCCTCGGTGTCGCCGAGCTGGTCATCTGCGGGGTGATCACGAACATCTGCGTGGAGAGCACGGTCCGTTCCGCGTTCATGCGCGACTACCCGGTCACCCTGCTCGCCGACTGCTGCGCGGCCAAGACCCGCCGCCTGCACGAGCTGTCCATCGAGGTGCTGACCAGCTATCAGCTCGCCAAGATCGCCAACGTCACCGACGGCTTCGACTTCACCCCGACCCCAGAGGTCCCGTCCCTGAGAGCACCCGTCGGCGCCTGAGGTAGCCCGCGGCCAGCCGCGCCGTCAGCCGCCAGCCGAGCAGGAACAACCCGAGAAACGCCAGCGCCACCAGGATGAACGCGAACGCCGTGCCCTGCCCGGACACCACCCGGAGCACCATGCCGCCGACGACCGCGCCGAGCCACGCGCCGATGCCCGCCGGGACCAGCCCGAGGGGCTGGCGCCACGCCCGCACCGCGAGCCAGCCGCCCGCCAGCCCGGCCAGGAACGGCCACGCCGTCGAGGCGATGCCGGCCACGCTCTCGCCCTTGGTATGGCTGGCCCGGCCGATGACCACGAACAACAGCACGCAGCAGCAGTCGAGTACCACCGCCAGCCGCACCGAGCGCATGCGCCTCACCCTAGCGCCCGCTCCCGGTCACCGCTCTATCCCCGGTCACCGCTGGGGCTCGATGATCACCTTCAGCCCGGTGCGGCGGGCGGCGTCGGTGAACGCCTCCTGCACCTCGCCGAGCCCGGCCCGGCCGGTCACCATCGCGCCGAGGTCCACCACGCCGCGTGCGGCCAGGCTGATCGCCCGCGGGTACACCTCGTTCATCCGCCGCACCATCGCGATCGTCAGCCCCTTGCGCCGCGCGCCCGAGGCGCCGAACCTGATCGTGTCGTCGCCGGGGATTCCGGCCAGCACGACCCGTCCGCCGGGCCGGACCGACGCGATCGCGAGCTCGACCCCCTCGTCGTGGCCGGCCGCCTCGAACGCGACATCCACTCCGAAGCCGGTCAGCTCGCGCATAAGGCCCTCATCAGAGCCGAACGAGCCGGGATAGGCTACCTTGTCCGCGCCGAACCGTGCGGCTGCTTCCCGCCGGTGCGCGAGCGGCTCGACGGCGAGCACGTAGCTGGCGCCCGCGGCCTTGAGCAGCTGGATGAGCAGCAGCCCGATCGGGCCGCAGCCCGTCACCGAGGCGGTGCCGCCGAACGGCAGATGCCCCAGGTCTACCGAATGCACCGCCACGCCCAGCGGCTCGAGCATGGCGCCGCCGGAGTCGGATACCTGGTCGGGCAGCGGGTACAGCAAGGCCGAGGGCCAGGTCATGAACTCGCGCATCATGCCGTCGGTGCCCCCGTGCCCGGCGAACTTGATCCGGTAGCACAGGTTCCGGTAGCCGTCGCGGCAGGCTCGGCACGTCTCGCACGCAATGGCCGGGTCGATCGCGACCCGCTCACCGCTCCGCGACCCCGCGGCGATCACTCCTGCTCCCTCGTGGCCGAGCACGAGCGGGTTGGTGAGCTTGGCGTCCCCGATCGCGCCCTCGTCCCACCAGTGCAGGTCAGAGCCGCAGATGCCGACCGCGGTGACCTGCACCAGGGTGGTCCCAGGCTCAGCCGCGGGCGGTGGCTCCTCCGCCACCCTCAGGTCGCCAACCGCGTGGAGTCTCGCTGCGCGCACCGTCCCACCTTATTTATTTTTCTGGCCGAACGAGCATCGGTGCGTGCCCCAGCCAGCCGGGACCGCTAGCCGGCCTTGGCCTGAGACGGCGGGACCAGTGATCCCCGGCGGCGGCCGGGGATCACTGGTACAGGGCCCGCCCGGCGGTGCCCCGAAAGGGGACCGCCTGGATCAGCTGGCTGGCTGCGTCGGCTAGATCAGGCCGCAGGACCGGTGGCCAGGGTCACGGTCGAGGTCTGCGACTGGCCGCTGGAGTCCAGCCAGCCGATCGAGATCGAGTCGCCCGGGTGGTACTTGACCAGGATGTGCGAGATGTCACTGGACGCGGAGACCGACTGGCCGCCGATCGAGGTGATCTCGTCCCCGGCGGCGAGGCCCGCGTTGGCGGCGGGGGATCCGGACAGGGCCCCGGCGATCGTCACCCCGCCCGTGCTGCTGGAGCTGCCCTGGCCCCCGAAGCCGCCGAAGCCGCCCTGGCCGGAGCCGCCGAAGCCGCCCTGGCCGGAGCCGTCGCCCGAGCTGCTGCTCGAGGACCCGATCTCCAGGCCGAGGAAGGCGGTGGCGCCGATGTGGGTGGTGCTCGACGCGGTGCCCGCCTCGATCTGCTTCGCGACGGACAGCGCGTCGTTGATCGGGATGGCGTAGGCCTGCACCGCGGTCTGACCGGACTGGCTCTGGAACTGGGTCCCCGAGGAGGCCGCGGTGTCCATGCCGATCACCTGGCCGTAGGAGTTGACCAGGGAGCCGCCCGAGTCGCCTGGCTGGATGTTGGCGTTGGTCTCGATCAGCCCGGTCAGCTGCTCGCTGACACCGGAAAGGTCGTCCGACGCGGTGATCGACTGATTGAGCGCGGTCACGGTACCTGCGGCGACCGACGGCGTGCCGCCCTTACCTCCGGCGTTGCCGAGGGCGACCACGGTGTCACCGTTCTGCACGGTCGAGGAGTCGCCGAGACTGGCGATGGTGAGGCCGGACGCGTTCTGCAGCTGCAGAACGGCCACGTCGTGGCTAGCGTCGTAGCCCACGACCGTCGCGGTGTAGGTCCGGCCGTTGCCGATGTCGGTGACCTTGATGGCGGTGGCGCCGTTGATGACGTGGTTGTTGGTCAGCACCTCGCCGTTTGAGGTCAGCACGATGCCGGTGCCGGCCGAGGTGGCCTGCTGATCGCCGTCGGTAGAGACGACATCCACCAGGCCCGGGTCCACCCGGGAGGCGATCTGGCTGGTCGAGAGCATCGTCTTGGAGGTCGCGGTGGCGGTGCCAGAAGCCGCCGGGTGCATGGTGCCAATCAATGCGCCTGCGGTGGCTCCCGCGACGAGCGCCACGGCGCCTGTCACGATCAGCCCGCGCTTGTGACCGCGGCGCGGTGGCGGCGGCGGCTCGCTGGCGAAACCATACCCGTAACCCTGCCCGCCCCCGTAGGACGGCCCGCCAGGATAACCGGCCCCGCCCCCGTGGGACGGCCCGCCAGGATAACTGGCCCCGCCCCCGTGGGACGGCCCGCCAGGATAACCGGCCCCGCCCCCAGCTCCCGGTCCCGCCGGATATCCCGGGGTGCGAGGGTAAGCCTGCGCACCCGGGTAGCTTGACCCGCCTGGGTAAGGCTGGCCGCCCGCTGCGCCCTGGGCGCTCGGGTAGCTCTGGCCGTCCTCCGGACCGCGGGCGTGCTCTGAATTGTTCGGGTCGTAGGTCTGGCTCATGTGGCTTTCGCCCCTAACTCAAGGCCGCCCGGCCGGCGGCTTCGTCCTTCGTTACACCTTGATAATCGGCTGTGTACCTTGAGGGGAGCCAAGGGTAACCATCTGCGAAGCCGCAAGTTTCCTGAAGGTTTACTCAGGACGTTCAGGTTGAGGCGCTTTCCGGGGCAACGTCGCGGTCCGGGCTGTTATCGGCGGCCAGCCATTCGCGCACGGCCAGCGCCGTCAGCGCGGGGACCAGGTCCCTGGAGCGCCGCAACAGCCACGCGGTGCCCTTGGTGGCCATCCAGCCGAACTCGGCCCGCCGGGTCGGCGGCGGGCTCGAAGGTTCTGGATCAGGACCATCGCCGACCGGGTAGCCCGCCGTGGCCAGCAGGCCGTGGAAGCGGCACGCAATGAGGCGGTGGCCGCGCTCGTTCGGGTGCAGCCGGTCCACGCTCCAGAAGCGGCGTTCATAGGTGGCCGGGTCGCGGGCCGCGTCTAGGTGCACGGTGCCGCAGCGGCGCGCCACCTCGTCTACGGCCGCGTTCACCGCGTGCATCCGGCGGGCCAGCGGCCGGGCCAGCGCGCCCGGCAGCCCGAACATCTGGCCAGGATCCGGCAGCCGCATGGTCAGCACCTCCGCACCGCAGGCACGCAGCGCGGCCACCGTGCGGCCGACCGAGGCACCGGTGCGTTCGGGGTCGAAGTTGCCGCGCAGCGTGTCGTTGATCCCCACGATCACGCTTGCGACGTCGGGCTTCAGGTCCACCGCGGCGGGCAGCTGGAGCTGCCCGACATCGATCGACAGGGCACCGAGCGTGGCCAGGTTGTGCATGTCGGGCTGGTCCAGCGTGTCAGCCAGCAGGGCCGCCCACCCGCGCCAGCCTCCTCCCGGCGCCGGATCGCCCATGCCCACCGTAATCGAGTCACCCAGCGCGACCATGATCGTCATGCCGGTCTCCACCCGCTTACCCAGGCCCCGCTTTCCGCGCAGGCCAGGTGCACCTGGAGGAAGCCGTTCACGGCGGTAGGCCAGTCATAGCGCTCGGCGCGGGCCCTGGCCGCGGCCCGGCGGATCCCTTCGGGCCGGGCCAGCAGGGCTTGCACTCCCGCCGCGAGATCCTCGCCGGCCACGCTGGCCCCGGCCTCACCCACGATTTCGGGCAACGCGGACTCCGCGCTCACCACCACCGGAGTCCCGCACGCCAGCGCCTCGAGCGCGGCGAGTCCGAAGGTCTCCGCCGGGCCTGGCGCGATGGCCACGTCGGCGCTGTTCAGCAGGGCCGCCAGGTCGGCGCGGCCGGGCAGGAAGCCGGCGAAGCTGACAGGCAGCCCGTCGCGGGCCGCCCGCCGCTCGAGGCGCCGCCTGAGCGGACCGTCGCCGGCTACCACCAGGCGGACGGCCAGGCCGCCCGCGCGCAGCGTGGCGAGGGTGTTGAGGGATCGCTGCGGCTTCTTCTCCGCCGACAGCCGCCCGCAGTGCACCAGCAGCGTCTGGTCCGGCGCCGCATAGCGCGACCGGACCCGGCCGGCGCCGGGGGTGAACGTGGCCAGGTCGACGCCGAGCGGTATGCGGACGAGGTTGCCGGCGCCGATCCGCTCGAACTCGGCGGCGGCCCAGCTGGTAGTGCAGATGACCTGCCGGTATGCGCGGGCCGTACGCCGGTTGACCCAGTTGGCCGCAGACCGGGCCAGGCGCCCGAGCGGTGCCAGCCCGAGCGGTGCCAGCCCGAACAGTGCCACGAGGCTCTCGTGCGACACCATGACCGCGGGCACGCCGTGCGAGCGCGCCCACCGCCCGGTCCAGCGCAGCGTAGTCCGGTCAGAAACCTCGAGCGTGTCCGGTCGCAGCTCGCTGAGCAGGGCGGCGACCTTCCGCCTGCGCCACAGCGCCCGGTAGCCGCCGGTGAAAGGCAGCCGCGGCGCTCGCAGCGTGATCACCCGCCCCTGCGCGGTCTGCTGGTCGCTGTCCCGCTGGCCGGGAATGATGAGCACCGGCTCGTGCCCCGCGGCCAGGTAGCCGGCGCCAAGCTCGCGCAAACTGGTACGCAGGCCGCCCGACTGCGGCGCGACGAAGTTGGCGAGCCTGACGATCCTCATATCGAGACCTTGGCCGGCTTGGTGCGGCCCAGCACCTCGGCGTAGTGCCCGGTCAGCTCGTCGGTCAGGGCCGGCCAGCTCCGGCTGAGGACCTTGCGCCTGCCCGCCGCGCCGAACGCGGCGCAGCTGGCCCTGTCGGCGGCCAGTCGCGCCACCGCGGCCGCGAACGCGTCCGGGTCCGCGGGCGGGACCAGGTAACCCGTTTCTCCGTCCTCAACTAGGTCAAGCGGCCCGCCAGCGGTCGGCGCCACCACCGGCAGCCCGCTCGCGGCGGCTTCCTGCAGCGTCTGGCCGAACGTCTCATAGGGCCCGCTGTGCGCGAACATGTCGAAGCTGGCGTAAAGGGAAGCCAGTTCATCTCCCCGCCGCTCGCCGAGGAAGGTGGCGCGCGGCATCTGCTGGCGCAGCATGGCCTCGGCTGGCCCGGCCCCCACGATGACCAGCCGTACCCCGCTGAGCGCGGTGATCCCGGCTAGCATCTCCACCCGCTTCTCGGTGGCCAGGCGGCCGACATAGCCCACGACCAGCTCCCCGCCGGGTGCCATGGCCCGGTGTAGTTCCTGGCTACGCCGGCCGGGGTTGAAGCGCTCGGTGTCCACGCCGCGGCCCCACAGCCAGACGTTGCCGATGCCCTGGGTGAGCAGGCCGGTCGCGGTCACCGTGGACGGGGCCAGCGTGCGGGCGGCGCCGTTGTGAATGCCGCGCAGCCAGCGCCAGGCGAACGCCTCGCCGGCCCTGCCGAGGCGGTAGGCCCGGGCGTAGGACGGCAGGTCGGTCTGGTACACGGCGATCGCGGGCAGGCCAAGCCGCCTGGCCACGGCGGCGCCGTGCGCGCCAAGGAACACCGGGCTGGCCAGGTGCACGATCTCGGCCCGGTGCCGGATAAGCGCGTCGCGAACCCGATGGCTGGGCAGCCCGAGCCGGAAGCTCGGGTAACCGGGCAGCGGCACCGCGGGAATGCGGACGACGGGGTAGGTGAACCCGCCGGGCTCGCCTGTCCTGCGCGGCGGGTGGGGCGCGATAACGAGCGGATGGTGACCATTGCGGGCCAGGAGTTCGGCGACGCGCTGGACGCAGTGCGCGACGCCGTTGACGTCGGGCGGAAACGACTCGGTGATAATCGCAACCCTCATGATCACAAGGTGCGATATCAACCGATCAGGCCATCGCAGGCACCGTGACTTCCAATTGAAATATCTGTGACTTCTTGGCTGTGCCAGCCTGGGGGGACGACCCCCCGGAACCCCCCGCAGGGGACAATCAGCATATGGACCACACCTGGATTATGCGGCTGGAGGCACCCGGCGACGGCCCGCGGCTCGCGGCCCCGCCGCCGGTCATCGGCGAGCGCCGCTTGTGGTCGCGACCGTGGGTGAGAATGGTGACGTATGGCCCCAACGGAGGGAGTCACCGATGACTGCGGCGGCTGACACGTCAGCCATCGCCTGGTCGCAGGGTTCGCTGCGGGGTTTCCTGCACGGGCTGCCCGGCGTGGACCGGGTGGGGGCGGAGGCCCGGACGGCCATGCTGGCCAGCCGGTCTATCAAGACCACGGCCAAGCAGTGGGCCCTCGACGCCGCGATCTCGATGATCGACCTGACCACGCTGGAGGGCCAGGACACACCGGGCAAGGTCCGCGCGCTCTGTGCCAAGGCCAAGCGTCCCGATCCGGCCGATCCGGCCGCGCCGATGGTCGCCGCCGTCTGCGTGTATCCCGACCTGGCGCACGTCGCAGCGGCCGAACTGGCGGGCAGCGGTGTGCACGTCGCCAGCGTCGCGACCGCGTTCCCCAGCGGCCGGACTCACCTGGACGTCAAGCTGGCCGACGTGAAGTACGCGGTCGCGGCCGGCGCCGACGAGATCGACATGGTGATCGACCGCGGCGCCTTCCTCGCCGGGCGCTACCAGCAGGTCTTCGACGAGATCACCGCCGTCAAGCAGGCCTGCGGCGGAGCGCACCTCAAGGTGATCCTCGAAACCGGCGAACTGGTCACGCTGGACAACGTGCGGCGCGCGTCGTGGCTGGCCATGCTGGCCGGAGCCGACTTCATCAAGACCTCGACCGGCAAGGTCACCCCGGCCGCGACGCTGCCGGTGACCATGGTCATGCTCGAGGCCGTGCGCGACTTCCGCGAGACGCACGGCCGCCAGGTCGGCGTCAAGCCGGCCGGCGGTATCCGCACCGCCAAGGACGCCCTGCGTTACCTGGTCCTGGTCAACGAGACGGCGGGGGAGGACTGGCTGGATCCCCGCTGGTTCCGGCTCGGCGCCTCCAGCCTGCTGAACGACCTGCTCATGCAGCGGACCAAGATGGCCACCGGCCGCTACTCCGGTCCCGACTACTTCACCCTGGACTGAGGGAGCAGAACCCTGACCAGCCAAGATGCCTACTCATGGCGGCCGCCGGGCACAATGAGGGCACATGGGGCACGATCGGCGCCTTCCCCGGTCGGCGCGAAGAACGCATTCATGATCTCCCGGGCGCGGTCGTCGTCGTCGGGCATGAAGTGGGCGTAGGGGAGCTGGTCAGCGACTGCCCCAACCTCGGCGGCTGTCCACGGGGTTGCTTCCGTCCTGACCGCTTGCGGCTTCTGCACCGACCGTGCCTTAAGCGGGTTACGGGTGATGATCCCGTCATCAAGCGCGGCCGAACACCTGGGATACGTCCGCGATGACCTTCCGTGCAGTGTTCGGCCCCAACCTTAGCCCGCTGATCCACCCCTGCATCAGGGAAGTCCGCTTTGCGAGGGTGCGTAGCTCCTGGTCACCAATCGCAGGGTCAACGTAATTCCGGCCCGGAGGGAAGCCTTGACCGTGGTGTCCCGCGCATCGGCCTCGCTGCGCTTCGCGAAGTTCTCTTTGCGCTGCCTACCGCTGTAATCACGCCAGCGGACCTGCCACCGGTCGCCCTGGCCGTGGTCGGCTGCGGGATAGAGCTTTTGCCCGGCCCCTGCTGTGCTCGCGGCATGGCTCATCAGCATGACCAGGGCGGGGCACGAGCAGCGGACGCAGCGGCCAGCTCAGCGATGGGTGTGGTCGGGTTGAGCCCGGCTCCCGCATAAGTCCAGATGGTGGGCAGAACCAGGACGGTGGTTTCCCGAGCGTCACGGCCTGGCCGTCGTGGTCGATGGGCAGGGTGACCAGGCGGCGGCCTGGCCGATAGCGTCGCACAGCATGTCAGCGGTGATGCCGGGGGGCGGGGGCTGGTAGTCCTCGCCGGGGGCATCGAGGCGGATGACGGCGTGGAAGTGGACGACGCCGCGCGCCTGGTACTCGGCGACCTTGACGAACCGGAAGCCGTGAAGATGACACAGCCAGCGGGCCGGAACGCCGCGCATTGTCCGGGCTGGCCCCTCCAGCGTCAAGGGCACCCGAAGATTGTTTCTAACCGCTTCGCAGAAACGATCTTCAGGACCCGCCCTTGAGCGCCGGAGACCTCTGCCAGCCCAGCGGGCCTGACGGCGAGGGCCAGGCCAGAGGCCAGGCCCGAAGCGCACGCGGCGAACCTCCGCAGTGATCGTGGCACCTGCCAGGATGACAGGGCCGAGCAGAGGCTAATCGGGCTGGGCCGTAACTGGCAGTCAAAGCAGGCCAACACCCCGGGATCTCCAGTTCTAGTCCCGGGGTACCCGCCTTTCCGAGATCAGTGCTTGTGGCCCGCCAGATAGTCGAAGCCGAAGCCACCGAACAACCCGATCACGGCTAGGATCGCCAGCGCGATTCCAGGCCACAGCAAGCTGGACCTGGCGGCCAGAAACCCGGTAGTGGTCGCGGTGCCTAGCACCACCCATGTCACCAGGGCGATGATCGAGAATGCGCCCGTCATCCGGCCCCAGCGGTGCATCTCGGATGCGATCTCCTCCTTGTTGTTCATCACCGTACTCACCTCCCAATTTTCAATAGGTGGTCACGGTAAGCGAGCTGGCAAGAGGCTTTGGTCACCTATCGCAGGGCAGGTCGGCTGTACGCCAGCAGTACGCCACCAAGGCCGAGGTCTGGAGGCCTACATCAGGCAATGGCAGCGGGCGGAACCGCTCAAAGCTCAGTTCCGGGACCGGCCCAGTCAACCGGCGCTTGACATTGTTCCGGCGGCCAGATGCCGCCCCGGACAGCAGCGAGGTACAGCAACCGGTGCGCGCTACGGCCATCATGAGCTTGCATCCGCACACGCGCAATGCTGCACCGTTGGACCGCGAGCATGGCCGCGCCGATAGTTTGCATCCAGAGGGTTGATCCTGCGCGGACCAGATGTGCAGGTAGCGGGTGCGCGTGACACAGTCTACGGATCAGATGCTTCCGTGCCCGTTGCGTGCCCGACGGGGTGGCCAACGCTGGGAACCTACGGTCACTGATGCGCACCAGGCAAGTCCATAGACCTCCTGGGCGGGTCGTCATGGTGGTGGAGGGATGGCGCCAGCGAGGGCACAATGAGGGCACATGGCTGCGGGAAGACGCCGGATACGATGAGAAGTGCTGAGATGAGAAAGCGCAGGTCAGAGACGTTGCCGAAGACTTGCCGCAGGGCAGAAGATGCCCTGCCTTATTCCACCGTGGACTGACATGGCAAAGTTCGAGTACGCGCCCGCCCCGGAGTCGCGGGCGATCGTGTCGCTGCGCGAGTCCTACGGGCTGTTCATCGACGGGGAGTTCACGCCCGGCGTGGACAGCCGCCCGTTCAAGACCATCTCGCCGGCCACCGAGGAGGTCCTGGCCGAGGTGACCGAGGCCGGTGCCGCCGACGTGGACCGCGCGGTGACCGCCGCCCGGAAGGCCTACGAGCACACCTGGTCGCGCCTGCCGGGGGAAGAACGAGCCAAGTACCTGTTTCGTATCGCCCGGATCGTTCAGGAAAAAGCTCGTGAACTTGCCGTGCTTGAGTCACTTGACAACGGCAAGCCCATTCGCGAGTCGCGCGATGTCGACATCCCGCTCGCCGCGGCGCATTTCTTTTACCACGCCGGCTGGGCGGACAAGCTCGAGTACGCGGGATACGGTCCCGCGCCCCGGCCGCTCGGCGTCGCCGGTCAGGTTATCCCGTGGAATTTCCCGCTGCTGATGCTCGCCTGGAAGATCGCCCCGGCGCTGGCCTGCGGCAACACGGTGGTGCTCAAGCCGGCCGAGACGACTCCGCTGACCGCGCTGGCCTTCGCGGAAATCTGCCAGCAGGCCGACCTGCCGCCGGGCGTGGTCAATATCGTCACCGGGGCGGGGGAGACCGGGCGCGCGCTCGCCGGGCATCCCGGCATCGACAAGGTGGCGTTCACCGGCTCCACCGAGGTCGGCAAGGAAATCGCCCGGGCGTGTGCCCGCGGCCCGCGCAAGAAGCTGACCCTCGAGCTTGGCGGTAAGGCCGCCAACATCGTGTTCGAGGACGCGCCGGTCGACCAGGCGGTCGAGGGCATCGTGAACGGCATCTTCTTCAACCAGGGCCACGTGTGCTGCGCCGGCTCGCGGCTGCTGGTCCAGGAGTCGGTTTACGAGGAGGTCCTGGCGGCGCTGCGGCGGCGGCTGGAGACCCTGCGGCTCGGCGACCCGCTGGACAAGAACACCGACGTGGGTGCCATCAACTCCGCGGCCCAGCTGGCCAAGATCCGCGAGCTGTCCGAGGTCGGGGAGGCGGAGGGCGCGCAGCGGTGGTCGCCGCCCTGCGAGCTGCCGGTGAAGGGCTTCTGGTTCCCGCCGACCGTGTTCACCGGAGTGTCGCAGGCCCACCGCATCGCCCGGGAGGAGATCTTCGGGCCGGTCCTGTCCGTGCTGACGTTCCGGACGCCTGGCCGAGGCAGTGGAGAAGGCCAACAACACCCCCTACGGCCTGTCCGCCGGGGTCTGGACCGAGAAGGGCTCGCTGATCTTGTGGATGGCCTCCCGGCTGCGGGCAGGCGTGGTGTGGGCCAACACGTTCAACAAGTTCGATCCCACGTCGCCGTTCGGGGGCTACAAGGAATCCGGTTACGGCCGGGAAGGCGGCAGGCACGGGCTGGAGGCCTACCTCGATGTCTGACACCGCTGCCACCCGCATCGCCGTGCGCAAGACATACAAGCTGTACATCGGCGGGGCCTTTCCCCGCTCGGAAAGCGGAAGGTCTTACGTGGTGACCGACCACCAGGGCGGGTTCCTGGCCAACGCGGCGATGGGGTCGCGCAAGGACGCACGGGACGCGGTGGCGGCCGCGCGGAAGGCGTTCGGCGGCTGGTCGGCGACCACCGCCTACAACCGCGGACAGGTGCTGTACCGGGTCGCCGAGCTGCTCGAGGGCCGGCGGGGCCCAGTTCGTCGCCGAGGTGCGCCTCGCCGAAGGGCTGGGGGAGCGGCAGGCGGAGGCGGTAGTGGACGCGGCCGTTGACCGCTGGGTCTGGTACGCGGGCTGGGCCGACAAGATCACCCAGGTGCGCGGGGCGGCCAACCCGGTGGCCGGCCCGTACTTCAACTTCTCGCTGCCCGAACCCACCGGCGTGGTGGCGGTGATCGCGCCTGCGACCTCGAGCCTGCTCGGCTTCGTCTGCGTGGTCGCGCCCGCGGTCGTGAGCGGCAACGCGGTGGTGGCGCTGGCCAGCGAGCATTCACCGCTGCCCGCCGTGTCGCTGTCCGAGGTGCTCGCGACCTCCGACGTGCCCGGCGGCGTGATCAACGTGCTGACCGGCCGCACCGCGGAGATCGCGCCCTGGCTGGCCTCCCACATGGACGTCAACGCCATCGACCTGTGCGGCGCGGCTGACGAGCTAGCCGGCGACCTGGCGGTCGCCGCCGCGGAGAACCTCAAGCGGGTGGTCCGGGCCGGCGACGAGGACTGGATGCTGACTCCCGGCCTCGGGCGCATGCTGGCCTACCTGGAGACGAAGACCGTCTGGCACCCCGCCGCCACCTAACGGCAACACGGTCAACCTCACCCACCCCATCTAGCGCGGCGGCCTGGCACGTCAAGGTTCTTGACCAGGAACCGGCACGCCTCGTTCACTATCTCGCGTACCCCGGACGGTTGCACGATCTCGTAGCTGTCGGCGTCGCAGCAGCCGGTCTCGGTGAAACCGAGACGCAGGTACAGAGCGGCCGCACGCGGGTTGTCGTCGGCCACCCCGAGCCCGATTTCGCCGATCTCGCGGCTCGTGGCCCGTCGTTCCGCCGCCGCGATCAGCGCCGTCCCGATTCCTCGCGAGCGCATCCGCGCTGGCCACACATCGAGGGCGCTGATGTCCGGGCAACCAGGGAACCGCTGCCGCACCGTTGCCGCTGCGCAGCCGTTCCAGCGGATCTCCTCATGTCCGGCCGGCCGTTCGTCCACCCACGCGATCATGGTCCGCCTGGACACCGAGACCAAGCTCATCGCCCACGCCATCCGGATGGCCGCATACAACGCCGAGACCATCGCCCTGTCCGGAATCGCCGGCGCCATGCTGGTCTTCGGCAGCGTCTCGCACCGGATGGTCACCGACGGTACCCTGACCGGCTTCACCGGCAACGCCGGCTTCACCGGCATCGTGGTGGCCCTGTTCGCCGGCCTGAACCCGCTGTGGACGATCCTCACCGCGTTCCTCTTCGCCGGCCTGCTGGTGGGCGGCACCTCGATGCAGGTGATTACCGGCGTCCCGTCGGACCTCGTGACTGCCTTCAACGGCGTGGTGGTCGTCCTGGTGGTCTCCGTCGAGTACCTGCGCCGGCGTGCCCGGGTGCGGGCCCGGGCAGCCGGGACCGCGGTGCCGGATACACGCGGTGCCGCTGACAGCCCGGAGAAAGGGGTGCCGGCGTGAGCCACTTCTTCACCGCCGCCGTGCTGACCGCCACCGTGGCCTCGGGGATCCAGCTGGCGACGCCGTTCCTGCTCGCCGCGCTCGGCGAGACCATGGGCCAGCGCAGCGGTGTGGTCAACCTGGGCGTCGATGGCATCATGCTGCTCGCCGCGTTCGGCGCCTACTACGCCGCGACCAAGACGCACAGCCTGCTACTGGCCACGGCGGTCGGGCTCGGCATCGGGCTGCTGATGGGCCTGGTGACCGCGTTCGTGAGCGTCACGCTCAAGGCCGAGCAGGGCATCAGCGGGATCGGCGTCTTCCTGTTCGGCCTCGGCCTCACCGACGTGCTGCTGCTGAAGCTCTTCCCGTCCCCCGTCACGATCCCGGCCCTGCCCGCGGTGCCGATTCCCCTGCTGCACCGGATCCCTCGCGTCGGCACCATGTTCTTCACCCAGAACTGGCTGGTCTACCTGGCGTTCCTGCTGGTGCCCGTGCTCGCCTTCGTACTGAACCGCACGACGTACGGGATGAAGATCCGCGCGGTCGGGGAGAATCCCGCGGCTGCCGACGCGGTCGGGGTAAGCGTCGCCCGCATCCGGTACTCGGCGGTCATCCTCGGATCCGCCCTGGCTGGCCTGGCCGGTGCCACCCTGCTCATGCTGATCGGGGTCTTCCAGGAAGACCTCACCAACAGCGAGGGGTTCATCGCCGTCGCCCTGGTGTATTTCGGCGCCTGGCGGCCGCTCGGCGTGATGGCCGGATCACTGCTCTACGGCATAGTCGCCGCCGTGGTCGTGACGTGGAAGACGCTCGGCATCATCCCGACCTCCGGGTCGGACATCGCCTCGATGGCACCCGCCGTCCTGACTGTCCTCGCCCTGCTCTCCGTCGCGCGCCGCTTCAGGCAGCCCGCCGCCCTGGGCAGGCCCTACGAGAGGGGCGGGTAAGCCCTGCCGCGCGCTGACGTGCCGCCCATCAACCCGATTCACCCTCTATCGGAGGTAGCCATGAAATATCGCCTCCTGCCCCGGCAGGTCATGCTCGTCGCCGGAATGGCCGTCGCGCTCGCCGCCGCGGCCTGCAGTTCAAGCTCGTCGAGCGGCACGAACGCGTCTGCCGCGAGCTCGCCGTCTGGGAGTTCGTCGTCGGCGGCCACCCTCAAAGTCGCCCTGATCGAACCGAGCCTGCGGAACGACCTGGCCTTCAGCCAGTCCATGTACGCGGCCGTTGAGTCGCTCGCCGGGCCGATGCACCTGACGGTCTCGGTCTCCGACAACCTGTTCAACATCAGCGATGCGGGCAACACGATGCGGCAGTACGCGTCGGAGGGCTACAACCTCGTCATCGCTCACGGATCCCAGTACGGCAGCATCGTCCAGCAACTCGCCCCGCAGTTCCCAAAGACCTCCTTTGCGTGGGGCACCGCCGGGGTGACGTACGGCCTGAAGAACGTCTTCGCCTACCAGGCAAGCTCCCAGCAGGGCGGATATGTCCAGGGATACATGGCGGCGCTGCTCAATCGGTCGTCAGAGGATAGGCGTACTCGGCATCGTGGTCGGCCCCATCGACGTCGGTGACGCGCACAGTACGTCGGCCGGCTTCAATGGCCGGGGCGCTGGCAGGTCTGACGAATATCCAAGGCGGGCTCGGGGCACGACGTACACGATCGCTTGCAACGGGGCGAGAAGATCGTATACAACCCGACGATACCCCGTGCTGCGTCAGTCAAGGCCGCCGCTGACAAGGTGATCTCCAAGATCATCAGCGGGTCCGTCACGCCGCCCACGAGCTGAGCGGAGCCCGCGATGACGGCAGCACCCGGGGGAAGCGTCCCCGCCCGGGAGCCTACGCTCCTGGACATGCGCGGCATCACCAAGCGCTTCCCCGGAGTGCTCGCCAACGACCACGTGGACTTCGACGTGGCACCAGGTGAGATCCATGCCCTGTTCGGCGAGAACAGCGCCGGCAAGAGCACGCTCATGCGTATCCTCTACGGCCTCCACCGACCCGATGAGGGCGAGATCCGCCTTCGCGGCGACCCGGTGGCCATCACGTCCCCCGCCGTGGCGATCCAGCAGGGTATCGGCATGATCCATCAGCACTTCATGCTGGTGCAGACGCTCACGGTGGCGGAGAACGTCGCGCTGGGCCACAAGTCCTCGCGCGGGCCGTTGACCGACCTCGGCCGGGTTTCCGGCCGCATCCGCCAGCTGTCGCAGGACTACGGCCTCAAGGTTGATCCCGAGGCGTACATCTGGCAGCTGTCGGTGGGCGAGCGCCAGCGCGTTGAGATCATAAAAGCCCTGGATCGCAACATCTCTCTGCTCGTCCTCGACGAACCCACCGCGGTGCTGACCCCGCCGGAGGTCCGCGATCTGTTCACGGTCCTGAAGCAGCTGGTGGCCGATGGCCTGTCCATCGTGTTCATCTCGCACAAGGTCGGCGAGGTACTGGAGCTGTCCAGGCGGATCACCGTGCTGCGCGGCGGGCGCAAGGTCGCCACGGTCCGCGGTTCCGATGCCAGCGCTGACCCGGCCTACGCCCGCCTGGGCTTCCTGCGCAGCCGGGCAATCCGCCGCCACTGCCGGCAGCTGGTCGCGGAATTCGATCATCAGCGAGGTCGATCCCCGG
This sequence comes from uncultured Actinomycetes bacterium, assembly GCA_963739615.1. Classification (GTDB taxonomy): domain Bacteria; phylum Actinomycetota; class Actinomycetes; order Streptosporangiales; family Streptosporangiaceae; genus Palsa-504. Next base: position 35,042 of record CAVUBD010000013.1, read on the forward strand.
ATTACCAGCAGGGAAGCGATCGGCCTGATGATGGCCGGGGGCCGCGGCCACGGCCCGGCCACAAGAATGTCACCAGACCCGATAGGTACGGCAGGTGAGGCTGATGGACTTCACACTCAACGGTAAACCCGTGTCCGTTCCGGCCGAAGGCGGCGAAAGCCTGCTCGCCCTGCTCCGTGACAAGTGCGGGATTACCTCGGCGAAGGATGGCTGCGCACCGGAAGGTTCCTGCGGCGCCTGCACGGTGCTCGTCGACGGCAAGGCCGTGGTGTCGTGCGCCCGGGCCGCCAGCCGTGCGGCCGGCCGGGAGGTGACGACCCTGGAAGGGCTTCCGCCCGCCGATCGCGCGCTGTGGGCCGACAGCTTCGTGGCTGCCGGGGCCTCCCAGTGCGGCTTCTGCTCCCCGGGCATGGTCATGAAGGCGGAGTCGCTGCTGCGCAGGAACCCGAGCCCGGCGCGTGCTCAGGTCGCCTCGGCACTGGCCGGGAACCTGTGCCGCTGTACCGGGTATGTCAAGATCATCGACGGGATCCTGCTCGCCGCCGCTGCCAGGCAGGGCACTCCGCTCCCGGACAGCGACCGCAGCGGGCGGGTGGGGACCCGGACCGCCCGTTATCAGGGCCGTGAGCTGGCACTCGGGGACAAGCCGTACATCAACGACCTGGCCATGCCGGGCATGCTGCACGGGGCGCTGCGCTTCAGTGACCACCCGCGGGCCAGGATCGTCTCGGTCGACACCGGCCGGGCCGCGGCGTACCCGGGCGTGGCCGCCGTCCTGGTCGCCGCCGACGTGCCCGGCGACCCCGTCCAGGGTGAGCTCACCCAGGACTGGGTCCAGATCTACGCGGCTGGCGAAACCACCAGGTACGTGGGGGACGTACTGGCCATCGTGGCAGCCGGGACCCGGGCAGCGGCCCGCGCCGCCGCCGCGCTGGTGGACGTCGAGTGCGAGGTTCTCGAGCCAGTGACCGACCCGTTCGCCGCCATGGCCCCCGGGGCTCCCCAGCTACATCCGCACTCTCCCCGTAATGTCCTTTCGCTGTCGCAGGTCAAGCGGGACGACGTGGACAACGCCCTGGCCGACGCCGCGCACATCGTGACGGAGACGTTCCAGACCCAGTGGATCGAGCACGCCTTCCTGGAGCCGGAGTCGGCTCTGGCGTACCCCGACGGCGATGGCGGCCTGCACTTCTACACCCAGGGCCAGGGAATCTGGAGCGACCGCCGGCAGGTCGCCAGCCTGCTCGGGCTCGGTGAAGGCAAGGTGCGTGCCACGCTGGTCTCCAACGGCGGCGCGTTCGGAGCGAAGGAGGACCTGAACGTCCAGGGGCACGCCGCGCTGCTGGCCTGGCACACCGGGCGCCCGGTCAAGCTGACGCTGAGCCGCGAGGAAAGCCTGCGATTCCACGTCAAGCGCCACCCGCTCACGATGACCTATACGGTCGGCTGTGACGCGCAGGGGCGCCTGCTCGGCCTGCGGGCCCGGATCGTGGGCGACACCGGCGCCTATGCCAGCGTGGGCGACAAGGTGCTCGAGCGGGCGGCCGGCCACGCCTGTGGCGGCTACCGGTTCCCCGCGGTCGACGTCGAGGCTCGCGCCGTCTACACGAACAACGTCCCCTGTGGCGCGATGCGGGGATTTGGCGCCAACCAGGTCAACTTCGCCCTGGAGGGAATGCTGGACCGGCTCGCGGGAAAGGTCGGCTTGGACGGCTGGGACATCAGGTGGCTGAACGCGGTCGAGACCGGCGACATCTTCGGCACTGGCCAGCGCCTCGGCCCGGGGGTGGGCCTGAAGAAGACGCTGCTCGCGGTCAGGGACGCCTACAAGGGGGCCCGGTTCGCCGGCATCGCATGCGCGGTCAAGAACACCGGCGTGGGCAACGGCCTCACCGAATACGGCCGGGCCGTGCTGCGGGTGGAGGACGGGGGGACGGTCACCCTGTTCCACCCCTGGACCGAGATGGGGCAGGGTGTGCACACGGTGCTGACGCAGGTGCTCTGCGAGGAACTTGGCCTCGCCCCGGCACAGGTCAAGGTGGAGGTCGACACCTGCTACGAGCAGGGCTGCGGCCAGACGACCGCTTCCCGCGCCACTGTCCTCGGCGGGCGGGCGGTGATCGATGCCGCCGCGAAACTGCGGGCGGACCTGGCGGGGAAGGATCTGGGGGAGCTTGCCGGGCGGGAGTACCACGGCGAGGTCCGGGTCGACTGGACCACCCCGGTCGGGGCGGCGGTGAAGAACCCGGTCACCCACTTCGCCTACGGCTGGGCGACCCAGGTGGCGATCCTCGCGGATGACGGCCGCATCGAAAGGTTCGTCGCGGCCCACGATGTCGGCAAGGTCATCAACCCGACGCTCCTGGAGGGCCAGATCGAGGGGGCCGTGCACATGGGCCTCGGCCACGCGCTGTCGGAGGAGTACGTCGTCCGCGATGGCGTGCCGGTGACGACGACCCTGAAGTCGCTGAACATCATCCCGCCCACCGGCATGCCGCCCGTGGAGTGCGTGTTCGTCGAGGAACCCCAGCCCGAGGGGCCGTACGGCGCGAAGGGCGTAGGCGAGATCGGCCTCGTCCCCACCGCCGCCGCCGTGGCCGGCGCGCTGCGCAGCTTCGACGGCATCTACCGCACCCGGCTCCCCATGAGGGATTCCCCGGCCGCACGGGCCGCCGTGCCGAAGCTGGCCCGGGCACGATGAGGACAGCGCCGATTCCCGCCCCGCACCTCGCCTTGTGCGGAGCCACGGTCGTCACCTCGCTGGACCCGGTCAGCCTGGTCGCGGCTGACGTGGTGATCGCCGGCGAGCGGATCGCCTCGATCGGCACCGTGCCCCCGGGCGTGGCCCGCCGCGACTGCTCCCAGATGCTGATCGTGCCCGGCAACGTCTGCGCCCACCACCACCTGTACTCCGCGTTGTCGCGCGGGATGCCCTACCGGCTGGAGGCCCCGCGCGACTTCCTGCAGATCCTCCAGCGCATCTGGTGGCGGCTCGACCGGGCCCTCGACGAGCCTACGGTGCGGCTGTCGGCCCTGGTCGGCGGGCTCGACGCGCTCCACGCCGGGACCACGACCGTCATCGACCATCATGCGTCGCCGAATTTCATCGACGGCTCTCTCGACGTCATCGCGGATGCGCTGGCGGAACTGGGCCTGCGGTCGGTGCTCTGCTACGAGGTCACCGACCGGGACGGGATGGCACGGGCTGCGGCGGGGGTGGCCGAGAACCGGCGATTCCTGGCCAGGCCGCGTAGGCTTGCCCGCGGCATGGTGGGCGCCCACGCGTCCTTCACGCTCTGCGACAACACCCTGCGGGCCTGCGCCGAAGCTGCGGCGGACGCCGACGTCGGCGTCCACATCCACGTCGCCGAGGACCAGGCGGACCAGCAGGACGCGGAAGCTGCCTACGGCATGCGGGTCGTGGAGCGGCTGGACCGAGCCGGGATGCTGAGCCCGGACGCCCTTCTCGCGCACTGCGTCCACGTCACCGGCCAGGAAGCCGCGGTCATCGCGTCATCCGGCGCGGCGGTCGCGCATAACCCGCGCAGCAACATGAACAACCGCGTCGGGTACTCGCCCCTCGCCCGCGACGGCGCCTGCGTCGCACTGGGCACCGACGGGATCGGAGGAGACATGATCAGTGAGTCGCAGGTGGCGTTCTTCCGGGCTGTGGAGGCGGGAGCCACGACCGACCCTGGCTGGACGGTGCGCCGCCTCGCCGAGGGTGCCCGCATCGCCGGGCGTCGTTTCGGCGAGCCACTGCTCGGCAGGATCGCGCCCGGCGCCCCGGCCGACCTCACCGTGCTCAGCTACCCATCCCCGACCCCGCTGACCGGGGAGAACCTGCCCGGCCACTGGGTGTTCGGGGTTTCCTCCCGCCAGGTTCGCGACGTGATCGTGGCCGGCCAGCTCGTCGTCGCCGACCGGCGCTCCACCCGCGCCGACGAGGAGAAGATCATGCAGCAGGCGGCCCGCGAGGCAAAGCGGCTATGGGGCCGGCTGGAGGAGATTCCTCCGCACCCGTTCACCCCCAGGGAAAGGTGAGTGCAGTGACGGTCAGCAGCGCCGGCCGGGTGGCGCTCTACCTCCAGGACAAGCATCCCGTAAGGGACAGCTTGGACCACGTCCGGCATGCCGAGCAGCGCGGCTTCGAAGCGGTCTGGCAGGCGGAGAGCCGTCTTGTGCGCGAGGCAACGGTTCCCATGGCCGCCTTCGCCGCGGTGACCCAACGCATCAAGGTCGCCTCCGGCGTCATCCCGATCTGGACCCGCAACGTGGGCCTGCTCGCCGCGACGTTCTCCACCCTGGACGAGCTCGCCCCCGGCCGTGTCATCCTCGGCCTGGGCGCATGGTGGGAGCCGCTGGCGAGCAAGGTCGGCGTGCACCGGCATCACTCGCTGCAGGCGATGCGCGAGGTGGTCACGGCCACGCGGCGCCTGCTCGCCATGGAGCGGGTGACCTACCACGGCGAGTTCGTCCACCTGGACGACGTGGAGATCGACATCGTCCACGGCGGCAGGTCGCCGCGGCAGGTGCCCATATACGTCGGGGCGACCGGCCCCAAGATGATGGAACTGGCCGGGGAGATCGGCGACGGCGTGGTGCTCAACTACATGGTCAGCCCTGAGTACAACAAGCGAGCCCTGGAGGCGCTGACGGCTGGTGCCGACCGGGCCGGCCGGTCGCTCGACGACATCGACCGCCCCCAGCTCGTCGTCTGCTCGGTCGACGCCGACCGTGATGTGGCGCTGGACCGGTCACGCGAACTGCTCACGCAGTACCTGGGGCAGCAGCCGCACATCATGAAGGCGAGCGGCGTTGACCCGGGGCTCATCGAGAAAATCGGCAAGATTCTCACCTGGCCCGCCAGCCAGGAGGACATCCGCAGGGCGATGCGCCTGGTGCCTGACGACGCCGTCCAGATGATCACGGCGTCCGGGACACCGGACGAATGCCGTGCCAAGGTCGGCGAGTACATCACAAGCGGCGCAACGTGCCCGGTCCTTTATCCCCTCGGGGACGTGAGGTTGATGATCGACACCTTCGCGTCGGCAGCCATCTCGGGCTCGGGCGGTCTGGTGTGACATCACTGGGACTTGAGCAGCATGTCGTCGACCGCGAGGTCTACAGCCGGACCGTCGACCGGTTCCGTGAGGCACGCATCCTTCTGCCCAGCTTCGCCGAGCTGGCTGCGCCGGCCGGCATCCCGCCGGGGATCCGGTACGCGCTTGCCGGGGTGAAGGCCGACGCGGCGGACCCGCGGAACCTCTTCCGGGTGCACTGGTACAACGACCGCGGTCGCGCCGGCCAGGTAGCCGTTCCGGTTCACGTGGTCGTGCCCAGCGAACTGACCGGTGTCGAAGCGCGGATCGTGGTGACCATCGGCGAGCTGTTCCCGATGATCCGGGCCCACAAGGTGCTCGCCGCGTACGGGTGCCTGGCCCCCCGCATTATCAGCGGTCAGTTCGATCCGACCAGGGACCGGGCGGTCTGGCCGTCCACGGGAAACTACTGCCGGGGCGGTGTCGCGATCTCCCGCCTGATGGGCTGCCGGGGGGTCGCTGTGCTGCCCGGGGGAATGAGCCGGGAGCGTTTCGCGTGGCTCGAGGACTGGGTCAGTGACCCTGCGGACATCATCCGCACGGCGGGGACCGAGAGCAACGTCAAGGAGATCTACGACAAGTGCGCGGAACTATCCGCTGATCCCGGCAACGTCATCTTCAACCAGTTCTCGGAGTTCGGTAACCACCTCGCCCACTACCTGTGCACGGGCAGGGCCCTCGGGGCCGTGTTCGAGGCGATGGCCGAAACTGAGCCCGGCCTGCAGCTGCGGGCCTTCACGTCGGCCTCGGGCTCGGCGGGCACTCTCGGCGCCGGTGATTACCTCAAGGAGCGTTACGGAACCAAGATCGTCGCGGTGGAGGCGCTGGAGTGCCCCACGATGCTGGCGAACGGATACGGCGAGCACAACATCCAGGGAATCGGTGACAAGCACATCCCGCTCATCCACAACGTGATGAACACCGACCTGGCCGCTGCGGTCTCCGACCGCGCCACCGACCAGTTGTCGGTGCTCTTCTCGGCCGGGGCGGGTCTTGAGTACCTTCGCGTGCGGCGGCGGGTCCCTGAGTCCGTCCTTGACGCGCTGCCGGCCTTCGGGCTGTCAAGCATCTGCAACATCCTGGCCGCCGTGAAGACCGCGAAGTACCTGCGGCTCGGACCGGACGACGTGGTCATCACGGTGGCAACCGACGGGGCGGGAATGTACGGGAGCGAGCGCGAGCGCATTGCCGCTCGTGATTTCCCTGACGGGTTCGACATGGTCGACGCGGCCGAGGTCTTCAGCCGGTGGATGCTCGCGGCCGACGCCGATCACCTGGTGGAGACCACGCTGGCGGACCGGGATCGCATCTTCAACCTCGGCTACTACACCTGGGTCGAGCAGCAAGGAGTATCGCTGTCCGACTTCGAGACGCGGCGTGATCAGCCGTTCTGGACCGGCCTGCGCAACCGGCTGCAGGCCTGGGACGCCATGATCGGGGAGTTCAACGAGCGGACCGGCCTGGCGGCGGCAAGATGACCTCATCTGCCAGCGCAATCCGCTGCACGGGCTGCGGCTACGTCGCCGACCCGGACGATCCCTACCCGTTCCGGTGCCCGCGGGCCGGGACCGACGACACCGACCACGTGCTGGCGCGCGTGCTCGACCTCGAGAGTGCTCACTTTCCTCGCGGCAGCGAAGAGAACCCGTTCCTGCGCTATCGCGCTCTCATGCATTCCCGGCACGTGGCCATGACCCACGGAATCTCCGATGCCGGCTACACCGACCTGGTGGCATCGCTGGACCTGTCGGTCGCCGCCGTCGACGGTTGCGGCTTCACGGTGACGCCATTCCTCCGTAGCCGGGAGCTGAGTGAGTCATTGTCCTTCTCCGCCGTCGGCGGAGTGTGGGTCAAGAACGAGACAGGAAACGTGTCGGGCTCACACAAGGGCAGGCACCTCATGGGTGTGCTCATACATCTGGCGGTCATGGAACAGGCTGGTTTCCTCGATCCTGGAAACCGCCGCGGCCTGGCTATCGCCAGCTGCGGAAACGCGGCCCTGGCCGCGGCCGTGGTGGCCCGGGCCTGCCGCTGGCGGCTTACCGTATTCGTCCCGCCACATGCCGACCCTGGCATAGTCCGCCGGCTGCGCGAGCTCAACGCGGACGTCGCCCTGTGCTCCCGCGAGCGCGGCGCGCTCGGGGACCCTGCATACCTGCGGCTGCGGGAGGAACTGGGCTCCGGGGCACTGCCGTTCACCGCTCAGGGAAACGAGAACGGCCTGGCTATCGAGGGAGGCGAGACCTTGGGCTACGAGCTTGTCACTGATCTCGCGAGCTTGCCTGGCGGCCTGGACCACCTGATCATCCAGGTCGGCGGGGGAGCCCTGGCCAGCTCCTGCATTCAGGCGCTACGCGAGGCGGCGAAGTTGCGCGCGCTTGACCGGATGCCCCGCATCCACACCGTGCAGACGTTTGGAGCCCATCCGCTGGAACGGGCATACGGGCGGGTACAGGCATTGCTGCCCGATGAGCCCGGCCCGGAAGCAGTGTCTGCGGCCATGGCAAAGGCCGCCGCCAATCGGTCGGCGTTCATGCAGCCCTGGGAACAGGAGCCCAGGAGCGTGGCGACCGGCATCCTGGACGACGAGACCTACGACTGGCGAGCCGTGGTAGAGGGCATGCTGCTGACCGGCGGTCAGCCGCTGGTGGTGACCGAGGACTTGCTTGTCAAGGCTAACCAGCTCGCCGTGTCCGAGACCGGGATCCAGGTCGACCCCACCGGCTCGGCGGGCCTGGCCGGCTTGCTCGAGATGCGCCGCTCCGGCGCGATTGGCGACCAGGATCGCGCCGCGGTGCTGTTCACCGGCATCCGGCGCTAACGGGAAAGGTAGAGATCCATGCAAGCCGATCTTGTGCTCCGCGGCGCGTGGGTCGCCGACGGTGACCGGACACCGCACTTGGCTGACGTGGCCGTGACTGGCGGACACATCGCGGCCGTGGCGGAGCGGCTGCCGCTGGACAGCTGCGGTGAGCTGGTCGAAGCCGCCGGTTTGCTGCTCTGCCCGGGATTCATCGACATGCACGCGCACTCGGCACTGCGAGTCTTTACCGATCCGCTGCTGACACCGAAGCTGGCGCAGGGCTTCACAACCGAGGTGATCTGCCCGGATGGGCTGGGCCCCGCGCCGGTGCGGCCCGCCGGGCAAAAGGAGCGGCAGCGTTACCTGGCCGCCCTGGAGGGACTCGGACCGGAGCAGTGGGCGTGGGAATCCATGGCCGGCTACCTGGCCGCCGTCGAGGCGGCACGGCCCGCGGCGAACATCGTCGCGAGCGTGCCGCATTCCGCAGTGCGCGATGCCGTGCTCGGCCCGGCCGGCCGTCGGGCTGAACCGGCGGAATTGGTCCGCATGCTCGATGAGGTGAACGCGGGCCTGGCCGCCGGTGCCCGGGTGCTTTCCTTCGGGCTGATTTACGCCCCTGGCCTGTATGCCGACACCACAGAGTTGCAGGCCCTAGCCGAAGTGGCCGCCGAGTGCCATACCCCGTTGATGCCCCACGTGCGGAACGAGGCGGCGGGGGTGCTCCACGCGATCGATGAGTTCGTGCAGGTGGCCGAGCACACCGGCGCGTCCCTGCACATCTCCCACCTCAAGCTCGTCGGCTCGCCGCAGCTGCTTGAGAACCTGCTCCACCTCGTCGAAGACGCGGCACAGCGGATTGACCTGACCTTCGACCAGTACCCCTACGGGGCCGGAAACACCCTGCTCACCGCACTGCTGCCGCCGTGGGCACTGGCGGGCGGTCCGGTTGCCATCTTGCGCCGACTGCGTGAACGTGACGAGCGTAGGCGGATGCTGCGCGACATGGCGTGTGGACTGCCCGGCTGGGAGAACCTCTACGGGTGCTGCGGCCCTGCCAGGATCACGATCACGGATACGGGCGGTGCGCGCCCCAGCGACGTGGGCAAGAGCCTGGAACAGATCGCCGACGACCGAGGCGTCCGTCCCGCCGCGGCAGTGCTCGACCTGCTCGCCGACACCGACCTCCACGCGGGCATGGTCGACCACTACGCAAGCGAGGAGGTGGTCCGCGCCATCTTCACCTTGCCGGGCGCGATGGTCGGCTCCGACGGAATCTTCAACGCCCATCCGCATCCACGCCTGTTCGGCACTGCCGCGCGGGTGCTCGGACGCCTTGCGCTGCGCGAGGGCCTGATCACAGTCGAGGAAGCTGTCGCCAGGCTGGCCAGTCGGCCCGCCGACCGGCTCGGCCTGTCCGATCGCGGACGCATCAAGAGCGGGCAGCGAGCCGACCTGGTTCTGCTTGATCCTGACCGCTATGTCGACACCGCCACTTACTCCGATCCGTGCCGGACCCCGCCGGGCGTGGAGCGGGTGCTGGTCGGCGGGTGCACCGTCTACCGCGACAACAAGATGACCGGGCAACGCCCGGGAACCGTCACACGGACACCGCGCGGCGCGGACCCCGCTCATGTCGTGGGGCCCATCTGAGCGGGGCTGCTGACGGGTTCGGCGAGGGTGAGGATCGCGTTGGCGAGGACGTCGATGCCGTTGCCGCAGGCGTCGGGGCGGGAGTGCTCGCGCGGGGTGTGACTGATCCCGCCGTACTCGCCCGCGACGAAGACCATGGCGGTGGGGCAGGTCGCGGCAATCTCCTGGGCGTCGTGGCCGGCGCCGGACATGGCCTTGACGCAGGGCAGGCCGAGGGTCTCGGCGCTGGTGGCGATGACATCCTGGATGCTCTCGTGGAAGGAGACCATCGCGGTCTTGGCCATCCGCTCCCACGTGGCGGTGACACCGTGGCGCTGCTGCAGGTCGTCGACGAACTCGGCGAGGTGCTTCTCGGCGGCGGTCATGAGGTCGTCGTGGGGGTTGCGCAGGTCGACGGTCAGGACGGCCTCGGACGGGATGACGTTGGTCTGCGAGGGCTGCAGGGCGAGGTTGCCGACGGTGCCGCCCTCCTCGGTGAAGAAGCCGACCTCGATCGGGCGGCGGGTCCGGATCCCGGCCTCGTTGAGGGCACGCATGACCTCGATGCCGCCGAGCACGCCTAGGGTGCCGTCGAACGCACCGCCGGTGGCGACGGTGTCGATGTGGCTGCCCATGAGCACGCAGGGCAGCCGCGGGTCTTCCCCGGCGCGTTCGGCATACACGTTGCCGATCCGGTCGACCCGCACGCTCAGCCCGGTCGAGGCGTCGTCGTACGCCCCGATCTCCTTGAGCCGCATGAGGTTCGCCCACAGCCGCTCCCGGTTGATCCGCACGACCGGACGGTCAGAGGGCGAAGGACTGTCCGAGGTGAGCGAGGTGTCCGTGGCGGTCACGGCGGGCTCCTTCGGCAGACAGTCGGCGGGTGAAGAAAGTGCTCCACGGCCAGCTTCGACCTCATCGACTCGTCTGTCCAGTGAAGTCGGACAGGTCCTCTTCGGCTACGCTGGCCGGGTCGAGGTGCTCAGCCAGGGCGTCGTCGCCGAAATCATCGGCCGGGTTACGCCACACGGAGTGAATGTGGTTGCCGTTGTTCTGGGTGTTGTCGTGCTCGATGAGCAGCGTCGGTCCCTGAACGCGGAAGTAGTGCCGGTGCCCGCGTTCGATGCTGCCCGCCCAGGCGAAGGTGAGGCTATCCAGTCCGGCGCGTTCGATGGCACGCATCTGGACGCCGGCCACCTCGTCCGGCAGCCGTCGCGCGAACGCCCCGACCAAGGCAGCGAGCTCGTCGAGCTGGCGCCGGTTCAGCTCGCCGGCGGCCAGTCCCTTCGGGCTGGCGCGGACGTAGCTGAGGATGTCGCGTTCGTCCTCGCTGAGCACGTAGTCGGGCTCGGGCCCGAATACCGGGTCTGGCCGTTCGGTGTCGCCGATCCTGGGCACGAGCCGGGTCGCGAAGTCCGGCGGTGAGCGGTGGTGAATGATCGCGGCCCGCCGCTGGGCCAGGTCCAGGGAGCGCACGAACTGGAAGCCGAGTTCCTCGTCGTCGTCCAGCGGGGCCAGCGTCCCGTAGCGGGCCGGCTGAGAACCGAGCAGGCACGGGGTGGGGGAGATGAAACGGCCGTCGGCGATCGTGTAGTTCAGCGTCACGTGGTGCCCGGCGAACTGCCAGGCCCACGCCGCCTCACCCGGCTGGCCGAACACCTTGAAGCAGTACCGTTCAGGGTCGAAGAGGTCGGCGATGGCCGGGGCGAGCGCTCGCACTACATGTTCCATGGCCATCACCGAGACGACCTTGGCGTATCCCGCCATGCTGGTGCCGGTGAGGATCAGCTCGTGCGCGAGCCTGCGCTGGCCGTCGCCGAGCGCGCCGATCGCCAAGCCGTCCCGGTCCCGGGCCGGCAGGAAGGACCAGTCGCGGCGCCCGTCGCCGAACGGGAAACACGCCAGGTCCCGCTGTGATCCGGTCAGTTCCGCCAGGAAGGCGGCCGCGGCGGCCGTCATCCGCCCGGCCGTCTCCGGCAGGTCCGCGTCTTCCATCGCCATGCCTCACCGTAATCCGTCTGCTGGTACCGGGGATCGTTCGGCCTAATAGTCTTGATTTTCCGCCCCAGCCGCATGCGGCAACCCGCTCGCGCTGACTGACCTAGGTGCGAGCCGTTCGCAGCCGCGTCAAGGTGGCTGGTGTCGATGTGCTGCGACGGCCTTTCCGGGTCATGCTGGAGGCATGAGGGACGAGCACCATCCGGCCGGGCACCAGCACGGCCACCATCACGAGCACGGGCACCAGCATGGGGCGCGGGGAGCCTGGGCCCGCCTCCGGCATGCCGTCGGGCCGCACTCGCACTCGCACTCGAACTCGCACGACAGCACAACGGACGCGGCGCTCGAAGGCTCGGCCCTGGGCATGCGGACGCTGTGGATCTCGCTGGCCGGGCTCGCGGCGACCGCGTGCGCGCAGGCCGTGGTGTTCGCGCTCTCCGGTTCGGTCGCGCTGCTCGGCGACGCGCTGCACAACTCGGCCGACGCGCTGACCGCGGTGCCCCTCGGCATCGCGTTCATGCTCGGCCGGCGCCGTCCCACCCGCCGGTACACCTACGGCTACGGCCGGGCCGAGGACCTGGCCGGCATGGTCATCGTCGCCGTGATCGTGGTGTCCTCGGCCGCGGCCGCGTTCGAGGCCGTCCAGCGACTGCTGCACCCGCGTCCAGTCACGCACCTGATCGCGGTCGCGGTCGCCGCCGCGCTTGGATTTGCGGGCAACGAACTGGTGGCCGGGTACCGGATCAGGACCGGACGCCGGATCGGTTCGGCCGCGCTGGTCGCCGACGGCCTGCACGCCCGCACCGACGGGTTCACCTCGCTGGCCGTGCTCGCCGGGGCGGCCGGCGTGGCGATCGGCTGGAACTGGGCCGACCCGGTCGTAGGGCTGCTCATCACGGTCGCCATCGCGGGCGTCGGCTGGCAGGCCGCCCGCGAGATCATCCGGCGGCTGATGGACAGCGTGGACCCGGCCCTCACCGAGAAGGCCGAGGCGACACTGCGGGCCACCCCGGGCGTGCTGGCCGCGGCGCCGGTCCGGCTGCGCTGGGTCGGCCGCGCGCTGCGGGCCGAGTGCGAGATCTCCGTCGACCCGCGCTGCTCACTCGTCCAGGCCCACGACATCGCGGTCCAGGCCGAACACGGCCTGATCCACGCGATCCCCAGGCTCACCGCCGCCGTCGTGCACGCCGATCCGCTCGACGACACCGATCACCACGCCCTGCTAGCCGACCACCTGCCCGCCTGAAGCCGCGGTCCCGCAGAGACCAAGATCGTTCGTCAGTCTTGGTTGCTATCACGACACAAGCTGACGAAGAATCCTCGATGACCCCCGCTGGCACCTCGCGCGAACCCGGCACCCGTCAGCCCAAACGCGTCCTACACCTCCGGCAGGATGCTGGCCAGCAGGGCGCCCATCCGGCTGGCGGCGGCCTGGCCCGCCTCGATGACCTCGGCGTGGCTCAGCCCTTGCCCGGCCAGCCCGGCCGCCAGGTTGGTGACCAGCGAGATGCCGAGCACTTCCGCCCCCAGGTGGAGAGCGGCGATCGCCTCCAGGACGGTCGACATCCCGACCAGGTTGGCGCCAAGCCGGCCGAGCATCCTGATCTCCGCCGGAGTCTCGTAGTGCGGGCCGGGCATCATCGCGTAGACGCCCTCGGCCAGGCTCGGGTCGGCCTCGCGGGCCAGGGCCCGCAGCCGAGGTGAGTACAGATCCGTGAGGTCGGTGAACCGCGGGCCGACCGACGGCGGCGGACCGGCCAGCGGAGATGCGCCGGTCAGGTTGAGGTGGTCGCTGATCAGTACTGGCTGCCCGACGCTGAGCCCGGGGCGGATACCGCCCGCCGCGTTGGTCAGCACCACCGCGCGGCAGCCCGCCGACACCGCCATGCGCACGCCGTGCACCACGGCGGCGGGCGGCAGCCCCTCGTACAGGTGCACCCGGCCGAGGAACACCAGGACGTGCAGCGGACCCGCGCTGACGATGCGTACCGTCGGCGTGTGGCCGGCCACGGTGGTTTCGGGAAACCCGCCGAGTTCGGCGAGCGGGATCTCGGCGGTGGCGGTGCCGATCGCGTCGGCCGCCGGGGTCCAGCCGGAGCCTAGCACCACCGCGACGTCTTGCGGGCCGGTGCGGGCGGTCAGGCGGGCGGCGCTCGCCGCCGCGGCGGCGAAGGGATCGTCAGGCATGAGGGTCATCATGGCGCATGTCCGGCCGCGGTGACCACGGCCCGTTCGGTCAGCGGATGGAGTGGCCCCCGATCCGGTATACCTTGACTTGGTGGACGAGCAGCCTGGGATCGAGCCAGCGCCAACGCAAGCGCCGCCCGCCGACGGGACGGGGCAACGCCGCGGGGCGTGGGATGACCCGCGGGTGCCGTGGGCCGGGCGGCCGCGGCGGGTCGACATCTTGTGCTGGGCTGGCATCACGCTGAGCGGGATTTACTACTACGCGCTGCTACCGTTCCGCGCCTCGCTGGTCGGCACCCATCCGGTGCTGCTCGTGCTGCTGAACGGGAGCACCGAGGCCATCATCGCCGCCGCGGCGTTCGCCCGGGTCGGGCACGGATCGCTGGTCGTGGTGCTGCTCGCCGCCGTCCCCGGGCTGATGAAGTTCGATCTGCTCTACTGGTGGGCGGGCCGCTGTGGGGAGAGCGCATCATCGGGCTGCTGTCCGGAAAGCGCAACCGCGGGGCCAGGTACATGGGGCGGGTGGACCGGTGGGGCCGCAAGTTCACCTGGCCCGCCGTGCTGATCTCTCAGTTCGTGCCGATCCCGAACGCGATCATCTACGTCATCGCCGGCTGGGCCGGGATGCACTGGGCCACGTTCCTCATCCTGGACGCGATCGGCACGCTGCTGTGGGCGGGCATGCTGGTCGGCCTGGGCTACGAACTCGGCCATCACGCGGTCGTAGTGGCGCAGACCATCTCGCACTACGGGCTCTGGGTCTCTATCGCGCTGGTCGTCCTGATCGTCTTCTTCCAGGTGCGGTCGCAGCGCCGGATGATGCGCGAGGCCGGGGCGGCTCGCGCCAATGCGCAGGCCGGGGCGGCGCAGGCCGGGGCGGCGCAGGCCGGGGCGGCGCAGGCCGGAGCGGCGCAGGCCGGAGCGGCGCAGGCCGGGGGCGAGACGGCTGGGAGCTGATCCGGGGCGCGGGCCCGCAGCCGCTCGCGGTCCAGGAAGGCGGTCCGCCACAGCTCCAGGAGCACCTCCCGGGTCACTTCCTCAGACTGCGCGGGGGTCACGGAGCACGGCCCGGACCTGGCGGCTGGACCTGACCCCGCGCCTGACGTATCCGGACCGCCGTGTGGACGCGGTACGCGGCTGCGTGGCGATCGCCCCGAGCCGATTACCTGACCGGCGCTCTTGCCCGTCCGCGCGGGGCGGGGTCAGGGCCGGACGCCGTACAGGTGCTCCAGGGCGAGCTGGTCGAGGTGCTCGTAGGCGAGCCCGCGCCTGGCCAGAGCGTCAACGTCGGCGGCAGGCTCGCGCACGTCGCGCCAGGTCTCGCCAGGGGCGAGGGTCGGCGAGCCGAGCTCGGCCACGCCCGAGGCGCGCAGCGCCTCGATCACTTCCTGGTCGGACCGGAACGCCCTGACCTTCGCCCTCAGGATCAGGTAGTTACGCATGCACGCGGCCGCCGACACCCATACGCCCTCGTCGTCCTCGGTCCGCGGCGGCTTGTAGTCGAAGTGGACCGGACCGTCGTATCCGCCGGCCAGCAGCGTGTCCACCACCCAGAACGCGCCCCGCACGTTCCCGGCCCCGAAGCGCAGGTCCTGGTCGAACCGCGGCCCGTGCTGCCCGTTCAGGTCGATATGGAATAGCTTGCCGTGCCACATCGCCTGAGCGATGCTGTGCGCGTAGTTGAGCCCGGCCATTTCCTCGTGGCCGATTTCCGGGTTGACCCCGACCATCTCAGGGTGCTCGAGCGAGCCGATGAACGCCAGCGCGTTCCCCACGGTGGGCAGCAGGATGTCACCGCGGGGCTCGTTCGGCTTCGGCTCGATCGCGAACCGCATGTCGTAGTCCTGGTCCCGCACGTACTCGCAGAGCAGGTTGAGCCCCTCGGCGTAGCGGTCGAGTGCGGCCCTGATGTCCTTGGCGGCGCCCGACTCGCCGCCTTCGCGGCCGCCCCAGAAGATGTAGGTCTGGGCGCCGAGGTCCGCGGCCAGGTCGAGGTTCCGCATCACCTTGGAGAGCGCGAACCGCCTGATTTCCCGCTCGTTGGCCGTGAACGCGCCGTCCTTGAACATCGGGTGCCCGAACAGGTTGGTGGTGGCGGTCGTCACGACCAGCCCGGTCTCGGCCAGTGCCTTGCGGAACGCGCCGATGCGCTCGTCGCGCTCCGCGGGCGAGGCGTCGAAGCCGAACACATCGTTGTCGTGGAAGTTCACCCCGTACGCGCCGAGTTCGGCCAGCTTGTAGACGGCACGCTCGGCCAGGCATGGGCGGACGTACGGCGCTGCCGAAAACGTCAACGCCCTGCCATCCCACCGTCCAGATGCCAAACGAGAAATGGTCTTCGCGCGAGGGAACGTACTTCGTGCTCACGTGGCGGTCCTTTCCTGTCGTGCCCCTGAGGCTCCAGCTTTTCACGCCGCCTCAGGCGTCTTTGCTGCCCCACCCGGCCGTCGCGTCGCGGAGCGCCGCGTACCGCTCCCGGACCTGAGGGGCGGGTCCGGCGGTGTACTCGGCGCCTGGCCCGGCCGGCGGCCAGTCCGGCGGCAGGGCCAGGCCGGACAGCGCCCAGGCGGCCTGCCGGGCGGCGCCGAGCGCTACGTACTCCGCGGGCTCCGGCACGGTCACCGGCACGGCGAAGATCGCCGGGGCGATGCTGCGGATGGCAGGCGAGCGGGCCGCGCCGCCGATGAGGATCACGCGCCGCGTGCTGATACCGCAGTCGGCCAGGTTGTCGATGGCGTCCGCGAGCGAGCAGAGCACGGCCTCGACCGCCGCCCGCGCGAGATTCTCAGGCGTCGTGTTGGTGCTGGTCAGCCCGCTAAGGACGCCGCTGGCGTCCGGCCGGTTCGGGGACCGCTCGCCGTCGAGGTAGGGCAGCATCCTCAGGCCGCCGGCTCCGGGGGGCGCGGCCAGCGCGAGGCGGGACAGGCCGTCGGCGTCGGTGCTGAGCATGCGGGCGGTGACGGTCAGCACGCGGGCGGCGTTGATCGTGGCGACCAGCGGCAGGAAGCGCCCGGTGGCGTCGGCGAAGCCGGCCACCGCGCCGGTCTCATCGGCGGCGGGCCGGTCCGCGACCGCGTAGGCGGTGCCTGAGGTCCCGATCGAGACGACGACTTCGCCCACGCCCAGACCGAGGCCGAGCGCCGCGCCCATGTTGTCCCCGGTTCCCGCGGAAAGCGCCGCACCGCTGGTGGTCCGGCCCGTGGTCTCGGCTGGTGCGGCGAGCCTGGGCAGCCGGATCGGATGGCCGAGTGCCGCCTCGGCTATCTCGGGCAGCCAGCCGCCGGTGGCGGGGGAGAAGTAGCCGGTACCCGAGGCGTCACCGCGATCGGTGGCCGGCTCGCTCCAGGCGGCGCCGCCGCCCGGGTCCGCCAGCCGCCAGGTCAGCCAGTCGTGCGGCAGCAGCACGTGCGCGGCGCGGGCGGCGGCATCGGGTTCGTGCTCGGCCAGCCAGCGCAGCTTGGTGACCGTGAACGAGGCGGTCGGGACGCTACCCGTCCGCCGCGCCCAGCGTCGCGGGCCGCCCAGTTCGGCGATCAGCGCCCGGGCCTGCGGCGCGGAACGCACGTCGTTCCAGAGCAAGGCGGGCCTGATCACCTGGCCGGCCTCGTCCAACACGACCATGCCGTGCTGCTGCGCCGCCACCCCGATCGCGTCCGCGCGGTCGAGCAGTCCGTCCCCGGCCTTGGCCAGGGCTTGCCACCACAGCTCGGGGTCACATTCGGTGCCGTCCGGGTGGGGAGCGCTGGCCTGCCCGACGATGGCGCCGTCGTCGGCCCGGCAGAGCAGCACCTTGGTGGACTGAGTGGATGAATCGACGCCGGCGACAAGCATCAGCGGCTCCCTGCCACGCCGAGACCCCGCTGGGGTCGTGGGTTCCTTACCCCCGTCCAGGCGGGAGCAATAGAGCCCCACGATAACGCGAGTCCCCGGGCCGGGCCCGCGCACCGACCACCCTCTTCGGTGACTACTTTGCGTTACCAGCCGTCCCGGCAGGGCTACCGTTCGGCCATCGTGCCAGGCGAGCCCGCTCTCGGCTGCACACGTTTGCTTGAAAAGCGTATGACCTGCGGTGCCGCGATTTGCACGACACGAATGAACGTGCAGATGGGCTTGCATGAAACGCGTAAACTCGGGCAGGATGAGATTTGCGGCAGTCAGCCGGGATTGCCGCACTACGCTCCGCGGGGTCGCGATGGGCTTGAGTCAAGTAGGGTTGCCGACACGTACCAAGGTCGATCCCGCCATTCGTCGGCCGCTCGATCACACCGCCCGGCTGCAGTGCGCGCCGGGGCGGCCTCGTGTCGTCCGGATGCCTTCTGACTGGTGGGACTCACCCGCCGTGGCGGCCTGCACCCTGGGCGCCGGCGCCCAGTCAGGGCGGACCGCGAGGAAATTCACCAGGAACATGCTGAGGGAGTGGGGCCTGGCCTCGCTCGCCGATGACGCCGAGGCCATCGTCGGCGAATTCGTGGCCAACGCGGTGTCGCACGCCGCGCGGTGCATGGGATCCGAGCAGCAGCTGGGCCTGCGCCTGCTGCGCAGGACCGGTGAGGTCATGTGCGCCGTGCTCGACCCGTCCGATACCGCACCGGTGCTCCGGATGCCTGAGCGGACCGAAGAAAACGGCCGCGGTCTGCAGATGGTCGACGCGCTGAGCGACGTCTGGGGCTGGAGCCCGGTGACCGGTCGCGGCAAGGCCGTCTGGGCCATCTTGTTCTGCGCCTTATCCTCCCGCCCCACCCCGAGGGTCCTGGCGTCACGTCTGCGTCCGTTCCTGAGCTACCCTCAGTCAGCACGCATGAGGCCGGCACACACGACGAGCCAGCACACACGACGAGCCAGCACACGACGAGGGAGGCCACGACCCCATGCCCTGGACCTGGCGGTACGAGAAGGCGGACGGCATCGCGATCGACTCCGATGACCTGCAGGAGGCCATCTTCGCCAGCCAGGGCGACGCGGAGAGCTGGCTCGGCGAGAACTGGCGTGCGCTGCTCGCGTCCGGTGTGGACCAGGTATCGCTCCTCGACGACACCAGGGTCGAGTACGGCCCGATGAGCCTGCACCCGGACGACTGAGGGTTCAGGGCCTCGACGGCGGGCTGGCGGTACGATCCGGGTCGCGGACGATCAGGTCGCCGAGCGCCTCGTCGATCCGGCGCATCAGGCCGGCGTCTAGCCGTGCGCCTGACGCCTTGACGTTCTCCCGCACCTGCCCGGGCCGGGTAGCCCCGATGATGGCCGCGGACACGTTCGGGTTCTGCAGGGTCCACGCCACCGCGAGCTGGGCCAGCGAAAGCCCGGCTTCGTCAGCGAGCGGCCTGAGCCGCTGCACCGCCGTTAGCGTCTCGTCGTCAAGGAACCGCCTGACGAAACGGGAACCGTCGGGGTCGGTAGCCCGAGAGTCGGCCGGGGGCGCGGCTCCCGGCTGGTACTTGCCGGTCAGCACGCCCTGCGCGATCGGAGAGAACACGACCTGCCCGATGCCTTCTTTCTCTGACAGCGGAACGACCTCGGCCTCGATGACCCGCCAGAGCATGTTGTACTGCGGCTGGTTGGACACGATCCGGTCCAGGCCGAGGTCCTCGGCGACCTTGAGCGCGGCGGCGATCTGCTCCGCGCGCCACTCGGACACGCCGATGTAAAGCACCTTGCCCGCCCGGACGAGGTCGTCGAAGGCCCGCATGGTCTCCTCGACCGGCGTCTCGGAGTCGTACCTGTGCGCCTGGTACAGGTCGAGGTAGTCGGTCTGCAGCCTGCGCAGCGAGGCGTGCGCCGACTCGGTGATGTGCTTGCGCGACAGGCCGCGGTCGTTGCGCCCGTCGCCCATGGGCCAGTACACCTTGGTGAAGATCTCGACCGATTCGCGCCGCACGCCGTGCAGCGCCCGGCCCAGAACTTCCTCCGCGCGCCCGCGCGCGTAGACGTCGGCGGTGTCGAAAGTGGTGATGCCCTCGTCAAGCGCGGCCCGCACGCAGTCGACCGCGGCCTGCTCCGCTACCTGCGAGCCGTGCGTGATCCAGTTCCCGTAGGCGATCTCGCTGACGACCAGGCCGCTCTTACCAAGGTGCCGGTATTCCATGATCCCTAACTCTAGGAGACTCTCAAGGCCGCTGACGCTAGACCTTGGCACCGGGCCCCACCCGCGGAGCCGGCACCCGGAACCTCCGTATCTGCAGGGCCCGCATCACCGCGTAAAAGGTGAGGCCGCGGGGGGACTCGCCGGGGAGTTGCTCGGCGACCAGCTTGGTCAGGCTGCGGCGGATCAGGTACGCGTCGAGCAGCATGACGACGACGAGCACCAGGATCAGCGGGGAGACGATACCGCTCAGCGCGGTGCTGCGCAGGAACACCGCGGCCAGCAGGACCACGAGCACGTACATGTAGTACTCGCTGATCCTGCGCTTGGAGTCCACGAAGTCACGAGCCAGGGCGCGCGCCGGACCGCGGTCGCGCGGGTTGAGCGCCCACGCCTCGCCGCGCTTCATCGCCTCGTACCGGCCAGCCCGGCTGGCCCGGGCCTTGGCCTTTTCCTCTGGGGTCCGCGGCGCGGCCGACGGGCGCGAGCCGGTGATCGGCTGGCGCCGCTTGGCCTCGGCCACGCTGCGCTTGGGGGTGGGCCGTCCCTTGGCCGCCTCGGCGGGGGAGCGGGCTGTCTTAGTTTCGGCCGGTGCGTCCGGGCTCTGCGTGCCCGGGGAATCCTGGGCCGTGCCGTCCGTCGCCCCGGCGCTACGGCGTCGGAACACGGGCATAGCTTAGAGCCCAGCACGAAATAGTGCGCGCCGCGCCCCACGGGACGAAATGGTACGGGGCCGTGCCCGCGCGGACGTGGTAGCTCGCATGCCGGCGACCGCGTAGGGTGGAGTGCGACTAGTCGCACGGGCTCGTCCGCCGTCTAGCCGGGTGCCGGCCTCATCGGCCCGGTCGCGCGGCTTGGTGGTGGCCAAAGATGTTAATGAAGGGGACGGCCGCGCGTTATGGGCGTGATGAAGCGAGTCTCACTTGTCTTCAAGGCCAAGGCCAACAGGGCCCTGGACAAGATGGAAGACCCTCGTGAGACCCTGGACTATTCCTACCAGCGGCAGCTGGAGTTGCTGACGAAGGTCCGCCGCGGGGTCGCGGACGTCGCCACGTCGCGTAAGCGTGTCGAGCTGCAGATGAACCAGTTGCAGCTGCAGGCGAACAAGCTCGACGACCAGGCCCGCAAGGCCCTGGGGATGGGCCGCGAGGACCTTGCGCGCGAGGCGCTCACGCGCAAGTCGTCTGCGCAGAGCCAGCTGAATGACCTGCAGGCCCAGTATGCCCAGCTGCAGGCCGAAGAGGAGAAGCTGACCGTCGCCTCGCAGCGCCTGCAGGCCAAGGTGGACGCCTTCCGCACCAGGAAGGAGACCATCAAGGCCACCTACACCGCGGCCGAGGCGCAGACCAGGATCAACGAGGCGTTCTCCGGCATCTCGGAAGAGATGGGCGACGTCGGCATGGCGATCCAGCGCGCCGAGGACAAGACCGCCCAGATGCAGGCCCGGGCCGGCGCGATCGATGAGCTGATGGCCTCGGGCGCGCTCGACGACGTGGGCGGCCGCCGCGACGACATCCAGTCCGAGCTGGACCAGATCAGCGCGGGCAGCGACGTCGAACGGGAGCTGAACAGGCTCCGGGGCGAGATCGCCGCCAGCGCGCCGAAGCAGCTCGAAGGCGGCGCTAACGGCGACGGCCAGCCGGCCCAGCCCAGCCAGCAGCAGCCCAGCCAGCACCAGCAGGGCTACAACCAGCAGACCCAGGCCCAGCAGACCCGGTACGCCCCGCCTGCCCCGTCCGCTCAGCCTGCCGGGCTCCCGGTCTCGGATCTGCCCGGCGCGAACGAGCAACCGCAGGACGGTGAGGGATTGTGATCGTCAGGATCTTGGGCGAGGGGCAGTTCAAGGTCGACGACGCGACCACCGCCGACCTGAACCGGCTGGACAGCAAGCTTGAGAGCGCGGTCAACCACAACGACGCGGCCGCGTTCTCGGCCGCGCTGACCGGGCTGCTGGCCGAGGTGCGCGCGCAAGGCTCGCCGCTGCCCCCGGATAGCCTGGAAGCGTCGGACCTGATCCTTCCTCACCAGGACTCGAGCATGGACGAGGTCCGCAAGCTGCTGCTCACGGACGAAGGCCTCATTCCGGGCTGAAGCCTGAGCATACTCACGGGTAACGTTCGGCTGGAGTTCAGCGTTGTACGGGTAGATTTCAACTAGATAATGCTGCTGGCTCCAGGCGGGCAACCAGCCGGGGCCGAACGGAGGTGGCGCCATGGCGGCGCGTACCAGGTATGCGCCCGACCGGGGGCTCACGGTGCGGATGACCGCGACCATGTTCCTGCTCGGGCTGGTGTTTGTCGCGTTCATCGCCGCGATCATCGGCATCGGGTCGGCGTATAACGCGTCCAGTGCCGCGATCGTGTTTTTCGCGGTGGTCCTCGGGGGCGGCTTCGCCATCGGGTCGCTGTTCTACTCGGACAAGATCGCGCTGCGGACGGCCGGGGCGGTCGAGGTCAGCCCGACCGACTCGCCTGATGCCGCTCGCATTCACGGCATCGTGGACCGGCTGTGCGCGCTGGCCGACATGCCCAAGCCGCGGGTGGCCATCTCCAACACCCAGATGCCGAACGCCTTCGCGACCGGCCGCAACGCCGACCACGCGGTCCTGTGCGTGACCACCGGCCTGCTCCGCAAGCTGGACAATAATGACGAGCTCGAGGGCGTCATCGCGCACGAGATGTCGCACGTGGCGCACAAGGACGTCCAGGTGATGACCATCGCGTCGTTCCTGGCCGTCATCGCCGCGCTGCTGATCAGGATCTCCTTCTACGGGGAGCTGTTCGGTGGCGGCGGCCGCGGCCGGAACAACAACCAGAACGCGCTGCCCATCCTGCTCGTGATCATGCTGGTCAGCATCGTCGTGTACGCGGTCAGCTTCCTGCTGATCCGGATGCTCTCCAGGTACCGCGAGCTGTCCGCGGACCGCAGCGGCGCGCTGCTCACCGGGCAGCCGAGCGCGCTGAAGAGCGCGCTGATCAAGGTCACCGGGGACATGGCCAGGATCCCGACGAACGACCTGCGTGCGCAGCAGGGGCTGAACGCCTTCTACTTCGCGCCCGCGATGAAGCTGAACGCCGCGACGAGCCTGTCCACGATCTTCTCCACCCACCCGAGCCTGGAGCGCAGGCTGGAGGAGCTCGACAAGGTGCAGCAGCAGCTCAACCAGGCCAGGTAAGGGCGCTCGTGGGCTTTCTCGACACGCTGCTCGGCCGGACCAAGCCGGTCCCGCCCAAGCTGGATGACCTGTTCGCGCTGCCGTCGGCGGCGGTCACGCTCGACGCCGGAGCCGGTTTCAAGCCCACCGGTTCCGGCTCGGTGTGCTTCCGGCCGGTCGAGGGCAGGTCGTTCTCTGACGTGCAGAAGGACGTGCAGGAACTGCTCGACATGAGCTCGGGCAAAGAAGGCGGCCTGCCCGTCGAGGTGACCAAGGACTCCTACGGGTTCACCTGGCTGGTCAGCTCGCACATGTCGGATGAGCTCGACGGGCTGGTCACCGACCTGCACGCGGTTAACTCCTCGCTGGTGGACGCGGGTTTCGGCCCGCAACTGCTATGCACCCTGGTCGCCTTCAAAGACGACGCCGAACGCAGGCTCGCCCTGGTTTATCTGTTCAAGCGCGGCACGTTCTACCCGTTCGCGCCGCTCTCCGGCGAGCGCCGGAACAACGCGCTTGAGCTGCAGGTCAAGGGCGTGATCGGCAGCGACCTGAAGTTCGAGCCTGATCTGGCCCGCTGGTTCCCCGTCTGGGGTGCGCCGGGTCTGTAAGCCGGTAACAGTGGCTGGAATGCGGGCGCACCGCATATCGTTGGAACTGCACGTGGGAGAAACCCCTACGCCGCACGTACGCGGCACACGAGCCGGACGCCGCGCGCGCGGCACATAAGCAAGGCGGGAGCCAAGGTGACTGTTCAGCAAGAGGCCACACAGGGGCAAGAGGCCACCCAGGGAATCGTCCTGACCGATGGCGCGGCAGCCAAGGTAAGCGGCCTGCTGGCGCAAGAGGGGCGCACCGACCTCAGGCTGCGCATCGCGGTCCAGCCGGGCGGCTGCTCGGGGCTTAAGTACCAGCTCTACTTCGACGAGCGCGAGATCGACGGCGACATCGTCAGCGAGTTCAGCGGCGTCCAGGTCGTGACGGACAAGATGAGCGCCCCGTACCTGATGGGCGCGACCATCGACTTCGTGGACACGATCGAGAAGCAGGGCTTCACGATCGACAACCCGAACGCGACGGGCTCCTGCGCCTGCGGCGATTCCTTCCACTGACGCGGGCCGGGGGTAGCCACCGTGCGTATAGCGGTCACGGGATCAATCGCGACCGACCACCTGATGACGTTTCCCGGCAAATTCACCGATCAGCTCATCGCGGACAAGCTAGATAAGGTCTCGTTGTCGTTCCTCGTTGACGACCTGGCCATCCGGCGCGGTGGGGTGGCGGCCAACATCGCCTTCGGCCTGGGGGTGCTCGGCTTGCGCCCGCTCCTTGTCGGCGCCGTCGGGGCCGACTTCGGCGACTACCGGCACTGGCTTGAAGCCCACGGCGTGAGCACCGAGGGCGTGCGCGAGTCCATGCTGCATCACACCGCCCGTTTCATCTGCACCACGGATCAGGACGGGAACCAGATCGGCTCGTTCTACGCGGGCGCGATGAGCGAGGACGGCGAGATCGACCTGGTGCCGCTGGCCGCGAGCCACGGCGGGATCGATCTGGTCCTGATCGGGGCCAGCGATCCCGGGGCGATGGTGACACACACCGCGCAGTGCCGGGAGGCCGGCATTGCGTTCGCGGCCGACCCGTCACAGCAGCTCGCCCGTATTCTCGGCGATGAGCAGGTACGCGAGCTAGTCGACGGCGCCGCGTACCTGTTCGGCAACGAGTACGAGGAAGCGCTGATCGAGCGTAAGTCCGGCTGGGGCACCGCGGAGATGCTGAAGCGGGTCCAGGTGCGGGTCACCACGCTCGGCGCCCATGGTGCCAGGATCGAGCGGGCCGGGCAGCCGCCGATCACGGTCTCCGCGGTGCGCGATGCCCAGCCCGCGGACCCGACCGGCTCCGGTGACGCGTTCCGCTCGGGTTTCCTCGCCGCGGTGGCGTGGGGCCTGTCCCTGGAGCGCGCCGCGCAGCTCGGCAACCTGATGGCGGTACACGCCCTGGAGGCCACCGGGCCGCAGGAGTACGACCTCAAGCCAGGCCCGCTGGCAGACCGCTTCGCCGTCGCCTACGGTGACGCCGCGGCCGCCGAGGTGGCTGAGCACCTGCCCAGCTAAACGGACAGTGGTGCGTCCTTCCGGCCCCGTTCAACGCAACCCGCGCTCACCGTGCGTCGTCTCAGGGCTAGAGTCAGCTTTATACGGGAGGACTTCATGAGACGGGGACGCCTGATCACTGCCGTTGCCTCGGGGCTCGCGGTGGCCGGATTGGCGCTGGGCCTGACGCTATCCGCGAGCGCGACGCCGGCGCATCCGGTGGCCAGCGTCGCAGCGCGCGACGTCAGGTCGGTGCCGACGGTCGTTTTCGACTGCCCCGGCCAGCGGGCCGTCGCTGAGCCGAAGACCTACGTCCTCACCTGCGCGGACTATAACTCCTCCCTGGGCAAGCTCTCCTGGACCAGCTGGACGCCCGGCCTGGCCAGCGCCAAGGGCGTGCTGACGGAAAACGACTGCCTGCCGTACTGCGCCGCCGGGCACTTCCACAGCTACCCCGCGGTAGTGGTCTTCTGGGGTGACGCCGCGGTGGAGAACCACCCGGGCGAGCATTGCTACACGATGATGGCGATCATCCTCACCGGTCCGCGGCCGCGCTATTACGACTACCTGACGCACAAGTGGGTGACCACGTCCGTGACCCAGACCAGCGCGCTGCCGACCTCGCCCGGAACGCTCTTGCCTCAGCCAGCACGGGCGGCTCAGCCAGCACGGGTGGCTCAGGCCTGACCCGGACGGCGGGGCGCCAACCCGGCGGCCTGAATCGTCGTCATAATTACTGAACGGCATATAAGCCGCCACCCGCGTAAAGGGGGCACGTCAGTGTTTCCAGGGGCACACCCTTCCCGCCCGGCGCCTTCCAGGGCGGGGCGCCTGACCATCGCGGCCGCGGCGTTCACCTGCGTCGCGGCCGCGGCCGGCTGCGCGTCCTCCCCCAGCACGCCGGCCGCGCCGGCCAGCACCGTCACGGTGACGGCGAGCCCGACGGCTCCGGCCGCGACCCCGACCGCGACGGGTTCAACCCCAGCCGCGGTCCCCGCCTGCCCGACCAGCTCCCTGCGGGTCAGGCTCGGAGCCGCGAACGGCTACGCCGGCGGTACTGACCAGCCGATCGACTTCACCAACACCGGCAGTACGTC
Organism: uncultured Actinomycetes bacterium; assembly: GCA_963739615.1. Taxonomy (GTDB): domain Bacteria; phylum Actinomycetota; class Actinomycetes; order Streptosporangiales; family Streptosporangiaceae; genus Palsa-504. The sequence continues at coordinate 61,183 of CAVUBD010000013.1, forward strand.
GTGCACGCTCTACGGCTATCCGGGCGTCTCGCTGGTCTCCGGCCCGCCGTACACGCAGATCGGCCTGGCCGCCAGGCGGGGCACGACCACACCCGTCAAGCTGATCACGCTTGCCCCCGGCGCGACCGCCAATGCCACGCTCCAGATCGTGGACGCGCTGAACTACCCGCCCAGCTCATGCAGCCCGACCAAGGCGACGTACCTGCGGGTCTACCCGCCTAACCAGAAGGTCCCCGCCTACCTTCCGGCCGCCTCGCAAGGCTGCGCCAAGCCCGTCCAGATCCTCACCGTCGGTCCCGTAACGCCCGGCTCCGGCAGCTCATAACCTCGGGGCTGGTGGGGAGCAAGCGTTGGCGACAGCTTCTTGTGGCGCCTGAGCGCTAGCTGACCGGATCTCCAGCAGCAGACGCTGTCGGCCTCGCCGCTGGACGCCGACCGTCGCGGCGCGGTGAAGCGGCGGTAGCGTGGCTGGCATGGGAACCGCGCTCGCGCCCGCGCTCACTCGCGCTCTCGCGCCCGCGCTCACCGGCGCGGGCTATCAGGGGCCGCCCGCGCTGACGCTGACCCGCGCGTTCACCGAGTGGACGTTCGACCCGCCGATGGTAGCGCTCGTGGTCATTCTCGGCGGCGGCTATATCGCCGGAGTGCGCAGGCAGCGGGGCTGGCCGGTGGCGCGGCGGATCTGGTTCCTTGGGCTGGGCCTCGGTTTCCTTGTGATCGCAACGATGTCCTGGGTGGGGGCCTACCAGTCGGTTGTGATGTACGCGCGGGCGGTGCAGACGGTGCTGCTGGTCCTCGTCGTGCCGCTGTTCCTCACGCTCGGGCGTCCGATCTCCCTGGCCATCGCGGTGTTCCCGCGCGCGGGCCGTCGCGTTGAGGCGGCCATCCACTCGCCCCTCGCCCGGGTCCTCACCTTTCCCGCCATCACCACATTCGCGCTGGTGGCCGTGCCATTCGTCATGTACTTCACGTCCTGGTACACGGCGGCGCTCCACAGCGGAGCGGTGCGCGAGCTGACCTACCTGGCGCTGATGGTGCCCGGCTTCGTGTTCTTCTGGACCCTGCTGCGGGTGGATCCGGTCCCCAGGAAGTACTCCTACGCGGTCTCCATGTGGATCACCGGCGCGGAGGTGATCGGTGACGCCTTCCTCGGGCTTGCCCTCATCGCCAGCCAGAACCTGATCGGCGCGGCCTACTACCATGCGCTGGCCCGGCCCTGGGGACCCGCGCTGGCGACTGACCAGGTGATCGCCGGGGGAGTGCTCTGGGTCCTCGGCGACCTCGTCGGCCTGCCGTTCCTGGCCGCGCAGCTGATCCAGATGATGCGCGAGGACGAATCCGAGGCGGCCAGGATCGACGCCGACCTGGACGCGAAGGAAGCGGGGCTGCAGACCGCACCTGAGGAGCCCGGCCCTGGAAACGAGCCAGCAGCCGCCAGACTGTGGTGGGAAGACGACCCGCGCTTTACCGGCCGCTTCAAATCCAGCTGATCCCGGAGGGCCAGCGCCTGCGGCGGAGGGTCAGCGCCTGCGGCGGAGGGTCAGCGCCTGCGGCGGAGGGTCAGCGCCTGCGGCGGAGGGTCAGCGCCTGCGGCGGAGGGTCAGCGCCTGCGGCGGATGAACTCAGAGCCTGCGGCGGATGAACAGGGCCCAGCCGCGCGGCAGTTCCTGGCAGTAAACGAACTCCTGCGCCTTCATGGCGCACCAGGACGGTATGTCGGTGTAGGCCGCGGGGTCATCGGCCAGCACCGCCACGACGGCCCCCAGCGGGATGTCCCTGATCTGCTCGGCGAGCATGATGATGGGGATCGGGCACTTACGCCCCAGGGCGTCGATCGTCAGCGCTGCCACCGGGACAGGCGCTGAAACCACGTCCCGTTCGGCCTCGAAGAAAGGGACGGAACCGGCGTCGGCGCCCTGATGGTCCGTGCGGCGGGCCGGGTCCCGAAGCGTTCCGCGCCCGAACCGGCTCCTGCGACGCCCGGTCATGCGCCCGCGGGGGGGTCTAGGGGGGGCGTCCCCCCCGGCCAGCACTGCCTCACGCCCTCCATCATGCCCGCCGTCGGCCTCGGTACGCGCGCCCAGTGCAAAGATCGGCTGCAAAGATGGCGTAAACACGTGGGGTCCTCGAAGGCTCGCCCGCGGTGCGCGATACTGTTTGCACGACACGTTGTAGCAGAACCGAGGAAGGCCCTCGCTTGACTACCGACAACGCAGAAAAGGGTCCGGATAAGCCCCGGGGCCTGGCGTCCGATGTGCCCCGTCGGCCGCGCGTCGCGCGCGGGCTGGGTATGACGGCTGCGCTTACCGTCTTGGTCCTCGGTCTTACCGGCTGCACGAACGACACGTTCACCCGGATCGGCTTCCCCGATCCGATCACTGAGCAGGGCAAGACGATCCTCTCGCTCTGGCAGGGCTCCTGGATCGCGGGCCTGGCCGTCGGCGCGCTGGTCTGGGGCCTGATCCTGTGGGCGGTGATCTTCCACCGCAAGCGCGGGGACAAGCTGCCGCCGCAGGCGCGCTACAACATGCCGATCGAGATCATGTACACGGCGGTGCCGTTCGTGCTGATCGCGGTCCTCTTCTATTTCACCGCGAAGGACGAGAACTCCATCGACAGCCTGTCGGCCAAGCCGGCCGTGACGGTGAACGTGCTCGGGTTCCAGTGGAGCTGGCAGTTCAACTACCCGCAGTACGGCGTGACCAACACCGGCAACATGTGGCAGGAAGGCCCGCTGCCGGTGCTCGAGATCCCGACGGGGGAGACCGTCAGGTTCAACCTGGCGTCCGAGGACGTCATCCACGCGTTCTGGGTGCCCGAGTTCCTGTTCAAGCGCGACGTCATCCCGGGTCACCCGAACCACTTCGAGATCACTGCCACCCAGACGGGGACCTTTACCGGGCACTGCAGCGAGCTGTGCGGCCTCTACCACAGTCGGATGCTGTTTACGCTGAAGGTCGTGACACCGCAGCAATTCCAGGCGTACATGGCCGCTCAGCAGGCGGCACAGAGTTCATCCGGGAGCACGCAGTGAGCACGATCGAACAGCCTATCCGCGTCTACCAGACGCCGAAGACCGAGCGCAAGGGATCGATCCTCGCGGGCTGGCTGTCCTCGACTGATCACAAGATCATCGGGCACATGTACCTGATCACCTCGTTCGCCTTCTTCCTGATCGCCGGCGTCATGGCGCTGATCATGCGGATCCAGCTGCTCGGCCCGGACAACCACGTCGTGTCCGACCAGCAGTACAACGAGCTGTTCACCATGCACGGCACGCTGATGCTGCTGCTGTTCGCCACCCCGCTGTTCGTCGGGTTCGCGAACGAACTGCTGCCCCTGCAGATCGGCGCGCCCGACGTGGCGTTCCCGCGGCTCAACCTGCTGAGCTACTACATGTTCCTGTTCGGCGGGCTGATCCTGCTGGCCAGCTTCCTGACCCCGGGCGGTTCCGCCTCGTTCGGCTGGTACGCGTACTCGCCGCTGACCAGCGCGATCTACTCGCCAGGCGTCGGCGCCGACATGTGGATCATGGGCCTGACGCTGTCCGGCCTCGGCACCATCCTCAGCGGGGTCAACTTCGTCACCACGATCTTCTGCATGCGGGCACCCGGCATGACGATGTTCCGGATGCCGATCTTCACCTGGAACGCGCTGCTGACCTCGATGCTGGTCATCCTGGCGTTTCCGCCGCTGGCCGGCGCGCTGCTGGTGCTGGAGATCGACCGGCGGCTCGGCGCGCACGTCTTCGACGCCGCCAGCGGCGGCGCGATCTTGTGGCAGAACCTGTTCTGGTTCTTCGGCCATCCCGAGGTGTATATCCTCGCGCTGCCGTTCTTCGGCATCGCGACCGAGATCTTGCCCGTATTCAGCCGCAAGCCGCTGTTCGGCTACAAGACGCTTATCGCCGCGACGATCGCGATCGCCGGCCTGTCGATGACGGTGTGGGCGCATCATATGTTCACCACCGGCGCGGTGCTGCTGCCGTTCTTCGCGTTCATGACGTTCCTGATCGCGGTGCCGACCGGGGTGAAGTTCTTCAACTGGGTCGGCACCATGTGGAAGGGGCAGCTCACCTTCGAGCCGCCGATGCTGTACACGGTCGGCTTCCTGATCACGTTCCTTTTCGGCGGCATCACCGGCATCATGCTGTCTTCCCCGCCCATCGACTTCGGCGTGTCCGACTCCTATTTCGTGGTCGCGCACTTCCACTACGTGCTGGCCGGCACGGTGCTGTTCGAGATGTTCGCCGGCTTCTACTTCTGGTGGCCGAAGATGACCGGCAAGATGCTGAACAGCCGGCTCGGCAAGGTCCAGTTCTGGGTCATGTTCATCGGGTTCCACATGACGTTCCTTGTCCAGCACTGGATGGGTGTCGAGGGGATGCCGCGGCGCATTGCCAACTACCCTGACCTGCCCGGGAACGTGACCACGCTGAACGTCATCTCGAGCGTCGGCTCCTGGCTGCTCGCCCTTTCCGTGCTCATGTTCTTCTGGAACGTGTACATTACCTGGCGGTACGGGGAAAAGGTGACCGAGGAAGACCCGTGGGGTTTCTGCAGCTCGCTTGAGTGGGCGACATCGTGCCCGCCGCCGCGGCACAATTTCTACCGGCTCCCGCGGATCAGGTCCGAGCGGCCCGCGTTCGAGGCGCACTATCCCGATATCAAGTGGGGCCGTGAGTCGCACGGAATTGAGCAGACGATCCCGGCTATCTCGAATGCACGGAAGTAGGATTCGCCCATGAAGGTCGAAGGCTGGCTGTTCCTCGGCTGCGGGGTCTTTTTCGGCGGCGCGGACATCGTGTACTGGTACCTTTCGAAAGACCCGACCGGAACGACGGCGCTCGCGCTCGCCGTCGGGCTAGCGGTCCTCACCGGCTTCTACGTGCTGTTCACCGGCCGCCGCCTGCCCGAGCGTCCGGAAGACGACTCCCAAGCCGACATCGCAGAGGGTACTGGCGAGATCGGGTTCTTCAGCCCGCACAGCTGGTGGCCGCTCTTCGTGGGGCTGGCCGCGGCCAGCGCGGCGCTGGGCGTGGCGGCGGGCTGGTGGCTCTTCCTGATCGGAATGCTGGCCACCGTGTTCGCCACGATCGGCTTCGTCTTCGAGTACTACCGCGGTCTGTTCTCCCACTAGCCCCGGTTAGCACCGAGTCGGGACCAGGCCCGACTGGTAGGCGATGATGACGAGCTGGATCCGGTCGCGGGAGTCGAGCTTGGTCAGCAGGTGAGCCACATGGGTCTTGGCGGTGGCCGGGCTGATCGTCAGCTGCTCGGCGATTTCGGCGTTCGACATGCCGCGGGCGACCATCTTAAGCACCTCTAGCTCGCGGTCGGTCAGGATCCTCGAAAGCTTGTCGCAGGTCAGGCCGGTTCGGCTGGCCGGCTCGGCGGCCTCGACCGGATCCGGGGACGCGCTCTGCGCGGTTCCGGCACTGCCTGGTGTGCGGGCGAACTCGCCGATCAGGCGGCGGGTGACGCTCGGCGCCAGCAGCGCGTCACCCGCGGCCACCACCCGGATGGCGGTGAGAAGGTCAGCGGGCAACGTGTCCTTGAGCAGGAATCCGCTGGCTCCGGCCCGCAGCGCGGCGAAGACGTAGTCGTCCAGGTCGAAGGTGGTCAGGATGAGCACGCGCACGTCGGTGCTCTCGGTGATCTGCCTGGTGGCCTCGATGCCGTCCATCACCGGCATCCGCACGTCCATCAGGATGACATCGGGCCTGGTTCGCCGCGCGGCCTCGACCGCCTCGGCCCCGTTGCCTGCCTCGCCGACCACGGCGAAGCCCGGCGTGGCGGCGATGATCCCGCAGAACCCCACCCGGACCAGGGCCTGGTCGTCGGCGACCACCACCCGAAGCGCGCCCCCGTCAGTCATAGGCACTGCCGGTTACGAGGCAATTCCCGCGGGGAGCGGGATGTGCGCGCTGACCTGGAATCCGTAGCCGGGCCGCGGCCCGGCGCTGAACTCGCCGCCCAGCAAACTAACTCGCTCGCGCATCCCGATGATGCCGTGCCCGCCCCCGCCGAACGCACCGCCGAACGCACCGCCGAACGCACCGCCGAACGCCCCCCCGAAGGCGCCCCCGAAGGCGCCGCCCCCGCCGCCGGGTGGGCTGTCGGTGAAGCTCCAGCTGGGCGTTGAACCCGTCGGCCGGGCGTCGACCAGCGTCCCCCCGCCGCCGAGCAGGCCCGCCATGGCCCCGTGATGGGACACCCCGGCGCCGGCCAGCTCGGGCAGGCCCGCGCCGTTGTCGGTCACCTCGAGGATCAGCTCGTCATGGCCGTAAACGATCAGCACCTGGCACGAACTCGTACGCGCGTGCTTGACCACGTTGGTCAGTGCTTCCTGAACGATCCGGTAAGCCGACAGGTCGATGCTCGCGGGAAGCTCTCTCGGCTGCCCGCAGCGGGTCACGTCCACCCGGACTCCGGCGCTGGCGGTGCGCGACAGCAGACGGTCGAGGTCAGCCAGCCCGGGCGCGGGAAACAACGGCGCGCTTTCCGGGTCTCGCTGGCCGGTCGCCTTGCGCACCGCAGGCGACCCGCCGTCGGCCTGGGCGCTACCGGGCCGGGCGGCGTCGGCCCGGGCGGCGTCGGGCCGGGCGCTGCCGGCCTGGGCGCCGTCGGCCCGGGCGGCCTTATCCCGCTGGTCCGTTTCGTCGGCCTGACGGAGCGCGCCGAGCATCCGGCGCATCTCGTCCAGGGCCTCCCGGCTCGTCGCCTGGATGGCCCCGAGAGCGTTACGCGCGTCCGCGGGCTGCGTGTCGATGACGTACTGGCCGTAGCCCGCCTGGACCGCGATGACGCTCATGCTGTGCGCGACCACGTCGTGCAGTTCCCGCGCGATGCGCAGCCGCTCCTGGGCGACTGCCTTACTCGCCGCCTCATCCTGCAGCCGGACGGCATACCGGCGCCGCTGCCGGACGGTGTACCCGGCTGACCAGGCGATGATCACGCACAGCCCGACCGGGAGCAGCCCGCTCGGCCGGGCCGCCCCGCGGCCAGCCAGCTCCATCAGCATGGCGTCGGCCAGCAAGGTAGCCAGCACCGCGGTGATTACCTGGACCGCGACCTGCCTGCGCTCATAGGTGGCCGCGACCAGGTAGAGCACGTAGGCGATCGGAACGAAGTAGGTCAGCTCCCCGCCGGCCGCACCGGTCAGCGTGGTTACCAGCACAGAGCCGACCAGCAGCAGGCCGAGCATCAGCACTGGACGACGGCGGCGCAGCGCCACCGCAATGGCTGCCACCGCCACCAGGAAGAGGGCCAGCGGCCACGTCAGCGGCATCACGGGGTAGCGAACGACGCCGTCAGGGAAGACCGTGACCCGCCTGACGCTGTTCCTGATGGACGCGAAGAGGATCACGGCGACAAGCGCACCGACGACATAGTCGAGCGCAGACCAGTGACCAGGCCTGAGTCGCATGGTCAGCGGCGCTCTTTGCCGCGCCGAATCATCCGCAATGGTGCGCACGTAACTAAGGTAACCGCGATGGCGGTCCGGAGCGTCATCCTGCAGGCGTACGCCGCGGCGATGACCGGCGGTGCCGCGGCCCGCCGGGCCGATAGCAACTTCACTCTCCGGGGTGATGACGCGCCCAGGCGCGCGCTGTCACAGTAGCACCATGCCACCTACCCCAGCCCCCGCCCCCGGTCATCAGGCCGTCATCGAGACGAGGGCGCTGACCAAGGTGTACCCGGGCCACGTGACCGCGCTGGACGAACTCTCCGTCAGCGTCGCGCCCGGCGTCACCGGGCTCGTCGGCGCCAACGGCGCGGGCAAGTCCACCTTGATCAAGATCCTGCTCGGCCTCCTGCCGCCCACCAAGGGCCAGGCCAAGGTGTTCGGCCACGACTGCGAAACCAGCGGCGAAACGATCAGGACCCTGCTCGGCTACATGCCGGAACACGATTGCCTGCCGCCCGACATGACCGCGACCGAGTTCGTGACTCACATGGGCCGGATGTCGGGGCTGCCGCCCACGGTGGCCAAGGAGCGCGCGGCCGAGTCGCTCCGCCACGTCGGGCTGCACGAGGAGCGGTACCGCCAGATCGGCACCTACTCGACCGGCATGAAGCAGCGGGTGAAGCTGGCCCAGGCGCTGGTCGGCGACCCCCGCCTGCTGCTGCTCGACGAGCCGACCAACGGGCTTGACCCGGCCGGGCGCACCGCGATGCTCGAACTGATAGCGAGAATCGGCGCGGAGTTCGGCATCTCGATCGTGGTCGCTTCGCACCTGCTCGGCGAGATCGAGCGGATCTGCGACCACCTGGTCGCGATCGAGGCCGGGCGGCTGCTGCGCGCCGACTCGATCACCAGCTTCACCCAGATGAGCCAGGTACTGGCGGTCGAGGTCGAAGAGGGGCTGGCCCAGCTGCAAGCCGAACTCGCGGGCCACGGCCTGGCCGCCACCGTCCAGGCCAAAACACTGCTCGTGCCGCTCGGCGGCGACGACACCTACGACGTCGTACGTGATTGCGTGGCGGCCCTCGCCCTGCCGCTGTCCCGCCTTGAGCAGCGACGGCACCAGGTCGAGGAGCTGTTCCGCGACGAGGAAGGAGTGCCTCATGCCTGACTCGGTCCAGGCCGCGGGCGTCATCCATGACCTCGGCTATCGCGGCTACGACGGTCCCCGGCTGGGCCGGGCACAGATCGTCAGGGCGCTGACCTGGCACAGCTTCCGCTCGTCGTTCGGCATCGGCCGGGGCGCGAAGGCCAAGATAATCCCGGTTCTCGCGTTCGTCGCCATGTGCCTGCCCGCGCTGGTCAACGCGTTCGCCGTCGCCCGGGGCAATGCGCGGCTCTTCGGTTACGACGTCTACTCGCCGACGCTGCGGGTGGTCGTGGTCACCGTCTTCATTGCGGCCCAGGCACCGGAACTTGTCTCCAGGGACCTGCGCAACCGCGTGCTGCCGCTGTACTTCTGCCGTCCGCTGCGGCGCGACGACTACCCGCTGGCCAAGTACGTCGCGCTCACCGCGGCGTGCCTGCTCCTGATCGAACTGCCGCTGCTCATCCTGTACGTGGGCACGATCGCGTCGGCCAGCGGCGGGCGCGCCGTCTGGAACGAGACCAAGGCGCTCATTCCCGGCCTCGGCGTCGGCCTGATGTGGGCGGTGCTGATGGCGGCGATCGGCTTGGCCCTCGCGTCCCGGACCGGGCGGCGCGCGTATGCGACCGGGATCGTCGCGATCGCCTGCTTCCTGACCTGGTCGTTGTCCCTGCTGCTGATCCAGGCTGAAGGAGGGCAGGGGGCCACGTCTACGGGGGCGCGGGTCGCCGGGCTCTTCAGCCCGTTCACCATCCTGGACGGGGTGCGAGTCTGGCTCGGCGGCACGTCGCCGGGAGAAGTAGCCAATCCAGGTCACTACGGCCCGCTCTACGGGCTCCTCGCGGTGGTCCTCCTCGCGGCCAGCCTCGGGGGCCTGGCCGCGAGGTACCGGAAGGTGAGCCAGGCATGAGCATCGAACTGCGCAACGTGTCCCGCTGGTACGGCAACGTGGTGGCGGTCAACGACGTCACGATGTCGATCGGCCCCGGAGTGACCGGGCTGCTCGGGGCGAACGGCGCGGGCAAGTCCACCATCATGCACATGATCGCGGGCTTCCTGCCGCCTTCCCGCGGCGAGCTCACCATCGGAACCAGGCCGAGCTGGCGCAACCCCGCCATCTACCGCACGATCGGCCTGGTCCCGGAACGGGACTCGGTGTACTCGTTCCTGACCGGCGAGCAGTTCGTCACGGCCACCGCGAAGCTGCATGAGCTCGCCGACCAGCGCGAGGCGGTGGCGCGGGCGATCGACATGCTGGACATGGCCGATGCGGCAGACCGCAAGATCGCGACCTACTCCAAGGGCATGCGGCAGCGGATCAAGGTGGCCGCGGCGCTCGTGCACGACCCGGAGGTGCTGCTGCTTGACGAGCCGTTCAACGGGATGGACCCGCGGCAGCGGCTGCACATGATGGACCTGCTCGACAAGCTCGGCAGCGAGGGCCGCACGATCTTGTTCAGCTCGCACATCCTGGAGGAGGTCGAGCGGCTGTCCGGCACCATCCAGGTGGTGGTGGCCGGCCGGCTGGCCGCCTCAGGCGACTTCCGCGCGATCCGGCGGCTGATGACGAGCAGGCCGCACGTGTTTACCGTCCGCTCCTCCGATGACCGGCTGCTTGGCGGCACCCTGATCGGCCAGCCCGCCGTGACCGCGGTGGAGCTGACCCGCTCCGGCCTGCAGGTGCGGACCTCGGACTACGGCGCGTTCTGCCGGGACATCGCGGTACTGGCCCGCGACCACGACATCCGGCTGCGCGAGGTCCTGCCCGCCGACGAGTCCCTGGAAAGCGTCTTCGCGTACCTGGTCGCCGACTAGGCCGCTAACCAGGTCTCCAACCGGGTCTCCAACCAGGCCGCTAACTGAGTCTCCAGCTGAGGAGCTGCGAATCACATGTCTGGCTTCTTCAATCCGACGGTCGCGGGGATCACGTTCCGGGCGACTATGAGCCGCAAGCGGGCGTTTCTGTTCGCGCTGCCCGCGGTGATCCTGATCTTGTTCACGGTGGCGCTGAAGGCCACCCGCCCGCCATCGCGGCCCTGGCCTTCGCACGTGCTCGGGACGTTCGGGTTCTCCGTGCTGATACCGCTCACCGCGCTGATCATCGGCACCAGCGTGCTCGGCGCCGAGATCGATGACGGCAGCATCATCCACCTGCTGGCTACCCCGGTGCGCCGGTCGTCGGTGATCGTGACGAAGTTCCTCGTCGCGACCGTGCTCACGATGGTGTTCGCCGCCGTTCCCGAACTGATCGCCGCCCTGATCGCGGGCGGCGGCAGCGTCCCTGAGGTTACCGGCACCGGCCCGGGAGGTGCGATTTTCGCCACGCCGGTGGCGATAAGCAGCGGCAAACTAGCCCTCGGCCTGTTCGTCGGGGCACTGGCGTGCGCGGTGATCTACAACGCGGTCTTCATCATGGTCTCGGTGGCGACGACCCGCGCCATCGCGGTCGGCCTGCTTTACGTGCTGATCTGGGAGGCCCTGCTCTCCAACTTCGTCAGCGGGGCCCGGCTGCTTTCTGTCAGCCACTACGGGCTCGGCATCGCGAACGGCTTCGCGCACGACTCGGCCCTGGACGCGGGCCTCACGGTGGTGACGTCCGTGGTCATGGGGGCCATCGTCACCGCCGCCGCGCTGGCCCTGGCCGTGAACCTGCTGACGTCCTACACCCTCAAGGGCGACCCCGCCTGAGTCATCCCCGTCACCGGCCGAGAACGAACATGATCGTGGGGCGCCACCTCCGTCAGCAAGGAGGTGACGCCCCACAATCACTGATTCAGCGGAACGGCACTAAGAGCCAGGGGAGCCGTCCGAGCCGTCGCCGGCCGGAAGCTGGCCGGTCGTGCTCCCGACCGCGGCTTCCTCCTCGGCGGCGCCAGCCTCGTGCCCGTTGCCGTGATGGCCGTGCCCGTCGCCCTCGATCGCGGCGTGTCCGTCGGCCTCGAGCGGGATGCTCTCGGCGAACGCCCGGTTGGCTATCGCCCTCGCCTTCCCGAGGACACCGCGGGACGAAGGCGCTGGCACGCCGTTCGCGTCTGCCGCTCCGGGCGCGGGCAGCAGCGCGGGCACCGGCTTCGCCTCGAGTACCGCCCGGACGTCTTCTGGCACCGGTTTGTGGACCTCGACGAACTGGCCGTCGGGCAGCTGCCTGATGATGCCGCTCTCGTAGCCGTGCAGCAGCATTTCCTTGTCCTTGCGCTGCAGAGCCAGGCAGATACGTTTAGTAGCGAAGAACGCGATCGCGGGGCCTACGAAAACCAGGACCCGCGCGATCCAGGTGATCGTGTACAGCGGAATCTGCAGCTTATCCGCGATGACGTCGTTGGCGCCCTCGGCCCACATGACGCCGTAGAACGTTATCGCGGCCATGCCGGTGGCGGTCCGCACCGGGGCGTTCCGCGGCCGGTCGTTGATGTTGTGGTACGACTTGTCGCCCGTGGCCCACCGCTCGAAGAAGGGCCAGAACGCCGCCCCGCCGAGCACGATGGTCAGCGGTACCGCGAACGGGATCAGGACGCTCAGCGTCAGCGTGTGCCCGAGGAAGTTGTACTCCCAGGCGGGCATGATGCGCAGCGAGCCCTCCAGGATGCCCATGTAGAAGTCGGGCTGCGACGCCGACGAGATCGCGAGCGGCGTGTAGGGCCCGTACAGCCAGACCGGGTTGATCTCGGCGAACGTCGAGAGCAGCACCAGGGCGGCGAAGATGGAGAAGAACCACGCCCCGCCCTTGGCCAGGAAGTACGGGTAGAACGGCTGGCCGACCACGTTCTTCTCGGTGTTCCCCTTGGCCGGCATCTGCGTGTGCTTCTGGTGGAACATGATGAACAGGTGGGCGGTGATCAGCGCCAGCAGGATGCCGGGAATCAGCAGCACGTGGATGATGTACATCCTCGGCACGATGTCGTGACCGGGGAACGGCCCGCCGAACAGGAAGAACGCCAGGTAGGTGCCCACGATCGGGATGCCTTGCAGGACACCCTCGAAGATCCGCAGGCCGGCGCCGGACAGCTGGTCGTCCGGCAGCGAGTAGCCGAACAGGCCCTCGAGCAGCCCGAGCGTGAACAGCCCGATGCCGATCAGCCAGTTGATCTCGCGGGGCTTGCGGTAGGCGCCGGTGAAGAACACCCGCAGCATGTGGATGATCAGCGAGGCCATGAACAGGTCGGCGGCCCAGTGGTGGATCTGCCGCATCAGCAGGCCGCCGCGGACGTCGAAGCTGATGTTCAGCGTCGACTGGTAGGCCTCGCTCATCTTGATGCCGTTGAGCTTGGTGTACGACCCGTGGTAGACCACTTCGTTCATGGACGGGACGAAGAACAGCGATAGGAAGGTACCGGTCAGCAGCAGGATGACGAACGACCACAGCGCGATCTCGCCGAGCATGAACGACCAGTGGTCAGGGAACACCTTCCGCATGAGCACGCGGACACCGCGCGCCGCGCCGAACCGGTCGTCCAGCCAGGTACCAGTGCCGCGCAGGGCCTTCGGCGCCTCGAAGTCGGTGTCGCTCATCCGCGCTCCCAGAAGCTCGGGCCGACCGGCTGGGTGAAGTCGCTCCTGGCGACCAGGAAACCCTGCGCGTCGGTGGTCATCGGCAACTGCGGCAGCGGGCGGGCCGCCGGGCCGAAGATCACTTCGGCGCCCTTGGCCGCGTCGAAGGTGGACTGATGGCACGGGCACAGGATGTGGTGCGTGGTCTGTTCGTACAGCGCCACCGGGCAACCCACGTGCGTGCAGATCTTGGAATACGCCACGATGTTGTCAACCGTCCAGTTCATCGTGCTTATCAGCGTACTCCCCTGGAAATTGGTGGGAACCTGCAGTTCGCCCGGCCGGAACTTGATGAGGATGACGCCTGCCTTGAGCAGTTCCTCGGGGTCGTCGGTGTAGCCCTCGGGCACGATCGTGATCATGCTGCCCGGCTGGCTGAACGTGGCCGGCGTAATCGGCGTGTTGGTGCCGTAGACGAGCAGCCGCAGGCCGGGGCTCCACACGGTGTGCCGCAGGTAGGTGTGGGGCAGTGGCCCCATGTCGCGCAGGAGCACCACGGGGGCCGCGAGCAGCGGCAGCGTTCCCAGCATCAGCGTGCGACGGACCAGCGGTCGCTTGACGAACTGGCTGTACTCCGTGCCTTCCTTGAATACCTGCTCGAACGCCTCGCGGTCCGCGTCGTCGGACCGCTGTTCGTGGCGCTCTTCGACTATCTCGACGTCCGGCATCAGGTGCCGGACCCAGAGCAGCGCGCCCAGGCCGAGGGCCAGCAGCGCGAGGCCGAGCGAGGTGCCCAGGGCCAGGTTGGACCGCAGGGTCGCGTCAACCGACTTCACGGGGAGGCCGACGTAGGCGGCGATGAACCCGCAGCCGCTGATGAACGCGAAAATGAAGCACGCCGCGACGATCTTCTCGACCCGGCTGGCGTGCACGGGATCGACCTCGGGCGGCGGCGGGTGCTCCTCGGCGTGCTCGGCCACCGCGACCCCGGAACGGGCCGGACTGCCGGTGCCGCCATCTCCTGAGCCGAGCAGAAGCGGCGCGGGCGGCGGCGTGCCGATAACCCGGCGCGGCGCAATCGGGGCCTCGGAAACCTCCGAGCCCTCAGACCCGTCGGTCTCTTCGATGTCGCTCATGATTACTACTGCTCCGTCCCCGTCGTTCTCGGATCACGCCGCTTGGCGGTAATCCACATCGCGATGAGCACCAGGAAGCCCATGCCGCCGAGGAAGATCACCAGGCCCTCGGTGACGGGCCCGGTCCGGCCGAGCGAGAAGCCGCCGGGGTTGGGTTCGACCCGGGTGTTCACGATGTAGGCGATGATGTCGCGCTTGGCTTCCGGGCTGATCACGCCGTCGGAGAACACCGGCATGGCCTCGGGCCCGGTCAGCATCGCGGTGTAGATCTGCGTCGGGGTGGACTGGGTGAGCGCGGGGGCGTTCTTGCCGTAGGTGAGCGCGCCGCCCGCCCCTGCGAAGCCGTGGCACTGCGCGCAGTTGGCGCTGAACAGCTGCGATCCGAGCGCGGTGTTCCCCCCGGCGGGGTCTACCTGCTCGGCGGTCGGGATCGCCGGGCCGCCGCCGAGGGAGTCGACGTAGTCCCCGATCTGGTAAATCTGCTGCTCGGTGAACGTCACCGGCTTGCGGTCGTTCTCCGCGCCGACCTCCTTGGCCGGCATCCGGCCGGTGGACATCTGGAAGTACACGGCGGCCGCGCCCGCGCCGACCAGGCTCGGCGCCTGGCTGGTGCCCTGCGCGTCAAGTCCGTGGCAGCTCGAGCAGTTCGCCTCGAACAGGTTACGGCCCGCATTGATGTCCGACTGCGACGGGGCAGGCGACGAGGCCTGCGCGATGCCGCTCGAGCGGGTGAAGGCCCCGTAGAGCAGCCCGACGACGACGAGCCCGAGCAGCAGGGCCGCGTAGCCGGCGACCGGGCGCCTGCGCCTGGCGTTGATCCAGCTCACTCGCTGTCCCCTGACTAATGGATGAGGTAGATGGTGGTGAACAGGGCGATCCACACGACGTCGACGAAATGCCAGTAGTACGACACGACGATCGCGCTGACCTGCTGCTCGTGGGTGAGTGTCCTGGCGACGTAGGTACGGCCGAGCAGGAAGATGAACGCGACGAGGCCGCCGGCGACGTGCAGCCCGTGGAACCCGGTGGGTATGTAGAACACAGAGCCGTACGCGCTTGACGACAGCGTGAGGCCCTGGTTCCTGATCAGGTCCAGGTACTCATAGCCCTGCCCGAGGACGAAGTACAGGCCCATCAGGAACGAGAGCATGTACCACTCGCGCAGGCCCCAGCTCATCGGATGCAGCAGCGACCTCGTGCGCCTGACCTGGCCCCGCTCGACCGCGAACACGCCCATCTGGCAGGTGACGCTGGACAGCAGCAGCACGGTGGTGTTCACCGACGCCAACGTGAGGTTCAGATCGGCGCCCGGCCAGGGCAAACCTGCGCCCTTGTCCACCGACCTGATGGTGAAGTACATCGCGAACAGGGCCGCGAAAAACATCAGTTCGGAGGACAGCCAGACGATGGTGCCGACGCTGACCAGGTTGGGTCTGCTGGCCGGCGTACGGGGGGTCGTCTCCACGGTTGCTGTCGCCACGAAGCAATTATTACGACAACCTGTAGGCGATCGCTACGCGACCCCCCGCGTTGGTGCCTGTATCGGTACCATGCAGTGTCATGAAGGTCGTTGTGTACAGCCACGACGCCGATGTCCGGGCCCAGGTGAGGCTCGCCATCGGGCGTCGTCCCGCGATGGACGTGCCGGACGCCGAGATCATCGAGGTCGCCACGCAGCCCGCGCTGCTCCGGCTGCTCGACGCCGGCGGCGCCGATGTGATGGTGCTCGACGGGGAGGCGCAGCCGGCTGGCGGGATGGGCGTGTGCCGCCAGGCCAAGGACGAGATCTACAACTGCCCGCCGGTGCTGCTGATCATCGGCCGGGCCGATGACGGCTGGCTCGCCACCTGGTCGCGAGCCGACGCCGTGGTGAGCCATCCCATCGACCCGATCGTGCTTGCCCACGAACTGGCCGGGCTGATGCGGGCGCGTCCGCCCGCCGTCACCAGCTAATCTCGTTTTTTTCATTCCGAACGAGCCTCGGTTTCCCGTTCCGTACCCCTGGGGGCCCGCCATGGATGCCCGAACGACCTGGCCCGCGCTGCTGGCCGCGCTTATCCGCGGCGACTCGCTCACCGCGGACGAGAGCGAGTGGGCCATGAACGAGATCATGGAAGGCGCGGCGACGCCTTCCCAGATCGCGGGCTTCGGGGTGGCGCTGCGGATCAAGGGCACGTCGGTAGCCGAGATGACCGGCCTGGCCCGGTCGATGCTCATCCATGCGACACCGATCCACCTGCCCGGTCAGCTCACCGACCTGGTCGGGACGGGGGGAGACGGGGCGCGCACGGTCAACGTGTCGACGATGGGCACGATCGTGGCGGCGGCCGCGGGCGCGCGGATGATCAAGCACGGCAACCGGGCCGCCTCGTCCGCCTGCGGGGCGGCCGACGTGCTCGAGGCGCTCGGCGTGGTGATCGACCTGCCCCCGGCGGCGACCGCCGAACTGGCCGCCGAAGTAGGCATCGCCTTCCTGTTCGCGCCGCTCTACCACCCCGCGCTGCGGTACGCGGGCCCGACCCGCAGCGAGCTCGGCGTGCCGACCGTGTTCAACTTCCTCGGCCCGGTGGCGAACCCGGCCCGGCCCTCGGCGCAGGCGGTCGGGGTGTTCGACCAGCGGATGGGCGAGATCATCGCGGGAGTGCTGGCCGGGCGGGGCTGCTCGGCCCTGGTGTTCCGAGGCGCCGACGGGCTCGACGAGCTGACCACGACCGCCCCTTCTGCGCTGTGGGTCGTGCACGACGGCGAGGTAGCTCGAACGGAGTTCGATCCCGCCTCGCTCGGGCTGCCCCCGGCGTCGGTCGCGGACCTGCGCGGCGGCGACGCCGCCCGCAACGCGGCCGCGGCCCGCGCCGTGCTGGCCGGCGAGCGCGGCCCGGTGCGTGACATCGTGCTGCTGAACGCGGCCGCCGCGCTGGCCGCGACGGCCGGGGTGCCCGGCCCGGCCGCGGTGGTCCCGGCGCTGGCCGATGGCTACGCCCGCGCCGCGGAAGCCGTCGATTCCGGAGCCGCCAGCGCCCTGCTCGACCGCTGGATAGAAGTAAGCCGCCGCCTGTCCGCGTCCCGCCAGCTCCCCAGCAGGTAAACCCCGGTTCAGAGCTCGGCGTCGGCGCTCAGGCCCAGGGAGAAGGCGGCCTCCAGGTCGTGCCGGCTGTAGGTGCGGAACGCGATGTGGGTCTCGGTGTGGGTGACGCCTGGCACCTTGTTCAGGCGCCCCGGGATGACATCGGCGAGTTCCTCGTGGGCGCGGACCCGGACCATGGCCACCATGTCGAACTCGCCGGTCACCGAGTACACCTCGCTGACCTCGGGGATCTTGGCGATCGTCTCGGCGACCTCGGGAATGCGCTGGATCTCTGCTCTCACCAGAACGATCGCGGTGACCACCGGATGCCTCCCAGGTTTCACGCCGGCTAGTTGGGCCAAGCTTCTTCAGGCTGGCGCTTACGCTACTACGTCGGGCCAGCCGCGGAGCTCGTTGAGGGTACGGACGCCGCGGTGCGTCAGGCGCCTGATCAGCCAGCCGAGTACGTGGGCCGTAGCCCGCGCGTCGGCCAGCGCCCGATGGGACGGCGCGGTCCGCGCGCCGAAGAACCCGGCCAGCGTGCCCAGCTTGCAGTCGGGAACCTCGTCCGGGTCCATCAGCTGCCTGGCCAGCATGACGGTGTCAAGCACGGTAAAGCCGGGCCAGGTCAGGCCGCAGTCGTCGCAGGCGGCGAGCAGGAAACCGAGATCGAACGGCGCGTTGTGCGCGACCAGGACGCAACCCTCGGCGAAGCGCAGCAGCCCGGGCAGGACCGAGGCCACCCGCGGGGCCGCGGCCAGCATCCAGTCGGTGATCCCGGTGAGGTCCTCGATGGGCGGGGGAACCGGCATGCCCGGGTTGACGAGCGAGGAGAACTCGCCCTGACGCCGGCCTCCGCGGACCCGGACCGCTCCTATTTCGGTGATCGCGGCGGCCTCCGGCGACCAGCCCGTGGTCTCCAGGTCCACGACGGCGAACTCAAGCTCCGCGAGCGGCATGTCGCCGTATCCGCCTGGTATCCACGTAGTAACGGCCTCGGTGATCACGCTCACCAAGGTAAATCCGGCCACCGACATTTTCGCCGCCGCCATACATGGGAGGCGTCATGAAGATTGATTGCGGCCGTTGCGTGACGCGCGGCGCCGGCTGCCAGGATTGCGTTGTTACCGCCCTTGAAGCGCTAAATGTGACAGGCTATCCCTGGCCGGCGCGGGATTTCCTCGGCGAGGCCGAGGTGCGTGCGCTTTAATGTCCTCGCGGACGCGGGCATGGTGCCGCCACTTCGGCTTTCCCTGCCCGGCTCGAGGGTCCGGCCGGGGCCGCGGACCTGGTTCTGGAGGACCTGTGTTCTCCCGGACAAGAGAGCCTCGTGATGGTAGCGTAACTATCTCGTTCCCGCGGGGGAATTGCGGCATCGTAATGAAGTAGTTGGAATTGGGTGAATCGGTTGTATCGTCCTTTTCCCTTCACTACGCTGGCCCCAAAGTTGCCTGGCCGGTAACCAGGGTCAACGGCCTTGGTGAACGCGCAGGTGAGTGATACGACAAGGGAGTGTGGTACGCACGTGGGTGCGCGGCTTGCGGGCGGCACGTCCCGGTTTCGCCGCGGTTTCGCCGTCGCGACTGGTCTAGTTGCGGTCGGCGGCCTTGCGGTCTTCGCCACCGGGGCTGGCGCTGCGCCACAGCCAACCGTGGCTCAGGTTCAGGCCAAGGTGAACCAGCTCACGTCGCAGTTCAACAAGGTCAGCGAACAGCTTGACCAGGCCAGCCAGCAGCTTTCCGCCGCGCAGTCCAGGCTGTCCCAGGTGCGGGTGCACCTGAACAACGCGAACGCCCAGTTCCAGGCGGCGCAGGCGAATGTGGCGCAGACCGCCGCGGCCGCGTTCGAGGACACCGGGTCGACGTCAATCGCGGGTGTGCTTACTTCCGGCGACCCCTCGGTGCTCTTGCAGCAAGGCTCGTTCCTGCTCGAGCTGTCCGGCACCCACAACGCCGAGACCAGGCAACTGCTCGCCGACGCCAGCCAGCTGGCTGGCGTCGAGCAGGAAATGCAGCGCACCGAGGCGGGGGTCGCCACCCTCAAGAGCCAGCTCGCGACCCATAAGAACTCCCTCGGCAAGCTCATCGCCACCGAGAAGGCCACCCTGGCGTCGCTGACCGTCCCCGAGCAGCAGGTGGTGGCGAGCAACTCGATCGGCGCCAACGGCAGCACCGCGCCCCAGACTTCCCCCGTGCCGACGAACTCCCAGGCGGGCCAGGCCGTGGCGTTCGCCTACGCCCAGCTTGGCTGCCCTTATGTCTACGGCGGCACCGGTCCGTGCCATCTGGGCTTTGACTGCTCCGGGCTGGTGCAGGCCGCCTGGGCGGCTGCGGGGGTGCAGATTCCGCGCGACACCTATGAGGACTGGGCCGGACTGCCGCACGTGTCCCTGTCCTCGATCGAGCCCGGCGACCTGATCCTTTATAACGGCGAGGGACACGTGGCCATGTACGTGGGTAATGGCTATATCATTGATGCCCCGCAAACAGGGATGAACGTCGAGAAAATCCCTATGAGCACGCCCTGGTACGCCGACAGCGTCGACGGAGTGGTACGTCCGTAACCGGGAGTTACCCGATCGTTCAGCCGCGGCCGACGCCTGTCCCGGCGGTAAAGGCCGAACGCCTGGCCGCGGCGACGGCCACCGGCCCCGAGGCGTCGCCCGCCCGGTGAGGCCTGCCCCTTATACACTCGTCCGGTGCGCCGAACGCTGATCGTCACCAACGACTTCCCGCCCCGCCAGGGCGGTATCCAGTCGTTTGTGCACGCGCTCGCCACCCGGCTGCCGGAAAACACGGTCACCGTGTACGCGCCCGCCTGGAAGGGGGCGGCGGAGTTCGACGCGCGGCAGCCTTTCCCGGTCATCCGCCACCCCACGTCGCTGATGCTGCCGGTGCCGAGCGTGTCACGCCGGGCCGTGGCCATCGCCCGCGAGCACGGCTGCGACGCGGTCCTGTTCGGGGCGGCCGCGCCGCTGGGCCTCATCACCCCGGCGCTGCGGCGGGCGGGCGTGAGCCGGGCGGTCGCGCTGACGCACGGCCACGAGGCGGGCTGGGCTGCGCTGCCGGGCGCCCGCGGTTTGCTCCGCCGCATCGGCGACGAGGTCGACGTGGTGACCTACCTGGGCCAGTACTTCAGGATCAGGCTGGCGCGGGCCCTGTCGCCGCAAGCCGCGAAGCGGATGGTGCGGCTGGCGCCAGGCGTCGACGTGGCGTTCTTCCGTCCGGGCGCAGGCGGGCAGGCCGTCCGGGACCGGCTGGGGCTTGGCGGCAGGCCCATCGTGGCCTGCGTGTCCCGGATGGTCCCGCGCAAGGGCCAGGACACGCTGATCAGGGCGTGGCCCGAGGTGCGCGCGCAGGTCGGTGACGCGCTCTTGCTGCTCGTCGGCGACGGCCCCTACGCGCCCGCGCTGAAGCGGTTGGCGCAGCGCCTGGGCGTCAGCGACCATGTCCTGTTCACCGGTCCCGTGCCATGGCCCGACCTGCCCGGCTACTACGACGCGGCGAACGTGTTCGCGATGCCTTGCCGGACCCGGCGCGCCGGGCTGGACGTAGAGGGTCTCGGCATCGTCTACCTGGAGGCCTCGGCCACCGGCCTGCCGGTAATCGGCGGCGACTCGGGCGGAGCCCCGGACGCCATCCTCGACGGTGAGTCCGGCTACGTCGTCAGCGACGTTCCCGGCGTCGTCGCGCGCATCACCGAACTGCTCGGCGATCCCGCGAAGGCCAAGTCGATGGGGGAGAAGGGCCTAGCCTGGGTGGACCGGGAGTGGCGCGAGGAACTCCCCGCCACCCGTCTAGCCGCGCTACTCACCTGAGGCGAGTACGCCGAGTTCCGGTTCCGGACCTCAGGCATGCTGCTGCACGAGCCCCCCGCCGATCGCCGCGCCCGCGGCGGCTCGTCGGCTGACACCTAAACCAGCAGAACTCAGGAGTACAGAGCCTCGACGTCAGCCGCGAAGTCCTTCATCAGCACGCTCCTGCGGATGCCGAGCTTGACGGTGAGCTGCCCGCTCTCCTGAGTGAAATCAGTGTCAAGGATCCGGAACTTCCTGATGGATTCCGCTCTGGACACCGCCTGGTTGGCGTCGTCGACCGCCTTCTGCACGGCCGCGATCAGATCCGGGTCCTCGCGCAGCGTGGCCACCGTCGCGTCGGCGGGCTGGCCGTGCTTTTCCTTCCACGGCCCGATCCCCTCGGGGTCCAGCGTGATCAGCGCCGCGATGTAAGGCCTGCCGTCGCCGATCACCATGGTATGGCTGATCAGGGGGTGGCTGCGGAGCCGGTCCTCGAGCACCACGGGCGCCACGTTCTTGCCGGCGGCGGTGACCAGCATCTCCTTCTTCCGTCCGGTGATGGTCAGGAAGCCTTCCTCGTCAAGCTCGCCGATGTCACCGGTGCAGAACCAGTCGCCGGCGAAGGTCTCCTTGGTCGCCGCCTCGTTCTGCCAGTAGGCGCGGAAGATGTTCGCCCCGCTGATCAGGACCTCGCCGTCGCCGGCGATCTTGATCGCGACCCCGGGCAGCGGCATGCCGACAGTACCTATCTTGGTCCGGTCGGGCCGGTTGACGGTGGCTGCGGCGGTGGTCTCGGTCAGGCCGTATCCCTCAAGCACGGTGATGCCGACACCGCGGAAGAAGTGGCCCAGCCGCTCGCCGAGCGCGGCGCCGCCGGACACGGCGTGCTGCACCCGGCCGCCGAGCGCGGACCGCAGCTTGCTGTAGACCAGCCGGTCGAACAGCGCGTGCTGGGCTCGCAGCCCGGCCGCCGGCCGGCCGGGGGCGTCGAGCGCCCGGCTGTAAGCGATCGCCACCCGCGCCGCGCGGCCGAAGATCGCGCCCTTCCGCTCGCTGTCGGCTTTCTGCTCGGCACTGTTGTGAACCTTCTCGAACACCCGTGGTACCGCGAGGATGAACGTGGGCCGGAACGAGGCCAGCGCGGGCAGCAGCGCGGTCAGGTCCGCGCAGTGCCCGAGCACGATTCCGCCCTCGATGCAGGCGACCTCGATGATCCTGGCGAAGACGTGCGCGAGCGGCAGGAAAAGCAGCGTGCTGGGATCCTCGACCTCGGTGACGCACGTGAGCGGTCCGAGCAGGGCGTTACGCACGTTGGCGAGCAGATTCTCGTGGGTCAGTTCGCAGCCCTTGGGCCGGCCGGTGGTGCCCGAGGTGTAGATGATCGTAGCGAGGTCGGCTGCCTTGGCCGCGGCGGCACGTTCGGTGATGGTTTCATCGCCGACCCCCGCGCCGGCGGCGGTGAGCGAGTCGAGCGACGCGCCGTCCCCGGCCCCGCCCGCCTCGATCCGCCACACGTGCTCGAGGTCAGGTGTCCGGTCCCGGAGGCTGCCGATGAGCCGCTCGTAGGCGCCGGTCTCCACGAAGCAGGCCCGCGCGCCCGAGTTGGTGAGGATCCATTCGGCCTGCTCGGCCGAGGAGGTCTCGTAGACAGGCACGGTCACGGCGCCCGCGGCCCAGATGGCGTAGTCGATCAGCGTCCACTCGTAGCGAGTGTGCGACATCAGCGCGACCCGGTCTCCGGCTTCGATGCCCGCGGCCACCAGGCCTTTGGCCACCGCGACGACCTCGTCTTTGAACTGGCTCGCGGTCACGTCGTCCCAGTACCCGGCTGAACCTGACCGTCCCGGACGGCGTATCAGCACCGCCTGCGGTTGTTCCGCGGCACGGCGGAAGACGGCGTCGGCGAGATTCTCGGTCGCGGGAACCTCGGCCAGGGCCGGAATGCTGAATTCGCGCACGGCATCTCCATTGAGGTAAGGCGCTGCTTAGCAGTACAGCTTAGAGCGCTCACCGCGGTTCTCCCGGTTACGGTCTAGCGCCGTGGCCCGCCTACCGTGGTGGCATGCGAGTTCACGTGGTGAGCGACGTGCACGGCCGCGCGGACGCGCTTGTCGGCGCGGCCGATGGCGCCGACGCCCTGATCTGCCTGGGCGACCTGCTGCTGTTCCTCGACTACGCCGATCACGGCCAGGGCATCTTCGCGGACCTGTTCGGCACGGCGGCAGCCAGCGAGTACGTGGCGCTGCGCACCGCGAAGAAGTTCGGTGAGGCCAGGGAGTTCTCGGCCGGGCTGCTCGCGGGCCGGCCGGAGAGCCGGGCCAGCCTGTTCGAGGCGGCGATGGCGAAGCAGTACGCCGCGATGTTCGCCGCCCTCCCCGAACCGGCCTACCTGACGTATGGCAACGTCGATGTCCCTCGCATGTGGGAACAATATTTGAAACCTAGACATTATGTACTCGATGGCGGCACGGTGGAGATCGGCGGCCTGATGTTCGGCTTCGTTGGCGGCGGGCTGAAATCGGTCTACCGGACGCCGTATGAGATGAGCGAGGAAGAGTACCGGGCGAAGATCGAGGCGGTCGGCGAGGTGGACGTCTTGTGCACCCACATTCCCCCAGCCGTCCCTGAGCTCCTTTACGACACCGTGGCCCGGCGGCTGGAGAAGGGCAGCGTGGCTCTGCTCGATGCGATTAAGGCCACCCGCCCGAGGTACTCGATCTTCGGCCACGTGCACCAGCCGCTTGCCCGCAGGACCAGGATCGGCGTCACGGAATGCTTGAACGTGGGACATTTCCGCGCCGCCGGCGCCCCCTTTGTCCTGCAGCTTTAGCGGTAGGATCAAGCGTAGGAGGCGTCAGGTGTCGGAATCCCCAGGTGAAGGCCAGCCCGGAAGCAGTAGCTCTTCTGGCGGCAGCAGCTCTCCAGGACCTAGTGACCAGCCGGTAACCGGCGGCCAGCCCAGCAGCCAGCCCAGCAGCCAGCCCAGTGCCAGCAGCCAGCCCAGTGCTAGCCAGCCCAGTGCCAGCCAGCCCAGTGCCAGCCAGCCCAGTGCTAGCCAGCCCCGACGCGACGATGCGCCCAGGAGCAATGGCCAGTCGGGCAGCCGCGGCGAGCCGGGCAGCCGGAGCCAGTCCAGCCGGAACAGCGACCCCGTCGCCGACTTCCAGCGCTGGCTCGTGAAGGCCGGCGCGCGCAGCATGGCTAACCAGGTCGCGGACCAGGTCAAGCGGACGATAGGCCAGGACAAGCGTCGACCGCGCGGTGACGTGTGGGACACGGCCACCAACGAGATGCCGCCCGACGAACCGCCGGAGTGCCAGTGGTGCCCGGTCTGCCAGGCGGCCCGCGCGGCTCGCATGTCGGGCCCGGGTTTCGGGGAGCGGCTGGCCGGCGCGGGCGGCGCGCTGGCATCGGTGGTCTCCGATGCCTTCTCGGCCTTCGACAAAGCCATGAAAACCCAAGATCAAAATCGTCCTTCCGAACGGCCCGGGGCATCACCGCCCAAGCCAGCTGCGCCTGATCACGGGGAAGCCGCTCAATGACCCTCGCCATCGGCGTCGACGTCGGTGGCACGAAGGTCGCGGCGGCGGTAGTCGACGAGGACGGCCGGATTCTGGCCAAGCTAAAGCGGTCGACTCCGGCGGCCAGCCCGCAGCGGACCGAACAGGCTATCGCCGACGTGGTGACCGAACTGCTCGCCAGCTATCAGGTCACGGCGATCGGGCTCGGCGCCGCCGGGTTCGTCGACAGCGCCCGTGCCACCATGCTGTTCGCGCCGAACCTCGCCTGGCGTGATGAGCCGCTCAAGCAGCGCGTCGAGGAGCGTCTCGGTCGCGAGGTGGTCGTGGAGAACGACGCCAACGCCTCGGCCTGGGCCGAGGCGCGGTTCGGGGCGGCCAGCGGGTATCGCGACGTGATGCTGGTGGCGGTGGGAACCGGCATCGGTGCCGCCATCATCATGGGCGGTGAGCTCTACCGGGGCCGCTGGGGCATCGCGGGTGAACCGGGACACGTCCGCGTCGTCCCCGACGGACGGCTGTGCGGCTGCGGCAACCGGGGCTGCTGGGAGCAGTACTGCAGCGGCAATGCCCTGGTCGCCGAGGCCCGCGAATTCGCCCGGCGCACGCCGGAAGGCGCGATGCGGCTGCTGCAGCTAGGCGGGGGAGTACCCGAGGGCATCTCCGGGCCGGTGATCACCCAGGCCGCCTGCGAGGGCGACCCGGCCGCGCTCCGCTGTTTCCAGACCATAGGCGGCTGGCTCGGCCAGGGCCTGGCCGACCTAGCGGCGATCCTCGATCCGGCCTGCTTCGTGATCGGCGGCGGCGTGTCCGAGGCGGGCGACCTGCTGCTTGATCCCGCGCGGGCCGCCTTTGAGCGGGCGTTGACCGGGCGCGGTCACCGGCCGTTCGCCGAGATCAAGGTCGCACAGCTGGGCGAGGACGCAGGCATCGTCGGCGCCGCCGATCTCGCCCGTCAGACTACGGCCGGTCAGGCCACGGCCGATCAGACCACGGCGCCGTCGTCACCGTCCTCGGGGCCGCCGGGCCCGGGGTCGTTCATCCGCAGCACCAGTATCGCGAACCCGGTCACGAACGCGGCCACCGCGCAGAACGCGGCGATCCCGGGCACCGACCAGCCCGCCGCAGTGGCCACGACCAGGTAGCCGGGACCGCCGAACAACGCCGCCCAGGCGCCCTTGGCCACGGAATCCAGCTTGGGCAAGGGCGGCGGCGGAGGCGGGACGTAGTGCTCGCCGTCGTCGGCCTGGGAGGCGCGGACCGGCGCCTGGCGGGCCCGGATGCTGCGCGCCGCGGTTCGCCGCCTGCGCCGCGCGGCCTGGATCACGTCAGGCTGGTGCTCGCCCGGCTGCGCGTCGTGATCAAGCGCGCCCCGGATCCCCTCGTCATCAAATCCCCGCATGCCGCGAGGTCCCGCGATTCCCTCTGTCCGGCGAGATTCCCGCGTGCCCCCGCCATCCCCGCGTCCGTCCGTACCGTCGTCAGCCTCGCCCGCCCCCCGCGCGTCGGCTCCTCGCGCGTCGGCGCCCTGCGGGTCGGCCCCCCGCGCGTCCGCGCCTGCCCCGTCCGCGGCCGCTCCGTCCGCGGCCGCTCCCCGCCCAGCAGCGTCCGCTCCCAGGGTGTCGGCTCCTCGCCCAGCCGGGTCCGCGTCCGGCGCGTTCGCGAATCCGCCCTCCTGGGTGCTGACGTCACCGCCAGTCCCGGGCAGATCACGAGCCCCATGCACCCCGTGGCCGCTGTCGGCCTCGTCTGTCTCTCGCGCCTCTTCTGTCCCCTGTACCCCGCCGGTTTCCCGGGTCGATGGCGGGGGTATGTTTTCGCGCTCGGGCCAGGGGGCCGGCTCCGTGGTGATCGTGGGCGCGTCGAACCGGGCCACCAGGTCACGCCACGCCGCGTCCTCGTCGCTCTCTCTGCTCTCCGTGTTATCCCAGTCCGGCACGTCCCCACCGATGTCCGAATCGAAGCCTGCCTCCACGATAGCCGCCCCCGGTCCGATGCCGGGAGGGTAAATCTGATGAGCAAGCGTGCCGATTCGCCCGGCCACGAAGAGATGAGCGCAATACGTGTCAGGGCAGTTGCTCGCCGGTATCTTCGCCCGCCGCCGACTGGGCGGCATGCTCTGCCCCGCGATGATCTGGCGGCTCGGCCCGGCGAGCGGCCCGCCTCGCCGTTTCGGCCGCCCGGTCCGCGGCCTGAGCGGCACGGACCCCGGAACCCGCAGGCTGACTGGGTCGCCGCCTGGTGCCCTCGGCCGCATTGGTCAGCGTCTCGAGAGACTCCGACTCAGCGGCGGTATACGGCAGCGCCCGCCGGGTCTTCAGCCACCTGAGCCGTTTGTCGGCGGCCGTGGCATCCGGCAGTTCCAGCACCGCGGCGATGGCCTCTGACCGCATGCCCATGGCGTGGGCGCCCTCGAACAGCTCATATTCGAGGCGGTCCAGGCCTAGCCGGGCGGCCTGCACCAGGACGAGGGCGGCGCCCATGTCCAGTCCCTCGGCCTGCCCCGAGGCCACCGCCCCGGTTACCGACTTGATCGCGTCCAGGTCCGGGATGATGCGCTTTTCCGTTTCCCACAGCAGCAGGTCCACGCCGGACGCGTAGCGCTCGGTCAGGTGCTTGCGTGATGCGGCGACCATCTCGGGCGACGGAGCAGGAGCTTCCACGTCTCTAAAGTTAGTGCGTCAGGCTGAGCCCGTCGACCAAATGGCGATACCTCTACGTATGAGTAATATTTCCCGGTGTCATAGTCCTATCCGGCGTTCGCCTGAACGAACTTGAGGCTGCCCTCGAAGATGGCCTCGGCATCGTTGTCCAGCGTCGCGACGTGATAGCTGTCGGCGCACTCTCGCACTGTGACCTGGCCTTCGGGTAGTCCAGCCAGGAGTGCGCGCATGCTAGGCGGCCCGACAACGTGGTCGGTCGTGCTGCGGTAGACGAGCACAGGCGCCTTGACATCGCCGAGGTGCCTGACCGTCGGTCCCCAGAGTTCCGGCAGCGTGGCCGCCGCGCGGATCGGCACCCTGTCGTACCCGACCTCTTGCATGCCCGGCTTCTTGATGTCGCTGGCAATGCCGGGCACGGACCGCAGGACGTACTTCAGCACCGGGGTGAGCAGGAACAGCTTGGTGTCGGGGGCCAGCGACGGGTTGACGAGCACTAGGCCACGCACCGCACCGCCCTGGGTCTCGGCCAGGCGCAGCGCCAGGCAGCCGCCCATGGAAAGGCCGAAGGCGAAGACCTGCTCGCATCGTCTCGCCAGCGCGCCGAACGCGACCTCAACCTCGGCGTACCAGTCCTGCCAGCCGGTACGCGCCAGGTCCTGCCAGGTGGTGCCGTGCCCGGGCAGCCTGGGCAGGCTAACGGTCAGGCCCTGCCTGGCCAGGTAATCAGCCCACGGCCGGAGCGTTTGCGGGCTGCCGGTGAAGCCGTGGCACAGTAGCACCCCGACCGGTCCGCCCGAGTGATCAAAGGGCTCCGCGCCAGGTAGCAGTACGCCTGGAAGCACAGGTGACATGCAGGCACTGTATCCTTCGCTCGCCTCCAGGCCGCCTCAAGGCCCTTCGGCTCGCTCGTCTCTAGCGCCGGGACGTGGCACGATGTGAGCGTGTTCTATTGGTGGACGAAGATGACGCTCGGGCTGACCTTGAAGATCGTCTTCCGGCCCCGCGCCTGGGGTGTCAAGAACGTTCCCAGGCAAGGCCCGGTCATTCTCGCGAGCAATCACCTCTCGTTCTCCGATCACTTCTTCGGTCCGCTGCCGGTGCCGCGGAAGGTGGTCTTCCTCGGCAAGTCGGAGTACTTCACCGGGCGCGGGCTGAAGGGCCTGATCAGCAAGGCCTTCTTCACAGGGGTCGGCGTGATACCCATCGACCGCGGTGGTGGAACGGCCAGCGAGCAGGCGATCAGGACCGGTCTTGGCGTCCTGGCCGGTGGCCAGGTGCTCGGCATCTACCCGGAAGGGACCCGGAGCCCGGATGGGCGCCTGTACCGGGGCAAGACCGGCGTCGCCAGGCTCGCCGTCGAGTCGGGCGCTCTGGTGGTCCCGTGCGCCATGATCGACACGTTCCAGTTCCAGCCGCCGGGAACCGTCCGGCCGAACATGCGGTTCCGGCCTGGCGTGCGGTTCGGCGAGCCGCTCGATTTCTCCCGTTACCGCGGCCAGGAAGCCGACGGCCAGCTGCTGCGGAGCATCACCGACGAGATCATGCGGGCGATCGCGAAGCTCTCCGGCCAGGATTACGTCGACATCGACGCCCGCCAGGCCAAGGCCGGGCTTGCCTCGGGCGGACCTGCCGCACCGGGTGACGCAGCCGGCCCGGACGAGACGGACACACCGGGCCGTAGCGCCCTCGCCTGACCGGGCCGGCGGCGAGTATTCGGCGTTAGATTTCCGCGGGCTCGCGCTGCTGCCATCCGGACGGGCCCCGCGCCCACTATGGTGGTGGTCATGCGAGTGGGAGTGCTTACCGGCGGCGGCGACTGCCCCGGCTTGAATGCCGTTATCCGTGCTGCGGTCCGCAAGGGCGTACAGGAATATAGCCTTGAGTTCGTCGGGTTCCGCGACGGATGGCGCGGGCCGCTCGAAGGCGACACGGTTCCCCTGGACGTGCAGGCAGTGCGCGGGATCCTGCCGCGCGGCGGCACGATCCTGGGGTCCTCTCGTACCAACCCGCTGAAGAGCACGGGCACCAGCGGCCGCAACGGCATCGAGCGGATCAAGGACAACCTGGCCGGGCTGGGCGTCGACGCGCTGATCGCGATCGGCGGCGAGGACACGCTCGGCGTGGCCACCCGGCTGGGTGAGCAGGGCGTGCCCGTGGTCGGGGTGCCGAAGACGATCGACAACGACCTCGGCGCCACCGACTACACCTTTGGCTTCGACACGGCCGTGAACATCGCCATGGAGGCGATCGACCGGCTGCACACCACGGCGGAAAGCCACCACCGCGCGCTGATCGTAGAGGTAATGGGCAGGCACGCGGGCTGGATCGCGCTGCACGCGGGCCTCGCAGGTGGCGCGAACGTAATCCTCATCCCCGAGCGGCCGTTCGACATCGAGCGGGTCTGCGCGTACGTCCAGCACCGGTTCCAGACCAGGTTCGCGCCGATCGTGGTGGTCGCGGAGGGCGCCCACCCGATGAGCGAGGATCTCGCGACCACACACGAGCAGCTCGACTCGTTCGGCCACGTGCGGCTCGGCGGAGTAGGGCAGCTGCTGGCCGACGAGATCGAGAAGCGGACCGGCAAGGAGGCCCGCTGCACGGTGCTCGGCCACATCCAGCGCGGCGGGACGCCGACGGCGTTCAACCGGGTCCTCGCCACCCGGTTCGGCGTGCACGCGGTCCAGGCGGTACATGACGAGGCGTTCGGCGTGATGGTCGCGCTGCGCGGCACCAACATCGTCCGCGTCCCGCTCGCCGAGGCCACCAGCCAGCTCAAGCTGGTCCCGCCCCAGCGCTACGCCGAAGCCGAAGTCTTCTTCGGCTAGCCTCCAGCCGCTCAGCTCTGCGCCGGGCGGCGGCCATAAGCACCATGTTCGGACCGCACCCGCGGCCAGCGGACGGCACCCTTCGACCGCGTGAAGCTGGTCCAACGGCTGAGACCACGGCTCGTTCGGGCTGAAGATCTTGGATTTTACGGTTGCGGCTGATACGCGGCTGCCCATATACTCGTTTACGAGTACTTGATTGCGAATCCTCGGGAACGATGATTCGGATACGAGGTGATGCGGGATGCCGAAGCGGCGGAAGGTCAGCAACCTGCTGGCGCTGTCGCTGCTCACCTTGCTGACCGAGCGGCCGATGTACCCGTATGAGATGGCCGCGATGCTGCGCCAGCGGGGCAAGGACCAGTCGATGAAGATCAACTGGGGTTCGCTCTACACGGTCGTGCAGAACCTGGAGAAGTACGGCTTCATCGAGACCCTGGAGGTCGCCCGGGAGGGCAGGCAGCCGGAACGGACCACGTACCAGATCACCGATTCGGGACGTGCCGAGCTGAAGGACTGGCTGCGCGAGCTGCTCAGCGTGCCCGAGCGGGAGTACACCAGGTTCGAGGCGGCTCTCGCCGACAGCGCCGTCCTGCCGCCTGATGAAGTCGCTGACCTGCTGCGGCAGCGGCTGAACGCGCTGGAGGCGGCCAACGCCGGGCATCAGGCGGAGCTCGACATGGTGGCCACCCAGGTGCCCAGGCTCTTCCTGATCGAAACGGAGTATCACCTGGCACTGCGGCGGGCCGAGGAGGAGTGGGTGCGGGGGCTGCTGGAGGAGTTCACCGACGGCACGTTCCCGGGCATCAAAGCGTGGCAGCACTATCACGACACGGGACAAGTCCCTGACGAAATTCTCGCCCTGGCCGAACAGGAAGGAGACCAGCCGGCCGACAGCTAACGAAACGACCCCGGCCTGGTGCGGCAACACCAGGAGCCGGGGCCGTCAACCTCAGCAAACGATCCCGCGGCTAGGCGGAAACCCGAGGTCCCAGTAACAAGAGTAGCCGGGTTTCTCCTCGCCGGACCGGATCGTCGCGATCCGCTGCCGGTCCCGGGTTCATCCCCGGGCCAGCACAGCCAGAGGAGTTAAACGTGAGTTCGATCGACTGTGCCATCGAGGCACGTCAGCTAGTCAAAACCTACCCCGTGCGCGGCAAGAAGCACGGCATCCGGGCGCTGGACGGGCTGGATCTCAGCGTCCCGCGCGGCATGATCTACGGCCTGCTGGGCCCAAACGGCGCGGGCAAGAGCACCACGGTGAAGATCCTCACCTCGCTCGCCCGGCCGGATTCGGGCACGGCCCGGGTCGAGGGCATCGACCTGCTCGCCCGCCCCGGGCAGGTACGGCAGGTAATCGGCGTCGTGGCGCAGCGCTCTGGCGCCGATCCGACCGCGACCGGCCGGGAGAACCTGCTGCTGCAGGGCCGGCTCTACGGGTTGCGCGGCACCAGCGTAGGGGCGCGGGCGGATGAACTGCTCGCGCACTTCGGGCTGACCAAGGCGGCGGGGCGGCTGGTCAGGACGTACTCCGGCGGCATGCAGCGCCGGCTGGACGTGGCCCTCGGGCTGATGCACCGGCCCGCAGTGCTGTTCCTCGACGAGCCGACGACCGGCCTGGACCCGGAGTCCAGAAGCGCTATGTGGCAGGAGATCGCGCGGCTGGCGGGCGGGGAGGGAATGACCGTCCTGCTGACCACGCACTACCTGGAGGAAGCGGACCGGCTGGCGAGCCTGCTGGCGATCGTGGACCGCGGCCGGATCGTCGCCTCGGGAACGCCCGATGAGCTCAAGGGCGAGCTGCGCGGTGACGTCGTGCAGGTAGAACTGCCCGCTGACGCGGACGCGAGCCTGGTCCGGAGGGTGCTGGCGAGCCTGCCTGAGGTTCGGGACGTGGTGATCGCGGGCCGTGACGTGTCGGCTCGCAGTGACCACGGCGCGGCGGCCGTCCCGGTCGTCCTGGCTGAACTGCAGCGGGCCGGAATCGGCGCCGTTTCTGTGGCGGTGGCCAGGCCGTCGCTTGATGACGTGTACCTGCGGATCACCGGGCGCCGGTACAGCGAGTCCGAGGCCCGCGACATGGGGACCCCGGGCCGCACCGCCGACGAGATCAAGCTCGAAATGGCGGAGGCGAGCAAATAATGACGACCGCGCAACTCAACCCTGTGTCGCCGGACACCGCCGAGCTCAACCCGGCGCCGTCCGGCCGCGTGCCGGTCGGCACCGCCATGGTGCAGACCTGGTACCTGACCGGCCGGAAGCTGCATGCCCTGGTCAGGCAGCCGTGGGTGCTGGCCTTCAGCGTCATCCAGCCGGTGATCTGGCTGTTCCTGTTCGGGCAGCTCTTCCGGAAGGTCATCGACATCCCGGGCTTCGCCTTCGGCGGCACCTACATGGATTACCTGGTGCCTGGCCTGATCGCGATGAACGCCATGTCCAACAACATGTGGGCGGGCATGTCGATGATCGAGGAGATCGAGCGCGGCACGCTGAACAGGTTCCTCGCCTCGCCCGCCAGCCGGATAGGGATCATGAACGCCACCGTGGCGGAGCAGGCGGTCAGCACCACAGTGCAGTCGCTGATCATCGTGGCGCTCGGCCTGGCCGGCGGGGCCCGCTACCACGGCGGGGTCGGCGGGGTGGCCGTCATGGTCGCGGCGTCGGTCCTGGTCGGCGTGGTGTTCGGCGCGCTGTCCAACGCCGTCGGCATGATGCTGCGCTCCCGTGAGGCGATCATCGGCGTGTACACGTTCTTCATGCTGCCGCTGATGTTCCTGTCCTCGGCGTTCATGCAGACGCGGCTGATGCCGGGCTGGATGCAGGCCATCGCCTCGCGTAATCCGCTCAACTGGGTGGTCCAGATCGGCCGGTCCGCGGTCTCCGCCTCACCTGACTGGAGCGCGATCGGGGTGCGCTGCGGCGGGCTGCTCGTGCTCGCGGTGGCGTGCGTGGCCGTGTCGGTCGTGACGTTCCGCTCGTACCAGAAGAACGTCTGAAGCTGACGGCTGAAACGGCGGGCGCCACGGGGGCCCCGCCGTTTCGGCTTGTCCCGCGCCCCAACCAGCTAGCGGGGTGCGGCTTCCAAATCTGCCACCGTGGTTTGCCGGGGCGATGGCATCCCGGCCCCGCCGTTACGGATGGTGCGGATGTCGCGCGGGATGAGGGCCAGCGCGGATGCGACCACGATGGCGGCCGCGGCCGCGTACTGCGCGCGGGAGACCCCGATCGCGTTGCCGAGCGGGCCGGCGATAAGCGCGCCGGCGGGCATCGCCATGACCGAGCCGAGGACGTCGTACGAGGACACCCGGGCCAGCTTGCCCGGCGGGATGTTGCTCGCCATCGCGACCGTCCACTGCACCATCATCATCTCGACGAACACGCCCAGGCCGAACGACGCGACGCAGATCGCGGCCAGCGGCAGGACCATCGCCAGCGAGAGCGGGGAAATGGCCACCGCGGCGCCCGTGAGCACCACGAACAGCATGGGCCGGCGGGGAGTGAACCGCAGCGACACCACGCCGCCGGCGATCAGGCCGAACGCGTCGGCCGCGGTGATCGCGCCCCAGGCGGCGGCCCCGCCGAGATGCTCCCTCGCCACCACAGGGCCGAGGACAGAGAAGGCCCCGTACCAGGCCATCATCACGACGCAGAACTGCGCGACGATCACCCACAGCCACGTGTGCGACCGGAACTCCGACCAGCCCTCCCGCAGCTCTTTGAGCATGTTCGGCGTGGCCGGCCCGGCCGCGCCGTCCGCCCCGGTGCCTGCTGTGCCCGGCCGCAGGCCTTCCCGCCCAGCGCTGATGGACAGCAGCAGCGGCACCGTGCTGACCATGCCGACACCGCACAGCAGCAGGGCCAGGCCCGGGCTCGTCGCCGCCACCAGCAGGCCGGCCACGGCCGCGCCGGACATCTGGCCGGTGTTCATCGCCAGCCGGCTGATGGCGCTTGCTTCTTGTAGCAGGCCGCGCGGGACCA
Source organism: uncultured Actinomycetes bacterium (assembly GCA_963739615.1). Taxonomy (GTDB): domain Bacteria; phylum Actinomycetota; class Actinomycetes; order Streptosporangiales; family Streptosporangiaceae; genus Palsa-504. The sequence continues at coordinate 95,205 of CAVUBD010000013.1, forward strand.
GGCGGGGGAGCAGCGCCTGGGAGGCGGGGTAGAAGATGGCGACGCCGGTTCCGGTCACCGCCTCCAGGCCGATCATCGCCCACAGCGGCGGGTGGCCGGTCAGGACCAGGATGCCGAAGGTCCCCTCGCCGAGCGCCGTCATCACGTTGGCCGCGATGATGACTCGCTGCGGCGGAAACCTGTCGGCCAGGATACCGCCGACCAGCGCGAACACCAGCGATGGCGCGATTTGAGCGGCCAGCACGTAGGACAGGTCGGCGGCCGAGTCCGTGGCCTTGAGCACGGCGAACGAGACACCGACCAGGGAGAACCCGGCCGACGCCGGCGCGATCAGCCGGTCAGCGAGCAGCAGGCGGAAGTCCCGGATCGCGAGCACGGGGAACCGGCGGAGGAGCCCACCCGGTGACATCGGCTCGGTCCTTTCCAGTCGGCGCCTGGCCGGTCTGGTCAGCACCCGGCTACTGACGCTAACCAGCCTGGCGTCGTAGGGGCAACTCGTTTTCCCAGCTAACGGGGAGGTGCCTCAGCAGAGCTGATCGATCCGGGTCCATACGCCCGGCGGGTGATCCTCGCGGGGCAGCCACAGCATCGGCTGCCTGCCCTCGTACTTGACCTGGAAGCCGGGATCGGAGGGATAGCGATCCTTGCGGTCAGGCCAGACCACTTGGAGGTAGGGCGGCCTGATGTACCCGTAATACCGGTCCGAGACCGCGAACATCCTGGTCATCCGCCAGCTCGCGTGCACGGGACGGACGGCGAGCGAGCATGGGCAGATGCCGTCGAGCTGATCCCCGGCCTCGATCACGGCGCCGTTGGCGATGCGGTCCCCGATCGTGTTCAAGATGATCGTCATGTGCTCGACGGGAAGGCCGTACATGGTCAGCTCCGGGCCCTGGTGACTCAGCCAGAGGCCCACCGTGTACGCCCACGGCGGGGCGATCTCGTCGCCGAGGACGGCGGAGACCGACCAGCCGACGGTACGGATGTCTTCGGCGACGGCTTCCATGCACGCCTCCGGATCGAGGTGGGTACCCTCGTCTAGCGCCTCGCACTCCGCGCACCGGCACCGCTGTTCTGAGGGGTTGGCGCGGCGCCTCCGTGATGGGTTCATATCAGAGACACTACGAGGGGGGTACGACATTTTCGGGAGCACCGGGATGGGCGGATGGGCGCTGGACGGCGGCTGGGAAGCTATCCAGCGGCGGCGTGCGGGGCCCCGGGCTCACCCGGATCGATCTCATGCTCGCGGAGCAGGGCCCGCAGGCGGGTGATCTCGACCCGCAGCCGGACGGTCTCCTGGGGTTCCGCCGGGTCCTCCTCCCCGGAACCCCCGGTATCCCCCTCAACGTCCCCCTCGACGGTGATGCCGAGGTGCCGCTCGATCGAGCTCAGCCGGGTATCGATCGCTTCAAGCAGCCCCTGGATCGCATCGTCACGCGGCCTGACCCGAAGCCGGACCTCCCGTAGTTCACCGGGAACATCCTGATCTTCCGGGTATTCCTCCAGTTCCGTGGTCACCTGGTCCCGGAGCTGGCCCAGATCCGCGCCGAGCATGCCGAGCACCTGGATCGCCACGCCGGCTCCCTCGCGTAGCATCCCGAGCAGCACGTGCCCGGTGCCGATGTAGCCATGACCCAGTTGCAGCGCCTCGCGCAGCGACAGTTCCAGGCACTTCTTGGCCCTCGGCGTGAACGGGATATGCCCGGAGGGCGGCTGCTCGCCCCGGCCGATGATGCCCTCGACCTCCCGCCGGGCCGCCTCCAGGGTGATGCCCGCCGCCGTCAGCGTCCTGGCGGCCGCGCTCCTGCCTTCGTGCAGGAGGCCAAGCAGGAGATGCTCGGTGCCGATGTAATTGTGGTTGAGGATCCGTGCTTCCTCCTGGGCCAGGACGATGACTCGTCGCGACTGGCTGGTGAATCGCTCGAACATGGCCGCACTTCCCCTTCGGGCCGTCCCCCCCGCCGTAGCACCTGCTCCCTCAGTGTGCACCCGATCCGCGGCATCCGGCCGATCCGCGCTCGATGAGATTCCGGAGGTAGCGTGAGCCCCCGGTCAGTCAGTGGCGCCGGGCGTAGGCAATGTTGATGATCGCGATAGCGGTCCAGACGAGCAGGACCATGATGACCTGCGCGCCGGGGTTGCTGGCCCGCGACACGATCGCGGTGGCCAGGACGCCGAGGCTCATCGACCCGAGGGCGGTCACCGTGATCGCCACGTTTCGCTGGCCGACGGCGGGCGGCTTGGCCGGGGTCGGTCCCAGCTGGTATCCCGGCGGCAGCATGGGCCCCATGTATCCCTGGTAATGGGGATACCCCTGATATCCGGGGGGCACCTGGTAACCCGGGTATCCGAGCGGCGCCGATCCTGGTGGCGCCGCGGCCTCCGGGAACCCGGGCGGGGCCGCTCCAGGGCCGGGCAGCGGGGCCGGACCAGGAGACGGGGCGGATCCCTGGTCCGGGCCGGACTGGCCGAGCCGGGCGTCTATCCGCTTGTCTATTTCCGCGCCGATGCGTTCGACCAGGCCCTCGGCCACCGCATCGTCATAGGCCGAGCCCAGGTCCTGGTGCGCGGCCACAGAAGCCCGGATCTCCGCCTCGTGGTCGCTGCTCATGAGCGCACGCTACAACCTGCCGGGGATCGCCACAATGCCGCTACCTGTGACGGGCGTAGGAGATGTTGATCGCCGCGATCACGACCCAGATCAATATGATCAGCACCGCCGCGCCGCCGCTGAGCTGGCCGGGGTCATCACCCGGATGCAGTACCACCGCGGTGGCCCCGATGGCCATGCCCATCGAGCCGAGGCCCAGCACGACGGCCCCCAACCCGATCCGGCCCGGCACCGGCTCGCGGCGCACCCGTGGCGTCTTGGGCTGGTACCCAATCTGGCCGAACAGCCGGGCGTCCACCCGCTTGTCAATTTCTTCGCCGATGCGCTCGACGAGGCCCTCGGCAACGGCTGTGTCATAGCCCGGGCCCAGGTCGCGATGCGCGGCCGCCGAGGCCCGGACCTCATCCTTGATGCTCACGCGCTATCTCCCGCTCTGCCTGCCAGCTCGCTCATGCCGACACGCTATCGGCGGGCCGCTCGCCAGACACTGGGGCTAGCACCCGCTTCCCGCCTCCGGCTGGCCCCATGAAGGCCGGGAGAAGGCCGCCATATCCGTTCCTTGTACGGATTTCCTGCTGGCACACTAGGGGGGTGTCAGAGTTCCCGGTCCGGCTAGGGCCGCACGGCCGGCCAGGCTCGCAAGGCCCTGACGAGCCGTGCGTCCTGCTCAAGGTGGGCGAGATCGTCCTCAAAGGACGGAACAGGCAGCAGTTCGAGCGCATCCTGCACGGGAACATCCGCGCCGCCGTGCGGGATACGGGGGTGCCGGTCGACCTGCGCCAGCGCGAAGGGGTCATCCTGCTGCGGGTGGCCGACGGCCAGCAGCGCGGCGAGCCCGGCTGGACGGAGGCCGCGGCCAAGATCGCGGAACGGGTGCGGGATGTGCCAGGTATCGTCCGGGTCTGCCAGCCGCTCCGGGTGGCCAAGACGCCCGAGGCGGTCAGTGCCGCGGCGGTAGCGCTGACCAAGGGCGCGACGGGCACGTTCGCCATCCGGGCCCGCCGCAGGGACAAGCGCTTCCCGCTGACGTCGGGGCAGTTGAGCGTGCTGATCGGCCGGGAGATCCAGGAGGCCCACGGGCTCGGCGTCGACCTCTCCCATCCCGGTACCGTGGTTTTCATCGAGGTGGACTCCGATGAGGTGTTCGTGTTCACCGAGGGGATGGCGGGCCAGGGCGGCCTGCCGGTGGGGATGAGCGGCCGGGCGGTGGTGCTCATGTCGGGCGGCATCGACTCGCCGGTGGCCGCCTACCGGATGATGCGCCGTGGGCTGCGCTGCTTCTTCCTGCATTTTTCCGGCCTGCCGCTCACCGGTCCCGAATCGATCTACAAGGCCTACGCTCTGGTCCGCGGGCTGGACCGGTTCCAGGGCGGGTCGCGGCTCTTCGTGGTGCCGTTCGGCAAGGCGCAGCAGGCGCTGGCCTCTTCCGGCGCGGACCGGCTGCTGATCGTGGCGCAGCGACGGCTGATGCTCAAGACCGGCGAGGCGCTCGCCCGGCGGCTCAGCTGCACCGCGCTGATCACCGGCGACTCGCTTGGCCAGGTCAGCAGCCAGACGCTCGCCAACATTGCCGCGCTCGACGAAGCGGTCAGGCTCCCGATCCTGCGCCCGCTGATCGGCTGGGACAAGAGCGAGATCATGACCGAGGCCCGCCGCATCGGCACGCTGGCCATCTCCGAACTCCCCGACCAGGACTGCTGCACGCTGCTGACCCCGCGCCGGGTGGAAACGCGCGCCCGCATCGACGACCTGCACCGTATCGAAGCCCGCCTCGACGTCGACGACATGGCCGAGGACCTAGCCCTCAGCGCCCAGGAATACCGCCAGGAAAACCCCTGAACCCATTTTTCCGAACGAACGTGGGTACCTGCCCGCGGTTCACGCCAGGGCGGGTTCGCGGGGGAGGGCGGGGGCTGGCGTGAGCGTGCGGCCGACCAGGGGGGACAGGTGGGCGGCCACGCTGGCCAGTTCACGGAGGTCGGATTCCACCAGCGCCTGCGGGCCGTCGCACAGCGCGGACTCCGGGTGCGGGTGGACATCCACGATGATGCCGTCGGCGCCGACCGCGATGGCGGCCCGCGACAGCGGCACGACCAGGTCGCGGCGGCCGCCGGAATGCGAAGGGTCCACGATCACCGGCAGGTGGGACAGCCGCTGGACGACCGGCACCGCGCTGATGTCCAGGGTGTTCCTCGTGGCCTTCTCGAAGGTGCGGATGCCGCGCTCGCAGAGCACGATGTCAAGGTTGCCGCGCTGAGCGATGTACTCGGCGGCCATCAGCCATTCCTCGATGGTGGCGTTCATGCCGCGCTTCAGCATGACCGGCTTGCCGACGCCGCCGACCGCCTGCAGCAGCGGGAAGTTCTGCATGTTGCGCGTGCCGACCTGCAGCATGTCGGCATAGCTGGCGACCAGGTCCACGTCAGCCGGGTCGACCACCTCGGTCACGACCGGCAGGCCGGTCGCCGTCCGTACCTCGGCGAGGATCTTCAGGCCGGCCTCGCCCAGGCCCTGGAACGCGTACGGCGAGCTGCGCGGCTTGTACGCGCCGCCGCGCAGCAGCGACGCGCCCGCGGCCCTGGCCATCAGCGCGGACGCCAGCGTCTGCTCGGGCGTCTCAACGGCGCACGGCCCGGCGATGACGGTCAGCGTGTCCGGGCCGATCGGCACGCCGCCGACCCTGATCACCGACCGCTCCCTGTGATGTTCCCGGCTCACCAGCTTGTACGGCGCCGAGATCCGCACTACGTCGCTGACGCCGGGCATGCCGCGCAGGTTCAGCGTGTCCAGGCGATCGACGTCGCCCACCAGGCCGACAATCGTCCGGGTCATGCCCCGGCTCACGAAGGCGTCGCCGCCCGCCGCGCGTACCCGGTCGACGACGCCATCGACTTCCGTTTCGCCGGCCTCCGCCGTCATCACCACAACCATCTCGTCCGCCTCCAGTCTTGTCGCATAACGCTTGTCGCACAAAGAAAGCCCCGGGCCTGCTGGCCCGGGGCTCTCGTTAGGTCGTTTCCGTCAGCGCAAGCTCTGGCGGGCGACCGTCCGGAACCCGGGCCGGTAGCCAAACCAAAACCAGAACTGCTGACGCATGACCGAAGCCTAGCGCATCCCGTCAAGGGGAGGGGCCGCGTCAGAAGCCCACGTCGAGGACGATGGTGCTGCCCCGCGGCGCCTGGCCGACCGGGCTGAAGTCGAACACCTTGTCAAACAGGCCGTACCTGTTCACCTGGACCCGGAACCCCGCCGCCTGCAGGGTCTGAGTCGCCTGCCCCACGGTCATCCCGATCGGGTCCGGCACGGGGACCTCCTGCGGGCCGGTGGACACGTTGACGGTTATGGTCTGGCCCTGCTGGACGAAGGTGCCTGCGGCGGGTTCCTGGCCGGTGACGGTATCGGCCGGCTGCTGGCTGCTGTTGTCAGGCTGCCGCACCAGCGACACGCCGTGCTGACTCGCCCACTGCTGCGCGGCCTGCACGTTCTGGCCGAAGAAGCTAGGCAGCGGCGGGCCGGCCGAGATCAAGATGGCGACTGTCTTCGTCTGCGGCCAGGAGGTGCCCGCGCGCGGGCTGGTGCCGACCACGGTGCCGACGGGTGAGTCCGAGGCGACCTTCTGGGTGGTCGGGATCAGGTGCACGCGCTGCAGCGCGGCCTTCGCCGCCTGCAGGGTGTCATTCATCACCACCGGCACCGTAGAAGTGAAAGGCCCGTCAGACACGAGGATCGCGATGGCCGTGCCCTTCGACACCCGCCCGGCCGGGCTGGTGCCGATCACCGTGCCCTTCGGCACCGTGTTGCTGTGCACCTGCGCGTCCTGCTTGATCGAGAAGCCACCCGCGGTCAGGGCCGCGGTGGCCACGTTCACCGGGTCGCCGGCCACCATGGGCACCTGCGCGTACCGCCCGGCCGTCAGCCACCAGCTGCCGAAGCCGAGCCCCGCGCCGAGCACCAGGACCAGCACGATGATCAGGAGCCGCGGGCTGAACAGCCAGCGCTGAAGGAACGGTTCGCGGTGGCTCAGGTACCTGCCGCCGTCCTCGCGGTGGACGACAAGCGTATGCGCGGCGGCGTCATCGCGTCCGCCCCCGCCGAACCCCCCCGGCCCGGCCTGGCCCGGCCCGGCCTGGCCCGTGCTGGAGTGGTCCGGCTCGTACTGGCCCGGCCCGGGCTCAGCGGCCGGCGCCACCCCGCCCTGACCCCACCAGTCGCGCGCCTCGGGCCCGGCCATGAGCGCGGATGGCCCGGTACCTGGCCCGCTGACCGCGGCCGGATCAGCGCTGCTGGCGGCAGGCATCGGCCCGCTGCGGGCCCACCATCCGCTGGTAGCCGCGGGCGTGTCCAGGTCCAGCCAGGGCGCCTCGGCCAGGCCCTGGACGCCGACGCCGATCACGCCGGTCAGCCCGCTCGGCTCGCGGAGGCCGTCCCTGACCCGGCGTACCGCGCGCAAGAACTCGCCCGCGTCGACGGGACGCCGCGCCGGGTCCCGGCTGGTGGCCGCGAGCACGAGCTGGTCGACCGCCGCGGGCAGGCCGGGCGCCAGCGTGGAAGGCGCCGGGACGCCCGAGTTGACGTGCTGATAGGCGACAGAAAGCGGGGTGTCGCCGGTGAAGGGCAGCCGGCCGGTGAGCATCTCGAAGAGCATCACGCCGGCTGAGTACACGTCCCCGCGCGGTCCCGTGCTGTCTCCGGTCACCTGCTCGGGCGGCACGTAGGCGACCGTGCCTATGAGCAGGCCGGCCCGGGTGTGCCCGGCCGCGGTATGCGCCCGGGCCAGGCCGAAGTCCGCCACCTTGATCCGGCCGTCCGCGGTCAGCAGAACGTTCTCCGGCTTGATGTCGCGGTGCACGATCCCGGATGCGTGCGCGGCGGCGAGCCCGTCGAGCACGCCTGCGAGGATCTCGAGCGCGGCGGCCGGGGCGAGCCGGCCGTTGTCGCGGAGCAGTTCCTTGAGCGTGCGCCCGGGGACGTACTCCATGGCCAGGTAGAGAAACGGGCCGTCGGCGCCTTGGTCGAAAACGGCGACCACGTTCTGGTGCGACAGCCGGGCCACCGATTTGGCCTCGCCGATGAACCTGCGGACGAAATCGTCGTCCCTGGCCAGCTCGGCGTGCATGACCTTGAGCGCGACCTCGCGGTCCAGCCTGGTATCCATGGCCCGGTAGACAGTGGCCATCCCGCCCTGCGCAATGCGCGCGGTTATGGCGTAACGCCCGTCGAGCAGGCGCCCCGCGAGAGGATCGGCCAGCGTATCGTCCATCGCGACGATTTTACGGTTGTTTGCCCACTGGGCGCTGTTAATCATGGTCTCCTGTCACCATGGTATCCGGCTGGCCACGGGCCTGGCCGCGGTTAGCGCGATGAAGCATCACGGTTCGTTCGGCCGAAAAAGCAGAACCCGGGCCGGACCTGCAGCTGACCTGCCCGCGCGTAGCCTGTTCCACTGTGGCGGATAGCGGGCGGGTCGTGGTGGCGGGCGCGGGCCTGGCCGGGTGGCGTACCGCGGAGGAACTGCGGGCGCGCGGCCTGGCCGGCCGGATCACCCTGATCGGCGCGGAGGCGCGGCCGCCGTATGACCGTCCGCCGCTGTCCAAGAAGGTGCTGAAGGAAAGCGCGTTCGACCCGTCCCTGCACGCCGACTTCGCAGCGCTTGACGTGGACTTCCACCCCGATGAGGCCGCCGTCCGCCTGGATCGGGGGACGCTGGTGACCAGCCGGCGCCAGTACCCGTTCGATCACCTGGTGCTCGCCACGGGGGCGCTCCCGGTGGCCCTGCCCGGGGAGGGGCGGCAGCGGTTCCTGCGCAGCTACGATGACGCGCTGGCGCTGCGGGACCTGCTCGGGCCCGGGCTGCGGCTGGCCATCGTGGGAGCCGGATGGATCGGCGCGGAACTGGCCACCGCGGCGGTCGCGCGCGGCGCCCAGGTCACCGTGGTGGAGGCGGGACCCGCGCCGCTCGCCGCGGCGGTCGGCGTCCCGGTGGGCGCGAAGACGCAGGAGTGGTACGCGAGCGCCGGCGTTGACCTCCGGGTCGGTGCCGCCGTGCAGGCCGTTCAGCCGGGCGGCCTCGCCCTGGCCAGCGGCGAGTGGGTCGCCGCGGACGAGATCGTCACGGCGGTCGGAGTGCGGCCGGCCGTGGGCTGGCTGGAGGGTTCGGGGGTAAGGCTGGAGAACGGCGTGGCCGTCGACGCCGGCCTGCGGGCCTCGGTGCCCGGCGTCTACGCGGTGGGGGATTGCGCCGCGTTCGAGTCGCGGCGGTTCGGGCGGCGGCTGCGGTTCGAGCACTGGGACGTGGCCCTGCACGCGCCCGAGGTGGTCGCGGCCAACGTGCTCGGCGGCGACCAGGCCTACGATCCGGTGCCGTACTTCTGGTCCGAGCAGTTCGGCCGCATGGTGCAGTACGCGGGATATCACGGCGACGCCGGGCAGCCCCTCTGGCGCGGTGATCCCGCCGAACCGACCTGGGCGGCGTGCTGGCTGACGGACGGCCGGCTGGCCGCGATCTTGACCGTGGACCGCCCGCGCGACCTGCTGCAGGGCCGCCGCCTGATCGCCTCGGCCGATCCGGTGGACATCGCCCGCCTCACCGACCCCGCCATCCCCCTGAAAGCCGTGCGCCTGCGGCGCGAAGCCGGGGAGGAACGCCAGTAAGCCGGCCAAGAGCGCCCGGGTGAAATGCAATCGATAGCTGTTAAGCACTCCTTCGTCCGGGTGTTTGGAAGAAGCCCTGGCGTGGGACATTGGTGTCGTGGCCCAGATTGACCCCGCGACCGACGCTCTTGTCGGCGAATGGCTCTCCCTCCCCGACGTAGCCGACCAGCTCGGCACTCCAGTTGGCCGAGTGAAGCAGCTGCTCCGTGATCGTAAGCTCCTCGCCGTGAAACGTCCCGATGGGACGCAAGCGGTACCGGCCGCCTTCCTTGACGGCAACCAGGTCGTCAAGGGCCTGTGCGGCACCCTGACCCTGCTTTTCGACTGCGGCTTCGACGAGCCGGACGTGCTCCGCTGGCTGTTCACGGCGGACGACTCGCTGCCCGGCACGCCGATCGACGCGATCGTCAAGCACCGCGGGACCGAAGTAAACCGGCGTGCGCAGGCCCTGGCGTTTTAAACAAGCGGCTACGCTAGGCCGCATGCCGCCAAGTCCGCCAAGTCCGCCGCGTTCGCGCCGAATCGCGGAGGCGAACGCCAAGCGCGCTCATCGCCCGCCGCACTCGCCGCTAATCCGCGAGCTGCTCGCCTCCGGTCGTCAGGCGTTCTCCTTTGAGTTCATGCCGCCCAAAACCGAGGCGGAGGAGCATCAGCTGTGGCGCGCGATCCGGCAGCTCGAGCCGCTGCACCCCACCTTCGTCTCGGTCACCTACGGGGCAGGCGGGTCGACCAGGGACCGGACGGTCCGGGTGACGGGCCGGATCGCCGAGGAGACCACGCTGACCCCGGTCGGGCACCTGACCGCGGTGAACCACTCGGTGGCCGAACTCAGGCAGGTAATCGGGTCCTACGCGGCGGTCGGGGTGCGCAACGTGCTCGCGCTCCGGGGTGATCCGCCCGGCGACCCGAACGCCGACTGGACCCCGCACCCGGACGGTCTCGCCTACGCGGCCGACCTCGTCCGCCTGGTCAGGTCGGTCGGCGACTTCTGCGTGGGAGTGGCCGCGTTTCCCGAGAAGCACCCGCGCTCGCCCGATCCCGACACGGACGTGCGCTACCTCCTGGCCAAGTGCCGGGCCGGCGCGGACTTCGCGATCACCAACATGTTCTTCTTCGCGGAGGACTACCTGTCCCTGCGGGACCGGGTTGTGGCGCAGGGCGGTGACGTGCCGATCATCCCCGGCATCATGCCCATCACCAGCCTGCGGGTGATAGAGCGGGCCATTGAGCTGGGCGGCTGCCGGGTGCCTACCCAGTTGTGGGAGCGGCTCCAGGCGGTGGCCGATGACCGGGCGGCGGTTCGTGAGATCGGGGTGGACTACGCGGCCGGCCTGTGCGAGCGGCTGCTTTCAGAAGGCGTGCCCGGCCTGCATTTCTACACCCTCAACTGGTCCCGGGCCACCAGGGAGATCTATCAGCGCCTTGGGCTCGCCGAACGAGGCCACGGCGACCGGGCCCGCAGCGGAAGCTCGGCGCCCATCACCGCATAAGGCGGTTCACCGCTGGGGAAGAAGTTGAACTCGGTGAGCAGGTCGATGAAGCCCGTCCCCCGGTAGAGCCGTCGCGCCGGGGAGTCGGCGTCCCTGGTCGACAGCATCGCGGTGCGTTCTGGCCGCCCTGACGCCAGCCCGGTCAGCACGTCGGCGCCGATGCCCTGCCCCTGGTGCGCCGGCGCCACGTGGAGTTCGGCGACCTCGAACGAGTCGCCCGTCCAGTCCCCGGCCGCCCCGGCGCCCCGGGTCGCGGCCAGCGCGTTCCTGACCGTGTCGTGCCACCACTGGCCGGTGGTCCCGTGAAAGCCGTAGCCGAAGCCGACCGGCTCGCCGGACCCCTCATCGGTCACGGCGAGCGCGCGGAAGCCCGGCTGACCTGCGTGCCCGGCCATGATCGTCTTGCGGCCCGGCAGCAGCTCGGCGGGCGGCCGCATCGCCGCCGCGTACACCGTGATCAGCTCGTCGAGCCGCGTGGCGAACTCGCCGGGGGTGAGTTCGGAAACCGAAAGCGAGCGCCGCATCCTCGCAAGCTTAAAAGAAGAAAAGCAAGATACCGAACGGGCCCGCCTGACACGTATCCGTCCACATGTCTCGCCAGCCGGGCTCAAGGGGCAGCCGGGCTCAAGGGGCAGCCGGGCTCAGGGCAGCCGGGCTCAGGGCAGCCGGGCTCAGGGCAGCTGGGTGACCTGGCTCGCCTGCTCGGACCTGACCTGGACCTCGGCCTGGCCAAGCAGCGGATGGCTCGCGGTCAGCGTGATGGGACCCGGCTGGCCCGCCTGCGAGCGGATCCAGACCGCGCCGAGCCCCCCGTACTCGCCGAAGGCGAACGGGTTATCGCCGATCAGCGTCGCGGGACCGGACAGGCTCAGCTGGACCTGGCCGCTGGCGTACCTGCGCTGGTTGCCGTATGCGTCGATGGCGCGGAAGACCGCCCGGGTGGCGTCAGATCCGTCGGCCGAGATCGTCTGGTCGTCGGCGGCCATCCCGAGAGCGTCGCCGGCCGGATCCGCCGACATGCGGATATGCGTCACCTGCTGGCCGCCGACATAGCCCAGAATGAGAAGTTCGGGCATGCTGTTCGGGCGGTGCGGCGGCAGGCGGACCAGGAAGGGCGGGTGCGCCAGGCCGCTGTACAGCGGCGAGTCGAGGGCAGGCAGCGCCGTGGTCACGTGCGTGCCGTCAATGAAGACTTCCAGGCGCTCGCAGTTGCTGGCCACCATGGCGGTCGGGACGGGGGCGGGAAAGACCCCGCCGGGCTCCCAGAAGAACACCGGGATGATGACCGGGCTGGCGGCCGGGTCTCCCTGTGACTGGTAGATGGCCGCACCGGGCTTGGGTACCCGGAAGCCGTCCGCCACCCCGGCCCACTTGATCGCGTCGGGAAGCTGGCTGAGCTCCGACGCGTAATCGAATCCGGCCCAGGCCAGCATCCCGGAAATTCGCGGCTCGGACCGGGCCAGGCTCTGCGCCTGGCCGTGCAGGGCCGCCTGCTTGGCGAGCAGCGCCGGCGGGTCGGTCCAGGCGTAATGGAACGGCCTGGGCTCCACGACGCCGACCGCCTCGGTGACCAGGTAGGGCAGGCCGGGGAACGGCGGCTTCAGCATGCCCTCGCCGGTCTTCGGGTTAACGCTGTAGTCGTTGTAGGCGAAGACGTCTTCGTGCCATTTGACATCGTTATGGAAGGCCATCGCGCCCGAACTCGGCCGCGAGCTGTCGAGCTCCGCCGCGGCTTGCCTGGTGGCGGCCCACAGCGCGGGGTAGTCAGGTGTCTCGTTCAGCCGGGTCCCCCAGATGATCACCGACGGGCGGCTCCTGTCCCTGATCACCATGTCGCGCACGTTCTGCACCACCAGGTTCTGCCAGGCCGGGCTGGTGCTGACGTTGTGCCAGCCGGGCGCTTCCTCCCAGACCAGGAGCCCAAGCTCATCGCAGGCGTCAAGGAAATGCGGTGACTGGGGATAGTGCGAGCAGCGCACCATGTTGCAGTTCAGTTCGTTCTTGAGGATCTCGACGTCCTTGCGCTGCACCCGGGCGGGCATCGCCATGCCGGCGTAAGGGTAGAGCTGATGCCGGTTCAGGCCGAAGAGCTGCAGCCGCTCGCCGTTCAGGAAGAAGCCGGTGGGGCGGAACGAGGCCTCGCGGAACCCGATCCGCCTGGTGAGGACGTGGCTGTCCAGGCCGGGGAAGCTGAGCGTGGCCTGGACTTGATACAGCTTCGGGTTGTCAGGCGACCACAGGCTGATCGGCCCGAACTCAGCCAGGCTCAGCGTCGCGGTGCTGATCCCGGGCGAGGTGACCTTGATCGTGGTGCCCTGCGTGGCGATAGCGGTGTGTCCGTCAAGCAGCTCGACAAGCAACGTGCCCGTCGCCCGGGGGACGGCGGCCGAGTCGATAGTGCATTGGACGTCCACGCGCGGCTGCGAGCTGAGCACGTCGCCCGGCTGGGCGAACAGGTCGGAGAGGAATACCTGCGGCAGTACCCGCAGGCTGACGTCACGGTAGATCCCGCCGGGCTGAAAGAAGTCGATGCTGCCCGGGCCGCGTCCCACGCCGACAGGGGGCACCGGCAGGCAGCGCGCGTCGACGATGACCGAGAGCAGGTTGTCGCCCGCGTTGACCTTCCCTGTGAGTTCGGCGGACCAGGGCAGGTACCCCCCCTGGTGGGTGCTGACCGCCTGGTCGTTGATCACCACCGTCGCGTTCACCATGACCCCGTCGAAGTCGACGAGGATCCGGTGGCCAGGACCGTGCTGGCTCACCAGGTGCCCGCCGTCGAAATGGCGCCGGTAGATCCACACCTGCTGCCACGCCATGAGGTCCCAGTTCTGCCAGGAGAGCTCAGTGACGTTATGCGGCAGCGCGATCGGCGCGAAATTGCTGTCGTCGTAGAAACTGGTCTCCGAGCCTGCCATGTACTGCCCGCCGAACAGCCAGTTCGTATTCATCGAGTACGTGATGCTGGCCGGCTGCCTGCTCGACCGTGCGATGTCGCCGACCAGCGCGGCCAGCGGGACGGCGGCCACCCCGGCTCCGCCGATCAGGCCCGCCTGCAGCACGGTACGCCGCGAAATCCGGCGCTTGGCCGCGCTCTGGGGCTCATCGGGCGCTCCGCCTGCCGCAGTGGCGGGTGGCACCGTGATTGACCCGCCCGGCGGCACCTGGTCCTTCCTGCCATCCGCTGCACGCGGTTCGGCCCGAGCCGTGTCCGGCTTGGCCGGCGCCGCTCCTGCTTCGGCCGGCGCCGCCCCTGGTTCGCTCGGCACCGTCCCTGGTTCGCCCGGCTGGGCAGGGCTGGCTGGCTGCGCGGGGCTGGCTGGCTGCGCGGGGCTGGCTGGCTGCGCGGGGCTGACTGGCTGCGCGGGGCTGGCTGGCTGCGCGGGGGTGGCTCGGGCGAGGAGGAGCGCCGGTAGCGCCAGCCGGCGGGGCCGCGGGTGCATGCGAGCCCGCGGCGCCGGCAGTGGCTTCGCGCGGTGAGCGGCCTGCCTCTGCCATACCTGCCGTACCTGCCGTACCTGCCGTCGCGGCCGTCGCCGGACGGAACCACCGGCCTGACTCACCCGGGCGCGGTTCAGCGTCCGGCTTCACCGCGCCCGGGTTGCCACCCAGCGGATCTGAGCGGCGGGACTCAGCATCCGTTCCGGCCGGCCTCGGCGCGGTACCGATCCCGCTTACGCCGGATTCGTCTTCGGCCTGCTGAGGCTCGTGATCCGGTCCGGCCGCGCGCGCCTCACCAGCCGCGTTGGCCGGGTGCGACTCGGCTTCTGTGCCGGTAGCGCCAGGCTCCGGGCGAGCATCCCACGTGATGTCCTCTTGGCAACCAGGGCTCGTGTCCAGGTCCTCAGCGAGTGGCTTCGCGCTCCCGTCGTCGGTGGCGGGTAGGGATGGCACGCGATTAAAATACAGGCCCGGCCTAGCCCTTCGCACAAACAGTCGCGTTGCGCGCAAATGCTCCCGTCTCTCACCTGGGCGGGCGGCGTGGCGGCGGGACACCGCGACGCCGCGACGCCGGGCTGACCCACACCGGCATACCGATCCGGACTCCGAAAATGTCAGACCCTCGCGTTATCTTCGAACAGTAATCGAAGGCGACTGGACATCCGAGCGAATTTAGGTTCGAATAGATGTGCCAACGCCGGCCGGGTGGGATGACGGGAAGCGTCTCGCCTGACCGGGGGAGAAGAGGAGATGAAGACCGATGGTGAACGCAGTGGAGATGCGACCGGGCCTGGGTAATGTGAGCCCTCGGCACCCTGGGGTGGCGCCGACGGTGCTCAGCATGCTCCAGTCCGCGCGCCGCGGCCTCGCTGAGGCAGCCGACGAGACCGCGCCAGGCGCCCGCTATGTCACAGCGCATCTGGCGGCGCTGCGCGCCGCGGCCGCGGTGGTGGCGGCCCGCGGCGAGCCCAAGTCGAGGCGCAGGAAGCCGCACAGCGTGTGGGAGTTGCTGCCGCAGGTCGAGCCCGCCCTCACGGAATGGGCCGCCTTCTTCGCCGCCGGGGCCGGCAAGCGCGCGGCTGCTGAAGCCGGGCTGCCTCGTGCGGCGTCTGCGCGCGAGGCTGACGACCTGCTGCGGGACGCGGAGACCTTCCTGTCACTTGCCGAGACTGCGCTTGGCGTTGAGGTGCAGTCTCCGCTCCCGCTGAGGCCGGCAGGCTAAAACGTCAGAAACCTTCCATCGCGCCGCGCGCGTCAGCGTCCAGCACGCCCCAGCTGATGAGCTCCTCGGTGAGATCGGCAGGGGACTTGTCGTAGATGACGGCGAGCGAGCGGAGGTCTTCATGCCGCACAGAAAGGACGCGGCCGTTGTAGTCGCCACGCTGGCTCTGGATGGTCGCGACGTAGCGAGCCAGCGGGCCGACCTTGTCCTTGGGCAGCTGGCTCATGCGCTCGAGGTCGATGACGAGCTTGGGTGAGGGCGCGAGCGGCGTGGGAGCGGCGTCGCCGGGGAGCAGTTCGGAAACGGGTACCCCGTAGAACTCGGCTAGCTCGGCGAGCTTCTGGACCGTTACCGACCGGTCGCCGCGCTCGTAAGAGCCTACGACGACGGCCTTCCACCGGCCGCGGGACTTTTCCTCCACTCCGTGCAGCGAGAGTCCCTGCTGCGTGCGGATGGCGCGCAGACGCGCACCGAGCGTTTTGGCATACTCAGATGGCATTGTTCCTCGGTTCCCCGGCCAGTCGTCGCTTACGGTAACGGTTACGCTCAGTGACGGTAGGCCGCGAGCGCTACAAGGTCAAGCCGAATGGCAAAAACTGGCTTAACTCGTCCGGTAACCGGCTAGCCCCCCCGGATCACTATGTACCCTCCGCCGGCCGGTGAGAACCCAGCTGAGATCGGGTTTCCCGTCGCTGAGGGCATGTCCTCGGGACATGGCGCACGATCGTCACGTTCCGACGCCGCCCATAACGTGTGAGCTAAATCACATGCCGTCCGGCTTATCCTAAAGCTGTCAGGGCTGCTGGTAACTCCCCGTATGATCGACAGCGTAGACATCCTTTAATGACCGTCCGGAGAGGCGGGGAAGGAGGTCCGTTCCATGTGCGCGGCCAGCAGTCCAGTCGCGGGGCGTGATGGCCTTGCGGTCCTCGACGCCGAGGAGATCAGGCGTGCGCTAACCAGGATCGCCCACGAGATCCTGGAGCGGACGCACGGCGGCGACGACGTCATCTTGCTCGGCATCCCGACCCGCGGAGTCCCGCTGGCGCTGCGCCTCGCGGCCCGCATCGGGGAATTTGAAAGACTCGAGGTCCCGTGCGGATCGCTCGACGTCACGATGCACCGGGACGACCTGCGGCTCCGTCCAGCCCGTGCGCTCGGCCGGACCGAACTTCCCGCCGCCGGGGTGGACGGCAAGACCGTCGTCCTGGTCGATGACGTGCTGTATTCCGGCCGCACGGTGCGCGCCGCGCTCGACGCGCTGAATGACCTCGGCAGGCCCCAGTCAGTGCAACTGGCGGTTCTGGTCGACCGCGGCCATCGTGAACTCCCGATCCGCGCCGACTATGTGGGCAAGAACCTGCCGACCTCACAGCGCGAGGTGGTACACGTTCTGCTGGCCGAGGTGGACGGCCAGGACGCCGTGATGATCGGCGACGACGGGAGGCAGCCGTGAAACGTCACCTGATCTCGGCTGCCGACCTCAGCCGGGCCGACGCGGTGCTCATCCTCGACACCGCCGAGGAGCTCGCTCACCTGGCCGACCGTCCGATCAAGAAGCTGCCGACGCTGCGCGGCCGGACCGTGGTCAACCTCTTCTACGAAGACTCGACCAGGACCAGGATCTCGTTTGAGGCCGCGGCGAAACGGCTGTCCGCCGATGTGATCAACTTCTCCGCGAAGGGGTCCAGCGTCGGCAAGGGCGAGAGCCTCAAGGACACCGCGCTGACGCTGGAGGCCATGGGCGCGGACGCCGTGGTGATCAGGCACAGTGCCTCCGGCGCGGCGCACCGGCTCGCGGGATGGGTGCGCGGCAGCGTGCTCAACGCCGGGGACGGCACGCACGAGCATCCCACCCAGGCTCTGCTCGACGCGTTCACCATCAGGCGCAGGCTCCGGGGGGGCCAGGGGGCCGGGGGGGTGCGGGGGGGCGGGCCGCCCCCCCGCGATCGGGGGGTTCCGGGGGGCCGCCCCCCCGGGTCAACACCGCGCGGTTCCGGACTTGACGGCCTCAGGGTGACCATCGTGGGAGACGTCCTGCACAGCCGGGTCGCCCGGTCCAACGTGCTGCTGCTGAGTACTCTCGGCGCCGAGGTAACCCTGGCCGCTCCGCCCACGCTGCTGCCGCTAGCAGTCGGCAGCTGGCCCTGCTCGGTGAGCTATGACCTGGACAGTGAGCTGCCGAAGAGCGATGTCGTGATGATGCTCCGGGTCCAGCAGGAACGGATGACCGCGGCCTACTTCCCTAGCGTGCGCGAATACAGCCGCAGGTACGGGCTGGACGCGGCGAGGATGGCGCGGCTGCCCGAGCATGCCATCGTCATGCATCCGGGCCCGATGAACAGGGGGGTGGAAATCGCGGCCGAGGTGGCGGACTCCGCCCGTTCGACGATTGTGGAACAGGTGGCTAACGGGGTAACTACCCGGATGGCCGTCTTGTACCTGCTCCTTAGCGGAACCGAGTTCCCTGAGGTGGCGCAGTGACGGCCGCGGACGGCCGCGACATGGGCCGGGAGGTCGCTGGAGACCAGGCTACGTGGCTGATCAGGGGGGTCACCGTCGGCGCCTCGGAGCCCGCGGTGGCCGACATTCTGCTCACTGGCGGATCCATTGCCGCCATCGAATCCGGTCTGAACCATTCCGGTGCCCGGGTGCTCGACGCCGATGGCCTGATCGCCTTGCCCGGCCTCGTCGACCTGCATACGCACCTGCGCGAGCCTGGCCGCGAGGACGCGGAAACGGTGGCGAGCGGGACGGCAGCGGCCGCCCTCGGCGGGTACACCGCCGTGCACGCCATGGCCAATACCGAACCTGTCGCCGATACCGCCGGAGTCGTGGAACAGGTATGGCGCCTCGGTCGCGCCGCAGGATACTGCGATGTCCAGCCGGTAGGCGCGGTCACCGTCGGGCTGGCTGGCACCAGGCTGGCCGAGCTCGGCACGATGGCGGATTCGGTTGCGCGGGTACGCGTGTTCTCCGATGACGGCCGGTGCGTGGCCGACCCGTTGCTGATGCGGCGGGCGCTTGAGTACGTCAAGGCCTTTGACGGGGTGATCGCCCAGCATGCCCAGGACCCTAGGCTCACCGAGGGCGCGCAGCTCAACGAGGGCGAGATGTCCGCGCGCCTCGGCCTGGCCGGCTGGCCCGCGGTGGCGGAAGAGGCGATCATCGCGCGGGACTGCCTGCTCGCCGCTCATGTCGGCTCGGCGCTGCACATCTGTCATGTGTCCACGGCCGGGTCGGCGGAGATCATCCGCTGGGCCAAGTCCAAGGGATGGCCGGTCACGGCCGAAGTGACGCCGCATCACTTGCTGCTGACCGATGAGCTCGCGGCGGATTATGACCCCGTGTTCAAGGTCAACCCGCCGCTGCGCACCGCGGCCGACGTGGCCGAGCTGAGGCGTGCGCTCGCCGACGGCACCATCAACTGCGTCGCCACCGACCACGCCCCGCACCCGGTGGAGGCCAAGGAGACAGAGTGGTCGGAGGCAGCGTTCGGCATGACAGGACTTGAGACCGCACTGCGCGTGGTGCAGGTGGCGATGGTGGACACCGGGCTCCTCGACTGGCCGGGGATCGCCGACCGCATGTCCGTCCGTCCGGCCAGGATCGGACGGCTGGCCGGGCACGGCTGCCCGCTCGCGGCCGGCGCCCCCGCCAACCTCACCCTCTATGACCCGTCCGCGCCCGCCGAGCCGGTCCTGGCCGCGGGCGCGTCCAAGAGCCGGAACACGCCGTTCGCCGGCCTGGAACTGCCCGGCCGGGTGGTCGCCACCTTCCTGCGCGGCAGGCCCACCGTGCTCGAAGGAAAGCTGGCCTGAGATGACCCAGCCTGCCCTGCTGGTCCTTGAGGACGGCATGACGCTGCACGGGACCGCCTTCGGCGCGGAAGGCGAGACGTTCGGCGAGATGGTCTTCAACACCGGCATGACCGGCTACCAGGAGACGCTGACCGATCCCTCCTACTGCCGGCAGATCGTGGCGATGACCGCACCGCACATCGGTAACACCGGCGTCAACGACGAGGACCCCGAGTCCGGCCAGGTATGGGTCAGCGGCTACGTGGTGCGCGAGCCGGCCAGGATCGCCTCAAGCTGGCGGGCGAGCCTGGAGCTCGACGCCTATCTCAGGGCCGGGGGAGTCACCGGGATCGCGGTCCGCGGCACCAGGTTGCTGACCAGGCGCGTCCGCGAGCAAGGCGCCATGCGGGCGGCGATAAGCACCGTCGAGAGCGACCCCGCCCGGCTGCTTGAACGGGTTCTCGCCAGCCCGCAGATGGCCGGAGCTGACCTCGCCCGGGTCGTGAGCACGCCCGAGCCGTACACCATCCGCCCATCGGGCCAGGCCAGGTACCGTGTGGTCGCCGTCGACCTGGGCATCAAGGCGGCTACGCCGCGGCACCTCGCCGCCAGAGGCTGTGAGGTGCTCGTGGTTCCGGCCACCGCGAGCGCTCAGGAGATACTCGCCGCCTCACCTGACGGCGTCTTCTTCAGCAACGGCCCCGGCGACCCGGCCGCGGCCAGGTACGCGGTGGACGCGATGCGCGGGGTGCTCGACGCGGGGCTGCCCGTGTTCGGCATCTGCCTGGGCAGCCAGATTCTCGCCCTCGCCCTCGGCCTGAGCACCTACAAGCTGCGGTACGGGCACCGGGGCGTCAATCAGCCCGTGATGGACCTGGCGACCGGGCGGGTCTACATCACCAGCCACAACCACGGCTTCGCCGCCGCCCTCCCCGGGGAAGCGCACGGCACGCCGTCCGGAACCGGCCCGGCCACGTGGTCACACGTGCCGGCTAAGGCGCGGCAGCCGTTCGGCACGCCGTACGGGCCGGCCGTCGTAAGTCACGTCAACCTCAACGACGGCGTGCTGGAGGGCCTGCGGCTGCTGGAGCGCCCGGTGTTCAGCGTGCAGTATCACCCCGAGGCCGCTCCAGGCCCGCATGATGCCGCTGACCACTTTGATCACTTCTGCGCCCTGCTCGAGCGCGCCCGATGAGGCCTCTTGGCGATTCTTCGTCAGTTCTGGCTGCTATAACGACCAGAACTGACGAACGATCCTGGGCTCGCGTGCCGGGTCAGGGTAGCGCGGAGACGGGCGAGACGGGCGGGGTGAGGCATGCCGCGGCGTGAGGATCTGAAGTCAGTGCTGGTGATCGGGTCCGGGCCGATCGTCATCGGGCAGGGCTGCGAGTTCGACTACTCGGGCACCCAGGCCTGCCGGGTGCTGAAGCAGGAGGGAATCAGGGTCAGCCTGGTCAACTCCAACCCGGCGACGATCATGACCGATCCGGAGTTCGCCGACGCGACCTACGTCGAGCCGATCACGACCGAGACGCTGGAGAAGGTCATCGCGATCGAGCGTCCCGACGCGGTGCTGCCGACGCTGGGCGGCCAGACCGCGCTGAACGCGGCCGTGGCCCTGCACGACTCGGGCGTCCTGCGCCGGCACAACGTGGAGCTGATCGGCGCGAACATCAACGCGATCAGGGCCGGCGAGGATCGTGAGCGGTTCAAGGAGATCGTGACGGACCTCGGTGCCGAGGTCCCGAGCAGCCGCATCTGCCGCGACCTGGACGAATGCCTCGCGGTCGCCGCGGGCCTTGGCTTTCCTGTGGTGGTACGGCCGTCGTTCACGCTCGGCGGGGCCGGGTCCGGCATCGCCTGGGATGCCGAAGACCTGCGGCGCATCGCGGGGGCCGGGCTCGACGCGAGCCCGACCCACGAGGTCCTGCTCGAGGAGAGCATCCTCGGCTGGAAGGAATTCGAGCTCGAGCTGATGCGCGACCAGGCAGACAACGTGGTCGTGGTCTGCTCGATCGAGAACATCGACCCGATGGGCGTCCACACCGGCGACTCGGTCACCGTCGCCCCGGCCATGACGCTCACCGATCGCGAGTACCAGCGGATGCGCGACACCGCGATAGCCATCATGCGCGCGGTAGGCGTGGATACCGGCGGCTGCAACATCCAGTTCGCGGTCGAGCCGGACACCGGCCGCATGGTCGTGATCGAGATGAACCCGCGGGTGTCGCGCTCCTCCGCGCTCGCCTCCAAGGCCACCGGCTTCCCGATCGCCAAGATCGCCGCACGGCTCGCCATCGGCTACACGCTCGACGAGATCCCGAACGACATCACCGGCCAGACCCCGGCTTGCTTCGAGCCCGCGCTTGACTACGTCGTGGTCAAGGTCCCCAGGTTCGCGTTCGAGAAGTTTCCCGGGGCTGATCCCACGCTCACTACCCACATGAAGAGCGTGGGCGAGGCGATGGCTATCGGCCGGAATTTCCCTGAAGCCCTGCAAAAGGCGCTGCGTTCGCTGGAGAGCAACCACGGCTCGTTCGGCTGGAAAAATCCGCCCGGAGATGCGGAGAGCTTGCTGCGAGCCTGCGGAACCCCGCACGACGGGAGGCTGGCCACCATCCACGAGGCGCTGCGGGCCGGCGCCAGCGCGGCCGATGTGGTCGCCGCGACCCGCATTGATCCCTGGTTCATCGAGCAGATCCAGCACATCCAGGTGGTGGCCGGGCGGGTCGGCCGCGCGCAGGCCCTCGATGCGGCGACGCTGCGGGCGGCCAAGGAGACCGGGTTCTCCGACGCGCAGATCGCCGAGCTCCGCGGCACCGTTGAGGCCGTGGTCCGCGAGATCCGCTGGGGGCTCGGCATCCGGCCGGTGTACCACGCGGTGGACACCTGCGCCGCGGAGTTCGCGGCCCGGACCCCCTACCTCTACTCGACGTACGACGACGAGACCGAGGTGCCGGAAGGCACCACCCCCAAGGTGATCATCCTGGGCAGCGGGCCGAACCGCATCGGCCAGGGCATCGAGTTCGACTACGCCTGCGTGCACGCGTCGTTCGCGCTGACCGACGCCGGCTACGAGACCGTGATGGTGAACTGCAATCCCGAGACGGTCTCGACCGACTACGACACGTCCGGCCGGCTGTACTTCGAGCCGCTCACCCTCGAGGACGTGCTCGAGGTGGTGCGGGCGGAACAAGCGACTGGCCCGGTCGCCGGCGTTATCGTCCAGCTCGGCGGGCAGACCCCGCTGGGCCTGGCGCGAGCGCTCGCGGCCGCGCGCGTGCCGGTCGTGGGCACCTCGCCCGAGGCGATCCACCTAGCAGAAGACCGCGCCGCCTTCGCTCGCGTGCTGGAAGAAGCCGGACTGACCGCGCCGAGGTACGGGACGGCGACCTCGACCGACAACGCGGTCGCGATCGCCCGCGAGATCGGGTACCCGGTGCTGGTGCGACCCTCGTACGTGCTCGGCGGGCGCGGTATGGAGATCGTCTACGACGACGCCGTGCTGCGGTCGTACGTAACCCGGGCCACCGACGTCAGCCCCGGCCACCCGGTGCTGATCGACAGGTTCCTTGACGACGCGATCGAGATCGATGTCGACGCGCTCTATGACGGGTCGGAGCTCTACCTCGGCGGGGTGATGGAGCACATCGAGGAGGCGGGCATCCACTCCGGCGACTCCGCCTGCGCGCTGCCGCCGATCACCATCGGGCGCGGGGATATCCAGCAGATCCGCGCGGCCACCGAGGCGATCGCGGCCGGGGTGGGCGTGCGCGGCCTGCTCAACGTGCAGTACGCGATGGCCGGGGGAGTGCTCTACGTGCTCGAGGCCAACCCCCGGGCGTCGCGCACGGTGCCATTTGTCTCCAAAGCCACCGCGGTGCCGCTGGCCAAGGCCGCGGCACGGATCATGCTCGGCGCCACCATCGCCGCGCTTCGCGGGGAAGGGATGCTGCAGGCGGCGGGCGACGGCGGCGAACTGCCGCTGGACGCGCCGGTGGCGGTGAAGGAAGCGGTGCTGCCGTTCGGCCGGTTCCGCGACCCGGCCGGGCAGGGCGTGGACACCGTGCTCGGCCCGGAGATGCGCTCGACCGGCGAGGTGATGGGGATCGACGCGGTGTTCGGCACCGCGTACGCCAAGTCCCAGGCCGCCGTCTACGGGTCGCTGCCGGTAAAGGGCAGGGCGTTCGTTTCAGTGGCCAACCGGGACAAACGATCGATGATCTTTCCGGTTAAGCGCCTGGCCGATCTGGGTTTCGAGATCTGGGCCACGGAGGGAACGGCAGAGGTGCTGCGCCGCAACGGCGTTCGTGCCAAGATCGTGCGAAAGCACGGCGACGGCCCAGGACCTTCCGGTGAGCCGACCGTGGTGACGCGGATCCTCGCGGGCGAGGTGGACCTCATCGTGAATACGCCGTTCGGCAGCCCGGGCCAGTCCGGCCCGCGCCTTGACGGCTACGAGATCCGCACCGCCGCGGTCCGTCGCGGCATCCCGTGCGTCACCACGGTCGCGGGCCTCGCCGCCGCCGTGCACGGGATCGAGGCGACTATCCGCGGTGAGGTCGGTGTGCGGTCGCTTCAGGAGCACGCCGCGCTGCTCGGCCGCGCGCCTCGTGGGTGAGGCACATGGCTCCAGTCCAGATCCGCGGCACCGTGCTGACCCTGCGGCGCGTCGATGCCTATTACGCGCTGACGCTGGTCGCTCCCGCCATCGCGGCCAAGTTCAGGCCAGGTCAGTTCCTCACGGTCGCGGTCGGCGGGCCGCAGACCTCCATGATCGGGCGGCGGGCCTTTGCCGTGCACGACGTGCGCCCTGACCATGGCGGCACGGTGGAGTTCGTGTTCGATGCCAGCGGGCCGGGGACGAGGTGGCTGGCCTCGCTGCGCGCCAGGGACGTGCTTGACACGGTGGGCCCGCTTGGCCGGCCGTTTCCGTTGCCGAAAGACCCGTCGAGCTGCCTGCTGCTCGGCGTCGGGTACGGCAGTGCGCCGCTGTTCGCGCTGGCCGCACGGCTCGCCGAGCGCGGCTGCAGTATCGACTACCTACTCGGCGGCCAGAGTGCGGACCGCGTTTTCGGCGCTCTGTCGGCCCGGCGGAGCGGGCGGTCCGCGGCGGTCGCCACCGCCGACGGCTCGTTCGGCGCCCGCGGAGCGGTGACCGTGCTGCTCGAGCCGATCATCCGCGAGGCGCGTACCGACGTGATCTACGCGTCCGCGCCGGTGCCCGTGCTGCGGGAGGTGACGGCGATCGCGAGCAGGTACGCGATCCCGGTACAGGCTTCCGTTGATGTTCCGATGGCCTGCGGGACCGGCGTGTGCATGGGCTGCGTGCTGCCGGTCACGGGAACGGACGGAATCACCCGGATCGTGCGCTCGTGCGTTGACGGCCCCGTGTTCCGGGGCGACCTGGTCCGCTGGGACGACATGGGGACGATCCCCTTCGACGCCCTAGGCGCCCCCGGCTGGTCGGGGGGGAATGGGGGGGCGGATAGCCCCCCCATGATCATGGGGGGGTCTCGGGGGGGATCGTCCCCCCGAGAGGACACAGCCATGCCGGCTGACATGCGGGCCAGGATCGGTCAGGTGGAGCTGCCCAACGTGGTGCTCACCGCGGCGGGCTGTGCGGGCGCCGGCCGCGAGCTGGCCCAGTTCATCGACGTGGCCAGGGTCGGGGCGCTGATCAGCAAGTCGATCATGGCAGAGCCCCGGACGGGCAATCCCGCGCCGCGGCTGGCCGAGACGCCGAGCGGAATGCTCAACTCGGTCGGCTTGCAAGGGCCAGGCATCGACGCGTTCCTGCAGCGTGACCTGCCCTGGCTGCTGTCTCGCGGTGCCAGGGTGGTGGTCTCGATCGCGGGCCAGACCATCCGTGAGTACGCGGAACTGGCGGGCAGGCTGTCCGACACGGCCGGCGTGACGGCCATCGAAGTCAATCTGTCCTGCCCTAACGCCGAAGACGCCGGCCGCCTGTTCGCCCTCGACCCGCAGCGGGCCGGGAGCGTCATCACCGCGGTGCGGGGCAGTGCGAGACACGACATCCCGGTATTCGCCAAGCTGGCGCCCGATGTGACTGACATCGTGGCGGTGGCCAGTGCCTGCGTCGCGGCTGGCGCGGACGGCCTTTCGCTCATCAACACGCTGCTCGGCATGTCCATCGATCCGGGCACCATGCGCCCGGCGCTGGCCGGCACGTACGGCGGCCTGTCCGGCCCGGCGATCAGGCCGATCGCGGTGCGTTGCGTATGGCAGGTGCGGGAAGCGTTCCCTGGCGTGCCGATCATCGGCATGGGCGGCGTCCGTACCGGCCGTGACGCGCTTGAGCTGCTGCTCGCTGGTGCTTCCATGATCGCGGTGGGCACGGAGCTCATGCACGATCCCTCGGCGTGCTCACGCGTGCTGAGGGAGCTGGAGGAAGAACTGGCGGGAATGGGCGCCGACCGGGCCGCCGACGTCATCGGCGAGGCCCACGGCCGGTTCCCCCGCGGCCTCCTGAGGCGAGCATAGGCGGCGGGCATAGGCTCCAAAATGTGAGCGGTAACGGGAATTGTCAGCAAATGGAACGATCAACCGAGAGGAGTCGCTGTGAATAAGCCGGCGCCGGTGGCGGTCGCACTCGACGCGCCTGATCTTGAGACGGCGGCGCGGTGGGCGGCGATGGTGACGCCGTACGTGAGCACGGTAAAGGTCGGTCTGGAGCTCTACTTGCGCTACGGTCCGCAGGTGGTGGCCACCGTTCGGGGCGCCAGTCGCGTGGCGGTCTTCCTCGACCTCAAGCTGCACGACATTCCCGCCACGGTATCGGGGGCTGCGAGGGCAGTCGCGCGGCTGCGGCCTGACGTGCTCACGGTGCACGCGGCCGGAGGCGCCGACGGAATCCGCGCCGTCGTCGAGGCCTCGCCCGGCACCCTGGTCGCGGCGGTAACCGTGCTCACTTCGCTCAGCGACGACGACCTGGGCCAGATCGGCATGATCGGACCGGTACCCGACGCAGTCCTGCGGCTGGCCACGCTATCGGTGGCCGCGGGCGCCCAGGGGCTGGTCTGCTCGCCGCGCGAGGTCTCCGCCGTGCGCTCCGAGGTCGGCCCGGATGTGACGCTTATCACTCCCGGTGTCCGTCCGGTCGGCAGCGCGGCCCATGACCAAGCGCGGGTAGCCACCCCGGAGGAAGCCATGCTGGCCGGTGCCGACCTGCTGGTGATCGGCCGGCCGATCACCAGCGCGTCCGACCCTGGTGCCGCGGCGGCGGCCATCGCGGCATCGCTACGCCGGGTGGGCGCTCCGAGGTGATCATTTCGTATCGGGCGACTAGGATCGTGGCTACTGTGAGCTGGGTTAACCAGGATCCGGCCGGCCGGCCGTAGCTCAGCCGGAATCATCGGCAATCTTGGTGACCTGGGGTGACTCTCAACTTACCCAGCGAGTATGATGTCAGGAAGCCTGGACGGACACAAACAAGCATCAACAGGAACAAGATTCCCGGAAGTTACTAAATCGGGCAAATCGGGGCAATTGGTACAGACCTGGCAGGCCTGAAAACAATAGCTACAAGCGCAAGCCTTAGTCGGACAAGGTAAATATCATCGTCACAGTTGAGACTCACGTCGCCGAACATCCTTCGAGTTACTATGGCGCCGTAGTGAGATGAGTGGGACATGTCTGCCGGATACGTGACACGCCGGACGGGTGCCGAGCCTGCGGGACGAGGATGGCTTACGCTGGTGTCCCGTGCCGTTGACGTCGAGATATCACTGTGTGAGACCTCCTGACAGGGTACGGGACGCACGATGATAACCTTAAGTAATAACTCGCTTACGGAAAGTAATATATTTCAATTTGTAATGACGTAAACGGAGGTTTGCGTTGCATAAAGGGTACGTGATTGGCTAGTTTCCCCTCCCGACAATCCTTTTTCCGACGAAACCCGAGGTGACCCCGAGTGGCCCTTCCTCCCCTCACTCCCGAAGAGCGCGCCGCAGCACTCGAGAAGGCTGCAAGAGCACGCAAAGAACGCGCAGAGGTGAAGAACCGCCTCAAGCGCGGAGCCACCAGCTTGACTGACGTCATCAAGGAAGGCGGAACTGATGACGTGATTGGCAAGATGAAGGTCTCGGCCCTGCTTGAGTCCTTGCCCGGCGTGGGTAAGGTCAGGGCAAAGCAGATCATGGAAAGGCTCGGAATCGCGGAATCGCGTCGTGTACGCGGGCTGGGCACCAACCAGCGGGCCGCGCTTGAGCAAGAGTTCGGTGCCGATATCTGAACCGCGCGGCAGGCGTGAGCCAGGCCCTGGCGGTGCCGCGGTCGCGACCCCGGTGCATTCGCGGCTGACCGTGCTCTCCGGGCCCTCAGGGGTCGGGAAGAGCACGGTCGTCGCCGAACTCAACAGGTCTTGCCCTCAGATCTGGATTTCCGTGTCGGTGACGACGCGGAAGCCGCGTCCCGGAGAAGTGGACGGGCGCGAATATCATTTTGTGGATGACGACGAGTTTGACCGACTGGTCGCCAGCGACGCGTTGCTTGAGTGGGCGCGCTTCGCTGGCAACCAGTACGGCACGCCGCGTGTGCCGCTTAGCGAAAAACTCGAAGCAGGCGTTCGCTGCCTACTTGAGATAGACGTGGCGGGAGCGCGGCAAGTAAGACATGCGGCGCCCGACGCGCGACTGGTGTTCCTGGCCCCGCCGTCGTGGGACGAACTGGTACGGCGGCTTACCGGCCGGGCCACCGAGCCGCCCGAGGTACTGGCTCGCAGGCTCGAGGCCGCCAGGGAAGAGCTCAAGGCGGCGGATGAGTTCGACGTCACGCTGGTGAACACATCCGTCAAAGGCGTATGCAGCCAGCTGGTAGCCTTGATGGAGCAGTGACCTACGGAAGGCAGAATGTGGCAGGAACTCAGGCCGCGGACGGCATCATCAGCCCGCCGATTGACGAGCTTCTCGAAGTCGTGGACAGCAAGTACCGGCTCGTCATCATAGCCGCCAAGCGCGCAAGGCAGATAAACGCTTATTACTCGCAGCTCGGCGAGGGCCTGCTTGAGTACGTCGGGCCGCTGGTGGAGACGCGCAGTCAGGAGAAGCCGCTGTCGATCGCGCTCCGCGAGACCAAGGAGCGGCTGCTCAACGTCGAGGTCATTGAAGGCTGAGCCCGGGAGG
The DNA here is from genome assembly GCA_963739615.1 of uncultured Actinomycetes bacterium. Taxonomy (GTDB): domain Bacteria; phylum Actinomycetota; class Actinomycetes; order Streptosporangiales; family Streptosporangiaceae; genus Palsa-504. The sequence continues at coordinate 123,563 of CAVUBD010000013.1, forward strand.
CCGTGTTCATGTCGGCGCGCGTCGTTCTCGGCGTAGGCGCGGGCATCGCAGCCTATAAATCCTGCGAGCTGCTGAGACTGCTCACCGAGTCGGGGCACCATGTCCGGGTCATCCCCACTTCGGATGCGCTGCGTTTCGTCGGTGAGGCCACGTGGGCCGCGCTGTCCGGCGAGCCGGTGGCCGCTGACGTATGGACGGACGTGGCCGAAGTCCCGCATGTCCGCCTGGGCCAGTCGGCCGACCTGGTTCTCGTCGCGCCCGCCACGGCTGACCTGATGGCACGGGCCGCGGCCGGGATGGCCGGGGACTTGCTGACGGCCACGCTGCTGACCGCCCGCTGCCCGGTCGTGTATGCGCCAGCCATGCACACCGAGATGTGGGAACATCCCGCCACGCAAGCCAACGTGTCCCTGCTGCGGAGCCGCGGGGCCATCGTGCTCGAGCCCGCGGTCGGCCAGCTCGCCGGCGCGGACAGCGGCGCCGGGCGGTTGCCGGACCCGGCCGAGATTTTCGCGGTCGCGACCCGGCTGCTCGCCCGCGCCTCCCGCGCCGGCGCGGCGACGGAGCCGGCGGCGACGGCGCCGAGCCGTTGCGGGCGGATCTGGCCGGCCGTCGCATAGTAGTGTCGGCCGGCGGCACCCGTGAAGAGATCGATCCGGTGCGATTCATCGGCAACTGGTCCACCGGGACGCAGGGGTACGCGCTGGCCCGTACGGCCGTCGCCCGGGGAGGCGAGGTGATCGTGGTCGCGGCCAACGTCGCGCTGCCCGATCCGGCCGGAGCCAAGGTCGTCCGGGTCGTCTCGGCGCGCGAGATGCAGGATGCCGTGACCGCGGCCGCGGCCAGGGCCGACGTGGTGGTCATGGCGGCCGCGGTGGCGGACTACCGCCCGGCGGCCCGGAGCGAGGCCAAGATAAAGAAATACGGCCAGGCACCTGAGCCGCTGCGGCTGACAGAGAACCCGGACATCCTCGCCGGGCTGGCCGTCGGGCGCGCCAGGGAACCCGGGCATCAGGTCCTCGTCGGATTCGCCGCCGAGACTGACACCTCGGCCGAGGTCGCCCGGGGCAAGCTGGCCCGGAAGGGCTGTGACCTGCTCGTCGTCAACCCGGTCGGGAACGGGCTCGGGTTCGGGACCGTCGACAACGAGGCCGTCGTCTACGGCGTCGACGGGACCGTCACCCAGATCCCCCGCGGACACAAGGATGTATTTGCTGACGTGGTGTGGGATCTAGTGGTTGCAAGACTGAACAATTGGTAAGCCGACCATAATCACACCGGAGTTCAGGATAAACTCCTGCAGGATCCTGGAGCGAGGGGGAATCTCACGTGGCACGTCGCCTGTTTACTTCTGAGTCCGTTACCGAAGGCCATCCCGACAAGATGGCCGACCAGATCAGTGACGTCATTCTGGACGCCATGATCAAGGACGACCACGCCAGCCGCGTCGCCGTGGAGACCATGATCACGACCGGTCAGGTCCACGTGGCCGGCGAGGTCACCACCAAGACCTACGTCGACATCCCCGGCATCATCCGGGACAAGATCCTGGAGATCGGCTACGACTCCTCGGCCAAGGGATATGACGGGGCGTCCTGCGGCGTATCGGTCTCGATCGGGTCTCAGTCCGCCGATATCGCCCTGGGCGTCAACGACGCGTTCGAGTACCGCGAGGGCGAGGGGACCGATGAGCTCGACCGGCAGGGCGCCGGCGACCAGGGGCTGATGTTCGGCTACGCCTGCCGCGACACTCCCGAGCTGATGCCGCTGCCGATCATGCTCGCGCACAAGCTCGCCCGGCAGCTTGCCGAAGTCCGCCGCGCGGGCACCGTGCCCTACCTGCGCCCGGACGGCAAGACGCAGGTGACGATCGAGTATGCCGGTGACACGCCGGTGCGGCTGGACACCGTAGTGGTGTCGACCCAGCACGCACCCGATATCAACCTCAAGGAACTGCTGACCCCCGATATCAGGGACTACGTGGTCGAGCCGGTCCTGGCCGATGCGGGCCTGGACAGCGACGGCTTCCGTCTGCTTGTCAACCCAACTGGCCGGTTCGAGATCGGCGGTCCCATGGGAGACGCCGGCCTGACCGGCCGGAAGATCATCATTGACACCTATGGCGGCATGGCCAGGCACGGCGGAGGGGCCTTCTCGGGCAAGGATCCGTCGAAGGTCGACCGCAGCGCGGCCTACGCGATGCGGTGGGTGGCCAAGAACGTGGTGGCGTCAGGCCTCGCGGACCGCTGCGAGGCCCAGGTCGCCTACGCGATCGGCAAGGCGATGCCGGTGGGGCTCTTCATCGAGTGCTTCGGTACCGAGAAGCTGCCGGTGGAACGGATCCAGGACGCCGTGATGCAGGTCTTCGACCTCCGGCCGCGCGCCATCATCTACGCTCTTGACCTGCTGCGCCCCATCTACGCGCAGACCGCGGCCTACGGTCACTTCGGCCGTACCGAGCCCGATTTTTCCTGGGAGCGCACCGACCGCGTGGACCAGCTCCGCTCGGCCGCCAGCTTCTGACTCAGCCGCCAGCTTCTGACTGAGCGACCGAGCCGCCGAACGCTCAGCGGCATGTCCTGACCGCCGCCCCGGTTCTGGTAGGACGGAACCGTGGCGGCGGGACTGAAGGATCAGGCGGTAAGCGAGCGGTTGCCCGTGGCCCGGGTAGCCGTTGACATATCGCTCGCCCACCTCGACCGTCCCTTCGATTACCTCGTGCCTGCTGGCATGGCTGAAGCGGCCGTGCCGGGCTGCCGGGTCCGGGTGCGATTCGCCGGGCAACTGGTCGACGGCTACCTCCTTGAACGCAGGCAGACCAGCGAGCACCAGGGCAAACTCGCCCGGCTTGAGCGGGTGACCTCGCCTGAGCCCGTGCTCACGCCCGAGATCTTTGACCTGGCCCGGGCGGTCGCCAACAGGTACGCAGGGACGCTGGCCGACGTGCTCAGGCTGGCTATCCCGCCCCGGCACGCGACCGCGGAACTAAAGACCCCCAGGGAAAGACCCGCGGCGGACGCCGCGGCGCCGCGGCCCGAGCCTGGCTCGTGGCTTCGCTACCCGGCCGGACGAGCGTTCCTGGCCGGGCTGGCTGACGGCCGCCCGGTCCGGGCGGCCTGGTCGGCGCTGCCCGGCCCGCAGTGGCCGTCCGAGATCGCCATCGCTGCCGCGACTACGGCCGTCTCGGGCCGCGGTGTGGTCATCGTGGTGCCGGATGCCCGGGACCTGGAGCGCGTGGACGCCGCGCTGGCCGCGGTCACGCCAGGGGATTATGTCTGCCTGAGCGCCGATCTCGGCCCAGCCGAGCGGTACCGCCGCTGGCTGACCGCCCGCCGGGCGCTGGTCCGGATAGTGGCGGGCACGCGGGCCGCGATGTTCGCCCCGGTCACCGATCTCGGCCTGGTGGTGCTGTGGGACGACGGCGATGACCTGCACGCCGACCCCCGGGCGCCGTACCCGAATGCCCGCGAGGTACTGGCCCTGCGCGCGCACCGGTCCAAAGCGGCCGCGCTGATCGGCGGCTTCGCCCGCACCGCGGAGATGACCGAGCTGGTCGCGGCCGGGTGGGCCCGGCCGCTGACTGGCAGCCCTGAGGCGCTGCGGCGGGCGGCGCCGATCATCAGGGCGGCCCCCGATGAAACCGAGCTGGCCCGGGACGCGGCGGCGATGAGCGCGCGCCTGCCGAGCCTGGCCCTGCGCAGTGCTCGCAGTGCCCTGGCGGGCGGTGCTGGCAGTGCCCTGGCGGGCGGTGCTCGTACCGCCCTGGCCGGCGGCCCGGTCCTGGTCCAGGTCCCGAGGCGGGGCTATCTTGCCGCGATCGCCTGCGACAGGTGCCGGGCCCAGGCCAGGTGCGCCAAGTGCGGCGGGCCGCTGGAAATCGGCGGGTCGCAGGAGATCCCGGACTGCCGCTGGTGCGGTGCGCTCGCCGCGGACTGGACCTGCGCACGCTGCGGATCAGGCCGTCTGCGCGCGCTGGTCACCGGCGCGGCGCGCACCGCAGAGGAACTGGGCCGCGCCTTTCCCGGTATAACCGTGCGCACGTCCGGCGGCCAGCACGTGCTCGCTACCGTGCCGGCTGAACCCGCGCTGGTCATCGCCACTCCCGGAGCCGAGCCGCTGGCACCGGAGGGTTACGCGGGTGCGCTGCTCCTGGACGGCTGGGCCCTGCTGGGCCGGCCGAGCCTGCGCGCGGCCGAGGAGGCGCTGCGCCGGTGGCTGACCGCGGCCTCTTTGGTCCGGCCCGGCGGGCCAGTGGTGGTGCTGGCCGAGGCGTCGCTGCCCGCGGTGCAAGCGCTCATCCGCTGGGATCCAGTCAATTTTTCCGAACGAGAGCTGGCTGAACGAGCCGAGCTTGGTTTTCCGCCCGCGGTGCGGATGGCTTCCGTCACCGGCACGCCGGAGGCGGTGGCCGAGTTCATCGGCTCGGCCGAGCTGCCCGCCGGGGCCGAGGTGCTCGGCCCGGTACCCCAAGGGGGGTCTGGGGGGATGGGTCCCCCCCAAGGGGGGGCTGGGGGGATGGGTCCCCCGAGGAGCGGGGGGGGGCTGGGGGGGGTCGTCCCCCCCGAGGAATGCAGAATGCTAATCAGGATCGGCAGGAAAGAAGGTCTCGCGCTGGCTCGCGCGCTGCACGTGGCGCAGGCGTCCCGGAGCGCGCGCAAGGACGGCGCGGCCGTCCGCGTGCAGCTCGACCCGGCCGAGGTTGCCTGACGGCTAGACTTGAGGCTGGCAGCGGCGCGTGATGGAGTGTTCGCTGTTATGGGTGCAGGAGGGTTTTCGTGAGTGTCAAGCCGATCCGTCTTTTCGGTGATCCCGTGCTGCGCACGCCGGCTGAGCCGGTCCGTGATTTTGACGCCGAGCTGCGCAGGCTCGTCAAGGACCTCACGGAGACCATGCTCGACGCGCCCGGGCCGGCCTTGCCGCGCCGCAGATCGGGGTGGGCCTGCGGGTCTTCACCTACCACGTGGACGACAACGAGCCAGGGCACCTGATTAACCCGTCGCTCGACTTGTCCAAGGACGAAGACGAGGACGACGAGGGCTGCCTGTCCTTCCCCGGCCTCGTCTACCCGGTCAAGCGCGCCTGGGGCGTGGTAGCTAAGGGTTTCAACATGTACGGGGACCCGGTGACGATTGAGGGCACCGAACTGCTGGCCCGCTGCATCCAGCACGAGACCGATCACCTGGACGGCATCTTGTTCATCGACAGGATGGATTCCGCCCAGCGTAAGGCGGCGATGAAGGCGATCCGCGAGGCGCAGTGGTGGGGCGATCCCATCCCGCAGGTGCGCGTCTCGCCGCACGAGACGCTCGGCCAGGCCTTCTGACTGATGCGCCTAGTGTTCGCGGGAACTCCGCAGACCGCGGTGCCCTCCCTTGAGGCGCTGCTGGCCTCACGGCATGAGGTCGTCGCGGTCGTTACCCGTCCTGACGCCCCGGCAGGCCGCGGCCGGAAGGTCGATTCGAGTCCGGTGGCGCGGCGTGCCGCCGCGGCGGGACTTGAGGTGCTCACCCCGCCACGCGCCAAGGATCCGCAGTTCCTCGACCGGATGAGGGAAATCGCCCCGGACTGCTGCCCGGTGGCCGCATACGGCGCGCTGCTCCCGCAGGCCGCGCTGGACATCCCGCGGCACGGCTGGGTCAACCTGCACTTTTCGGTGCTGCCCGCCTGGCGCGGGGCCGCGCCGGTGCAGCACGCCATCATGCACGGCGACGACGTGACCGGCGCCAGCACGTTCAGGATCGTCAAAGAGCTCGATGCGGGCCCGGTCTACGGGGTGGTGACCGAGCCGGTGCGGCCCGACGACACGAGCGGCAGTCTGCTCGAACGGCTGTCGCACTCGGGAGCGGAGCTGCTCGCCGTGACGCTCGACGGGATCGAGGCGGGTGCCATCGAGGCGATCCCGCAGCCCGGTGAAGGCGTGAGCTTCGCCCCGAAGATCACCCCGGCCGATGCGCGGGTCGACTGGAAACTGCCCGCGCACGTGGTTGACCGGCTGATCCGCGCCTGCACGCCCGACCCGGGGGCCTGGACGGAACTCGAAGGCGCCCGGCTGAAGGTCGGCCCCGTTTCGCTCAACGCCTCCCCGGCTCCACTCGACCTCGCGCCAGGTGAGCTGCTGCCCGACCGGCAGGCGGTGTTGGTCGGCACCGGCTCGCGCCCCGTGCGCCTCGGTGAGGTCCAGCCCGAGGGCAAGCGCCGCATGACGGCACCCGACTGGGCCCGCGGCCTTCATGCCGCAGGCCCCGTGCGGCTCGGCTGACATGGCGGAGCACACCGAGCATTCCCGCCCGCCCCGGCCCCGTAGTGGCCGGCCTCGTAGTGGCCAGCCTCGCGGTGGCCAGCCTCGCGGTGGCCAGCCTCGCGGTGGCCGCGCACACGCCGATCCGGCCCGCCGGGCTGCCTACGACGTGCTGCGTGCGGTCGCCGACCGCGATGCCTACGCCAACCTGCTGCTGCCCGCCCTCCTCAGGGAGCGCGGGCTGACCGGCCGGGACGCGGCCTTCGCCACCGAGCTGACCTACGGCACGCTGCGCGGTCGCGGCACCTACGATGCGATCCTCGCCGCGTGCAGCGACAGGGACGAGCTTGATCCGCCAGTGCGCGACGTCCTAAGGCTCGGCGCCCATCAGCTCCTGGCCACCAGGGTCGGCGGTCACGCCGCCGTGGCGACCTCGGTTGACCTGGTCAAAGAGGTGTGCGGACCCCGGCCGTCTGGTTTCGTCAACGCGGTGCTGCGACGCGTGGCCACCCGGGATCTGGACGCCTGGATCGATATCGTCGTCCCGAACCGGTCGCAGGATCCCTCCGGCTATCTCGCCGTCCGTTACAGCCATCCGCGCTGGATCGTCGAGGCGTTCCGTGACGCGCTAGGAGAGACCGGCCGTACCACCACCGGCCGCACCAAGGCCGGCCGCACCGAGACCGAGGACGCCCTCGCCGCCGATAATGTCAGGCCGGATGTGGTGCTCGCGGTCAGCCCGGCCGAACGCCCGGACGCGGCCTTTGCCCTACCGCAAGGCGAGCGCACCCGCTGGTCGCCGTATGGCTTCCGGCTGGCCAGCGGTGACCCGGCGCCTCTGGTCGGCAGCGGCCAGGCGGCTGTCCAGGACGAGGCCAGCCAGCTTGCGGCGCTCGCGCTCACCCGGGTCGGGCTCTCCGGGCCGGACAGCCTCTGGCTTGACCTGTGCGCGGGCCCAGGCGGCAAGGCGAGGCTGCTGGCCGGGCTGGCCGCCGGGCGGGGCGCCCGCCTGGTCGCCTCGGACGTCCACCCGCACCGCGCCACCCGGGTCCTGGCTGCGCTGCGGCGCGCGCCCCGGCCGCAGGACCCCGAAGCGGCGGCCGGCAACTCCGCCTCCGGCCACCACGACGTGGCCGGCGACCAGGCCGTGGTCGCGGCCGACGGCCGGCGCGTCCCGTGGCGGTCAGGCACGTTCGACCGGGTGCTGGCCGACGTCCCGTGCTCCGGCCTCGGATCGCTGCGCCGCCGTCCCGAGGCTAGGTGGCGCAAGTCCCCCAAGAACGTGGACGACCTCGTGGGCCTGCAGCGCGAGCTGCTCGACGCGGCGATCGACTCCGTGCGGCCGGGCGGCGTGGTCGCTTACGTGACCTGTTCCCCGCACGTGGCCGAGACCAGGGGAGTCGTCACCTCCGTCGCGGATAGCCGGGGTGACGTCACCATCCTCGACGCGCCCGCCGTCCTGGCCGAGGTCCCCGAGCTACGCGGCCCAGATCCCAAGTACCCGCGGTTCGCCCAGTTCTGGCCGCACCGTCACGGCACCGACGCGATCTTCCTCGCCCTGCTCAGGCGCGAATAACTGGGCTCAGGCGCGGGTGAGGGCCCGGGCGGACTTCAGCCGGGCGCTGCCGATATCGGCTCGCTGACCCTGGGCGTAGCCGTCGGTATAGCCCCGGCCGCTGTAGGTGATGCGGGTCTGGCGGGTGACGGGGTAAGCCTGTTCGAGCTGGCGACGGATGACGACGGCCCGGTCGGCTAGGACGAGGGCGGTGCTCGGTCCGGCGTGCGTTTCCCCCTCGGCGTTCGCGGCGGCGCGGTCCTCCGCGGACCGGACCCGGGTGATGACGGCGGTAACGAAGCCGAGCAGCCAGCTTCGCCGCCACGCGCGCGGGCTGCGCACCCCGGCCGGGACTACGGCCGCGGTCAGGCCATGGGCCATCTGGAGCAGCAGCGAGGTGTAGAGGATGTCGGCCCGCTCGAGGTCGGAGGCATAGCCGAACACGTGGATGCGCGCGCCGGGCCTGGTGGTGCTGAGCAGGACGCACTGGCATCGCATGGCGCCGGCCAGCCCGGCCAGCAAGTGGGCCCGGACCTGCGCCCACGGGTTGGAAATATCGATGATGCGGCTGCTGGGCCGGTCGGTGTCCGGGCGGGTCGCGGCCAGCCGGGCCCGGTCGATGCCGTAGCGGGCCATCAGTTCTGCGGCCTTCGCGGTCAGCGCCTCGGCCTCCGGCGGGGTGACTCCCTGCGCCTCGGCCTTCGCCAGCAGCTTGCGTACCCGGTCGAGCAGGGCGCTTGACGGTTCCGAATGCAAAGCAACCTCCAGGTCGGTACCTAATCGAATCTAGTATCGAACTGTATCTCCGAGGTACGACATTCCGTGCCCGCATCCTCAAGCCGGTCGCCACCCAGCTCGCCTGGCGTCGCTGCCGGGTTTCTCATCCGCTGTACACGGGTTTCTTATCGCCTGCACGCCGGTTTGTAACCCCTAGCTGGGGGAGCCGGCCCGCATCCCCGCACTCTACACTTGGCCTTACCATGGCCGTTCAGATCTCGCCGAGCATCCTGTCCGCGGATTTCGCCCGGCTCGCCGATGAAGCCGCCGCCGTCGCCGACACCGCCGACTGGCTGCACGTCGATGTCATGGACAACCATTTCGTGCCCAATCTCACCGTGGGCCTGCCCGTCGTCGAGGCGCTGCTCAAGCATGTCACCCTGCCGATCGACTGCCACCTGATGATCGAAGAGCCGGACCGGTGGGCCCCGGATTACGCGGAGGCCGGCGCCCGCAACGTGACGATCCACGCCGAGGCGGTTCATGCCCCGGTGCGGACGCTGCGGGGCATCCGGGCGGCCGGCGCCCGTGCCGGACTCGCCGTCAACCCGGGCACGCCGGTGGAACCGTACGCGGACCTGCTGCCCGAGATCGACATGCTGCTGCTGATGACGGTGGAGCCGGGCTTCGGCGGCCAGCCGTTCCTTGACATGGTGCTGCCGAAACTGCGCCGCGCCCGCTCGCTGGTCAGCGGCCGGGACGCGGCGGTATGGCTCCAGGTCGACGGCGGGGTCAGCGAGAAGACCATCGAACGCTGCGCGGATGCGGGTGCTGACGTATTCGTGGCCGGCTCGGCCGTCTACGGCGCCGAGGATCCCGCCCGCGCCGTCCAGGCGCTCCGGGCCCAGGCCGAGCGCGCCACCGCCCACGCAGCCTGGCGGCCCTGACCACCGCTCAGGGCCGCTCCGCCTGATTCTTATGCCGAACGAGCCGGCTGTACCCCGGCAGGCTCACTCACCTGCTGGTCCGTGGCCGCCGCCCGCGCCGGCTCGTCGCGCACGCTCTGCTTGCTAGGAATGAAGTCCTTGCTGCGGATGAGCAGCAGCGCGCACACCGCCCCGGCCAGCGCGAGGATGCCGGTGATGATCAGCAGGTCGTTGAGGCCGGCCGCGGCGGCGGACCGGACGGCCGCCGCGAGCTGGCCGCGGGCGGCAGGCGGCGTGCTGGCGAACAGCCGGCCGATCTCGCCCTGGCGCACCAGCGTGACGATGCGCGGCGCGGACGCCGCCACCCCGGGCGCATGCGCCAGGTTGTGCCGCATCGCGGCGGTGAAGACCGAGCCGAGTACGGCGATGCCGGTCGCGATGCCGATCTGGCGGAACGTCGCGCTGACGCCGGAGGCCATGCCGGCCTGGTGCGGCGCCACCACGCCGATCGCGGTCGAGGCCAGCGGCGGGTTGACCAGCCCGCTGCCCAGCCCGGCCACGATGAAGCCAGGGAGCAGGTGCGTCCAGGTACTGTCCGCGGTCACGCCGCCCATCACGATCAGCCCGACGCCAACCAGCAGCAGGCCGGGCCCGATCAGCCAGCGTGCGGGCACGCGCTCGCTCACCCGCCCGGCGATCGTCGCGGTGACGAACTGGGCGCCGCTGATGATGGCCAGCCGCAGCCCCGCGTCCTGGGCCGAGTAGCCGAGGATGTCCTGCAGGTAGATGACCAGGTAGAGCAGCACAGGCCCTGGCCCGCAGGCCGGACACCAGGTGGGTTAATCTCGCGTCGGCCGGGACCGAGATCATCTGCGCGTTCGAGGCGCGTACAGCGGAGCAGCGCGACGCTCTGTTCCTGCGCGGGCTGCCGGGCAGCCGCCGGGTCGTGCAGTTCGCCGCGCACTCGATCCTGCACAACTACACCGCCCATGCGTGGCCAGGACTTACCCGGGCGCTATCCCCGGATCAGCTGGAGAGGTTGCTAGCCGGTGGGGCGCCCCCCCAAGACCCCGCTCTGCTGGCCGGTGGGGCGACCCCCCATGACCCCCCCGCTCCTGGGGGGAGCTATCCCCCCAGACCCCCCTTGGGGGGGCCTTCGGCCCCCCGGGCCCCGCGGCCTTCGGCCCCGCTGGAGCCGGAGGACGAGCCGCTGCTGGCCGAACTGGCCCGGGATGGGCGCGCCAGCCATGCTGCGCTCGCCGCCGCGATCCACTGGCACGAGTCGACGGTACGCCGCCGGATTGACGAACTCCGCCAGGCCGGGCTGCTGTATTTCGAGGTCGACATCGACAGTCGCACGCTAGGCATGAACGTTCAGGCCACGCTCTGGCTCTCGGTTGAGCCGGCCCGGCTGGATGAGGCAGGACGGGCCCTGGCCGGACACCTCGAGGTTCCGTTCGCCGCCGCGACGACCGGTCCGACCAACCTGGTCGTCACCGCTCTCTTCCGCGACACCGAGCATCTCTACGAATACCTGACCGGTCAGCTCGCCGTCCTGCCGGGGGTGAGGTCGGTGGAGACCGCGCCGATCATCCGGACGCTCAAGCGCACGGGCTCCGTTCACCAGCCGTCCCGAGTTCACTAGCCGCCCTGAGATTTTCCAGGCCGCTCACCAGCGATCAATGTGGCCGGGAAGCTCGGCCAGCCGGGTGATGACCGCATCAGGCTCGGCGGCCTCGTACCCGGGCACGTCCGAGTTCGAGATGAGGACAGCGCGCATGCCCGCGCTCTTCGCGCCGTGGACGTCGTCGTAGGGCCGGTCGCCGACGAATACGCAGGTCTGCGGATCGGCCACGCCGACGGCTCGCATGGCCGCGCGGAACGCCTCGTGATGCGGCTTCACCCACGGGATCTCGCTGGTGTACACGGCGCCGTCGATCAGGTCGAAGAACGTCGTCCCGCAGGAAGATCTTCTCGTGCGCGCTGCGCGGCCACATCGTGTTGGACAGCACGCCGATCTTGATGCCGCGCTGTCGCAACTCCCGGAACAGCGGCGGCACGTCAGGGTCGGTGAACGTGTGCGGGTCCCACGCCTCGAAGTAGCTGGCCAGGAAGCCAGCTGAAGCGGTGACCCCGGCCCGCTCGAAGATATGGTCCAGCGTCGAACTCCGGTGCGACTCCTCGCCCAGCTGCCATAGCTCGCGCTCCGCGGCGCGCACCGCGGCGGCCATCGCGGCCGCGTCCGCCGCCGGATAATGCCGCGCGAAGACCTCGAGCCAGAGCTCGGCCAAGTCGATGTCGTGCCAAGGCGTGAGCGTCCCGCCCCAGTCGAATATGACCGCCCTGACCGCCATGACGCGATCCTACGCACTCACGCGCCCCGCCCAGAGCGCTGTCAGCCGCTTCCCAGGATCGTGAGACCCCGACGCTCGCCTAGGCGCCACCATAGGTGCCTCGTTCTTGACAAAGGCGACCTTTTTAGTCGACTATTGGATGGTGTCCGATGGGAAGGTAGCGGTAGCAGCCCGGTTGCTCGGCCGCCTGGGCCCGCCGGAACACCTTGACCCCGAACCAGCCCACCCGTGGGACGAGCGGGTACCGCCGCCCGGCCGGGACGCGACCTTGCTCGCGGTAGTACCCATCCCGGGCACTGGGACATCGCTGGCCATCGTCGGCTACGCCATCGCCACGACAACCGCCCAGCCGGAGCGCGGTCCTGTCGCCCAGGATCCAGCCGCCGGAGCAAAAACAGCCCCAGCAAAAACAGCCGGAGCAAAGGCAGCAGATCCCGGAGTGCTCCTGGATCACGTGCAGCGCCGGGTCTGGGCCGGCGGTCGCGAGATCACGCTGACCTTCCAGGAGTTCGAGCTGCTGGCCTTCCTCAGCGCCCACCCGGCCACCGTCTTCAGCCGCGCGGACCTCCTCAGGCACGTCTGGCACCCCGACCTCGGGCCAGCCCCCGCCGCTCGTAAGGACGCCCGCACCGTCCGGCAGGATAGCCGCACCGTCGACGTGCACATCAGCCGCCTCCGCCACAAGCTCGGCCCGCATTACAGCCAGTGCCTGGTCACCGAATACCGGGCCGGCTATCAGTTCCGCCCCCGCCCGGTTCCGCCCCGTCCAGTTCCGTCCCGTCTAGTTCCGGCCCCCGCGCTATGACGCGGAGATTTACCTCTGTTAAGACCGGAATACCTGATGTGGCACACTGGCTATAGGAGTTAGCGTGCTCCGGGGTCGGTGAAACTCCGAGCCGGCGGTGAAAGTCCGCGACCCGTCCGCTGCCAGCGGTCGGCTGACTTGGTGAAATTCCAGGACCGACGGTGAAAGTCCGGATGGGAGGCAGCACGCGCGCGGTCGGTGACCCGGCCGCGCTCAGCGCGTACGCACGATGCCCGCGCAAACCCCCCGGAGCCGAACCGCAAGGCAGGGCTTCGAGGAGGAAAGCGAATGTTCACCGGGATCGTGGAAGAACTCGGCGAGGTCGCAGGCTTCGAGCGTCACGGCGACGCGGCCCGGCTGGCCATCCGGGGTTCCACACAGGGCATGTCCCTCGGCGAGTCGATCGCGGTCAACGGCGTATGCCTGACCGTCACCGACATCATCGACGGAACCTTCACCGCGGACGTGATGGGGGAGACCCTGGACCGCTCCGGCCTCGGCGCGCTCAAACAGGGAGACCCGGTCAACCTGGAGCGGTCGGTCCGTCTCGCCGACCGCCTAGGCGGTCACCTGGTGCAGGGCCACGTGGATGCCACCGCCGCCATCATTTCCCGCACCGCCACCGCTAACTGGGACCAGGTCAGGATCACCCTGCCCGGCCAGATATCCCGTTACGTCGTGGAAAAGGGATCGATCGCGGTCGACGGCATCAGCCTGACGGTCTCCGCCCTCAGCCCCCCAGAAACGCCAGCAGGCTGGTTCGAGGTCTGCCTCATCCCGGAGACGCTCAAGCGCACCACGCTGGGCACCAGGGAGCCAGGGGACACCGTGAACCTGGAGGTCGACGTGATCGCCAAGTACCTAGAGAGGCTAGTCAGCGGAAACGGGGGGAACAGGTGAGGAAGATGCTCGACGACGTCGACCGCGCGATCAAGGACATCGCGGAAGGCCGCCCCGTCCTGGTCGTAGACGACGAGAACAGGGAAAACGAAGGCGACATCATCTTCGCCGCACATCTAGCCACCCCTGAGCTGCTCGCCTTCATGATCCGCTACACCAGCGGCGTGATCTGCGCGCCGCTGCCCGGGGCCGAACTCGACCGGCTCCAGCTGCCCCAGATGACTGCCCAGAACACCGAGCACCACCGCACCGCCTTCACCGTCAGCGTGGACGCGCGCGACGGCATCAGCACGGGCATCTCGGCCGCCGACCGCGCCACCACGATAAAAAAACTCGTCGACCCGGCCACCACCGCGGCCGACCTCAACCGCCCCGGGCACGTGTTCCCGCTTCGCTACGCCGAGGGCGGCGTGCTGCGCCGGGCCGGGCACACCGAGGCCGCGGTCGACCTGGCCCGGCTGGCCGGGCTGCCCGCGGCGGGGGTCCTCGCCGAGGTGGTGAACGATGACGGCACGATGGCCAGGCTGCCCGAGCTGCGCGTGTTCGCGGACACCCACGACCTGGCCCTGATCTCGATCGAGCAGCTCATCGAGTACCGCCGCCGCACCGAGCGCCAGCTCAGCCGGCAAGCCCAGACGCAGATACCGAACGCCTACGGCCAGTGGCGGGCGTTCGGGTACCGGCACGAGGTCGACGGCACCGAGTACGTGGCGCTGGTGTTCGGCGACGTGACGGACGGCACGGACGTGCTGACCCGGCTGCATTCGGAGTGCCTGACCGGCGATGTATTCGGCTCGCTGCGCTGCGACTGCGGCGCGCAGCTCGAGGCGGCCATGGCCGCGATATCGGCCGAAGGCCGCGGGGTGGTGCTGTACCTGCGCGGGCACGAAGGCCGCGGCGTCGGCTTGCTCAGCAAGCTGCAAGCCTACGAGCTGCAGGATGCGGGCGCCGACACGGTGGACGCCAACACCGAGCTCGGCTTGCCCGTCGACGCGCGGGAGTACTCAGCCGGCGCGCAGATGCTCGCCGACCTGGGCGTCCGCTCGGTGCGCCTGCTCACCAACAACCCGGCCAAGGTCAGTGGCCTGACCGGCGGCGGCGTCGATATCACCGCCCGCGTCTCGCTGGCGGCCGCCGTGACTCCCTACAACCTCGGGTATCTACTCACGAAACGGGACCGGCTTGGCCACAAGATTCAAGATCTTTATGAGGCCGAACGAGCGCCGGTAACACCCGCTGCCCGCTTCAACGGGCACCCGTTGTCGTCGCGCTCAGGCGAGCATGCGGCTGCCATCGAGGCGGAGTCGGCATGAGCGGTGCCGGGCGTCCCGAGGCCGCCGCGGTCGACGCGTCGGGGCTGAGCCTGGCGATCGCGGCGACCCGCTGGCACCGGGAGATTACCGACTCGCTGGTGGCACGGGCGGTCGCCGCGGCCGCCGCCTGCGGTGTCCCGGACCCGCTGGTCGTCCGGGTCCCAGGCGCGATCGAGCTGCCGGTCGTCGCCGCCGAGCTGGCTCTCCACCACGACGCGGTGGCTTGTCTCGGCGTGGTCATCCGCGGCGGCACGCCGCACTTCGAGTATGTCTGCGATTCGGTAACCGCGGGCCTGACCCGGGTCTCGCTTGACGCCCGCACCCCCATCGGGAACGGCGTGCTGACCTGTGACACGGTAGAATCGGCACGGGATCGGTGCGGACTGCCCGATAGCCACGAGGACAAGGGATGGGAGGCCGTGGTGGCGGCGCTCGACACCGCGCTCGTGCTGCGCTCCATCCGCCGCGACGCTTCCCGTCTTGCCGCCCAGCGACATTAACCATGCCTCCGGCGCCCCCGCCGGAGCCGTTCGCCTGCGCTACCTTCCCGACCAACAGGGATAAGTCATGCTCTCACTGGTACTGCCCAAGGGCTCGCTCGAGCGGGCCACCCTCGATCTGTTCGACGCGGCCGACCTGACCGTGCGCCGGTCCTCGGACCGGGACTACCATGCCTCGATCGACGACCCGCGGATCGACAGGATCCGGTTCCTGCGCCCGCAGGAGATCCCGTCCTACATCGAGCGCGGGCTGTTCGACCTCGGCATCACCGGCCGCGACTGGATCGAGGAGACCGAAGCGGAGGTCGTGTCGCTCGGCGAACTGCAGTATTCCAAGGCCACCGCCCAGCCGGTCCGGGTGGTGCTCGCGGTGCCGGACTCCGCGTCCTGGCGGTCGGCCTCCGACCTGCCGGAAGGAGTCCGGATCTCCACCGAGTTCCCGTCGCTGACCAGGCGGTACCTCGACGCGCACGGCGTCAAGGCGATGGTGATCCCGTCCTACGGCGCGACCGAGGCCAAGGTGCCCGACATCGTGGACGCGATCGTCGACCTCACCGAGACAGGTTCTTCGCTGCGCAAGAACGGCCTGCGGATCCTTGACACGCTGCTGACCAGCTATACCGAGCTGATCGCGTCGGGACCGGCGTTCGCGGACACGCAGAAGCGGGCGGCCATGGAGGACATCGCCCTGCTGCTGCGCGGTGCGATCCAGGCTCGCGGCAACGTCCTGCTGAAGCTCAACGTGCCCGCGGACCGGCTGGCCGCGGTCACCGAGATGCTGCCGGCCCTGTCCTCGCCGACGATCACCACGCTGGCCCGCGGAAACATGAACGCGGTGGAGACGGTGGTGCCCAAGCGGGGCGTGAACACCTTGATACCGGCCCTGAAGGCCGCTGGTGCGCAGGACATCCTCGAGATCCCCATCTCCAAGATCGTGGAGTAGCAGCCGTGAGTGAGTCAGCTAAGGTACCGCCGCCGCAGGAACCGGCTGAGGCGCCGCTGCGGAAACCGCTGATCAGACGGCAGACCGCCCGGGTGCTGCCGGTCGACGCGGAAGGGCGCGTGCTCATGCTGCACGGCTGGGATCCGCACCGGCCCGAGCACCCGTTCTGGTTCACCATCGGCGGCGCGGCAGAAAGCGGGGAGTCCATGCGCGACGCGGCCGCCCGCGAACTGTACGAGGAGACCCGCATCTCGGTCGAGCCCGAGCACCTCGGGGAGCCGATCGCCCAGAACGCGATCGAGTTCTCCTGGGGCGGTCACCATATCGCCCAGGACCAGACGTTCTACGCGGTCGCCGTCGGGTCCGCCGAAGTGAGCCTCGAGGGCCTGGACCAATGGGAACGGGCCACCACCGACAAGTACGGCTGGCTCTCCGCCGACGACCTGGAAGCAGACGAGGTTCCCGCGCATCCCGATCTCCCCGACTTGATCCGCGCGGCCGTGGCCAGCGTCCGGATCAGTAGATCGACCCAGGGGGAGGAGCGTGCCGGATCTTCCCAGCATAGCGGAGATGGGTAAGGCCGCGTAGCGTGGGACGTGCGAGGATACTAAGGCCAAGGTGACGCAAGTGCGTGACATCCTGAGCAGGATCACGAAATGGTGGGAGGCGGGGGACACCTTCGGCTTGGCCACCGTGGTGGGCACGTACCGCAGTGCGCCACGTGACCCGGGCGCGGCGCTGGCGGTATCGTCCTGCGCCGACAGCGAGGTCGTCGGCAGCGTATCAGGTGGATGTGTCGAAGGCGCCGTCTACGAGCTGTCGCTCGACGTCTGCCGGACCGGCGGTGCTGTCCTTCGGACCTACGGCGTGAGCGACGACGACGCGTTCGCGGTCGGGCTGACCTGCGGCGGAATCATCGACATCTTCGTCGAGCCGGTAACTAAGACCCGTTTCCCTGAGCTGGGCGAGATCGCAGAAGCGGTAGAGCGCGGCGAGCCGGTCGCGGTCGCGACGGTGATCGCAGGGCCGGGCCAGATCGGCGCGAGGCGAGTGATCTGGGCTGGGGATGCCCAGGCGGACGCGGCAGCGGACGCCTGGCATGTCGGTGCGTCCGGCACCCTGGGATCGGGGCCGAGGCTGGACGCGGCCGTGGACGATGACGCCCGGGGCATGCTGGCGCAGGGGCTGACCGGTATCCGCCGGTACGGAGCCCAAGGTGAGCGGCGCGGGGACGAGCTGAGCGTGTTCGTGAACTCGTTCGCGTCGGCGCCCAGGATGCTGGTTTTCGGGGCGATCGACTTCGCCGCCGCCGTCGCCCGGGTCGGGAAGTTCCTCGGGTATCACGTGACGGTGTGCGACGCCAGGAAGGTGTTCGCCACCGCGTCGCGTTTCCCTGACGCCGACGAGGTGGTCGTCGACTGGCCGCACCGGTTCCTCGCCGGGACGGACGTGGATGCCAGGACCGTTATCTGCGTGCTCACCCACGACCCGAAGTTCGACGTGCCGCTGCTCGAGGTCGCGCTGCGCACATCGGCCGGGTACATCGGAGCCATGGGCAGCAGGCGGACCCATGACGACCGGCTGGCCCGGCTGCGTGAGGTAGGCCTGACCGAGGAGGAACTGGCCAGGCTGCGCTCGCCGATCGGGCTCGACCTCGGGGCCAGGACGCCTGAGGAGACGGCGGTATCGATCGCCGCCGAGCTGATCCAGCTCCGCTGGGGCGGCACCGGCCAGCCGCTGACCGCCACTGAGGGCCGCATCCACCACCAGTTCGCCGGCTGACCCTGGCGGTTCAGCCTCAGGCCTTGCGGCCGACGCCGCCGCGCATGGAGTGCGGCCGGCCGACAGGGGTGGTACCGGGCTCGGGCCGCCATTCGGTTATCCAGCTCAGCCCCGGCTCGATGAGCTCGAAGCCGTCGAAGAATCGCAGCACGTCAGGGAGCGACCGGACGTGCAGCTGAGACGATGCCTGGCGGTAGACGCCCGCCGCCTTGTCACCCTCTGCCCCGGGGTCTTCCTCCCGGGTGCCGTGGGTGATGACCAGGTAGCTGCCGGGTGCCAGGCGGTCCCGGTACTCCGCGATGATCGCGTGCGGTCTGGCTTCGTCCTCGATGAAGTGCAAGGTGCTCGTGCACAGCACGGCTACCGGCCGCGACAGGTCGAGCAGCCCGGTCACCTCGGGATGCCCCAGGACGCTGGCTGGATCGCGCAAGTCACCCAGGACCATCGCGACCTGCCCGCCGGACGCCAGCAGCGCCTGGCCGTGGGAGGCCACCACGGGGTCGCTGTCGACGTAGACCACGCGCACGCCCGTCGCCACGCCCTCGGCCAGCTCGTGCACGTTGGCCTGGGTCGGCAGGCCGCTGCCGAGGTCCAGATACTGCCGGATGCCGCCCTCGGTGGCGAGGTACCGGACCACCCGGCCGAGAAACGACCGGTTATCGCGCGCTATCGCCCCGACATCGGGGATCGCCTGGATCAGCTGCTCGGCCGCCTCCCGGTCGGCGGCGAAATTGTCCTTCCCGCCGAGTAGGTAGTCATAGATCCTGGCGACGTTCGGCGTCTTGGTGTCAAAGCCGTTAAGTGTCCCGTTATGTCCGGTCATTTACGTCATCACCCCTGATCCCGGATGGATGCTACCAGGGCAGGCGCGTACGCTTGGGGGCCGTGCCAACGAGAGTTGCAGGGGTTTTGCTGGCCGCCGGGGAGGGCTCGAGGTTCGGCCGGCCGAAGGCGCTGGTCGAGCTGGATGGGCAGACCCTCGCGGAACGCGGCGTCAATTTGCTCCGGGCCGGCGGCACTGACTCGGTCCTCGTCGTCACCGGTGCCGCCCCGGTCCAGCTAACCGGGATACTGACGGTGCACAACGTTCAGTGGCGTACCGGCATGGGCTCCTCGCTCCGTGCCGCCCTGCGCGCCCTCGCCGCGCCTTCTCCAGACGCGGACCCGGACGTGGGTGCCGTGGTGGTCGCGCTGGCCGACCAGCCGCTGGTGGGAGCGGCCGCCGTCGCGCGCCTGATCGCGGCGTACCGTGCCGGGGCCACTGTCGCCGTCGCCGCCTACCACGGCCAGCCCCGCAATCCTGTCCTGCTCGCTCGTGAACACTGGCCCGAGGTGATCGCCACGGCCGTCGGCGACCAGGGAGCCAGGGCGTTCCTGCGCGCGCGGCCGGATCTGGTCACGCTCATCGAGTGCGCCGACACCGGCAGCCCGGACGATATCGACACCCCCGCTGACCTCGATCAGGTCGCCAATCGTTATCGCGGATCGAGACCTCCGCTGTAGGCGAAGCAGAGAACGCGGCGGTCAGGCCGACTGGATACCCCAGGTGTGGGTGACGGTCTGGCCGGGCTCCAGGACCAGCAGGTCATCGGTGCTCACGAACGCGTTCGGCGGGCACGTCATCGGCTCGATGGCGACCGCTTTACGGCGGCGGTCCGGGCCGAGCGGGTCGGCCGTG
Organism: uncultured Actinomycetes bacterium; assembly: GCA_963739615.1. GTDB lineage: Bacteria > Actinomycetota > Actinomycetes > Streptosporangiales > Streptosporangiaceae > Palsa-504. The sequence continues at coordinate 143,274 of CAVUBD010000013.1, forward strand.
AAAACCTGCAGCCATTGGTAGCCCTGGTCGGCCCACAGGCTGACCCGGGTCCCGGAGCCGCCGTCGGCGGCTAGGCGCGCCCAGGCGCGCCCGTCAACGTCCCGGCTCAGCCCGGTCAGGGCGTCGTCAAGCCGGGTCGCGCCGATCGTGCGGGGCTGGCGGAAGTCATACGGCGTGCCCTCGACGGTCTCCGCAGACCCGGATGGAATACCGCGGTCGTCAAGCGGCAGCCAGGACTTCGCGGGCAAGCTCAGCTCGCAGTCATCGATCGAAGCCGTCCCGACGGTCAGGTAGGGATGCGAGCCGGTGCCGTAGGGTGCCGCGTGGCGGCCGCGGTTGCGCGCGGTGATGGCGACGTGCAGCCCGTCGTCCGCGTCCAGGCGGTACTCGGCTTCGATCTCCAGGCAGAACGGATATCCCTGATGGCCGTGCGGGGCACTGCGCAGCAGCACGGCGCTGGCGTCGTGCCTGACGGCGGTCCACGGCATCCAGCGGGTCAGGCCATGGATGGCATTTCCGCGAGCCGGCTCGGTCAGGGCCAGGTGCTCTTCGGCGCCGTCGAAGACGTAGCGGCCGCCGTCGATCCGGTTCGGCCAGGGCGCGAGCAGTTCGCCCGCGCCAGCGGGCGGAAGTTCGTCGGCACCGTAGCCCGCGATCAGCGGCTGACCCCGGAAAGACAGCTCGCGCAGCCCCGCGCCCAGTTCGGTCAGGGTGGCGCGGTAGTGGCCGGCTTCGATCTCGTACTGCAACCCGGTAAGCGGAATGATCACGTGATCAGGATACGGACAGCAGCAGCGCCGCCCGGCAGCCGGCCACCAGGCCCCAGGCCAGATCGGCCCCCTGGACCGCCGCGAGCAGCTTGGCCGCCGCCGGCTCGAGCGGCTCCAGGCCGGCCATCCCGAGCAGCACCGTTGACACCTCAGCCGCCGCCTGGCCGTTAGCGGCGCAGTACAGCAGGGAAGCCGCCAGCGTCGTCGTCCGCTGCGCCGCATAGCAGGTGACAGACGCGCTGAGCCAGTTCGCGAGCCAGACCGCCCGCATTCCGCCCGATATGGCGCCGCCGAGAAGCCTGAGCGCGAGCAGGACGCCGCTGACCATGCTGTCGCCGCTCGGCATCAGGCCCGGACCGAGGCCCACCAGTTGTTCTGCTGCCTCAACGGCGCCTGCCAGATCACCGCTCGCGCAGCATGCCGCCAGCTGGACCGGCCCGTCGTGGCCCGCCAGCCCGGGTGCCTGCTCGGCCGCCGCGCAGAGCCGAGCCAGAACGCCGTAGCCATGATCGAGCCTGGCCCTGGACAGCGGACCGAACACTGGTGAGGGGTCCCACCAGCGCACGATCCTGATATCCAGTCCGCACGCCATCACCCGGTCCCCGCCCGCCCAGCATTGCGCCGAACTGACCGGGGGACGCGCCTCCCACGAGCCGGTCATGATCGCGTTCGGGAGCCGGATGGCGTCCGGAGGCGAGATCGCGATCACCCGTGGTTCGGGCACGGCATCGGCGAACTCCAGGTAGATCGCCTGCGGCAGGGCCGCCAGGACCCTGCCGTGCCGACGCGGCCCGCGGACCAGATCGCGCACCGCCAGGCTGGCCACCCCCGCGGTCACCGGGGTCGTGGCAGTCACGTAGGCCACAGTACCGGCGGTCCGCTACCGGGATAGGGCACCGAATTTGCCTGCCCGGTGGCGTAGCCAACCTGCGGAGCCTGAAGTGAGCACCAATGACGCCTGGGCAGGAATGGCAAAGGAGTTAATTTGTGATACGCCGGACCGTAATTGGCTACTAGTGATTTGGGAGGCCGACGGGGCTGCTTGGGGAGCGGGGGACCGTCAGCCCCGTCGGCTATTTAACGATAGCCGGACCAGATGGGAATTTGGGTAACTTTCCGCCCTGTAAGTACTTCGAAACGTTTTCCCCGGCGGCCGCGGACGCCGTGGCCGCCGTCGGCCCGCGGGATCCGCTGGCGTATCCGTTTGCCCTGGTAGGCCCGAGACGCCCGCTACGCACCGCTTCCGCCACGAGGACGCCGAACAGGTAGAAGTAAGCTGCCTCTTCTTCCTCGAAGAAATGCACCTCAAGCCTTGCATCCTCGGTACAGCTGAACACCTCGAAGCCGGCGTCCGCCTTGACGACGCACATGGCGCCCGGTACCTCCTCGTCGACCGCGTAAGCGGCGTCTGGAATGCCGGCTAGGTCAAGGAGTTCGGCGAAAACTGACTGCGGCGAGACCCGGTCCTTGCGCGCGGTACGTCGCCCGGAGGGCGGAGCTGCCGCTGGCTCGGCCAGGGGTGCGCTGTCCGCCCAGGGCTCGGGCGACGGCTCAGAACGCTGCTCAGGCTCAGGCCAGGGAGCCGCCCAGGGCTCGGGCGCCGGTGAGCCATGCCAGGCGGCCATCCGGTGCGGGGTACGAAGCCCGTGGTCCGCGTCGGGGATACCTGCAGGCTCCGCCGCAGGCCGGCCTCCCAGGGGCGGCATGGCGTCCGCCGCGGGCCCAGCCGCCGCGGGCGGCCTCGCGGCAGCGGGCGGCCTGGCTCTCCTGGGCGGCCTGCCTCCGCCGGGCGGCCTGGCTCCAGTGGGCTCCATCCGGGTCCTCGGGCCCGTCGGCTCCGTCCTCGCCCGCGGCGCGACTTGTCCCTGTGGTCCCGGGCGGGTGTAAATCAGGGTGTCGGCTTCAGGTTCTGTGCTGCCTGGCCGGAACGCGCTGGCCGGCCGGAACACGCCGGACAGCGGGTCCGCGCCTGCCAGCGGATCCGCGCCTGCCGGAGCGACCGGGCGTGACGACGGGAACATGGCCGAGGTCAGCGGGAACTCCACCCGTTCCTCGGTAAGGCGCGGCCACCTCGTTGCGGGGCACCACGACCTCGAAGACCTCGCGATCGATCTCCCAGTAGCCGAGCTGCCTGGCCCGTACCGCATCACGGCCCAGGTAGACGACGTGCAGCCGCTCGCCGAGGTCATCCAGGACAAGGCAGGGCTCGCCGCCATACTCACCGACCAGACGGGACTGCCACAGCGCCTGCAGATCGGTGACATCGACCTGCTTGCGCCAGTGCCCGGCCGCGGCCGTGAAGCCGAGTTCCTCCGGCGGCGGGCCGGGGGAGAACAGGGTCACCTCGTTGCCGTCGGGACCAAGACCGGCGTGGTAAGGGACGCCGAGATAGGTGGCCATCAGCCTGTATCGCATCGCTCACGGCTCCGTCTGCTGCCAGGCCAGGCCGTTGTACCTGGCCACGACCTGGTCTCCGTCGGGGCCGAGCCGGCACATCGCGGCTCCGACCGGTATCGCGATGGGTTCGATATAGAACTCGGGGAGGCCGTGGCCCGAGGCTTCCGCATAGCCGTCAATCGGCCTGGCCAGCCAGCAGACCAGGTAGAGCTCGTTCATGTGCGGCGTGAACTCCGAATCCTCCCAGCCCAGGCCGAGGGCGAGGTAGGCCTCGGCGGGGTTGTGGAACCGGACGTCGGTGGCGCGGTACACGTATCCGGCCAGGACGGAGCGCTGCCCGGTCAGGTACGGGCCTACTAGGCGTGGCGGGACTGCCTTCCACATCGGCGTGCCAGGCGCGACCGCGGGCAGTCGCTCAGGCTGGGTCACCCACGCTCCCTCCGCTCGCGATTATCTGCGCTCAACTGATTGTGCCTAGTTAATGACAGTCATTAGCTGTAAAGCTGCGCATTCAGAGGATTCATTACTTTCCGCAGTCAGGGCAGTACCCGAAGGGCTAGCCTCGGCGGGGCCGCGGCCGGTAATGCCGGCTGACTGTGACCAGGCGCAGCGGCGCGTGGCATAAGGTCGTTGACGTGTCCGGTCACTTGAACCCAGGCGGGCAGCAGTTCCGCCATGACGACGGCGCAGCCGATCCGCGCGTAGCCGAGGCCCTCGCCGCGTACCTGGAGGGCAAGGGCAGCGAGCAAGCGGCACTGGTCGCGCTATCCGCCGCGCGGCTGCTTGTCCCGGTGGTCGCGGTCCTCGCAGACGGTTCGGTCCCCGCTCGTGACGGCAGCGCCCAGGGCGACAAGAACAGCGAGATGGTGCTGCCCACGCTGATCGGCCAGGACGGCCGGCCTGCAGTGCTCGCCTTCACCTGCCTCGACGCGCTGGTCCGGTGGCGGCCCAACGCGCGGCCGGTGCCCGCCGAGTCGGACCGGGTGTGGCGCGCCGCCGTCGCTGACGGCTGCGCGGTCGTGATCGACGTGGCCGGACCCGTGCCGCTCGCTGTCGAGGGCACGCGACTGGCGGCGCTCGCTGCGGCGCAGCCGGTGCCGTGCCTGCATGAAGATGCTGACGTGCGGGCCGAAGTCGAGGCGGCGGTCGCAGGGGAGTCGGCGGTAGCCGGCTTCAGCCTGGCCGCCGGCAGCGCGGACGGGACCGACCTCGCGATCAAGCTCATCCTCGCGACCCGCGACTGGCAACCGGTCGTGGACCGGACGGCGAACAGCATCGCGGGCCGCCTGGCCGGGCGACTGCGCCGGGGCATCGAGTTCAGCGTGGTGCCCCCAGCAGAATGACCCCAGCAGAATGACCCCAGCAGAATGACCGCGGGAAAGTAGCCGCAGGCAAGTGACCACGGGTGACCCCTTAGGATCATGACCATGTTTCGCTGGCTGACGGCAGGCGAATCGCACGGGCGCGCGCTCGTCGCGATTTGCGAGGGCGTGCCCGCCGGAGTGCGGGTCAGCACCGAGGACATCGCCGCCGCGCTGGCCAGAAGGCGGGCCGGCTACGGCCGCGGCGCGCGGATGACGTTCGAGCGGGACGAGGTGGAGCTCACCGGCGGCGTCCGGCACGGCCGTACGCTCGGCGGCCCGCTGGCGATCAGGGTGGCCAACACCGAATGGCCCAAGTGGGAGACGGTCATGTCCGCCGATCCCGTAGCCGCCGAGGAACTGGACGGCCTGGCCAGGAACGCCCCGCTGACCCGGCCGCGCCCGGGCCACGCGGACCTGGCGGGGATGCAGAAGTACGGTTTCCGCGACGCCCGGCCCGTCCTCGAGCGCGCCAGCGCGCGGGAGACGGCCGCCCGGGTGGCGCTCGGCGAGGTCGCGCGGCGGGTGCTCAGCCAGGTGCTCGGCATCGAGATCCTCAGCCACGTGGTGGCGATCGGCCAGGTGCGGAGCCCGGATGAGGTCATGCCGGGCCCGGATGACGCCGCCGCGGTGGACGCCGATCCGGTGCGGTGCTTCGACGCCGCGACCAGCGCCGCGATGGTGGCCGAGATCGACGCGGTCCGCAGGGACGGCGACACCCTGGGCGGCGTGGTGGAGGTGCTCGCTTTCGGACTGCCGCCCGGGCTCGGCAGCTTCACCCACTGGGACCGGCGCCTGGACGGCAGGCTGGCAGGCGCGCTGATGTCCATCCAGGCCATCAAGGGTGTCGAGGTAGGCGACGGCTTCATCACGGCCACCCGGCGCGGGTCGGTCGCCCACGACGAGATCGAGGCCGCCGAGAGCGGGGTCGCGCGGCGGACCAACCGGGCCGGCGGCATCGAAGGCGGGATGAGCACCGGCGAGGTGATCCGGGTCCGCGCCGCGATGAAGCCGATCTCGACGGTGCCACGCGCGCTGGACACCATCGACACCAGTACCGGCGAGTCGGCCAAGGCGATCAACCAGCGCAGCGACGCGACCGCGGTTCCGGCGGCGGGCGTGGTGGCCGAGGCGATGGTCGCCCTGGTGCTGGCCGAGGCCGCGATCGAGAAGTTCGGCGGCGACTCGGTGGAAGAGATGCGGCGCAACGCCGAGAGCTACCTGAAGGCGCTGGTGATCTCTTGACCGCGGCGGGCCCGCTCGTCATCTTGATCGGCCCGCCCGGGGCGGGCAAGTCCGCGGTGGGCCCGCTGGTCGCCGCGCGGCTCGGGGTGGAGTTCCGGGACACCGACGCGGAGGTCGGGGCGGCCGCGGGCAAGCCGGTCAGCGACATCTTCATCGAGGACGGCGAGAATGCCTTCCGCGAGCTCGAGCGCGCGGCGGTCACCGGTGCCCTGAGCCAGGACAGCGCGCTGCGTGCCGAGGGCGGGGTGCTCGCGCTCGGCAGCGGCGCGGTGCTCGACGACGGAGTCGTTCCCCTGCTCGCGGGCCTGCCCGTCGTCTACCTGTCGGCCAGCTTCAGCACGGTGGCCCGGCGGATCGGGCTTGACCGGCCTCGCGTCGTGGTCCCCGGCAACCCGCGCGGCCGCCTGCGCGCCATGCTGGACACGAGGATCCCGCTCTACCAGCGGCTGGCGGCGGTCACGGTGGAGACCGACGACCTGGACCCCGATGAGCTCGCGGCGGAGATCACGGCCAAGATCGCCGGCGTCGAAGACCAGAGCGGGAAAACGCGATGACCGCGACCAGGATCGACGTCAATCCCTCCGACGGCGGGCCGCCCTACCAGGTCGTCATCGGCGTGGGCGTGCTCAGCGAACTGCCCGGCCTGGTGCCCAAGTACGCCGCGACCGTGGTCGTGATCCACGCCGAGGGCCTCGGCGAGATCGCCCGGCCTGCCTGCGGCGCGCTGCAGGCGGCCGGCTTCACCGTCCGCGCCGAGCCGGTGCCCGACGGCGAGGCGGCCAAGACCGCCGATGTCGCGGCTGGGCTGTGGTCCCGGCTGGCGGAATACGGCGTGACCCGGTCCGATTGCGTCGTCGGGATCGGCGGGGGAGCAACGACCGACCTGGCCGGCTTCGTGGCCGCGACCTGGCTCCGCGGCGTCAGCGTCGTCCTCGTCCCGACCACCCTGCTCGGCATGGCGGACGCGGCGGTGGGCGGGAAGACCGCCATTGACATTCCGGCGGGCAAGAACCTGGTCGGCGCGTTCCACTCGCCGGCGGCGTGCTCGCCAACCTGGTCACGCTGGAGACGCTGCCGCGAGCTGACTACGTGGCCGGCCTGGCCGAAGTGATCAAGACCGGGTTCATCGCCAACCCGGTCATCCTGGATCTCCTGCGGGCCGACCCCGAGGGCGCCTCGGTGCCGCACGGCACCCACGCGCGCGAGCTGCTCGAGCGCGCGATCCGGGTCAAGGCCGGCGTGGTGTCGAAGGACCTGACCGAGTCGGGCCTGCGGGAGATCCTGAACTACGGGCACACGCTCGGCCACGCCATCGAGCGGGTCGAAGGATACCGGTTCAGGCACGGCGACGCGGTGGCCATCGGCATGGTCTACGCCGCAGAACTGGCCCGGCTAGCCGGGCGGCTCGACCCGCGGGTCACCGCGATGCACCGGGAACTGCTCGCCGGCGTCGGCCTGCCGACCGCGTACCCGGCCGGCGTGTGGCCGTCGCTGCGGGCGGCGATGAGCATGGATAAGAAGGCGCGCGGCGCGCGGCTGCGGCTGGTGGTGCTCGATGGCCTGGCGCGGCCCTCGATTCTCGACGACCCGCCCGAGGAACTCCTGTGGCAGGCATACCAGGAGGTGTCCAGGTGATCACGCAGGTGCTCGTGCTCAACGGCCCGAACCTCGGCCGGCTCGGCATCAGGGAACCGGAAATCTACGGCTCGGTGTCGCTCGAGGACCTGGCCGAGCTGTGCCGAGTGACCGGCCGCAAGCTCGGCCTGAGCGTCGAGGTCCGGCAGACCGACGACGAGGGCGAGATGATCGGCTGGGTGCACGAGGCCGCCGACGCCCGGATGCCGGTGGTGCTCAACCCGGCCGCGTTCACCCACTACTCCTACGCGCTGCGGGACGCCCTGGCCATGCGGACCGCCCCGCTGGTAGAGGTGCACATCTCCAACCCGGCGGCGCGCGAGGAGTTCCGGCACACCTCGGTGGTGGCTGCGGTGGCGGACGGGACGGTGGCCGGGTTCGGCCTGGTCTCCTACCAGCTGGCGCTGCAGGCGATCGCGGAGCTGACGGCGCAGGCTGGCCCCGGCGAGGCCGGCACCGGCCAGCCCGGTACCGGCCGACCGGAGCCCGCCGACCCGGCCGGCCAGGAAAGGCCGGCCGGGTCGTGATCGTCCTGGTCGGGTTCATGGGCGCGGGCAAGACCACGATCGGGAACCTGCTCGCCGCCAAGCTTGGGCTGCCGTTCGCCGACAGCGACCAGGTTATCGAGCAGCGGTCGGGCCGTCCGGTCAGCCGGATCTTCGCCGAGGACGGCGAGCCCGCGTTCCGCGCGCTTGAGCACCAGGTCATCGCCGAGCTGCTGGACGGACCCGACATGATCCTCGCCCTCGGCGGCGGCGCGCCCGAGCACCCGCGGACGCGGGCTCTGCTAGCCGGGGGGACGACCCCCCTGGACCCCCCCGCTCACGGAGGGGCTCCCCGCCCCCCCGTACCCCCCTGGCCCCCCGCTCACGGAGGGGCTCCCCCCCTCCCGTACCCCCCTGGCCCCGCCGCGAGGGCAACGGCTCGGACCCGGTGACCCAGGTCGTCTACCTCCAGGTCGGGTACGCCCAGGCGCTGCGGCGCGTCGGCGGGGACGCCGGCGGCCGATGCTGGCCCGGCCGGACCTCGCCGCCCTGTACGAGCGCAGGCGGCCGGTCTACGCCGGGGTCGCGACGGTAGCGGTCGCCACCGACGGCCGCCACCCCGAGGCGGTCAGCGACGATATCGTTACCCAGCTCGCGCGGGTCCCCGCCGCCGACGGCCGGGCGCCGCACCCTCAGCCCGCGCCGTAATCGGTCCCTGCCGCTACCCGGCGGTAGCCGCAGCCGTTACTCTCCTGTCATTGGCCGTATGGCCAGTTGGGTCCGGACCAGGAGGCTGAGCACATGCGGCTTGGGATGTTGCTTAACTACGCGGGCGGTTTCGCCGAGACCGTAGTCGAGCTGGCCGACTACGAGCAGGCCGGGCTCGACATCGTGTTCGTGCCCGAGGCTTACAGCTACGACTCGGTGAGCCAGCTCGGCTACATCGCGGCCAAGACCGAGCGGCTGCAGATCGCATCGGGGATTCTCCAGCTCTACTCCCGCACCCCGGCGCTGACCGCGATGACCGCGGCCGGGCTGGACTACGTGTCAGGCGGGCGGTTCACGCTGGGCCTGGGCGCATCTGGTCCGCAGGTGATCGAAGGGTGGCACGGCGTGCCTTACGATGCGCCGATCGGCCGGGCCCGCGAGATCATCGAGATCTGCCGGATGGTCTGGCGCCGCGAGCGACTGGTGTTCAAGGGCCGGTACTACGAGCTGCCGCTGCCGGGGGGCACCGGCCTGGGCAAGCCGCTCAAGCTGATCAACCACCCGGTCCGCGAGCGCATCCCGATCGCGCTGGCCGCCATCGGCCCGAAGAACGTGGCGCTCGCGGCCGAACTGGCCGAATCCTGGTTGCCGATCTTCTACCTGCCGGAGAAGGCTGCCGCCGCGTGGGGGCCCGCCGTCGCCGAGGGCGGCGCGAAGCGCGACCCCGCGCTCGGACCGCTTGACGTGATCGCCAGCGCGCCGCTGGCGATCGGCGACGACGTGACCGGCCTGCGTGATCTCAGCCTGGCCGCAGCTGGCCCTGTACATCGGCGGGATGGGAGCGCGGGGCCGCAACTTCTACAACGACCTGGCCCGCCGGTTCGGCTACGAGGGCGAGGCCAAGGCGATCCAGGACGCTTACCTGGACGGCCGCAAGGACGAGGCCGAGGCGCTGGTGCCCGCGGAACTGGTGGAATTGACCTCGCTGATCGGCTCCGCGTCCTACCTGCGGGAGCGTATCGCGGCCTACGCCGAAGCGGGCGTGACCACCCTCAACGTCACGCCGATCGCCCCCACCCACCAGACCCGTGTCCGCCTCATCGAGCAGGCCCGCGCGCTGGTCGGCTAACCCGCATACGCCGCCTCGGCGCCGCCCGCGCCGCCCGCCGGGTCGCGGCGCGTAAGGTTCGTTCATGGCAGAGATTCACGCGGCACGCCGGGAGCGCGTGCAGGAGAAGATCGCTGACGCGGGCGCGGCGGCGGCTCTTATCACGACCGGCCCGAATGTGCGCTACCTGACCGGCCTGGCCAGCTCCAACGCCGCGGTGCTGCTGCCCGCCAGCGGTACCGGCGTGCTGGCCACCGACTCGCGGTACGCGCTGGCCGCCCGGCGGGACTGCCCCGACCTCGAGCTGATCGTCGAGCGGTTCATCGAGCCGAGGCTGGCCGCGGAGATGACCAGCCGGGGCATGCGCAGCGTGGCCTTCGAGGCGCACGAGATGACCGTCGAACGCCACGCTGAGCTGCAAGCCAGGGCTGAAGGCGTGAGCCTCGTTCCGTTCGGCCGAAGGATTGAAGAGCTGCGGACGGTCAAGGATCCGTCCGAGCTCGAGCTGCTCGCCACCGCGTGCCGGATCAGCTGCCAGGCCATCGCCGACGTGTTCGCGCTGATCAGGCCGGGCGTGACCGAACGTAAGCTGGCCGCGGCGCTGGACCGGCGGATGGTCGAGCTCGGCGCGGACCGGCCGCGCCTTTGACACCATCGTGGCCAGCGGGCCCAACGGCGCCATCCCGCATCACGGCCCGGCCGACCGGCCGGTGCGCCGCGGCGACCTGATCACCATGGATTTCGGCGCGCTGTACGGCGGCTACCACGCGGACATGACCAGGACCGTGGCGCTCGGTGAGCCCGCGGGCTGGCAGCGGGAGATCTACGAGCTGGTCGCGGCCGCGCAGCGAGCCGGGATCGAGGCCGCCCGGCCCGGTGCGGACGTGGGGGACGTGGACGCGGCCGCGCGGGACCTGATACGCGACGCCGGCCACGGGGATCACTTCGGCCACGGGCTCGGCCACGGGGTCGGGCTCGAGGTGCACGAGGCACCGACGATCGGGTACGCCAGAACGGGTAAGCTTGCTAGCTGGGTTCCGGTCACCGTCGAGCCTGGTGTGTACCTGCCCGGCCGGGGCGGCGTCCGGATTGAGGACGTTCTCGTCGTGGGGGCCGACGGAGCGGGCCCGCTCACGACTACCACGAGAGAACTTCTCGTCCTTTAACTCTGGAGAGACACAACGTGGCCACCACGAACGACCTGAAGAACGGCATCACGCTGAACCTCGACGGCAACCTTTGGACCGTCGTCGAGTTCCAGCATGTCAAGCCCGGCAAGGGCCCTGCCTTCGTGCGCACCAAGCTGAAGAGCATCATGTCGGGCAAGGTCGTCGACCGGACCTTCAACGCCGGCGTCAAGGTCGACGTGGCCAACGTGGACCGGCGGGAAATGCAGTACCTGTACCGTGAGGGCTCCGACTTCGTCTTCATGGACACCCAGGACTACGAGCAGCCGCGCGTTCCCGCCGACGTCGTGGGCGACGCCGCGAGCTACCTGCTCGAGGAGCAGACCGTCACCGTCGCGTTCAACGACGGCACGCCCCTGTACGTAGACCTGCCCGCGGCGGTCGAGCTCACCATCAGCCAGACCGACCCCGGCGTCCAGGGCGACCGCTCCACCGGCGGGACCAAGCCGGCCACGCTCGAGACCGGCGCGACGATCCAGGTTCCGCTGTTCATCTCGACGGGGGAGAAGATCAAAGTCGACACGAGGACCGGCCAGTACCTCGGCCGCGCCTGATGATTTCCCGTGTCCGCTCGTAGCAAGGCGCGCAAGCGAGCCCTCGACGTGCTTTTCGAGGCCGAGCTGCGCGGTTCACCCACCCTCGAGCTGCTCGCCGAGCGCATCACGCTGGGCGACCCGCCGGTGTCCCCTTACGCGGCGGACCTGGTCCGCGGCGTAACCGTGCACTCGGCCAGGATCGACGAGCTGCTGTCGGAATACGCCCAGGGCTGGACCCTGGACCGGATGCCCGCCGTGGACAGGAACGTGCTGCGGATCGGCGTCTTTGAGCTGCTCTGGGCGCCGGACGTGCCCGACAACGTTGCGATCAGCGAGGCCGTCCTGCTGGCCCAGGACCTGTCCACCGACGCCTCGCCCGGGTTCGTCAACGGCCTCCTGGCCCGCATCGCCGAACTAAAGCCGTCCCTCCAGCTCTGACCCCAGCCCGCCGACCGCCGCCCCGGCGTGCCCCGCCCGCGCCCTCCGCCCCGGCAAGGGGCGCGCGGGATTCAGCGGTCAGGGCCGGGCGAAGCGTACGCGGAGGCCGAAGCGGCGCAGGACGCGGACGAACCAGAACGCGGAGAGGAAGGTGCCTGCTACGGTGCCGACGATGGTGACGATGGTGGTGAGGAGCAGGAATACCTTGACCGACTCGATGGCCATAAGCACCGCCAGGCCCACGGTCGACACGGCGAAGATCCCGGCCCACAGCCAGGTCGCTCCCTGGAAGAACCGGTGCAGCCCGGGATGATGGGCCGATGGCTGGCGCAGCGCCACGACCTCGGCGGCCAGCTGGGCCACCAGCGGTTTGCGGGTGGGCGCGGTTCGCGCGAACAGCACGCACAGGCCCAGGTTGGCCAGCGGGAACTGGAGCAGGAAGAACAGCACGCTGCCCGTGACGATCACCATGGCCGTCTGCAGGGTAAGCACCAGGGCCGAGATCGTGAGCAGGCCGGGGACGCTGCGAGTAACGACCTTGCGGCCGATGACGGTCAGCCAGACAACAGCTGTCGCGGCCGCCATGCCGGCGTCCCGCCCGCCCAGTCGCGAGCCTACGAAGTATCCGGCGACCGGGAGGCCGAGGGATTCCGCCAGGTTCCAGCCCGCGGTCAGCATCAGCCGCCAGGGGGGAGGCAACTCAAGGTGCTCAGCCATGCCGGAAAGCATACGGTGGCCAACTGCAGGCGCGCTCGAATTGGCGACAGGTGGCGTAAAGAAGCGTCTGAGAGTTCTCCACGGCTGTATAACGTAGGGACGGTCACGTAAGTTCACCAGCTGTGAACGGAAAGTAGCCATGCCCAGGCCAGCGGAATGTCGCTGGCCGGCACTACATTGGACTCCTGGAAGGAGGCTGGCGTGGCGGCAGATTTCAGGCGTGATGGCCTACGTTCCTCGCTGGTCTGGGCTGTGCTGGGCGATGTCGTCTCCGTACGGGTGGCGGAGACCGGCCTGGCGGCCTGGACATCGTCGACGTAGGCGGGGGAACCGGCGGGCTGGCGGTGCGGTTCGCGGTCCTCGGGCATAACGTCACCGTCGTCGACCCGAGCCCCGACGCGCTCGCGGCGGCGCAGCGGCGGGCCGCTGAGGCGGGCGCGCGCCTGACCGCGGTCCAGGGCGAGGCGGCGAGCCTGGACAGCGTGGCGGGCACCAAGGCGGCGGACCTCGTCATCTGCCACAACGTCCTCGAGTACGTCGACTCCCCGGCCGACGCGATGACCGCGATCGCGGCGGTGCTCCGGCCGTCCGCCACCGTGAGCGTGCTGGCGGCCAACGCGGTGGCCGCGGTGTTGCACCGGGCGCTGGCGGGCCGCTTCGCCGAAGCCCGGCAGTTGCTCAGCGACCAGGGTGACCAGGCCGTTGCGCCGCGCCGGTTCACGCTGCCGGCGCTGACCGCGCTGATCGAGGGCGCTGGATTGCGCGCGGGCGAGGCCCACGGGCTCCGGATCTTCGGCGGCCTGGTGCCCGGTGCGCTGCTTGACGGCGACGCGGGCGCGGTCGAGGCGCTGCGCGCGCTCGAGGAGGCCGCCGCGGCCGCTCCGCCGCTGCGCGATATCGCCGCCCAGCTGCACGTGCTTGGTCACCGCTGACCGTCATGGACGCCGACGCGGGTCCCGACGACACGGGCTGCCGCATCCTGCACGTGGACATGGACGCCTTCTATGCGAGCGTCGAGATCAGGGACCGGCCCGAGCTCGCGGGCCAGCCGGTCGTCGTGGGCGGCACCGGCGGCCGGGGCGTGGTGCTGTCCGCGTCGTATCAGGCGCGGGCGTTCGGGGTACGGTCGGCGATGCCGGTGGGGCAAGCGCAGCGGATGTGCCCGCGGGCCGTGTTCGTCGCGCCCAGGCGCGGCGCGTACGCCGCGGCGTCCAGGGAGATCATGGCCATCTTCGGTGCGGTCACGCCCGAGGTGGAGCCGCTGGCGCTCGATGAGGCCTTCCTCGACGTGGCCGGCGCGATCAGGCGGCTGGGCGCCCCGGCCGCAATCGCCAGGCACATCCGGGCTTTGGTCGCGGCGCAGCAGGGCCTTACCTGCTCGGTCGGGGTCGCGCCGACCAAGTTCGTGGCCAAGATCGCGTCGACCCGCTGCAAGCCGGACGGGCTGCTCGTGGTGCCGCGCGACGGCGTGCTCGGATTCCTGCATCCGCTGCCCGTGGCCGCGCTCTGGGGGGTAGGGGAGCGGACCGGTGAGGTGCTCGCCCGGCTAGGCCTGCGGACCGTGGGCGACATCGCGCATACCCCGGAAGCCGCCTTGCAGCGTGAGCTCGGCGCCGCGCAGGGCTCGCACCTGGCTGCTCTGGCCGCGGGCCGCGACGAGCGCCGGGTCACGCCGCATGTGGCTGAGAAGAGCATCGGCGCCGAAGAGACCTATCAAACCGACATCGGCGATCCGGAGCGGATCAGGCGGGAGCTGCTGAAGCTCTCCGGCCGGACGGCGCACAGCCTGCGGGCGAGCGGCTGCGTGGCGCGGACGGTTTCCGTCAAGCTCCGGCTGGCCAGCTTCAAGACGATGACGAGGTCGCGCACCCTCACGTATCCCACCGACGTCGCGCATGAGATTTACGCCACGGCGTGCTCGCTCTATGCGTCGGCTGGGCTAGAGGACGGCGTGCGGCTGCGGCTTGTCGGCGTCCGGGTGTCGGGTCTGGTGCCTGCGACCCGCGCAAATGCCCAGCTGGCGTTCGATGACCGGCCTGTCGGCTGGCGGGAGGCAGAGCAGGCGGTCGACAAGATTGCCAGGCGATTCGGGTCAAGCGCGGTCCGCCCGGCCGTCTTGGTGGAGGATACTGACCGCCCCGCCGGAGGACTTTCTGACGCGCTGTGAGCTGCACCCTTCCAAGGGGCGTGTCAACGCTCGTATTCTGGAAATTGAACCGGGTATGTGAGGTGAACGGTCACCGCACACGTGCCGGGCGCAAGGTTTTTTATGGGAGGCGTCGTGCCGCTCTCTGAACACGAGCAGCGCCAGCTGGAGCAGATCGAGCAAGCGCTCTATAGGGAGGACCCGAAGTTCGGGCGTCTTGTGCGCCTCAGCGATCCGCGTGTGCACTATAAGCGCAAACTGGTGCAGGGTCTCGTCGGCGTGCTGGCCGGCGCCGGGCTGCTCGCGGCAGGGATAGTTACCCGTCATTTGTATCTTGAGGCGGCCGGGGCGGCCATCGGGCTGCTGTCCCTGGTATGGGTGGTGATCTGCTGGCGGCGGCACGCGGCGAGAGTGCAGCCTGCGCACAGTAAGGCCAAGAAGGCCAGGTCCGCCGGCCCGGGCGGGGCTATCCGCCCGGGACAGACTCGCCGTGCCCGGCTGATGGAGCGGATGGAAGAACGATGGCGCCGTCGGCAAGAGGGTGATCGCAGGATGTAGCCGGCGCGCGGGCTGGCCATCAGCGCCCTGGCGGCCCGGTGAACCCGGTGCCCGGTGAAGGGGGTTAACTCGCTGACCGGCGTGCGGCCCGTCGGCGCGTGATCGAGGCCGCGGCCCGGTCGGGGACCCGGGCGGCGCCGTCGGCTAGGGCGGTCATCAGCGATGCCGGGAAGATACGGGCGCGCCAGCACGTACCGCGCCCCGCCCCGGCGGCCAGGCCGCGGCGGGCCTGGGCGCCGTCACGCCGCAGGTGCTGCGATCCGGATGGGCGGCCCGCGTAGCTGGCACGTTCTTCCGCCAGGGCCAGCCTGCGGACCGCCTCGCCCGCGGGTTCTGGCAGCCCGGCCCCGACGCGTCCGGCCAGGGTCCGCGGCGGTTCGCTCAACCGGTAGCCGACGCCGAAATCCGTCAGGTCGTCGTGGAATTCGCGCCAGGCCGCGTGTGCCCGGGCGGCGTCGTCGTGGGCATGCACCCACCGCCAGCGCCGCAGCGTGACCCGCAAGACCGACGGCGCTATCAGCGCCACCACGGCGGCCGCGCCGAAGGCGATGCCGACCGTCGCCCACCCGGTACCCAGGTCAAGCCCTGATGCGCGGGACAGCAGCCGGTAGAGCGCCAGCGCGACCAGCGCCGCCGCGGCCGCCACAAGCACCACGGTGGTGGCGGGCCGCGCCCGGAACCGTCGGCCGCTTGAGCGGGCCTGGCCCGCCGCGCGGGTGGCGCCACCATCGAGATGACCCCGCAGGCCAGCACGATCGCCGCGATCACGGCCAGCGCGACCGCTGCCCACGGCGTCCCGGCGGACTTACCGGACGCCGCGCCCGCCGCGCCCGAGATGCCGGGCTTCAGGTGATTCAGGTCAGACTGGCCCCCCGGCTGGCCCGGAGTCGGCTGTCCTGGACTCTGGGTCGCCAGGTTGACGGGAGGGGCGCCGTTGAGGCTGCCTGTCCCTGGCGCACTGCCCATGTAGTTCGGGGAGCTCGCGGTGCCCTGGCCTCCTGGCGTGGGCTCGAAACGCATCCAGCCCAGGGTGGGGAAGTACACCTCGGTCCACGCGTGCGCGTCGGTGTTCTTGACCACGTAGCGGTCTGAGCCCGACTTGGACGGCGTGCCCGCCGTGAAGCCGACTACGAACATCGCCGGGATGCCGAGCAACCGGGTGAGCACGGTCATCGCGTAGGCATACTGCACGCAGTACCCGATCCGGGTCTCGGTCAGGAACGCGAGCAGGCCGGCCGCGTTGTCGAAGGTCGTGGCGTTGAGGCTGTAGACATAGGGGGGCGCAGAGAGCCAGTTCGCGAGCGCGTTCACCTTGGCGAGCTCGGTGCTGGCCCCCGCGGTGCGCTGTTCCGCCAGCCTCTTCAGCGCCGCCGTCTTGTACGACGCCGGAAGGTCGAGGTCCGCCGCCATGCTCGCGGTGCTGGTCAGCCTGGGCGCTCTTGCCAGCTGCGCCTGTGATGGGTCCACGGCCAGGCTGGTCATCGAGTAGGTCTGGCCGCCGATCGCGCTGACGGTGGAGTAGACCATCAGGTCCGGGTCGGCTAGCCACCGGCCGGGCGCGCGGACCTGGGTCGCGGGATAGAGCAGCGGCAGGAACGTCGGCTGCGAGCCGGGATCGGGGAAGTCCTTGGTGGTGGTTACGGTCGTATCCACCAGCTGAGCCGCTGACGTGTCGGTGAGCCCCTGCGGCCGGGGGAGCGATGAGCTGATCTCGGTGGCCCCCGCCGCGTAGTTGGTCACCTGCCAGCCGGTGCTGCCCAGCGTGTTGAAGACGTACTGCCTGAAGTACTGCGCGTCGTTGTTCTCCAGCTCCTTCGGGGCGCTGGTCGTGTACGTGAACACCACCTTCGGGTTCTCGTGCAGCTGTGCGACGGTCTGGGACAGGGCACTGGGAAGCGACAGGACCCCGGAGTCGCTGCCGCCCCCGGTTCCGCCGATGCCCGGGCCCGAGCTGAACACCTTGCTCGCGTGCAGGCCCGGCAGGAGCAGCGGGGCGCACAGCGCGAGCACGATCGAGGCGAGCCCGACGCGCCGGCTCGCCGCGGCCAGCGCCCGGGTGTCCGGGCGGCCGAACGGCCCGCCGGCCCGGCTGCTTCCGCGCCCGTCTCCGCTATAGCCCGCGCCCGTCCGGCCCGCCGCGTCGTACCGCGGGTCCGGACGCCACGCTGATACCAGCCGTCCCCAGACGCGTATCCGTTCCCGGCCGTCAGCGCTCAGCATGGCCAGGTATCCGGCCCCGCCTGCGCAGAACACCAGCGCAGTGGTCAGCGTGCTGTGCGGCGGGTTCATCATGACCGGAACCGTGAACAGCACAAGCAGCGGCAGCCCGGCCAGCGCGGTCGACCGCAGCCGGACCGCGATCAGGTCGGTCACCACGGCCGTGATGCCCACCCCGGCCGCGGCGAGCAGCAGCAGGCTGGGTACGTTGGGCACCGCCGGGGCGTACCTGTTCGCGTCGGTGATCCCGGTGCCGAACAGGCGCCAGAGGGCGGCGATGGAGGCCGGGGTCGGTATCACGAACAGCAGGCAGTGGCGGGCCTCGAACACCAGGTTCAGGTAAAGGAGCAGGCCGGCGATGGTGGCGGCCAGGCAGGCCGGCGCCGCCCAGGGCCGCAGCCTGGTCAGGGCACCGGTCGCGGCGACGCTGATGACCGCGCCGGCCGAGATGGCGAACCAGAACCGAGTCGGTGAACAGCGGATACAAGACGGTCGAGGCGAGTACCACCGCGACCGCCGCCGTCAACGTCATCCTGCGGTCCAGCGTCATCCGGATTCACCCCAGGCTCCCCCGGACTCCTCAGGGACGCCCGGACTCCCGAGGCCTCCGGAACCGCCGAACCCCCCGACGGACAGCGGCCGGTCGGCGGGCCGGTGCAACTGCTGCCAGGCGGAGGCGAGCAGCGTGCTCGCGGTTACCACCGCGACCCGCCATCCCGAGGCCGAAAGGACTTCCGCCGTCCGCGCGGTGTCCTCAGCCACCGAGTCCGCCGTCCACCCGGAGACGGCCAGCAGCACTGCCATCGCCGGCGCGTTGCCGCGCCTGCTCGCGGCGAGCTGGCGCGCGTCGTCGGCGGAAAGCCGCCCGACCACCGCGATCAGCTGGCCACCCGCGTTGGCCAGAGCCGACGTGCCGCTCCCGAAGCTGACGTCACGTGACGGGCTGATGACCGCGAGCATGTCAAGGAGCGTGTCATCGAAGGTACCGCGCGGCGCGATCTCGCCGGCGTCGGTGATGAGCCTGGTGCGGAACCCCTCGCCGGACAGGTGGGCGCCGATCGACGCGGCCGCGCTGACCGCGAACTCGAACGTCGCGGAGGTCCCGCGGCCCGAATGCGCGGAGCGGCGGGTATCGATGAAGACCGATGCGCTGTTGCGCCACTGGTGCTCCTCGCGGCGGACCATCAGCTCGCCGTACCTGGCCGTCGATTTCCAGTGCACCCGGCGCAGCCCGTCCCCGTCCTGGTACAGGCGGGGCGCCGCGTCGTCCTCGCCGATGGCCGAAATCGTCCGCACTCCGCCGTCACCCTCGCCGAGCCAGCTGCTCGGGGCCGCCGCCCGCGGCAGCGGGAAGATCCTCGGCGTGACGACCAGCGTGCTCGTCTCGCGGAACGACCGGCTGATCTCCACTAGGCCGAACGCGTCCGCGACCCGGATCCGGAGCGGACCGATGGTGAACTTGCCCCTGGTATCCGAACGGATCTGGTAGCTGAACTCCCGGTGGCCGCCCGGCTCGATCTCGTCGAGGACGAACCGCGGCCTGGTGCCCAGCGAATACGGGGTGACGTCCTCGGCCAGCAGCACGCCGGTGCGCAGCCGCGAGACATTCTCCACCCGCGCGGTCACCACGGTGGGCTGGCCGGCCGGGACCCGCGGCGGGTCTAGCCTGCGGCTGCACGCCAGGCGGTAGCGCGACCTGCGGGCGGTAAGCGCGGACACCAGCGGCAGCAGGACCAGCAGCCCGCCCACCCGGACCAGGTCGGGCTCGGGTATGGCCAGCCCGGACACCATGGCTGCGCCGCCCGCGGCCACGAACGACCGGCCCCGCGTGGTCAGCGAGCTGAATAGCGCCCGCATGGCCCTCCTTACCTGCCCCGTATGCCGTCGCCGGGCCCGGCCAGCTGGCTCATCGCCTGGGGAGCGGCAGTTGCGCGACGATCCGGTCCACCACTTGCTCGGGCAGGTGCCGCTCGACGATGGCTTCCGCCGTCGGCAGCAGCCGGTGTGCGAGTACCGGCCTGGCCAGCCGCTGCACGTCGTCGGGAATCACGTAATCCCGCCCGTCGAGGGCCGCCCACGCCCGGCTGGCCCGCAGCAGGTGCAAGGTGGCGCGCGGTGACGCGCCCAGGCGCAGCTCGGGTGAGCTCCTCGTCGCGTTGGCGAGGCTGATGATGTAGTCCTTGACCTGATCGGAGACGAGCACGCCGCGCACGGCGACCACCAGTTCCTGCACGTCGCTCGCGCGCGCCACCGGCCTGAGCTGGTCCAGGGGCGACCTGGAGCCGTGATTGTCGAGCATTTCCCGCTCGGCGGCCGGCAGCGGGTAGCCAAGGGAGATGCGCGCGGTGAACCGGTCCCGCTGCGCCTCGGGCAGCGGGTACGTGCCTTCCATCTCCACCGGGTTCTGGGTGGCGATCACCATGAACGGTTCCTGCAGCGAGTACGTGGTGCCGTCGACCGTGACCTGGCGCTCTTCCATGCACTCGAGCAGCGCCAACTGAGTCTTCGGCGAGGCCCGGTTGATCTCGTCGCCGAGCACGATGTTGGCGAACACGGGCCCCGGCTTGAACTCGAAATCGCGCCGCTCCTGGTTGTAGGCGCTGACGCCGGTGATGTCGCTCGGCAGCAAGTCCGGCGTGAACTGGACCCGGCGCACGCTGCCGTCGATGGCCCTGGCCAGGGCCTTCGCCAGCATTGTCTTACCTACGCCCGGCACGTCCTCGATCAGCAGGTGCCCCTCAGCCAGCAGCACGGCCAGGGTGAGCTGGATAGCCTCGCGCTTGCCCTCGATGACCGCCTCGATGGCCTTGCCGATCCGGCGCGCGGCCGGCACTAGATCATCGATCGGGCTCCCCGTCTGCCTGCCGGTATCCAGTACCACGTGGCCTCCTTGACCGCGCTGGCGCGCACCGCAAGCCGGCCGGGCATCCCGCCGGCCTGGCTACCGCTACAGTACGTCTTTCTTCGCCGAACGCGCGACGCTCGCGAAGCTTCTTCGCCGAACCGGACCGGCCCGCCGGCGTCCCGGCCGCGTCCCGCCGGCGGCCCGGGATCTCCCCTTCCCGGTCCGCTTCGCTCCACCACGCCCTCCACTTCGCTCCACCGCTCCTACCTGCCCCTTCAGTGGGGGGAGGGGAGCCGATCGCCGTGTTTTAGCCGTTGACGGTGGGGAAATGTGGGGTACAGTGGAGCGCGGTGGAGGATACGCCCGTGGGAGGTGAGTATCTGTGTTTCTCGGTACTCATGCGCCCCGGCTCGACGAAAAGGGCCGGCTGTTCCTGCCCGCGAAGTACCGGGAAGAGCTCGCTGGGGGAGTTGTGATCACCAAGGGACAGGAACGGTGCCTGTTCGTCTTCCCGCAGCAGGAGTTCGCCCGCATCACCGAGGCGCTGAGCACCGCGCCGGTGACGGCCAAGTCGGTCAGGGACTACAGCCGGGTCTTCTTCGCCAGCGCCTCCGATGAGCTTCCCGACAAGCAGGGCCGTATTACCGTTCCTGCCCCGCTGCGCGCCTACGCCGGACTGCAGCGGGACTGCGTGGTGATCGGCGCCAACACCCGCCTGGAGATCTGGGACACAGCTGCGTGGGAGACCTATCTCGCCGCGCAAGAGGACTCGTTCGCCGAAGCCGCCGAGGAGGTGCTCCCCGGAATCCTGTAGCTCTCGGGCCGGTCCCCATCCGCCGTTCCCTGCTGGCATCACTTCCCCGGTGCCAGCGGGTGGCGCCAGCGGATGGGGACCGGCGGAGGAGCGCCAGGGCAGGGGGGCGAGTTGCAGGGCCGCAGGGAAGGGGGACGCGTGGAAAGAGCCCAGCACGTGCCGGTGCTCGCCAACCGGGTCACCGCCCTGCTCGCGCCCGCCCTCGCCGGCGACGGCGCCGTGCTGGTAGACGCCACCCTCGGCCGGGCCGGACACGCCCGGGCCCTGCTCGAGGCGTGCCCGGGCCTGCTGCTGGTCGGCGTCGACGCCGACGTGGCCGCGATCGAGGCGGCCCGCAAGCTCCTGGCCCCGTTCGCGGACCGGGTCGCGCTCGTGCACGCCAGGTACGACGAGATCCCCGCCATCGTCGCCACCGAAGTCGGCCCGGGCCCGGGCCGCGTCATGGGCCTGCTCTTCGACCTGGGCGTGTCCTCGCCGCAGCTCGATGACCCGGAGCGCGGCTTCGCGTACGCCCAGGACGCCCCGCTCGACATGCGGATGGACCGTACCAGGGACTTCACCGCGGCCAACATCGTCAACGGCTACCCGGCCGCCGAACTCGCCCGGGTGCTCCGCGACTACGGCGAGGAACGGTTCGCCCGGCGGATCGCCGACGCGGTCGTCCGCGAGCGCGGCCTGACCCCGATCGCGTCGACGCAGCGGCTGAGCGCCATCGTGAAGGACGCGATTCCCGCGGCGACCAGGCGCACCGGGGGAAACCCGGCCAAGCGGACCTTCCAGGCGCTGCGGATCGAGGTCAACGACGAACTCGGCACGCTGCGGCGGGCCCTGCCCGCGGCCCTCGGCGCGCTGGCCGTCGGCGGCCGCGTGGTCGTGCTGGCCTACCACTCACTCGAGGACCGCATCGTCAAGCGGGAGCTGGCGCGCGCCGTCGCCGATCCGGCCCCGCCGGGCCTGCCGGTACCCGCGAGCGCGGCGGTCCCGCAGTTCCGCCTGCTCACGAGGGGTGCCGAGCGCCCGGGCGAAGAAGAACTCACCGCCAACCCGCGCGCGGCCTCCGCCCGGCTGCGGGCCGCGGAACGCATCAGGGAAGCAGCATGACCCGAGGGGGCAACGACATGGCCACTGACATGATGCCGCGGACGCCAGGCACGCCCAGGCAGCCCCCCGCCCCCCGTACCCCGCCCGGTACGCCGGGGCGCGCCAGACCCGCCCGCCCGGTCAGTGCCCCCAGGCACACGCGACCAGCCAAGGGGCCGGTCACCGGGCCAGCGATCCGGCCAGCGACCGGGCCTGCCACCGGCCGTATCCCGCGGCCGCGGGCCGGCGGCAGGCCGCGCTCTCGCTCGCCGCGGGCTCCGTTCGTCCTGCTGCTGGTCGGCCTGCTCGGCGGAGCCCTGGTATCGCTGCTCGTGATCAGCACCACGCTGGCCCAGGGGGCGTTCCAGATCACGAACCTGCAGCAGCAGAACACCAACCTGGCCCGCCAGGAGCAGACCCTCACCAACGAGGTCGCGCAGGCAGGGAACCCGGCCGTGATCGCTAGCGAGGCGGCCAAGCTCGGCATGCGGCAGAACCCGAACCTGAGCTTCTACGACACCAAGACCGGGAAGATCCTCTCGGGGAAGGTCACCAAGGCTGACGCGGCGATCAATGTCCCCGGGTTCAACCCGTGACGCCGCAGGACCCTACTCGCAGGCCGCAGGCCAACCGCAGGGACGACCGCCGGCCGCCGCGCAGCCGGCCGGTCCGCCCAGGACCGCTGGGCCCGGACCCGCGTCGGCGGCCGGCTCCGGCGGCTGGCCATCCCGGGGCACGCACGACGGCCCGTTCGGCCGAAATGAGGGACGCAGCGTCCGCAGGCCGGCCCGCGGACCCCAGCCGGGTGAGGCGTCAGGGCCCGCCGAGGCCCCCGCGGCCCCGCCGCCGCGTCCCGCGCGGTGACCCGCACCGGCGGCTGGGCGCCACCCTCCTCGCGATCGTCTTCGTGCTGACACTGTGGGCCGGCCGCCTGGTCCAGCTGCAGGGCATGGACTCGGGCACCTACCGCAAGCTGGCGTCGCAGGAGCGCGAGCGGACGAACGTGCTGCCCGCGCTGCGCGGCAGCATCACCGGCGCGAACGGGCAGGTCCTCGCGATGACCGTGGCCACCTACACGGTCTGGGCCGACCCGCCGCTGATCGGCGGAGCGGCCGAGCAGCAGAAGGTGGCCGACGAGCTGGCCGCCCCGCTCGGCATGACCTCCGCGGCGATCTTCAACCTGCTGCAGAACCCGACCTCACCGCAGTTCGTAGTGCTGGCCACCGGCGTGCCCGCGCAGGCCAGCAGCCAGATCACCGACCTTGACCTGCCTGGCATCAACCAGAAGGTCAGCTACGCGCGGTCCTACCCGCAGGGCAATATCGCGGCCAACATCATCGGCTTCACCGGTACCGATGCCCACGGCGTGATGATCGGCGGGGCCGGCCTGGAGGAGACGGACAACGCGCTGCTGGCCGGCCAGACGGGCAGCGAGCAGGTGCAGATAAGCACGGACGGCCAGCAGATACCGCTCGCAGGCAGCCACGACAAGCCGGCCGTGAACGGCAGCGACCTGCGGCTCACGATCGTCCCCGCGCTGCAGTACGCGACCGAACAGGCGTGCGCGAAGCAGGTCGCCAAGACCAAGGCGAACAACTGCACCGTGGTGATCATCCAGCCGCAGACGGGACACGTGCTGGCCATGGCGCAATGGCCGACATTCAACCCGTCGACCATCACCGACGCGTCCCAGGCGACCGACATCCCGGTGCAGAACGTCTTCCAGCCTGGCTCCACCGCCAAGGTCGTCACCGCCTCGGCCGCGTTCGAGCACGGCGGCCAGACGCCGATGAGCGCCTACACCATCCCGTACCAGCTCGTCCGGGGCGGCCAGGTCATCCACGATGCCGAATGGTCGCCAGGGGAGCGCTTCACGATCGCCGGCATCATCGCGCACTCCTCCAACGTCGGAATGTCGCAGGTAGCCGGCCACATCACCGAGCAGACGCAGTACGACTACCTGCGCGCCTTCGGCCTGGGCCAGCCGTCAGGCCTCGGGCTGCCTGGGGAGAGCGCGGGCATCTTGCCCCCGGTGCCGCAGTGGGCGGCGGACACCCGGTACACGCTGTCGTTCGGCCAGGGCGTGGCCACGACCGCGATCCAGATGGCCGAGGTGTACGCGACGATCGCGAACGGCGGCGTCCGGGTGCAGCCGACGCTGGTCGAGGGCACCACCAACTCCGCGGGCACCTACACCGCGGCCGCGCCGTCGGCGTCGCAACGGGTCATCCAGGCGAAGACGGCGAATGAGCTGCTGGCGATCCTGCAGCAGGTACCGGAGTTCGACGCCGAAGGCGGTCAGCCGTGGGGGATCATTCCCGGCTACGCGATCGCCGCCAAGACAGGCACCTCGCAGGAGTCCAACGGGAAGTGCGCGCTGTGCGTCTACGGATCGAGCTACATTGGGATGGCGCCAGGTAACGACCCCCAGCTCGTCGTGGCGGTCAACGTGCAGAACCCGCGCAAGGGCGGCTACTACGGTGATGTCATCGCCGGACCGGTCTTCTACCAGGTCATGAAAGACGCGCTCGCCACGCTGGACATCCCGCCGGACGGGGCCGTACCTGCGAAGGTACTCCTGACCGCGCCATGATTGGAGGTAACCTCACCCCGTGGCGATCCGTCCCGCGTATCAACCGCAGCGGCCGCTGTCCGCACTTGGCTCGATGCTGGGTGTCAGGCTGGCCTCCGCAGGAAATTCTCTTGGGCGCAGCGAGCTTGGGTGCGTGCGCGGCGTCACCCTCGACTCTCGCGTGGTGCACGCGGGAGACCTGTACGTGGCCCTGCCCGGTGCACGTGTGCACGGGGCGGCGTTCTGCACGGACGCGGTCGCGGCCGGCGCGGTCGCGGTGCTGACCGACCCGGAAGGCCGGGTCCGGGCCGCGGCCAGCGGGGTACCCGTTTTCGTGCTGGCCGATCCGCGCGCCCGGCTAGGCGAAATCGCCTGCTGGGTGTACGGGGACCCGTCGAGCCGGCTGCGGCTCATCGGCGTGACCGGGACGAGCGGCAAGACCACGAGCAGCTACCTGATCGAATCCGGGCTGCGCGCGGCCGGCCACCTGACCGGCCTGGTCGGCGGGGTCGAGATCCGGATCGGGGCGGACCGGGTGGCCAGCTCCCTGACCACGCCGGAGGCCCCCGACCTGCAGGCGCTGTTCGCGGTCATGGTCGAGCGCGGGGTGACCGCCGCCGCGATGGAGGTGTCGAGCCACTCGCTCAGCCTCGGCCGGGTGGCGGGTACGAGCTTTGACGTGGCCGTGTTCACCAACCTGTCGCAGGATCACCTGGACTTCCACGCCGACCTGGAGGACTATTTCCGGGCCAAGGCGTCGCTGTTCGTCCCGCCGCTGATCGCGGTGGTGAACATCGACGACCGGTACGGGCGCAGGCTCGCCTCGGCGGCCCCCGTGCCGGTGACCACGTTCTCAGCGCTGGGTCGCGCCGAGGCGGACTGGCGGGCGGCCGACGTCCGTTCCGGTGCGGACGGCAGCACGTTCCGCCTGATCGGGCCCGGCGGGGTCGAGGCGGACGTATCGGTCGGGCTGGCCGGGGTGTTCAACGTGGCCAACGCGCTCGGCGCCCTGGTCGCCCTGGTCGAGGCGGGCATCGGGCTGGACGACGCGGTGGCGGGCGTGGCCACCTGCGCGGGCGTGCCCGGCCGGCTGGAACGGGTGCCGGGGCCGGGCCTCGACATGACGGCCTTCGTCGACTACTCGCACAAGCCGGGGGCGGTCGAGGCGGTGCTCCGCTCGCTGCGGCCGGTGACCCGGGGAAACCTGATCATCGTGCTGGGCTGCGGCGGGGACAGGGACCGGGCCAAGCGTCCGATGATGGGGGCGGCCGCCGCGTCCCTCGCCGATGTGGCCATTTTCACCAGTGACAATCCGCGTTCGGAGGACCCGCTGGCCATCCTCGCGGCGATGCTTGACGGCGTGCTGAGCGTCCCGCAGGAAGAACGGGCCCGGGTCATCGTCGAGCCGGACCGGGCCGCGGCGATCTCGCAGGCCGTCTCGCTGGCCGCCTCAGGTGACGTCATCGTGGTGGCCGGCAAGGGCCACGAGACCGGCCAGTACGTGGCGGGCGCGGTGCTGCCGTTCGATGACCGCCAGGTCACCGCGGCCGCCCTCAGCCAGCTCGCCGGGGGCCAGCTCGCCGGGGGCCAGCTCGCCGGGGGCCAGCTCGCCGGGGGCCAGGCGCCGGAGCCGGATCCGCTGAGCTCGGCGCTTGACCCGTGGGCGGTGAACCGGTGATCCCGCTCTCGCTGGCGCAGATCGCGCAGATAACGGCCGGGCAGCTGCACGGCGACCCGGCCGCCTTCGTGACCTCGGATGTCGTCATCGACTCGCGCCGGGCCGGGCCGGGCGGGCTGTTCGCCGCCGTGGCGGGGGAGCGGTCGGACGGGCACGACTTCGCGGCCGCCGCGGTAGCCGCGGGCGCGGTCGCGGTGCTCGGCACCCGGCCGGTCCCGGTGCCCTCGGTGATCGTGGCGGACATCCCGGCCGCGCTGGCCGCGCTGGCCAGGTTCGTGGCGGACTCGCTGCCGCAGGCGCGGATCGCGGGCATCACCGGGTCGTCGGGGAAGACCTCGACCAAGGACCTCGCGGCCCAGCTGGTGGAGCGCCTCGGGCCGACGATCGCGCCGGCCGGCTCGTTCAACAACGAGTTCGGCCACCCGCTCACCGTGCTGCGCGCGGACGCCGCGACCAGGTACCTGGTCCTCGAGCTTTCCGCGCGCGGGACCGGCCACATCGCCTACCTGTGCCGCATCGCGCCGCCCCGCTACGGCGTGGTGCTGAACGTCGGCCGCGCGCACGCCGGCGAGTTCGGCGGCCTGGACCAGGTGGCGCAGGCCAAAGGCGAGCTCGTCGAGGCGCTGCCGGCGGACGGCGTCGCGATCCTGAACGCCGACGATCCGCGCGTGCTGGCCATGGCTTCCCGCGCCCAGGCCCGCGTCGTCACCTTCAGCGCCCAGGGAGCCGATGCCACCCTCCGGGCGGCGGACGTGCGGCTCGACGAGCTCGGGCGGCCCGGCTTCACGCTGCGGACACCCGACGGCTGCGTGCCGGTCACCCTGCGGCTGCATGGCGCGCATAACGTACCGAACGCGCTGGCCGCCGCCGCCCTCGCGCGCGAACTCGGCCTTGGCCTCGCTGACATCGCGGACGGGCTCGGCGCCGCGGTGGCGCGCAGCCGGTGGCGGATGGAAGTCCACCGGCGGGCGGATGGAGTGACGGTCATTAACGATGCCTACAACGCGAACCCCGAGTCCGTTCGGGCTGCCCTCGCTGCCCTGCGTCACATGGCGCGGGACGGGCGCGGGTTCGCGGTCCTTGGTCACATGGCGGAGCTCGGTGACACCTCGCGGGCCAGCCACGAGGAGATCGGGGAGTACGCCGCGGGAGCCGGCCTGGCCGGGCTGATCACGGTGGGCGAGGAAGCCGCGCCGATCCTGTCCGGCGCGCGGCGGGTATCCTCATGGCACGGTGAGGCGCTCGGGGTGCCCGACGGCGCGGCCGCGCTGGCCGTCCTGGCCGACCGGCTCAAGCCCGGGGACGTAGTCCTGGTCAAGGCCTCCCGCGCGGCCGCCCTGGAAGGCGTCGCGGTCAGGTTGGTTGGGGAGGCGGACCAGTGAAGACCATCCTGCTGTCCGCCGCCGTGTCCATGTTCATCGCGCTGTTCGGCACCCCGCTGGCGATCAAGGCGTTCACCAGGCGCGGCATCGGTCAGGAGATCAGGTCGGACGGCCCGGCCCACCTGTCTAAGCGCGGTACGCCGACCATGGGCGGCACGGTGATCATCATCGCCTCGCTGGTCGGGTACCTGGTCGGTCACCTCGTCACCGGCGACCCGATGTCCGCGTCTGGCCTGCTTGTGCTGTTCCTGATGACCGGGCTCGGCCTGGTCGGCTTCGCGGATGACTTCATCAAGCTGTACATGCAACGCAGCCTGGGCCTGCGCAGCGGGGCCAAGCTCGCCGGCCAGGCGGTCGTGGGCGGCGTGTTCGCGCTGCTCGCGATCAGGTTCCCCGACGGCTACGACCTCACCCCGGCCTCGACCCACCTGTCCTTTTACGCGGACTTCGGGGTCTCGATCGGGCCGGTGCTCTTCGTGGTCTTCGTCATCCTCATGGTGGCGGGCACCTCAAACGGCGTGAACCTCACCGACGGGCTCGACGGCCTGGCCACCGGCGCGGCCATCCTCGTGCTGGCCGCCTACATGATCATCGGGATCTGGGAGCTGCGCAACGACTGCACGGTCTTCCTCGCCACCGGCTGCTACCCCATCCGCGACCCGCTCGACCTCGCCATCGTCGCCGCCACCGTGATGGGCGCCTGTACCGGCTTCCTGTGGTGGAACGCGCCCCCCGCCAAGATCTTCATGGGCGACACCGGCTCCCTGGCCCTCGGCGGAGCGCTCGCCGGGCTGGCCATCACGACCAGGACCGAGCTGCTGCTGATCCTGCTCGGCGGCCTGTTCGTGATCATCACGCTCTCGGTGGTGATCCAGGTCGGCTCGTTCAAGCTGACGGGAAAACGGGTGTTCCGGATGGCGCCCCTGCAGCATCATTTCGAGCTAGCGGGCTGGGCCGAAACCACGATCGTGGTGCGCTTCTGGATCATCGCCGGCATCTGCGTCGCCTTGGGCCTTGGCATTTTCTACGTCGGCTGAGCCCTAGCTAGCTGCTGGCGTCTGGTCAGAAGGCGCGGACGGCGACGGCGTGGCTGATGGCTACGGAATGCGTGACGCAGTCCGCGCCGTCGAGCAGGTGCAGGAGGAAGCTGGTCGGCTCGGCCAGATAGCCAGGTGGCTTCGCGTCGTGCATGCGCAGTGCGCTCTGCCGGAACGTGCTCGGCGCAACGGTCATGAGCGTGCCGGCGAACAGCGCGGAGATGTCCCGGTGCACGTGCCCGGCGAGCACGCGGACGACGTGCGGGTGCCGCCGGATCACCTCGCCGAACTCGACGGCATCGGTCAGCATCATGCCGTCGAGGAACGGCATCCCCACGGCGAGCGGCGGATGGTGAAGGCAGATGAACGCAGGCACCCCTGTCCTGGCTCCCAGGGTCTGGTCGATCCAGGCAAGCTGATCGGGGCCGAGGTACCCGGCCGGGCTGCCGGCGAGCCAGGAGTCGGCGACAACGATGGTGGCTTCCGGGTACTCCACCACGTACGAGGTGGACACGCCGTTAGCCAGGAACGGCGTGTCGCCGAACCTGGCGATGAGCGCGCTCGGGTCGTCGTGGTTGCCCGTCATGAGGTGCACGGGTATAGGGCATCGCCGCAGGATACTGAGGAGCGTGGCGTACTCCTCCGGATGCCCGGCATCGGCGAGATCGCCGGTGATGACGACGCAGTCGGGCCGTGCTCGATCGACAGCAGGCGGCCGAACGCCTCGGCGAGGTTGGCGGCGGGCTTGGCCGCCAGGGGTCCCCTCATCAGGTGAGGGTCACTGAGATGGGCGATCCGCATGCGCTTGAAGGTAGCAACTGTGACCTCGGGTGTCGCCAATCGCGAGGGGAGCGAGCCGAGGTCGTGTCCTGAACGGGCCTGCGCACTGTTGGCCTGGGCCCTCCGTCTAGGCTGAGCGCCGGTGCCGCCAGGCGAGCGCGGCTGTCACGGCGGCGATGGGTACGGCACCGGCCAGCGGATCCCGGCAGCGGCGGCAAGTGAACCGCCCGCGGGCGGCACCGAGTGCCTCGGCGTCGCCCGCGACAGTGCTGTAGAGGCTAGTGACCCGGCCGAGCAGTTCGGCGGGAAGCTAGTGCCGCAGCGGATTACCTTGCCCGCCTCTGGTTTCTCACCAGCCCGTCAGGTACCGCGATCTGGTCGCGGGACCGCCTGACCGACCGCAGCGATGTGACATAGTGGCGGTTGTATCCGCACCGATGTCACATCGTTGCGGCTGATTGGATGCCTGAACCGCCGGTCACGCGATCAGCCGGCCGGGCAAAGGTAACCTGACCTGGCACTAGCTAGCTAGCGCTGCTGCATGGTACGGCGATCACCCGGGAAAGATACGGTGATCCGGTGACCGATCAGGCCGAAGCGGATGCCGCACACGGCGCCGAAGCGGATGCCGCCTTCGACCCCGAGGCCGCGGCCGCCTGCGTCATCGGCGCGATGCGGCCGCTGGCCGACGCGGACCGGGCCGTGCAGGAGAAGCGCTACCTCAAGAGCGACCTGGAATTCCTCGGTGTCAGCCTGCCAGCGATCCGGCAGGCCGTCACGGAGAAAGCCCGCGCATACCCCGGTCTCGGCCGTGCCGACGCGATCGCTTGGGCGCGGGCGCTGTGGCGCGAACCAGTGCACGAGCGGCGCAGCGCGGCCATCGAGATACTCCGGCGGTACGTGACAGAACTTCGGCCCGCCGACCTGGAACTGGTGGAGGCATGGGTGCGGGCCGCCCGCGGCTGGGCCTACGTCGATCCGCTGGCCGGGGATATCGCGGGCCGGATCGCGCTGCGGCACCCGCAGGCCTGGCCGCTGATCGACCGGTGGGCCCGGGATGAGGACTTCTGGGTGCGCCGCGCCGCCTTGCTCACGCTACTGCCCGGGATCAGGCAGGGCCGGCCCGAACGCGAGCGCTTCGAGAGGTACGCCACGCCGATGCTGACGGAGAAGGAGTTCTTCATCCGGAAGGCGATCGGCTGGGTGCTGCGCGAGACCTCCAAGAAAAACCCCGCTTATGTCGCCGCGTGGACCGGCCGTCATCTGGACCGCATGTCCGGCGTGACGTTCCGCGAGGCGGTCCGCCGCCTGCCCGCCGAACAGGCCGCGCCGCTTCGCTCCGCTTACAAGAACCGGAACCGGCGCGCCGTGTTACGGGCCTGCGGCCCTTCGAGGAGTTCCCGCGGCACCGCTAAGTTCGAAAGATTTTGGCCGAACGGTCCTACCTGCTTGCTCCCGCCCGGCTGACTCGCCACTCGGCCTCGGCCGCGCCCATCGGCGTGCACGCGGGCCCCTGGACGAACGGCCAGATCTCCTCGGCGATGCAGCGCCAGTCCGCGGTCGCGGACAGCTCGCCGAGCAGGGCGAACAGGCCGAGGTTGATCCGCTGCAGGATCACGTATGACCTGGGGATCTGCACGTAGGCGGCGAGCGGGCTGCGGAAATCGAAGAAGCGCCTGGTGACCGCCGAGGCGTAGTCCCCCGTCATCGTCCGCGGTCCCCGCTCCCGCACCGTGTCGTAGAACAAGGCCATGTGCTCGACGATCTCGTCCGTGGGCAGCGGCGCGCCTGGCATCAGGAAGCCGGCGTCCTCCATGGCCCGGCGGAAGCCGGACGGATCGTTCTCCACGCACAGGTGCTTGACCATCGCGACCAGCGGCGCCAGTTCTCCGGTGCTGAAGTGCTTGACCAGCCCGAAATCGAGGAAGGTCACCCGGCCGCCGCCGTGGAACAGGTAGTTCCCGGGATGCGGGTCCCCGTTGAAGGCGTGCGCCTCGTACAGGCTCCGGAACACAAACCGGTAGATGGTCTCCGCGGCCAGGTCGCGTTCGGCCTGCGACCAGCTGGCCAGCTCGGCGAACCGGGCGCCGTCCGCGAGGTCGCTGGTGATCACGCGGCGGGTCGAGAGCTTCTCGACGACGCCCGGCACGTGAATGGTCGGGTGACCGGCGTAGAAGCGGGCGAACAGCTGCTGGTTGCGGGCTTCCCGGCGGTAGTCGAGCTCCTCGGTGATGCGCTCCCGCAGCTCGGCCAGCAGCGCGTCCACGTCCTGCTGCGGCGCGCTGATCTTGAGCATCCGGCGCAGCAGGGCGACGTTGCCCAGGTCAGCCTCGATGGTCTCGGCGATGCCCGGGTACTGCACCTTCACCGCGACCGCGCGGCCGTCGTGGGTGATCGCGCGGTGCACCTGCCCGATCGAGGCGGCCGCGATGGGTTCGGGGTCCCAGGTCGCGAAGGCCCGCTCAGGCGGCAGGCCAAGCTCTTCCGTGATGACCTGCGCGGCCAGCTCGGGGCTCATCGGCGGCACGCTGTCCTGCAGCCTGCTCAGCGTCCGGCGGGCGGCGGGCGCCAGGCCGTTGTCGACGTAACTGGCCATCTGGCCCAGCTTCATCAGCACGCCCTTCATCGCCCCCAGCGTGGTGACGACGTCCTCGGCGGTCTGCAGCGCCAGGTCGTTGCGCAGCTGCTGCCTGTGCTCGCCCGCGGTGATGAACAGCCGCGGCGCGCTGCCCGCGTAGCGCGCGCCCCCGCGCGCGGCCAGCCGCAGGGTCGCCAGCCCGCGGGCGGCCCGCAGCCTGCTCCGGTGCGGCGGCTGACACGGCTGCATGCCTTGCCGCGCAGCAGCGTCAGCGCCGCGATCGATACGCCGCCCATGACCGCGGCGACCGTCAGCTTCCTCAGCCGCGCCTTCACGCCTTCCCCGCCGAACGCATCCGCAGGGTCAATCGCTGCCTGGCCTCAAGCACACCTGGTTCGCCGAGGATCACGGCGTCGAGCACGCCGAGGGCCTGGCGGATCTCGGTCCGGCGTGCGGCCGTCAGCGGCGGTGGCGCGGGATAGCCGTACAGATCCCGGGCCCAGCCGGGCAGCGCGGTGATGGCGGCGTCCCTGATGTCCTGCCACAGCTCGGCGATGTCCTCGTCCAGGCCGGGCGAGTCGAGCCAGTAGCTCATCGACTCCGCGGCCGCGGGCGTGCGCCTCAGTTCGGGGCGGACGCCGGTGATGTACTGCTCCAGGGCGGCCACGCTCGCCGGGATAATCTCGCGCGGGACCCCGAGCAACTCGACCGCGACGGTCATCTCGCCGACGTAGGCGTCGGCGTCCGCCTCCGCCAGCGGCGTGCCGAATAGCTCGCTGGCGGCCAGGGCCGAGTCCACCAGGGCCGCGTGCACCCACAGCAGCAGCGCCGGGTCGCCGGCCGCGTAGGGGCGCCCCGTCACCGTGTCCACGCCGCGGACGTGCTCGTGGATCTTCCGCACGTGCTGCGCGGCCCGGTTGGCGCTGGCCCGGTCCCCGTAGGTGACGGTGGCCTCATACGCCGAGGTGGCCGCGAGCCGCCGACCGGGTCGAGCCGCCAGTTGCTGTGCTGGTCGACTCCGGCCATCGCCAGCGGGTGCAGGGCCTGCATCAGCAGCGAACGCAGCCCCGCGACGGGTGCGGACAGGTCCGCGGTGACCCGCCAGGTCACGCTGGCGGGCCCGAAGAATCCGTCGTCCTGCGGCTGGTCGGGCACGGCGGCTGCGTAGGCGGCGGCGGACCTTTCGACCAGCCCTGCTGCCGCCGCGTAGGGTTCGGCCGTCATGCTCCTGGTCCCTCTTCCGACGGCGGGCGCAAGCCGGCGAACAGGTCGTCTTCGGGCAGCGGGGCTCCGGTGGTGTCGCTGACCCGGATGAAATGCTCGTGGCCGAAGGTGGCTTCCGTGATGTCCCGCGGGATCTTGCTGAACCAGGACTCCGAGACCTGGCTGCCGTGCGCGAACAAGGCGTCGCGCTTCTGGCCCAGGACCGGCCGGATGTCGATGCTGGTGGTGATGCGCTGCTCGGACGCGGCCGCCTGCCGGACGGCCTCCGGATCCATGTTCTCGAAGTCGGGCACCTCCGCGCCGAGTTCGCGCAGCGCCTCCCATATCTTCTGCCAGTCACTGCGCCGCATCGCGCTGAGGTAGAGCTTGGCCGGGATGCCGGTCTTGGTGAAGGCCGCCTGGGCCGAGCGGCTCGCGTGCACGTGGTCGGGGTGCTGGTAAGGACCCTGATCGTCGTAGGTGATCAGGACCTGCGGCCGGTACTGCTCGATCAGGCCGGCGATCCTCGCGGCCACGTCCGCCTCGGGCACGTTGCAGAACGCTTCCGGCCGGTCCTTATAGTCCCAGTCCAGCATGCCGGAATCGTGGTAGCCGAGCGTTTCGAGATCCGTGACGCCGAGGATCGCGCAGGATTCGCGCAGCTCAGCCAGGCGCTGCCGGGCCACGTCGTTGGTGTCATGCCCGTCCTGGCCCGGCTTGACCCCGCCGGGCGCGTCGCCGAACTCGCCGTTGGTGCAGGTCACGACCACAGTCCGGATTCCCTGGGCCGAATAGGCGGCCAGCACGCCGCCAGTGCTCGACGCTTCGTCGTCGGGATGCGCGTGTACAGCCATCATCGTGAGCGTTTGTGCCATGCTCCCAGACTGCCCGATGAGTCTGACATTCTCCCAACCGGGGGATGGGCAGAGGCGGGGCGGGAGCAGGGCGAACGCGGCTTAGCCGACGATATTGGGCAATTAACATACCTAATGTCGCAGTTATCGCGGCGAGCGTGGCGAGCATGAACGTGGCCAGGCCTGCCGGGAGCGCGGGTACTTGGAGCGTACCTGGCGGCTGAAGCCAGCCTAGCGGGCCGATTCCCCGGCGCCGGTGAGCGCTTCCGGGTGCAGCCGGTGGTAGTGCTCCGTCAGCACCGTGCTCGCCTGCCCGGGCCGGTGGGCAAGCGTGCGCCCGCATATCTCGCAGCGGGTAACGGGAAGCCGGGTCACCGTCACCGGGAATCGAGGAGAATCTGACCTGCTCATTGGGTCACATCATGCCAGATAGGCGAGGCCCTCCATAAGCCGGCCCCCGGCGGCGCAAAATACCGGCGACGCTTGGCCTGCGTTCCCGCGCTGGCGGTCGCAGCTGGACCCCAGCTAAATCTCAGGCGACACGCGACGGATGTCCCTGTCTTGTCACGGGCCAGCGAACAGACTTGGCTCATGTGCCGTCATGACAACCCCCAGTGGGCCTGGCCACCCCCGCCGATCCAGCGAGCGGGCCTATGACGGCACCGGGGGTGAGCTTCGGGGAACGTCCGTCCGGAGGCTCTGGCGGCTTCCGGGTGTCCCGTGACCATGGTGACCCGCTGGCGGACCCGGAGGCCGATGCGCTGCGGGCGGGCGTGCGGTACCGGATCGGCACGTGGCGCGCGCTGCTCGACCGCCCGCTGACGTCCTATTACGTGGTCCTCGGCATCACCACTTTGCTGCTCGCCCTCGGCCTGGTCATGGTGCAGTCCACGGCGTCCGTGGCCGACCTGGCCGCCGGGCTTTCGCCCTACTCCGATTTCAAGAAGCAGCTGCTTGGCGCCGCTCTCGGCCTGCCGCTGATGTGGCTGGCGGCCCGCTCGTCGCCGCGGCTGTTCCGCGCCTTCGCCTACCCTCTGCTTGCGGTCGCCGTGGTCGGGCTCGTGCTCACGCTGATCCGCGGCGTCGGCGTCTCCCAGAACGGCGCGGCTCGCTGGATCTCCCTCGGCGGTCAGCAGTTCCAGCCGTCCGAGGTAGGCAAGCTCGCGCTGGTGGTGTGGGGCGCCGACCTGCTGGCCCGCAAGGACAAGCTGGGCCAGCTCGCCGACTGGCGGCACATGCTTGTGCCGCTCATGCCGGGCGCGGGCCTGCTGTGCCTGCTCGTGATGACCGGCGACGACCTTGGCACCACGTTCATCCTGCTGGTCATCTTCCTCGCGCTGCTCTGGGTTATCGGCACGCCTGGGCGCGTGTTCGGCGGCCTGGTGGTGCTGATGGGCCTGGCCATGGTGCTGATGATCGTCTCAGCCAATTACCGCTTCCAGCGCTTCGCCGGTTACCTCGATCCGCACGGCGGCGCGACCGGCGCGAACATGCAGAACATCCAGGGTAAGTACGCGATTGGCTCGGGCGGCATCTTCGGCGTGGGCCTGGGCGCCAGCCGGGAGAAGTGGGGCTGGGTGCCCGAGTCGACCTCAGACTTCATCTTCGCCATCATCGGGGAGGAGCTCGGGCTGGTCGGCACGCTGTGCGTGACCTTCATGTACGGCGGGCTGGCCTTCGCCGGGATCAGGATCGCCAGGCGCGTGCCCGACCTGTTCTCCCGCCTGGCCGCGACCGCCATCACCGCGTGGATCGTCGTGCAGGCCGTGGTGAACATCGGCGCGGTGATCGGCATCCTGCCCATCACCGGGGTGCCGCTGCCGCTGGTCTCGGCCGGGCTGTCATCCTTGCTCGTGACCTTGGTCGCGCTCGGCATGCTCATGTCATTCGCCCGGCTCGAACCAGGTGCTCGCGAGGCTTTGGCCGCTCGCGGCCCCGGCTGGCCGCTGCGCGTTCTAAGCTGGCTCGGTCTAACAAAGCGCCGACGATAAAGCTGCGGCCGTTCAGGGACGAGACCATGAGGGTATTGCTTGCCGGCGGCGGGTCCGCGGGCCACATCGAACCAGCGCTGGCACTGGCGGACGCCCTGCGCCGCATGGACCCCGGCACCGAGATCACCTGCCTGGGCACCGAACGCGGCCTGGAGACCCGGCTGATCCCGCTGCGCGGGTACAAGCTTGAGCTCATCCCAGCGGTGCCGATGCCCAGGTCGGTGACGCCCATGCTGCTCACAGTCCCCGGCTGCTCGCCGGTGCCGTCAGCGCGGCCGCCGCCGTGCTCGACCGGACAGGCGCCGAGGTCCTCGTCGGATTCGGCGGGTACGTCGCGACCCCCGCCTACCTGGCGGCCAGGCGCCGCAAGGTCCCGATCGTCGTGCACGAGGCCAACCCCAAGCCGGGCCTGGCCAACCGGCTCGGCGCCAGGTTCACCACGCACGTCTTCACCGGCCATCCGGACGCCCAGCTCAGGAACGGCAAATACCTCGGCATCCCGATCAGGCGCGAGATCGCCGCGCTTGACCGGCTCGGGCTCGGCGACAAGGCGCGGGCGCACTTCGGCCTGCGTCCCGACCTGCCCGTCCTGCTTGTGACCGGCGGGTCCCAGGGAGCCCGCTCGATCAACACCGCGGTGTTCGGTGCCGCCGGGTGGCTGCGGGACGCGGGAGTCCAGGTGCTGCACATCATCGGCCCGCGCAATGGCCACGACGCCCCGGTGACGGAGAAGGGGGCCGGGGGAGAGGGCATGGGGAGGTGGGCGGAGGCCGGGGTGCCCTACGTGGCCTCGCCTTACATTGACCGGATGGATCTCGCCTACGCCGCGGCGGACTTCGCGCTGTGCCGGGCGGGCGCGATGACCTGCGCGGAGCTCACCGCCGTCGGCCTGCCAGCCGCCTATGTGCCGCTGCCCATCGGCAATGGCGAGCAGCGGATGAACGCGCTGCCCATCGTGCAGCAGGGAGGCGGGATGCTGGTGGCCGACGGCGAGCTGACGGCCGAGTGGATCCGCGACACCCTGCTGCCAGTGCTGATCAACATCGACCAGGTCGCGGACATGTCGGAGGCGGCCGCGACGCTCGGCCGCGGTGACGCGGACCGCTGGCTGGCCGAGGCGGTCGTCGAGATTGTGGACCGGGAGGGCACGGGTGGGAGCCCGCATGATAAACAGCCTGATGCTCGGTAGGCTGATAGGGGCGGCTGAGCCGGTGCCCGCCGTCCAGCTCGGACGGGTGCACTTCGTCGGCCTCGGCGGGGCGGGGATGTCGGGCATCGCCCGGATCATGCTGGCCCGGGGCATTCCCGTGTCCGGAAGCGACTCGATGCCTTCGGCGCTGCTCGACGAACTGGTGACCCTCGGCGCCTGCGCGCACATCGGGCATTCCGCCGCCAACCTGGGCCGCCTCGGCGCCGGGGACACGCTGGTGGTGTCGAGCGCGATCCGGCCAGACAACCCGGAGCTGACCGAGGCCACCCGGCGCGGGATGCGAGTGCTGCACCGGGCCGCGGCGCTGGCTTCGGTCATGGCCGGGCGGCGGGTGATCGCGATCGCAGGCACCCACGGGAAGACCACCACCACCTCCATGATCACTACCGTGCTCCGCGAGTGCGGGGCCAATCCCGGTTACGTCATCGGCGGGATCCTGACGGAAACCGGGCTCGGCGCGGAGGACGGCGCGGGCATGGACTTCGTGGCCGAGGCGGACGAGAGCGACGGATCGTTCCTCCTGCTCTCACCCGATGTTGCCGTCATCACCAACGTCGAGGCCGACCACCTGGACAACTACGAGAGCCTGGCGGACATCGAGACCGCGTTCACCACGTTCGGCCGCCGGGTCACCGGCATGGTGCTGACCTGCGCGGACGACCCGGGGGCGGAGGCCGTGGCGGCGCAACTCGACCCCGGGCGAGTCCGCCGCTACGGCCAGTCATGCCACGCCGACTACCGTCTGTCCGACGTACGTTCCCGCGGGATGGCGGTTAGCTTTGCCGTCAGCGCTGACCACGGACCGTTCGGAGAAATTCTCTCTCAGATGACCGTCGGCGTCCCGGGTCACCACAACGCGCTGAACGCCACCGCCGCCTTCGCCGCGGCCGTCGAGCTCGGCTTCGCGCCGCCGCGGGTGGCGGCGGCCATCGCCGGCTACCGGGGGGCGCGGCGCCGGATGGAGCTCAAGGGCGAGGCGGACGGGGTGCGGGTGCTTGACAGCTACGCGCACCACCCGACCGAGCTCGCCGCCGACCTGCGGGCGGCCAGGGACATCGCCGACGGCGGCCAGGTTATCGCCATCTTCCAGCCTCACCTGTTCAGCCGGACCAGGATCTTCGCCGCCGAGTTCGGCGCCGCGCTCGGACTCGCCGATGAGGCCATCGTGCTTGACGTGTACGCCGCGCGCGAGGACCCGGAGCCCGGCGTGACGGGCCGGCTCGTGGCGGCGGCGGTCCCCGGCGGGCAGGCGCGGTTCGTGCCGGACCGGGGTCAGGTGGCGCAGGTGGTGGCGGAAATCGCCGAACCTGGCGACGTGGTGCTTACCATGGGGGCGGGCGACGTCACCAAGCTGGGGCCGCAACTGGTCGAGGCGCTCAGGGGGCGGCACGGTTGACCGGACCCAGCGGCCCAACCCGGGAGGGCGAGTCCTCCCGCTATGAGGCCGCTGGTGGT
Organism: uncultured Actinomycetes bacterium; assembly: GCA_963739615.1. Taxonomy (GTDB): domain Bacteria; phylum Actinomycetota; class Actinomycetes; order Streptosporangiales; family Streptosporangiaceae; genus Palsa-504. Next base: position 182,261 of record CAVUBD010000013.1, read on the forward strand.
AGTCCGACTTCTGGCGTTAATGCGGTCTATGGCGAGATCCTTTCCTGTGACGCCGAGACCGCCGGAACCGTGCTGGTCCCGGCGGCCGGGCCCGCCGCGAAATCGCGGGCCGGCAGGCCGGAATCGGGCCAGCGGCGCCGCGCCCGGCGCGCGGCGTTCTTCGCCCTCGCACTTACCGGCATCGTCGCGTTCGCGGCCTGGGCCTTGTTCGGCTCGCAGCTGCTCGTGGTCCGCTCGGTCGTCGTCACAGGTACGCGCATGGTGCCGAGATCCGAAGTTCTCGCCGTCGCAGGGGTCGAGCCTGGGACGCCGCTGATCCGGGTGAACGCCGGGCAGGTCGCGGCCCGGGTCGAGGAAATCAGGCAGGTACGCATCGCGCGGATCAGCAGGTCCTGGCCGGACCGGGTGATCATCGCGGTCAGCGAGCGGATCCCGGCGCTGGCCGTCACGGCGCTGGGCGGCGGGTTCGACCTCGTGGACTCCGGCGGGGTGATCGTGCGGTGGGCCGCAACCCGCCCGGCCGGCCTTCCGCTGTATCCCGGGACGGTAGCGGTGACCTCGCTGCGTGGTGACCCGGACCTGGCCGCGGCCGCGGCCGTATTCGCCGGCCTGCCCGCTCAGCTCAGGCATTCCGTGGTATCGATCACGGCGCCAAGCCCGGATCGGGTGACGCTGCAACTGGCCGGCGAAATAACGGTCGTCTGGGGCGGCCCCGGCCGGGCGGCCGCCAAAGCGCAGGAGCTCACGGTTCTGGAGCAGACGCACTCGCACTATTACGACGTGAGCGCACAGGGAACCCTGATGACCAAGTGATGTGCGCTGATGCCCCAAGACTCGCCGATCCGCGACACGCTGGCCGGTTCGTGCGTGGTTAGTTGACCCGGGTGCCGTCCGACCCTACTGTCCGTATCAATCGTGCGGACGGTAAAAACTCTAAATCTTAACCTGAAGGTGAAACCTGATGGTGACGGACCATGCCCCTGGCGGTGAATTCCGCGTCACCCAGCAGGGCGAAGGTTTCCCAAGCCCTGAGCCATGATCAGCGGGAATTAGAACCCGCCGGGATGGCAGCCAGCGAAATGGCAGAGTAAACGAGCGGAAAGGTACCCTCCTCGTGGCAGCACCGCAGAACTATCTGGCGGTTATCAAGGTCGTCGGAATCGGCGGTGGCGGCGTCAACGCCGTCAATCGCATGATCGAAGAGGGACTCAGGGGCGTCGAGTTCATCGCGATCAACACTGACGCGCAGGCGCTGCTTATGAGCGATGCGGACGTCAAGCTCGATGTCGGCCGTGAGCTCACCAGGGGACTGGCGCCGGCGCCAACCCCGACGTCGGCTGCAAGGCGGCCGAAGATCACCGCGAGGAGATCGAGGAGGTCCTCAAGGGGGCCGATATGGTCTTCGTCACGGCCGGCGAGGGCGGCGGCACGGGCACCGGCGGCGCTCCTGTGGTCGCGAGCGTGGCCCGCTCGCTGGGCGCGCTCACGATCGGCGTGGTCACCCGGCCGTTCGGGTTCGAGGGCAAGCGCCGCATCGTGCAGGCCGAGTCCGGCATTGAGCGGCTGCGCAGCGAGGTCGACACGCTGATCGTCATCCCCAACGACCGGCTGCTCTCGATCTCGGACCGGCACGTGAGCGTCCTGGACGCGTTCAAGGCCGCGGACCAGGTGCTGCTCTCCGGTGTTCAGGGCATCACTGACCTCATCACCACGCCCGGCCTGATCAACCTGGACTTCGCCGACGTGAAATCCGTGATGTCGGGCGCGGGCTCGGCGCTGATGGGCACCGGCTCGTCCCGCGGCGACGACCGCGCGGTGGCGGCGGCCGAGATGGCGATCTCGAGTCCGCTGCTCGAGGCGAGCATCGACGGCGCCCACGGCGTGCTGCTGTCCATCCAGGGCGGTTCGGATCTCGGGCTGTTCGAGATCAACGAGGCCGCGCAGCTCGTGGCCAACTCCGCCGCGGTGGACGCCAACATCATCTTCGGCGCCGTCATCGACGACGCCCTCGGCGACGAGGTGCGGGTGACGGTCATCGCCGCCGGTCTCGACGAGAACCGGACGGGCCGGACCGCAAGCGCCAGCACCTCCGATTCCAGCAGTTCGTCCTTTACCAGCAACGGATCAGGAAGTACGGGGTTCGGCGGCCCGGTTGCCAGTAGCACTACTGCCGGAAGCTCACCGGCCAGGCGCTCCGGCTGCCGGCGCCCCGGCTGCCGGCGGAGCTGGCATCGGCCAGGCGGCGGGATCGGCGGACGTGGCGCCGCGGCACGGACGTGCCGTTTCCGAGTTCGCCCCAGCTGGCTACGGCCGGGCCGGAGGCGACGGGTTCGGCGCCGACTCGAATCCCTCTGTGCCCGCGGCCAGCGACGGCCCCGCGCCCGCGGCCGCCTTCGATCCTGGCGCAGCGCCGGCCGCGAACGGTCGCGGCGCCGTGCTCACCGCGGCGGTGATGGACGACGGCGCCACCGAGCCAGCCGATTCGCCCGGGGCCCAGCCCTGGTCAGCCCAGCCCAGCCCGGCCCAGCCCGGCCCGGCCCAGCCCTGGTCGGCCCAATCCAGCTCGGACCCGCCCAGCGCGGCCCAGCCTTGGCCGGCCCAGCCCAGCTCGGTTCCGGCGCAGGAGATGTCCAGGCCGGATGCGGTCAGGCCGGAGCGAGTTCCCGCGATATCGGACGCTCCTGACCCGGCCGGGTTCCGGCCGGTGCATGCCGATACGGCCGCGAAGACCTTCGATGTCGCCACCACCCGGCGCCGCCCCGTCGTGTTCGAAGAAGACGACGACCTGGATGTCCCCGACTTCTTGAAGTGACCGATTCAGTTCGGCGGGAAGAGCTCGCCGCGCGGCTAGCCGAAGTGCGGCGCCGCATCGCCAAGGCGTGTGATGTCGCCGGGAGGGATCCCGGCGACATCACGCTGATCGCGGTGACCAAGACCAGGCCCGCTTCCGACGTCCGGCTGCTGAGCGAGCTTGGCCTGTCCGACGTCGGCGAGAACCGCGACGCCGAGGCCGCGCCGAAGGCCGCGCAGTGCGCTGACCTGGATCTCACCTGGCATTTCATCGGCCAGCTGCAGACGAACAAGTGCGCAAGCGTCGTTCGCTACGCTCATGTCGTGCACTCGGTCGACCGGCTGCGCCTGATCCGCGCGCTCGGCCGGGCGGCGCGGCGCGCGGAACGGGTCATGGACTGCCTCATCGAGATCAGCCTGGACCGCGACCCGGCTCGCGGCGGTGCCCCGGCGGGCGAGGTTCCCGCCTTGGCCGAAGCACTGGAGGCCGAACCCGGACTGGTGCTCGGCGGCGTGATGGCCATCGCCCCGCTCGGAATGGCGCCCGCTGAGGCATTCGCGAGCCTGCGCGGCAGTGCCGAGGCCGTGCGTGCCGTCAGGCCATCCGCCACGGTGATATCGGCCGGTATGAGCGGCGATCTTGAGGCCGCCGTCAAGGCCGGCGCGACACACCTGCGAATCGGTACGGCGTTGCTCGGCGATCGCGGGCCTCGTGTCAGGTAATGTCCCACGCGTGAAGCCGAAACGGCTGGCAAATACGGGTACGGGTTGGGAGGACTGAAGGATGGCCAGTGCCATGCGAAAGATGGCGGTCTACCTCGGTCTCGTGGAGGACGACCACCGCTACTCCGAGAAGTATGACTCGTACGGCGAGTATGAGGAGTACGACGAGCAGGCGGAGGGACAGGGACCCGAGGTGCCGGATGAGGCCGATGCGCGCCTCGGCCAGTCCGACTACGCCGGCTACCAGGCCCCCGACTGGCGTGCCGAGCACGCGCCGCAGACGACTGACCTGGCACGTATTACGACACTGCATCCTCGCACTTACAATGAAGCGCGTACTATTGGGGAACACTTCCGCGATGGCACTCCGGTGATCATGAACCTGACCGAGATGGTCGACAGCGACGCCAAGCGTCTCGTTGACTTCGCGGCGGGCCTGATCTTCGGTTTGCGCGGGAGCATTGAACGTGTGACTAATAAGGTCTTCCTGCTGTCTCCCGCGAACGTTGAGGTGACGGCGGAGGACAAGGCTCGCATCGCAGAGCGCGGCTTCTTCAACCAGAGCTAGCCAGCAAGCAGTGGTGGCGCGACGCTGATCAGTGACCTCGCCGGCCGGATCGGCACTAAGAACCAGGTGGATTTGTGCAGTACCTGAGGGAAGTCCTGACCTACGTCCTGACGATCTATCTTGTCGTGCTGATCGCCAGGATGATCTTCGGCTGGATCCAGGTCTTCGCCCGTGATTGGCGTCCCTCCGGCATCCTCCTAGTAGTCGCTGAGGGTATCTTTACCGCTACAGATCCGCCACTAAAGTTCCTCCGCCGCTTCATCCCGCCGCTCCGGCTCGGTATGGTGGCCATGGACCTCAGCTTCATGGTTCTGTTCATCGTGGTTCTGATCCTGCTTGAAGTGGTCGTGCCGCACCTTTGATTCGGGTACCGTCGTCTAGAACACGGTCCAAGTGCGCCGAGGAGACGAGATGCCGCTGACGCCCGCGGATGTGCGGAACAAGCAGTTCAGTACGACCAGGCTCAGGCCCGGCTACGACGAGGAAGAGGTCGACGCCTTCCTTGACGAGGTCGAGGCCGAGCTCGACCGGCTGATCCAGGAGAACGAAGAACTTCGCGCCAAGCTGGCGGAATGCCTGCGCGGCGGCAAGTCAGCCGTTCCCGCATTGAGCTCTCCGCTATCCGACCCGAAGCCCGAGATGATGGCTCCAGAACCGCGTGTGGAGCCCGAACGCAGGCAGCCCGAGCCAGTCATGATGGGCGGGATGCCGCACATCGAGGACAACATGGACACGGCTGCGCGCGTGCTCTCGCTGGCGCAGCAGACGGCCGATCAGGCCATCGCCGACGCTCGCAGGGAAGCCGACGAGACCCTGGGCCGCGCCCGCCGCGAGGCGGACGAGGTGCTCACCAAGGCCAGGCGCCAGGCGGAGCAGATCACCGGCGACGCGCGAGCACGGGCTGAGAGCCTCGAGCGTGACGCCCAGGAGCGGCACCGCCAGGCGATGGGTTCCCTGGTTCAGACCCGTGAGGAGCTCGAGCGTCGGGTCGATGACCTGCGCGCGTTCGAGCGCGAGTACCGCAGCAGGCTGAAGGCATACCTCGAAGGCCAGTTGCGTGACCTGGAGGCAGGCGTTACCGACAGCGGGACGTTCCCCACCGTGGGTTCGGGCTCCCAGCCGCCGATGTCGGCCGCTCTCGCGCCAGCAGGCGTGCGTAACGGCGGACCGGGCACCACCCAGTACGGAGTGCCTGACGTCGTGCAGCACTCCGGCGGGTTCCGTACCAGTGATGGAGCGCCCTCGCGCGAGCGCCGGTAGGTACAAAAGGGACCTGCGGGGGCCGCTAGGAGAACGCCTGTGATCCTTTTCAGTGCGTTTCTCGTGGTCGTCGCGGTCGGACTGCTGGTCGCTGGTGTGGTCACCAGCAAGCTACTGCTCGTCTACGCAGCGATCGGCGTCAGCGGGGTAGCCCTGCTGGCGCTGGTCCTAGGTGCGGCCGTCAAGTGGCGTGCGTTGTTCGGCAAGCCCAAGACGGCCGCATCTGACGTTGTCCGGCAAGAGCCGGTACCCGCGCAGGCCGCTGGCGTCCAGGCCCCGCAGGCGCAGTCGGGGCTCCAGGGTTACCCGCGCCCGTCCGCCGCGGGTCCGGTCTGGGAACCCGCCGCCGGCTCGCTGTGGGAACCCGCTGCCGCCCGCCCCGGTGCCGCTGAGGCCGCCGCCAGCGCCACGGACCGTAATCACCAGGCGGATACCGCTACCGGCGGCCCGTCGGCCGGTGGCGCGGCCGCGGCCGCGCTCTGGGAAAGCGCCGTCCCCCCGACGGGTACCTTCCCCCGCGTCCAGTCGGCCGCGCAGGCACCACCTACCCGCCCGGCTGACGTCAGCCGCCCCCTGGCCGCATTCACGTCGCATCCCTCCCCAGCACCCGCTACAGCGTCGGCGCCTTCCGATACTCCCGAGTTCACCAAAGCCCCGGCCCAATCAGCTGCCACCAGCCAGCTAGCCAGCGCAATCCAGCCGGGCGCCGGGGATCAGCCAAGCACCACGAGCCAGCCGTCCGCCGCCAAGGACCCCCAACCCGCCAAGGACCCCGAGCCCGCGAGCGCCCCCGCCGGCCAGACCGCCCAGCAGGCACCCGAGCCCGGCCCGGCCGCCTCCCAGCCTGCAGTCGTGCCCCCGTCGGCCCTACCCCAGCCGGCCGGTACCGTCGGCGCTCCAATGTCTCCCGCGGCCGGATCACCGCCCGCAGCCGAAGGCGCTCCAGCGAGCGCGCCCCCCGAGACCACCCCGCAACCCTCCGCGCCCGAATCCGCCGACGGCATCCGCTCGGCCGGATCGCCTGAGTCCGTCGGCGCCAGCCCCGCCGCCCCGCTTGCCGCCACCCCGCTTGCCGCCACCCCGCTTGCCGCCACCCCGCCTGCTGCCGCCCCAGCCGACCCCACCTCCGTCACATCGGCTGGCACGAGCCCGCCTGCCCCGGATCCCGGCCCCGATCCCGATCCCGTGGTAACTGTGGTCCCTGGCGTCCCGAGGTATCACAAAGCAAGCTGCCTTCTCATCCGTTTCATGGGTGAGGATGACCTGGAGAAGAGGACGCTTGCGGCGGCCCGGGAAGCGGGCTGCACCCCTTGCCGGGCGTGCCTCCCCGATCAGCCCGGCAGAGCTCCCGAGTAGGACGAAAGCTATCCATGCCGGAAATCGGCCCTGCACCGCTCTGTCTCGACATGAAATCCCGGCTTTTGCTGCCTTACTCCGCGTCTGGTGGTGCCAGTGTGCGCCATGATTGCCCTGGTGCGCTCGGCCGGTAAAAGATCGTGGAGGATTCGGGTTCCGTGGAGCATTTGGGGGCTCCCAGTGGCCAAAACCCTCCACTAAGCCGAAATCCTCCGCGATAAAAGCCGAGTATCTCCAGCAAGTGAGTGAAAATGGCCAAGCGGGACGGCGGGCAGTGCCGTGCGGCGGTCGTCAGCGCGCCGGGCCAGGCGCCCAGCCGCCGGGCACCCAGCGCCCAGCCGCGCCAGCACGCCGTCGATCCACCTCAGGCGCGGCGCAGCCAGAACCTCAGCCCCAGATCGGGATCGGCATGTTCGGCAAAGTCCGCCGAAGCCTCGTCACCCGCCTCGTACTCCACGGCCAGCACCTCGCTGGCGATCTGCGGGGCGTGCTCGGTCAGCGCTGCGGCCACGTCTGCGTCAGCGGCCGACCAGCGCAGCGAGATCCGGTCACTGACGTCGAGCCCGTCGTTCTTGCGGGCCTCCTGGACACCCCGGATGAACTCGCGGGCGAGGCCCTCGCGGCGAAGTTCAGGGGTGACCGCGGTGTCGATCGCCACGGTTTCGCCTGCGTCGGTGGCCACGGCCCAGCCCGCACGGGGCGTCTGCGTTACGATCACGTCATCCGCGCCGACGGCGACCGACTCCCCGGAACCGGAAACAAAACCGGAACCGGGAACGGCCACAAAGACCGTGCCGCCCGCCAGCACCGCCGTCGCGATGTCCGCAGCCGGCGCCGCGGCGATGGCCGCAGCCACGGCAGGGGTCCGCGCGCCGAACCGGCGGCCGAGCGACCTGAAGTTGGGCTTGACCGCGTAGTCCACCAGCGCCCCTGAACCGCCGAGGACGCCGAGCGATGTCACGTTGAGCTCCGCCGCGATCTGTCCCCGCAGCTCTTCCGGCAGGTCCTCGAAACCAGGCGCCCCGATCAGCGCACGGCTCAGCGGCTGCCTGCTGCGGACCGAAGCGCCGGACCGGGCCGACCGCCCGAGCTCAACCAGCCGGCGCGTCAGCGCCATCTGCGCGGACAGCGCCGGGTCGATCAGCCGGGGATCGGGCGCGGGCCACGAGGCCAGGTGCACAGACTCCGGCGCGTCGGCCGACCGCAGCACGCCCCAGACGTAGTCGGTGAGGAACGGCGTGATCGGCGCCATCATCAACATCAGGACGCGGACGCACTCGTACAGCGTGGCGAACGCCGCCGCGCTCTCCGGTGCGGCAGGCCCGTCCCAGAACCGGCGGCGCGACCTGCGCACGTACCAGTTAGACAGATCGTCGATCAAAACAGCGATCCGCCGGCCTGCGGCCGCGGTATCGAACCCCTCCAAAGACAAAGTGACATCCCGCAGCGCCGAATGCAGCTCGCTGAGCACCCACCGGTCGATCAGCGGGCGGTCCTCGACCGGCGGCGCCGAGCCGGTATCTGAGACCGTCCAGCCGCCCGCGTTCGCGTAAAGGACCAGGAAGGACACCGTGTTCCAGAAGGTAAGCAGCACCTTCCTGACGATCTCGCCGAGCAGGTCAGGCCCGACCCGGCGCGCGCTCCACGGCGAGCCGGACACCGCGAAGAACCAGCGCAGCGCGTCGGCGCCGTGCATGTCCATCAGCGGTATCGGCTCGAGCACGTTGCCGAGGTGCTTGCTCATCTTGCGGCCCGTCTCGTCCACGAGCAGCCCCACGCACACCGCGTTCTCGTAGGCCGAACGCCCGAGCACCAGCGTCCCCACGGCCATCAGCGAGTAGAACCAGCCGCGGGTCTGGTCGAGCGCCTCGCAGATGAACTGTGCCGGATACGCGGCCTCGAACTCGGACATACCCTGCAGCGGCGCGCCGAACTGGGCGAACGGCATCGAGCCCGAGTCGTACCAGACGTCGATCACCTCGGGTACCCGCCGCGCGCGGGCCCCGCAGCCGGGGCACGAGAACGTGACCGCGTCCACGAACGGCCGGTGCGGGTCGAGTCCTGTCAGGTCCCTGCCAGCCAGCGCGGACAGCTCGGCCAGCGAGCCCACGCAGGTCACGTGCTCTTCGGAACACACCCACAGCGGCAGCGGCGTGCCCCAGTACCTGGTCCGGGACAGGGCCCAGTCCACGTTGCTTCGCAGCCACTCGCCATAGCGCCCGTGCTTGACCGTCTCCGGGTACCAGTTGGTCCGCTCGTTCTCGGCGAGCAGCTTGTCCTTGATCGCGGTGGTCTTGATGAACCATGAGGGCAGCGCGTAGTAAAGCAGCAAAGTGCCGCACCGCCAGCAGTGCGGGTAGCTGTGCTCGTGCCATTCCGACCTGAAAAGAAGGCCCCGGTCGTCGAGGTCCTCCATCAGCCGCCGGTCGGCATCCTTGAAGAACATCCCGCCGACCATCGGCACGTCGTCCTCGAAATGCCCGTCGGGCCGCACCGGGTTGACCACCGGCAGCCCGTGCGCGCGCGAGGTTTCCATGTCGTCGGCACCGAACGCGGGGGCCAGGTGGACCAGCCCGGTGCCATCTTCTGTGGTCACGAATGCCCCTGGAACCACGATATGAGCGTCAGGGATCTTTACTATGCCGAACGGGCGGTGGTAACTCGCTCCCACCAGATCCTGCCCGCGGAACCGGAGCACCACGTGCCAGCCGTCACCGAGCACGCTGGCGAACAGGTCGTCGGCGACCACCACCCGGTCTCCATCGCGTGACCTGCGGGCCAGCACGTAGGTGGCCTCCGGGTGGACCGCCACCGCGGTGTTGGAGACCAGCGTCCAGGGCGTGGTGGTCCACACCAGCAGGTCGGCGCCCTCGAGTTCGGGCGGCGCAGCCGGGGGCAGCGAGCGCAGCCGGAACCTGACCGTGACGGCCGGGTCGCGGACGCCTCTGTAGACGTCGGGCTGGCCCATCTCGTGATCGGAAAGCGGCGTGCCGCAGCGCGGGCAGTAGGGGCTGATCCGGAAGTCACGGACCAGCAGTCCGGCGTCGTAGACGGTCTTGAGTGACCACCAGACCGATTCGATGTAGCTGGGGTCCATGGTCTGGTAAGCGTGCTGGCCGTCGGCCCAGTAACCCATCCGCCGTGACATCTCGAGCCAGGCGTCGACGTGCCTGAGCACCGACTCGCGGCACCGCGCGTTGAACTGGGCGACCCCGTACGCCTCGATGTCCCGCTTGCCGGTCAGGCCGAGTTCCTTTTCCACCGCGACCTCGACGGGGAGCCCGTGGCAGTCCCAGCCGGCCTTGCGCGGGACGTGAAAGCCCTGCATGGTCTTGAACCTGGGGAAAAGGTCCTTGAAGGTCCGGGCCTCCACGTGATGCACGCCGGGCATCCCGTTAGCGGTCGGCGGGCCCTCGTAGAAAATCCAGGCCGGTCCGCCCTCTGTCTGTTTCAGTGACCGCTCGAAGATTCCCGCCGCCTGCCAGCGGGCGAGTACCTCTCGCTCGAGCGCGGGCAGGTCGACCGGCGCGGGAAGCGGTTCGAATCCCTGCACCGGCACAGGCTAACTGAGCCGCGGCGTAGCTGAACCACCGGGTGGCGCGGCCGGGATCCGGTTTGCCACGCGTAGCACCGCGAATTAACCTGCGGTGACCACTTTTCTCAAAATGAACGGAGGCCGCGTATGCCCGCAGCTTCGCGGTCCGCAGCGCCGCAGTCCGATAGCGCCAGCCTGCCGGTGCGGCCAGGCGAGGAGCCCTGGACCGCCGGGGAACTCAGGCAGGTGCAGGGCGAGCTCGAGTCCGAAGCCGCCGGCTTGCGCACCGATATCGACAAGACAACCGCTGACCTGGCCGATCGCCTTAGCGACTCACTCCAGGCCGCCGGCGATGACGAGGCGGACGCCGGGACGAAGACGTTCGCGCGCGAGCACGAGCTGTCCCTGGCCCAGAACGCCCGGGACCTGCTCGACCAGGGTGAGCGTGCCCTGGGCCGGATTGATGCGGGAACATATGGAGTATGCGAATCCTGCGGCAAGCCGATAGGGAAGGCGCGCCTGCTGGCATTCCTGCGGGCGACCCTGTGCGTGGAGTGCAAGCAGCGGCAGGAACGCCGCTGAACGGAACCGAGCGGCCGCGCCGGATCCGGCTGCTGATCGGGGTGGCCGTGTTCGTCATCGCGGCCGACGTCATCTCCAAGGCCATCGTGGTCGCGAAGATGGCTGATCACGCGTCGATCCGGCTGCTGGGCGGGCTGCTCACGCTCACGCTGACCCGCAACGGCGGCGCCGCGTTCAGCATCGGCACGTCGATGACGATCGTGTTCACCGCCATCGCCCTCGGCGTGATCGTCTACATCCTGCGCACCGCGCGGAACCTGCGCAGCATCGGCTGGGCCATTGCGCTCGGGCTGCTGCTTGGCGGAGCCACCGGCAACCTGCTGGACCGGATCTTCCGTGCCCCGGCGGCGTTCCAGGGGCACGTCGTCGACTGGATTGAGCTGCCGCACTGGCCGGTCTTCAACCTCGCCGACTCCGCCATCTGCTGCGCCGGCGTGCTCGTCGTGCTGCTTGCCCTGCGAGGCGTCCGGCTGGACGGCACCAGGGCTGTCCAGGTGACCGACTCCCCGGTGCCGGATGCCCCGGTGCCGGACTATCCGAAACAAGATAATCCGAAACCGGATAATCCGGAGCCGAAGTCAAGGACCGCCGAGTCTCGGACGGCGGACGACGGGCGATGACAGTTCCGGATGAGCGTGAGGTCGCCGTCCCAGAAGGCCTGGACGGCGAGCGGCTCGACGCCGCCATGGCCAGGATGTTCGGGCTGTCCAGGTCCAGGGCCGCCGAACTGATTGGTGACGGCATGGTACGGCTCGACGGCCGGCCCGCCGCTAAGTCGGACCGCGTACTGGCCGGCGAGCCGCTGCAGGTCACTCTCCCGTCGCCGCGGCCGGCCGAACCGCCCCGGCTGGTCGATGGCCTGGTCGTGCTGTACGAAGATGACGACATCGTGGTCGTGGACAAGCCGCGCGGGGTAGCCGCGCATCCGGCACCCGGATGGTCGGGGCCGACCGTCATCGGCGGGCTGGCCGCGGCCGGGCACACGGTGGCCACCAGCGGCGCCGCCGAACGCCAGGGCATCGTGCACCGCCTGGATGCGAATACCACGGGCGTGATGGTGGTGGCCAAGAGCGAGCGGGCCTACAGCGACCTGAAGCGGGCCTTCCGCGAGCGCACCGTGGATAAGCGGTATCACGCGCTCGTGCAGGGGCATCCGGATCCGCTGCGCGGCACCGTGGACGCCCCGATCGGGAGGCATCCGTCGGGTGACGGGCGGTTCGCGGTGGTCAGCGATGGCCGGCCGAGCGTGACCCACTACGACACGCTGGAGGCGTTCCGGGCGGCCAGCCTGGCGTCGGTGCACCTGGAAACAGGCCGGACCCACCAGATCAGGGTGCACATGACCGCCATCAGGCATCCCATAGTCGGCGACCTGCTCTACGGCGCCGACCCGGTGCTGGCGGCCAGGCTCGGCCTGACCCGCCAGTGGCTGCACGCGGTCAGCCTGACGGTCGCTCACCCCGCCGGAGGCGGTGAGGTCTCGTTCACCAGCAACTACCCCGCCGACCTGGCCCACGCCCTGGATGTCCTGCGCGCTGAGAGCTGAGCCCCGCCCGATAGGTCCCGAGCGCCAGCAGGTCCCGGCGGGGCAGAATGGCCGGGTGGAGATCGCTGATCACGTTGACGCGCTGCGCACCCAGGGCGGCCTGCTGGCTGATGCGGCGGGCCGGGCCGGCCTGGAAGCGGCCATCCCGGCGTGCCCGCCCTGGCGGGTGAAGGACCTGCTGCGGCACACCGGCTACATCCACCGGTGGGCGGCCCGGCACATCACCGAGCTTCCGGCCAGCGTCCTGGGCGGGCCTTCCGAAGAGGAAATCCTGACGGGCGGCGCGCCTGATCCCGGCCTGATCGACTGGTTCCGCGCCGGCCACGCCGCGCTGGTGCAGGCGCTGGCCACGGCCGATCCTGACCTTGACTGCGCGACGTTCATGCCGGCCTCGTCCCCGCTGGCGTTCTGGGCGCGCCGACAGGCCCACGAGACCGCCATCCACCGGGCCGACGCGGAGAGCGCGGCCGGCGCCCGGCCCCAATACGCCCCCGATTTCGCCGCCGACGGCATCGACGAGCTGATCATGGGATTCGGCCAGCGCCGCAAATACCGGCCGTCGGCGGATCATGACGGCGTCCTGCGGGTCCGGACCACCGACACCGGGGACGCCTGGCACCTGAGCGCCGAAGAGGGCCGGATCCAGGCACGTCGAGGTCCCGGCGGACCGGAAGGCCCGGCGGACGGCCTTATCAGCGGCCCCGCGTCCGGCCTCTACCTGTTCCTGTGGAACCGCCGCGCGGCCGGTCCGGACGGCGTCCGGATAAGCGGGGACGAGAATTTCCTCGCCTGGTGGCAGTCGAGCATGCGCATCCGCTGGGGTTGATCCCGCGCCGACCCGGTCGCCGGAATCCGCAACAAGCCGCAGAAAACACCTTCATCCGGTGCTGTCGGCGAGCCATCGCACCCGAGGGGCCCGCAGGCGTTAGGGTAGTAACTACCGGGGATCCCCGGCTTCGGATGATGGTCACGCGCCCTGCGTGCCTGGCGGCGCCCGTGCTTACGTACGGTGCTCAGGCGTGAGGGGCGGCGTTCGCGTGCCCGGAGGAGGCGGTTTCGTTCATGACGGCCCCGGCGACCCAGAGCCCGTTCGCTCACCTGCATGTGCATACCGAGTACTCCATGCTGGATGGGGCCGCCCGCCTGAAGGACCTGTTCGCGGAGGTCAAGAACCAGGGCATGACGCATGTGGCGATGACCGACCACGGCAACATGTTCGGCGCCGCCGAGTTCCACCGGCAGGCCGTGGACGCGGGCATCACGCCGGTGATCGGGATCGAGGCTTACGTCGCGCCCGAGGCCAGGAACAACACCAACCGCATCCTGTGGGGCCAGCCGCACCAGAAGAAGGACGACGTCTCCGCCGCCGGCGCCTATCTGCACAAGACCATCTGGGCGCGGAACAAACAGGGCCTGCATAACCTCTTCAAGCTTTCCTCCCGCTCGTACGCCGAAGGCTGGCTGGTCAAGTGGCCGCGGATGGACAAGGAGATCATCGCGGCGCATGCCGCCGGGCTGATGGCCTCCACCGGCTGCCCGTCGGGTGAGCTGCAGACGAGGCTGCGCCTGGGCCAGTTCGACGAGGCGCTGGCGTCGGCCGCCGAGTGGCAGGACATCTTCGGCAAGGAGAACTACTTCCTCGAGCTGATGGAGCACGGGCTTGAGATCGAGCGCCGGGTCCGCGACGGCCTGGCCGAGATCGGCAAGAAGCTCGGCATCCCGCCGGTGGTCACGAACGACTCGCACTACACCCGCGAGCAGGACGCCCAGGCCCAGGACATGCTGCTGTGCATCCAGACCGGCAAGACCCTGGCCGACGCCGACCGGTTCCGGTTCGACGGCACCGGCTACTTCATCAAGTCCGCGGCCGAGATGTACGCCCTGGACCGCAGCGACCTGTGGCAGCAGGGCTGCCGTAACAGCCAGCTCCTGATCGCGGACCGGGTCGACGCGGGCGGCATGTTCGAGTTCGTCAACCTGATGCCGCGGTTCCCCATTCCCGACGGCTTCGAGTCCGAGGATGAGCTGTTCCGCGCCGAGGTGTGGAAGGGGATGGACCGCCGGTACCCGGACGGGTACGACGAGGTGCGGCGCAAGCAGGCCGAGTACGAGATCCAGATCATCTGCCAGATGGGGTTCCCGGCCTACTTCCTGGTGGTCGCGGACTTCATCATGTGGGCGAAGAACAACGGCGTCGCGGTGGGTCCGGGCCGGGGTTCCGCGGCCGGCTCGATCGTGGCCTACGCGATGGGCATCACCGACCTGGACCCGTTGGTTCACGGCCTGATCTTCGAGCGCTTCCTCAATCCCGAGCGCGTGTCGATGCCCGACATCGACATCGACTTCGACGAGCGCGGGCGCGCCGACGTGATCAGGTACGTGACCCAGAAGTGGGGTTCGGACCGGGTCGCGCAGATCATCACCTACGGCACGATCAAGGCCAAGGCCGCGATCAAGGACTCCTGCCGGGTTCTCGGCCACCCCTACGCGCTGGGGGACCGGATCACCAAGGCGTTCCCGCCGGCCGTCATGGGCAAGGACATCCCGCTGTCCGGGATCTTCGACGAGAACCACCCCAGGCACAAGGAGGCGGGCGAGCTCCGCGCCCTGTACGAGGCCGAGCCGGAAGTCAAGCAGGTCATCGATACCGCGCGCGGTATCGAGGGGCTGATCAGGCAGCCGGGCGTGCACGCGGCCGGCGTGATCATGTCCGCGGAGCCGCTGACCGACCACATCCCGGTCTGGACCCGGCCCAACGACGGCGCGGTGATCACGCAGTTCGACTACCCGACCTGCGAGGCCCTCGGGCTCCTGAAGATGGACTTCCTCGGCCTGCGCAACCTGACCATCATGGCCAACGCGGTCGCGGCGATCGAGAAGAACCGGGACATCTCGATCGACCTGCTGAGCCTGCTCCTGGACGACAAGCCCACCTACGAGCTGCTGGGACGGGGCGACACGCTGGGCGTCTTCCAGTTCGACGGCGGCCCCATGCGCTCGCTGCTGCGGATGATGAAGCCGGACAACTTCGAGGACATCTCCGCGGTCGGCGCCTTGTACCGGCCAGGCCCGATGGGCGTTAACTCGCACACCAATTACGCGCTGCGCAAGAACGGGCAGCAGGAGATCACTCCCATCCACCCCGAGCTCGAGGAGCCGCTCCGGGAGGTGCTCGAGCCGACCTACGGCCTGATCGTCTACCAGGAGCAGGTGCAGAAGGCCGCCCAGATCCTGGCCGGTTACACGCTCGGCCAGGCCGACCTGCTACGCCGCGCCATGGGCAAGAAGAAGAAAGAGATCCTGGACAAGGAGTTCGTCCCGTTCCATCAGGGCTGCCGGGATCGCGGCTACTCAGACAAGGCGATCCAGGCGGTCTGGGACGTCCTCGTCCCGTTCGCGGGCTATGCGTTCAACAAGGCGCACTCGGCCGCGTACGGCCTGGTGTCGTACTGGACCGCGTACCTGAAGGCGAACTTCCCGGCGGAGTACATGGCCGCGCTGCTCACCTCGGTGGGCGACGACAAGGACAAGTCGGCGCTTTACCTGAGCGAATGCCGCCGGATGGGCATCAAGGTGCTGCCGCCCGACGTCAACGAATCGGTCGCGACGTTCGCGCCGGTCGGGCAGGACATCCGGTTCGGCCTGGCCGCGATCCGCAACGTGGGTATCAACGTGGTGGAGGCGATCATCGCCGCCCGCAAGTCCAAGGGCAGCTTCACTAGCTTCGCCGATTTCTTGCGCAAGGTGCCCCTCGTGGTATGCAACAAGCGCGTGATCGAGTCTTTGGTGAAGGCGGGCGCGTTCGATTCGTTCGGGGACGCGCGCAAGGGCCTGGTGCTGGTGCACGAGCAGGCCGTGGACGCCGTGATTGATATCAAGCGTAACGAGGCGATCGGGCAGGACTCGCTGTTCGGCGGCGATGCCGAGGCGGAGGCGGTCTTCGACGTGCCTGTCCCGGCGGGAGAGTGGGACAAGGCCACCGTGCTCAACTTCGAGCGTGAGATGCTCGGGCTCTACGTCTCGGACCATCCGCTGTTCGGCATTGAGCACATCATCGCCAGGGAAGGCGACTGCTCACTGGCTGACCTGATGGCCGAAGACGCCGAGCGGCCCCGCAGCGGCGACCGGTCCGACGCGCAGATCGTCAAGGTAGGCGGCATCTTGTCCGGAGTGCAGCGCAAGGTGACCAAGCAGGGCAACCAATGGGCGGCGGCCACGCTCGAGGACCTGGCCGGGGCGATCGAGGTGCTGTTCTTCCCGCAGACCTATCAGCTGTACGCCACGTCTATCGCCGAGGACGCGGTGGTGGTGGTGAAGGGCAAGGTGGATCGCCGGGACGACGCGCCCA
Source organism: uncultured Actinomycetes bacterium (assembly GCA_963739615.1). Classification (GTDB taxonomy): domain Bacteria; phylum Actinomycetota; class Actinomycetes; order Streptosporangiales; family Streptosporangiaceae; genus Palsa-504. The sequence continues at coordinate 198,969 of CAVUBD010000013.1, forward strand.
AGCTGATCGCGATGGACCTGACCATCCCCGATCTGTCGGTCGATGAGTCGGGCCCCTTCGTGGTATCGATGCCGGTGGCCAGGTGCGTGCCCCCCGTGGTGGAGCGGCTCAGGGAGGTGCTTGTCACCCATCCCGGGCCGACCGAGGTGCACCTGAAGCTGCGCGGTCACGAGCGCACCACGGTGGTGCGGCTCGACGACAAACTCCGAGTAGCCACCTCGCCCGCCCTGATCGGCGACCTGAAGCAGCTACTCGGACCTGCCTGCGTGAGCTAGGCCCCTCAGACCTTGGGGCCGACCAGCTGGTCGAGGAACGCCTTGTACATCCGCAGCGTCTCCCGCAGCGTCTCGGTGTCAGCCCGCGCGCCCTCACCCCACCGGCCGCGCAGCGAGCGCTGCTGCTCCTGGATAGCCTGCTGCCTGGCCTCGATGGCCCGCTGCCGCTCCTGGATGGCCGCTTCCAGCCTGGCGGTCACCTGCGCGACGACATCGGCGGCCTCCGTCACCGAGGCGTGCGGGTCGTCGACGAACTTGAACTGGATCTGCTGCCACTGCTCGGTGTAAACCGACGCGTCCGGGAGCAGGTCAGCGTAGGCCAGATCGCCAAGGTTCTCCAGCGTGCCTGCTGCCTCGCCCGGCCGCATCCCCGGTGCATCCTGTGCCGGAGCGGCGGCGCTGCCGGGCGTCCGGGTCACCGGCACGTCGCCGAGCGCCTGCACTACGGGCATGTCGCCAGGCATCTGCGCCGCCGGCACGTCCGGCATGGTGGTGGCAGGGTCGGTCTGGTCCCCGGCATCGGCGCGGGCGCCAGGGCCGGCGGCAGTGCCAGTGCCAGTGCCAGTGCCGTACATGTTCGGCTGCGTGGGTGTCGGGTCCTGAGTGCCCGCGGCGGCCTGGCTGGACACCGCGACGGCCTGGTCCAACCGAGTCCCGTTGGGCCCTGCCGCCTCGTCATCAGGGAAGGCGCCGCTGGGGTAGGTGCCATTCGGGTAGCTGCCATTGGGATCGGTGCCGCTGGGGCTGGCCGCATAGGGGTCCGGTGCCGCCGGCACGGTACCTGCCTGGTCTGAGGGCGCCTGACGCCCGGCATCATCCCGGACATCTGTGCCTGGCTCGTCCCGGTCGGTCCGGTCTCCGCGCAGGGCGGATGCGACCTTCTGGAAGCGGGTCATCGGCTTGCCCTCGTCGTCGGCGGATTCATCGGTTTCGTTCCCGGCCACCTGGCCGTGGACGACATAGCCGCACTCCCGCGCCTGGCCGTACTGATCCTGCGTCATAGGAATTACCCCTTTCCTGCTGAGTGCTATCGCGGAGTATCCGCTGTACGTTCGCGGATCTCCGCAACACGGTCCCGCTCGGGCTGTCCATGGCCGTTTCCCAGGCCGGTCAAGTCCCCGAACAGGGCCCGGTAACGGATCATGGCGGCCCTGAGTTCCTCGGTGGTGGCCGTCTCGGCCCGTATGCCCTGCGCCTGCCGGTAACAATCGAACGACCGGGCGTGATAGAAGGACAGGGCCTCCAGGCTGGCCTCCCTGTCATCCGCGGGATAGCCGCGGTCTCGCATGACATCCCAGATCAGCGTGCCCGCGGCGGATACCGCTTCGGCCGGGGCGTCGACGAACCGCTCTTGCGCCGCGGTCCAGTTCCCGCTGTAGCTGGCCTGCTGCTGGGCCGAGAGCTGGTGAATGCTGAGGGCTTCGACTCGCCGCTGCCGGGCGGTCAGCTCAGCGTCGGCCTTTCTCCTGCTGCCTAGCTCCTGCGCCAGGCGGTCATATTCGGGGCCGGACTGCCGGCGCATCCGTGCGCGTCTTAGTTCGCCCGAGCCGACCACTACTGCTGCCACCACGACGATGACGGCGATGATGATGCCCATGAGTGCTCCGGTCGACATGAGTACCTCCGTGAGGTGTCGGAACCGACCATCCGACTTTCCTCATTCGGCACGGGCTAAACCGCCCGGTAATCGTTATCCGCCGGATTGCGGGGTTGGTCAGCCCGCCGTGAGATTACGGCGAATGGCATGCAACGCGCGGACGACGTTTGCGCGATCGGCCGGGGGAAACGTTGCCAGCGCCCGCTCGGTGAGCTTGTCCGTTTCGGCGTCGATTACTTCCCGCAGGGAACGACCGCGATCGGTGAGCACCAGCCGGACCAGCCGGCGATCGCCCGGGTGCGGCTCGCGGCGGAGCAGGCCGGCCGCCTCCATCCTGGTAGCGGCCCTGGTCACCGTGGGGGTGGCCAGGCCGAGCCCCCTGGCGATCTCGCCGGGGGTCAGCCCGTCCTCGGCCCACAGGCGGCGCAAGATGAACTGCTGCCCCTCGTGCACGCCATGGCGGGAGAAGGCCGCGGCGGTGGCGGCCGACAGGGCGTGCTTAGGTGCGGGCGCGGGACGAAGCCGGTGTGCTGGAGCGGGCGTGCTGGCCGACCCAGCTAAGGGTCCTGGGCTTAGCGGACGGCAGAAGTCTGACAGGTACGATCGTGCGGAGCGATCCGGCGATAGAGGAGGACGGACGAAGGAGCGACTGGCCGTCTTCGTGGCGGCGCTGGCCGGCAGCGCGGTGCTCGGGATCGTAGCCGGGCTCATCTGGGTCGCGGTGGCGCCGCGGGCGCTATTGCAGGAGGTCGCGGTCGGCGAGGCCGACCTCGTGAATGCGGAGAGCAGCGCGTTCATCGTCGCAGACGCCTGGTTCTGCCTGCTCAGTGTGGTCGGAGGCCTGATCACCGGCATCCTCGGCTACCGCTTCGCGGTCCGCCGGGCGGGGTGGACCGCCGCGGCCGGGCTCATTCTCGGCGCGGTCGCCGCGGCCCTGCTCGCGCTCTGGATCGGCGAGACCATCGGGCTGGGAACCTATAACCACCTGCTCGCGACGAGCCGGAACGGGACCTTCTTCCGCTCCTCGCTCGCGCTCGGGGCCAAGAGCGCGCTCGCGCTCTGGCCGCTGATCACCTCGGTCACGATCCTGCTGGCCGAGAGCGGCGCCCGCCGGTCTGCCGCGGGCGGCGTCGGCCCGGACGACCCCCACGTGTCCGGCATGTGGACAAGCGGACCAGCCTAGCGAAGGGGGATGGGGAGGTGGGTGGGACTCCGTAGACTGGGCGCGTGATTTCCCGTATCGACCTGCGCAGGCGCGGACCGGGCAGCCTGAACCGAACCGCTCTGGCCGGCGTTCTGCCGCGCGCCGCGACCGACGTCGAGGCCGCCGTTGAGCAGATCCGCCCCGTCTGCGATGACGTCAGGCGTCGCGGCGCCGAGGCCGTCCGCGAATACACGGCGCGTTTCGACGGCGTAGACCTGGCCACCACCCGGGTGCCGCAGGCGGCCCTGGACGCGGCGCTGGCCGCGCTCGACCCCGCGGTCAGGGCTGCCCTCGCCGAAGCCGTCAGGCGTACCAGGCTGGTACACGTCGCCCAGTTGCCCGGCGAGGCCTTCACCCAGGTCACCGAGGGGCTCACCGTCACCGGCCGGTTCGTCCCGGTCGGCCGGGCCGGGGTGTACGTGCCGGGCGGGCTGGTGGCCTACCCCTCCTCGGTGGTGATGAACATCGTCCCGGCCCAGGTCGCGGGCGTCGCCGCGATCGCCGTGGCATCCCCCCCGCAGGCGAGCCACGGCGGGCTGCCGCACCCCTCGGTGCTCGCCGCGTGCGCGCTGCTCGGCGTGACCGAGGTGCACGCGGCAGGCGGCGCCCAGGCACTGGCCATGTTCGCCTACGGTACCGCGGACTGCGCCCCGGCGGACGTCATCACCGGGCCGGGCAACGTCTACGTGGCCGCCGCCAAGCGGGTGCTGCGCGGGGTGGTCGGCACCGACGGCGAGGCGGGCCCCACCGAGGTGGCGATCATCGCCGATGACACCGCGGACCCCGCCCACGTGGCCGCCGACCTGATCGCGCAGGCCGAGCACGACGAGCTCGCGGCCTGCCTGCTCATTACCTGCGACGCCGACCTGGCCGGCCGCGTCGACGCCGAGCTCCTCAGGCAGGTACCCGACACCAGGCACCGGGACCGGGTGGAAAAAGCCCTCGCGGGCCAGTCCGCGTGCGTCGTCGTCGACGACCTGGACGCCGCGCTCGCCGTAAGCGACGCGTGGGCGCCCGAGCACCTGGAAATACAGTCCCGTGACGCGGCCAAGCTGGCCGCCCGGGTCACCAACGCGGGCGCGGTGTTCGCCGGCCCGTACTCGCCCGTGTCCCTCGGGGACTACCTGGCCGGCTCCAACCACGTGCTGCCGACCGGGGGGACCGCCCGGCACACCAGCGGGCTTTCCGTGTTCCCCTTCCTGCGGCTGGTGAACGTGGTGGAGTGCGACCGTGAGGCTCTCGCCGCGACCGCGCCGCTGATCGACGCGCTGGGCGGCGCGGAAGACCTGGCCGCGCACGTGGCGGCCGTCCGCGTCCGGGTGCCTCACGCCGATGGTGCGTCCTGATGAGCGTGACACCACTGCCCGTTCGGGATGACCTGAAAGACCTGCATCCGTACGGCGCGCCGCAGATCGACGTGCCGGTCCGGCTGAACACCAACGAGAATCCCTACCCGCCTAGCCCTCGCCTGGTGCAGGCGGTCGCCGTCGCGGTGGCCGAGGCGGCCGCGACCCTTAACCGGTATCCGGACCGGGACGCCGTCGAGCTGCGCAAGGACCTGGCCGACTACCTCGGGGGCGGCCTGACCGCCAGCCAGGTGTGGGCGGCCAACGGGTCGAACGAGGTTATCCAGCAACTGCTGCAGGCCTTCGGCGGGCCGGGGCGGCGCGCCCTCGGCTTCGACCCCGGCTACTCCATGCATCCCCTGATCGCCAGGGTGACCTGCACCGCGTGGGTGGCCGCGGACCGGGACGAGGACTTCGGCCTGGACCCCGGGCGGGCGGCCCGGGCGGTCAGGGACGCGCAGCCGAGCGTGGTCTTCCTGACCTCGCCGAACAACCCCACCGGCACCGCCGCCCCGCTGGAGCTCATCGAGGCGGTCTGCGACGCGGCGCCCGGCATCGTGGTGATCGACGAGGCCTACGCGGAATTCGCCCGCGAGGGCACGCCCAGCGCGCTGAGCCTGCTGCCGCGTTACCCGGGACTGGTGGTGACCCGGACGATGTCCAAGGCGTTTGCCATGGCGGGCGCCCGGATCGGGTACCTGGCCGCCGCGCCCGAGTTGGTCGAGAAGCTGCTCATCGTGCGCCTGCCGTACCACCTGTCCGCCGTCACCCAGGCGGTCGCGCGGGCCGCGCTCGCCCTGGCGCAGGAGCCGCTCGCCACCGTGGCGGCGCTGCGCGCCGAGCGGGACGCGCTGGTCGGCTGGCTGCGCGGGCGGGGCCTGACGGTGGCGGACTCCGACGCGAACTTCGTGCTCTTCGGCGAGTTCGACGCGAGGCGGGACGTCTGGCAGGGACTGCTCGACCGCGGCGTGCTTGTGCGCGAGGTCGGCCCGCCGCGATGGCTGCGGGTCACGGTGGGGACGCCCGGGGAGATGGCGGCGTTCCGTTCGGCCCTTGATGAGGTGCTCAGTTCATGAACCGAGTGGCGCGAGTGGAGCGGCTCACCCACGAGACGCAGATCACGGTCGAGCTCGACCTGGACGGCATCGGCGTAGTCGAGGTCGGAACCGGGGTCCCTTTCTTCGATCACATGCTCGCTCAGCTGGGCAAGCACGGCGGCCTGGACCTGGCCGTGCGGGCCAAGGGCGACACTGATATCGACTCGCACCACACCGTGGAGGACACGTCCATTACGCTGGGCCAGGCACTGCGAGAGGCGCTGGGCGACAAGACCGGCATCACCCGGTTCGGTGACGCGCTGGTGCCGCTGGACGAGACGCTGGTGCAGGCGGCCGTGGACCTGTCCGGGCGCCCGTACGTGGTCCATCACGAGCCGGACGGCATGGCGCCGCTCATCGGCAGCTACGACACCACGCTGACCAGGCATATCTTCGAGTCGCTCGCCTTTTCCGCCGGGATCTGCCTGCACGTGCGGGTCATCGAGGGCCGCAACCCCCATCACATCGTGGAGGCGCAGTTCAAGGCGGTCGCCCGGGCGCTGCGCACCGCGGCTGCGCCCGACCCGCGGGCGGGCGGCATCCCGAGCACCAAGGGGGTGCTCTCGTGAGTCAGCCGCGCGTGGTGGTGCTCGACTACGGGTCGGGGAACCTGCGTTCCGCGCAGCGCGCGCTCGAGCGGGTCGGCGCCGACGTCGAGGTGACCGCCGACCCGGATGCCGCGCTTGAATGCGACGGTCTGGCCGTGCCCGGCGTCGGCGCGTTCGCGGCCTGCATGGCCGGGCTGCGGGCGGTCAGCGGCGACAAGCTGATCGCGCGCCGCCTCGAGCTCGGGCGCCCGGTGCTCGGCATCTGCGTGGGCATGCAGGTCCTGTTCGCCGCCGGGGTGGAGCACGGGGTCTGGACCGAGGGCTGCGGGGCCTGGGCGGGAACGGTGGAGCGGCTCGACGCCGGTGTGCTGCCGCATATGGGCTGGAACACCGTGACGGCGCCCCCGGGTTCGGTGCTTTTCGCCGGGATCTCGCCGGGGACGCGGTTCTACTTCGTGCACTCTTACGCGCTCCGGTCGCCAGCCGCCGGCGAGCTCGCCGCCGCGGGCGCCCTCGTCTCCTGGACCGAGCACGGCGAGCGGTTCGCCGCAGCGGCCGAGCAGGGGGTCCTGGCCGCGACCCAGTTTCACCCAGAGAAGTCTGGCGACGCGGGCGCCGCGTTGCTTTCCAACTGGCTGGAGACCCTTTGAGCGATCTCAACTCGCTGACCCTGCTGCCCGCGGTCGACGTCACAGAGGGGCACGCGGTGCAGCTTGTCCAGGGTGTGGCGGGCAGCGGGAGCAGCTACGGCGACCCGATGGCGGCGGCGCTCGCCTGGCAGCGGGCCGGAGCCTCCTGGATCCACCTGGTCGACCTGGACGCTGCGTTCGGCCGCGGGTCGAACGCGGACCTGATCGCGGACGTGGTGGGCCGGGTCGAGGTCTGCGTGGAGCTGTCCGGCGGCATCAGGGACGAGGGCTCGCTGGCCCGGGCGCTCGGCACCGGGTGCACCAGGGTCAACATAGGCACAGCCGCGCTGGAGAACCCGGACTGGGTGCGTTCGGTCATCGCCCGTCACGGGGACCGGGTCGCGATCGGGCTTGACGTCCGCGGGACCCGGCTGGCCGCCCGCGGCTGGACCGCGGAAGGCGGCGAGCTCTACGAGACTCTCGACCGCCTGAACGCCGAGGGCTGCGCCAGGTACGTAGTGACGGACGTGCTCAAGGACGGCATGCTCCGCGGGCCCAACCTGGCCCTGCTCCGCGACGTGTGCGGGCGGACGTCCGCGCCTGTGGTAGCCAGCGGGGGAGTGTCTCACCTGGCTGACCTGCGCGCGATCGCCTCCCTCGTCCCGCTCGGCGTGGAAGGCGCGATCGTCGGCACCGCCCTCTACGAAGGCGCCTTCACCCTGGAAGAAGCCCTGGCCGAGGTCGCCCAGTGAGCGCGGGAGAAGATCGAGCGGACGATAGAGCATGACGGTCGCGGTAAGGGTCATCCCCTGCCTGGACGTGGATGACGGCCGGGTGGTCAAGGGGGTTAACTTCCGTGAGCTGCGCGACGCCGGGGACCCGGTGGAGCTGGCCGCCTTCTATGATGCCGAGGGTGCTGACGAGCTGACCTTCCTGGACATCACCGCCTCGAGCGGCGGCCGGGACACCATGTATGAAGTGGTGCGGCGCACCGCCGAGCAGGTGTTCATCCCGCTGACCGTGGGCGGTGGGGTGCGCAGCGTGGCGGACGTGGACCGGCTGCTGCGGGCCGGGGCGGACAAGGTCTCGCTCAACACCGCCGCGATCGCGCGGCCGGAACTGCTCGCCGAGGCAGCCGAACGGTTCGGATCCCAGTGCGTGGTGCTGTCCGTAGACGCCCGCCGGCCGGGGGGGCCGAGGGGGTCTGGGGGGAACGGTTTCCCCCCAGGATCGGGGGGGCCGAGGGGGTCTGGGGGGAACGGTTTCCCCCCAGGATCGGGGGGATCCCGGGGGGTCGCCCCCCCGGGGAAACACAGCCTCTTCGAGGTGACCACCCATGGCGGCCGGGTCGGCACCGGTATCGACGCGGTCGACTGGGCCAGGCGCGCCACCGAACTCGGCGCGGGTGAGATCCTGCTGAACTCGATGGACGCGGACGGCACCACCGCCGGCTTCGACCTGGAGCTGATCCGGGCCGTGCGCAACGTCGTCACCGTCCCGGTCATCGCGAGCGGCGGCGCCGGTACGCTCGCTCACTTCGCCCCCGCCGTGGACGCCGGAGCGGACGCGGTCCTGGCGGCCAGCGTGTTCCACTTCGGCACGCTGCGCATCGGCCAGGTCAAGGGCGCCCTGCGCGGCGCGGGCCACCCGGTCCGCTGACGGGTCACAAGCGCTGACGGGTCACAAGTCGGAAGGCCAGCTGATCTGCTGCGGTGCGATGAGCGGGGTGCCCACCATGAGCTAGATCTGGGCGTGCGCGGTGAGCGGGATGTCGCGCGGATTGCCTACGTAGACCTGGCCGTTGTAGAGGGCCACCACGTGCCCGGTCGCCGGGCCGGCCTGGTCGGGTCCGAGCGGCTGACCCCATATGTCGAAGAAGTTGCCCAGCGTGAAGGTCCGCTGAACGGGGGACTCGATGTGAATGATGCCGTCGGCGGCGTGCGTGTGCAGCCAGTAAAAGCAGTTCCCGGTGGCAATGAACGGGCCCTGCGCGGTGGCCTGGGCCTGCGCCCCGGGGATGCCGATGGCGGCAGGGACCTGGCGGGCTGATCCGTTCACGAAGACGGTCAGGTGGGCGTGAATGTGGAAGATGGTCTGCTCAGCGCTATTGCAGCTGATCCCGTCCACGGGCTGGCCGGTCGCCGCGGTGGTCGTGCCGGCCAGCGCGGGAGCCGCGGGTACCGGTACGCCCTCCGGCCCGAGCGGACCCGGGGCCGACGCGGGCTGCAGCGTCCCGAGCGTGCTCAGCGCGGCGAGCGGGAGCTTGGATTCCTGCGTCTGCCCGCTGCTTGTGGTGGAGCCGCCCGTGACGGCGAGCGTGATGCCGACCACCGCGCCGATGACGACGACGGCCGCCGCCGTTGCGGCCAGCCACAGGCGCCGCCGCTTGCGGCGAGCTTCCTCCGCCCGCATCTGCGCGATCTTTTCCTTCGCGCTCTGCTTCCTGTCCCGGTTCGCCTTCGACACCCCGCACCGATCCCCTCGGCATAATTTGCGCGAAGGATTTGGTACCTCTGGCGGTACCAAATCCTTCACGATCATGAGCGTTACCCGGAGTGGCCCGTGCCGGTAGCGCCGGATGTATCGGGGGCCGCGCCGGCCACGGTGGCCATCGCGGCGCCTACGATACCGGCGTCGTTAAGCAGGGCGGCGGGCACGATGCGGGCGCGGATGCCGGTCAGCCGGGGCACGAACTTGTCCGCCTCCTTGCTGATGCCGCCGCCGATGATGAACAGGTTCGGCGAGAGCAGCGCCTCCATGTGCTGAAGGTAGTCATCGACGCGGCCGGCCCACTTGCCCCAGCTCAGGTCGTGCAGCACCTTGGCGTGCTCGGACGCGCGCGTCTCAGCGTCGTGACCATGGATCTCGATATGCCCGAACTCGGTGTTCGGCACCAGCACGCCCTGGGCGAACAGCGCGCTGCCGATCCCGGTGCCGAAGGTCAGCAGCAGCACGCTGCCCTTCTCGCCGACTCCGGCGCCGAACGTCATCTCGGCGACTCCGGCCGCATCGGCATCGTTGAGGACCCGGACCGGGTTGCCGGTCGCCTTGTCGAACAGCGCGGCCGCGTCCACTCCGATCCAGGACCGGTCAAGGTTGGCGGCGGTCCTGACAACGCCGTCGGTGACCACGCCGGGAAACGTGATACCGACGGGCCCGGACCACCCGAACGCGGCATTCAGCCGCTTGACTACGTCCGCGATCGCGTCCGGCACGGCTGGGCGCGGTGTGAGGATCTTCTGCCGGGCCGTGAGGAGCTTGCCCGTGGCCACGTCCACGGGCGCTGCCTTGATGCCGGAGCCGCCGATGTCGATGCCGAGTGCGCGCATGGCCCTAGCGTAATGGCCGGACTTAACCTGCTGCTCATGTCCTGCTCGGCGTGAGGGGAAGTCGGGTAATATCGTGTCTGAGGATGAACCCTCAGACTAAGTACTCGGGGGGACTGGGGCCGGTTAGGCTCCTTGTCGAGAGAGGAAGCGGCGGATGCGCTGGTTTAAGGTGGCCGCCCTCGCGGCCGGCATACTGATCGCGTTCCTGGTCGTCGGCTCGGTGGTCGGCTTCATCCTGCACGTAGTTACGTACGTGGTGATCGCCGCGCTCGTGGTCGGCGGCGTCGCCGTCGCCATCAAGGTGGCTCGCTCAGGCAAGCAGGTTTCCCGCAAGAAGGCCGAGCGCGAGGTTCGCGAGCCCGATTACAGCAGGCCGCTGCCGCGGGGCGATGTCGAGCCCGTCTCTACCTCCTACCCCTCCCAGCCGGTCCGGCCGAACATGCAGGACATCGACGAGGAGCTGGCCAGGATGAAGCGCGAGATGGGCGCCTGAGCTCATCTCCAGTTCGCCTCCGTTAGCTTGCTGACAGCCGCCTCGATTCCGTCGAAGCGGACCCTCGCCGCTGCCGTCCGGCCCATCACCCACATGGTGAGCTCGGCCGGGGTCCCGATCACCGTGACGGCGGGAGTCGCGTTCTTCGCCGTGATGCGATATGCGGGGCCGTCCGGGTGTACCTCGCCCGCGTCCGCGTCCTCACGGGCCAGTTCGACCCCGGCCGGCGCCTTCCGGAGCATGAACCTCGCCATCCGCAGCCGCTGCCACAGCATGTCGGATTCGCCGCGGCTTATCTCCCTCGGCACCCAGTCAGGCGCGGCGCGCCTGACGTCCTCGTGATGCACGAAGAATTCCACCGCGTTGGCGCGTTCGTCCACCCCGGGGATGGCCATCACCGATAGGCGCGGCGGCCCCGACCTGATGGTCCGGACCAGGTCAGCGAACGATGTCCGCTCCTTGATCCGGTTCTGGACTCTGGCCGTGTACCCGGCCAGCGGGCCGCCCATGACGCCGCCGGCCGCGTCGGGCCTGCACTCGCGTAGCACCAGGTGGGCCGCTAGATCGCCGGTGTTCCAGCCTGCGCATAGCGTCGGGGCATCCGGACCTGTCTTCTCCAGCAGCGCGCAAAGCGCGAGGCGCTCTTCTCGGGAGTAGCTCACCCGCTGATGGTAAGCGTGATTGCTACCCTGACTGAAGGCACCAGGCTGTGCTAGCCCGGGAGCGCCCACGGACCCCCACGGACCCCGCGGAAATGAGGAAGCATGCTCGACCCTGCCATCGCCGCCCGGCTGAAGCGGGACGCCTCCGGCTTGATCGCGGCGATCGCCCAGCAGTATGACACCGGCGAAGTGCTGATGCTCGGCTGGATGGACGACGAGGCCCTGCATCGCACCCTCACCACCGGCCGGTGTACCTACTGGTCACGCAGCCGGCAGGAGTACTGGGTGAAAGGCGACACGTCCGGGCACCAGCAGTGGGTGAAATCGGTGGCCCTCGATTGCGACGGCGATGCCCTGGTGGTCAAGGTCGACCAGGTCGGCGCGGCCTGCCACACCGGCGACCGGACGTGCTTCGACGCGGGCGTGCTCGAGGCAGTGTCAGGCGAACCGTCCCCAGCTGCAAACTGAGCCGTGAACTGAGATGCCCGTGAAGCGCAGGGAGCTCGTGCTGGTGCTGCTGCTCAGCGCGGCGGGAACCGGGCTGATCGTGCTCGCCGCGCGGCAGCCGTGGGCGCAGGCCGTCTTCACCGGCCCGCGGCCGTTGCCCGCGCAGGACTTCTCCGTCACCGGCCAGGAGCTTGTCCCGCTCGCCAGCGCGCTCGCGATCGCGGCGCTAGCCTGCCTGGCGGCCGTGATCGCCACCAGGGCAGTGGCCAGGCGGGCTTTCGGCGCCTTGCTGGCCGTCCTCGGCGCCGGCGCGGCGGCGGCCGCGACCACCGGAGTGCAAGCCTCGGCCGTGCTCTCGGCGGCCAGGGCGAGCGCCTCGGGCGGCGCCCTCGGCGGGTCGACCACTAGTGGCACCTCACCAGGGAACGTCGTCCACGCGCTGGTCATCGCCGGATCCTCTGGCCACGCGGTCATGACCGGCGCGCCCTGGCGCGCGCTGGCGGTCCTCGGTGCCGTCATGATCATCCTGGCCGGCCTGGCCACCATCTGGCGCGGTCCCCGCTGGCCGGTCATGTCGGCCAGGTTCGACCGGTCGCCAGGGCCAGGGCCAGGGCCAGGGCCGGGGCCGGGGGGGTATGGGGGGGCGGGTAGCCCCCCCATGAGCGGGGGGTTCCGGGGGGTCGCCCCCCCGGGGGGACACAGTAGCGCGACGATGTGGGAGTCGCTGAGCCGCGACATCGACCCGACGGTCGAAGGCGGCGCGCACCGGGAAGAAGGCGCGCACCGGGAAGAAGGCGCGACCCGAAGCCCGGCCGACCAGCTCGATGGCGGCCCCCGCACCTGACGCCCGGCCGGTATCGGTACTGCTGGCCGAGCATGAGCCCGAGGTCGCCGAGATGTCGGCTCGGTATCTGCGCCGCGACGGCCTGCGGGTCCGGCTGGTGACCACGCCGGACCTGGCGCTGGCCGAGCTGACCAGCGGACCCGACGCGGCGGCCGTGCTGGACCTCACCATGCCCGGCCTGGATCCGAGGCGCATCCGTCGCGCTCTGCGGACGCCGGTCATCTTGCTGGTGGCCGGCCCTAGGCCGCGCGGCCTAGGGCCGGCCACCGCGCGGCGCTGGCTCAGCCGCCCCTTCAGCCCCAGGCAGCTGGTAACGCTGGTACGCGGCGTGCTGCCCGAGAGCCGGCTGACGGTATCAACGCCGACCCGCGCGGACTGGACCGCGGACGAGAGCGCGGACTGGACCGCGGACGAGAGCGCGGGCCGGACGGCGGACGAGAGCGCGGACGGACTGCGACTGGACTCCCGGAGCCGGAGCGCGATCGCAGGCGGTCAGCCCATCCCGCTGACGGCGACCGAGTTCGCCGTGCTCGCCGCCATGGCGGACCGGCCGGGCCGGGTTCTCTCCCGGCGGCAACTGCTGGCCGCCGCGGGCCGCGAAGCCGCTGGCGACCGGGCCGCCGACGTGTATATTGCCCAGCTCAGGGCCAAGATCGGGCCGGCCGCGGTGATCAGGACCGTCCGTGGCTCTGGCTACGCGCTGGATCCCCTACAGGGGGGTCAGTAACAAAGGCACAAGGGCGGCCGGGCTACGATCAGTGCGCAACAGTTCCGAATTTTGAGGGGACGAGCGAACCGCGTGAGTGTGCTCGACGAGATCCTAGACGGCGTGCGTGCCGATCTCGCCGAACGGCAGCGACATGTCTCTCTGGATCATTTGAAGGAAATGGCGCGGCGCGCGCCGTCACCGCGGGACGCGATGGCGGCGCTGAAGGCAGAAGGCGTCAGCGTGATTGCCGAAGTCAAGCGGGCCAGCCCGTCCCGGGGGCAGATGGCCGCCATCGCCGACCCGGCCGCGCTGGCCGGGGACTATGAAGCAGGCGGCGCGAAGGTGATAAGCGTGCTGACCGAGGAGCGGCGGTTCGGCGGGTCGCTGGAAGACCTGGACGCGGTACGCCGGGCCGTGCAGGTTCCCGTGCTGCGCAAAGACTTCGTGGTCAGCTCCTACCAGCTATGGGAGGCGCGCGCCCACGGCGCCGACGTAGTGCTGCTCATCGTGGCCGCGCTCGAGCAGAGCGCGCTGGTCTCCCTGATCGAGCGGACGGTCTCGATCGGCATGCTGCCGCTCGTGGAGGTGCACGCCGACTCCGAACTGGACCGCGCGCTCGACGCGAGCGCCAGCGTTATCGGCGTCAATGCCCGCAACCTGGCCACGCTCAAGGTCGACCGGGGGATTTTCGGCCGGTTGGCCGGCCGGATACCCGAAGGCGTCGTTAAGGTAGCTGAGTCCGGTGTCCGCGGTCCGCGCGATCTGCTCGCCTACGCCGCTTCCGGCGCCGACGCCGTGCTGGTCGGCGAGAGCCTGGTCACTGAGAAGGACCCGCGCTGCGCTGTCGCCGACCTGGTGACCGCGGGCTCGCACCCCGCGCTGCGAGGGGAAAGACGATGAGCGAGACCGCGGTGACCGCAGGCCCCGGCGGGTCATCCGGCTACGACGGTTACGACGGAACAGCCAGGTACGTCCAGCATGCTGGACCGGCCGAACCCGACATCGCCCCGGTGCCCGATATTTCCGGGCATTTCGTGGTGGGAGCGGTCGAAGCGGTCGGCGGCGCCCACGCGGGCGGTGCCTCTGCGGCCCCCGGCGTCGCGTACGGCGGGCGGTTCGCCCCCGAAGCGCTGATGGCGGCCCTGGACGAACTGGCCGTCGCCTACGAGCAGGCACGCAAGGATCCCGCCTTCCGGGCCGAACTCGACGGCCTGCTCCGCGGCTACGCCTGCCTGCCGACGCTGCTCACCCAGGCCAGGCGGTTCGGCGAGCGAGCCGGCGGCTGCACCGTGCTGCTCAAGCGCGAGGACCTCACCCACACCGGGTCGCACAAGATCAATAACGTGCTCGGCCAGGTGCTGCTGGCCAAGCGGATGGGCAAGACGCGGGTGATCGCGGAAACCGGGGCCGGCCAGCATGGCGTGGCCACCGCGACCGCCTGCGCGCTGCTCGGCCTGGACTGCGCCGTCTACATGGGCGAGGAGGACACCCGCAGGCAGGCCCTGAACGTGTCCCGGATGCGCATGCTCGGAGCCGAGGTCATCGGCGTCACGGCGGGCACCCGCACGCTCAAGGACGCCATGAACGAGGCCTTCCGCGACTGGGTGACGACGGTCGAGTACACCCACTACTGCATCGGCTCGGTGGGCGGCCCGCATCCGTTCCCGATGATGGTCAGGGACTTTCAGCGGGTCATCGGCCTGGAAGCGCGGGAGCAGGTGCTCGAGACCACCGGCCGGCTGCCTGACGCGGTGATCGCTTGCGTGGGCGGCGGTTCCAACGCCATCGGCATATTCCATGCTTTCATCCCGGACACGGGCGTACGCCTGATCGGCTGCGAGGCGGGCGGCGACGGTCCCGGCCCCGGCCGTAACGCCGCGACCCTGACCGGCGGCTCGGCGGGCGTGCTGCACGGCATGCGCACCTTCGTGCTGCAGGACGACGAAGGCCAGACCCTGGGTACCCACTCCATCTCGGCCGGCCTTGATTATCCGGGCGTGGGCCCCGAGCACGTGTGGCTGATGGAAACCGGCCGGGCCGAGTACCGCGCCGTCACCGACGCCCAAGCCATGGACGCCTTCAGCGTGCTGTGCCGCAGCGAGGGCATTATCCCGGCCATCGAGTCCGCGCACGCGCTGGCCGGCGCGCTCGATACCGGCCGCGAGCTCGGCCCAGACGGCTTGATCGTAGTCAACCTCTCCGGCCGCGGCGACAAGGACGTCGACACCGCGTCCAAGTGGTTCGGAGTGTAATCCGGATGAACAGTGCCGTCACGACAGCCTTCGCCAGGGCGACCGCGGACAACCGGGCCGCGCTCGTCGGCTACCTGCCCGCAGGCTTCCCTGCCGTCAGCGCCGCCATCGATGCGGCCAGGGCCATGGCGGACGCCGGGGCCGACATCATCGAGGTTGGCTTGCCCTACTCGGATCCGCTGATGGACGGGCCGGTGATCGCCGACGCGGTGCACCGCGCGCTGGCCGGCGGCACCCGGGTCGCCGACGTGCTCCGCACCGTCGAGGCCGTCGCGGCCCAGGGAACCCCGGTCCTGGTCATGACCTACTGGAATCCGGTCGAACGGTACGGGGTGCGGGCCTTCGCCCGCGACCTGGCCGCGGCGGGCGGCTCCGGGCTGATAACCCCGGACCTCACCGTGGAAGAGGCGCTCCCGTGGCTGGAGGCGGCCGACTCCCACGACCTGGACCGGGTGTTCCTGGTCGCGCCGAGCTCCACAGAAGAGCGGGTGGCCAAGATCACGAGGGCCTGCCGCGGCTTCGTCTACGCGGCCTCGCTGATGGGCATCACCGGCACCAGGGACGCGGTCAGCGGCGACGCGGCCGGCCTGGTCAAGCGGATCCGCCAGCACACCGACCTGCCGGTCGCGGTCGGCCTCGGCGTGAGTAACGGCACCCAGGCGGCGCAGGTAGCCGCCTTCGCCGACGGGGTGATCGTGGGCTCAGCCTTCGTCCGCCGCCTGCTCGAAGCCGCCTCCGAGACCGCGGGGATAGCCGCGGTCAGGGAGCTGACCACCGAGCTTGCCGCCGGAGTACGCAGAACCGCGTAGTGTCGCAAGATGACGCTCGCGTCGATCCCGAGCCCAGGCCACGCGGCCTGGCGACTAGGACCGCTCCCGGTCCGGGCCTACGCGCTGTGCGTCATCGCCGGGATCATCGTGGCGATCGTGGTGGCGAGCCGCAGGTACGCAAGGACGGGCGGACAGGCCGGGGTCATCCTCGACGTGGCGGCCTGGGCGGTTCCCTTCGGGCTGGCCGGCGCCCTGGCCCACGCCGTCCTCGTCGCCGCCAGGCATGACTTCACCCACGCCTACGGGCTGTGGCACGCCGCGACCGTGGGGGTGGCCGCCATCGGCGTCCCTGGCGCGGCGGCGCTCGGCACCGCCGGAGCGTGGATCGCCTGCCGGCGAGCCGGCGTGGCGCTGGGACCTGTCGCGGCCGCGGCCGCGCCCGCGGCCGCGTTCGGGCTGGCCGTCGGAGGGCTCGGCAGCTGGTGGACGCAGCAGTTCTACGGGCGCCCCTCCACCTGGTGGTGGGCGGTGCAGATCTCGCCGGAGCACCGGGTGCCCGGATACGAAGATTACGCCACCTTCCAGCCTGCCTTCTTGTACCAGTCACTGTGGGATACCGCGCTCGGGTTCGCGGTGATCTGGGCCGCGCGATGGTTCGCTCGGCATGATCGTGCCCAGCATGATCGAACACTGAGCGGCGAGCGCGCGCTTATGCTGTGCGCGGCCCTGTACGCGGCCGGCGGCTTCTGGGTGGAGTCGGTGCGCATCGGCCCCATGCCGCACCCGCTGGGCATGCGATACGGTGAACTTGCCGACATAGCGGTTTTCGTCCTAGCTGTGGCGGGCATGTACCTGACCAGACCCAGGCGCAGACCGCCGGCACGGGCGTCTTCAAAGCGAGCCCTGGTAGAGAAATCTTCCGATGATGTAATGTCCATGTAACAGGGCCAGTGTCGTCCCAGCGCACTGAAGTGGCGTTTTTCGAGAGACGGCAGGAGAGCGCATGGCGGCGTCCGCTGGCCTTTACGACCCCCAGTTTGAGCACGACGCGTGTGGCGTCGGTTTCGTCGCGGACCTGTCCGGCCGCGGCGGTCACGATGTGGTGACCAAGGCCCTGCGGGTACTTCGCAATCTGGAGCACCGGGGCGCCAAGGGCGGCGACCCGGGCACCGGCGACGGGGCGGGGATCCTCACCCAGATTCCTGACGAGTTCTTCCGCGCCACATGTGGCTTCGAGCTGCCGCAAGCGGGTTCGTACGCGGCGGGCATGGCCTTTTTTTCTGCCGAACGATGGCTGGTAACACCGGCTGTAGAACGTCTCGCCGCAGCCGAGGGCCTGCAGGTACTCGGCTGGCGCGAGGTCCCGTTTGACATCACCGCCTGCGGCGACGGCGCGCGGGCCGTTCTTCCCGATGTCCTCCAGCTGTTCGTCGCGGGCGCCGAGGGCCAGTGCGGCATGGAGCTCGAGCGGATGGCGTTCTGCCTGCGCAAGCGGGCCGAGCGCGAGATCGGCGTGTATTTCGCCAGCCTGTCCTCGCGGACCATCGTGTACAAGGGCATGCTGTCCGCGCCGCAGGTCGAGCCGTTCTACCCGGACCTGTCCGATCCCCGGTACGGCTCGGCGCTCGCGCTTGTGCACTCCAGGTTCTCCACCAACACGTTCCCGTCCTGGCCGCTGGCCCACCCCTACCGGTACGTGGCGCACAACGGCGAGATCAACACGGTCCGGGGCAACCGCAACTGGATGCGGGCCAGGGAGGCGATGCTGGCCAGCGACCTCATCCCCGCCTCAGCCGACGGCCAGGGGATCGAGCGGCTGTTCCCGGTGCTGAATGAGGAAGGCAGCGACTCGGCCAGCTTCGACGAGTGCCTGGAGCTGCTGCACATGGGCGGCCGGTCGCTGTCGCACGCGGTACTGATGATGATTCCCGAGCCGTGGGAGAACCACGCCGAGATGACCCCGCAGCGCCGCGCGTTCTACCAGTTCCACTCCGCGCTGATGGAACCGTGGGACGGCCCGGCGCTGATCGCGTTCACCGACGGCTCGGTCATCGGCGCCGTCCTTGACCGCAACGGCCTGCGGCCGGGCCGGTACTGGGTGACCAGCGACGGCCTGGTGGTACTGGCGAGCGAGGTCGGCGTGCTCGACGTCGATCCCGCCACCGTGGTCAGGAAGGGCCGCCTGCAGCCCGGCCGGATCTTCCTGGCCGACACCACGGCCGGCCGTATCGTCGAGGACGAGGAGGTCAAGGCGGCCCTCGCCGCCGAGCGCCCCTACGAGGACTGGCTGCACGCCGGCCTGGTCCACCTGGACGACCTGCCCGACCGCCCCGACAGGGCGGCGGACCACGACGGCGAGGACCTGGTGACGCGGCAGCGGATACACGGGTACACCGAGGAGGAACTGCGAGTCATCCTGACCCCGATGGCCCGGGCCGGCGCGGAGCCGATCGGGTCGATGGGGACCGACACGCCGGTCGCCGTGCTTTCCGACCGGTCCCGGCTGGTATTCGACTACTTCACCCAGCTGTTCGCCCAGGTGACCAATCCGCCGCTCGACGCGATCAGGGAGGAACTCGTCACCTCGCTCGGCACGATCACCGGGCCGGAGCAGAACCTGCTCGAGCCGGTTCCGGCCTCCTGCCGCCAGATCGTGCTGCCCTACCCGGTGATCAGCGACAGCGACCTAGCCAAGATCGTGCACATCAACGACGACGGCAGCCTGCCCGGCCTGGCCTCGCACGTGGTTGACGGCCGCTATGACCCGCGCGGCGGCGGCGAGGGCCTGCGCGCCCGGCTCACCGAGATCTGCGCCGACGTCTCCGCCGCGATCGCCTCCGGCGCCCGCCTCATCATCCTCTCCGACCGGATGAGCACCTCCAATGCGCTGGTCCCGATTCCCTCGCTGCTGCTCACCGGGGCGGTGCACCACCACCTGATCCGGGAGAAAACGCGGACCCGGGTAGGCCTGATCGTCGAGGCGGCGGATGTCCGCGAGTGCCATCACGTGGCCCTGCTCATCGGGTACGGCGCCGCGGCCGTCAACCCCTACCTGGCCATCGCCACCGTCAGGGACCTGGTCCGCCAAGGTGCGCTGACCGGGATCACCGAGAAGGAGGCCGAGGCCAACCTGCTCAAGGCCCTCGGCAAGGGGCTGCTGAAGATCATGTCCAAGATGGGGGTGTCGACCGTCGCCTCCTACACCGGCGCGCAGATCTTCGAGGCCATCGGCCTGGGTGCCGAGGTGATCGAGGTCTGCTTCACGGGCACGACCTCGCGCCTGTCCGGCGTGGGCTTTGACGAGCTCGCCAGGGATATCCGCCGGCGGGCCGGCGGCGCCATCTCCCCGGGGCCAGGAATGGCCTACCGGCGGCTGCACACCGGTGGTGAGTACCAGTGGCGGCGTGACGGCGAGCCGCACCTGTTCAGCCCGGAGGCGGTGTTCAAGCTGCAGCACGCGACCCGCAGCCGCCGGTACGAGATCTTCAAGGAGTACACCACGCTGGTCGACGACCAGTCACGGCGGCTGATGACGCTACGCGGGCTGCTCCGCATCCGCGGCATCGACCCCCTGGCCAGCGATGCGGCTGACCAGCAGGGAGCACCCCGGCCCGTTCAGGTTAATGATGTTGAACCTGTCGCCAGCATCGTGCGCAGGTTTGCCACCGGGGCCATGTCGTACGGCTCGATCTCGGCCGAGGCCCACCAGACCCTCGCGGTCGCGATGAACCGGCTGGGGGGCCGGTCGAACACCGGTGAGGGCGGTGAGGACCCGGACCGGTTCATCCCCGACGCCAACGGCGACCTGCCCCGCTCGGCGGTCAAGCAGGTCGCCAGCGGGCGGTTCGGCGTCACCAGCGAGTACCTGGTCAACGCCGACGACCTGCAGATCAAGATGGCGCAGGGCGCCAAGCCGGGGGAGGGCGGCCAGCTGCCCGGGCACAAGGTGTACCCGTGGATCGCCAAGACCCGGTACTCCACGCCGGGAGTCGGCCTGATCTCGCCGCCGCCGCACCACGACATCTACTCGATCGAGGACCTCAAACAGCTGATCCACGACCTGAAGAACGCCAACCCGGCGGCCCGGGTGCACGTCAAGCTGGTGTCCGAGGTCGGGGTCGGCACCGTGGCCGCCGGGGTGTCCAAGGCGCACGCCGATGTGGTCCTGATCAGCGGGCACGACGGCGGCACCGGCGCCGCGCCGCTGACCTCGCTCAAGCACGCGGGTGCGCCGTGGGAGCTCGGGCTGGCGGAAACCCAGCAGACGCTGCTGCGCAACAAGCTCCGCGACCGGATCGTCGTGCAGGTGGACGGCCAGCTGAAGACCGGCAGGGACGTGATCATCGCCGCGCTCCTCGGCGCGGAGGAGTTCGGCTTCGCCAGCGCGCCGCTGGTGGTGTCGGGCTGCGTCATGATGCGCGTCTGTCACCTGGACACCTGCCCGGTCGGCGTGGCCACCCAGAACCCCGAGCTGCGCGCGCGCTTCACCGGCAGGCCTGAGTTCGTGGTGAACTTCTTCGAGTTCATCGCCGAGGAGGTCAGGGAGTACCTGGCCAGGCTCGGGTTCCGGACCCTGGAGGAGATCATCGGCCGGGTGGACCTGCTCGACGCCGTGCTGGCGGTGGCGCACTGGAAGGCCTCCGCCCTCGACCTGTCCCCGATCCTTTACCGGCCTCAGCTGGCCGAAGGCGCCGCCCTGACCTGTAAGCATGGCCAGAACCATGGCCTGGACAAGGCGCTGGACAACACGCTCATCCAGCTCGCAGAGGGCGCGCTCGCCGACGGCCGCCCGGTCCGGCTCGAGCTGCCGATCAGGAATGTCAACCGCACCGTGGGCACCATGCTCGGCTACGAGGTGACCAGGCGCTGGGGCGGTGAGGGGCTGCCGGAGAACACGATCGACATCTCGTTCCGCGGCTCGGCCGGCCAGTCGTTCGGCGCCTTCCTGCCGCGCGGCGTCACGCTGCGCCTCGACGGCGACGCGAACGACTACCTGGGTAAGGGCCTGTCCGGCGGGCGGCTGATCGTCCGGCCCCCGGCCGACGCCGCCTTTACGGCCGAGGAGCAGGTCATCGCGGGCAACGTGATCGGCTACGGCGCCACAGGCGGCGAGATCTTCCTGCGCGGCCTCGTGGGCGAGCGGTTCTGCGTGCGGAACTCCGGCGCGCTCGCGGTCGCCGAAGGCACCGGCGACCACGGCTGCGAGTACATGACCGGCGGGCGCGCCGTGATCCTCGGCCCGGTCGGCCGCAACTTCGCGGCAGGCATGTCCGGCGGCATCGCCTACGTGCTTGACCTGCTTCAGATCCGGGTGAACCTGGAGATGGTCGACCTGGATGAGGTAGCGGAGGACGACGCAAAGTTCCTGCGCGAGGTGACGGAACGCCACCACGCCGAGACGGGATCGGCCGTCGCGGCCAGACTGCTCGCCGACTGGGATCCCGGACGGTTCACCAAGGTCATGCCGAAGGACTACAAGCGGGTGCTTTCCGCCGCCTCGCAGGCCGAGCGCGAGGGCCGTGACGTCAACGAGGCCGTCATGGCCGTATCGCACGGGTGAGGGGACGGTTATGGCTGACCCGAAGGGCTTCCTGTCCACGCCCCGCGAGACCCCGGTGCGGCGCCCGGTCGACCTGCGGCTGCGCGACTGGCGCGAAGTGTACGAGCCGTTCCCCGCCAGCCGCCTGGAGCGGCAGGCGGGCCGCTGCATGGACTGCGGCATCCCGTTCTGCCACCACGGCTGCCCGCTGGGAAACCTGATCCCCGAGTGGAACGACCTGGTTCGGCGGCACGACTGGCAGGACGCCGCCGACCGGCTGCACGCCACCAACAACTTTCCCGAGTTCACCGGGCGGCTTTGCCCAGCGCCGTGCGAAGCCGCCTGCGTGCTCGGGATCAACGCGGACCCGGTCACGATCAAGCAGGTCGAGGTGGAGATCATCGACCGGGCGTTCGCGTCCGGGTGGGTGGTCCCTGTGCGGCCCGCGTCCTTCTCCGGCCAGACGGTCGCGGTGATCGGCTCGGGCCCGGCCGGGCTCGCGGCGGCTCAGCAGCTGACCAGGGCTGGGCATATGGTGACGGTCTTCGAGCGCGACGACGCGCTGGGCGGGCTGCTCAGGTACGGCATCCCCGAGTTCAAGATGGAGAAGCGGCACCTGGACCGCAGGCTCGACCAGATGCGGGCCGAGGGTACCGAGTTCAAGTGCGGCGTCGAGGCCGGCGTCGATGTCACGGCCGGTGAACTGCGGGCCGCCTTCGACGCGGTGGTCCTGTGCGGCGGCGCGCGGGTGCCGCGCGACCTGCCGCTGCCCGGACGGGAACTCGACGGGATCTACCAGGCCATGGAGTACCTGCCGCTGTCCAACCGGGCCGTCGCGGCCAACGCCGCCGCCCCGGCGGATCCCGTCATCAGCGCCCGCGGGCGGCACGTGGTCATCATCGGCGGCGGTGACACCGGCGCGGACTGCCTTGGCACCACGCACCGGCAGGGCGTGGCGTCTGTGACCCAGCTCGAGATCCTGCCCCGGCCGCCGCAGACGCGGCCCGGCCACCAGCCCTGGCCGACCTACCCGATGCTCTACCGGGTGTCCAGCGCGCACGAGGAAGGCGGCGAGCGCACCTACGCGGTATCCACCCTGGAGTTCCGCGGCGACGACGGGGGCCGCGTCCGGGCGCTGCGACTCGCCGATGCGAACGGCTTCGACCCGGTGCCGGGCACCGAGCACGAACTGCCCTGCGACATGGTCCTGCTGGCGATGGGCTTCACCGGAGCCGAGCGCCCCGGGCTGCTCACCGATCTCGGGGTGGAATTCGATCAGCGGGGCAACGTCGACCGCGACGGCTCGTACGCCACCTCGGTGCCCGGCGTGTTCGCCGCGGGCGACATGGGCCGCGGCCAGTCGCTGATCGTCTGGGCCATCGCCGAGGGTCGCAGCGCCGCCGCGGCCGTCGACCGTTACCTGTCGGGTGATCCGGGATCCCCGGATTACCGGGAGGACGCGGCCCTGCCCGCCCCGATACTGCCCACCGCCCGCCCGCTGACCTGAACTTCAGGACGCTTAAGGACGCTTAAGGACGCCGGTCCGTTCTGGCCGGGTGCCGCCTCAGTGAAAAAGACCAGGTGTATAGCCTGAACGCCGCATATCCTACGGACTACAGAGGCCTGAAAGCACTCAGGGGTCCAAGGGACGGCGGAAATGGTGATGGCGGTATGTCCGAACGGCCACGACTCGGTCGGCGAGCACTTCTGTGACGTATGCGGCACGCGTCTCGCCGAGAGTTCCGCCTACGAACCAGCACGCGCGGCGGGCAGTCACCACGACGGCCGGACGGCCGTGACCGCGGATGGCGCCGCGGCCTGCCCGAGATGCGGGACGCCCGCGCCCGGCCAGTTCTGCCGGGCCTGCGGCTTTAATGTCAGGGCCGGCACCCCGTCCGCCCCGTTGCCCCCGCGGGAGGAGTCTTTCCCGCCGGCCCCGGCCGCCGGTCCCACCCTTGGTGCGCCGTCCGCGCCGCCCCAATCCCTGTTCCCGTCCTCGCCTCAGCCCGAGCGGCAGTCCTCGCCCTGGGGTCGGCCAGACGCCGGGCCCTCGTCCTGGAGCCCGCCCGAGCCGCCGTCACCGCTCCCAGCGTCGCCGCCGCCGTCACCGCTCCCAGCGTCGCCGCCGCCGTCACCGCTCCCAGCGTCGCCGCCGCCGTCATCGCTCCCGGCCCGGGCCGCGCCGCCATCCTCGCTCCCACGCTCGTCGGCGTCGCCGTTTCCTACCTCGCCTCCAGTCCCGTCGGCACCGTCATCCGCACCCTCCGAAGACGAATCCGACGTCTCGGATCTACTGGCATCGCTCTTCGAGCCCGCGCCTGCCGCCCAGCCCGAATGGCGCCCGGCGCCTGCGGCCCAGGCCTTCGATTTGTCGACAGTTTCGGGTGCTATAACGCCCAAAACTGCCGACAAAACCCCGAGTCCGGCCCAACCCGAACTATCGCTCGCAACTCCGGTCCGACCAGCACCGCCCGCGTCTCCAGCACCGCCCACCACACCCGTACCTTCGTTCGCCGCTACCACCTGGGCGGTCGTGATGGCTCCGGATCGCGTCTATTACGACAAGATGAGAACGGTGCGTAACCTCCACGAAGCGGATATCGCCTTTCCGGCGCACACAACCGAACGGCGAATTCCGCTGGCGGGGAAGCAAATGCGTGTCGGGCGACGAAGCGCCACTCGCGACGTCGACCCCGAGATAGACGCCGCCGGCCCGCCGGCCGACCCGGGCGTCAGCCGGCTGCACGCGGTCCTGATCGCCGCCCAGGACGGCACCTGGGCCGTCCTGGATTCCGGCTCGGCTAACGGTACGTTCCTCAATGGCCGCAAGATCGCTGTCGGCGACCTGATCACCCTACGTGAGGGTGACCGGATCAACCTGGGCGCGTGGACCGCGCTCACGGTACATCGCGGTTAGGACCGACGGGCGCGCGGTGCCGTCGTCCGCTACTATCCAGGAGCACTGAGCTTTCAGTGCGACGGAGGCGGCTTTGGCGGTCGGCACATGACATCGAGCGTCGGCGTAGCGCCCGGCCAGGGAACGCGCGCCCCAGCGGTGCCTCGTTCCTGGTGGCGGTCCCGCCTGGACACCGCGACTACGCCCGCCAGGCTCCGGCTGCTGCTCGTCTTCCTGGTCATCGTGAGCCTGGCCTGGGGCGCGGTCGCCGCGCTCACCGCTGATCAGCATGCCTCGGCCGCCGCTAGCGTGGTCGCGGTCAGTGAGCCACTGAGCCTCGACGCGGAACTGATCTACCAGAGCCTGTCGGACGCCGATGCCACGGCGGCGAAGGCGTTCCTGTCCGGCGGCCTCGAGCCCGCCGCCACCCGTCAGCGTTACGACGCCGACATCACCCAGGCGGCCATCCGCATCGAGGCGGCCGGCGCGCTGGTCGGTTCTTCCGCCGCCCGGACCCAGCTGCCCAGCCCCGGACACACGGCGAACGGCTCGGTCATCGGTGACGACCTGGCCACCCTGTCCGCGGAGTTGCCCGTATACGCGGACGAGGTGGGGACGGCCCGGGCCGATAACCGGCTCGGCCTGCCGCTCGGCGCGGCCTACCTGCGGGAAGCGTCGGCGCTTCTGCGCGGGACGCTGCTGCCCGCGGCCAGCGACATCTACACGAAGGAAAGCGGCCTGCTGACCTCGTCAAGCGCCCAGGCCACCGGGCTGCCGCTCATCGTGTTCGCGGTCGTCATCGGCCTCGGCGTCGGGTACCTGCTCTACCGCTCGTCGCGCTGGCTGACCAGGCATACTCACCGGGTGGTCAATTACGGATTGCTGCTCGCGGCCGTGGCCGGCGTGCTCTCGCTGGTGTGGCTGGCGGGTGCGTTCACTGTGGGCCGGACCGAGCTGCTGCACGCCCAGCAGCACGGCTCGGCGCCGGCCGAGGCGTTCGCCCGGGCTGACGTGGCAGCGCTGCGGGCGCACGCCGATGAGAGCCTCACCCTGATCGACAACAGCGGCGACGACTCCTACCAGCAGGACTTCCTCACTCAGCAAAAGCTCCTGGGACCAGGACCGGGCACATTGCTCGCCGCCGTGCAAGCGTCGGCCGGGAACAGCGGAGCCGCCGCCGCGGCTGACGCCCAGGCCTGGTACCGGGCCCATGCGGCCCTGCGCACGCTGGACGACGCCGGGAACCACCCCGCGGCGGTGCAGTCGGCCCAGTCGGGCGACGCTGCCGCGAAATTCGCCTTGCTGTCCGCCGCCCTCGGTAACGGGATAAACGCGGACCAGGCCGTCTTTGCGGCAAGTGCGCGCCATGGCCGGGACGCGTTCACCGGACTGGCCGCGGGCACGGTCGCGGCGGCGCTGGTCATGGTGGCAGGCTCCGCCTGGGGCCTGAACCGGCGTCTGGCGGAGTACCGGTGAAGGCGCGGCCCGGGCGGGACAGGGGTCCCTGGCGGCGCGCCCTCCTGGTGCTCGCGACGTCCGTCCTCGCGCTGGGCGCCGCGGCCGCTGGCGCCACCGCCGTCGGCGCCGCGGCCGGCCAGTCGCCCTCGATCCCGCACGGCCAGCACGGCCAGCACGGCCAGCACGGCCAGCACGGCCAGCACGGCCAGCACGGTCTCCGCTGCGAGCACGGCCAGCGCGGGCGCGCCCGCCTGTAATCCGAAAGCCAGCAGCCTGCGCCCGGCCGGCCCGCCCCAGGTGACCTCCGGCTCGTTCATGGCGAAGATCCGCGCCCGCGGCTTCCTCATCGCGGGAGTGGATCAGAGCACCTACCACTTCGGCTTCCTGAACCCGCTCGACAACCAGATCGAAGGTTTCGATATCGACATGATCCGGGCGGTGGCCCATGCCATCTTCGGCAGCCCGGGCCACGTCGTGTACAAGGCGATCTCCGACGCGCAGCGGGAAACCGACATCACCTCGGGGACGGTGGACATCGTGGCGCACACGATGACGATCACCTGCAAACGGCTGCAGACGGTCGACTTCTCTAGCGTCTACTTCGACGCGGCCCAGCGGGTTCTTGTCCTGCAGAACTCGCCGGTCAAGGGCCTTTTCGGCCCGAGCCCGGCCGGGCTGCGCGGCCAGCAGGTATGCGCGACCGCCGGGTCCGACTCGCTCGTCGAGATCGCCGCCGCCAAGGCGGTCCCGGTCTCCGTCCCGTACTGGACCGACTGCCTGGTGCGCTTGCAGCAGGGCGACGTGGCCGCGATCTCCACCGACGACTCGATCCTGGCCGGGCTCGCTGCGCAGGACCCGTGGACCAAGCTGGTCGGGCCGCGGCTGACCGATGAGCCCTACGGGCTGGCGATCTCGAAGCAGCACCCGGATTTCGTCCGCTTCGTGAACGCGGTTCTCCAGCAGTTGCGCACGGACGGTCAGTGGAAGGCCAGCTACGCGCACTGGCTCGGCACGCCGGTTCCCGATCCGCCCCCCGCTCAGTACGGCGGCTGAACGGCAGCGCCCCGAAGCCCCGCTGACCTGTGAAGTCCTAGTCGCTGGTTGGCGTCAACACACAGTAGCCTCGGATTACGGGCAAGAGAGGGAACGTCATGGTTTGTCGGTTCGGATGACGGGGGCAGGCATGGCGGGCGGGCCATGACGGCCACCGATACCGGGGCTACCAGCGCCGCCGGGTCTGACGCGGAGTACCGATGACCGTCCCGATGCTGACCAGGGAGCAGGCCGGGGCCGCGGTCAAGGCGGCGGTCGGTGAGCGCGACGCGATTCAGGCCAACCTGCTGGAACTGGACCGCAGCTTCGGGCGGCAGCTGCTGGCGGGCGCCACGCTGACGGGGCAGACCAGGCAGCGCTGGGAGGCCACCGAGGTCGTGATCGCGGCCCTGTGGCAGGTCTTCTCGGCCTACTCGGCCGTGGTCGACCGAGCCGCCGCGACGGTCACGGCGCGCCTCGGCCCCAAGGAACTTGCGGCCATCACCGCGCTGCTCACCGGGCCCTCGGTTGAGCTCGCCACCAGGCCCACGCCGCTGGCCGGCCGTGATCTCGCCGACGCCGGCCGCGAGGAACTGACCCTGGCCGCGGCGGTGGCCCGGATGCGGCGCGCCTTCGCGGATGTCACCGGGGTGGTCTCCGTGGCGGAGAAGGTGTGGAACGAAGTGGCCTGCCGCTGGACGCGGTCGGCGCCGAACTTGGCCGGCTGATGCCGCTGGCCGGCTCGCTCGGGGACGAGGCCCTGACCGCGAGCTTGGCCGCGGCGCAGGCCAACCTGACCGGCTTGCGCGACACGCTGAACTGCGACCCGCTCGCCCTGTGGGGAGGCGGCCCGCCCCGCCGGGTCGATACCTCAGCCGCGGACCGGCTGCGGGAGCAGGTCGCGGCCGCCGCCGCCAAGGTCGACGAGATGGTCCGGCTGCGGAACGACGCCCGGCAGCGCATCGCCGAGGTGACGACGGCGGCTGCGACCGCGCGTTCGGCCGCCGAGGACGCCGCCGCCGCCTGGCAGCGGACCGCGGCCAGGATCGCGGCCGCGGCCATGCCGCCGCCCCCGCCCGCCGCGGCCGATATGTCCGCCCGGCTGGCTGAGCTCGGTACGCTGCTGGCTGGCGGCCGGTGGACCCGGCTCGCCTCGGAACTGGACCTGATCGAGAAAGAGCTGGCCGCTGTCACCGCGAAATTCTCTGATACCGAACGAACCGTGGTTGCTCTCATCAGCAAACGTGATGAGCTGCGCGGGCTTCTGGACGCCTATAGGGCGAAGTCGGCCCGGATGGGGGCCGCGGAAGACCCGGCGCTGGCCGAACGCTACGACCAGGCCCGTGACCTGCTATGGACGGCGCCGTGCGACCTAGCGGCGGCGGCGGACGCGGTGACCGGCTACCAGCAGGCGGTCTTGGCCCTAGGGGGACAGCGGCAATGACAGCGGGCACGCTTACCTGCACCCAACCGGGCTGCGGAGGGACAATCGAAGACGGTTACTGCGACACCTGCGGTCTGGCCGCCCCCGCGCCCTCCTCCGCTAGCGGTTCGGCCGCTGGCCCCTCCTCCGCGGGCGCTGTGTCCTCCGCGGGCGCTGTGTCCTCCGCGGGCGCTGTGTCCTCCGCGGGGTCGGCGGGCTCCGCGAGCCGCAGTTCGCGTTCCAGGTCCCGCGGGCGCGGCAGCAGCCGGTCATCCCGGGGCAGGCTCGGGGCAGGCCTAGTCGAGATACCGCCCGTCCCGTACCGCAACCCGTCGAGCGCCGTGCTGGCCGATCCGCGGGTGCCGGAGAACAGGCGCTTCTGCAGCAACTGCGGGCAGCCCGTCGGGCGGGAGAGGGAGGGAAGGCCCGGCCTGACCGAAGGGTTCTGCCGGAACTGCGGCAGCCAGTTCTCGTTCAGCCCGAAGCTGGAGCCCGGCGAGATGGTGGCCGGCCAGTACGAGGTGCTCGGCTGCCTCGCGCACGGCGGACTCGGCTGGATCTACCTGGCGCGTGACCGCAACGTCAGTGACCGGTGGGTGGTGCTGAAGGGCCTGCTGAACGCAGGGGACGCCGACGCGATGGCCGCGGCCGTGGCCGAGCGGCAGTTCCTGGCCGAAGTCGAGCACCCAAATATCGTCCGCATCTATAACTTCGTCCAGCACGCGGACCGGCGCACCGGGGAGTCGGCCGGTTACATCGTGATGGAGTACGTGGGCGGTAAGTCGCTGAAGCAGATCCTGCTCGACGCGAGGGCGTCCGGCGGCTCCGTGCCGGTGGCCCACGCGCTGGCGTACGCGATCGAGGTGCTGCCTGCGCTGGGTTACCTGCACGACCGGGGGCTGGTGTACTGCGACTTCAAGCCGGATAACGTCATCCAGACCGAGGAGCAGCTCAAGCTCATCGACATGGGCGGCGTGCGCCGGATCGACAGCGACGAAGCGATTTACGGGACCATCGGATATCAGGCGCCGGAGATCGAGACCGACGGGCCTTCGCCTGGTTCTGACCTGTACACGGTGGGCCGGGCCCTGGCCGTGCTGACCTTCGAGTTCAAGGGCTACCAGGCCGCGTTCAAGGCGAGCCTGCCGGACGGGGTTCCGCTGCTCGCCCAGCAGGAGTCGTTCGCCCGGCTGCTGCGCCGCGCCACGCATGCCGACCCGGAGCGCCGGTTCGGTTCCGCGGGCGAGATGACCGAACAGCTCACCGGGGTCCTCCGGGAGGTGCTCGCCGTCGCCGACGGGGTGCCCAGGCCGGCCTTCTCCAAGGTGTTCAGCCCCGAGGTCCAGGCCATCGGCGCGAGCGGCGGGGATCAGGCGCTGACCGCGCCCGCTCCCGGACAGGTGGTGGCCGGACTGCCGCGGCCGCTGGCGGACATGACCGACCCGGCCGCCGGGTACCTGGCCACCTTCGCCGGGCTCAGCTCCGCCCAGCGCATCGCCGCCCTGACCCTGGCCGCGGCGGGGGACCCGACGGTCCCGCGGCCGGTGACCGAGTTCCCTGAGACCCAGCTGGCGCTGGTCCGGGCCCGGATCGATGCGGGTGACTACGACGTGGCGGCCGCGCTGCTGGCCGACCTGGCCGCCGGCGATCCCTTCGACTGGCGCATCGCCTGGTACAACGGGCTGCGCAGCCTGGCCGTGACTGATGCGGCGGCCGCCCTGGGCGCGTTCAGCGCCGTGTTCGATGAGCTGCCCGGCGAGCTCGCGCCCAAGCTCGCGCTGGCCTTTACGGCTGAGGCGGCGGGAGACCTGACCGCGGCCGGGCGCTATTTCGGCCTGGTCTGGACCGTCGACCGGTCCTACGTCAGCGCCGCGTTCGGCCTGGCCAGGACTCGCCTTGGCGTCGGCGACCGGCCCGGGGCGATCGCGGCGCTCTCGGACGTGCCCAGCACGTCCAGCTATCACGTGGCGGCGCAGATCGCCGTGGTGCGGATTCTCGTCTCCGGCGCCCCAGGCTCCGGCGGCCAGGAATCCGGCGCCCCTGGCTCCGGCGGCCAGGAATCCGGCGCCCCTGGCTCCGGCGGCCGGGGCTCCGGCCCCCCAGGCGGAGTCACCGGCGATGACCTGCGACAGGCTGATGGCCGTCTCGGCCGGCTGACCGTGGACGATGTTCCGGCGGCATCAGCTCAGCGCCGAGATCCTCCAGGCCGCGCTGGCCTGGTGCACGTCCGGGCAGTCGCCCGGTAGCGGTCCCATCCTCGGCTGCGAGCCGAACACCCGTTCCCTGCGTTTCGGCCTGGAACGCAGCTACCGGGCGCTGGCCCGGCTGGCCCCGGACAAGGCCCGCCGGATCGAGTTTGTGGACATGGCTAACGCCATCCGACCCAGGACGCTGACATGACCGCGGACTCCCTGCCGCTCCTCACCTGTTCCTCCTGCGGCGCGCAGGCCAGCGCCACGGACAGCTTCTGCGAGTCCTGCGGGACCGAGCTGACCCCGCCCGTGGTCAGCGCGAGCCCGCCCGGGTACTCGGCGCAGTGCCCGGTGTGCTCGGCCGATGAGTCGGTGCCGCCTGGCGCGATCAGCACGGAGGGCTACTGCGAATCGTGCGGTCGCAAGGTCCCATCCGGCCGCGACCACGTTCGAACTCGACCTCGGCGTGCTGGCCGGGGTGACCGACCGCGGCCTGCGGCATCAGCGCAACGAGGACGCGATGGCCCTGGCTGCGGCCGAAACCCCGGATGGCCCGGTCGCGGTGGCGGTGGTCTGCGACGGAGTGTCCACCTCCCCCCGCCCGGATGAGGCGTCGCTGGCCGGGACGCAGGCGGCGGTGCGGATGCTGCTGACCTCGGTCCGGCGCGGCGATGACCCGCGGCAGGCGTCACTGGCCGCGATGCGCCAGGCGCACCTGGCCCTGAGCAGCCTTGGCACGTCGGCGCAGGCGCCGTCGGCCACGTACATATCGGCGACGATCAGCGGCGACGCGGTGACCGTCTGCTGGCTCGGTGACAGCCGTGCGTACTGGCTCTCGGCGGAGTCCGACCCCGAGCGCCTGACTACTGACGACTCCCTGGCCGAGGAGATGGTCGCCCGTGGCGACCTGACCGAGGCCGAGGCCATGGCGTCGCCCCAGGCGCACGTGATCACCCGCTGGCTCGGCGCTGACGTCGCCGACCCGCAGGCGCATGTCGTCCGGTTCGAGCCGCCGGGACGCGGCGTCGTGCTTGTCTGCTCGGACGGGCTGTGGAACTACCGGCCCGACGCGGCCGGGCTGGCCAAGCTCGCGATCCCGGACGCGCTCAACGATCCGCTCGGTGCTGCCGTGGACATGGTGAGGTTCGCGATCGAGGCCGGCGGCATGGACAACATCACCGTGGTGCTGGCACCTTTCCCGCTAGTGCGGCCGGCGCCGTAACCGAGGAGAATTCCGCCATGACTGAGTTCGGCTTCACCGTGGACATCGACCAGAACCGGTACC
Source organism: uncultured Actinomycetes bacterium (assembly GCA_963739615.1). Lineage (GTDB taxonomy): Bacteria > Actinomycetota > Actinomycetes > Streptosporangiales > Streptosporangiaceae > Palsa-504. Next base: position 230,996 of record CAVUBD010000013.1, read on the forward strand.
TGCCCGAGGGCGGGCGGGACGTCAGCGCCGTCGTGACCGTGACGTCCGCGGCCGGCGCCGCCGGACTGACGTCCAGTTCACCGGCGGGGGCGGCGGGCAGCGCGGAAATCATCATCGTCGATTGCTCGGGATCGATGGAGTACCCGCACACCAAGATCGCCGAGGCGCGGGCCGCCACGGCCGCCGCCGTCGACGTCGTCCGCGACGGCGTGGGGTTCGCGGTCGTCGCGGGGACAAGCACCGCGTGGCCCGTGTTCCCTCCGGACGGGAGCATGGCGATCGCGAACGCGGCGTCGCGGGCCGCGGCCAAGCAGGCGGTGGCGGGGCTGCGGGCGAACGGCGGGACGGCCATCGGCCAGTGGCTGGACCTGGCCCGCCGGATCTTCGAGACTTATCCGGCCCGGCTGCGGCATGCGATCTTGCTCACCGACGGCAAGAACCAGCACGAGACCCCCGATCAGCTCGCGGCGGCGATCGGCGGGTGTGAGGGCGTCTTCAGCTGTGACTGCCGTGGCGTGGGCACCGACTGGGAGGTTGGCGAGCTGCGCACGATATCGACGGCCCTGCTCGGCACCGTGGACATCGTGCCTGATCCATCCGGACTTGCCGCCGACTTCGCAGCCTTGATGGAGAACGCGATGGGCAAGCAGGTCGCTGATGTGGCGCTGCGGGTGTGGACGCCGCAGCACGCCACCGTCCGGTTCGTGAAGCAGGTGGCGCCCGCGGTCGACGACCTGACTGGCAGGCGCACGCCGTCGGGCCCCCAGGCGGGTGACTACCCGACCGGAGCGTGGGGATCAGGGGAGAGTCGCGACTACCATGTCGGCATCGAGGTAAATCCGGCCGGTGTCGGGCAGGAGATGCTCGCGGCGCGGGTGAGCCTGGTGGCCAGCACGCCGGCGGGCACCGAAATACTCGGCCAGGGACTAGTCCGGGCGATCTGGACCGACGACGAGGCGCTGTCCACCAAGATCAACTCGCGGGTCGCCCATTACACCGGCCAGGCCGAACTCGCCGAAGCCATCCAAGAAGGCCTGGAAGCGCGTAAACAGGGGGATGAGGAAACCGCGACGGCGAAGCTCGGCCGCGCCGTGGCGCTGGCGCACGAGTCGGGCAACGAGGAGACGGCCAAGCTCCTGGCTAAGGTGGTGGACGTCGTTGACGTGGAAAACGGGACGGTCAGGCTGAAGAAGAAGGTCGAGGACGTGGACGAGATGGCTCTGGATACCAGGTCAACCAAGACGGTCCGGGTGAAGAAAGAGCCCGCGTAACGCGGAGCTTGAAGGGAGGAAGCGATGGCGGTATGTCCCAATGGCCATGACTCGGCCAGCGACGATTTCTGCGACGTGTGCGGCATGCGCATCGGCGGGAACCCTAATATGCCCGCGACCGGCCCGTCCGCCGGGGTAAGCACACCGCCCCGGGGATCCTGGAACGGCCCGGCAGCAGGCACAGCCGAACTCTGCCCCAGGTGCGGTACTCATCGAGTCGGCCAGTTCTGCGAGTCGTGCGGTTTCAACTTCAGCACCCGCGGTCCCGTCCCGGCTAACCCCAGCCCCGTCCCGGCTAACCCCAGCTCCATCTCGGCTAACCCCGGCTCCATCTCGGCTAACCCCGGCTCCATCTCGGCTAACCCCAGCTCCATCTCCGCTAACCCCAGCCCCACCTTCACCCCCGCCAACCCCAACCCGGTCCCCCCGCCTGCGCCTTCGTATTCATCCGAACCGCAGTCCCCTCAGGCCTCCTCGGCCCCACCGGCACCGTCATCCTTTCCTTACCCTCAGACCACATGGACCGCGGAGGTCGGCGCGGACCGCACCTACTACGAGAGGGTGCAAGCGGTCACAGGCGCGGAAGGCGCCGCCGTGACGTTCCCCTCCTACTACACCGAACGGCGATTCCAGCTGCTCGGAAACCAGATGCGGATCGGGCGCCGCAGCGTGTCCCGCGGCCTGGCGCCGGAGATCGACCTGACCGGCCCGCCGGCCGATCCGGGTATCAGCCGCCTGCATGCGGTACTGATCGCGGTGCCGGATGGCACCTGGGCGGTGCTCGATCCGGGGTCGGCCAACGGCACGCTGCTTAACGGCACCGAGATAGCGGTCGGCGATCAGGTGCCGCTGCACGATGGCGATCGCATCAACCTCGGCGCCTGGACCGCCATAACCGTGCACCGGGATTAGGAAAGCCGGTGACGGGAAAGTACTCTGATTGAGAAATCCTGGTGTGCGGCCAGGCATAGGGCAGCGGTGCATAACGGCGAACGTTCCCAGGCACTAACGTATGCACATGATCAACAACCCGCCATCGCGCGACCATGACGAGATCGATCTTGGTCCCGCGGCCGGCGTCAGCGACAGGGGCTTGCGGCATCCTCGCAACGAGGACGCGATGGCCCTGACTGCCGAGCTGTCACCGAACGGCCCCATGGTGGTCGCCGTGGTCTGCGACGGCGTCTCTTCCTCGGCTAGGCCCGACGAGGCCTCTCTGGCGGCCGTGCAGGCCGCGCTGCCGGTGCTGGCGACCGCGGTGACGGCGGGGGAGGATCTGGCCGAGGCTTCGCTGGCTTCGGTCAGGGCGGCGCGCCAGGCGGTGGCGGTCCTGCAGGGACCCACGGGTGAGACGTCAGCGAGCACGTTCGTCTCAGCGGTGGCGAGCGGCTACGAGGTGACTTTGTGCTGGCTGGGCGATAGTCGCGCCTACTGGCTGGCTCAGCAGGAAGCCGAGTCCCGCCAGCTCACGCTGGACGACTCGGTAGCCGGGGGAATGGTGGCGGCCGGCCTGGCGAACCAGGCCGAGGCTATGGCCTCGCCGCACGCTCATGTGCTGACCCGCTGGCTAGGCGGGGAAGCCCCGGATCTGGCCGACGACCCCGACCGCGCCCCGCACGTCGAGCGGTATACCCCACCAGGCGCCGGGGCTCTGCTGGTCTGCTCCGACGGCCTGTGGAACTACCTGCCCGAGGCAGCGGACCTAGCCAAGCTGGCGCTTCCCAAGGCACTCAACGATCCGCTCGGCGCCGCCGTCGACATGGTCAAGTTCGCAGTGGACGCAGGCGGCGCCGATAACATCACCGCCGTCCTGATTCCCTACCACGCCCCGGAAACGTCCTGAACCCTCAGTACTTGGGGCCGACGAACTCGTCGAGCCGCGGTCGTCGTGCCCCGAGTGGGATTCGAACCCACACTTTACGGTTTTTGAGGCCGCACGCTCTGCCGTTGGCGTACCGGGGCGCAGCTCGCCGCAGGGGAGCGGCACGATGACAATCTACCCGATGGCGGTAGGCTCGTCAGCGTGAGCCAGAACCCGTTGCGTGTAGTTATCGCTGAGGACGAAGCCCTGATCCGCCTTGACCTCAAGGAAATGCTAGAAGAAGAGGGCTACTCGGTCGTCGCCGAAGCAGGCGACGGGGAGTCGGCCGTGGAGCACGTCACGACGCTGCGCCCGGATCTGGTCATCCTGGATGTCAAGATGCCGGTCCTGGACGGGATCTCGGCCGCCGAGCGGATTGCCGCCGAGCGGATAGCGCCGATCGTCATCTTGACCGCTTTCTCCCAGCGTGAGCTGGTGGAGCGGGCCCGCGACGCCGGGGCCATGGCCTACCTGGTCAAGCCGTTCACCAAGGCCGACCTGGTGCCCGCCATCGAGATGGCGGTCAGCCGGTTTGCCGAGATCCGCACGCTTGACGCCGAGATCGGCACGCTGCGCGAGCGGCTCGAGGTCCGCAAGCTGCTCGACCGGGCCAAGGGCCTGCTTCAGTCCGAGCACGGGCTGAGCGAACCCGAGGCTTTCCGCTGGATTCAGAAGACGTCGATGGACCGTCGTCTCACCATGCGCAAGGTCGCCGAAGCGGTGATCGAGGGCAGCATGGCCGTTCCCGCGGAAACGCCCCAGCCTCAGCCCTGACCCGGAAAGCCGGGCCAGGCCCTTCAGCGGGAAGCGGGAAGCGGGAAGCGGAAGCGGGAACCCGGGGGGCCGTTGGTGCCGTGTCCGCCTTCCCCGGCCAACACGTTATCTACTTGAACCCCCCGGGACCCGCCAGCACCACGTTAGCGACCCGCCGCCGTGTGACGCAAAAAGCGGCCAGCCTGATTCGTAAGCTGCCGGTTACTCGCTGTTCACCCAGGTCGGCGACGCCGTTTCCGTTGCTGCCCGGCACCTGGTCCCTGATCAGGCAGGTTAGCCGCGACGTGCACACTCGATGGCCGTCCGAATCCGCGATAACGATGTCAAACGTGGCCAGCGTCCGGCCGCCGTGCACGAGGGTGGCGACCGCGGTCACGTCTCCATCCCGGGCCCCGCGGTGATGCGTCGCGCTGATCTCGATGCCGACGACCATCTGGCCGGGACCCGCGTGCAGGGCCGCGCCGAGCGATCCGATGGTCTCGGCCAGCACGCAGGAAGCGCCGCCGTGCAGCAGGCCGAACGGCTGGATGTTGCCCGCCGCCGGCATCGTCGCCACGACTTCGGTGGCCGATGCCGACGAGATCTTGATGCCCATGCGCGAGGCGAGCGTGCCGCCGGCGAGCGTTATCGCCACCATCTTGTCCAGGATCTCCTGGTCCATCCGTACCTCCGCGTCGCTCGGGCCCAGGTCAAGGTTCCCACGGGCCCACCCAGGCCAGTCGCTCCGCCCGCCGAAGTCAACGAGCCCGCCGAAGTCAACGAGCCGCCGAAGTCAACGAGCCCGCACGCTGCGACGATCCGGCAACCCCAAAATCCGCCACATTTTTGTGTAATAAAGCGTGACTTTAGTGCTTGTTAGCGCTCACAATGCTCTTCAGAACCCGTAACTGAAGGGAGCGCATCATGCGCGAGATCGGAAGACAGCGACGTCTCCGTCGGTCGGTCACCATCGGGCTAGCCGCCATGGTGGCGATCGCCGTCGGCGGTTCCCTAGCAGCGACCCAGGCCAAGGCGGCGAGCACCACGCCCGCCGCGGCCAGGGCCGGGTCTGGGGGCCTGTCCGTCAGCAAGCAGTTCTTCGGCAGCACGGTGGAGCCCTACACGGGCAAGAACACCGCGGTATTCCGTTACACGCTCCGCAACGCCAGGGGCATGAGCGTCCAGATCCTCACCTACGGCGGGACCGTCCAGGACATCTGGGTGCCGGGCAGGAACGGCCAGGCGGCCGACGTGGTGCTCGGCTTCAAGACCCTGGCGGACTACGTTAAGTTCAACAGCCCGCCAGTGGCCCCGACCACCGGCGTGTACTTCGGCGAGACCGTCGGCCGGTACGCCAACCGGATCGCCAAGGGCACGTTCAGCCTGGTCCAGCCGGGCCAGGGGAAGGTCAACTACACCCTGCCGGTCAACAACGGGCCGAACGCCCTGCACGGCGGGATCGTCGGCTTCGGCAACCACATCTGGGCCGACAAGCCGGTCGTCACCGGCAGCGCCGTCGGCGTGCAGCTCACGCTGGTCAGCCCGAACGGTGACGAGGGCGCCAAGGCCGGGTCCCCCGGCTGCCCGAGCGGCTGCACCGGCTACCCCGCCCAGGTCAAGGTCGTGCTGACCTACACCCTGAACAACGCCAACCAGTTGGTCCTGCGCTACACGACCACCAACCAGTCCAAACTCAACACGATCCTCAACCTGACCAACCACAGCTACTTCAACCTGGCCGGCGAGAGCTCGTTCCCCGGCTCGGCGTACGGCCAGCTGATCCAGATCAACGCCAACAGGTACACGCCGACCGACACCACCTCGATCCCGCTCGGCTTCAACGCGTCGGTGTTCGGCACGCCGTTCAACTTCACCCGCTTCTTCCAGATGGGCGCCCGGATAGCAGACGTCAGCGCGCCGGACAATTCCCCGGGTTTCAACCAGCTCCTTGAAGCGCAGGGCTACGACCACAACTGGGTGCTGAACGCGCAGACCCAGGCCACCACCGGCCCGCTCGGGCTCAACCTCGCTGCCCGCGCCCTCGACCCGGCCAGCGGCCGTCTGCTGACCGTGTGGACCGACCAGCCCGGCGTCCAGTTCTACACCAGCAACTTCCTGACCGGAACGCTGGTGGGCATCAGCGGCCACGCTTACCGCCAGGGCCAGGCGTACACCTTCGAGACGCAGCACTTCCCGAACTCGCCCAACCAGCCCAACTTCCCCTCCACCGAGCTGAAGGCGGGCCAGACCCAGAACACGGCCACCATCTTCGCCTTCTCCTCATAGCACCCTCCCTGACCGTCCCCGTCCGCCACTTTGCGCCATCCAGGTGGCGGACGGGGACACCACGGCCCGTTCGGACCATAGGATCGGAACGTGGCGACACCAGAACCAAGCCGAGACCGGTTGCTGCTGCTTGACGGCCATTCGCTGGCCTACAGGGCCTTCTTCGCGCTGCCGATAGAGAACTTCTCCACCACCACGGGGCAGCCCACCAACGCGGTCTACGGGTTCACCGCGATGCTGATCAACGTGCTGCGTGACGAGAAGCCGACGCACGTCGCGGTGGCGTTCGACCGCGGTGAGCCGACGTTCCGGCACGAGCAGTGGGTCGAGTACAAGGCGAACAGGCGGGAGACGCCCGAGGACTTCCGCAGCCAGCTCAGCCTGATCTTCGAGGTACTCGACGCGCTCGGCATCAGGCGTCTGTCGGCGCCGGGTTACGAGGCCGACGACCTCATCGCCACGCTGGCCACCCGGGGTGCGGCCGAGGATATGGACGTCCTCATCGTGACCGGCGACCGCGACGCGCTGCAGCTGGTCTGCGACCGGGTGACGGTGCTGATGACCCGCCGCGGCATCACCGAGATGACCCGCTTCACCCCCGAGACGGTGCGGGAAAAGTACGGGCTTTCCCCGGCCCAGTACCCCGACTTCGCCGCCGTCCGCGGCGACCCGAGCGACAACCTGCCCGGCATCCCCGGGGTGGGGGAGAAGACCGCGACCAAGTGGATCGCCGAGTTCGGCTCGCTGGCCGCGCTGGTCGACCGGGTGGACGAGGTCAAGGGCAAGGCCGGCGACGCGCTGCGCGAGCACCTCGGCAACGTGCTGCGTAACCGGCAGCTCACCGCGCTCATCACCGACATGTCCGCGGAGACCGTCGGCGCCGTGCCGCATGACCTGCTGCCGGTGGCCTGGGACCGGGAGAAGATCCACCAGCTCTTCGACACGCTCCAGTTCCGGGTGCTGCGCGAGCGCCTGTACGCCACGCTGCCGCACGGTCTCATCGGCGCCACCGGCACCGACCCCGATGTCCCGCTGGCCGCCTCAGGCGCGTCGCGACAGGAAAAAGCCACGTTCCGCATAGTGACCGGCCTGCTCGGACCGGATCAGGTGGCGGACTGGCTGGCCGCCCACTCTTCGGCCGAACGGTCCGGCGTATCAGTCACAGGAACATGGGGACGTGGCACGGGGAATGTGACCGGCGTGGCCATCGCGGCTCCGGACGGGCACGGCGCGCACATCGACCCGGCCGGCCTCACCGAGTCAGACGAGCGTGCCCTGGCGGACTGGCTGGCCGACGCGGCGCACCCGAAGGTGCTGCACGACGCGAAGGGCCCGATGCACGCGTTCGCGGCCCGCGGCCTGCCGCTGGCCGGGCTGGCCTGCGACACGGCGCTGGCCGCCTACCTCGCGCTGCCGGGCCAGCGCACCTTCGACCTGGCCGACCTGGCCGTCCGTTACCTGGGCAAGGAGCTGGCCGAGCCCGCCGAGGGCGGCCAGCTGACGCTGGACGGCTCGGACGAGCGCGACGCCGCGGCCGGCCTGGTGCTGCGCGCCCTGGCCACGCTCGAGCTGGCCGGGGCGCTCGAGGCTGACCTGGACAAGCGCGAGTCCGTCGCCCTGCTGCGCGAGCTCGAGCTGCCGCTGGTGTCCGTGCTGGCCCGGATGGAGCACACCGGCATCGGCGCCGACGTCGAGCACTTCGCGGCCATGTCGGCGATGCTGCACGGTGAGGCGAAGGCGGCCGAGCAGGCCGCGTACGCGGTGGCCGGGCGCGAGTTCAACCTCGGCTCGCCCAAGCAGCTGCAGGAGCTGCTGTTCACCGAGCTCGGCCTGCCGAAGACCAAGCGGATCAAGACCGGGTACACCACGGACTCCGAGGCCCTCATCGGCCTGCTCGCCCAGACCGGCCATCCGGTCCTCGAGCACCTGCTGAGGCATCGTGACGTGGCCAAGCTGATGTCCATCGTGGACTCGCTGATCCCGATGGCCGGCGAGAACAACCGGATCCACACCACGTTCAACCAGACGGTCGCGGCTACCGGGCGGCTGTCCTCCACCGACCCGAACCTGCAGAACATCCCCATCCGCAGCGACCTTGGCCGTCGCATCAGGGAGGGCTTCGTCGTCGGCGACGGCTTCGAGTGCCTGCTCACCGCGGACTACAGCCAGATCGAGCTGCGGATCATGGCGCACCTGTCGCAGGACCAGGCGCTCACCGCGGCGTTCGAGTCCGGCCACGACTTCCACGCCGCGACCGCGTCCCGGGTGTTCGGGGTGCCGCCCGAGCAGGTCAGCCCCGAGCTGCGCGCCAAGATCAAGGCGATGAACTACGGGCTGGCCTACGGCCTGTCCGCCTACGGGCTCGGCCAGCAGTTGCGGATCACCGCCGAAGAGGCGCGCGGGCTGATGGACGAGTACTTCAAGGAGTTCGGCGGGGTCAGGGACTACCTGCACGAGGCGGTCTCCCGGGCCCGGGTCGACGGCTACACCGCCACCATGATGGGCCGGCGCAGGTACCTGCCCGATCTCACCTCCGACAACCGGCAGCGCCGGGAGATGGCCGAGCGGATGGCGCTCAACGCGCCCATCCAGGGTTCCGCCGCCGACGTGATCAAGGTGGCCATGCTGGCCGTGGACAGCTCGCTGACCGCGGCCGGGCTGCGTTCCCGGATGCTGCTCCAGGTGCACGACGAGCTCGTCATCGAGGTCGCGCCCGGCGAGCTCGAGCAGGCGCGGGACCTGGTCTGCGCCGCGATGGAAGGCGCCGCGTCCCTGCGTGTCCCGCTCGAGGTATCGGTCGGCACCGGCCGGAGCTGGGCCGAAGCGGCGCATTAGTGCTGGCCTGCGGGAATAATCCGGCTGGGAGCCCGGTTCCGCTGATAGTGAATTGAGGCCGTATTGTGGCCGGCCTTGATTGACCGTCGGGGTTTACTCTCATATTCTGAACCCTGCGCCGTATCGTCGTGCGTTCCGTCGTGGTCACTTGACATCACGTCAGGTGGCCGGACTGGCGGCCGCCGGGCGTGCCGTAGTCGGCACTTGCTGGTTCCGGTAGGTCCTGCGAATCCTGGTCATCCTGGGGTGCACGGGTTTTCGGCGCGTCCATAATTTTCCCTGTCCGCATCCGGAGCCAGCCCACACATGACGAGCACCACACAAGCCAACTCGACCCCCAAGGTGGCGGTCAACGACATCGGGTCCGAGGAGGCATTCCTCGCCGCGATCGACGAAACCATCAAGTACTTCAACGACGGTGACATCGTCGAAGGAACAGTCGTCAAGGTCGACCGAGACGAGGTACTGCTCGACATCGGCTACAAGACAGAAGGCGTGATTCCCTCTCGCGAACTGTCGATCAAGCATGATGTCGACCCGCACGACGTCGTTAAGACCGGCGAGCACATCGAAGCCCTTGTCCTGCAGAAAGAGGACAAAGAAGGCCGCCTCATCCTGTCCAAGAAGCGCGCGCAGTACGAGCGCGCCTGGGGCACGATCGAGAAGATCAAGGAAGAGGACGGCGTGGTCACCGGCACGGTGATCGAGGTCGTCAAGGGCGGCCTGATCCTCGACATCGGGCTGCGCGGCTTCCTGCCCGCCTCCCTGGTGGAGATGCGCCGCGTCCGCGACCTGCAGCCGTACGTGGGCAAGGAGATCGAAGCCAAGATCATCGAGCTGGACAAGAACCGCAACAACGTGGTGCTGTCCCGGCGAGCCTGGCTTGAGCAGACTCAGTCCGAGGTCCGGCATACCTTCCTCAACACGCTGTCCAAGGGCCAGATCCGCAAGGGCGTCGTGTCCTCGATCGTCAACTTCGGCGCCTTCGTCGACCTGGGCGGCGTGGACGGCCTCGTGCACGTGTCGGAACTGTCCTGGAAGCACATCGACCACCCGGGTGAGGTCGTCGAGGTGGGCCAGGAGGTCACCGTCGAGGTCCTCGACGTGGACATGGACCGCGAGCGCGTCTCGCTGTCGCTGAAGTCCACGCAGGAAGACCCGTGGCAGCAGTTCGCGCGCACCCACCAGATCGGCCAGGTGGTACCGGGCCGGGTGACCAAGCTCGTCCCGTTCGGCGCGTTCGTCCGGGTCGAGGAGGGCATCGAGGGCCTGGTGCACATCTCCGAGCTGGCCGACCGGCACGTGGAGATCCCCGAGCAGGTCGTCCAGGTGGGCGACGAGATCTTCGTCAAGATCATCGACATCGACCTGGACCGGCGCCGGATCAGCCTGTCGCTGAAGCAGGCCAACGAGGGCACCATCGGCGAGGCCGTCGGCGACGACTTCGACCCGACCCTGTACGGCATGCCGGCTTCCTACGACGAGCAGGGCAACTACGAGTACCCCGAGGGCTTCGACCCGGAGACCGGCGAGTGGCTGCCGGGCTACGAGAAGCAGCGCGAGGAATGGGAGCACCAGTACGCCGAGGCGCGCGCCAGGTTCGAGGCGCACCGGCGTCAGGTCGAGGAATCCCGTAAGGCGGCGGACGAAGAGGAAGCGGCCGCGGCGCTCGGCGGCGAGGCGGGCGACGCCAACGGCGCGGCCGGCGGCGGCGCTCCGCGCGGGGCGCGCGGGCCTCGCTCGGGCGGGGCCCGGCCTGGTGCCGGCGCGGGCACGCCTGGTGCGGTCACGTCAAGCTCCACCCCGGGGCCAGCGGCCACCGGCACCCTGGCCTCCGACGAGGCCCTGGCGGCCCTCCGCGAGAAGCTCTCCGGCGGCCAGAGCTAACGAGCACGCGAGAAGGCGGCCGCGCCCGGCGCGGCCGCCTTCTGCTTGGGCCCAGACCTTACGCTCCGAAGCGAAGAAGCAACTCGGCTATGCACACCGGCTTGCTGCCGCCCTCACGCTCGAACGTCACGGTGAATGTCCCCTGCAGCCCGCCAGTAACATCCTCGACCTTGTCGCACCTGACGTCGGCACGGACCCGGCTGCCCACCGGCAGCGGCGCCGGGAAGCGCACCTTGTTGAGGCCGTAGTTGATCGTGATGGATGCGTCGGCGACGTTGAGCACCTCCCACACCAGCACGGGCGCGAGCGAGAGGGTGAGGAAGCCGTGCGCGACCGTGCCGCCGAACGGGCCCTTGGCCGCACGCTCCGGGTCGACGTGAATCCACTGATGATCGCCAGTCGCGTCGGCGAACAGGCCGACCTGAGCCTGCGTCACCTCATGCCAGGCGCTGACGCCTAGGCGCTCGCCCACGTAGTTGCGCAGCTCATCGCGTTTGAGGGTTAGTTCCGCCATCGTCTCTTCCTGTGCCTGGATTTACCTGTACCAACCACGGGCGGACGCCCGCTAGTAGCGATCATGAGCCGCCTGGTCCCGCCGGGCAAGGGACTAAAGGACCTAGCCGCATGGTCGTTCGGCCGGGTCGGTATGCTGCGTGACCGGAGCCCTGGGCCGAGGGACGGAGGGATGCGGTGCTGCGGGTTGGACTGACCGGGGGCATCGGGTCCGGCAAGAGCGAGGTGTCCCGGCGGCTGGCGGCGCACGGCGCCGTGATCATCGACGCGGACGTGGCCGCCCGGCAGGTCGTCGTCCCTGGCTCGCCGGGGCTCGCCCGGATCGCCAGGGCCTTCGGCGACGACGTGCTCCGCCCGGACGGCTCGCTGGACCGGGTGCGGCTGGGAGAGATCGTCTTCGCCGACACCGCGCTGCGCGACAAGCTGAACGCGATCGTTCACCCGCTGGTCCGCCAGTGGATGCTGGCAGCCGAGCGTACCGCCGTGCAAGCGGGCGAGCCTCCCGGCCCGATCCTGGTGCATGACGTCCCGCTGCTGGCAGAAAGCCGCGGCCAGGGCGGCTTCAACCTGGTCATCGTGGTGGACGTGCCGCCGGAGCAGCAGGTCGAGCGGCTGGTCGGCCAGCGCGGCATGACGCCCGGTCAGGCCAGCGCCCGGATGGCGGCGCAGGCCAGCCGGGAGCAGCGCCTCGAGCTGGCCGACATCGTGATCGACAACTCCGGTGCCCTGGCGGACCTCGACCGCCGTGTCGAGGAGGTCTGGGCCGATCTTCGGCGCCGGGCCGCCGGGTCCCCCCGGAATGTCGGACCCGCGGCTTAGAGTTGAAACCTGGGGAAGTCGAGGAAAGTTGGGGTCGTGCGTCCGGTTACCGATTTGCAGCGGAAGGTGGCGCCCTTCCAGGTCGTCACCAACATGGTCCCGGCCGGCGACCAGCCGCAGGCGATCGCCAGCATCGAGAAGCGGGTCCAGGCCGGCGACAAGGACACGGTGCTGCTCGGCGCGACCGGGACAGGGAAGACCGCCTCGGTCGCCTGGATCGCGGAGCGGCTGCAGCGGCCGATGCTGGTGATGCTGCCCAACAAGACGCTCGCCGCCCAGTTCGCCAACGAACTGCGCGAGATGCTGCCCGGTAACGCTATCGAGTACTTCGTCTCCTACTACGATTACTACCAGCCCGAGGCGTACGTCCCGCAGACCGACACCTACATCGAGAAAGACTCCTCGATCAACTCCGAGGTGGAACGGCTCAGGCACTCGGCGACTAACTCGCTGCTCACCAGGCGGGACACCATCGTCGTTTCCTCGGTTTCCTGCATCTACGGCCTGGGCACGCCGCAGGAGTACGTGGACCGGATGCTCAAGGTCAAGCTCGGCGACACGATCGAGCGGGACGGGCTGCTGCGCAAGCTGGTGGGCATGCAGTACGCGCGCAATGACCTGGCGTTCACCCGCGGCACCTTCCGGGTGCGCGGCGACACCATCGAGATCATCCCGATGTATGAGGAGCTCGCCGTCCGGATCGAGATGTTCGGCGACGAGATCGAGCGGCTGATGACGCTGCACCCGCTCACCGGCGAGGTGATCAGCGAGGATTCCGAGCTCTACGTCTTCCCCGCCTCCCACTACGTGGCCGGCCCGGAACGGATGGAGCGCGCGATCAACGGCATCGAGGCCGAGCTGGCCCAGCGGCTCGGCGAGCTCGAGCGCGGCGGCAAGCTGCTCGAGGCCCAGCGGCTGCGGATGCGCACCACCTACGACGTCGAGATGATGCGGCAGGTCGGCAGCTGCTCGGGGATCGAGAACTACTCCAGGCACATCGACGGCCGCGAGGCGGGCACCCCGCCCAACACGCTGCTCGACTACTTCCCTGAGGACTTCCTCCTGGTCATCGACGAGTCGCACGTCACCGTGCCGCAGATCGGCGCCATGTACGAAGGGGACGTATCCCGCAAGCGGGTCCTGGTGGAGCACGGCTTCCGGCTGCCGAGCGCCATCGACAACAGGCCGCTGACCTGGGATGAGTTCCTCGACCGGATCGGCCAGACCATCTACCTGTCGGCCACCCCGGGACCATACGAGCTGCAGCGCGCCGGCGGCAACGTGGTCGAGCAGGTGATCCGGCCGACCGGGCTGGTCGACCCCGGGATCGTGATCAAGCCGACCAAGGGCCAGATCGACGACCTGCTGGGCGAGATCAGGCTGCGCGCCGACCGGAATGAGCGGGTGCTCGTCACCACGCTCACCAAGCGGATGTCCGAGGACCTGACCGACTACCTGCTCGAGAACGGCGTCCGGGCCAGGTACCTGCACAGCGAGGTGGACACGCTGCGGCGGGTGGAACTGCTGCGCGAGCTGAGGGTCGGCGAGTACGACGTGCTCGTCGGCATCAACCTGCTCCGCGAGGGCCTGGACCTGCCCGAGGTGTCGCTGGTGGCCATCCTGGACGCGGACAAGGAAGGCTTCCTGCGCTCGGGCACCTCGCTGATCCAGACCATCGGCCGCGCCGCGCGGAACGTGTCGGGCGAGGTTCACATGTACGCCAACAGGGTCACCCCGTCCATGCAGCGGGCGATCGAAGAGACCGACCGGCGGCGGGAGAAGCAGATCGCCTACAACGAGGCGAACGGCATCGACCCGCAGCCGCTGCGCAAGAAGATCGCCGACATCCTGGACCAGATCGTCCGGGAGGATGCCGACACCGAGCAGCTGCTGATCGGGGGCGGCGGCCGCCAGCAGTCCCGCGGCAAGGCGCCAGTGCCCGGCCTGTCCTCGCGGGCCCGCGCGGTGGCGGCCCAGGCGGCCGGGCGCACCGCGGCAGGCGAGCCGGCCAAGGAGGCCAGCGTCGCGCGCAGCGAGCTCGTGGGCCTGATCACCGAGCTGACCGAGCAGATGCACGCGGCCGCCGCAGAGCTCCAGTTCGAGCTGGCGGCCCGGATCCGCGACGAGATCAGGGAGCTCAAGTCCGAGCTGCGCGGCATGCACGCGGCCGGCGTCTAGGATGCCCTGGGTGGTTCGTGACGTGGTTCACGACATCAACAAGGCCGTGAGCCAGCGCTGGCGCAGCCTCGACCCGTTGCTGCCGGAACCCGGCGACCTGGTGGAAGGGTGCATGCCGCCGCTGGTGGTGCCCGGGGACAACGGCCGCCCGGCCGGCCTGGGGGTGTGCCTGCACCGGCAGATCCCGGCCGACTCCGTGCAGCAGACCTGGAGCCCGGCGAACCAGTATGTGCTCAGCGCCCGGCTGCGCGGGCCGGACCTGCTGTCCGCCACGGACGAACTGCTGACCATTTGGCGGGATCACCTGGCCGGCCTCCCAGAGGCGCGCGAACACGACACCGCCGCCATGATCACCTGGCCGTCCCGTGACGTCGCCGGGGTGCGTGCCCTGGTGCGGCACGGGCTGCAGCCGATGACGGTGATCGCGGCGCGGCCGGCGCGGCGCGTGATGCCGCCCGGCCCGGATGCCCCGGCGGGCCTGGTCATCCGGCCCGCCGGTCCCGGTGACCTTGACGCCGTGACCTCCCTTGAGCTCGGTGTGGTCGACTGGGATGCGCAATTCGACGTGGGCATTCCCCGCCCGGCCACCGAGGAGCTGATCCGCCGTGATTCGATGGCCAGCCTGTCCAGGCCGTCGCCCTGGACGTGGCTGGCGGAACGGGACGGCCAGCAGGCCGGCCTGGTGGTGGTCCAGCCGCCGCAGGAGACGGCCTGGATCGCGGGCATGACAGGTGCGACCGGTGTGGCCTACCTGGCGACGTTGTTCGTCCGGCCGGATGTGCGTGGCGACGGGGTCGGCGCGGCGCTGGTCAAGCGGGCCCATGACCAGCTCGACGCGCATTCCGTCCCGGTGACGCTCCTGCATCATGCCCAGGTGAACCCGGTGTCCGGGCCGTTCTGGAACCGGATGGGCTACCG
The DNA here is from genome assembly GCA_963739615.1 of uncultured Actinomycetes bacterium. Lineage (GTDB taxonomy): Bacteria > Actinomycetota > Actinomycetes > Streptosporangiales > Streptosporangiaceae > Palsa-504. The sequence goes on from CAVUBD010000013.1 coordinate 246,317, forward strand.
GCCGCTGTGGACGGCCTGGGACACCCGCCCGGCCGCCTGCCTCCGCTAAGGCGCTGCCCTCTGGTGACCTGCGGCGGCCTGGCATAGTTCATGGCCTCGCGGAATGCTGAGGTTCGCCTCATGGTTGCCTCAGAAAAGGGTCCGATGACGTTATGGCTACCCGACAGCGGGAATGTAAATAAAACGGGAAAGGGCAGCCGACTAGCAGCATGCCGGGGGAGGTGTTGACGTGCTAGTCAGCCTGATCGCGGCTATCGTCGCGGCAGTGCTTTACGGCGTTGCCTCGGTGATGCAGGCGATCGCGGTACGAGCGGCCAGCCGTAAGTCGGCCGCCAACAGCGCCGGGGGTGTCGATCCGGGCCTGGTCGTGCGACTGCTGCACCAGTGGCGGTTCGTGGTGAGCATCTGCCTGGACGCGCTCGGTTTCGTCGCGCAGCTCATCGCGTTGCAGCGGCTTCCGCTGTTCGCGGTCCAGGCTTTCGTGGCGTCGAACCTCGCCGTGACCGCGGTGCTGGCCTCGTGGGTGATCGGCGTTACTCTTTCCTGGCGGGAGTGGGCGGCCGTTCTCGGGGTGGTGGCGGGCGTCGGCCTGCTCGGCTCCTCGGCGGGCGCCGAGGGCGCCGCGCAGGTGGGCGCGGTGTTCAAGCTCGCGCTCATCGTGGCGGTCGCGGGCCTGGCCCTGATCGGCCTGGCCGCGGCCAAGCTCAATGAGCCGTACCGCACGACCGCGCTCGGGATGACGGCGGGTTTCGGTTACGGCGTGCTCAGCATCGCCGCTCGCGTCCTGACCGGCTTTTCGCCGCTCGAGCTCGCCCGCGACCCGGCCGCCTACGCGGTCGCCGCGGCCGGCATCATCTCGTTCATGTTCTACGCGACCGCCCTGGAAAGCGGGAGCGTGACGGTCGCCACGGCGGCCGTGGTGCTGAGCGAGACCATCCCGCCCGCCGTCATCGGCGTGGTTTTCCTCGGCGACCAGACGCGTCCCGGGCACGCCGTGGTGGCCTGGGGAGGGTTCTTCCTCGCCGTCGCATCAGCGGTCATGCTGGCCAGATTCGGGGAGGCCCACCACACGGAAGACGTGGCGATGGCCGACGCGGTGGCACGGCGGCAGGCAAATGCCGGGCCAGCCGCCTGCGGCCTGTTATTCTGGTGGCCCGTGGACCTGCAGTTTTTTCTTGCCGTTCCGGACACCACGGGAGCCTCATAGTGGCCGCATCACCACTTCACTCATGGCCTGACCATACTCGGCCTGACGACCATACTCGGCCTGACCATACTCGGCCAGCCCATACTCGGCCAGCCCATACTCGGCCAGCAGAGACCAGACATCTCTTTGTCACCGGAGGCGTTGCCTCCAGCCTCGGCAAGGGACTGACCGCGTCAAGCCTTGGCCGCCTGCTCAAGCTCAGGGGCCTGCGGGTCACGATGCAGAAACTCGACCCCTACCTCAACGTCGACCCAGGCACGATGAACCCCTTCCAGCACGGCGAGGTGTTCGTGACCGACGACGGCACGGAAACCGACCTTGACGTCGGGCATTACGAACGCTTCCTCGACACCAACCTGGCGGGCGAGGCGAACGTCACGACCGGCCAGATCTACTCGACGGTCATCGCGAACGAGCGGCGCGGCGCCTACCTCGGCGACACCGTGCAGGTGATCCCGCACATCACCAACGAGATCAAGTCACGGATCCTGCAGATGGCCGGCGACGACGTCGATGTGGTCATCACCGAGGTGGGCGGGACGGTCGGTGACATCGAGTCGCAGCCGTTCCTCGAGGCGATCCGCCAGATCAGGCACGAGATAGGCCGGGATCGCTGCTTCTTCCTGCACGTATCGCTACTGCCGTATATCGGGCCGAGCGGCGAGCTGAAGACCAAGCCGACCCAGCACTCGGTGGCCGCGCTGCGCAGCATCGGCATCCAGCCGGACGCCATCGTCGCCCGCTCCGACCGTCCGATCAACGCCAACTTGAAGCGCAAGATAAGCCTGATGTGCGACGTGGACGAGGAGGCGGTGGTTTCCGCGCCCGACGCGCCGTCCATCTACGACATCCCCAAGGTGCTGCACGCCGAGGGCCTGGACGCCTACGTGGTCAGGCGGCTCGGCCTGCCGTTCCGCGACGTGGACTGGAACGAGTGGGATGACCTGCTGCGCCGGGTGCACCGCCCGGCGCACAGCATCACGATCGCCCTGGTCGGGAAGTACGTGGACCTGCCCGACGCGTACCTGTCGCCCGCCGAGGCGCTCAGGGCAGGCGGCTTCGCCAACGACGCGCAGGTGAATATCCGCTGGGTCATCAGCGACGCCTGCGAAGATCCCGAAAGCGCCGCCGCCGAACTCGAAGGGGTCGACGGCATCTTGATCCCCGGCGGGTTCGGGGTCCGCGGCATCGAGGGGAAGATCGGCGCGATCCGGTACGCCCGCGAGCACGGCATCCCCATCCTCGGGCTCTGCCTGGGCCTGCAGTGCATGGTCATCGAGGTGGCCCGCGACCTGGCCGGGTTGCCGGAAGCCGACAGCGCCGAGTTCAACCCGCTCACCCCGGACCCGGTGATCGCCACCATGGCCGACCAGGAAGACGTGGTGGCAGGGGAGCGGGATATGGGGGGCACCATGCGCCTGGGGCTGTATCCGGCCGCGCTGCGGCCCGGCACCAGGGTCGACGAGCTCTACGGCTGTGACCTGGTGGAAGAGCGGCATAGGCACAGGTACGAGGTCAACAACTCCTACCGCGCGGTGCTCGAGCAGGCCGGGCTGGTCTTCTCCGGGCTCTCGCCGGACGGGCACCTGGTGGAGTTCGCCGAGCTGAGCGACCACCCGTTCTTCGTCGGCACGCAGGCGCATCCGGAGTTCCTGTCGCGTCCGACCCGGCCCCATCCGCTGTTCGGCGGCCTGATCGCCGCGGCCCTCGCGCGCTCCAAGTCCGCCAGCGCGGCGTCTCCCCTCATCGCCAGCGCATGAACATAGCGGACGTCGTCCAGCCCTGGCCCGTGGTCTCATCGGCTGAGCTGCTGCATAGCCGGATGGTCACGGTACGGACCGATAAGGTCCGCATGCCCGATAATCAACTGGCCGAACGAGAGGTGGTATCACACCCAGGGGCAGTAGCCGTGCTGGCCCTGGATGACGCGGACCGGGTGCTGATGATCAGGCAGTACCGGCATCCAGTCGGGCGCCTGCTCTGGGAGATCCCGGCGGGCCTGCGTGACGTCGACGGGGAAGATCCCGGCAGTACCGCGCGGCGCGAGCTGGCCGAGGAGGCGGGCTACCGGGCGCGGGACTGGCGGGTGCTCGCCGATTACTTCACCTCGCCCGGCTACAGTACCGAGCGCCTGCGCGTCTTCCTCGCCCGCGACCTGGAACTCATCCCGGAAGCCGAGCGCGACTTCGTGCCAGAAGCCGAGGAAGCGTTCCTGGTGCTGTCCTGGCTGCCGCTGGACGAGGGGGTCGGCAAGATTTTCGCCGGCGACCTGCATAACGGGGTCGCGGCCCTGGGTATCTTGGCGGCGTATGCTGCCAGGTCGCAGGGATTTGACCGGCTGCGCCCGGCCGACGCACCCGAGGAGCAATGACGCTCCCCAGTCGAGGAAGGACCCGCCATGAAGGTTGGAATACCCCGGGAAATCAAGAACCACGAGTACCGGGTGGCGATCACGCCCTCAGGTGTTCATGAGCTGGTCCGTAACGGTCATCAGGTCGTGATCGAGGCCGGGGCGGGGGAAGGCTCGTCCATCCCCGACGAAGACTTCACCACGGCCGGCGCGAAGATCCTGCCCGCCGCCGATGACGTCTGGGCCGAGGGGGACATGATCCTCAAGGTCAAGGAGCCGATCGCGGAGGAATACCACCGCATGCGCTCGGACCAGGTCCTGTTCACCTACCTGCACCTGGCCGCCTCGAAGGCGTGCACCGACGCCCTGCTCGGCTCGGGGACCACGTCAATCGCGTACGAGACCGTCCAGCTGCCCGACGGGTCGCTGCCGCTGCTCGCCCCCATGTCGGAGGTGGCCGGCCGGATGGCACCGCAGGTCGGCGCGCATCACCTGCAGCGGGACGGCGGCGGCCGCGGGGTGCTGATGGGCGGGGTGTCCGGCGTGTACGCGGCCAAGGTGGTCGTGCTCGGCGCGGGCGTGTCCGGCATGAACGCCGCCGCGATCGCGCTCGGCATGCAGGCCGAGGTGCTGCTCCTGGACCGTAACGTCGGCCGGCTCCGCTCGGCGGACGCCATCTACCAGGGACACTGCCAGACGGTCGCGTCCAACACCTACGAGATCGAGCGCGCGGTGATCGACGCGGACCTGGTGATCGGCGCGGTCCTGGTGCCAGGAGCCAAGGCACCCAAGCTGGTCAGCGACGAGCTCGTGTCCCGGATGAAGCCCGGTGCGGTCCTCGTCGACATCGCCATCGACCAGGGCGGCTGCTTCGAGGGATCACGGCCCACCACGCACGCGGACCCCACCTACCGGGTCCACGACGCGCTGTTCTACTGCGTGGCGAATATGCCGGGCGCCGTCCCGCACACGTCGACCTACGCGCTGACCAACGTCACGCTGCCGTACGTGATCGAGATGGCCAACGGGGGCTGGCGCGACGCGCTCCGCGCGGATCCGCCCCTGGCCCTCGGCCTTTCCACGCACGCGGGCACGCTGAACTGCGAGCCGGTCGCCGAAGCCCACGGGCTGCCGTACACCCCCGCCAGCGAGGTGCTCAACTGACGACGGGGCTGACGACAGGGGAGGTCATCCGGGGTTACCTGCAGTACCTGGTCGTCGAGCGCGGGCTGGCGCCGAGTACGGTCGAGTCCTACCGGCGGGACCTGTCCAGGTACGAGGCGGTGCTGGCCTGCCGCGGCAAGACCCGACTGGGCGATGTCAGCGCCGCCGACGTGTCGGAGTTCCTGGCCTCGCTGCGCGAAGGCGACGACGAGCACGCCGCGCTGGCCGTCAGTTCGGCGGCCCGGGCCGTGATCGCGGTCCGGGGCCTGCACGCGTTCGCGGTCACCCAGGGCCTCGCCCACGCCGACCCCGCCCGCGAGGTGCCGCCCCCGCCACCGCCCAGGCGCCTGCCCAAGGCGATCACCCTCGCCGAGGTGGAACGCCTGCTCGCGGCGTCCGGTCCCGGCCCGGAGGACCCGTCCGGCCCAGGATGGCCATCCGGCGCCGCGGCCGGCGTCGGCCCTCGCTTGCTGAGGGACCGGGCGCTGCTTGAGTTCCTCTACGGATCCGGGGCCCGGATCTCAGAAGCGACCGGGCTCGATATCGATGAGCTGCGGCTGGGCGGCGGTGATCCGGTGGTCCGGCTGGCAGGCAAGGGCGGTAAGCACCGGGTGGTGCCGGTCGGCAGCTACGCCGTCCGCGCGCTCGACGCGTACCTGGTGCGAGCCAGGCCCGCCCTGGCCGCGGCGTCCCTGGGCGGCAGCCCGGCTGTCTTCCTCAACGCGCGCGGCGGCCGCCTCACCAGGCAGGGCGCCTGGAGCGTGCTGCACGCCGCGGCCGGCCGCGCAGGCCTGCCCGATGTGTCCCCGCACACACTGCGGCACTCGTTCGCCACCCACCTCCTGGACGGCGGCGCCGACATCCGCGTCGTCCAGGAACTGCTAGGCCACGCCTCAGTCACCACCACCCAGGTCTACACCCTGATCACGGTCGACCGGCTGCGCGAGGTCTACGCCTCCTGCCACCCCCGCGCCCTCGGTTAGCTGCTGCCGCGCGGGCGCCGCGACCTCGGTCGCCAGCCGTCGAGCCGCCACTTCGAGCCAGGGCGCGCGGGCAGCAGCGCAACGATCAGCAGACCCACAGCCGACAGCAGCAGGCCTAGGGCCAGCCCAACCCGCTCGCCGTAGCCTTTGCGCTGCGACATCCACGAGGCGGCGGCCGCCGAGATAAGCCACACGAACAAGAAGTACAGCGCTTTGGGGCCGATAGTTGCGATATGTATCACGCTCCGTATTCAGTCATGTGCCCAGATACGCCTTCTGGACCTCGGGGTCGTTGCGGAGGCTCGCCGAGTCGTTGGCCAGCGCTACCCGTCCGGTCTCGAGCACGTAGCCGCGGGAGGCGGCGTCGAGCGCGTAGTTGGCGTTCTGCTCGACCAGCAGGATCGTGACCCCGGAGCGGTTGATCTCGCCGATGGTCTCGTAGATCCGCTGGACCAGGTTCGGGGCGATGCCAAGCGACGGCTCGTCGAGCATCAGCAGCTTGGGCCGGGCCATCAGGGCGCGCCCGATCGCGAGCATCTGCTGTTCACCGCCGGACATCGTGCCGGCCTTCTGCTGCTCGCGCTCCTTGAGCTGGGGGAACAGATCGTAGACCCGAGCGAAGTCTTCGGCAATTCCGGGGCCGCGCCGCCGGTGCGCGCCCAGCTCCAGGTTCTCCCGCACGGTCATCCGCGGGAAGCAGTGGCGGCCCTCGGGCGCGAGCGCGATTCCGTAGTTGACTATCTCGTGCGCCTGGCACGCGCGTGATCTCCTCGCCGGCAAACGTGATCGTTCCCTCGCTGGCCGGGGTGAGGCCCGAGATCGAGCGCAGGGTGGTCGACTTTCCGGCTCCGTTCGAGCCGATCAGCGTCACCACCTCGCCCTCGTCGACCGTCAGCGAGACGCCTTTCAGCGCCTCGATCGAGCCGTAGCGGGTGTGGATGCCGGAGACCTCGAGCAGCGTCATCAGTCCTGCTTTCCGAGATAGGCCTCGATCACCCGCGGGTCCGTCCGGACCTCAGCCGGCTCTCCCTCGGCGATCTTCCGGCCGTGGTCGAGCACCGTGACGCGCTCGGAGACCCCCATCACGACCTTCATGTCATGCTCGATCAGCAAGATGGTCAGCTTCCGCTCGTCGCGTAGCCTGCGCATGAACTCCGTCAGGGCGGCCGATTCGCGGGGGTTCATGCCGGCGGTTGGCTCGTCGAGCAGCAGCACGCTCGGCTCGGCCGCCAGCGCCCGCGCCAGCTCCACCCGCCGCTGATCTCCGTACGGGAGCTGCGCGGCGAGCCGGTCGAACACGGCCTCGGGCAGGCCAACGTACGCCAGCAGCTCGCGGGCCAGCGCGTGTGTCTCCCGCTCCTCGCGGCGGACCCAGGGCGCCCGGACGATGGATCCGAACACTCCCGCCCGCATCCGGGCGTGATGCCCGATCATCACGTTCTCGACGGCGGTCATGGCGCCGAACAGGCGGATGTTCTGGAAGGTGCGTGCGACCCCGTGCCCGGTGATCTGATCCGGCCGGGCCCGGGTGATATCACGGTCGCCGAGGAGAATCCTGCCCTGGGTGGGCCGGTACAGCCCGGTCAGCATGTTGAACAGGGTCGTTTTCCCGGCGCCGTTCGGTCCGATCAGCGAGACAATCGAATGCTCCGGAATGTCGATCGAGACATCCTCCACGGCCACCAGCCCGCCGAACTCCTTCCTGATGCGCTCCGCGCGCAGGACCGCGGTCGCGGGCGGCGCGGACGTCCCGGCCGGGCTCACGCCGCGCCCCCTGCGCCACCCGGCGCCTCGGCGAGCTGGGCGTCCTCGGCGGCGATCTCGGCCGTGAGCTCGAGCCGACGCCGCCGTTCAGGGATCAGGCCCTGCGGCCGCAGTACCATCATGATCACCAGCAGGAACCCGAAGATGCCGAACTCCACCTGGGTCAGCTGGAAGTGCAGCCCGAACTTGCTGGGCAGGTCGTTCAGCACGTCGGGAATCAGGTAGTTGTTGATGTAGCCGAGGGTCATGCCTCCGACAAGCGCTCCCCAGATCGAGCCAAGCCCGCCGATAATCACCATCGCGAGGATGAAGATCGAGAACCCGAACTGGAATTGGCCGGCGTTGACGACGGTGTAGTAAGTACCGAAGAATGCGCCGGACATGCCGCCGAACGCGGCGCCGATCGAGTACGCGAGCAGCTTCGTTTTCACCAGCGGAATTCCCATCGACACCGCCGCGACCTCGTCCTCGCGCAACGCGACCCAGGCCCGGCCGAGCCGTGAGTCGCGCAGGCGCAGGTTGACGAAAAGGACGACGAGCAGGATGCCGAGGATCAGCCAGTACCACGGCCTCAAGTCCAGCAGGTTGAACGCCCCGGCGCCCGGAAAGTACGGCTGGTCGACGGCGCTGATGCCGAGGTTGCCGGCGGTCAGCGTCATGCCGCCGCCGACCGGGACGCTCTGGCCGTTGACCGCCACCACGCCGATGATCTCGCCGAACGCGAGCGTGACGATCGCGATGTAATCGCCGCGCAGGCGCAGCGTCGGCAGGCCGATCAGCATCCCCGCCGCCGCGCAGATGGCCGCGGCGCCGATCAGGATCAGCACGAAGTTGAGGTGAACGCCTATCAGCGTGCTCGCGACCGGGGAGACCAGCACGTGGATGTGCGCCTTGAAGAAGAACCCGGAACCGAACCACCCCAGCGAGTACGCGCCGAGCGCATAGAAGGCGACGTAACCGAGATCGAGCAGCCCGGCAAATCCGACCACGATATTCAGGCCCAGCGACATCACCGCGTAGGCCAGCGCGATGATCGTCGCGTTCATGAAGCCGCTGGCCGGCGGGAAGAAGAACGGCAGCACGATCCCGATCACGATGAGCGATCCCACCAGCGCGCGGTTCCACCAGGACGGGAGCAGCCTGGCCGCGGCCGTCTGCCACTCCCGCATCACGCCGCGCCCCTCCGCCTCGCTCATCCGGCCTCCCTCGTCTCCTCGCCGAGCAGCCCGCGCGGCCGCAGGGTCATGATCGCGATCAGGTAGCCGAACACCACCGCCTCGGTCCACTGCGGGCCCAGCCGCGAATCGGCCAGCGCCTGGATGACGCCGATGATGAGTCCGCCGAGCACCGCGCCGCGGACGTTGCCGATGCCGCCCATCACCGCGGCCGTGAACGCGATCAGGCCCGCCTTGAAGCCCTGGAAGTACCAGATGTTCGTCTCGTAGAGCGCGTACACCAGGCCCGCCGCGCCGGCCAGCATGCCGCCGAGCAGGAAGGTCAGCGAGATCGTGGCGTTGACGTTGATGCCCATCAGGCGGGCGGCCTCCGGGTCCTGGGCGGTGGCCCGCATCGCCCGGCCGGCCCGGGTCCGGTTGATGAACCAGGTCAGCGCGAACACGAGCGGGACCATTACCGCGAACGCGAGGATGTAGCCGCGCTGGATGGGCACGCCGGCGATGGTGAACACCGTCTGCTGCACGCCGATCAGGTCGGGCACGCTCTGCGGCGAGCCCCCGCGCCAGAGCAGGCCGACGTTCTGCAGGATGAACGAGAAGCCGACCGCCGTGATCAGCGCCGCGAGCTTGGGCGCGCTGCGCAGCGGCCGGTAGGCGACCCGCTCGATCAGGACGTTCAGGGATCCCGTCACGATCATGGTGATGACCAGCGTAATCAGCAGGCCGACGCCCAGCCAGGCGGCGCTGATGCCCGGGCTCAGCCCGAGCACTCCCCACAGGCCCACCGCGGTGAAGGAGCCGATCATGAACACGTCGCCGTGCGCGAAGTTGATCAGCTCGATGATTCCGTAGACAAGCGTGTACCCGATCGCGATCAGCGCCCAGATCGCACCGTTGGACAGGCCTGCCGCGAAGTTGAAGCCCAGCATCGACAGATCGTGGTGGATCACCGGATGACCTGATACGTAGCCGGCCTGGTAGCCGTAGACCAGATCATGGACGCCGTAGTAGACCGGCAGTGCCGCGAGCGCCGCGATCAGGCCCCAGCGGCCGACGTAGCGGCGGACCGCCGCCAGCGGGCGGAGCCGCGTCGCAGGCAGGCTGGGCGAAATTGTTGTGGTTTCCATGGCTCCGTGCGGAGTGTCGAGCGGCATGCGGGTGCACGCCTAGTAGAGGTGGCGGGGGGCAGTTCGCCCCCCACCACCTATTCTTGCCCTACCCGACCGTCTTCGTGGGCGTGACCGTCTTGTAGAAGACGGGTGTGCCGTTGGATCCGACCTTGTACAGGCCGTAGGACTTCAGCGTCGTGTCACCATTGGAGTTGAACCCGTAGGTGCCAAGCACCGACTGACGCGCCGTCGTCGCGAACAGCGCCTTCAGCACGGCGGACTTGCTGTTGCCCTGAGCGCCGAGGCCCTTGATCGTGTCGAGCCCGAGCTTCATGTCTTCATAGCCGTAGATCGCGTACGGGTCGGGGTCGGAAACGCCGTACTTGGCCTTGTACGCGGCCAGGAACGCCTTGCCACCCGGATACGCGGCCAGGTCCTGCGTCGCGACCGTGCACTCGGTCAGCGGGTCGAGCGAGGCCGGGATGCCGCCCTTCGCCGCGCTGGTCCAGGCGGCCGAGCACACCCCGTCGCCGCCGAACACCTTGGCGGTGGGGATCGCCGAGTGGACGTCCTTGGTGATCTGGACGGCGCCATTGGGGGTTGTGCCGGCGAAGAAGAAGCAATCGGCGCCCTCGTTCTTGACCGTCGACGCGTAGGAGCGGAAGTTGGGCGCCTTCGGGTCGATCCCGGTATTACTCGCGATCGTGACCCCGTAATAGCCCTTCTCCAGCCCGAGCAGGGTGGCCAGACCGGCCCCGTACGCCTCCTTGTCGTTGGCGACGGCGACCTTGGTGCAGCCCGCGTCCTTCATCGCGATCAGGTCGGCCGCGGCCTGGATCGAGTCGACCGGCACGATCCGCAGGTAGGTACGGGTCCCGGTCGGATAGAACTTCTGCGGCTCGCCGGGGGCGCTGCCCGGCAGGCTGGTCGTCAGGCCGATGTATGTGTTCGCCGGGCTCACCTGCGGGATTCCCCCCTCGTTGAGGATCGGGATGGAGATCTGGCTGGCGCCCGAGTTGAACTCGCCGATGTAGTACACGTCCTTCGAATCTGAGGCGGCCTTGCGCGCGTTCGCCGCCGTCTGGCCCGGATCCCAATTCGCGGCCGCTGCGGTCGAGTCGTCGAGCGACTGGTAGTTCACCGTCCACTGGCCGGCCTTGCCGCCAGCCTCACTGAGCGCGAGCTTGATTCCGTTGACCATCGGTCCGGTCTGCGCGCTCAAGGCCCCCTGCAGCGGGAGGCTCGAGTAGATGTCGATCGTGTTACCGCCGCTGCTGCTGGACGAACTGCTGCCACCACCAGCACTACTGCTGCTTGTGCTGCTGCTGCTGCAGCCGGCCGCCGCCAAGGCGATGGCAGCCAAGGCTGCGATCGCAGTGGTACGTCTCATTATTTTCATCTTCCTCTCGTTGATCTGGGTTGCCCGGCTGCCGTGAAACACGCTAACCCACCTGTTTCGGGCTTCGTCGCCCCCACCTCCGGCACCGAGCCGAGAAGTCAGCCGTCGATCTGCCGGACCCCGGCTCCGGCTTAATGTGTCAGCACCTACTCGGCTGAGCCCCCACCACCAGATCCGGCCGTCCTCGCATCGGGGAAATTTTGCCAGATCCCGGTCTCGCTGACGCTAACCGCAGGTAACAAACAACCAACGGTACGGTCGGCCGAGGGCGGCGACGCGATACGAAATCGGGCCAGCGGCGGGGGAATTGGCTCTGCCGCCAGGGAACGCAGCCACCTACACTCGGGGCTGTGACACGACAGTTCCGGCAGGTAGATGTCTTCACCGATGCTCCGTACCTCGGTAACCCGGTCGCGGTCGTGCTGGCCGCCGAGGGCCTGAGCGGTGAGCAGATGCAGTTGTTCGCGCGCTGGACGAACCTGTCGGAGACGACGTTCGTGCTGGCGCCGCGGGCGAGCGGAGCCGACTACCGGGTCCGGATCTTCACGCCGTCCGGCGAGCTGCCGTCGGCATCGCCGGCCGGTACCCGGAAGGCTCGCCCGCGGCGCTGGAGGTGCGCGCGTTCTCGCCGCAGATCAGTTCGACCGAGGACCCGGTCACCGGCAGCCTGAACGCCTCGCTCGGGCAGTGGCTACTCGGGGCCGGCTACATCGCTGCGCCGTACGTGGCCAGCCAGGGCACGGCGCTCGGCCGCCGCGGCCGGGTGCACGTCTCCCGCGACGACGACGGCCAGGTCTGGGTGGGCGGCGGCACGGTCACCTGCGTCAGCGGCACCGTGGAGCTTTAGCACGCACCGGGGACCGTTCGGCCCAAAGATTATCTCGTCAGCGGAAGTGACGGGTGAGCTCGTTGGCGTAGACGCGGCCCAGGGTGTCCTTGTGGGCCGTGATCCACTCGGTCAGGGCAGTCTCGCCGGTCGCGGGGCCGTCGGTGTCGGCCAGGCCGTCCGCCATCGCCTGGTATTCCTCCGCGGTCAGCAGGGTGTCGCGCAGCGCCAGGCCGAGCAGGCGGGCGGCGGGCGGGATGAGCGATCCGGGCACCCGGACGACCTGGCTGCGGCTGCCGACCGCGCCCTTGATGTAATCGACTACTTCGATGAAGGCCGGGCGTTCGGGGCCCACCGCGTCAATGGTCTCGGTCTGCGTGGAACTCCCGGCCCGCACGGCGAGCCTGGCCAGGTCGTCGACGTGAATGGGGCGGATCCGGTAATCGCCGGTGCCGCCCACGGCGAACACCGGCAGATGACGCAGCAGCCAGGCGATGTTGTTGATCAGGACACCGTTGCCGCCGAACAGGATCGACGGCCGCAGCACCGCGTGCGAGATACCCAGGTCGCTCAGCGCCAGTTCGACCGCGGCCTTACCGCGGAAATACGGGAAGGGCGAGTCCGAGCTCGGGTGGGTGATCGACACGTGCACGATCCGCTGCACGCCCGCCTCGGCCGCCGCGGCGAACAGGACCCGCGAGTCGGCCACGGCCGCGGAGTGGCTGACCGTTCCGTGCGCAAACCGCACCCAGTAGGTGTTGTAGAGCGTCCGGGCGCCGCGCATCGCCTCCGTGAGCCCGGCGGGATCGGTGAAGTCCAGCGTCCTGGCCTCGATGGCGGTGCCCGCGGGAGCGCGGCCGGGGTGGCCGGTGAGGGTCCGCACCTGGCGGCCCGACGCTTGCAGGGCGCCGGCGATGGCGGCGCCTGAGTAGCTGAATGCCCCGGTCACGACGTCGAAGTCGGTCATCGCGGCTCGCCCAGGCCCTGCTCGTTGAGACGGTGCACCAGAGCGCTGAGGGCGGGGCCAAGCGGAGCGTCCAGGGTGGCGGTCGCGTACGGGTCGCCGCGGGTGGCTCCCTGGTTGACGATCACGACCGGCAGCCCGCAGCTGGCGGCGTGCCTGACGTAACGAAACCCCGACATGACGGTCAGCGAGGAACCGAGGACGACCAGCGCGCTTGAGCCTTCCACCAGCGCATAGCAGGCCTGGGCCCGCGGCCCTGGCACGTTCTCGCCGAAGAACACCACGTCGGGCTTGAGCACGCCCTGGCAGTCCTGGCAGTCAACGACACGGAAAGACTCGACGGCGTCGTCATCAAGGACGGCGTCTCCGTCCGGGTTGACCGAGGTCGCCGCCTGCGCGTCCCAGCCTGGATTGGCGGCCGCCAGACGCCGGTCAAGCTCGGTGCGCGAGGTCCGCTGCCCGCACGCCAGGCAGCGGACCCGGTGCAAGGTGCCGTGCAGTTCGGTCACCTGCGACGCGCCCGCCGCCTGGTGCAGGCCGTCGACGTTCTGGGTGATGACCCCGGTCAGCAGGCCGCGACGGCTGAGCTCCGCGACGGCCAGGTGGCCATCGTTCGGGACCGCCCGGGCGATGTGCCGCCAGCCGAGGTAGCTGCGGGCCCAGTACCTGCGCCTGGCGGCCGCGCTCCCGGTGAAGGTCTGGTAGGTCATCGGCGTAGCCCGCCGGGCCAGGCCAGTCGGCCCGCGATAATCCGGGATGCCCGACTCGGTGGAGAGCCCCGCCCCGCTCAGGATGAGCGCGTCACCGGAAGCGACCACATCAGCCAGCATCCCGAACGATCCGGATACTCTCGCCTCGGTCATCTGGCCCACGAGTCCATGGTGCCTTATCCGGTGAGGTTGCCGATCCGCGGGCGACCAGGTAACGCCTAAAGCGCGGCCGCCCTGATCGCCTGCGACACGACCGCCGCGGCCTCTCGCTCGAACAAGATCGTGTAGTGGTTGACGCCGGGCACCAGTTGCGGCCGTAGCTGCGGGACGCGTTCGGCCCAGGTCGCGACGAGCTCGGGCGGGAGCAATCCCGGCGGCTGGCCGAAAAACCCCGCGGGCGCGGTCAGCAGCGGTGTCGGCTTGGCCAGGCGGCCGAGCGCGTCGGCGAACGGCTTTTCCGCCAGCACCTCGCGGCCGTCGGTGCGGACGGCCTCCCCGGCGCAGCGGGATCGCAGCTGGCCGGGTTCGCCGCAGAGGTCATACCGGACATACGCCTCGACGTCGGCGGTCCAGTGGTCCTTCAGCGCCGGATGCGCGTGCCAGAACGCCAGGTAGGCCTCGGTGTCGGCGAAAGTCTGCCCCAGCCGGGCGATGGCCGGGCCCAGGGTCGCGTCTATCAGCGCGTCTAGGTCGATGCCGTCCGGAACCGACACCGGCAGCCCGCCATCCACCAGAACGAGCCGGCGCACCAGGTCCGGGTGGGCGTCGCGGGTGAGCAGCGCGACGTAGGCCCCCATCGAATGCCCGGCGAGTACCGGGCGGCCGCCGAAATGCCTCAGGACCGCAGCCACGTCCCTGGCGTGCCCGTCCAGTCCGTAGGGCCCGGGCAGGTCGCCGCTGTGACCGCGGCCGCGCAGGTCAGGCGCTGCCAGCGTCCAGTCGGCGGGCATGTGCCGCGCGACCGCCTGCCACGACATCGCCGACGCGGTTATCCCGTGCACGGCCACCGCCACCCGCTTGCCGCTGCCCCACAGGAGCACGCGCAGGTCCCCGCCATCGACCGGAACGTTAAGTTGCCGAAGCTGCATGTTCACCCTCCACGGTCCCGGCGGTTATGGCCGGGCCGCCCATGTATGAAGCCTATTATCCGCCGTCATGATGAGCGAATGATGTCATGTCAGGGACAAAGACGATTCGGCAAACCGTGCCATGCTGGACACTGACGCTAATGCCAGGTAAAACCAGGCTTGGAGGTGAGCGGGCCATGTCTGTTGCCCTTAGTTACTCGTCAGGGGAATCCGCGACCGCGTTGCTTGGTGACACGATCGGCGCCAGCTTCGATGCCGCGGTGCGCGCGTTCGGGGACCGTGCCGCGCTCGTGGACCGGTCGGCGGGGCGGCGATGGACGTATGCCGAACTCGCGGCCGACGTAGACGCGCTCGCGCTCGGGCTGCTCGAACTGGGCGTGGCCAAGGGCGAGCGGGTCGGCATCTGGGCGCCTAACTGCGCGGAATGGACCCTCACCCAGTACGCCACCGCCAAGATCGGCGCGATCCTGGTGAATATCAACCCCGCGTACCGTACCCGTGAGCTTGAGTTCGTGCTCAACCAGTCAGGGGCCAGGCTGCTGGTGGCGGCCGAGAAGGTGAAGACATCCGACTACGCGGGGATGATCGCCGAGGTGCGGCCGCGCTGTCCGGCGCTGGCCGATGTCGTCGTGATCGGCGGCGGACAGTGGCAGGCCCTGCTGGACGACGGGCGCCGCCTGGACCGCGGGGCGCTGGATCGCATCGAGATGGACACCGATGACCCCATCAACATCCAGTACACCTCGGGCACCACTGGTTTCCCGAAAGGCGCTACGCTCTCGCACCACAACATTCTCAACAACGGATTTTTCGTGGGCGAGCTGTGCAATTACACCGAAGCCGACAAGATCTGCATACCGGTGCCGTTCTACCATTGCTTCGGCATGGTGATGGGGAACCTGGCGGCCACCAGCCACGGTGCTTGCATGGTCATTCCGTCGCCGGTCTTCGAGCCCGTCGCCACCCTGCAGGCCGTGCAGGCCGAAGGCTGCACCTCGCTTTACGGGGTGCCCACGATGTTCATCGCGGAGTTGTCGGTGCCCGATTTCGATGACTACGACCTGACCAGCCTGCGCACCGGCATCATGGCGGGCTCACCGTGCCCCGTCGAGGTGATGAAGCAGGTCATCGAGCGGATGTCGATGACCGAGGTGTCGATCTGCTATGGCATGACCGAGACGTCGCCGGTGTCCACGCAGACCCGGGCCGACGACTCCCTTGATCGCCGCGTGTCCACCGTGGGCCGGGTCGGGCCGCACCTCGAGGTGAAGGTCATCGACCCGGAGACCGGCCGGGCCGTGCCACGGGGTACCCCGGGAGAGCTGTGCACCAGGGGTTACTCTGTGATGCTCGGTTACTGGGAGCAGCCGGACAAGACCGCGGAGGCCGTCGACGCCGCGCACTGGATGCACACCGGCGACCTCGCGGTCATGGATCACGACGGGTACCTCGCCATTACCGGGCGGATCAAGGACATGGTGATCCGCGGCGGCGAGAACATCTACCCGCGCGAAATCGAGGAGTTCCTCTACACTCACCCGGACATTCTGGATGCCCAGGTCATCGGCGTTCCGGACGCCAAGTTCGGCGAGGAGCTGATGGTCTGGGTCCGGCTGCGGCCCGGCGCGGCGGACGTGACCGCCGAGTCGCTGCGGGAGTTCTGCCGCGGGCAGCTTGCGCATTACAAGATCCCGAGGCACGTGCACATCGTCGATGAGTTCCCCATGACGGTAACCGGCAAGGTGCGCAAGGTGGAGATGCGGGAGCGAGCCGTCGAGATCCTCGGCCTCGACGCCGGCTAGCCTGCGGTCGGTGAAGGTCGTGATCGCCGGGGGAGCCGGCTACATCGGCAGCACGATCGCATCGGCTTGCGCCGACGCGGGGATCCGTCCGGTGATCCTGGACAGCCTGCTGACCGGGCGGCGCGAGTTCGCGGCGGGCCGGGATTTCTACCAGGGCGATATCGCGGACGGGCCGCTGATCAACCGAGTCTTCGCCGAACACCCGGACATCGGCGCCGTCATCCACTGCGCGGCCCTGATCGTGGTCCCCAACTCGGTCGCGGACCCGGTCGGTTACTACCGGGCGAACGTGACCAAGAGCCTGGAATTCGCCGCTCACCTGCTGCGCAACGGCTGCCGTCGGCTGATCTTCAGCTCCTCGGCCGCCATCTACCGTGCCAGCGACGATCTCACCGTGGACGAGGGCTCGCCGATCGAGCCGCAGAGCCCGTACGCGCGCACCAAAGCGGTGTGCGAGGCGATGTTCGCGGACATCGCCGCGGCCCACCCCGTCCACGTCCTGTCTCTGCGGTACTTCAATCCGATCGGCGCGGACCCCAAGATGCGGACCGGCCTGCAGTTGCGGCAGCCGGCCCACGCCCTGGGCAAGATGATCCAGGCGGCCGAAGAAGATGTCCCGTTCCTGGTCACAGGGACGGACTGGCCGACAAGGGACGGGTCGGGCCTGCGGGACTACGTCCACGTCTGGGATCTGGCCGCGGCCCACGTGGCCGCGCTCGCCCGCTTCGACGCCCTGCCCGGCCCGGCGGCGGTCATCAACCTGGGTACCGGCGCGGGAACCACCGTCCGCGAGCTTCTGGCCGCCTTCAACCGCACGGCCGACCGCCCGGTGCGGGCACGTGATGCCGGACGGCGGCCGGGTGACACGGTCGGCGCCTACACCCGCATCGACCGCGCGGAACGCCTGCTGGACTGGCGGCCGCAGTATGACGTCGCCGACGGCATCCGTCATTCCCTCCAGTGGGCCGCGATCCGCGACGAAGCTCTGCCGGGCGACGCGGTTCAGCTTTCCCGGCAGCTCCGTATATAGGACGAAAAATCTCGTCGTGGTCATGCCTGATGAGGATCGCGAAGTTCAGGACGTAGTGATCGATAAATGTTTGTATTGGATGAAATCGGAGGACAGCGTATGATCGAACAGCTTTGATAGACAGTCCCGATCCAGTCCCGGGACTGTATGGGGGAGCGAAGATGGGCCAGGAGCTTCAACGACGTACACCGGGAACGCTTAGCCCGCAGCCCGAACCATCCTGGACGGCGGTGGCGGGGACCACGGTGCGCTTGTGGCTGGAACGGCACCACGTCGTCGGCAAGCGCTCGGCCGCCCGCAGGCGCAGGCTCGTCGTCGTGCTGAGCGCGCTTGTCGCCATGGCGTTCGGCGCTGGCGTCACGCTGGCCTTTACCGTGAGTGACGCGAACAACGCAGGAAGCCAGCCCGCCCGGCCGGGCGATGCCACGACAGGTATTACCGCGCTGCAGGTGGCCGCGGCCAGCCGGCACGCCGCGGCCGTGTGGGTCGCGGCGCAGGTAAGCCACGATGCGATCGTGTCGTGTGATCCCGAGATGTGCGGTGAGGCCCAGGCGACCGGCTTTCCCGCCGGTCAGCTGAAGGTGCTGCAGCCGACGGCCCCTGACCCGCTCGGTTCTGAGCTGGTCATCGCGACGCCGGCCATCCAGAGCCAGTTCGGCTCACGCCTGGCCAGCGTGTACGCGCCGCTGGTGCTCGCAAGCTTCGGTTCGGGCGCTGAGCAGGTCGAAGTCCGCTATATCCCGCCGGGAGGAAGCGCCGCCTTCAACGCCCAGCTGGCCAGGGATGTCGCCACCCGCATCACGGCCGGCCAGCAGCTTCTGGCCAATAAGAACGTCAACCCCAGCGTTACCGCCCGTCACGCACTTGTCACTGGTCGTGTTGATCCGCGTTTGCTTGTAACGCTTTCAGCACTCGCGCACCTAATGCCACTCCAGCTGGTAGCGTTCGATAATTCGTCGCCAGGTGCGAGTTCGGCCGTTCCGTTGCGCGGCGCTGAAATCGGCGCTGCCGCGGGGGCTGGCCTGCCGACGATGCTCGCGTTCTTGACACAGCAGACGATCTACGCTCCGGCGCAGGCCGCCATCGTCCCGAGCGCAAGCGGTCAGTCAGTGGTCACCGTGCGGTACGACGCCCCCGGTCCCATGGACGTGGGAGGCTCGTAGATTATCAGTTTGGGGAGGGATCAGATGAAATTCCGGGGAATAACTAGACGATTGACCATGCTGCTGGCCGCCTCGGCCCTGCTGCTCGGTATTCCGGCCGCCGCCACCGCGTACGCCTCTTCCGCCACCACAGGTACCGGGTGGATCAGGCTCGCGCACCTATCGCCGAACACGCCTGCCGTGGACGTATACCTCTACTCGTTCGGCAACTCCAACGCGCAGATCGTGCTTCATCACGTCGCCTACGGCACGGTCTCGCCCTACGAGGCGGTCACCGCAGGCGACTACAGCGTCGCCATGCGCGGCGCGGGCGCCTCCTCCACCAGCCAGCCCGTCCTGTCCACCAGCGTGACGATCAAGGCCGATCATTCGTACACCGTGGCAGGCGTGGGACCCGAGTCGGGCCTGCGGCTCCAGGTCCTGGACGATTCGCTGACCACGCCGCCTGGTAAGTTCCTCGTGCGGGTCATCCAGGCCTCCCTGAAGCAGCAGACGGTCAAGGTGACGTGCGGCGGGCAGACCATCGTGCCCAAGGCCACGTTCGACTCCGTGACCCCCTACCAGGCCATCCCGGCGGGCACCTGGACGATGGCCGCGATCGGGTCCGGCGAGACCGCGACGCAGCGCATGAACTGGGAGGCGGGGACCGTCCACACGCTGGTTGTGCTCGACGGAGCGAACGGCCTGGAAATGATCAGCCTGCTCGATGCGGCCGGAAGCGGCAAGCCTCCGGTGGGCGGAGTCACGACCGGCTTCGGCGGGACCGCGCCCCATGGGCCGGGCTCACCGCTGCCGTGGGTGGCGCTCATCGGAGCCGGAACGCTGCTCGCCCTGGCCGGCGGCCTGAGGCTGCGGCGTCGCGGACTGCTGCGCGCCGGGATCTAATGAGGCGTCTTCGCAGGCCGGCCGCGATCATCTTCGCGGCCGGCCTGGCCGTCATCGTGGCCGGAACGGCCGGTTTGCTGGTGACTCATCATTCGACCCCGGCCATGCGCCCGGTCGCGGCCGGAGTGGCGGCGCTGCCCGCGCCGGCCGGCCCGATCGTGGCCCCGCCGCAGTCGGCGGATCCGCCCCCTGTCGCCAGCCCGGTTTCGCTCACGATCCCGCTGATCGGCGTCAAGACCAGCCTGATCACCCTCGGGCTGGCCGCCGACGGGTCCTTGCAGGTGCCGTCTTCGACCGCCGTCGCGGGCTGGTATACCGGCAGCCCCCGGCCGGGCTCCATCGGCTCGGCCATCATCGTGGGCCACATCGACTCACTGAGCGGCCCTGGCGTGTTCTACCGGCTGTCCGAGCTGCGCCGGGGTGACCAGGTGTACCTCCGGCGAGCCGACGGAACCACGGTCCTGTTCCTGGTGACCCTGGTCCAGTCCTACCTGAAGGACAACTTCCCCACGCAGGCCGTCTACGGCCCCACTCCCGACGCGGAGCTTCGCCTCATCACCTGCGGCGGGGCCTTCGATGCCGCCACCGGTCACTACCTCAGCAATATCGTCGTCTACGCCACGCAAGCCAGCTGAGCCTTCCGCCGACGGCGCGGCGCCTGGTTCGCTACGGGTCCAGGCGAGCTTCCCCGCCGTCGTCAGTGAAAATCTTCTGGCCGAACGGTCCCCGGTTTCCGCCTCAGGCGCACCCGACTATCCTGACCCCGGAGGTGCCATGGACCTGCAGGTTGCCGACAATCCGGGCGAGGCCCGGTTCGAGATCCGCGCGGACGGCGAACTCGCCGGGTATGTCGTGTACCAAGTGAGCGGCAACGAGATCGCCTTTACGCATACGCAGACCGATGACCGTTTCCGCGGTCAGGGCATCGGCGGGCGCCTCGTCCGGGCCGCCCTGGACGAGGCCCGCCGCCGCCACCTTGCGGTCTTGCCCTATTGCCCGTTCGTGAAGGGCTGGATCACCGGGCACCGCGAGTACGTCGCCCTGGTCCCGGCGGACCGCCGCAAGCAGTTCGATCTGTGACCGGAGCGCGGCGGCCGTCCCGGGCAGGCCCGCGTGTCGCGGGGTTCCGGGCGCGGCCAAATCACATGAAATTCGTTGAGATCACTTCACTGTGTCTTTGCCATCTCTTGACTAGTGCCGACAATCAGGTTACGGAGAGAGTTGGCCATCAATGCGATGACCGGGGTGGGAGAGGGCTATGCATTCTTGAAGGCTCTCGAACCTTACAGAGGCGCAACTGAGCTCATCGACCTGGAGCGGCAACTTGCAGACGCAAGCCGTGAAGGACTTGGCGTCGGCCGCTAGCTCAGTACGGACAAGGAGGTCGAAGGGAGACGGCCCTGGCCCCTAAGCGGAAGCCCTTGGGGACGCCGGGCGAATATCGCCTGCCGCACGGCGGTGACGAGCAGAGACAGACGGTCGAGACAAGTCCGACCGACGGGCGGGAGTGAGTTTATGGCTCGAGCATTGGCGTTGAGTGGCGGCGGGACGCTTGGTTCATTCCAGTTGGGGGCGCTGGGCGCGTTGTGCGATGTCTACGGGTTTCGGCCGGACGTGATCGCCGGCAAGTCGGTCGGCAGCGTTAACGGCGTCAAACTGGCTTTGGCCACGCCCCCAGCGGTGAACGACCCGGCAGCAATCCTCGCTTCGGTCGCGGCCGGCCACCCCGATTCGGGTTGACAGCGCTGCGCGCTCTCGAAGCCGAATGGGACAACTTCGAAACGGTCGACAACTTCTTCAAGATTCAGCCAGCGTTCAAAGGCTCGCTGATCGAAGACGTCGTCAGCCAGATGAACGCCGAGCCAACCGGCCAGCCGCCAACGTCGGCTACGCTCGGGCCGGAGCTCGACCAGGACAGCATCGAAGTTGTCGATCCCGATCGTCAACTTCGTCGCCGGACCGCTGGCCGCCGATCAGTTGCAGAAGCTGAAAGGCACGATCCTGGCGGCCCTCACCGAGAACGCGATTTTCAACCTCGATGCTCCACGAGCCGGCGAGATCTCACCGCTGGCCCGGCCAAGACACGTTCGCCCAGATGATGCTTGCCGCCGTTAAGCATCATCTGGGCGAAAGGCCGGACTTTCGTCCACCGTGGAACGAGGCCGCCGGTGCTCGATCGCAGGTAAGACTCCGGCCGCAGCCGAAACTAATCGCCCCCACGTCCGCCAGCGTTTTAGTGCCGCAGCGGATTAGCCTTGCCCGCCTCTGGTTTCTCACCAGCCCGTCAGGTACCGCGATCCAGTCGCGGGACCGCCTGACGGACCGCAGCGATGCCACATTGTGGCGGTTGCATCCGCACCCATGTCACATCGTTGCGGCTGGACTGGCTGGACTGGCTGGACTGGCTGGACTGGCTACTCTGGACTGACTGGACTGGCTGCCTGAACCGCCGGTCACACGATCAGCCAGCCGAGCAAACGTAACCGGACCCGGCACTAGTCTCGCAACTGTGGCCGAGAACCTTGATCCTGTCGCCTATAACCGAGCTGCCTGGGACCGCGAGGTGGACCGGGACAGCGAATGGACCCGGCCAGTCGGGCCTGATGTCATCGCCCGGGCGCGGGCGGGTGACTGGTCGGTGGTGCTCATCGGATACGAGCCCGTGCCCCGCGACTGGTTTCCCGGCGACATGACAGGCGCCGCGGTGCTGTGCCTTGCCTCCGGCGGCGGCCAGCAAGGGCCGGTGCTCGCCGCGGCGGGCGCGGACGTGACGGTGTTCGACAACTCGCCCCGGCAGCTCGGCCGCGACGACGAGGTAGCCGCCAGGGAAGGCCTGGCTATCAGGACGGTGCTAGGCGACATGAGGGATCTGGGTGCCTTCGCCGGCTCCAGCTTCGACATCGTCGTCAACCCCGTGTCGAACGTGTTCTGCCCGGACCTGGTTCCGGTGTGGCGGGAGTGCTTCCGCGTCTTGCGCCCGGGAGGAGCGCTCCTGGCCGGGTTCATGAACCCGGATCTGTTCGTCTTCGACGTCGAGGCGCTGGATGCGAGGCAGGAGCTGGTGGTGCGTCACCAGATTCCGTTCACCACCGCAGACCTGCCGGACGCTGACCGGCAGCGCTCCTACGGCGACGGCCCGATTGAGTACAGCCACACGCTGACCGAGCAGATCGGCGGCCAGCTCGCGGCCGGTTTCATCCTGACTCACCTGGTCGAGGCACCCCACCACGCCGACGCCACGGCACAGTACATGCCCGGTTACATCGCCACCCGCGCCCTCAAGCCGCCGCGCTAGCATCGGCTCGGATCTTGCCCGCCTCAGCATCACGCTCAGAGCATGGCCGCAACGTCCGCCAGGGACCGAACCACCGTGGTATCCGCCATCCCGTCAGCTTGCGCCCGCACGATCCGCACCGCTGTGATGCCCAGGGCCCTGGCGCCCGCGCAGCAGACGGGATTGTCGTCGACGAACAGGGCGGCCTCCGCGGTCACGCCGAGCCGGTCAAGAGCGCGGGCGTAGATCACCGCCGCCGGCTTCTCCGCGCCGACCTCACACGAGAGGACGAGCGCGTCGGTGAGTGCGGCCACCCCGAGTTGGACGAGAACATCGCGCGTGTTCTCGTCGCAGTTGCTGACGATCGCGGCCTTGAGGCCGCGGGACCTGAGCTGGCGCAGGAAGGGCAGCACGTCCTCGTAGAGGTGGCTCGCCGCGAGCGGCAGTTTCCGGCCGCTGGCCAGGATCTCGCGGACAAGCTCCGGCCGGGGCTCTACGCCGCAGGCCCTCAGGATCTGCGTGAAGGCCTCGGTCATCGACAGCTGGCCGATGGCCAGGGCAGGCGCGAGCCGCCTGAACTCGGCGTCCATGACGTCGGCGGGAACCCCGGCCATCGCCGCCCGTTCGATGCGGTGCGCGGTGAAGTCGGTGTGCAGGATGGTGCCGTAGGCATCGATGAGGCATGCTTGCAGGCGCGCCACCCCGCTACTCGCCGTACAGTTCCGCGACGGCCGCCTCGCTGGCGTCGTGGGCGGGAAAGATCGCTACGCCGGTAACCATGACACCAAGCCTAGACACGAGCCCCGCGAGCCCTCATCCCCAGATGATGGCATCTACTTCCGGCAGCGACCGAACGACCGTGGTTCCCGCCGCCGGCACCTCGCCGTCCAGCTCGCCCCGGACGATCTGCGCCGTCCTTATGCCCAGGGCGGCCGCGCCCGCGCAGTAACCCCGCTGGTCGTCCACGAAGACGGCCGCCTCCGCGGTCACGCCGAGCCGGTCCAGCGCGTGCCGGAAGATCTCCGGCGCTGGCTTGGCCGCGCCGACCTCGCACGACAGCACCAGGGCATCGGCGAGCGCGTCGATCCCTAGCTCGGTCAGCAGCGGCCGGGTGCTCTCGGTGCAGTTGCTGACGATCGCGATCTTGATGCCGCGGGACTTGAGCGTCTGGAGAAACGGAATGGCGTCATCGTAGAGCCGAGCGGTCGCGAGCAGCAGTTCCCGGTCCCTAGCCACGAGCGCGCGCACGAGGCCGGGTCGCGGCTCGACGCCGAACTCCCGCAGCATCAGGCCGAAGCCTTCGGACTTCGAGAGCCGCCCGGTGCTCAGCTCGGCATCGATCCGCCGGTAGCCCCGTTGCCAGGCGTCCGCCGCCACCCCCGCCAGGACCGGCAGGTCGGTCCTCTGTGCCGCGAAATCACAGGTCAAGATGGTGTCGTAGACGTCCACGAGGCATGCTTCAGGCTGGGCCACAAGATCAGCGTATGGGCCGCTGCCCGACGGCACCAAGGCGGGCGGCCCAAGCAGCTGTACCTGCCGGACACCAACATCTTGCTGACCAGGTTCCAGGGTGCGGAAGCGGTCGGCGAGGTGATCGACTTCATGGTGCCGGAAACGAGCGGTACCGGCCGGGCGCGTGACCTGCTGGTCCGGCAGGCGCGCGCGGTCCGCGGCCGGGCCACCTTCGAGCTCGCCTGCCACCCGGCGTTTGACTACGGCCGGGCGCCGCACACCGTGCAACTGGTGACCGGAGTGGGCGCGGTGTTCGAGTCGCCCATGGGCCGGTGCGTGCTGCGGACCGATGTGGCGCTCAAGATCGAGGAGTCCGGTGTCGCCGCGACCTTCACCCTGGAGGAGGGCCAGTGCGTCGACATCGAGCTGGAATGGAACGGCGAGGTCCGGCCGCTGGCCGTGGGGGAGACGGAAGAGCTGTTCACCCGGACCTCGGATTTCTGGCAGAGCTGGGTCAGCCAGTCCAGGTACCGCGCGAATGATGTTCGAGAAGATGCTCACCTACGCCAACCACCTCGGGCTCTACGCCGAGCAGATCGGCGCGTCGGGCGAGGCGCTGGGCAACTTCCCGCAGGCATTCACGCACCTGGCCCTGATCAGCGCGGCGGTGAACCTCGACCACGCGCTCGACCGGGTCAGCCCTTCGACGGCAAGTGGCTGATGACCCATGCCCGCATGCCTGGTGAGGGTTCCCCGCCGGGGGGCAGCGACGGGTAATCCGGCCCGATCCCGGACTGGTCGAGGGTGCGGAGAAGATGCATGAGCTGCCCGCGCGTGCCTTCGGAGAAGGGTGTTTTGTCGAGCACGCCTCGCGCGTATTCAAGCAGGACTGGTCCCAGGCCGTCCGGAGGGACCATCCGGAGGACGGCGGCGAGCAGCGCGGGGGTCGGCGCGCACCCGGTGCTTTCGAGGACCTCGGCGGCGGCGGACCTGTCCAGCCTGTCGCCGTACGCAGCTATCACGAACTGAGCCAGCACGCGCAGCTGGTACTCCTGGTCGTCGCCGTGGCGCCAGGCCAGGGTTTCCGCGAG
Source organism: uncultured Actinomycetes bacterium (assembly GCA_963739615.1). Lineage (GTDB taxonomy): Bacteria > Actinomycetota > Actinomycetes > Streptosporangiales > Streptosporangiaceae > Palsa-504. Next base: position 271,753 of record CAVUBD010000013.1, read on the forward strand.
ATAACCATGCCGCCTCAGCGTCCACCGAAGATCTGGCCGGTCGATATGACCCGATCGCTCATGCAGGAACTGAACGGTGATGTCGCACAAAATCCGGGCATGCTGAACAAGCAGGTCCGGCCGTGCCGTCGTATCGATCAGGTACCTGTGATCTATCCCGGCCTTTTGCAGCCGCTTGACCAGTCCCTTTTCCATGAGCATGCCCTGCACGAGCAGGTAAGCAGCGGGCTCGCCGGCCCCTAGCCGCTCCATCGACTCCAGCAGAGACTTATGCAGGGACTTATGGAGTCCGCCAGGATTTCCGGCGCATGCTTCGATTTCCTTGCAGCTCGCGTAGGTCAGCGGCACGCTGAACGCCGTGGTCAGCAGCACGTCGTAGATCTCGGCTCGCAACGACGCGTTGACTGGCAGGTCTTCTCTCAGCAACCGGTGTTCTTCAATGAGCTCGCGGTAGCGAGAGCGCTCTTCGGCGGTCGGCTGGTGACCGAGGCGGTCGCGCAGCGGCTTGATATCAGCGGGCGGGAAATCCGGGTTCGCGTCGGCGAGGCGCTTGGCGAAGGAAATGATCAGCTGCTCGGTACTCACGACCCGCATGGGTACCGTGTCGGATCGTTGCGCCGCGCCGGCCGGATCCGCGTCGTAGGAGCCCGACGGCAGCGCTGGGATTCCCACGGTTTCCAGCATCTTGAGGATGTCCGGCTGGGTGAAGTCTATCTGCTGCTTCTGCGCGGCCAGGCGTGCCGCGGGTTGCTGAACCTCGTTATTGAGCCATGCCAGGTAATCGTCCGCGTACGGGTGCCCGATCGGCGTGGTGACGTGCTGGCCCCATTCCACCACGAGGTCGACCTGCTGATGGTCACGTGCCGGGCGGGGTGCGCTGGCGAAGAACAGGCGGAATTTGTGTGTCTGCAAGGTACTGCTGGCCCACGTCGACGCGGACAGGCGGCATCGCATCCCGTAGGGCAGCAGCGACACGACCGCGTCGAGGAACCCGAGACGTTCGAGGAGATCGGCTCGATCTGCCCCGATGATGCAGACGGGTTTGCCGGTGAGCAGCAGAGCCGCCACCCTCAGGGCCTGGCCGCCAGCCGGGCCGCCGGACGGATGGGTCGTCAGTTGGGTCTTGATCGGCGCCCGGTCCGGCACCGGCAGCACGCACTTGCCGAATTCTTCGTACATGGCCAGATAGGAGATCGTCCCGGCGGCGAGATCCTCATACGGGACGCAGAAATAGCGGGTGAATACGATCTCCCGGCCGGCGGCATCGTATTGGCCGCGCTCCGCCCGGTCATGGATGGCGATGGCGACATAGGTCCGCTCGTTCTTGGCCCGGAACCAGCTGACCGTCACCTGCGGAAGCCTGTCCAGCGTGCCAGGGGAGTAGCGGGTCAGGACCTCGGTAAAGTTATCGGCGCCGATGTCACCTTCGCTGCAATCGAGCAGCCGGTATCCCCGGTCGCTCGCCGTCTTGCCCCACAGCGCCCACTCCGCCGTGACGCAGACCGCCGGGATCGAGGCCGCCGGGCCTTCCGTGGCCGCGTTACTCATCCGGTACGCCCGCTAGCTTCTTGCCAAGCCACAGCAGTGGCTCCATCACGTTGATCGGATGAACGGTCCCCCTGATCCACGGCTTTTCCGGATGGTTCGAGTCCGGCAGCAGGTTCTGGATGTCGTCCGGGTCGTAGGCACCCTTGCGCGGATCCACGTAAAAGCCGACGGCGGAGGTGACGAAATATTTGATGCGCTCGGGCCTGAAATGCTGTTCGAGCGTGTTGAGTACCATATCCGCGGTGCCGCTGTGCGATACCTCGCAGAGCCGGGCGAAAAGCTCGCGCGCGTCCTCGTCGGCTACCCGCGGCAGTCCCAGCGGATCGGCGGGATCGGCCATGAGAAGGCCGAGCTTCTCGGCCGTCCTGAATACCGGGATCTCATCGAACTTCGTGATGCACACCGCGACGTAGTGCGGCAGGTGGCTATCAGCGGATCCCGGTGAGCCGATCATTCGCTGCGCCAATTGGGTGAGCACTCCGAAGGTGTGGTCGTACGTATCACCGACCTCCGATTCCCTGATGGGGTCGAAGAGGAAGACGATGCCGCGGCTGCGCTCCAGGTTGTCGATCAATTCGCCGCGCTCCCCGAGCGTGGTCCACTCGGGACCGGCGATCTCACCTGACGGGTCGGCGAGGTCCAGGCCGATCTGCACGATCTCCTCGTAGCGCTCGGTGCGAAACCTCCTCGGGATGGTCCGCGTGACCTGGCCGACGAGCAGCCAGCGGAAAGCCTCGATGCCCGATGTCGCCGGGGGGAAAGCGTGCTCGCGGAGCAGTGGGGTCGTCAGCTTGATCAGCATTTCCACGGATGCCTCATCAGCGCCTATTACCTTCCAGTCCCTTCCCCACCGGGTCAGCGCGATGCTGAGGGCCGCGAGGAAGGTCGTCTTGCCGCTACTCGGTGCTCCCCACATCGAGATGCTGTGGTCGGGACGCGGCTGACTGGGGGGCACGTTCAGCTTCCTGCCTTCTCGACTATCGGGAACGGAACCGGCTGGACCGTGAGGCTGAGCAGATCCAGGCTGGCCGCGAAACGGCGCATGTTGACCCATTTCAGGTGAGCGATGGCGTCGCGGCCGAGACAGCGCCAGATCTCCTCGTCGTCGGGACCGCGATCGTGAATAGCGCCGAAGGTGATCCCCGGATGCTCGCGCAAACGGTCCAGGGCCCGGCGCCAGTTCTTCCGGTCCGGGCAGGGCAGGATCTGCGATACTGGGTCCATCCGGTGCGGGAACGCGGGCCGGGACCCGACCGTCACCAGGACGGGACGCCCGTGCTGCCCGGTGATCCGCTCGGCCGCCTTGGCCAGCACGCATTCGAGCTGGGCGGCGCGGGGATAGCCGGCCTGGTTCGCGCCGCGATCGGTCAGGCCTTCGAGGGCGTAAAGGGCCTCGTCGCTGGCTGATGCCCAGGTCAGCATCCTGGCCGGCTCCTCGGGGACCTTGCGGTCAAACGAATGGGGGCCGTAGGAGATCAGCGAGACGCTCAGCGCACGTTCCTCGGCCGTGACCTGCCCGATGAGCTGCTCGACCCGGAACAGGCGTTCCTGGACCTGGTCCGCGGTGCCGCTGACCTCGACGGCGCAGATGAGGTGAGCAGGCTGGTACATGTCGATCCTGGCCGGGATCGCGCCGACCAGATCCTGCCAGCTCCGGTGATCCGCGCGCAGTTCCGAAGGCAGGCCGTGAAAGCGGATGACATCTGGCCGCATCAGTTCGGCGGTCAGGTCGTAGCGGCCCGGAGCGAGGCTGGCCGATTCGACGGACACGAGCCGGAAGTTCCGGGGCGGCTCGTAGGTGATTACCGCGAAGACGGTGCCGTTCCCGCCGCTAGGTTCGCACCGCACCGTGAACGACTGACGGTCACCGCGCTGGGCGCTGGGCGGGAATAGCTGGCATCCTTCGAGCACGAGCTCCCCGGACCGCCTCCGGCGCAGGACCACGAGTTCGTACCACTGGGTCAGCACGTCATCAGCGATCACCGTGCCTCGCCCGCGCTGAGCGTAACGGCCTTCCTGCCCGGTATGACTGCACGCCGACTTTCCATCCCCACCCCTTAGCTGCACGAACTGTCCGCTTTAAGCAGCCATATTCCTCGATGTCGCATTGCGCGCGATGTGAAATGATCTTGAACCCGGATAGCCGGATTTCGTAGTTTAGCTGACTCACCTAGCGTCACATGGCATAGTTGCGACAACTCGACTGCCGTCACGAGCGGGGCAAATCGACCGTTATCGTGCTTAAGCCACCCATAGCCGGAGTACCGGGTGGCCGCTGCCCGAGGGGGGCCTGATGCGGAAGCTGCTGTTTGCTGTCTCAGGGGCGAGGCCGGAGATCCTCGAGAAATGCCCGACGGAACGGGTGAAGTTCGAAAGCCTCGGTTGCGCCATCTTGATAACAAGCGTCATGGCCACGATCTCGATGTGGTTCGCGCTGGATAGCGCCATGGGCGTGAATCCTTTCGTAGCGCTGGTGGGAGCCCTGGTATGGGGGCTTATAATCTTGGGCATTGACCGCTGGCTCGTCACCTCTATGCCGGTAAGCGGGGCGCGCCGGCTAGGGATCGCGCTCCCGCGGCTGTTGCTGGCCCTGCTGCTTGGCAGCCTTATCTCGACCCCGATCGTGCTGCGGATCTTTCAGTCCGAGATCAATGCGCAGATCACGGTGATCAAGCAGGACCGGGCCAGCGCGTTCCTCGTCCAGCAGCAGAAAAGCCAGGTCGGCGCCCAGGTCACCTACTGGCGTAATGACGTCTCCAATCTGGAGAAGGTCATTGACTCGGGTGGCGAGGTAGCTATCAATCCCGCTACCGACCCTGACGTCCAGTCCCTGACCAAGCAGCGCACCGCCGAGCTTGCCTTGGAACAGCAGTACTACAAGCAGTGGCAATGCCAGCTCTACGGCGGCTCCGGCTGTCCTAAGGGAAATGGTCCGCTCGCTCAGGCCAGCAAGAACTCTTATCATCAGGCCCAGGCGCAGGTCAATAACCTTACCAATGAGATTCAGCAGCGCGAGAACCAGCTGTCGGCGACCGACGTGTCGTCCAAGCAGGCCAGGTTGCAGCAGGCCACTAATGCGTTGCCAAATGCGAGACAACAGCTCAGTATCGCCACGGCGCGGCAAGGCGCCCTGCAGGCGAACTTCGACGCCCAGAACGAGTCCGTCAACGGGCTGCTGATCAGGCTGGAGGCGCTGAACCAGCTGTCTGACAAGAACTTCACGGTCAACTCCACGCGTTTCCTGCTATTCCTGCTGTTCCTGACCATCGAGTGCCTGCCGGTTTCGGTCAAGTTGCTGCAGCAGCCGGGTAACTACGAGAAGATCCTCAAGGCCGCCGCTGAGCGTGAACTGGGCGATGCCAAGAGGGGATACCGCGATAAGCCCAAGACTGCGTTTACGCCCGCGCAGGACGCCGAGCCCGACCTGAACTTGCGCGCCATCTGGCAGCAGCCGGGCCGGGGGTCCAGCTACGCGAGCACGGTTACCAGTCCCCGGCCATACCCCGAGCCGTCCCCCCAGCCGTACCCCCAGCCGTACCAGGATGGCGACGAGACCGGGGAGCACGTCCGGCTCGACGACGTGGCGCTGCGCGAGATGGATGACATCCGCACCGCGACCGAAGTCGACCGTCGCGCCAACGGAACAACCACAACCACAACCACAACGGCAGCACCAACGGCAACTCGCTGCCGCGCTACGGAACCGATGAGCTCTGATCCGCTGGTCCTGCATAACCGCTACCAGGTACTCTCCCCGCTCGGTGAGGGCGGCATGGGAAGCGTCTGGCTCGCCGAGGACAAGCTGCTGAGGCGTTCCGTGGCGCTGAAGGAATTGCTGCAGCATTCCGTCGACTCCAACCAGCACGAGCGCCGGCGTCGCGCGCTCCGGGAGGCGAGAGCAATGGCCCGGGTCCAGCACCCGGCTATTGTCCGGATCCACGACGTCGTCTTCCACGACAACGATCCCTGGATTGTCATGGAGCACATCAAAGGACAGTCCCTGGCCGACATCATCGCCGTGAAGGGACGGGTAGCTGAGCAGGAGATCGCCAGGATCGGGCTGCAGGTGCTGCGCGGGCTGTCCGCCGTGCACCGTGCCGAGGTGGTGCATCGCGACGTCAAGCCGGCCAACATCTTGGTGGCTGACGACGGGTCGATCTTCCTCGTGGACTTCGGGATCGCGAAGATCGCCGGAGACACCCCGCTCACCACTGCCGACCTGGTGGTGGGGACCAGGGAGTTCCTCGCACCAGAGAGACTAAGTGCGAGCCACCCGGTAGGCCCCCCCGCCGACCTGTGGTCGCTTGGCATCACGTTCTTCTTCGCCCTGGAAGGCTATTCGCCGTTTGCGCGCCCAGGTGAGGGAGGCCGGGAGCGAACCGTCTGGGCCATCCTGAACGAGGCCCCGCCCGCGCTTGGTCATCGCGGCAGGCTGGCCGATGTGGTCGTCCGCCTGCTCAATAAAGATCCATCCCAGCGGGGCGACGCGCAAGAACTTGACGAAGACCTCCAGTCGATCATTGATAAGCCACCGCCGCAGGCGGCGTCACGGCGGCCCGCGCCACCGCCGTCACGTCGTCCGCCGCCGCGGGTCGCCCCCGCGCTGACCGGGCCCCGGCTGGCAGACGCCCGCAGGAAGGTCCGGGACGTCGGTACCGATGCGGGCGTGGCCCTGCTGCTCGCCATGCCCGACGACCACGCCGCGCAGGTCCTCGCGGATTATCCGGCCCATATCGTCGGTGAGCTGATTCAGGCCATGGCCGCCACCCGGCCGCAGGCGGCCGTAGCCATCCTGCAGACGCTTTCGGCGGCAGGCGCCGGCCACGCCGTGGATTACCTGAACCCCGATACGGCCGCCTCGTTGCTGACGGCGATGCCGCCCAGTGAGGCGGCACGGATCCTCAGCCGCACCGACGTCAGGACCGCCGCCGCGATAGTCATGACGGTGCCGATGGTGGTATCTGTCCAGTTGATCAAGGCGATGCAGGTCAAGCGGGCCGGGGCCATGCTCGAGTACGTCAAGCCGGTCACCGTGGCCGCGCTGCTGCGCGCCGTTCCCGACGACCTGAGCGCGATGCTGCTCGCGGAATTCAACTCCACCTTCCGCACCCAAGTCGTCCGCCACCTCAGGGCCCGGCCTTAGCCCGCCGCAATGTAGCCCTGGATGAGATCCGCCAGCCCTGAAGGCCAGATCACCTCATCGGTGGCGTCCATCTCCGCCAGCGTCCACCAATGCCACGCGGCGATCCCGTCGCAGGTGTGCATGTCCGCCACCTCGCCCAGCTCACGCCGGGCGGAGCCGACCCTGGCGAGGAAGAACCGCTCGTGCTGCCGGACGATCGCGTCGGCGTATTCCATGGTCAGGGTCCGCTGGTAAACCTCGGCGCCGAGCGGCACGTCCGTCCAGCCGGTCTCCTCGGCCAGTTCCCGCCGCGCCCCCGCGGCATAGTCCTCTCCGTCGTTCAGCCCGCCGCCCGGCGTGCACCAGTGCCGCCCGTTCGGTGGCTCGTCGTCGTACCGGAACAGCAGGACCCGGTCATCGGGGTCGAGCACGATCACCCGCCCGGCGAGCCGTATCCGCAACCTGTCCCCGGGCCCGGTCTGCTCCACGATCACCATTGTCTCAGGGCCGGTCACATTCCCCTGACTCAATCCGTCATCCCGGTGAACAGCGAAGGAGGCGGGGACCGATGCGGTCCTGTCCAGCCTCGGCGCCCGGTCGAAGGCCGACGCGCAGGCCGGCATCGCCTGGCAGGGCACGTACGCCATCATCGCGGCCATGCGGGCGTCCGGCGTCCGGCGCATCGTAGTGGTAAGCGCGGCACCGGTCGGCACCGTCCCCTCGCCCGCGCGCCGACGTCGCCCACTACATGCTCCGCGCGCTGGAGGCACCCGAGACGTTCCGGCGGACCGTGAGCGTCGCCTACTAAACCGTCACCAGGCGTACGCCCCGCCCCTGGCCTGCCCATGCAGATCAAGGCGCGGTGAGTGAGGCGGCCGTCACACCCGCGGGGATACCTCCAGATCAGCCCACAGGATTTCGACGGGGAACGGATCGGATAGCTTTGCCGCGATCGGGCCCATATCCCGGTGCGTGGTCCCGACATGCACATAGCCGCCGGAGCCGCCCGCCAGGGCGTGCCGCTCGATGGTCAGCGCGCCGACTTTGTCGAAACTCACGAGCCAGTAGTGCGGGATGCCCGCGTCCGCGTAGTCGGACATCTTGTGCACCCTGTCCCGTCGACCGGACCACGTTGACAGAACCTCGGCTACGAGAAGAACATGCCGGGCCATGAGTTGCTCGGCCGCGGGCAGGCAGCGGTGCAGCACGGCGTCCGGCTTGCGCGCGGTAGGCGGTACCTCCCACAGCAGGACGTCCACCTCGGTGTTGGTCTCGTAGCACTCGCCGCCGCCGCTGCCGCGCATCTGCGCGACGGCCGCGGCCTCAAGCGCGAGCGACAGGCGGGTGGCGACCTTCTGGTGATCCCGGCCGCGCTGTTCGCGGGGGACCACGTAGCCGTCCACTATCTCGAGATCGCGCCTGAAATCCTCGTCGATGTCGAGGAACATTTCCCAGGTGATCGGCTCGTGCTGAAGCTCGTGCCAGATCGTCATCAGGTGCCCTTATGCTCGGCGGAAAATCGTCCACCCGATCCTACGACGAGAGCTCGCGGACACGTCAGAAAGAACCCGGCGGCGGCCGTGCGTAGCCGGCTGAGCCGATCTGGAAACCGGGTGGGCCCCCCGTCGGCTGCCAGGGCGGCGGCCGTCAGGGATTCAGGGTCCGCCGGGCGAGTTTCTGGGCGGTGGTTACGGCTGTTCTTGTCGTGCCGGTGTTGTGCAGGCCCCCGGTCAGTGCCGCGTGGAGCCCGGCGTCACGTCAAGAGCTAACCCATCCCAGGGAACGTGATGAAGGCCTAGCTGGTCAGATCACTTGCGGTTTCTCGTCCTTGTGGTCTGGGGGGCGATGGTCTTCGGCGCCTCATCGATCAGCTTGATGGTGATGTCGGGGCCGCCGGCCTCCACGATCTGGACGCGCTGCGGCAGCATGGCCAGGAACGCCCGGAAGCTCCGGCACCCGTAGTTGTGCTCGTCGAAGGAGGCGTCAAGCGCCAGCATCTTGCTCTTGAGGCCGCCGGCCGTCAGCGTCTCGGCGTTGGACTCCTCGAAGGCCCGGATCAGCAGCTGCTCGGCCGTGGCGATGTCGAAGGCGGCATTCATCGCCGGCCGCACCTCGGGCTCGACTTCCGCGACCAGCGTGCCCCAGTACTTGTACTCCGAGCACACCGATACCAGCTTGCGGCTGGCGTTGGCCTCCGTGCCGACGCCCACCACCCACTTGCCGAACTCGCGCAGCCGCTGCACCAGGGGCGAGTAGTCACCGTCGCCGCTGACCAGCACGAACACGCCGATCTCGGGGTGGACGATCAGGGTCTCCATCGCGTCCACGGCCATCCTGATGTCGGCGGCGTTCTTGTTCTGGATGCCGACCCGCGCGACCTGGATGAGGTCCACGCCGTTCATCGCGAGATCGTCCTGGTGGCTGCCGAAACGCGGGTTGGCCCAGTCCGCGTAGGCGCGGCGCACCGAGGCGTTGCCGTAACCGCGGCAGAGCCTGGTCAGTGCCTCATAGGGCGCCGGGTTGGCCTGGTCGGGCAGTTCCTTGATCGCGCCGAGGACGAGGTTCTCGAAATCCACGAACACGGCGACCTGCGCGGACCCGTCAGGCTCCATGGCCCATCTCCCTCAGCCGATATATCGATCTGGCGATCTAGCGATCTAGCGATGAAACGCTATCTCAGATCGGGTCCGAGCCCGACTCGGCACGCAGCCGGAAAACAGGCCGGAGTGCAGAGAATCCCGCCTTGCGGGGTTTGCGGCCTGTGACTCACCCGACGCGAGATGGCTGAGGGCAACGATCGTGTCCGGCTCGAGATGGATACTCCCCGCCGCGAGGTTGTCGGCCAGGTGGGCGGGGCTGGCGGTGCCCGGGATGAGGAACATCTGCGAGTAGCGGCCAGGTCTGCCGCCGGCCGCTTAGTGCACGTGGAACCGCCAGTCGCTCGGCACGCGTCCCTTAGGCCCGGGCACCGGCTGGTCGAGCGGGTGATGCTGCGGCGGCGCGAGCTCGGGCCCGTCGTACATGTCCTTGGTGTCGTAGCTGTAGAACCAGTCCTCGCCTGGCTCGAAGCTGCGGATGAACGGATGCCCGGTCTGGGTCGCGTGCGCACTCGCGTGCTGACTGGGCGAGGTGTCGCAGCAGCCGATGTGCCCGCACTGGGCGCACCGGCGCAGATGCACCCACCAGCCGCCGGCCGCGTCACATTCCACGCAGACCTCTCCGCTCGGTGGCACCGAAGGGTCGATGCCCGCTATCTCCGTCATTCAGCTCTCCTCATCCTGAGCGTCATCCTGAGCGGTAACCGGAAGCCGCACGCGGAAACGCGTATCGCCCGGCGATGATTCCAGCGAGAGGTCTCCGTGATGCTTGTTCACCACGATGCGCCAGGTGATGTCGAGACCCAGCCCGGTACCCTCGCCGACCGGCTTGGTGGTGAAGAACGGCTCGAAGATCCGGTTCCGGATCTCCCGCGGCACCCCTGGCCCGCTATCCCCGAACTCCACGAACACCTGATCCCGGTCCAGCCCCGTGCGGACGGTCAAGGTCCCGGTCCCGCCCATCGCCGATACCGCGTTGTCGATCAGGTTCGTCCACACCTGGTTAAGCTCGCCCGCGTAGGCCGGGATGTGCGGCAGCCCGGGGTAGTAGTCCTTCACCACGCGGATTCCGGCCGGGAACTTCCCTGACAGCATCAGCAGCGTGCTGTCAAGCAGTTCGTGCACGTCCACGACCTGGTACGGGGCCCGGTCAAGCTGCGAGTACTGCTTGGCCGCGCCGACCAGGGTGGAGATCCGGGTGGTGGAGTCCTCGATCTCGTTCATCAGCAGTTCGGTCTCGACGGTGTAGTTAAGCCACCGCAGCGCACCCTCGAGAATCTGCGGCTCTACCGTGATCGCAACATGGTCGAGCCACGCCATGTCCAGGCCGCCGGCGACGAACGTCGGCGCCATATCCCAGCCATCCCGCACGCCGTGGTCGTCCAGCCAGTCCGAGATCTCGTCCTCCCGGTCCGAGGCTTCCATCGGCGCCAGGACCAGCGCCTTCGGGACCCGCTCGGCCGCCTCTTCCTGGAGCCGCGTCAGCGTCTCCAGCGTGGTCCGGTCCCACTTCCCGCCCGCGATCATGCCCAGCTTGTGCCGCATCCCGGCGACCCGCTCGCGCAGCGACGCCGTGGCCCGGACCGCGGCCGCGGCCGGGTTGTTCAGCTCGTGGGTCAGCCCGGCCGACAAGGACCCGAGTGCCAGCAGCCGCTCCCGCTGCCCGATCGCGTGCTGCACGTTCTTGGTGCCGAAGAACAGCCCCTCCAGCAGGTGCACCGCCATCGGGAACCACTCATGCATCAACTCGGCGAACACCTCGGCGTCCAGCACGAAGAACCGCGAGGGCTCGGTCGCCCGCACCGAGTTGTTGTAGACCTGCGGCATCCGGTCGCCCAGGTAGGCCATGAAGGCCCCCGAGTAGACGCCGCGCGACGACGTCCGGCCGACCTCGATGTCGTCCGCCCCCACCCGGCGCGACAACACCACGGTGCCCTCGATCAGGACGTAGAAGCAGGTCGCCGGGGCACCCTCGGCATAGACGGGCCCCGGCGGGATCAGCTCGGCGTGCCCCCGCTCGCAGAGCCACTGCAACTGGTCGTCGGTGAGCTTCTCGAACAGGAACAGCGTCCGCAGCTCGTCCACACTGCACGGCAGCGGCTCAATCGCCAACGGCTCAGCGCTCATCGCTTCTCCAGATAACGGTGCACCAGCATGACGGCCAGCGCCCCTTCCCCGACGGCCGAAGCGACCCGCTTCGCCGACTCCGATCGCGCGTCCCCGGCCACGAACACCCCGGGCACGCTGGTCTCCAGGTGGTAGGGCATCCGGTCGAGCTCCCAACCGCGCGGCCGTTCGCCGCCGACGGACAGGTCCGGGCCGGAGACCACGAACCCGCGGTCATCCCGCACCACGACCCCCTCCAGCCAGCCGGTGAGCGGCGCCGCCCCGATGAATAGGAACAGCAACTGGGCGTCAACTGTTTCCGTGGCGCCGGAAGCGGTGCTCCGCAGCGTCAGGCGTTCCAGGTGCTCCTCGCCCGAACCCGCCACCACCTCGGTGCACGTCCGCACCGTGATGTTCGGCACCTCCGCGATCTGCCTGATCAGGTAGTAGGACATCGAGTTCTCCAGCGACGGCCCGCGGACCAGGATCGTCACCGACTTGGCGTGCCGCGCCAGGTACACCGCGGCCTGCCCGGCCGAGTTCGCGCCGCCGACGATGTAGATGTCCTGCCCCAGGCAGGCGGAGGCTTCGGTCAGCGCGGACCCGTAATAGACGCCGCGCCCGGTCAGCTCAGCCAGGCCCGGCGCCTCCAGCTGCCGGTATGACACCCCGGTGGCCAGGATGATCGTGTGCGCGTCGATAGTGGTGCCGTCCGCGAACCGGACTCCGCGGGCCGACCCCTTGATATCCAGGCCCACCACGTCCCGCGTGGTCAGCACCTCGGCCCCGAACTTCGTGGCCTGCCGCCGGGCCCGGTCGGTCAGCTGCGCACCCGATACCCCGTCCGGGAAGCCCAGGTAGTTCTCGATCCGCGAGCTCTGGCCGGCCTGCCCGCCGGTCGCGGTGCGCTCGACCAGCACGGTGCGCAGTCCCTCGGACGCGCCGTACACCGCCGCGCCCAGCCCGGCCGCCGCCGCCGATCACGATGAGGTCGTAGAAGTCCTTCGACGGCGTGGTCGCGAGCCCGACCCGCGCGGCCAGAACGGCGTCGGTGGGCTCGATCAGCGGCTCGCCGTCCGGGGTGATCACTACCGGCAGCGACAGCCCGTCCGTCTGGGCCGCCTCGAGCAGCCGCTGGCCCTCCGGCTCGTCGGAGTTGTACCAGCGGTACGGCACCTGGTTGCGGGCCAGGAACTCCCGCACCTCCGAACAGCGCGCCGACCACCGGTGGCCGACCACCTTGGTCTCGGGCACCGGCCGGTGATCGGAGGACAGCCACGAATCGAGCAGCGCGTCCACCACCGGGTAGAGCTTCTCCTCCGGCGGATCCCACGGCTTCAGCAGGTAGTGATCGAGGTCGACGACGTTGATGGCGTCGATCGCGGCCCCGGTGTCGGCGTAGGCGGTGAGCAGCACGCGGCGCGCCCCGGGGTAGATGTCCATGGCCTGCTCGAGGAACTCGATGCCGTTCATCTCCGGCATCCGGTAGTCGGCCAGGATCACCGCGACCAGGTCGCCGCGGAGCTTCATCTGGCGCAGCGCGTCCAGCGCCGCCGCGCCCGACTCGGCCCGGACGATCCGGTGCCGTTCCCCGTAGCGGCGCCGCAGGTCCCGCGCGACGGCGCGGGACACGCCGGGGTCGTCGTCGACGGTGAGGATGGCCGTGCGAATCGCGTCGCCCTGCTCGGTCATAACGCCCATAGTAGGTCTGTCTCGCGGCGGTGCGGCGGAAGGTGCCTTGCCGGCCATCCCGGAAAACCATTTTCAGGCCGAACGGTCCGTCCTGCGTGCACCGGTCCTAGTTACTGTCTTCCGGTGCTGGGCGCCGGCCGCGCGGGCCTGCCCCGGCCCAGATCCTCGCGCGAATCGGCTCCAGGCCGTCGGCCTGCGGTTCGACCTGGTCCGCGGCGGCGTGCAGCGCACGGCGGACGAAATCGATGAAGTGGTACCACTGGGCCGGCCCGCCCTCGGAGCCGTGCCCGGCTCTCGCCGTCACTGCTGCTCCAGGGCGGTGCGGAGGGCAGACATGCCGCGGGAGGTGTGACTTTTCACGGCACCGCGGCTGATCCCCATCGTGGCCGCGATGTCCGCCTCGGACAGGTCCGCGTAATACCTGAGGACGATCGCCTCGCGCTGGCGTTCGGGCAGGTCACGGAGTGCGGCGATGACCGCTGACCGCTCGAGCAGGGCGAAGGCCCCGTGTTCGGCGCTTGGCATATCGGGCTCGGCCGTCTGCAGGTTCTTTTCGACCACCATCCGGTGGCGCAGGACGGAACGCGACCGGTTGACCACGGCCTGCCGCAGGTAGGCGAGCGCCTTGTCGGTGTCCTTGAGCCGGTGCCAGCCGGCGTGCATCGCGACAAACGAGTCCTGGACCACTTCCTCGGCGGTGGGGGTGTCCCGCACGAGCATGGCGGCCAGCCGGACCAGCGGCCGGTAATGCATGGAGTACAGCTCGACGACCGCATGGTCCGGGCTCCACTCGGTGCGGCCCGTGGCGGAGGCTAGCAGGGGATCGGGCAGGAGAGCGCTGATCGCAGGGAAGGCCTCGGTCTCGGCGTCGTCCTGCGGCGCCGTGTCTTCTGTGTGCTCACCCAGCCAGCTCCGGTAGCGCTCCAGCCCGGCCGCGACGTCATACCCGGGGCCGAACCGGGACTCCTGTTTCTCTGTGACTCGCTGATAGAGCCGGGAGAGCAGCACATCATCGTGCGGGCTGCTGGTCTTGTTCCTGGCCACCGCCCTCATGAGGATGCTCCTTCCGGGTCGTCGCCGGTAGCAGGAAAGTCCGGCCCGAGCTGCGTGATCAGCTTGCGGCGGGCCCGGTGCAGATGCGTGCTCACCGTTTTCTCGGCCATGCCGAGGACCGCGGCGATCTCGCCTTCTTTCATGTCCAGCTGCCAGCGCAGCACGGCGACCGCGTGCTGGCGTTCAGGCATGCTCTGGATGATCCGCCAGCATCGCTCAAGCGCGATGGCAGAAAAGGCCTGCTCCGCCGGGTCAGCCTGGTCCTTACGGTACCGGGCCTCGAGTCGCGGCAGCCGGTCACGGAACGCCGCCTCACGGCGGAAGCCAGTCACCGTGATATTGGCCAGGGTACGGCGAAGCCAGGCCCGGCGCTGCTCCTCGGCCATGCACCGCAACCCGGCCCAGCTGCGGCCCGCCGCCTCAAAGGCGGCCTGGACGAGATCCTCGGCCCGCGCCTGGTCCTCGCGGCACAGCGCGCAGGCATAGCCGAACAGCTCACGGGCATGGGCAGAAAAGCATGCGGCAAGTTCCTCGGCATCGTGCGGTGAGATCTTCTGATCACTCACCGCCCACCTCCGCGCAGATCGCAACCGGCTGTAACGCCGCACAGATCATGGCGGTAAAGGTAGTCGAAGGCCGCCGGTACCGCCGGCGGTCCGGGGAGGATCACGCAGCTAAGTCGCACGGTGCTCACAAAACCCCTACCGGTTCTGGGATGCTCCATCCACTGAACCTACCCGCCCGTGGCCCGCTCCGGGCGGGCGCGCGCAGCGGAGTCAGCGCGGAGCGTGAGCTGTAGTCCTGCTTTCAGCAACTTCTCATTCGACGCTCAGTGCGTCGCGCAGGCGCAGGCGGCGGAATCCTCCGATGCCTCGAAGCTTTCCTCGGATCAGGCTGCCGGGGCGACCGCCGCGCAGCTGACTGCTGACCAGGCGGCGGTGACGGCCGCGCAGAACCAGGTCACGGACGCCCAGCAGGCCCTCGCCGAGGCCAGCCTGACTTCGCCGATCAACGGCGTGGTGGCGGCGGTGAACCTGTCGGTCGGTCAGCAGGTGTCAGGCGCCGGCAGTTCGGCCGGCGGCAACTCGGGGGCGGCTGGCTCGGGTGCGGGCTCTGGCGGCGGGACGTCGTCCAACGCTGGCTCGTCCGGCGCATCATCTACCGGCGCATCGTCGACCGGCTCGTCCGGCTCCGGGTCAAGCAGCGCGTCGAGCGCGCAGGTGGTGGTCATCTCGACCGGCTCGTACGTGGTGAACGGGACGGTGGACGACACGCAGGTCGGCTCGGTGCAGACTGGGGACCAGGCGGTGGTCGTCCCCGACGGCGCGACCATCGGTGTCTACGGCACCGTCAGCTCGGTCGGCCTGATCGCTACCGCCACTTCTGGCGTGGCCACCTACCCCGTCACGATCGCGGTCACCGGCACCCCGGCCGGTCTTTTTCCTGGCGCTGGCGCGACAGTTACCCTCATCGTCAGGCAGTTGAGCGACGTCACGACCGTGCCGACCGCGGCCGTGCACTACACCTCCGGCGGCGCCGTGGTCTACGAGATGGCCAACGGCCGTCAGGTCGCTCACCCGGTGACGGTGGGGATGACCTCGGGCGGGCAGACGCAGATCGTCTCCGGGCTGTCGGCCGGCACCGAGGTGGTGGCGCCGGCCCTGGTCACGGGCGGCACGAGCCGCACCACCGGCGGGACCGGCCGTACCGGCCGTACCGGCCGTACCGGCCGTACCGGCGGGTTCGGCGGCGGCGGGTTCGGCGGCGGCGGGTTCGGCGGCGGCGGCCTGGGTGGCGGCGGCCTGGGTGGCGGCTGACCATGGCCGAGGTGTCGTCGTGGACAGAACCGGTGCCCGTGATCGAGCTTCAGGACGCATCCAAGACCTACCGGACCGGCGTACTCGCGGTGGAAGCGGTCCGCGGGGTAACGCTGTCGATCATGCCCGGGGAGTATGTGGCCATCATGGGCCCGTCCGGGTCAGGCAAGTCCACGCTGATGCACATCCTGGGCTGCCTGGACCCGCTCACCTCCGGCCGTTACCTGCTCGCCGGCCAGGACGTGAGCCGCATGTCCGATGACGAGCTAGCCGACGTCCGCAACCGGCGCATCGGCTTCGTGTTCCAGCAGTTCAACTTGCTCCCGTCGCTGCAGGCGTGGCGCAACGTCGAACTTCCGCTGTGCTACGCCGGCGTGCACCGTGACGAGCGGCCGCCGCGGACTTCACCATCGCGAGCCAGCAGTCGCTGCTGTCCACCGCCACCTCGGTGGACAAGACGCTCACCGACCTGCTCGCCGGCATCGCCGCCATCTCGCTGCTCGTGGGCGGAATCGGCGTGATGAACATCATGCTCGTCTCGGTCACCGAGCGGATCCGCGAGATCGGGCTACGCAAAGCGCTCGGGGCAAAGGGCCGGGCCATCCGCCGCCAGTTCCTGGTCGAGGCCAGTGTGCTCGGCCTGGCCGGCGGGGTTCTCGGCTCGGGGCTCGGCCTGGTCGGGGCGACGGTGCTCCCGCACCTGATCAACGACCCGATCACCATCTCACCCACCGCGATCGTCGGCACCGCCGCCGCGGTGTCCGGGTCGAGCATGGAGGTGCAGAACCCGACCACCGGACAGGTCACCGTCACCTTCACCGCCGCGACCGCGATCACCGACACGGTGGTCTCGACGTCGAAGGGCGTCATCATGGGCACGCCGGACCTGACCGAGTTCCTCGCGCTGGCCGAACGGCACCGGATCACTCACACGTTCCTGCCGCCGACCTGATCTACATGCTGCTCGACCACCACGACCTGCCGGCCGCCGACCTGTCCTCGCTGCAGTGCCTGTGGTACGGCGCGGCCCCCATGTCGGCAAGCCGCCTGGCCGAGGCGCTAAACACGATCGGGCCGGTGATGGGGCAGCTGTTCGGCCAGTCCGAGGCCCCGATGATGATCTCCACCGACCCAGATCTTCCGTCGGTTCTGGTCGTTATCACGACCAGAACCGACGAAGGAGCCTTCCCGCAGCGTTACCGGTCACCGATACGAAAGGCGTCGGCCCACATTTCCCCGCCCATGCGCGGCAGGCGGTCACGCAGATCTGCAACTCCATGAGTCTGGTGTCCCGCCTGGTCGCATCGTCCACTTATGTGGACATCGGGTCTCTACCTATGTAGAGTGATCGGCGTGGGATCGCGTGCTGAGTTCTCGGTGCAGACGCTGGCGGTGCTGGCGGCGCTGTGCGAGGAGCCGTCGCAGTGGCGGCACGGGTACGCGCTGGCCGGCCGGACGGGCCTGAAGTCGGGCACGCTGTACCCGATCTTGGTCCGGCTGGCCGACCGCGGGCTGGTGGAGGCGTGCTGGCAGGAGGAGCCGGCGCCGGGCCGGCCGCGGCGGCACCTGTACCGGCTGACGGCCGCCGGGCTGGCCAGCGCGACGGGGGCACTGGCCAGCCCGGCCGGGCAGGCGGCCCGGCCGGGCGCGCGGGCGCCGCGGACTGGCCGCGATGCGGTGGCGCCGGTGGCGCCGGTGCTGCCATGAGCAGGCTGAGCCGGGCGGTAAGCCGGTATCGGGCATTCTCGACAGAAGCGTGTGAATCATGACTCCTCGTGAACCGGTCGTGCTCGGGGCGTTAAGGCCATTAGGCTCGAAGGCATCATGACCGTCACCGCCGATGACCTTGACGCTGCGATTTCATGCGTGATGAGCGGGCTGCTGCCGCTGACGGACCGGGACTGGTCGGTGCGGGCGGGCAGCCTGGAGTGGGATTGCTGGCATACCGCCGAGCACATCGGCGACTGCCTGCTGTCATACGCCTGGCAGCTTGCCGTCCAGCCCACCGCGCGCTACGTGCGGGCGGTTGCCAGCGCGGAGAAAGACTCCTCACCCGCCGAGGTGCTCGAGTTCGCGGTGACCGGCGGGCGCGTTCTGGCCTCCATGGTGCGCACGTCGCGCGCGCATGTCCGTGCCTACCATCCGGCCGGGATGTCCGACCCGGAGGGTTTCGCCGGGATGGGCTGCCACGAGGCCCTCCTGCACGGCAACGACATCGCGCGAGGCTTCGGCCTCGGCCTCGATCCCCCGCGCGACGTGTGCCGTCGCGTCCTGGCCCGTATTTTCCCCCAGGCGCCGGCCGACCTGGCCGGCCTGGACCCGTGGACCGCGCTGCTGTGGACGGGCGGGCGCATCGAGCTGCCCGGCCGTCCGCTACGGCCGGACTGGCGCTTGCATCCCGCTCCGGTGACCAGCTGACCGGCGGTTAGCCGGCCGGGACCAGGCCTGGACATCATGGGGCCAGGACGGCGATGAAGTCCCGGGTCCAGCCGGTCAGGTACTGGCGGCTGGCTGGACCTGCCCGGGCAGGCCGGCGATAAGCGCGCCGCCCGGCGTGCGGGCGGTATCCAGCTGGACCCAGAACTGGTTGATGTCGAGTTCCATCCCGATCCGGGCGCCGCTGCGGGCCAGCGCGCTGGCCAGGTCGGCCGGGACCGTGGACATGCTCGCCGCGTACATCAGCTCGCCGGAGGCGTCCTGGCCGACGGCGCTGCGCGCGACGTACTCGGCGTGGCCGACCGTGCCTCCCCACCGCCACCACTTGGTCGTCTCCGCGGCAGGCTTCCCGTTCGCCAGGATCGGCCACAGGTTCTGCAGGACGCTGTAGACCGCCTCGCCTGGCCCCGGCACGCTGCTGCCCCAGACCCCGATCCTGGCCCGGCCGGAGCGGTCGATGACCAGGCTGGCCAGGCCATGCCGCAGCGCCCGGATCGGATGGCCTTCCTGCAGGTAACCGCCCGCCCCCGAACGCAGCTTGAAGCCGCCGTTGAAGGCGGCGAGCAGCTGCCGGCGGGCGGTGCCGGTGACGGCCGGGCCGGCCTGGACCACCGAGGCGGCCGCGGCTCCCGGGTCCTGGCTGCCGTTGTGCAGGACGAACCGCAGGTCGCCATGGAAGACCGCCACGGTGATGACCGACCCGTCGGCGGTCCGCACCCGCGAGTAGGTCACCCGCGGCGCACCGGAGTCCGGCGTGGCGATGGCGCCGCCTTTCGCGGTGCGGTGCGAGCTGGTCGGCAGGCCGAGCCCGTCTTCCCGGCCGCGCCGGGCGACGCGCTCGCTCGCGCGCCCCCGGCGGCCCCCGAGGCAGGTGACCCGCTGCACCCAGCCGTGAGGATGCACGCGGCCGTCACGCAGACGCCAGCCAGGGTGACCGCCGCCGGCGAGTCGCGCATCCTCATCAGCACAGCATGCCGCGCGATGATGAAGCCATCGTGAAGCTCATCCCGGCCTCCGTCGTGCTGGCCGCGGCCCCCGTGATGCCCTGCGGTCAGGCCGGCGGCCCCGGCCCGTCTGCGGCGATCCACACCTCTCCAGGCCACCCTACGAAGCCAGCGATACGGGGCCGTTACGGTGCCTACGGCTGGTAGGAGCCGGGGACCCAGGCCCGGGTGCTGACGCTGATGGCGTTCCAGGCGTTGATGGCCACGATGAGGCTGACCAGCGCGGCGATCTCCGGCGGGCTGAATCGGGCGGCCACCTCCTGGTACGCCTGATCTGGGACGTGCGTATCGGACAGCCGCGTCACCGCCTCGGTGAACGCCAGCGCGGCGCGCTCGCGGACGGTGAAGTACGGTGTCTCCGCCCAGGCGGCCAGCCCGTACAGGCGCTGCTCGGTCTCGCCGATCGCGCGCGCGTCCTTGGTGAGCGGGGCCGACCTGCACCTGGAGCTTTCCGGGACCAGGGTACGGGCCGGCCTGGAGACCGCACTGCGCGCCGCGGTCCGGGCCGGGCGCCTGCGCCCGGGCACCCGGCTGCCGTCATCGCGGGCCCTGGCCGCGGATCTGGGCATCGCACGTAACACCGTCGCCGAGGTCTACAGCCAGCTTGTCGCCGAGGGATGGCTGACCGCGCAGACCGGCTCGGGGACTTCGGTCGCCCCGCGCCGCACGCCCGACCTCGGCGCCGGTGCGCAGGCACGTCCCGAGGCGGCCGTTCCCCGTTACGATCTGCGTCCGGGGGTCCCTGACCTGTCCGCGTTCCCGCGCCGGGCGTGGCTGGCCACGGCCCGCAAGGTCCTGGCCGCCGCCCCCGATCAACTGCTCGGCTACCCGGACCCGCGCGGGCTCCCGCAACTGCGGACGGCGCTGGCGGATTACCTGGCGCGGGCGCGAGGTGTCACCGCCGATCCCGGGCACATCGTCATATGCGCGGGCTTCACGCACGGCCTGGGCGTGGTCTGCCGCGCGCTGCGCTCGGCCGGAGCGAGCACCCTGGCCATAGAGGCCTACGGTCACCAGGTGCACCGCGACATCGCCGCCAGCCAGGGCCTGAGCCTGCGGCCGGTGCCGGTGGACCAGGCCGGGGCCGTCATCGGCGAGGCGGCCGGAGCGGATGCGGCGCTGCTGACCCCGGCGCACCAGTTCCCGCTGGGCGTGACGCTCCACCCGCGGCGCCGCCGGGAGGCGGCCGGGTGGGGCGGGGTGGTGATCGAGGACGACTACGACGGCGAGTTCCGCTACGACCGGCAGCCGGTTGGCGCCTTGCAGGCCCTCGCGCCCGATCAGGTCATCTACGCCGGCACCGTCAGCAAGAGCCTGGCCCCGGGCCTGCGGCTCGGCTGGCTGGTCGTTCCGCCGCGCCTGCTCGCCGGGGTGACGGCGGAGCTTACCGCCGGCCCCTCCGGGCTCGACCAGCTCACCCTGGCCGACTTCATCACCTCGGGCGATTACGACCGGCAGATACGCCGGGCCAGGCTCGCCTACCGGCGCCGCCGCGACCGCCTGGCCGCGGTGCTGCGCGGGCAGGGGCTGCGGGTCAGCGGGATCTCCGCTGGCCTGCACGCCGTAGTTGAATTTTCCCGGCCCAGCCAGGAGCGCGACATCGTCGCCCGGGCTGCCGATCACGGCCTGGCGGTCGAGGGACTGGAACCGTACCGCGCCGGGTCCGAGGGCTCGCCCGGTGACGCCGGCCGGGCAGGCCTCGTTATCGGCTACGCCCGTCCGCCCGAGCATGCCTACACCACCGCGCTAGCGCGGCTCCGTGCCGTCCTGGCCCGGGAACTATTACCAGTTTCTTATCCGCGACGGGTGGTCGAGCCGGGTGACGGGGCCGGCCGTAGTCAGGGTGTGTGCCCTGACGGCTTGACCGGGGAAGGCGAGTGACCAATATGGCGATACGTTCAGCGATTACGCCGGGTGCCATGACCCTGACCGAGATCGTGATCACCGCGGTCGCGGCCGTAATCGTCTTCGTCGCGGTCCTGGTCCTAGTGCTGGAGATGTCGCGGCGCCGGGGCCGGCGCGAGGCGAAAGCACGTCACGCCCGGCTGACCGCGATGGCGACGCGAACCACCGCCTACGTGGCAGGGGAGCAGGAGCGCAGGGCCGGACCGTTCGGCCCCAGTGACGAAGGAGACTACGACGGCGTGCCTGGATACGGGCGCCCGCCAGGTTACGGTCCTCCGCCGCTGTGGCATGACTCGCCTGGCTGGCCGTCCTGACCTGCCCGGACCTCAGGGGCCAAGCGGGGTCGGCGGCTCGAGCGAGGGCGCGTCGAGGAACGGGATGACCGCGGCCGCGAGGTCGGGCGAGGCGGAAATGTCGTAATGCGTGTGACCGGGCAGGACGGCCAGCCTCGCGACGGACCGGGCCGACCCGTCCCAGTTAGCGTCGCGCAAGCCGCCGCCGAGCCGCTGGTAGAACTCGACGATGTGCTCCGGGCGTATCGCGTCGGCGTCGGCGTAGACCAGCATAACCCCGGCGGTGATCTTCGCGACGTCCGCGGACCAGTCATAGTCCTGCCGCAGCAGGTCTCCGGTCTTGTCGAGCAGCACGGGCCAGTCCTGCACTCGGGGAGCGACCTGGGCGTAGACCTGGTACATGGGAGAGCCCTTCAGGAACTCGGCGAGCTGGGAGCCCATCTGGTCCATCCCGGCCAGGCTCTCGGGATACCAGCCGTCTCTCCGGCACGGCACGCAGACCACTACCAGGCGCCGTACCAGGTCCGGATGCTGGATCGCCGTGCGCAGGGCCGTCGCGCCGCCGAAAGAGCAGCCCATCACGTCGGCCCGCGCCAGGCCGAGATGCCGGATGAGCCCGGCGACGTCGTCGGCCAGGGTCTGGTAGCGCAGCGGCCGGTCCACGTCTGCGGTGTGGCCGTGCGCCTGCAGGTCAACCGTGATCACCCGCCGGTCCTTGGCCAGCAGCGGCAGGATCGGCGCGTACATCTCGCCCATGCCGAGGCCGCCGTGCAGCAGGATCAGCGGCTGGCCCGAGCCGTGCTCCTCGTAGTACAGCGATATTCCGTTCACGTCCGCGTAGCTCATCGCCGGCCCCTCCTCGCTGTCTGCGTCGCACCTGCTCACGAGTAGAACGACAGGACGGCTACGAACTCATCGAAGCCTCGCTGATTCCCTTCTGGACGATCGATTCGCCCCTGGTCTGCGCGGGTGCGCCGGCGCAGCCGGTGAATGATGTCGTGACGGGAGATTCCGTCGGCGAACATGCGGGTAGCGGTCGCGAAGGTCGCACCGGGATCGTCGTGCCAGAGTTCCTCGATCACCCGGGAGGCGGCGTCCACGAATTCTTCGCTGGTCAGGCCGGCGGGGTGCACCCGCCGAACTCGGCCTCGGCCAGGGCCCGGCGCTGCGCCGGGCTGCCGACGCCTGCGTACGCGTGGCCGTCGTGGTGTTCGGGCACCGGCAGGGCGAACATGCGGCGGCCCATGCTGCGCAGCAGCCAGGAAACGTCGGCGTCGCTGGCGGCCAGGTCGGACACGTAGCCGCGTATCATCGCCGAGTCCGGATCGTCGTAGGCCTGATCGAACCGTTTCAGCGTCTCGGGCAGCTGCTCGAGCAGGCGGGCGGTCGCGGCCTCGCCGAGGTCACGGTGGGCCGCCGACCAGCGGGTCCACGCGGTGACGGCGGGCTCGAGGTGCTCGCGCTGCGCGCCGGACAGGGCGAAGGTGGTCGGCACATGGCCGAGGAGCAGGTGCGCGAGCTTGCGCGGACCGACCTGGGCCGGCGGCTCGCCGTCGATGCGGCTGCTGTATCCGGTCAGGACCTCCGCCCAGAACCGCGCGGAGTCCACGTCGGCGGCGATGACGTCGGCGGCCGGCGGGCTCTTCATGAAGTCGTCCACGGCGGTCGCGCGATCCGCGTTGGTGAACTCGGGGGCGGGCTCGGAGTCCGCGGCGGGCAGACGGCGTATCCGCGCCCGGGCGACGGGGAGAAAGGCCACGGTATCGGCTTTCAGCGCCGGATCGTGCTCCTGGTCACACCGGGCCAGCGGCTCCTCCATCCGGCGGCGCGCCTGCGCCAGGCTGATCTGCTCGGGCCGGTCGAACTCGTCATCATCGTTGCTCATGGCCTCGATCAGGCTGGCCGCATTCGCGGCCACGCCGACCGCGGTGGCGATCGGGACGCCGGTCAGGTCCACCTGCACCACGATGGCGTGCTCGGCTTCCCCGTAGCTGAAGGTCGCCGCGATGGCCTCGTCGTCGCCGAAGACGTCGTACCGGCGCCAGGCCCGGCCGGGGACCACCTTCCCGATGTCGGTCACCCAGTCCGGCGGATAGATGCCGGCGCCGGTCAGCTCGGCCAGGGCCCGGCTCGCCGTCTTCCTGGTACCCGGGGTGCCCAGCGACATCAGCAGCCGCAGCAGCGCGGCGCCCTCGGGTGCCTGCCGGCGGACGGCGCCGTCGACAAGCACGGTGGACAGGGAGGTCTCGATCTCGTCAGGATCCTGCTGACCCGCTATCCGCGGTATCGCCATGCAGGTCGCCGTCTCGAGCTCGGCCTGCAGCGGCTCGCCCGCCGCGATGGCGGTCCACAGCTTGGACATCACCCGCCCGACGATCCCCTCCGCCTGGATGTCGTCGGCCGTCTTACTCGCGCCTGCCTTGCTCGCGGCGGCGTCACTGGGGGATGCCTTGCTTGAGGGCGCGCCGCGGCGCGGCCGGGTCTTCTTGCTCACCGCGTAATCCTACGGCGCGCCCAGGACATTGATGGCTGCCCAGGGCTCCAAGCTCAGATAACGGCGCGGACGGCGCCGACCACGGCGTCGCCGCCGGCCAGCGGGACGGCCGCGAGCTCGTCGGGGACGACGGCGCCCAGCCGGCGCAGCGCCGCCACCATGACCGGGGTCCGGCTCCGCGCCGCCCCGTCGTCGATCTTGATGGCCCCGGACCTGCCGTCCGCCAGCGCGAACGCAGCGACCCCCTCGGCGCCTCCCTTGACCAGCAGCCCGCGGACCGCCTCCATCAGCCTGCGCTCGTCACGGTCCGTCCCGCTGGTCCATTCCGGGTGCGAGCGCATGGCGTCGGCCACCCGGCGTTCCGGCGTGCCTGCCGCCGAGAGCACCAGCGCCCGGAACGCGCGAGCCAGCCCGGCCAGCGTCAGCGCGAACAGCGGCGCCCCGCAGCCGTCCACGCCGGTTTCGCTCACCTGCTGTCCAGCCAGTTGCTCGACCGTTCGCCTGATCGCCCGCTGCAGCGGGTGATCAGGCGCCAGGTATCCCGACGTCGGCCAGCCGTTCCGCACGCAGGTGGCCAGCATCGCCGCGTGCTTGCCCGAGCAGTTCATCCGGACCCTGGACATGCCCTCTCCGCGCGCGATCAGGCGGCGTGAGATCTCGATGTCAAGCGGCCAGGCGGCCGGGCAGCCCAGGTCGTCCTCGCTCAGCCCGGCGCTCATCAAGATCTTCTGCACGCCGCCGACGTGGAAGTCCTCACCGGAGTGGCTCGCCGCAGCGAGCGCCAGCAGTTCGGCGTCCAGGTCCAGCCCGCAGCGGAGCATCGCGGCCGCCTGCAGCGGCTTGTTCGCTGACCGCGGGAAGAACGGCGTGGCGGTCTGGCCGATGCCGATCACCTCGGTCCCGTCGGCGCCCAGGCCCGAGACGGCGCCGCGGTGCCGTGATTCGGCAAAGCCGGAGCGTATGACCTCGGCGACGATGGGATTCACGCCATTGTGTTCCGTGCGGATCGTCATTCAGGCAGTCTGCCCCCGCCGGGCCCCCGCCGGGTACCCTGCCGTGGTATGCGTGCAGTCGTACAGCGAGTGAGCCGGGCCAGCGTGACCGTGGACGGGGAGATCGCCGGCGCGATCGAAGAACCCGGATTGCTCGTCCTGGTCGGCGTCAGGCACGATGACACCCCCGAGCAGGCCGCGAAGCTCGCCGCCAGGCTGTGGGGGCTGCGGATTCTCGACGGGGAGAAATCCTGCTCCGACGTGGCCGCGCCGCTGCTGGTGATCAGCCAGTTTACGCTGTACGCGGACCTGGCCAAGGGCCGCCGGCCGTCCTGGTCGGCCGCGGCGCCCGGCCCGGTCGCCGCGCCTCTTGTCGACGCCGTGGTCAAGGCCCTGCGTGATCTCGGTGCCCGTGTCGAAACCGGGATCTTCGGCGCCAGCATGAAGGTGTCGCTGGTGAACGACGGCCCGGTCACGATCGTCATCGACCTGTGACGGACGGTCAAGGATCAAGGTTGCGGGGAATTCGAGGGTCCGAGCCCGGCCAGCACGCACTGGGGCCGGCCGCGCAGCGAGAACCTGGTCGTTGGACTTGAACGCCGTCTGGCAGAACGCCCGTGCCGTCGATCCGCAGTAGTGCAGGGTGGAACCGCCGGTGGAACTCGGCAGGGTGACGTTCACGCAGCCATGACCCGAAGCCCCGTAGGTGTCATGAGCCAGCGCGCCCCAGACGCCCAGGCCGCCGAGTACGAGGATGAACGCCACGCCAATGATCGCGAAGGTGCGCTTTTGCCGTGCCGTCAGCGACCCCGCCCGCGGGTTGGTCTTGGCATACATGAATGCCCAGTGTAGAGGCCAGGCCCAGATGCCCTAGTGTTAGCGTCAATTCGAGCCGGAATGGCCATGGGGAGGTAGAAATGGTGACCCGTGACGCGCCCTGGCTGCCCGGCACACCCAGCTGGGTAGACGTCACGGTCGACGACATGCCGAAGGCCATCGCCTTCTACCAGGCCCTGTTCGGCTGGGACATCGAATCGGGCGGCCCGGAGAGCGGCGGTTACTCGTGACCAGGCCCCGGACCCCGCGCGCGGTCAGCGAGGTCGCCAGCAGCTCGCCGAACATCCCGTCCGTGGACGGCGAAGCCGTCGTCACCACCAGCAGGTCCCGGCCTGGCATTGCTCGGCCGCCGCGTGGATCATGAGGTTGTCGCCGGGCCAGCACAGCGCGGTCACCGCGGTTCCGCCGACCCGGATGCCGTCCTGAATGGGGCGCAGGCCCGGCCCGAGGTACCCGGCCCGGCCGATCGCCTCGTGTACGGTAGCCACGCCGAGTTCGGCCAGCTGGTCCACGACCGTCAGGTCCGCGCGGGCCACCCCGGTGACGATTACATGGCGCATTAGCTCAGCCCCTCCGTGGTATCGAGCGGTGCTGTCATATCCGGTGCTGTCATATCAAGCAGGGCTATCTGCAACAAAATTGTCAACAATCCGCGATGACAGCCAGGGAACTCAAGCGCGCGGTGCGCTCCGGTGTCTCGGAAGCGGGCTAAGACGTAAGCCTGATGGCACTCGGTGCCCGGCCCGCTCGGGAGGAGATGCGCCGCGGGTGCTGCCGTGGCTGATGAGCCCGCGAGTCGGCGCGGGTCTGGCCGGGGCGGGGGCCGGGGGGAACGGGATCATGGCCGGTGCCGCCGCGCTGCCCGGCTTCGAGGGCGTGGCCGGCCTGCCCCGGCCGGGGCGGCAGCTGCCTGCCAGAGGACCCCTGATCCCAGGAGGCGAACACCGCGCACCCGATGATGGCGAGCGCCGTGAATACGCCGGAGACGAACAGGAACACTATCAGGCCGGCCCAGGGAGGGGGGCCTGGGCCGCCTGGATCGGGACCACCGAAGAGCAGGCCAGCCCCCATGGCGGCGGCGGCGATGAGCAGGCAGCCGCCCGCCGCGACGGGCGCCGCGGCCCGCGGCCGGCGGCGGGCCGGGGTGGGCGGGCGGGCCGGGCCGGCTGCGGCCGGGGCAGGCGGAATGTCGGCGGTGAGCGCGGCCAGGTCGGCGCAGGTCCGCGCGGTGAGCGCCTGGCCCGTCCGCGCGTCGAGTTCGTCCCTGGTCAGCCGGCCGTGCACGAACGCGGTCTTCAGCAAGTCGATCACCTGCTCGCGGTCGGCATGGCCCGCCCTGAGCCGGCCACGGCCCGCCGCTGCCGGGTCTTGCGGTCCTGTCATCACCGGCACCTCCCCCCGCTCGCACAAAGCAGGTAAAGCGTAGCGCGGGCAGCTCCCTAGGGTCATGCGCCAGGGTCCGTGTCCGGCGGGCGGTCGGGCCCGCAGCCGAAGACCAGGCCTAGCCGGCCCGCGGGTGAGCGACCTGGCCGAGGAACAGCGGCAGGCCATCCGCGGTGTCGATGATCGCGAACAGGAACGGCCGGTCGACGACCATCGTCACCGCCGGGGGCAGCCGGAGTACGGCCGACGCCCTCATGATGACCGCGGTGGCGGCCGCGGCTTCGGTGCCGTGCTCATCCACGTCGATGTACGCCTTGTGCGCGACCGCGCTTATCAGCAGCCGTGCGGCCTCGGTGATGCCGCTGAAGTCGGCGCGCTCGCCGAACGCCTCGCTCACGCCCAGCCGCCGCAGGGCCGGTATGAGGTCGAATCCTGACTCGAGCCGGAACCTGGGTATGGACAGGGTGACCTGGTGCGTGGCCGTCCCCGCGAGCAGGCCGGCCAGGGCCGCCGCGCCGATCTTCGGCTGCAGCGCCGCCAGCGGCCCGTCGGGCAGCAGGACCGCCATCGCCAGGCTGGTGCCACGGTAGGGCAGCAAGACGGCCCGGTACCCCTCGCCGCGCAGGTAAGCGCGCGCCGCGGTCCCGTGCATCGTCGGCACGGTCATACCCGGACGGTCAGGACCGTCCGGGTAGAACGGCGCGTCGCTGGTCGCGGACTCGGGGAACGGGTCCCTCCACGCGGCCTTCAGGTACACCGCGCTGGCCAGCACCAGCCGGGTCGCCGACCCGATGGTGCCAGCTGACAGCAAGTCGGTGATCTTTCCCTCGGTCTGCTCGGCGATCACACGGTTGATCTCGGCCCGCACCGCGTCGGGCGCGACCGCGAAATCGGCGCCGGCGAGCGTAGCCGCGGCCTCGGCCAGGCGGGCGGTGAACTCGGGCCGCAACGGCAGCCCGGACTGCACCCATACGGTGTTCGGTACCCGGAACGTCACCGACTCGCCGGTAGCCACCCCGCGCAGCATGGCCGACAGCGAGCGCAGCACGTCCGCCGCCGCCTCAGGCGATGAGCCCAGGTGCAGCGCGCGGGCCAGTTCCGCCGCCGTTTCGCCGCGCGCTCCGCACCTGGCCATCAGCAGGGCGCTGACCACGCTCACCGGGGAGAAAACCGTGTCGGTGGCGTCGGCGGCCAGCACCTGGTACAGGTCGGTGCCGAACGCGTCGTCGGCCGCCGCGACCGTCCGGGACGCGCCCGCTGAGACCGGTTTGCTCGGCATGGTCTGTTGCCCCTTCCCGCTTACTATCCGATCACACCGCAGGAACCCAGTGCCGCGCGCCCACGGGGAAACGCGCGCCCACGGAGAAATAGGCTGTGAGCGGCGGCGGCTGGCGTGCCACCATGGGCGGCATGTGCTGGTTCACGACCGGGGTGGTCGATGAATTCCTGGCCGAGGCCGGGGCGTTCCTGCGTGCGCAGCGCGCGCGTAACACCGTCATCCTGACCGTGACGGAGAACTTCCGGGTCAACGGGCGCACGCCCGGCGGCGGCCAGCCCGGCGGGGGCCAGCCCGGCCGGGACGAGCCGGTGTTCGGCTGGTGGCGGCCCGAGGCCGGCCCGAACCTGGTCCGCGGAGCGTTCAAGCACACGCCAGGCTTCCCGGTCATGCTCACCCACCTGAGCGAGCAGGCCGCGGCGGAGCTTGCCGGCGCCCTCGCCCAGACCAGGCGCCCGATCAAGGGCATTAACGCCGAAGCCGATGGTGCGGGAGCCTTCGCCGGCGCGTGGCAGCACCACACCGGGGCCGCCGCGAAGGTTCACCGCCGCATGCGCCTGTTCGTGCTCGGCGAACTCCTCCCGCCGCAGCCAGGCCCCGAGGGGACGCCGAGACTGGCGGCTGAGCGGGACCGGAACCTGCTGATCGAGTGGTTCAGCGCGTTCACCCGCGAGGTCGGCGACCCGGACACGCACGATCATGCGGCCGCCGTGGACGAACGGGTCAGCTACGGCGGCATCGTCGTCTGGGAGGCGGGCGGTGCCCCGGTCTCGATCGCCGGCCGGTCGCGCATCGTGGCCGGGATGGCGCGCGTCGGTCCCGTCTATACGCCTCCCGCGCTGCGCGGACGAGGATACGCAGGCGGCGCGACCGTGGCCGTGAGCCAGGCCGCGCTGGATGCCGGGGCCAGCGAGGTCGTGCTCTACACTGACCTGGCCAACCCCACGAGTAATGCCCTGTACCAGCGTCTCGGCTACCGCCCGGTGGAAGATCGCCTGGTCCTGTCCTTCGAGCCCACGGTCACCTCCTGACTCCCAGGCGGTTGAAGCCAAGCCGGCGGAGTCGGTTACGCTTCAGCGGTGAGCGGACTCGAGGACTTTGCCCGGCTGGTCGAGGGTGATCATGGCCTGGTCGAGCTAGCCGGACCCGCTGGCACAATGCTGTGGTGACGCAGATACAAACAGGGGACCACCCGGCCCCGTCAGTGGAGCAGCGGATCGCCGACGAGCTCGGCGTGGCCGTCCGGCAGGTCAGTGCCGCGGTGGAGTTGCTCGACGGCGGCGCCACCGTGCCGTTCATCGCCAGGTACCGCAAGGAAGTCACCGGCACGCTCGACGACGCGCAGTTGCGCACGCTCGAGGAGCGGCTGCGCTACCTGCGCGAACTTGACGAGCGCCGGGAGGCGATCCGCAAAGAGATCCAGTCCCAGGGCAAGCTCACCGACGAGCTCGCCGAGCAGATCCGCGCCGCCGACTCCAAGTCGCGGCTGGAGGATCTCTACCTGCCCTATAAGCCGAAAAGGCGTACCAAGGCCCAGATCGCGCGCGAAGCAGGACTGGAGCCGCTCGCCGGCGCGCTGCTGAGCGACCCAGGCAAGGACCCGCGCCAAGAGGCCGAAGCCTTCGTCGACACGGAAAAGGGCGTCCCGGACGCCGCCGCCGCCCTCGACGGCGCCCGCGCCATCTTGGTCGAGCGTTTCGCCGAGGACGCGGACCTGCTCGGCGAGCTGCGCGAGGCGATGGCCGCGCGCGGCACGCTGAGCTCGAAGGTCCGCGAGGGCCAGGAGCAAAAAGGCGCGAAGTTCGCGGACTACTTCGAGTTCAGCGAGCCGTTCGCGCGGCTGCCCTCGCACCGCATCCTCGCCTTGTTCCGCGGCGAGAAGGAGGAGATCCTCGACCTGACGCTGGCCCCGGGCGCCGACGACGCCGAGAACGAGGCGCGCATCGCCGAGCGCTTCGGGATCCGGGATCAAGGCCGCCCGGCCGATCCGTGGCTGACCGCCACCGTCCACTGGGCCTGGCGCACCCGCATCCTGGTGCACCTGAGCGTCGACATCCGGGTTCGCCTCTGGCAGGCGGCGCAGGACGAGGCGGTCCGCGTGTTCGCCGCCAACCTGCGCGACCTGCTGCTGGCGGCGCCGGCCGGCGCACGGACCACGATCGGCCTCGACCCGGGTTTCCGGACCGGCGTCAAGGTGGCCGTCACCGACAAAACCGGCAAGGCGCTCGGCACCGCCACGATCTATCCGCACGAGCCGCACCGCCGCTGGGACGAGGCCATCGACGTCGTCGCGAAGCTGGCTGAGCAGCACCAGGCCGAGCTGATCGCGATCGGCAACGGCACGGCCTCGCGGGAGACCGACCGGCTGGCCACGGAGCTGATCAAGCGGCATCCCGAGCTCAAGCTCACCAAGGTGGTGGTCTCCGAGGCGGGCGCCAGCGTCTACTCCGCTTCTGCTTACGCCTCGCAGGAACTGCCAGGGATGGACGTCTCGCTCCGCGGCGCGGTGTCGATCGCGCGGCGGCTGCAGGATCCGCTGGCTGAGCTGGTCAAGATCGACCCGAAATCCATCGGCGTCGGCCAGTACCAGCACGACGTGGCCGAGGGCAAGCTGTCGCACTCGCTGGATGCCGTGGTCGAAGACTGCGTCAACTCGGTCGGCGTGGACCTGAACACGGCCTCGCAGCCGCTGCTGGCCCGGGTGTCGGGCATCACCCCGGGCCTGGCCACCGCGATCGTGGCCCGGCGCGATGCCGAGGGACCGTTCCGGACCCGCCAGCAGCTCATGGGGGTACCCCGGCTGGGCCCGAAGGCCTTCGAGCAGTGCGCCGGGTTCCTGCGGATCCGCGGTGGCGACGACCCGCTCGACGCCTCGGGCGTGCATCCCGAGGCCTACCCGGTGGTGCGCCGCATCCTGGCCGCGACCGGCAGCGCCGCGGGCGACCTGATCGGTAGTAGCGCCGTGCTGCGCACGCTGAAGCCCGATCAGTTCACCGACGACCGTTTCGGGCTCCCGACCGTCACCGACATCCTGCGTGAGCTGGAGAAGCCAGGCCGCGACCCCCGCCCCGCGTTCGCCACCGCGACGTTCGCCGAGGGGGTGGAAAAACTCGCGGACCTGGAACCAGGCATGCTGCTCGAGGGCGTGGTCACCAACGTGGCCGCGTTCGGCGCGTTCGTGGACGTCGGCGTGCATCAGGACGGCCTGGTGCACGTGTCCGCCATGTCACGGAACTTCGTCTCCGATCCGCACTCGGTGGTCAAGTCCGGCGACGTGGTGCGGGTCAAGGTCCTGTCCGTCGACGTCCCAAGGAACCGGATCTCGCTGACGCTCCGCCTGGACGACGACGCCCCGCGCCCGGCGGGCGGCCGCGAGCGGGCCGAGGATCGCACCCCCCGCCCGTCAGGCAAATCTGGCCGAACGGGCCCTGGTTCACCTAGCCAGCCACCTGGGCGCGGTTCCGGCGGCCGCGCCGGAGGCAGCGACGGCGCCCTGGCCGACGCGCTGCGCCGGGCCGGCCTGGCCCCCAAGCCTGCGCAGACTCGCGACGACCGCCGCGGCCGCCGCTAACCTTCCGATAGCATCGGGTAACCAGTTCTTCCCACCATCTAGGAGTAGACCGTGTCCAGCCAGCAGCGTCGTATCACCCTCGCAGGTCGCGAGCATGTGGTCGAGGCTGGCACGACGGCGGGCGCGGCGCTGCCGGCCGGCGGTTCCGCCATCGCCGCGCGGGTCAACGGCGAGCTGCGCGATCTCGCGTACCAGGTCGCCGATGGCGACGTCGTCGAGCCGGTGGAGATCGCCAGCGACGACGGCAGGTACATCTTGCGGCACTCCACCGCCCACGTCATGGCGCAGGCCGTGCAGGACCTGTTCCCCGCGGCGAGGCTTGGCATCGGGCCGCCGATCGAGAACGGGTTCTACTACGACTTCGACGTGGCGGAACCGTTCGGCCCCGATGACCTGAAGGCGATCGAGGGCCGGATGCGCCAGATCGTCAAGCAGGGGCAGCTGTTCTCCCGGCGCGTGGTGACCGACGCCCAAGCCAGGTCCGAGCTCGCCGCCGAGCCGTTCAAGCTGGAGCTGATCGGCCTCAAGGGCCGCCCCGCCGACGATGACGGCGAATCGGTGGAGGTCGGCGGCAGCGAGCTGACCATCTACGACAACCTGGATCCGGCCAGCGGCGAGCTGTGCTGGAAGGACCTGTGCCGCGGCCCGCACCTGCCGACCACGAGGAACATCCCGGCGTTCAAGCTGATGCGCAGCAGCGGCGCCTACTGGCGGGGCAGTGAGAAGAACCCGCAGCTGCAGCGGATCTACGGCACCGCCTGGGAGTCGCGGGACTCCCAGGACGAGTACGTGAAGCTGCTCCAGGAGGCCGAGAAGCGAGATCACCGCAGGCTCGGCGCCGAGCTTGACCTGTTCTCGTTCCCGACCGAGATCGGCAGCGGCCTGCCGGTGTTCCACCCCAAGGGCGGCACGATCAGGCGCGTGATGGAGGACTACTCGCGGCGCCGTCACGAGGAAGCCGGGTACGAGTTCGTCAACACCCCGCACGTGACCAAGGAAGATTTGTTCATCACCTCCGGGCACCTGGAGTGGTACTCCGGCGGCATGTTCCCGCCCATGGAGCTGGACGGGGTCACCTACTACAACAAGCCGATGAACTGCCCGATGCACATCCTGATCTACGCCTCGCGCGGGCGTTCCTACCGGGAGCTGCCGCTGCGGCTGTTCGAGTTCGGGACCGTCTACCGGTACGAGAAGTCCGGCGTGGTGCACGGCCTGACCCGGGCCCGCGGCTTCACCCAGGACGACTCGCATATCTTCTGCACCCCCGAGCAACTGGAAGACGAGCTGGCCTCGCTGCTGGAGTTCGTGGTCGGGCTGCTGCGCGACTTCGGCCTGACCGAGTTCGAGGCGGAGCTGTCGACCCGGCCGGAGAAGTACGTCGGCCAGCCGGAGGAGTGGGCCGCCGCCGAAGCCGCGCTCAAGCACGCGCTGGACGTGTCCGGGCTGCCTTACATGATCGCCGAGGGCGAGGGCGCCTTCTACGCGCCCAAGATCGACGTGCACGTCAAGGACGCGATCGGGCGGCGCTGGCAGCTGTCGACCCTCCAGGTTGACTTCCAGGAGCCGGGCCGGTTCGGCATCGAGTACCAGGCCGCCGACGGCACGCGGCAGCGGCCGTACATGATCCACCGGGCGCTGTTCGGGTCGATCGAGCGGTTCTTCGGGATCCTGGTCGAGCACTACGCAGGCGCGTTCCCGCCCTGGCTCGCGCCGGTCCAGGCGGTCGGCATCCCGATCTCGGACGCGCACGTGCCCTACCTGGAGAAGGTCGCGGCGAGCCTGCGCGAGCAGGGCATCAGGGTCGAGGTCGACGCTAGCGATGACCGGATGCAGAAGAAGATCAGGACCGCGCAACGGCAGAAGGTCCCGTTCATGCTGATCGCGGGCGACGACGACGTGGCCAAGGACGCCGTGTCGTTCCGGTACAGGGACGGGTCGCAGAAGAACGGCGTCTCGGTCGCGGACGCCGTCGCGGAGATCATCACCGCCGTGCGCGACCGCGTCCAGGTGTAACCCCCGTGACCGACCCGGACCAGGTCTTCACGGGCGTGCCCGACGCCTTCGGGCGGCTGTGGACGCCGCACCGGATGGCGTACATCAAGGGGGAGAACAAGCCGTCGGGGCCGGGTGAGGACGAGGACTGCCCATTCGACCGGGCGCCGAAGCTGACCGACGAGGAGGGCTTGATCGTCGCCCGGGGCGCCCTGGTGTACGCGGTGCTCAACCTGTATCCCTACAATAGCGGCCACGTGCTGATCTGCCCGTACCGGCACGTGGCCGACTACACCGAGCTGACGCCCGCGGAAACCGCCGAATTCTCCGAGTTCACCAAGCACGCCGTGCGTGCGCTGCGCCAGGCGTCAGGCGCGCAGGGCTTCAACATCGGCATGAACCTAGGCTCGGTCGCGGGCGCCGGCATCGCCGCCCACCTGCACCAGCACGTGGTGCCCAGGTGGGGCGGCGACACCAACTTCATGCCGGTCGTCGGCCGCACCCGCGTCCTGCCCCAGCTCCTGGCCGACACCCGCAAGCTCCTAGCCGAAGCCTGGCCCGCCTCTTAATCCGGGCGGGAGTCGGCGGCTACCTTGGCCGCCAGGTGCGACGGGAGCGGCTCGTGCCTGAGGTACTGCCGGGTGAAGGATCCTGTCCCGTGCGATACCGAGCGCAGGTCAATGGCGTACCTGGTGATCTCGAGTTCCGGGATCTCCGCCTTGACAAGCGTCCGGCCCACTCCGACAGGTTCGGTGCCGAGCACCCGGCCGCGCCGTGAGGACAGGTCCGACATGACGGCGCCGACGTAGTCGTCGGGGACGAGCACCGTGACCTCGTCCACCGGCTCGAGCAGCATCGGCTGCGCCTTGTCGACGGCGTCCCGCAGCGCCAGCCGTCCGGCCTTCTGGAAGGCCATGTCGGAGGAGTCCACCGAGTGCGCCTTGCCGTCGTACAGGATGACCCGGACGCCGGTCATGGGGTAGCCCGCCGTGACGCCCTGCTCCATCTGCCAGCGGACGCCCTTTTCCACGGACGGGATGAACTGGCGCGGCACCACCCCGCCGACGATCTTGTCGACGAACTCGAAGCCGGCCGAGTCCGCGAGCGGCTCCACCTCGATGTGGCAGATGCCGTACTCGCCGTGGCCGCCGGTCTGCTTGACGTTCCGGCCGAGGCCCTGGGCCTTGCCGGCGATCGTCTCCCGCAGCGGTACCCGCAGATCGGTCGTCTCCACCGCGACGCCGTGCCGGTTGGCGAGCCGGTCAAGCAGCACGTCGGCGTGGGCCTCGCCCATGCACCACAGCACCAGCTGCCTGGTCTCGGCGTTCATCTCAAGGCGCAGCGTCGGATCCTCGGCGACCAGGCGGTTCAGGGCCTGGGAGAGCTTGTCCTCGTCGGCCTTGGACTTGGCCACGATCGCGACCGGCAGCAGCGGCTCGGGCATCGACCACGGTTCCATCAGCAGCGGGTGGTCCTTGTCCGAAAGCGTGTCACCGGTCTCGGCGGTGCTGAGCTTGGCCACGGCGCAGATGTCGCCGGCACCGCACTGGGTGACGGGGCGCTGCTGCTTGCCGAGCGGGGAGGTAAGCGCACCCAGCCGCTCGTCGTTGTCGTGGTCTTCGTGGCCGCGGGCGGCGCGCCCGTGGCCGGACACGTGCACGGATGCGTCCGGGCGCAGCGTGCCCGAGAACACGCGGACCAGGCTGATCCGGCCCACGTAGGGGTCAGAGGTGGTCTTGATCACCTCGGCGAGCAGCGGCCCCTTGGCGTCGCTGGCCAGCCCGGTGACGGACTTGCCGTCGGGCCTGGTGACGTCGGGCAGGGGGTGCTCGGCGGGGGAGGGGAAGGCCTGGGTCATGATCTCGAGCAGTTCGAGCATGCCGATCCGCTGCGGCGAGGAGGTGGCGAGCACCGGGTAGAAGCTGCCGCGGGCGACCGCCTTCTCCAGGTCCTCGATGAGCACCTTGGGGTCGATGTCCTCCCCGGACAGGTACCTGTCCATCAGGCCTTCGTCTTCGCTCTCGGTGATGATGCCTTCGATCAGCTCACCGCGCAGCCGCGCCATCTCGTCCGCGTCCTCGGGCGCGGGCACGCCTTCGGTGCGCACACCGCCCGAGTAGCTGTACAGCTTCTCCGACAGCAGCCCGGCCAGCCCGGTCACCGGGGCGCCGACGGGCTGGTACAGCGGCGCGATGGCGTCTCCGAAAGCATCGCGGCAGGCGGTCAGCGTGGCCTCGAAGTCGGCCCGCTGGTGGTCGATCTTGGCGATGACCACCGCCCGCGGCATGTTGACCGCGGCGCACTCGTCCCACAGCATCCTGGTCACGCCGTCGATCCCGTCGGTGGCGGAGACGACGAAAAGCGCTGAGTCCGCGGCTCGCAGCCCGGCCCGCAGATCGCCGGTGAAGTCGGCGTAGCCGGGCGTGTCGAGCAGGTTGACCTTAATGCCGTTGTACACGACGGGCGCGAGGATCAAGTTGACCGATCGCTGCTGCCTGACCTCGACCTCGTCGAAGTCGCTGACCGTGGTGCCTTCTTCGATGCTGCCGGAGCGCTGGATCGTGCCCGTCGCGGCGAGAAGCGCCTCCACCAGGCTAGACTTCCCGGAACCTGAATGGCCGACCAGCACTACGTTCCGTACTTGATCGGCCGTCGGTGCCCTGCCCGCGGCTCCTCCCGACACGCCTGCCCCACTCGCTGCTGATGTCACTGCCGTTCGCCTCCTTGCGATCGCTGGGTGCGCACGACCAGCCTTAACCCGCGAGCACCGTGTCCACAAGCCCCACGCAAAGAATCTCCCCGGTTACCAGGAAGTGACACGCGAGCAAGAGGCGTCCCCAAAGCCCAGCCCGGCAGACCAAGTCCCCCTTGAAGGGGGCCGAGGGGGTTTGGGGGGAAAGGTTTCCCCCCAAGATCGGGGGGTTCCGGGGGGTCGCCCCCCGGGCTAGCACTATTATCGGACGGCCATGCTGGACACGCTGCGGCCCGCGATGACGCGCCTGTTCACCCCGGTGGGCAAGGTGCTCGCGCGGACTCCCATAACGCCGAACGCCATCACGGTCATCGGCACCGTAGGCGTGGTCGGCGGGGCTCTCGGCCTTTTCCCCATCGGCGAGCTCTTCCCCGGCGCCTTCACCTGCACGATTTTCGTCTTCCTCGACATGCTGGACGGCGTGCTGGCCCGGCTGAAGGGGACGACGGGCACCTGGGGCGCGTTCCTCGACTCGACCATGGACCGGATCGCCGACGCCGGCATCTTCTGCGGCCTTGTGGTCTGGTTCATGCTCGGCGGGCGCAACCCGCTGCTGGCGGGAGTCTGCCTGTTCTGCCTGGTGACGGGGAACCTGGTGTCCTATGCGAAGGCCAGGGCCGAGGGGCTCGGCCTGCGCTGCGATGTCGGGCTGATCGAACGGCCCGAGCGCATGGTCATCTCCCTGGTCGCGGTCGGCGTTTCCGGCCTCGGCGTGCCGTACATTCTCAACGTGGGCCTGTGGGCTCTAGCCGTATTGAGCGCCTTTACCTTCTGGCAGCGGGTGCACGCGGTATATAAGGCAGCAAAAGCAGCGAAGGCGCCAGGGGATCATGGTGGCTCTCCAGGGGATCAGGGTGGCTAAGGAGTGTTCGCCGTGGCGGTACTGAATCGCCAGCTGGGTCGTCGGCTGAGCGAGCGGCTGACGGGGGTCGCGTACCAGCTGGGCTGGAAGGTGATCTGCCGCCTGCCGCCGTCGTGGGCGCGGTGGGCCTGCACCGAGGTGGCTGACCTAGCCTGGCGGCGGCAGGGACCGAAGGTGCAGGTGCTGGAGGCCAACCTGCGCCGCGTTCTGGCCCATAAGCAAAGCAGCCCCGACGTCGACGGCAAGGAGCTGCGTACCCTGTCCCGGGCCGCGCTGCGCTCCTACGCCAGGTACTGGCTCGAGGTGTTCCGGCTGCCGGTGATCCCGGTCGACCGGGTCGTGTCCGGGATGCACTTCCGCGGCCCGGGCGAGGCGACCATGTTCGCTCACCTGAAGGCCGGCCGCGGCGTGGTCATCGCGCTGCCGCACATGGGCAACTTCGAGCAGGCGGGCGCGTGGGTCATCGCCGAGGGCGCCGGCACGTTCACCACCGTGCAGGAGCGGCTTAAGCCCGAGTCGGTTTACGAGAGCTTCGTCCGGTTCAGGCAGACGCTTGGTTTCGAGGTCCTGCCGCTGACCGGCGGCGGGAGCCCGTTCGGGACGCTGGCCCAGCGATTGCGGGCCGGCGGCCTGGTCTGCCTGGTCAGCGACCGCGACCTGAAGGAGAGCGGTGTCGAGGTCGAGCTCTTCGGGGAGAAGGCCAGGATCGCCGCGACCGCCGCGCTCGCGGTGCACACCGGCGCGGCGCTGATGCCCACCGCAACCTGGTTCGAGGGGGATGACTGGGGCGCCTGTATCTACGACGAGATCCCGGTGCCTGAGTCAGGGACCCGCGCGGAGAAGGTCGCGGCGATGAGCCAGCAGCTGGCGAACGTCTTCACCGAAGCGATCGCCGAGCACCCGGAAGACTGGCACATGCTGCAACGGGTCTTCACGGCCGACCTGGACCCCGCCAGGGGGAGCCTGCCATGAGGATCGGGATCGTCTGCCCGTACTCGTGGGACGTTCCCGGCGGCGTCCAATCGCACGTCAGGGACCTGGCTGAGGCGCTGATCGACTTCGGCCACGAGGTCTCGGTGATCTCCCCGGCTGACGACGACACGCCGCTGCCGCCCTATGTGGTGGGAGCCGGCCGGGCGGTGCCCGTTCCCTACAACGGGTCGGTGGCGCGGCTTTCGTTCGGCTTCCTGTCGGTCAACCGGGTCCGGCGCTGGCTGAAGGAGGGCGAGTTCGACGTGCTGCACGTGCACGAGCCCGCCGTGCCAAGCCTGTCGCTGCTGGCCTGCTGGGTGGCCTCGGGCCCGATCGTGGCGACCGTGCACACCTCGATACCCCGCTCCCGGGTGCTCGTCGTCACCTACCCGGTGCTGCGCACCGCGCTGGAGAAGATCAACGGCCGGATAGCGGTGTCCGAGACCGCCCGCAACACCCTCGTCGAGCACATCGGCGGCGACGCGGTCGTTATCCCTAACGGCGTCGCGACCCGCAGGTTCCGTAAGGCCGAGCCGCTGCCCGGCTGGCCGGGGCCTGGCGGCGCGATTGGCTTCCTTGGCCGGATGGACGAGCCCAGAAAGGGCCTGTCTGTGCTGCTCAAGGCGTTCGAGACCCTCGGCGCGCAGCGGCCGGGACTGCGGCTGCTCGTCGCGGGCCGCGCCGCCGATCCCGAGGAGGTCCTGCACCGGGTGCCCGCCGGCCTGCGCGACCGGGTGATCCTGCTCGGGCAGATTAACGACGAAGACAAGGTTCGCATGCTGCATTCGGTCGACGTGTTCTGCTCGCCGAACACCGGCGGCGAGTCGTTCGGCATCGTGACCGCCGAGGCGATGGCAGCGGGGGTGCCGATCGTGGCCAGCGACATCGACGCGTTCCGCCAGGTGCTGCGGGGCGGCGAGGCGGGGCAGTTGTTCGCCGTCGGCGACGCCGACGGCCTGGCCCGGGCGGCCGGGCGCCTGCTCGACGACCCAGCGCGGCGGGCTGAGCTTTCTGCCGCCGCGCTGGCGGCCGTGGCTGAGTATGACTGGTCGGTGGTCGCCCGCGATGTGTTCAGCGTCTATGAGACGGTCGTCCTGGGGAGCACCCAGGTCAAGGTCGCCGCGGCCAGTGAGTTCCCATGATCACCGACATCGTCATCGTGGTGGCCGCCGCGCTGTTCATCGGCGTGTACGTGTCCTGGCGGGCCGGGCGCATCGACCGACTGCACGCCCGGGTCGATATGGCCCGCGCCGCCCTGGACGTGACACTGCTGCGCCGTAGTTCGGTGGCCCTGGAGCTGGCGACCTCCGGGCTGCTCGACCCGGCGACCAGCCTGCTGCTGGCCGCGGCCGTGCACGGCACGCGCGGCGGCGACCGGCCCCGTGACCTGGCCGAGAGCGACCTGACCCGCGCGCTGCGGGCCGCGTTCAGCCAGCCGGACTTCCGCTCGTCGCTGACAGGAAAAGAAGGCGCGGACGAGTTGCTCGCCGAGGTCGAGGCGGCCGCCCACCAGGTCTTCCTGGCCCGCAAGTTCTACAATGACATCGTCGCGGTCACCAGGGACGCCCGGCGCCGGCCCTCGCCCGCATCCTGCGGCTGCCGGGCAACGCGCCCGTCCCCCAGTTCTTCGAGATGGACGATTCCCTGATCGCCGAGAAGAGCAACGCCGCGCTTGGCAGCTAGCCACATGGCCATACGGTGGTGATAAGCAGTCACGATTGATCAAGCGAGGTTTACGAGTGTCCACTGTCAACCACCAGTCCCCTCCGCGAGAGCATGAGCCGGTCACCGGCACCGTGCGAGTCAAGCGCGGCATGGCGGAGATGCTCAAGGGCGGCGTGATCATGGACGTTGTCCGGCCCGACCAGGCCAAGATCGCCGAGGACGCCGGCGCGGTGGCCGTGATGGCGCTCGAGCGCGTCCCGGCCGACATCCGCAAGCACGGCGGCATCGCCAGGATGAGCGACCCGGACATGATCGACGGCATCATCGCGGCGGTGTCCATCCCGGTCATGGCCAAGTGCCGGATCGGGCATTTCGCCGAGGCCCAGGTCCTGCAGGCCATCGGGGTCGACTACATCGACGAGTCCGAGGTCCTCACCCCGGCCGACGAGGCCCATCACGTCGACAAATGGAAGTTCACCGTGCCGTTCGTGTGCGGCGCCACCAACCTGGGCGAGGCGTTGCGCCGGATCACCGAAGGCGCGGCGATGATCCGGTCGAAAGGCGAAGCCGGCACCGGCAACGTGGTCGAGGCGACCAGGCACATGCGGTCCATCCGTTCGGAGATCGCCCGCTTGTCCGCCATGCCCGCCGACGAGCTTTTCAGCGCGGCCAAGGAGCACGGCGCCCCGTACGAGCTGGTCGCCGAGGTAGCGCGGATGGGCAGGCTCCCGGTCGTGCTCTTCACCGCGGGCGGCATCGCGACTCCGGCCGACGCGGCCATGATGATGCAACTCGGCGCGGAAGGCGTGTTCGTCGGCTCGGGCATCTTCAAGTCCGGCGACCCCGCCAAGCGCGCCGCCGCGATCGTGAAGGCCACCACCTTCCACGACGACCCGGACGTGGTGGCCAAGGTCTCCCGCGGCCTCGGCGAGGCCATGGCGGGCATCAACCTGGACTCCCTGCCCCCGGACCAGCGCTACGCCACCCGCGGCCGGTAATGAAGCCGGCCGCACGACCCGTGATCGGCGTGCTCGCCCTCCAGGGTGACGTCCCTGAGCACCTGCGCGCGCTCGAAGCCGCCGGCGCGAAACCGGTCCCGGTGCGGCGCCCGGAGGAATTCGAGCGCGCGGACGGCCTGGTGATACCGGGCGGTGAGTCGACGACGCTGTGGCGGCTCTCGGTCGCCTTCGACGTCCTCGAGCCGCTGCGCAAGCTGATCGGCGCAGGCCTGCCCGCGTTCGGCTGCTGCGCCGGGATGATCATGCTGGCCGACCGGCTGGCCGACGGCGTGCCTGGTCAGCAGACGTACGGCGGCATCGACATGACCGTCAGGAGGAACGCGTTCGGGCGCCAGGTCGACTCCTTCGAGAGCGACATCACGCTGGCGGCAGGCAAAGACAAAGGGCCGCTCCGCGCGGTCTTCATCCGGGCGCCGTGGGTGGAGCAGGCCGGCCCGGGCGTCGTCATTCTGGGAACCGACGAACGCACGGGTAGGATCGTCGCCGTCCGGCAAGGGCCACTGCTGGCGACAGCCT
Organism: uncultured Actinomycetes bacterium; assembly: GCA_963739615.1. Classification (GTDB taxonomy): domain Bacteria; phylum Actinomycetota; class Actinomycetes; order Streptosporangiales; family Streptosporangiaceae; genus Palsa-504. Next base: position 313,660 of record CAVUBD010000013.1, read on the forward strand.
TCCACCCCGAACTCACCCCGGACCGGCGCATACATCAGCTATTCGTAGACATTGTGAAGGACAACACATGAGCGGCCACTCCAAGTGGGCGACCACCAAGCACAAGAAGGCGGTGGTCGACGCCAAGCGCGGCAAGCTGTTCGCCAAGCTGATCAAGAACGTCGAGGTCGCCGCGCGTACCGGCGGCGCAGACCCGGCGGGCAACCCGACGTTGTTCGACGCGATCCAGAAGGCGAAGAAGAGCTCGGTCCCGAACGACAACATCGACCGGGCCGTCCGCCGCGGCAGCGGCCTTGAGGCGGGCGGTGCCCAGTACGAGAACATCACCTACGAGGGATACGGTCCGGGCGGGGTGGCGGTGCTCGTGCAGTGCCTGACCGACAACAGGAACCGTGCCGCCTCGGACGTGCGCACGGCGTTCAGCCGCAATGGCGGCTCCATGGCCGACCCCGGCTCGGTGTCTTACCTGTTCCACCGCAAGGGCGTCATCGTCGTGGAGAAGAAGGGCGTGACCGAGGACGACGTGCTCACGGCCGTGCTCGACGCGGGCGCGGAAGAGGTCAATGACCTCGGCGAGTCCTTCGAGGTCGTGTCCGAGCCCACGGATCTGGTCACGGCGCGCAAGGCGCTGCAAGACGCCGGGATCGACTACGACTCCGCGGACGTGGCCTTCTTGCCCAGCGTCGAGGTCGAACTCGACGAGGAGCAGGCCAGGCGGGTGTTCCGGCTGATCGACACGATCGAGGATTCCGACGACGTGCAGGACGTGTACGCGAATTACTCGGTGTCCGACGACATCATGGAGAAGCTCGGCTGACCCGGAACCCGAAGCAAATACATTGGATCGTTACCAAACAGGGACATCGCCCCTGTACTCAATACATCAACGTACCGGACCGTTGCCCCGCAGGTCAGGAACTGGCGTGTGCCACGTCCACTGACACCAGGAACGCCTCCTGCACCGTGCCATGAAACAGACGCGCCCGCCGCCATCGCGGCCCGCGGCTTCCCCGCCACCGATATCACCGTGCCGCTGCACATCACCGACGACCTGCGCCCGGCCAACTCGGGCCGGCGGGAACTGACCGTCCGCGACGGCTCAGGTTCTCTTTCTCCCCGCCGAACGGTCCATGGTCCTGCCCCTGGCCCTGGCCAGCCTGATGCCTCGCCTGGGCAGTACGCCTGCCGACGCGGCCCTGGATGCCGCCTTCGCCGCGAGCCCGTTCATGCTCGACGGCTTCTGAGTCAATTGGCGGACACGCCGCCCGTGGTGCGCGAACCGATCGCCAACGGCCGGTAGGTTCAGGGCGAACAGATGTTCGCGGAGGCCGAGCCCCGGACGGAGAGTACCTGGTGGCCCTGACACACGCGCTGCACCCGATCCGGGTGCTCGGGGTCGATCCCGGGCTGACCAGGTGCGGCGTCGGAGTCGTCGAAGGGGCCCCGGGCCGGGCGCTGACGATGGTCCGGGTCGGCGTCATCAGGACGTCGGCCGATGATGGCATCGCGGTCCGCCTGCTGGCGATCGAGACGGAGATCGAAGCCTGGCTGGACGCCTGCCGGCCCGATGCGGTGGCCGTCGAGCGCGTCTTCAGCCAGCAGAACGTGCGTACGGTGATGGGGACGGCTCAGGCCGGAGCGGTGGCGATTGTGTGCGCGGCCCGCCGGGGGCTGCCGGTGGCGCTGCACACGCCCAGCGAAGTCAAGGCGGCCGTAACCGGGAACGGGCGAGCGGATAAGGATCAGGTCACGACGATGGTGACGAGGCTGCTGCGCATCACAGATCCGCCGCGTCCGGCCGACGCCGCCGACGCGCTGGCGCTGGCCATCTGTCACATCTGGCGTGGCGGCGGCCACGGCCTGCGGTCCGCGGCCGTGCTAGCGAGGAGGTAGCGCGTGATAGCTCATTTGCGCGGGACGGTGGCCGGGGTCGCGCCCGACGGTGCCGTCATCGAGGTCGGCGGCGTCGGGATGCGGGTGCAGTGCACCCCAGGCACCCTGGCCACCCTCAGGCCCGGAGAACCGGCGCAGGTGTCCACTTCCCTGGTGGTCAGGGAGGACTCGCTGACCCTGTACGGCTTCACCTCCGACGACGAGCGGAACGTTTTCGAACTGCTGCAGACGGCCAGCGGCGTGGGGCCGAGGCTGGCGCTGGCCATGCTGGCCGTGCACTCGCCCGACGGATTGCGCCGGGCCGTCTCGGTCGAGGACCTCAACGCGCTGACCATGGTCCCGGGCATCGGGAAGAAAGGCGCCCAGCGGATCGTGCTTGAGATGAAGGACCGGCTGGGGCCGCCTGGCGACGGAGGCGACGGGCTGCCAGGCGTCAGGCCGGCCCGGCGGATGCCCTCGTGGCGGGACCAGGTTCAGTCTGGCCTGGTGAACCTGGGCTGGCCGGTCCGCGATGCCGACCTGGCGATCGCGGCCCTGGAAGAAGAAGGCACGATCAGCGCATCGAACGGCGACGACGTCGACGTGGCCACCGCGCTGCGGGCCGCCCTGCGCAAGCTGAGCAAGCAATAGCGTGATGATCGAGGAGGAAAGCGCTGAGGCAGCAGCCCCGCGCGACAGCACCGAGAAAGCCCTTCGCGGGGCGGAGGAAGCCGAGCTGGCCGCGCGCCGGGAGAACCTGGCCCCTGGCCGCGGCGAGGAACTTGTCTCCCCGCTGGCCGACGCGGACGATCGCGTCATCGAGAGCGCGCTGCGGCCCAAGCGCCTGACCGAGTTCACCGGCCAGGCGCGGGTGCGTGAGCAGCTGTCGCTGATCCTGCAGAGCGCCCTGCGGCGCGGCCGGCCGCCGGACCACGTGCTGCTGGCCGGCCCGCCGGGCCTGGGCAAGACCACGATCGCGATGATCGTCGCCGCCGAGCTCGGGGCTCCGCTTCGCATCACGAGCGGCCCGGCCATCGAGCGATCCGGTGACCTGGCCGCGGTCCTGTCCACGCTCGCCGAGGGCGAAGTGATCTTCATCGACGAGATCCACCGCCTGGCCAGGCCCGCCGAGGAAATGCTCTACCTGGCGATGGAAGACTTCCGCGTCGACGTGGTGATCGGCAAGGGCCCGGGCGCGACCGCGATCCCGCTGGACATCGCGCCGTTCACGCTGGTCGGGGCGACCACCCGGGCGGGGCTGCTGCCCGCTCCGCTGCGGGATCGCTTCGGGTTCACCGCTCATCTCGACTTCTACCAGCCCGACGAGCTCGAGATCATCATCCGGCGGTCAGCCGGGCTGCTCGGCGTGACGCTCACCGATGAGGCCGCGGTGGAACTGTCGATCCGGTCGCGCGGGACGCCGCGGATCGCCAACCGGCTGCTGCGCCGGGTTCGTGACTACGCCGAAGTCCGCGCCGACGGGGTGGTCACCGGTGAGATCGCCCGGACCGCGCTCGAGATCTACGAGGTGGACGAGCACGGCCTGGACCGGCTGGACCGCGGCGTGCTCGACGCGGTGATCCGCCGGTTCGGCGGCGGCCCGGTGGGCCTGTCCACGCTGGCGGTGGCGCTGGGAGAGGAGGCTGAGACCGTCGAGGTGGTGGCGGAGCCATTCCTCGTCCGGTGCGGGCTACTGGCGCGGACGCCGCGGGGCCGGGTGGCCACGGCGGCCGGATGGGCCCATCTGGGCCTGGAGCCGCCGCCGTCGCTGGCCGAACTCCCTACCCTGTTTGGCTAGCTATCGCAAGACCGCGAGGTCGCGGCGACGTCACGATCACTGCTAAAAACTCGTAGCCTGTTGGTGCGCGGTCAAAGCGAGGCTAAACTTCGGCAGTTGGTCTTTGGCCCACGCCGCGACCACACACGCATCACCAACTGGAAGGTAGCCCCGCTCATGGACGTTGTTGCAGCCGCGGACGCGGCCAGCAAGTCGTCAGGCAGCAGCCTGACGTTCCCGATCCTCATCGTGCTCGTCTTCGTCGGTTTCTACTTCCTGATGATCAGGCCGCAGCGGCGCCGCCAGCAGGCGGTCCAGCAGCAGCAGAAAACGGCCGAACCCGGCGCCCTGGTCCGCACCACCGCCGGGATGTACGGGACGGTGGTCGAGGTGGACGGCAACGACGTCATACTCGAAATCGCTCCCGGCGTGGAGGTGCGTCTCCTGAGGCGCGCCATCATGGAGGTCATCACTCCGGCTGACGCCAAGGCCGGCGAGCCGTTCGAGGACGGTGGGTTCCACGAGGACACGGGCGAAGACGAGGCTTCCGGAACCCACGACGCCCCTCAGGACGTTGACTCAGCTGAGCATGGTCTCGCGGATTCCCATGACGGCCTGGCCAAGTCCGACAAGGACTCCGACAAGGACAACGTGTTCTGAGCCCGCCGCCGGCATGAGGGAACGACCGATCTAGGACAGTAAGACAGGCGGAGAAGTGGCAGCCCCAACGAAGACCGTCCCGCATCCGGGACGGGCGCTCGCGGCGCTCGTTGCGCTCATCGTGATCATGCTTTTGGGGATCCTCGGCGGGGATCTGTTCAGCCCGGGCCACTGGCACAAGGATTTCAGGATTGGTCTCGGACTCGACCTGTCAAGCGGCACCCAGGTGACCATGAAGGCGACCACCCCGACCGGGGGCATCCCGTCGACCGCCGAGATGAACGAGGCCATCGCCATCATCTTGGCCCGGGTCAACGGCACAGGTAACTCCGGTGCCCAGGTGCAGACAGAAGGCAACCAGGACCTCAACGTGTCGGTGCCCGGCAAGACGAGCACCCAGACCGAGAACCTGGTCAGCACCACCGCCTTGCTGACGTTCCGCCAGGTCCTGCTCTTCCAGGGTTACGTCGCCCCCACGGCGACGCCCAGCACCTCGGCCGGCGCGAGCACGAGTCCCTCGGCGTCGCCGTCGGCCAGTGCCACGGCCAAGGCGAGCGCCACGGCGAAGGCGAGTACCTCGGCGAAGATCGTGCCGGCCGCCAGCGCCTCGCCGAGCCCCTCGGCGTCCGCCAGCGCCAAGGCCAGTCCGTCGGCCAGCCCTTCCGCCAGCCCGAGCCCGGCCAGCAGCACCGCGCTCGGGAACGCGAGCCTGGTGAACAAGGAGACGCTCAAGCTGTTCGACAAGCTGGTGTGCACGCCGGGGGACGGGACCAAGTGGAAGGCCCAGGTCGGCTACACCAACTCGTTCGACTACGACAACCCGGACGCGCAGGTCGTTGCCTGCGACAACGCAGGCAACAAGTACGCCCTGGACAAGGCCGTAGTGCCAGGTACCCAGATCGGCACCGCGGTGGCCGCGCTGTCGGCCACCTCCAACCAATGGGAAGTCAACGTCTCGCTGAAGAGCGGGGGCGCGGCGGCCTTCGCCAAGCTGACCGCCAAGCAGGCCGCTACGTACCTCCCCAGCGCCTCGACCAACGAGAACAACTACGTCCTTGACGAGATCGCGATCGTCCTGGACGGGAACGTCGTGCAGGCCCCGGAGACCAATGGGTCCATCCCGGGCGGCAACATGACGATCAGCGGCGGCTTCACCCAGACCAGCGCGACTGAGCTGCAGAACGTGCTGAAGTACGGGTCGCTGCCGCTGAACTTTAAGATCCTCAGCGTGCAGTCGGTGTCGGCGCAGCTGGGCCGGGCCCAGCTGGTCGGCGGCCTGATCGCCGCCGCGATCGGCCTGGGGCTGGTGGTGGCCTACTCGTTCCTTTACTACCGCGGCCTGGGCCTGGTGTCGGTCTCCAGCCTGATCATCGCAGGCACGCTGGCGATGCTTTCCGTGATCCTGCTGACCAAGTACCAGAGCTTCACGCTCGAGCTCTCAGGGATCGCGGGCCTGATCGTGGCCATCGGCATCACCGCGGACTCGTTCGTCGTATTCTTCGAGCGATTGCGCGACGAAGTGCGCGAGGGCAAGCAGCTGAGACCGGCGGTGGAAGCCGGCTGGAAGCGCGCCAGGCGGACGATCCTGGTCTCCGACACGGTGTCGTTCATCGCCGCCGTGCTGCTGTATTACTTCTCCATCGGAGAGGTCAAGGGCTTCGCCTACACGCTAGGCCTGACCACGCTGATCGACGTCGTGGTGGTGTTCTTGTTCACCAAGCCGATGGTGACGCTGCTCGCCCGGACCAGGTTCTTCGGCAACGGCCATCCGCTCTCCGGCCTTGACCCGGCCCGGCTCGGCGCCCGGGCCCCGTGGCGATCCTCGGTTTCCCGCGCCCAGGCCGGGCGCAGGCCTGGGACCGCGACCCGCGGCACCACGTCCCGTGACACCGGGGAGGCATGATGTCGCGCCTCGGCAACATCGGCGGCCGGCTCTACCGCGGCGAGGTCTCCTACGACTTCGTCGGCAGGCAGCGGACCTGGTACTCGATCTCCGCCGCCATCCTGCTGATCAGCATCGTGGCTCTGTTCGCCCGCGGCCTGAACTTCAGCGTCGACTTCAAGGGCGGGGCGGTCTTCCAGTTCTCGGCGCCCTCGGCGTCGGTCACCCAGGTGCAGGACGCGGTGGCCAGCGACGGCGTCCAGGGCGCGGTCGTGCAAGAGCTCAGCGGCACCTTGGGCCATTCCTGGCAGGTGCAGACCCGGACGCTGAGCAACGACGAGACCAACAAGGTCCAGAACACGCTAGAGACCAAGCTCGACGCGAAGGACATGAGCGTCCAGTTCGTGGGGCCGAGCTGGGGCGGCCAGATCACCAGCAAGGCCCTGCAGGCGCTGGTCACGTTCCTGGTCGTGATCGTGCTCTACCTGAGCATCGCGTTTGAGTGGAAGATGGCGGTGGCGGCCCTCGTCGCCCTGATTCACGACCTGGTCATCGCCACCGGCGTGTACGCGCTCACCGGGTTCCAGGTCAGCCCCGCGACCGTCATCGGGCTGCTGACCATCCTCGGCTACTCGCTGTACGACACCGTGGTGGTGTTCGACAAGGTCCGGGAGAATACCGCCGGCCTGCTGGGCGGGGCCAGGAGCACGTACAGCCAGGCGGCGAACCTGGCCCTGAACCAGACGCTGGTCAGGTCCATCAACACGTCCCTGATCGCCCTGCTGCCGGTGGCCGCCATCTTGTTCGTCGGCAGCGGCCTGCTCGGCGTGGGCGAACTGAAGGACCTGGCGCTCGTCCTGTTCGTCGGCATGCTGTCCGGGACGTACTCCTCCATCTTCATCGCGACCCCGGTGCTCGCCGACCTGAAGGAGCGCGAGCCGCAGTACAAGGCCCTGGCCAAGCGGGTGTCCGTACGGGCCTCCGGCGGCCGCGCGGCCAAGCGGGCCGTGGCCCAGGCGCCCTCCGGCGCCCGTCCCCGTCCGGGGGCGGCGGCCGCCGGGCTCGCCGAACCCGAGCCGGACAATCCCGGGAACGCCGAATTCGACGACGATGGCGTATCGCCCGCCGATGAGCTGACCACCACCGGCTCGCGGGTGCCGGGTACCGCCGGGATTCCGGCCGGCCGCGCGACGCCTGGCACGGCCCGTCCCGGTCCCCGGCAGCAGCCACGCCGCAGCGGCGGCAGTTCGGCGCGTCACCGGCCGGCCGGCAAGAAGAAGAGACGCTGACTGATGGCCGACGATGAGCTGGCCCGGCTCATCACGAGCCGGATCCGTGACGTCGCCGACTACCCCCAGCTGGGCGTCGTCTTCAAGGACATCACCCCGTTGCTGGCCGACGGCAAGGCGTTTAACGCGGTTATCGATGGCCTGGCCGCGTTGTACGGCCCGGTGGACAAGGTAGTGGGCATCGAGGCGCGCGGCTTCATCCTGGCTGCCCCCGTGGCCTGCCGCCTCGGCGCGGGCTTCGTGCCCATCCGCAAGCACGGCAAGCTGCCCGGCGTCACGTTCGCGCAGGATTACGAGCTGGAATACGGCACCGCGACCCTCGAGGTCCATGCCGACGCCTTCCAGCCGTCAGAGCGGGTCCTGGTCATAGACGACGTCCTGGCTACCGGCGGTACCGGCCGGGCCACGGCCGACCTGGTGCACCGTTCGGGCGCGGAGGTGGCGGGCCTCGCCGTGCTGCTCGAGCTGTCCTTCCTCAACGGCCGCGCCAAGCTGGCCGATCTCCCGGTCACCGCCCTGGTCACGATCTAGGGGACCGGTTCCCGGCCCAGCCGTCATTCCCGCTCAGCCGTCCTTCCCGCCTAGGCCGCGCTTTCCTTTCCAGGCCGCGGCCGGGAATCGCCAGCAGGTCGTCTGGTGTTTGTCTCGTCCAAGTAGACTGATGACTTGGCAGATGCGAGGAGCGCGAGTGGCCGGTGATGTGATCACGACCGGCACGAAGGCTGCCGATGCCGCCCTGGTGGACGTGCCGCGGGATACCGATCCCGCAGCCGGCCCGGACCAGGCCGAGGCAACAGGGGCGGCAGGCGTGCCCGGTGGCCGCGCGGCCGCAGGCCACCAGCAGCCCCCCGAGCACCAGCAATCTCCTGACGCGCAACCTTCCTCCGCTTCCCAGGCGACTCCAGAAGCCCGCGAGCCCGGAGCGCAGGAGACCGGCGAAACCGGCAGGCGGCCAGTGCCGACGCGGGCCGGACCGCACGCGGTGAGCGGAATGGACGCGCCGGGACCGACCGGGCCAAGGCCGCGGCCGTCCCGGGGCCGCCCGGTGACGCGGCGGCGCCTGGCGTCGGGGTGCGGCGGCGGCTCGCCCGGCTCGGAGCCCAGCGCGGGGCAAACACCAACCCGGTGCTTGAGCCGCTGATCAAGACCGTGCGGGCCACTCATCCGAAGGCCGATATCCGGCTCATCGAGCGGGCCTACGAGTCGGCCGCCTACTGGCACAGGGACCAGAAACGGCGCAGCGGCGACCCTTACATCACCCACCCGCTCTCGGTGGCGACCATCCTCGCCGAGCTCGGCATGAACACCGAGACCATCTGCGCCGCGCTGCTGCACGACACGGTCGAAGACACCCCCTACACGCTGACCGAGCTGCGTGGCGAGTTCGGCGAGGACATCGCCGCACTCGTGGACGGCGTCACCAAACTGGACAAGGTCAAGTACGGCGAGTCGGCCGAGGCGGAGACCGTCCGCAAGATGGTGGTCGCGATGTCCCGCGACATCCGCGTGCTGGTGATCAAGCTCGCGGACCGGCTGCACAACATGCGCACGCTGCGCTACCTGCCCAGGGAAAAGCAGGAGCGCAAGTCCCGTGAGACTCTTGAGATCTATGCTCCGCTCGCCCACCGGCTGGGCATGAACACGGTGAAGTGGGAGCTTGAGGACCTCTCCTTCGCGACGCTTTACCCGAAGCGCTTCGACGAGATCGTCCGCCTGGTGTCCGGCCGGGCCCCGCGCCGCGAGGTGTTCCTGCAGGAGGTGATCCAGGACGTCAACGCCGACCTGCGCGAGAACAAGATCAAGGCGAGCGTGACCGGCAGGCCGAAGCATTACTACTCGATCTACCAGAAGATGATCGCCAAGAACGTCGGCTTCGACGAGATCTACGACCTGGTGGGCATCCGCGTACTGGTGGACTCGGTCCTGGACTGCTACGCGGCGCTCGGCATCATCCACGCGCGGTGGAATCCCGTCCCGGGACGGTTCAAGGACTACATCGCGATGCCGAAGTTCAACATGTACCACTCGCTGCACACGACGGTCATCGGCCCGGGCGGCAGGCCGGTGGAGCTGCAGATCCGCACCTGGGGCATGCACCGGGTGGCGGAATACGGGGTCGCGGCGCACTGGAAGTACAAGGAAGGGGCGATCTTCGGCAGCCGGGCCAAGGACGACACCCAGGACATGGCCTGGCTCAGGCAGCTCGTCGACTGGCAGCGCGAGACCGAGGATCCGGCCGAGTTCCTGGAGTCGCTGCGCTTTGACCTGGCGACCGCCGAGGTTTACGTGTTCACCCCGCGCGGCGAGGTGGTCGCCCTGCCGCAGGGCGCGACGCCGGTGGACTTCGCCTACGCCATCCACACCGAGGTCGGGCACCGGACGATAGGCGCCAGGGTCAACGGCCGGCTGGTGGCGCTCGAGTCCACGCTGGACAACGGCGACACCGTGGAGATCTTCACCTCCAAGGCGGCCGAAGCCGGACCGAGCCGGGACTGGCTCAAGTTCGTCCAGAGCCCCCGGGCCAGGAACAAGATCAGGCAGTGGTTCTCCAAGGAGCGCAGGGAAGCCGCGGTCGAGGCCGGCAAGGATCAGATCGCCCGGAGCATACGCAAGCAGGGACTGCCGCTGCAGCGGCTGGCAGCCGCTGACACGCTGCTCAACCTGGCCCGCGACCTGCGCTACCCGGACGTGTCCGGGTTGTACGCGGCCGTCGGCGAGGGCCGGGTCAGCGCCCAGTCGGTGGTCGAGAAGCTGGTCAAGTCGCTCGGCGGCCTCGCGGGCGCGCAGGAGGACCTAGCCGAGACCACGCTGCCGGCCAAGGCGCCGCAGCCCCGGGCGCCCGGGGACTCCGGCGTGGAGGTCACCGGCGCGCCGGACGTGTGGGTACGCCTGTCCCGGTGCTGCACCCCGGTGCCCGGCGACCAGATCACCGGCTTCGTCACCCACGGCCACGGCGTATCCGTGCACCGGGTCGACTGCGTGAACATCGTCCACCTGACCGACACCCAGCAGGAGCGGATGGTCGATGTCCACTGGGCGCCGACCGACGGCTCGGTCTTCCTGGTGGCTATCCAGGTGGAGGCGCTCGACCGGACCAGGCTGCTCTCTGACGTCACCAGGGTGCTTTCCGACCTGCACGTCAACATCTTGTCCGCGACCGTGACGACCAGCCGGGACCGGGTAGCGTTCAGCCGGTTCACGTTCGAGATGGGCGATCCCAAGCACCTCGGCCACGTCCTGCGCGCCGTCCGCGCTATCGACGGCGTCTACGACGTCTACCGCGTCACGAGCTAAGCGCCCCGAAGGGGCGCTGAATGGGGCCCCGCCAGGGGCTCCCAAGGGGGTCTGGGGGAAGGCTCCCCCCGGGGCTAACACTTTAAATTCCGCCAGGGTGTTCTCGGCTTCTTCGAGCCAGGCCCGGCGGGCGGTCAGGGCTTCGGAGGCGGTGCGTTCGGCCCTGGCGTCGCCCCGGTCACGCGCACTGGACAGCGTTTGCTCCAGCTGGGCGATCGTCGAGCGCAGCTGGGCCACGGTGCCCTCGGCCCGCGCCAGCGCCTCGGGGTTGGACTTGCGCCACTGGTTCTCTTCCGCCTTGCGGATCGCGTCCTCGACGCGCCGCAGTCCCGACTCCAGGTGCTCGCGGGAATCCCTGGGCACCGCCCCGATCTGTTCCCACCGCTCCTGGAGGAGGCGCAGCGCCGACCTGGCGGCGCGGATATCGGACACCGGCAGCAGGTTCTGAGCCGCTTCGAGCAGCTCTTGCTTGGCCTCGGCGTGCTCGCGCAGCTCGGCGTCCTTGGCGGAGAACACCTCGGCGCGGGAGGTGAAGAACTTATCCTGAGCGGCACGGAACCGCTTCCACAGCTCCGCTTCCGTCTCCCTGTCGGCCCGTCCGGCCGCCTTCCACTGCCGCATCAGCTCGCGGTACGCGCTGGTCGTCGGGCCCCAGTCGACCGATCCCGACAGCGCCTCGGCGTCAGCGACCAGCTTCTCCTTGCGGGCCCTGACGTCATCCCGCTCGGCCTCCAGGGTGGCGAAGTACGCCTTGCGCCGCTTGGTGAACGCATTGCGGGCCGCGGACAGGCGCTTCCACAGCGCGGCCTCGGCCGCCCGCTCGGCGTGCGGGGCCGCCTTCCACTCCTCGAGCAGTTCCCGCATCCGCTCCCCGCTGCTCTTCCAGTGGGTGGCCTCGGCGGCGATCTGCTCGGCCTCGGCGACGATCCGCTCCTTGATCTCCCTCGCCTGCACGCGCGCGTGCTCCCGAGCTGCCTTGGCCTCTTCGCGGCGGTGGCCGACGTCCTCGGTCAGGCGCTCGAGGCGCGAGCGGAGCCCGTCCAGGTCGCCGAGCGCGTTGGCCTCGCTGATGCTGCGGACCAGGCGCTGGACGCTGGCCGAGGCCTGGGCGGGAGCCATGTCGGTCGCGGCGATCCGCTGCTCGAGCAGGACCACCTCGGTCTCGAGCGCCTCGTACTTGCGCTGGAAGAAGGCGATCGCCTCTTCGGGACTTCCCGCCTGCCACGAGCCGATTACCCGCTCGCCGTCGGCGGTCCGGACATAGACCGTCCCGTCGGCGGCTACCCTGCCCCACGGATGGTAGGCGGTGGTCACGGCGAACCTCCTGCGTTGTCTTGCTCGCGTCAGGCTTTCTTGATCGTCACACTGTCAATGATGACCTTTTTCTTCGGGGCGCCACCCTCAGCCTGTCCCGACTGGATGTACTGACACGAGTACCCCTCCTTCGCCACATTCTGGACGATATCGAGTCCGGACGAAACCGTGGCGAACGGCGTGTACGAGGCCCCGAGCCCGGAAGTGCTGTCCTTATACACGATGAAGAACTGGCTGCCGTTGCTGCTCGCGCTGCCGGTGTTGGCCATCGCGACCGTGGCGGCCGGGTACGTGGCGCCGGTGGTGTTCTCGTTGGCGTAGTCGTAGCCGGGCCCCCCGGTGCCGATATTGCCGGTCGTGCTGCAGGTCAGCTTGGTCGTGGCGGTGGCGTACGGATCGCCGCACTGCAGCACGTAGATGCCGGTGGTCACCACCCGGTGGCACTGGGTGTTGTTGAAATAGCCGGCCTCGGCGAGATGGACGAACGAGTTGACGGTGCACGTGGCCTTGCTGTTGAGCAGGTTGAGGACGATCTTGCCCAGGTTCGTGTTGATCGTCGCCTGGTAGCTGCCGGTGTAGTCGGGCGTGGCCGAAGGGAAACTTACGGTGCGCGCCGCCGCCAGGGTGGCCTTAGCGTAGGTGCAGTGGTGCGCAGGCTCGGCCACGGTCGTCGCCGAGGGCGTGGCACTGGGTGACTTGGTGGGCGACGCCGCCGGGTGCTTGCCGTTCCCCTGGGGCAGGAAGACCAGGAGCAAAGAGGCGATGAGCGCCGCGGCGAGAACCACGCTGCCCGCGATGGCTGCGCGCCTGCGAACCCGGCGCCGCCGCGCCATCCGCAGTTCCTGCTGGCGGCGGTACTTTTCCCTGGCCTGCCTGCGCTGGCGATCGTTCTTACCCGCCACCGGTCGAGTCCTCCTTGGCCTGTCGAGCTATCTGGCTACCGCTGGTATTCACGGGAGGCAGGCCATCGAACCCGGTGCATACCTCTGATCTCGATACCTAGCAGGCGCTGGCCAGGGAACACTCTGCTCCCTGGGGACCCCCCAGACCCCAATGGCCGGAACCCCCCGCAATATTCGCGATCGTTCGCGAATCGTACCTTCCAGATGCCTGGATGGGTACCCTTCGTTATCGGTTCGCGGCCATGCGGGTCCCCTCGGTAGCCTGAGACACCGTACCGTGAGAAAGGACGATCGTGCTCATCGCAGGGTTCCCAGCCGGCGCGTTTGCGGCCAACTGTTATGTAGTTGCGTCCGCGCCTGGTGAGGAGTGCGTGATCATCGATCCGGGCCAGGACGCCGAGCCAGGGATCGCCGAGATCCTCGCCGAGCACCGGCTCAGGCCTGCCGCCGTCCTGCTTACGCACGGTCATATCGACCACATCTGGTCGGTCGCCCCGGTCTGCCACGCGAAAGGCATCCCGGCGTACATCCACCCGCGTGACCGCGCATTGCTGAGCGACCCGGCAAAGGGCTTCCCGCTCGGGCCAGGGCAGCAAGTGTTTGGCGGGCTGGAATTCACCGAACCGGACGATGTAAAGGAACTGTCCGACGGGATGACTTTGAGCCTCGTCGGGCTAGAGATCACCGTGAGCCATGCGCCCGGGCACACCGAGGGATCCGTGACATTCCGGCTGCCATTGGAGATTCCTGCGGCCGCGCCGCCGGAGCCCATTACGGCACAAGGTAAAAGCAAAACCGGCGGGGCGGACAACACCGATGTCCTGTTCTCCGGGGACCTGCTGTTCGCCGGGTCGATCGGGCGGACCGACCTGCCCGGCGGGGATTACCCTACGATGCTGCGTAGCCTGGCGCGGGTCTGCCTGACCCTGCCGGACCGGACCATCGTGCTGTCCGGGCACGGGCCGCAGACGACCATCGGCGCCGAACGCCGCGCGAATCCGTTCCTGACCGGTCTAGCCCCGGAATCGGGACCGGTCAGGGGCCTGTAGGCACGTCTGGGGTCACGACGGGTACGGGCCCGGCTGGCCAGCCGCAAGCAGTCCGCACCGTTCGGATAAAAGATTTGGTTATTGAAGTCAGATGGCGGCGTTGGTGACGAAAGGTTGCCCTATGAAAACGGCAGAGCTGAAGAGGGGCGAAGCTCGATGATCCGCACCCATGAGGCGGGGACGCTGCGGGCGTCGCACGCGGGGGAGCACGTCGTGCTGGCCGGCTGGGTGGCGCGGCGCCGGGACCACGGCGGCGTGGTCTTTATTGACCTGCGTGACGCGAGCGGCGTCGTGCAGGTGGTGTGGCGAGGCGAGCAGGCCCCATCCCAGGCAGCGGGGACGCACGATCTGCGGGCCGAGTTCTGCGTGCTCGTGACCGGGACGGTGCGGGCGCGCCCGGCCGGGAACGAAAACCCCGAGCTCCCCACCGGCGAGATCGAGGTCGTCGCGGACGAGGTCGACGTGCTCAGCGAAGCCGAGCCGCTGCCGTTCCCTGTCGAGGGCTCGTCCGAGGTCAGCGAGGACGTGCGGCTCAAGTACCGGTACCTGGACATCAGGCGCGAGGACACCGCGCAGGCTCTTAGAGCCCGGTCGCAGGCCGCCTACCTGCTCTCGGACGTCATGCGCGAGCACCGGTTCGTGAACGTGGAGACGCCGTACCTGACCAGGTCGACGCCGGAGGGCGCCCGTGACTTCCTTGTCCCTGTGCGGCTGCGGCCCGGCCACTGGTACGCGCTGCCGCAGTCGCCACAGCTGTTCAAGCAGCTGCTCATGGTGGGCGGCCTGGAGCGCTACTACCAGCTGGCCAGGTGCTTCAGGGACGAGGACTTCCGCAAGGACAGGCAGCCGGAGTTCACCCAGATCGACATCGAGATGTCCTTCGTCACCAGGGAGGACGTCATGGCGGTGGCCGAGGACGTGGTCGCGCGGCTGTGGTCCGAGCTGGCCGGATACGAGGTGAGCAGGCCGCTGCCGCGGATGACCTACGCGGACGCGATGGCGATTTACGGCTCGGACAAGCCCGATCTGCGGTTCGGCTGCGAGCTGACCGACCTGACCGAGTACTTCGCGGCGACGGAGTTCCGGGTCTTCCAGGCGCCGTACGTGGGAGCCGTCGTCATGCCGGGCGGTGCCGCGCAGTCGCGGCGCGAGTTCGACGGATGGCAGGAATGGGCGCGGTCGCGCGGCGCGCGCGGGCTCGCATACGCGGTGATCGGCCCGGACGGCGAGGTCACCGGGCCGGTGGCCAAGAACCTGTCCGAGGCGGAAAGGTCCGGGCTGGGCGACGCGGTAGGCGCCGCCCCCGGCGACGCCGTGTTCTTCGCGGCCGGGACGCCCCACCCGTCCCGTGAGCTGCTCGGCGCGGCCCGGCTTGAGATCGGGCGCCGGCGCGGTCTCATCGATGAGTCGGCGTGGTCGTTCCTGTGGGTGGTCGACGCGCCGATGTTCGAGGAGAACGGAGCGGGCGGCTGGACGTCCGTGCACCACCCGTTCACGGCTCCGCTGGCCGAATGGGCGGGCAAGTTCGTCGACGAGCCAGGCGGCGCGCTGGCCGACGCGTACGACATCGTGTGCAACGGATACGAGATCGGCGGCGGGTCCATCCGTATTCACAAGTCCTCGATGCAGCAGGCCGTGTTCGACGTTATCGGGCTATCTCCCGAAGAGGCACGTTCGCAGTTCGGCTTCCTGCTCGACGCGTTCAAGTACGGCCCGCCGCCGCACGGCGGTATCGCGTTCGGCTGGGACCGGGTCATCATGCTCCTCGCGGGTGCGGATTCGATCCGTGACGTGATCGCGTTCCCCAAGGCCGCCTCAGGCCTTGACCCCCTCACCGGCGCCCCTACCGTCATCACGGAAGCCCAGCGCCGCGAAGCCGGCATCGACGTGATCCCGGAAGTGCTGCCCGCCGCCTAGGCCTAGGTGCTCGGTGCCGATGTAGTTGCGGCCGGGTTGACCATGCTGCAGTCGTCAAGGCCAGGTTGACGGACAGGAGGGTTCGGTTCTGGCGGTAGTGTCTGGGAATGGCCAGAGTAGGAGACGGCCAGCCCGGGAGCCTGTTCGACGAGGCAGAAGATGCGGCCGCCACGGCGGCCGCGCCGCTTGCGGTCCGGATGCGGCCGCGCAGCCTGGACGAAGTGATCGGTCAGCGGCACCTGACCGGTGCGGGCACGCCGTTCCGCAAGCTGATTGACAACGACGCGCCGATGTCGCTGCTGCTGTGGGGGCCGCCGGGCACCGGCAAGACCACACTGGCCTATGTGGTCAGCCAGGTGACCAGGCGACGCTTCGTAGAACTGTCGGCGGTGAGCGCCGGGGTTAAGGATGTGCGCGCGGCGGTCGACGCGGCCCGCCGCACGCTCGGCATGAACGGCGCCCAGACCGTCCTGTTCGTGGACGAGGTGCACCGGTTCAGCAAGACTCAGCAGGACGCGCTGCTGCCCGCGGTCGAGAACCGCTGGGTGTCGTTCATCGGCGCGACCACGGAGAACCCGTTCTTCTCCGTCGTGTCCCCGCTGCTGTCCCGGTCGCTGCTGCTCACCCTGCAGCCGCTGTCGGACGACGACGTGCGCGAGGTCATCAGCCGGGCGCTCCCGGATCCGCGCGGGCTCGGCGGCGCCGTCACGCTGGACGACGAGGCCGCCGAGCACCTAGTGCGGCTGGCCGGCGGGGACGCCCGGCGCGCCCTCACCTACTTGGAGGCCGCCGCGCTCGGCCTGCCCCCGGGCGGCCGCATCGACGCCCCCGCGCTCGAGCGCGCGGTGGACCGGGCCGCGGTCCGCTACGACCGTGACGGTGACCAGCACTACGACGTGATCAGCGCGTTCATCAAGTCCATGCGGGGCAGTGACGTGGACGCGGCGCTGCACTACCTGGCCCGGATGATCGCGGCGGGGGAGGATCCGCGGTTCATCGCCAGGCGGCTCATCGTGCATGCCAGCGAGGATGTCGGGATGGCCGATCCCACCGCGTTGCAGACCGCCGTCGCGGCGGCGCAGGCGGTCGAGTTCGTCGGGCTGCCCGAGGCGCGGATCAACCTCGCGCAGGCGGTGATCCACATATCGCTGGCACCCAAGTCCAATGCGGTCATCAAGGCGATCGGCGCCGCCGACGCCGACGTGCGGGCAGGGTTGGCGGGCGCGGTGCCCGCGCACCTGCGGGACGCGCACTATCCTGGAGCGGGCAAGGTGGGCCACGGCGAGGGCTACCTGTACCCGCACGACTTCGACGACGGCATCGTCCCGCAGCGTTACGCCCCGGACTCGGTGGCGGACCGCAGGTATTACGAGCCGTCGGGGCACGGTCTGGAATCCCGTGTCGGCGAACGAGCCGAGCGGATCCGGGCGATCCTGGACAAAAGCCAGCCATCGGGCTAGCGCCATCTGGCGGGTGCAGTAGCAGCCCCCTGACGCGGCGAGGAGAAGGAGCAGGCATGACTCGGACGGTTCGGCCATGAACGCGGGCCAGGGATGAACGCGGGCGACCTGGCGGCGCTGATCGCCGCCGTTTCCGCGGCCGTGTTCGTATGCGCCGCCATCTTCGTCGCCTTCCGGCTGGGCCGGCTGCTGTCCGAGAGCACCCGGCTGGTCGCCGACGTGCGCGAGCGCGGCGACGTGCTGCTGCAGCATGCCCAGACAGCCGTCGACGGGGCGCAGGCCGCCGTGGACCGGGCGGGATCGCAGCTGGACCGCACCGAGTCGGTCACGGCCAGCATGGACGAACTCGGCGCCGGGATGACCGAACTAGCCGGCCAGGTGACGGCGCTGGCCGGGCTCGGCCGCTCGATCGCCAGTGGCCCGGTCGGCCGGGCGGGCGCGCTGGCCTACGGGGTCAAGCACGCCGTCGGCCTGCGCCGGTCCGGCCGGCGCACGCTGCCCGGCCACGTGGTTGAGCGCGGCGAGCTGGCCAAGGCCGGTGGCCGGGGAAGGGGGGCACGATGATACGCAGGGGATTCTGGCTGACCACCGGGGCGGTGACCGGGATCGTGGCTTACCGGCGTGTCTCCGCCGTCGGCCGCCGCTTTTCTGCCAGCCTTAACCCGCGGACCAGCCTGGACGCCGGGACCGGCCGCAGGGCCGTAACCGGTGCCGGTCAGCGCCAACCGCTGATTTCCGTCCGGCGCACCCGGCGGGCGGCGGTCCGCGCGGCCCGGGACGCGCACCGGTTCACCCGCGATGTGCGGGAGGGCATGGACCTTTATATGGCTCGGCAATCCGCGTCCGCAAGCTCTACCCTCAGGACTAACCAAGACGCTCAGCCCCAGGCTCTTGAGGCCGCGCGGCCCGACGACACGAAGGATGGCCACTGATGGAGTCGGCAGAGATCGCCCGCCGCTTCCTTGCGTACTTCAAGCAGCAGGGGCATGAAATCGTGCCGTCGGCCCCCCTGGTCGCCGACGATCCCACGGTGCTCTTCGTCATCGCGGGCATGCAGCCGTTCAAGCCCTACCTGCTCGGCCAGCGGACCCCGCCGTACCGGCGGGTGGCGGACGTACAGAAGGTCGTGCGGACGCTTGACATCGAAGAGGTGGGCAAGACCACCAGGCACGCCACGTTCTTCCAGATGCTGGGCAACTGGTCGTTCGGCGATTACTTCAAGGAAGAAGCGATCAGGTTCGCCTGGGAGCTGCTGACCAGGTCCGAGGCGGACGGCGGCTTCGCATTCCCGGAGCGCAAGCTGTGGGCTACGGTCCTGCACGGCGACGACGAAGCGTACGCGATCTGGCGGGACAAGATCGGGCTGCCGGAAAGCAGGATCCAGCGCCGCGGCCTGGCCGACAACTACTGGCACATGGGCGTGCCAGGTCCCGGCGGGCCGTGCTCGGAGATCTACTACGACCGCGGTCCTGAGTACGGCCCCGACGGCGGTCCCGCGGCGGATGAGGACCGCTTCCTCGAGGTCTGGAACCTGGTCTTCATGCAGGACCAGCTGAGCAAGGTCCGGGCCAAGGACGACTTCGACATCGAGGGCCCGCTGCCGCATCGGAACGTCGACACCGGTATGGGCCTGGAGCGGATGGCGTCCATCCTGCAGGGGGTCGACAACATCTATGAGATCGACACCACGTGGAAGATCCTGGACCGGGCGGCCGAGCTGACCGAGCAGGAGTACGGCCGGGAGCCGCAAGCCGACGTGGCGCTCCGCGTGATCGCCGATCACGTCCGCAGCGCGGTGATGCTGATCGAGGACGGGGTGCTGCCGAGCAACGAGGGCCGCGGCTACGTGCTGCGGCGGATCATGCGGCGCACGATCAGGAACCTGCGCCTGCTGGCCGGGAGCCAGCGCGGCGGCGGCGCGGCGGGCTCGGGCAGTGAGCGTTACATGCACGAGCTCACCTCGGTCGCGATCGAGGCGATGGGAGCGCTCTACCCCGAGCTGCACCGTGACGCGGCGAACATCCACACCGTCATCGACGCCGAGGAAACGGCGTTCGCCGGCACGCTGCGCACCGGCACCGCGATCTTCGACGCCTCAGTGGAGGAAAACCGGCGCAAGAACTCCAGCACGCTGTCCGGCGCCCAGGCCTTCCAGCTGCACGACACCTACGGTTTCCCGATCGACCTGACCCTGGAGATGGCCGCGGAGCAGGGCCTGACCGTGGATGAGGAAGGGTTCCGCCGGCTGATGGCCGAACAGCGGGACCGGGCCAAGCGGGACGCGGCCGAGAAGAAGACAGGCAACGCCGATATCTCGGCCTTCGCCGAGCTGCTCGAGCGGTCGGGCGCGGTCACGTTCACCGGCTATGACCAGATCACGGCCGAGGCGACGATCCTCGGCCTGCTGGTCCACGGCGTGCCGGTGGCCGCGGCGGGCGCGGGTTCCGAAGTGGACGTGGTGCTTGACCGCACCCCGTTCTACGCCGAGGGCGGCGGCCAGCTCGCCGACACGGGCACGATCAAGGTAAGCGGCGGCAGGGTCGAGGTATTCGACGTGCAGACGCCGCTGCCCGGGCTCATCGTGCACCGGGGCAAGGTCACCTCGGGCGAGGTGACGGCCAGCGCGCCCGCGTTCGCGGAAATCGACGTCGAACGCCGCCGCGCGCTCTCCCGGTCGCACACCGCGACGCACCTCGTGCACCGCGCGCTGCGCGGCGCGCTGGGTGAATCGGCGGCGCAGGCGGGCTCGGAGAACGCACCGGGCAGGCTCAGGTTCGACTTCACCGCCGGGGGCGCGGTCCCGCTGTCCGTGCTGCGCGACACCGAGGACGAGGTCAACGAGGTACTCGTCAACGACCTGGACGTGCACGCGTTCTACACCTCCCAGGAGCAAGCCCGCGAGATGGGGGCGCTCGCCTTGTTCGGGGAGAAGTACGGCGACCGGGTCCGGGTGGTCGAGGTCGGCGACTACTCACGGGAACTGTGCGCCGGCACGCACGTCGCCAGGTCCGGCCAGCTCGGCCTGATCAAGGTGATGGGCGAGGCATCCATCGGATCGGGCGTGCGCCGGATCGAAGCGCTGGTGGGCATCGACGCGTTCCGTTTCCTTGCCCGGGAAAGCGCGCTGGTCAGCCAGCTCAGCGAGCAGTTCAAGTCGCCCCGCGAGCAGTTGCCCGAGCGGATCTCCGGCGTGGTGACCAGGCTCAGGGATGCCGAGCGCGAACTGCAGCGGCTGCGCGCGGCCCGGCTGCTCGAATCGGCCGGCGAGATCGCGGCCGGCGCGGAGGACATCAGGGGGCTGGCCCTGGTCGCGCACCGCGTGCCCGACGGAACCGACGCCGACGACATCCGCAGGCTCGCGCTCGACGTCCGCGGCCGGGTGCCGCGAGGCCGTCCCGCGGTGGTCGTGGTTATCGGCGTACCCGCCGATAAGCCGGTCGTCGTCATCGCGGTGAACGAGGCGGGTCGCGGCTTCGGCCTGTCGGCCGGCTCCCTGGTGGGGATCGCCGCGAAGGTCCTCGGCGGTAACGGCGGCGGCAAGCCCGATGTCGCCCAGGGCGGCGGCGTCTCGCTGGCCGATCGCCACCCGGGCGTGGTCGATGAGGCATTTGAGGCCGTTCGTAACGCTTTGCGAGACATAGCCGGGTCCGGTAGGTAGCGTATTGCCATGCTGCTGCGACCCGGGTCGCGCCCTGCCCGGGAATGGCCCGCCGCGACCATGCCTGTGCGGCGGTCAACTGCGTCCCGTCCCGTTCCGCCTCCCAGGGCGGTGCGCTCGGCGCTTGCCCTCTCTGAGCTCACCTCCCTGGGCTCAGTTGAGGCTGCGCCGGTGAGAACCGGGGTGCGGCTGGCAGTAGACGTGGGCTCGGCCCGGATCGGAGTCGCGCGCAGCGACCCGGGAGGCGTGCTCGCCTCTCCGCTGACCGTGGTGCCATCGGGCCCGGGTGCGAAGGACGAACTGGTGAAGCTGGCCGTCGGGGCGGGCGCCGTCGAGGTCGTCGTCGGCCTGCCCACCTCGTTGTCCGGCCGGGAAGGCGCCGCCGCGGCCGGCGCCCGGAACTTCGCCGCGGACCTGGCCGAACGGCTCGCGCCCATCCCGGTCCGGCTCGTCGACGAGCGCTTCACCACCACCGAGGCGCACGGCGCGCTGCGGCGGGGCGGGAAGGATTCCCGCGCCCGCCGCCAGGTCGTGGACGCCGCGGCGGCCGCCGTTCTGCTGCAAGCAGCCCTGGACACCGAACGCGCGACCGGTCACCCCGCCGGCCAGCTCGTGACCTTGAGGGGGGGAGCCCCCGCATGAGCGAGAACGGAAACGGGCGGTCACAGGGGCCGTGGCGACCGCCAGGCCCGCGCCAAGCGCCAGACACGCGCCGGGCTCAGGACCCGCGCCGGGCTCAGGACCCGCGCTGGCCGCAGGGCCCGCGCTGGCCGCAGGGCCGGCCGTCTGAGGATCCGCTGACACCGCCGCCGCCCGGGTACGAGCCGCTGCGTCACGAGCCGCTGCGTCACGAGCCCCGGCCGGATCAGGAGCATCCCGACGACTCGCCGTGGCGCCGCTCCCAGCGGCAAGGCCACCCAGACGCCAGCGGGTGGCAGCAGCCAGGCCAGCCCGCGAATGCCAGCTACGGCGAGGATCCTCGCGGCCGAGGCGGCGACGATTTCTATCCGCGCGACCAGTACGACGATCGGGGCCGTTACCAAGGTGACGCCGAATACGAGGACGGGTATGAGGCCGCGGGCCGGTTCGTGCCCGGCTTCGGCGCCGATGACGACGCGGAAGAAACCAGCGACTGGGCCGGACGCAGCGGCCGGGCCAGCCGTCGCGGTGGCGGCCGTGACGCTGCCGGCGATGACGCTGCCGGCTGATGACGGTGCTGGCCATGACGGTGCTGGCTATGGCGGGCACGGCGGGGGGCGCAGGCACAAGGCGGGCCGGTCGTCTGGCGGGCGGCCGGGAGGCCCCGCACGGCGCCGGTTCCGCTGGATCGCCCCGCTGGCCGCACTGCTGGTCATCGTCGTCCCGCTGGCGGTCGGCGGTATCTACGCCTACAGCTTCTACCAGAGCAAGTACCACCCGGCCGACTATTCGGGCCCCGGCACAGGAAAGGTCGTCGTCCAGGTTCTCTCGGGCGAAACTCCGACCGGCCTCGGGCCGGAACTGGTCAAGCTGGGCGTGGTCGCAAGCTCCCGCGCGTTCGTGCTCGCGGCCGAGCACAGCGCGAACCCGAACGGCCTGCTGCCCGGCTTCTACGGGGTACGCAAGCAGATGAAGGCGTCACTGGCGTATGCAGCGCTGCTCAACCCGAAGGACCTGGTGCAGATCACGGTGACGATCCCGGAAGGCTGGCGGCTGACCAGGACCCTGGCCTGGCTCGGCGCCCACTCGGGCATCTCGCTCGGCGCCTACGAGCAGGCCATGAAGAACCCGGCCGCGCTCAAGCTGCCCTCGTACGCGAACGGCAAGGCCGAGGGATACCTGTTCCCGGCGACCTATGAGGTCCTCCCGCACGAAACCGCGCTCGGCGTGCTGACCGGCATGGTGCAGCGGTTTGACACCGAAGCCGCGCAGCTGAACCTGACCGCCGCGGCCAGGCAGGTGCACCTGACCGCGGGCCAGGTGATCATTATCGCCAGCCTGGTGCAAGCCGAGGGCGGCCGGCTGACCGACTACCCCAAGATCGCCCGGGTCATCGACAACCGGCTGGCGCAGGGCATCCCACTGCAACTCGACAGCACCGTGCTCTACGGGCTGAACGCCTACGGCATCCTCGCCTCAGATCAGCAGCTCACCAGCACCTCGCGGTACAACACCTACAAGTACAAGGGCCTTACGCCCGGTCCGATCGACAGCCCGGGCAACGCGGCCATCGAGGCCGTGCTGCACCCCGCGGCCGGGAACTGGCTGTACTTCGTGACCGTGAACCCGAAGACCGGCGAGACCAAGTTCACCGCGAGCCAGGCGCAATTCGAGCAATTCCGCCAGGAACTCCAGCACAACCTAGGCCAGGGCTGACGTTGTCCGGTGGGGGCCGCCGGGCGGCGGTGCTCGGTTCGCCGATCGCGCATTCGCTGTCGCCCGTCCTGCACACGGCGGCGTACGCCGCGCTCGGCCTGGACGGCTGGACCTACACGGCGATCGAATGCGACGAGGCCGGGCTGCCGGGCCTTCTCGCCTCCTGCGATCGCCGGTGGGCCGGCCTGTCGCTGACGATGCCGCTGAAACGGGCGATGCTGCCACTGCTCGACCGCACCGAGCCGCTCGCGACCGAGGTCGGCGGGGCTAACACGGTTGTCTTCGAGGGCGATGAGCGGCACGGATACAACACCGACGTCTCGGGCATGGTGGCGGCCCTAGCCGAGGCCGGAGTGACCGCCCCGGCCAGCGCCGCGATCCTCGGCGCCGGCGCGACCGCCTGCGCCGCCCTGGCCGCGCTCCGCGCGGCCGGCCTGGCGGCCGTGGTGGTCCTGGTCCGCGACCAGGCCAGGGCAGGCGACCTACTGGCGGCCGCGGGCCGGCTGGGCATCTCGGTGGAACTGCGCCCGTTCGGATCCGGAGTCCGTAGCCTAGACCTGCTGGTTTCCACCGTCCCGGCTGGTGCCGCCGATTTGTATGCCGAACGATGGCCTGGTATCAGCCCCGCGCCACGCGCCGTGCTCGACGTGGTTTACCACCCCTGGCCCACGGCGCTGGCGCGAGCCGCGGCGCAGTCCGGCGCCACCGTGATCAGCGGCTTCGACCTCCTGCTGCATCAGGCCGCTCGCCAGGTCGAACTGATGACCGGCATCAAGCCCGCCCCCCTAACCGCCATGCGCGCCGCCGGCCGAGCCGCCCTATCTCGCCGCTCCCCGCTCTAGCCGTTCTCGCCTGCTTTCCCCGCGGGCCATGCCGTTGTCATGATCGCGTGTCAAGGCACCCCCGTGGAGGGGGTTTTGACCACAATCCTTCGAGCCCCCCCACGGAACTGGCACTCTGGTCCCATCCGTTACTCCTGATTCATGGGCCGCAGCGAGGTTCAGCCGGGACCGGGCGGCCGTCCTCGAGGTAGGCCAGGCGCTGGCGCGGGTCGCGGGTGGCCGCCCGCACCCGCCGCCGGATCGGGGGCCGGAGCAGGCCAAGCGCGTCCGGGAGCGGGACGAGCCGGTACGCGGAGATCTCCTCGGCCTGCAGCACGATACCCGCCAGCGCCTTGTCGCGGGCCTCGCCGCAGTCGAAGAGAAACCTGATGCCGCCCGGGTGGCCCCGCCGCGGCCGCCGGAAATCCATGCACGCCAGCCGCCCCTGGCGCACCTCGATGCCGCACTCCTCGCGCACCTCGCGCTGGCAGGCCTGCCAGGGCGTCTCCCCGTCCGCCTCCATCACGCCACCCGGGATCGTCCACCCCGACTTGTAGGTCGGCTTGAGGATCAGCAGGCGTCCCGCCTGGTCGAAGATGAGCGCCCCCGCTGACACCGGTATACCGGGCGGGGTCATGCTCGTGACCACGACAGGGTCCGGACCTGCGGCCAGATCGGCCTCATTAGCCACGATAGCCACGATATGACCCGCCCATTGCTTCCGTGCCTAGTACCTGGTCACGTCCGCCTCTACCCCGGCACCGGCCTTAAGACCATTAAAAACCATTTCTTCCGAACGGGCCCCGGTATCTGCCCCCCGGCCCGCCCATCGCGGCCGTCGGCCGACGTCTCAGCCGGGAGTGACCAGCCCGGTCTCGTAGGCGATCATTACCAGCTGGGCCCGGTCGCTGACACCCAGGCCCGTTCGGCCCGAAAAAGAGGAGCCTTGCGGACCCGATGTCCGCAAGGTAGCCGGGGCCGAGCAGAATGGCACGCGCGGGAACGTAACCGAACGTAAACGGGGGCGGGATGGGTCCGGTCGGCTTCGACCTAGACATGACGCTGATCGACTCACGGCAGGTCATCCTCGCCTCCTTCGCCGCACTCGCGCGGGAGACCGGCACCGCCATCGACCTGGCCGCGGTCGACCACCGGCTGGGCATCAAGCTGGACGACGAGCTGGCGTTCTGGTTCCCGGTCGGCCAGGTGGCCGACGCGGCCGAATGCTACCGGGGGTACTACGTGCCGCTGGCGGAGCGGATGACGACCACGCTGCCCGGCGCGCACGAGGCGCTGGCCGCGGTCCGGGCCGCGGGGGAGCGCGTGGTCATCATCACGGCCAAGCACCCCGTGTCCGTCGAGCCGAGCCTGCGGGCGGCCGGGATCTCCGGCGACGAGCTGTACACCCTCGTGCACGGGCCGCAGAAGGCGGCGGTGCTGCGCCGCCTGCAGGTGGCTGTCTACGTCGGCGACACCCCGCCGGACATGGCCGCCGCGGTGCAGGGGGGCGCCAGGGCCGTCGGCGTCGCGACCGGCTCGTTCAGCGGCGATGACCTGGCCGGGGCGGGCGCGGAGATCGTGCTCGGCTCGCTGACGGAGTTCCCTGACTGGTACCGGTCCACCTTCTAGGCACCCTCTTTCTAGGCACTGGCGGCGAGCGCCGCCGCTACCTGGTACGGCAGGTGCTGCGGGTGCACGAGCAGCGCCCGGGCCACCTGGCGGATCCGCAGCCGCAGCGGGGTCAGCTCGCGTTCGCAGTAACGCCAGGCCCCCAGTTCATCGGGGCCGAAGCGGTCGCTGATGCCGCGCCGGAACCTGCTGGCGTCGCCGCCGTCGGCGCGCCAGGTCGCCAGCCACGCCCGCAGCTGGTCGTCGTCGGTCAGCACCGACCAGTCCCGCAGCTGCTCGGCGACCTGGCCGGCCGCGTCGATGACGAACGCGTACTCGCCGCCACCCTGGATGCCGTGGACCCGGCCCTGGCTGGCCGCGCCGTGCCGGATGCTGGCCGAGCTGAACCTAGCCCCGACGGCCAGCGCGGCGACAGCATGACCGGCTTCGTGCCAGGCCGTCTGCACGGCCGCCGTCCTGGCCGGCGCGTAGCTGGCCGCGGCGCCGCGGTCATACCGCTGCCTGATCCAGGTCTCGTGCACGATGGACTCGTCGTCGTGCCGGACCAGCCGGGCCAGCTCGGCCTGGATCCTGTCCAGGGTCCGCTGCTCCGCCGGGGTCATCGTGGTGTCAGGACGCAGAACTCGCTGCCTTCCGGGTCGGCCAGCACTGCCACGGGTACCTCGCCCTGGCCGATGTCGGCGGCCTCGCGCCCGCCTCGAGCAGCCCTTGACCGCGGCGCGTGATGCTCGGCCCTATCTGGGGCCAGATCCAGGTGCATCCGGTTCTTGACCGTCTTGCCCTCAGGCAAGGATTCATGTTTTAAGGTCCCGAGTTCACCGGGACGGACATGTGACCATGACCGCGAACGACACCGCTACCAGGCGGGTAACCACCGGGATCGTGCTGGCTGTAGGGCTCTTCGCCGGCAGCGACTCCTACTCCCACATCTACACCCTCGCCCGCGACAACGGGCAGGCAATCGCCTCGGCCGCGCTGCTGCCGCTGGCCGGTGACGGGCTGACGCCGCCGCGTCGTCGGCCATGCTGGTCGCCTCCCGGCAGGGCCGCGACGTGCCGGTGCTGGCACGGGTCATGCTGCTGGCCGGGATCGGCGCCACGATCGCCGCGAACGTCGGCTACGGGCTCCACGCGGGCATCACTTTCACAACCGGCGCGCTGCTGTCGGTGTGGCCAGTGGCCGCGTATGTCGGCTGCATGGAACTGCTCACCTGGATGCGGCGCAACACCGGGATGCACCCGATGGCGTGGCCCGCATCTGCGGATGCGGCAGCGGATGCATCTGATGAGCTGGCTCGCCGCCGCCACTCCGGCATGCCCGCCCTGCTGGACGCGGCCGGGCGGGCCTTCCCGGCTGCCGGGGCGGGCAACGTCCCGTCACTGCGGGAGATCCAGAGCGCACTGCGCATCGGCCAGGGCAAGGCCCAGCAGGTCCAGGCTCATCTCGCCGGCCGTCCGGCGGACGCGGTATAGGCAAGGAAGGAACCCCGATGACATACGAAACGACAACGACGGCCGGTTCCCCGACGACAGCCGGGTCGAAGTCCGCTACCCCCGCAGCAGGCAGGAAGAACAAGGCGACCGGACGGCGTGGCCGTGGCTGCCCGGAAGCATCGTGGAACAGTGCGGGCCGGATGAGTGGCGGGTGTGCGTCCAGGAGGGCCCGGCGACGCGGAGGTGGGGCAGCATGACCACCGGCCAGCCGGAACCAGAGGCGGTCAGCGCCGGGCAGAATCCGGCCCTGAACTACTACGGCGAACTCGTGCGGCGGCAGTGGGAAGGCTGCCTCCCGGAGATCTACCAGCAGATCCGCGATCCCGGCAACTTCTTCGCCGTGATCGGCGAGGTCATCGCGCAGCGGATCGACGAACTCGCCGACGATCTAGCCGGTAACGACCCGCCAGGCGAGGGCTACCTCGCCAAGGTCGAATGGCTCACCACCGCACGGGACCACGCGCGGGAACGAGTACTCAGCGAGTACCAGATAGTCCCGCCCGTGCCCGCCAGCTGGAACAGCCAGATGGAGGCGCCATGAACCTGGCCCTTGCGAACACGATGCTGTTCTCGGTCTCGCTGTTCTCCGGCCTGGCGATCGGGTGGTACGGGCTGCCCGCGACCCTCGCCGCCATCCTTCGCATGGTTCTCGACCCGATCGTGAACGTTACCCACAGCACGTGGGCCGCCGCGCTCACTCTGGCCCATATGCGGTCGCGCAAAGGCAACCAGTAAACCTCCACACCACGGGCCCCCGGGCGCCTACGACTGGCGGCGGCCGGGGGTTCGCCTTGCGGATGCTCTCGCCCAGGGACAATGAACCCCTTTGCTTGGTTGGCCGCGTGATCGTCACGGTGGAGGGCGGCGTGCGCGGCTCCAGTCACCAGCGCTTATCTACGGGCTACATGTGCCGGGACCGGAGACGGCGGTGCTGGCCGGGCTTCGGCCCTCGCGTCACCATCGGTTTGGGCCGTACGGGTTCATTCCATGAGGCAGGTAGGCGCCCAGATCGTCGGAGCGCGGCTTGGGCGTTTTCGGCATGACGATTCGCGCAGCCGTCGGATCGATCTTCATACGGTACTGCTCTACCCAGGCGATCCACGCCTCAGCATCGCCTCCGTCCTCCTCGGACAGTGCTGATGCCGCCGAACGGAGCTCGGTAAGGTAGACGTCCAGTTCCCGAGCTAGCCGCCATCGCTTCAGCTACTCCTTGAGGACTCCGGCGCGGTGATCCTCGGCGTACCTGCGCTCTGCCTTGCTCATTGCCTCTTTCCAGAGGCGTTCGCGCTCGGCCGCTTCGCGTTCCTGTTCGAGGCGCTGCTGTTCGGCGAATCCTGCCCGGAGCTCGATTTCCTGGAGGAGCTGCGGAAGCCAGGCCTCCAGCTCATGCTTTTCGCTGTCGGTCCAGGTGGTCTGGCGGTACTGCCGGCCGTTGGTGAGGTGGATCGCCAGCCGCTTGCTCGGATGCTCGTCGTGGGCAGGGATGCGGAACCAGGTCTCCCGCGCGGCGCGGCGCTCCTCGGCGGGAGTCGGCGCATGGGGGGTCCGGTCAACCTCCTGTGAGAGCCGGACTCCGAACTCGTGACCGTGTATGGCCACGATGAAGTGCCCTTCGTCCGCGGAGTATCCGCGGTTCCGGCCGTATTGCTGTCCAGGCCGGCTGAACCGGGTCCGGTATCCCCGGCGCTCGGCCTCGGCCAGCAGAGCCTGGATGAGCCGGAAAGCCCGCGGCTGAACTGCCTTGGTCAGCTGCAGGCTGTCCTCGCCCTGAAGCCGCTTGACCACCGGGTGCGGATTGCGTAGCTGACCGAGGACCGGAATCGGATCAAGTACCGTTGTCATCCACGCCGGCGGATCCTGCAGCCTGATGATCCACTCTCTCCACGTGTTGTGCTCGATGGTCAGGAGCTTGCCCTCCGGTACCTTGCCATGCCGGATAGCGGCTCCCACGCGCGCTTCGTAGTTGGCCTTGTCCTTGTCTCTGTCGATGCGGATCTCTCCGCCGCTTGCGATCAAGTCGGCGATCAGCTGCTCGGTGACCGGCAGCGGCCTCGGCCTGGATTCGCGCGGCGCAGACGGCGCGGCGCGCGGCGCCGCGTGCTTTCGGGGCAAGGATGGCGGCGGTAGCGGCAGAGGCCGTGGTACTCCGGATGACACTGGCGGTCCGCTTACTGGCGTTCAGACCGGGAACGTCATCGGGGCATCCGCTCTCGACCCACTTCAGGATCGCCAGTTGCCGCTCGGTCAGGGGGGCACGCGCATCCACCATGAGGAGAGTGGAGCAGATGACAACCCGGTGACGCAACAATCTGTAGTCAGTTCAGTACAAATAGCAACCCATGCCCAGTCATCCAATTATTGACGTTCGAAGCGGGAAGGCTCGGCTAGCACGGCGGCGGCATGGTCCAGGTCGGCGAGGCGTGTTGCAAGGGTGGCGACGGCTAGATGGCGAGGCAGGGCCTCGGAGAATTTCAGTCCGGCCAGGGCCTTGTCGTCGATTTCCGGCAGGCAGAGATGCTCGCGCAGTTCCTTGACTGCCGTGGACCACGTTTGCGGGCGCAGGTCTGGACGCAGCCGGATGCTCAGGTCGTCTACACGCTGAGACTCATCAGCGAGATCACCGAGAGTCGCTTTGAGCGTCGCGTTGGCCCGGTAGCCGGCCCAGGTCCACCAGCGCAGGTCATCGTCACCCCCGCTGACGACGATCCGATCCGGATGCGCGCGGCCGATGGAATCCGACCGCAGGCCCGCCAGGGTACCGGCCGCGCGCCGGGTGAGGGTGACGGGCGGGTCCGCGCCCAGCAGCACGTCTCGCATGGCGCGGGCCAGTTCGTAGGAGATGCCGCCTGGGGCGCTGGTCAGCCAGCGAGCCCGGCCGCCGGATTCGGCGGGCTCGACGAAGCAGCGGCGGCGTTTCCAGTCGGTCCAGGTAACGCGCCAGCTCCGCCCGCCGAGAAGCAGCAGTCTCGGGCCTTCCACCCCGTCGATGAGCAGGACCGGATCGACGCGGCCGATCTCGTTCCTGCCATGCAGGACGGTGAATTCCGGTGGCGCGGTGAATACCGCCATCAGGCCCATGAAGTGGCGTCGGCCGAAGCGGCGCTCAGCTTCCGGGCCGATGAACAGCATCCCGTCCTCACGGTCCACGAAACCCTGCTCGATCAGGTAGTCGGTGATCGGACGGGCGGAAATCGTCAGCTCAGGCAGGGCCAGCCAGTCCTGCCACAGCCGCTGTCCCACCCGCTTCTCTTGCAGGCACAGGGCGAGGATCTGCTGGGCGACGATGTGCCTCGGCTCCGGCGGCGGGGCCACCCGCTCGACGAAGCCGCGGCTCCAGGCCAGGAGCAGGCCAGCAGCATGCAGGAACTCATCCTCGTCCAAGGCCAGGAACAGGCAGTTCCGCGTCGTGCCGGGTCGGCGGCCGCTGCGGCCCAGGCGTTGCAGGAAGGCCGCGACCGTGGACGGTGAGTTCACCTGGATGACCCGGTCCAGGTCCCCGACATCGACGCCGAGCTCCAGCGCGGACGTGGACACGATGACGCAGTTGCGGCCCTCGGCGAACGCCTGCTCGGCGCGCCGCCGTTCGTCCAGGGACAGCGAAGCGTGTACCAGGTGCGTGGTCACGCCGCGCGCCCGCAGGTCGGCGCCGAGCATCTCGACCAGGCGCTTGGAGTCGCAGAACACCAGGCGCTTGTCGCCCCGGTACAGCTGGGCGATGACCTTGGCCGCGTTCTCCACGGTTCCGACGAAATCAAGCTGGACGTCCTGGCCCAGCCCGTTCTGGGTGATCCCGGGCGAGCCGGGGGTGGCCGTCCCGCTCGCCTGCTCCAGTTCCGGCGCGACGACCACACCCGGCCGTTTCCCGGCCGCCGATCCTTGCAGCCAGCGCAGCAGTTCCTCCGGGTTGCCGACGGTGGCGGACAGCCCGATCCGCTGCAGTGGGTGTCCGCAGAGCCGGGTCAGCCGTTCCAGGACCGCCAGCAGGTGCCACCCGCGGTCGCCGGAGCCGAACGCGTGGACCTCGTCCACGATGACTGCCTGCAGGCCGGCGAACAGCCTGTGGTGATCGACGTTGACGCTGACCAGCATGGACTCGAGAGACTCGGGCGTGGTGAGCAGGAGGTCGGGAGGCTCAGCCATCATGGACCGCCGGTGCGAGCCGGTGGTGTCGCCGTGCCAGAGCGCCACCCTGCGGCCCGTCCAGCCGCCGTAGGTTTCCAGCCTAGGCAGCAGGTTGTTGAGGAGTGCCTTCAGCGGGCACAGGTAGAGCACCGACAGCCCGTGCCATCCTTCGGCGGCCATCCGGGACAGCACGGGGAAGGCGGCGGCTTCGGTCTTGCCGCCCGCCGTCGGGGCCAGCAGGAGCACGTCCTGCCCGGCTACGACCGGGGCGATCGCCGCCTGCTGGAGCGGGCGCAGCTCGGTCCAGCCGAGCGTGCCGACCAGATGGTGCGCAAGCGTGGGATGAAGCCCGGCCAGCTCGGTCACAGGTCGAGGTCCACCTCGTCGGCGGAGGCGGGCCGGAACGCCGCCGCGTTACGCTCCACGTCGGTCAGCTCGGTACGGGACAGGGTCAGCTGGTAGTGCTGCCGCGGGTCGAAATCGGGGAACTCCGCCACCCGGTCCAGCACATCGGCGACGAGCTTGCGCAGGAACACGCGGGGCGCCACGCCAACCTGGCCGCCCAGTTCGCCTGCTATGCCTTTGGCGAGGTCGGTGACATAGTTGTCGTCGACGAGCGCAGCTATCCGCTCCTGCACGCCGGAGCCCTGCGCGTAGAGGTCCCGGATCGTGGTGCCGAGCCTGATCAGCTTGGGCAGATCGAACCCGGACAGCCGGATCTGCACCGCGCGGGGCGAGTCGAACCTGGCGTCGGTGCCGAAGTCGGTCGCGAGCCGCTGCGCCAACGGCGTCAGCCTGGAGACGCCTTGCGGGCCGTCGTAGAAGGCGGGCGTGCCGGTAATGAGCAGGTACAGCCCGGGGAACCGGCCGGAATCGACATCGTCGATGAGCTGCCGCAGCGCGTTGAGGCCCTTGTCGCGTACGTCCGAGCGCACCCGCTGCAGGGTTTCTATCTCGTCGAGGACCACCAGAAGCCCAGGATGGCCCGAGTCCCGGAGGATCGTCAGAAGCCCCTGCAGGAAACCGAGCGCGGCGAAGTGATCCAGGTCGCCTCGGACTCCGGCGGCGCGGCGGGCCGAGGCCGCCACGTTGGGCTGGCCGCCGATCCAGGCGATCAGGCTCTCGGCGGTCGCATGGTCGCCGGCCAGTGTCGCGTGCCGGTAGGCGCGCAGTGCCGCCGCGAAGGCGGGCGTGGTCCGGGCCACGTCGGCGAGCCGGCGCTCCAGCAGCGCGTCCACGCCCTTGGTGAGGGCCTCGGCGTCGTCCGGCTGGATGGTCCCTTCGGCAAGGACGTCTTCTTCCAGCGTGTAGAACCAGGCGGCGACGATCTCGCGCAGGGCGCTGGGCGGGTAGGCGGCGGTGGACAGTTGCTCGGCCAGGCGCCGGTACACGGTCTCCAGGCGGTGCAGCGGGGTCTCGGTCTCGGAGATCTGGATCTCTGCGGCGGCCATGCCGCGCCGCTTGGCCTGCTCGGCCAGCCAGCGGGCGAAGAACGTCTTACCTGACCCGTACTCACCGCGGATGGCCTTGAAGGTCGACCGGCCCGCCGCGACCCCGGACAGCTCGTCGTCGATAGCGGCTTCGAGTCGTTCCATCCCGACCGCGAACAGGTCAAGCCCGGCCTGCGGCACGGTGCCGCGCCGCAGTGCGTCGATTACCTCACGGCGGCGCGCGGTGCTGACCGCGGCCGGGACGGTCACGGATTCTCCGTCAGGAACTGCTGTCGCAGTAGCTCGATGTTCAGCTCGACGTCCTGCCCTGGTCGGTTACCCCGATCACAGCGTAGCCGTCGACGTTGAGCAGGCGCGCGACCTGCGCCAGGTAGCCGGACATGCGGAATGGCGGCTCTCCGGCCGCCTCGGCCGCCACGGTGACCGGGATCTTGCCGCCGGCGTCGGCGAGACGGTCGATGAGGCTGGCCACCTGGCCGGCCTTGGGCGGCCTCCTGGCCAGCCTGCGCTGCGCGGCGAACAGAGCCGATCCGGTGACCTGACTGCCCAGGGCGGGCGCCGATGGCGCGTTGGCCGAAGGCCGCCCGGGCAGGATCTCGCCCACCCCGAACAAGGCATCGCCGGAAGGCTCCGCCGCCTCGGCCGTGACGGAGTCGGGAAGCGCGCTGCTCCACCAGGTGGGAGGATGCCATACCGGGTCGAGCGCATGCCAGCCGCGCGGGAGGGGTGACTCGGACGGGATGAAGACGAGGGCGGGGACGACCACTTCGGACGGGGCCGCGCCGCCGTGGTACCCGGCCTTGCGCGGCGTGTAGCGGATCTGTTCGTCCCATGCCGCGACTACCTCGCCGTCGGCGGCCAGCACGCGCGGGCCGCGGACGGTCAGCTCACCTGGTCCGGGCGTCCCGGTCCGGTAGCGCGCCGCGGCGGATCGTTCCTCGTGTATCGGGGCTCCCCGGTCCGGAAGGTGCCCGTGATCGGAGGTGAGGATGACCGGCCGCCCGGCCCGGGCCGCCTCGTCGAGCAGGTCGCTCAGGTACCGGATGCCGGTGAGCCGCCACTGCGGCGCGTCGCCCTCCCGGCCTCGATCCAGCGTGTCGTCCACGGTGTTGAGGACCACTCCGATGACGGCGGCGGGATCGTGGATGGCGTTCCGGACAGCGGTGTTCAGTCCCGTTCCCTGGACGCCGGGCAGGTCGCCCTTGTGGAACAGGCGGGTGGCCCGCGGCCGCCAGAACGCGGCGAACCCGGCATGCTCCTCTGCCTGGCCGCCGGTGCGCAGCTTCCCGCACAGCAGGCTGGTCCGCGAGATCGACGTGATGGAGGGCACGGTGGCGATCACCGGCTCGCGGCCGTCTTCGCGGCGGCCCACTTCGACCCACCGCCGCAGCGCGATGATGTCCTCGGCGAGCTGGCAGCCCACCGCGGCGCTCATCCCGTCCAGCACGACGATCAGCGGCAGCCGCCGCTCGGCAACGGGCCGGGCGACGCGTTCCAGGACGTTCTCCACCAGCAGCAGCTCGTCTGTGCTGGACGAGGTCTCCGTCCAGGCGGCGAGCTTCTGGGCGAACCGCCGGTCCAGCCCAGCCCGTCGCTTGACCACCGTCTCGCAGAGCTTGGCGTAGGCGGCGGCCAGCTTCGGCACACGCCCGTTTGCGCCGCTGGCCACGACGGCGAGCGCGCGGTCGGCCCAGGCCCAGTCCCGCAGCATCTGCATGGCGCCGTCGGCCAGCGTCCCGGGCGCCGCCTGAGGGACGGCGAGCCAGCGGGCGAGGCTGACGGCGGCCTCGGCGGCGGCGCATTCGGGCTCGTGCGCCCTGGACCTGATATGGCTCGTGGCCAGGTCGAGCGCGTCCTCGGCACCCCGCAGGTCGATCGGCCGCGGGTCGGGCAGCAGGCCGGTGAGCACGTCAGCCAGGCCGGCCAGCCTGGCCTCGAAACCCGCGTCCAGGATCTGGCTGGACGCGGCCAGATCACCGGCGCCCAGTTCGGCCAGGATCTGCTCGGCCCGGACACACAGCTCGCCGGCCACTACGGCATGCGGGCCGTCGCTCCACCGGCCGATCAGCGACTCGGCGGCCTCCGAGAACTCCCGCAGGTCCTTATCGCCCGGCGAATGCCCGCCGAAGAAACGTTCCTCGGCGCGCACCAGGGCCGTCTCCTGGGCCCGGCGGCGCCGTGCCCCAGGTTCGGCCAGGCCGCGCAGCGCCAGCCCGAGCGGAACCGCGTCGCCGACCTCGGCGTGCTCCAGCAAGGCGAACACCGCCCAGGCGGTCGGCCCGACCGACTCCCGCAGCCAGTCGGCCAGCCCGGCACGTTCGTCCTTGGGGAGCCGACTGAACGAGGCAACCCGAAACTCGTTCCGGGTCCATTCCAGCAGGGCCGCCGCGTCCATGACCGCGTCGTCCCGGCCGTCGCTGATCCCGAACCTGACGCCCACCAGCCGGTTCATCGCGAAGTCGAGCGTGAGCACCGGCCCGCTCACCTTGCCCCAGCCGCCGGGCGGCTGGGCATCCAGCAGCGCCCCGGCCAGCCACGGCTGCTCCCGGCCGCTCAGCCCCGGACCGCGCCGCCTGGCCCCGAACGCGTCAAGCACCAGGTCCCACCGGCTGATCGTGTGCACCTGGTTCGCGATCACCTGCGCGAGCACCGAATCGCCGAGCTCGTCATCGTCGCAGGGGGTGAGGATGACCAGGTAACCGTCTTCCGGCCGGCTGGCGAGCGCATCGAGCACGGCGAGCACCGTCTGGCATCCGGCCACGCTCGCCGTGACGGTGCCGTCGTGGCCCGCCAGGCCCGATACGGTGAGGTCCGGCTCATCCAGCCATTCGGGCGCGGCCCGGAGCAGCAGCACGCGGGAGGGCTCGGCCGGGAGGTTCCGGCTGTCCCGCCTGCGGTCCTGTCGTTCGACCGCCCGGCGCAGCTCGGCCGCGACCACGGTCCGGTTCGCGGCCGGGACCGCGCCGTTGGTGACGGGGCTCTGCGTGGTGGTCCTCACCGGGGCACGACCTGCCAGGTGATCTCGAACTCGACGTCCGGGCTCGCATCCGCCGCAGTGCAGATCTCCTCGACGACGTCGAGGACCTTGGCTCCACGTGCCCGCCGGACCTGCATTGCGGGGCCCGGCTCCGGCCTCTGCTCGTGGTCGTCCTTGCCGTCCGGCTGCGGCTCCCGCTTCGATGCCGCGTCGAGGAACAGGGCCGTCGCCCGCTGCTCGACCTGCTGCAGCGTCTCAGCGAGCCCGACCTCATGCTCGTCGTGGCGCGCCGCGGAACGCAGCTCACCCAGCAGCGTCTGCGCAGCGGCGGCGTTCTCGCCGTCGGTGACCGTGGCCAGGCGGTCAAGCACCTGCCAGCGGGTGGCGTTGATCCCCGTCGTCACCTTCCGGGCGTTGTCCAGGTGAGCGCGGTAGATCGCGTTCTCTCGCGGGAGGTCGGCCGCGGCCAGGCGCGTATCAGCGCCGTGGATCGGTGGTTCCCGCGAGCTGGTTGAGCAGGCCGGAAAGGGCCCGCGCCGTCGCGAACCTGGGTGAGGAATCGTCCAGGCCCAGCGTCTGCGCGTGCATCTCCAGCGCCTCGGTCAGCGCCTCAGCCGCGGTGAGCAGATCGCCCGCCCGCTGGCGGACACCCCGGGCGATCGCGTTGCTGGCCCGGTTACTGCGCACCGGCTGGCGGGCCACGCCGAAGATGCCCTCGGCGCGCTTGGATGCCCGGTCGAACTCCTCCTGGCTGGGCAGATCCTGGCTGCGCAGCACGTGTTCCGGGCGGATCGCGGCCAGCTCCGGCGGGGCCATGACCGTGCCAACGGCCCGGGCCCACGCCCGGTCGGCCTGGATCGCGTAGCAGGCGATGACCAGATTCTGGACGGATTCCGGCATGCCGGATCGTTCGTCCTCCAACCAGCCGCGGAGCTGGGTGACGGTCACCTCGCTGCGCCCGGCTACCCTCCGGTCGAGAAGCTGCTTCCAGTCGTCCTGCAGGACGAACGCCGCCTCGTGCATGACCCCAAGCCCTAGCGGGTTGGCGATCCGCTTAAGGACCGGCCTGTCGGCCTGGGGCGGCTCGTAGCGGCCGACCGGGTTCTGCGCGGCCTGCTCGACCGCTCGCAGCACCGTGGTCAGCTCCATGGCCTTGACCGCCTGGCGGCGGCCCTGCGGGTCGAAGTCCGGATGCGGGGGATAGCGGTGGTCCAGGAGCTGGTAGCACAGACCGCGCAGCGCGGTGCCGAGGCCCTGTCCCACCTGGGGCCGCGGCTCCACCCCTGCGTCGAGGCTGAGCAGGTGGGTATCGGTGC
>CAVUBD010000014.1:0-61594 GCA_963739615.1 uncultured Actinomycetes bacterium
ATCACCACGCGCCGGCCCAGTGCGGGCCCCGGCTTCTGCGTCCATTAGTCCAGAACGTCGCCGACCGGCGGAGACGCCCTCCCAGGCACGGCCGCCGATGACCCCCGAACAAGTCGCGGCCAGCTACGACGACCAGGAAGACGGCCCCGGCGAAGCTTGCGCCGATGCTCTGGACGCTGAAGAGCCTAGCGACAGGGATGATCCGCTGCGCGATATCGCTGCGCGCGGCTGATCCTGGCGGGCAGGAGGCGCGCTGACGGGCAAGACATACGATGCGTCGGCGCACGCGTGGACAGTGATGGACCGCCGCCAGGAGACCTTCGAATTCGTGGAGGGCCAGACCTGCCAGGATGGGCGCGTAAAGCCGGTCACGGGCGACAATCCTGCCTTGGAAGCCGGGAGCCCGTAGCTGTCGTACTCGGCGCCGTACCCGGTGGCGTAGGGGTCGATCATGGTGTGGGTGGCGGGTTTGACGATGGTGCCGACGTGCCCGGGGGCGGTGGGGGTGCCGTCGGGAGCCGGCGAAGAAGACGAGGTCGCCGGGGCGGACCTTGTGGGTGCCGAAGTGTGTCCTGGACGCGTCGCAGCCAGCCGTTCCTGCTCGCCTAGCCAGGCCTGGGAGGGTCGAAACAACGTCCTATGGGCTGCCTTGGTCGAGTGCCAGGCTGGGGAGTTCCAGCTGAAGGGTCGACAGCCCGCCGGACAGGGAGCGGACGTCGGGCCAGCCGTTTTGCCGCAGTAGCCGGAGAGCGAGGTAGGACCGGAAGCCCGACGCGCAGTACACGAGGAGCGGGTGGGCGCGGGGGATCTCGCCCAGCCGCTGGCGCAGTTCGGTGTGCGGGATGTTCAGCGCGCCGGGCAGGTGGCGGCCTTGAACTCGACAGCTGACCGGACGTCTACCAGTACCGCGCCGGGGCCGAGGCAGGCCAGATCCTCGCCCCGCCACACGGCCAGGTTCCCGGTGAGCAGGTTGCTGGCGACCATTCCGGCGAGGTTAACCGGGTCCTTGGCTGACCCGAACGGCGGTGAGTAGGCAAGTTCGAGGTCGGCCAGGTCATCGACGGTCATCTTGGCCCGGATGGCAGTGGCGATGACGTCGATCCGCTTGTCGACGCCGTCGCCGCCGGTCGCCTGGGCGCCGAGCACCCGCCCATCCGGGGCGAACAGCAGCTTTAGGTGCAGCGGGCGGGCGCCGGGGTAGTACCCCGCATGGTTGTTCGGGTGCAGGTGCACGGCGTGATGCGCGATCCCCGCCGCGCGCAGTGCCTTCTCGGCAGGGCCGGTGGTGGCCGCCACGGTGCCGAAGACGCGAACGATAGCCGTGCCGAGGACGGGTCCGCGCCGTCCGCCGCGGCCGAACAGGTGGTCAGCGGCCGCGCGGCCCTGGCGGCTGGCCGGCCCGGCCAGCGGCACGAGGGCAGGCCCGCCGGTGACGGCGTCTGCTACCTCGATCGCGTCACCCACGCCGTAGATGGACGGCACGGAGGTCCGCAGGTGCTCGTCCACGAGCAGGGCGCCGTGAGCGCCCAGCACGAGCCCGGCGGACGCGGCGAGCGAGGTCTCCGGGCGGATCCCGGCGGCGAGCAGCACAAAGTCGGCGATGACCTGGGATCCGTCCGAGAGGTCGGCGGCGACGGCGCCGCTTCCCGATTCCCGCAGCGCGGCGGCCGACGTCCCCAGCCGCACTTCGACGCCGGCGTCCAGCAACTCCAGTTCGATGCTTCGCGCCATCTCCGGGTCCATGGCTGGCATGACCTGCCCGGCCAGCTCGACAAGCGTGACATCCAGGCCGCGGTGCCGCAGTGCCTCGGCCGCCTCCAGGCCGATGAACCCGGCGCCAATGATCACCGCCCGGCGGGCGCCGCCGTCCACCAGGTCGCGCAGGACGTCCACGTCGGGCACGGTCCGCAGCACATGAACCGAGGGCAGGCCAGCCCCTGGGATCGGCGGGATAACCGGCGCGGCGCCGGTGGACAGCACCAGCGCGTCGTAGGCCTCCTGGTACTCCCGGCCGGTCGCGCGCTCGCGGACTGTGACGGTGTGCCCGGCCGGGTCGATGGCCAGCACCTCGTGGCCGGTGCGCACGTCCAGCGCCAGGCTCTCCGCCAGTGACTGCGGGGTATGCAGGAGGAGTGCATCCCGGTCACCGATTTCGCCGCCGAGGTGATAGGGCAGGCCGCAGTTCGCGTAGGACACGTACGGGTCCCGCTCGAGCACCACGATCTGCGCGTCCTCGGCGAGGCGGCGCGCTCGCGCCGCGAAGCTCATGCCCCCGGCCACCCCGCCGACCACGACGGCCTTCATTTGCGCGCTCCCATCTTCTTGGTGTCGCGTGCCCGCGGCCGGGCCTGTGAGGCTGGGTTAGCGCAGGTGCAGCGGTTCTCGGGCGGGATTCCGGCGAGGGCCTGGTCTACATGCTGCCCGCAGCCGGTCCAGGTGATCTTCTTGCACTGGCCGCAGACAGCTGGGCTGCACATGAGGCACTCCTTACTTAGCAGGGACGATATCCTCATCATACCCCTAGGGGTATTTTCTGCATGCTCCGCGGGTGTGACGCGCCCCACTCCGGGACCGGGTTCGGGCACCTTTAGGTGAGCAGGTCCATGTGCTGCTTCCGGGCGGCCGGCGGTGGCTGGAGCACTGGCTGCCCGGACTGACCCGGGACCCGCAAGTACCTGCTCGCCGACTACGTGCAGGAAAGGCCGGGGAACGGCAGCAACTTCTACGCGCCGTACAACGCCTACCCCACGAAGGACGGCGGCGCGGTCCACATGGTGGCTTTCAACGACCGGCACTTCGCCAAGCTGGCGCAGGCGACGGGTCAGCCCGAGCTCGTCGCGGACCCGCGGTTCGACGGTGCGGCGAAGAGGCTGGCGAACGCAGCCGAGCTCGATGCGACCCTCGCCCCCTGGTTCGCCGCGCACGATCGCGACGAGGTCGTCGCGACGCTGGCCGGGAACGACATCATCTGCGCTCCAGTCCTCGCCTACGACGAGGCCGCCGAGCACCCGCAGATCACCGCCCTGGACCTGGTCGTGGATGTCGTGCACAACGAGCTTGGTGCGCTCCGCGTCCCGGGCATCCCGATCAAGCTCGACGAGACACCAGGAAGCATCCGGCGGCCGCCGTCGTCCGTCGGCGAACACACGTCCGAGGTCCTGGCGGCTCTCGGCTACCAGACAGAAGACATCGCTCGGCTGATGGCCGCCGCCGTCGTCCGATGACCAACGCAGGATACGAGAGGAAGAGTGTGATGAAGGTCGGAATCAGGATCCCGGGTGCGGGACCGTGGGCAGGCCCCGATGCGATCTCCGAGATCGCGCAGTTCGCCGAGAAAGTCGGCTTCGACTCCTTGTGGATGACAGACCACGTGGCACTGCCGACGAAGGTCGACACGCCCTACCCCTACACCGCGGACGGGAAGTTCCTCTGGGCTCCGGAGACGCCCTACCTGGACTGCCTGACCTCGCTCACCTGGGCCGCGGCTGCGACCGAGCGTGTCGAGATCGGCACCTCGTGCCTCATCCTGCCCTGGCGGCCGCTGGTACAGACGTCCAAGACCTTGGTCAGCATCGACGTGCTCTCGCGCGGGCGTCTCACGGTTGCTATCGGCGTCGGCTGGATGAAGGAGCAGTTCGACCTCCTCGGCGCGCCGTTCAAGGACCGTGGGCGGCGCGTCACCGAGATGGTGAACGCCATGCGGCACATGTGGACCGAGGACGAGGTCGACTTCACCGGCGAGTTCTATGACCTGCACCACTTCAAGCTGTACCCGAAGCCGACGCGCGGCACGATCCCGATCTGGTTCGCCGGGTACAGCGAGGCGTCGCTGCGGCGCATCGCAGCGATCGGTGACGGCTGGCACCCGCTGGCTGTCGCACCGGAGCAGTACGCCGGGTATCTGAAGACCTTGCAGCGCCACGTCGAGGCTGCCGGGCGCGACATGAGCGAGATCACCCTGACGGCGCGTCCGCTGCTCAAGGCGCCCTACACCGCCGAGACGATCGAGGCGTACGGAGACCTGGGTGTCACCCACTTCATCTGTGACACCTCGTTCGAGCACGCGACCCTCGAGGCGGCGATGGACGAACTGCAACAGCTCGCCGAAGCCGTCCTGCCCGCCGCTCACAAACTTCCCTGAGAGCGGACGTGACAGACGTGCAAGCATTCGGCACCCAGGTTCCCCTCGTGATCGGTGGGGAGCTGGTCCCGGCTTCCAACGGTGCGTGGTTCGACACGATCAATCCCGCTGACGGATCAGTCCTCGCATCCGTCGCGGAGGCATCGATCGAGGACGTCGACCGTGCGGTCGGTTCGGCACACGACGCTGCCCGGAAGTGGCAGCGGATGCGCCCCTCGCAGCGCGCCCGGCACCTAATCCGGTTCGCCGGCCTCATCGAGCAGCACGCTGACGAACTCGCGCTGCTGCAGACCCGGGACATGGGCAAGCCGATCCGGGAGTCGCGAGGCATCGACCTTCCGGTCATGGTCGAGACCCTGGAGTACTTCGCCGGGCTGGTGACCAAGATCGAAGGCCGGACGACCCCGGCACCGGGACGGTTCCTCAACTACACGCTCCGTGAGCCCATCGGCGTGGTCGGTGCGATCACACCGTGGAACTTCCCCGCGGTCCAGGCCATCTGGAAGATCGCGCCGACACTCGCCATGGGCAACGCGATCGTCCTCAAACCGGCCCAGCTCGCGCCGTTGGTCCCGGTCGCTCTCGCAGAGCTCGCCCTGGCCGCGGGCCTGCCTGCCGGCCTCGTCAACGTGCTGCCCGGCCGGGGCTCGGTGGCGGGGAACGCGTTGGTCGAGCACCCCGGGATCGGCAAGATCACCTTCACCGGATCCACCGAGATCGGACGACAGATCGGCCGCAGCACTGCGGACCGGCTCATCACCGCCTCGCTGGAACTCGGCGGCAAGTCGGCCCTCGTCGCGTTCGGTGACGCTGCGCCGCAGGCGGTGGCCGACGTGGTTTTCCAGGCGATGTACAGCAACCAGGGCGAGACCTGCACCGCCCCGAGCAGGCTGCTCGTCGAGCGCCCGATCTACGACGAGGTGATCAGCCTCGTGGTGGCCAAGGTCGAGGCTGCCCGGGTCGGGAACCCGGAGGACGAGGCGACCGAGATCGGTCCGCTGGTCGGCGCAGCCGCCTGGAACTCGGTCCACTCCTACGTCACGGCCGGAGTGGCGGAGGGCGCGAAACTCGTGGCAGGCGATGCCGACGGCTCGTGGGGCGATCG
Organism: uncultured Actinomycetes bacterium; assembly: GCA_963739615.1. GTDB lineage: Bacteria > Actinomycetota > Actinomycetes > Streptosporangiales > Streptosporangiaceae > Palsa-504. The sequence continues at coordinate 5,247 of CAVUBD010000014.1, forward strand.
TCCTGGGTATTTCTACCAGCCGGCCGTGTTCGCCGAGGTTGACCCGGGGATGCGGATCGCGCAGGAGGAGATCTTCGGGCCGGTGCTGTCGGTCCTGGAGTTCGAGGGTGAGCAGGAGGCCATCACGCTGGCCAACGACACGATCTACGGTCTGGCAGCCGGCGTGTTCACGCGCGACAAGGGGATCCAACTGCACGCCTGGGCCGGCGGGCCCGAGATGGTCGAGGTGGCCGAACTGGCCGCTGCGCAGTTCGAGACGGTCTGGGTGACCGACCAGCTCCAGTCGCGTGGCGTCGCAGCGATCCTCGGCGCGGTCGCGGCGCGGACCGGGGCAGGTGTCGGTACCGCGGTGACGTTCCCCTTCGGGCGCAACCCGCTCGAGCAGGCATCGACGATGGCGACGCTCGCCGAGTTCATGCCTCCCGGACGCCGGGTGAGCATGGGGATCGGGACGGGCGGCGGTCTGGTGAGCGCGCTCATGGAGCGCGCCGATCCGGTCGACCGGGTGGCCGAGGTGATCCGCATCTGTCGCCTGCTGTGGAAGGGCGAGCAGCTCTGCCTGGGCGACTTCCCGCGCACCTGCGAGCAGCTTAGGCTTCGCCCGGACGCCAAGATCTCCTTCCCGTGGGTCGAGGACGCCGACGTCCGGGTGATCGTCGCCGGTGCCGGCCCGCAGATCCTGGACATGGCGGGCGAGCTCGCCGACGGCGTGATCTGTGCCAGCAACTTCCCGGCGCACAGCCTGGCCGCGTTCCGGTGCGGCCAGTTCGATGCGGTCAGCAACCTGGACTGCCTCGACCGTGGACGGGTGCGCAGCAGCCGGGCGGAGTTCGCGCGGATCTACGGCGTGAACATCTCGGTCTCGCACGACCGGGAAGCGGCCAACGCGGCCGCGCGCCGCCAGGCGACGTTGATCGTCAGCCAGCAGCCGCACAAGAACCTGCGGCGTGTCGGGTTCGAACTCTCCGACTACGCGGCTACGCGCCAGGCGGTCCTCGACGGTGACGGCGTGGACAAGGCAGCCGCGCTGCTGCCGCAATCGGTGGCCGACCAGCTCGTGGTCTCCGGTACTCCGAACGATTGCGTCGCCGCCCTCGGTGAGCTTCTCGACCACGCGCGCAAAGCGGGCTTCACCGAAGCCTATGTCGGTGCTCCCGTCGGTCCGAACCCGCGGGAGGCGGTCGAACTGCTCGCCACCAAGGTCCTCCCGGCGCTCGCATGAACGGCGCATCCCTCACCTTCGCCCCCGAGCTGTGCCTGATCGCAGGTGACGGGCCGACCGCGACGATCACCCTGAATCGGCCAGCGGCGAAGAACGCGCTGAACCTTGAGCTGCTCTCGGCGCTCGTCGCGCGACTCGAGGAGTGCGCCGCCGCAGGGGTCTGCGTCCTGGTGTTGCAGGCCGAGGGAACGGCGTTCTGCGCCGGTGCGGACATCCGGTCCGACGACGGCACATCCATTGGCCGGCCGGGGCTCCGGCGCGAGCTGATCGAACGAGCGATCGCCCTGGTCCGGGCCTTCCCGGTCGCCATCTCAGTTGTCGATGGTCCAGCCGTCGGCGGTGGGTGGGGGCTCGCCTTTGCGGCGGATGTCGTCCTCGCGACCGAGAACGCACGGTTCAAGTTCCCCGAGCTCGCTCTCGGCTTCCTCCCGCCCGAGTCGATCGTCGTGCGGTTCCACCAGGTCGCGGGTCCGGCCAGGGCCGTTCGCCTGCTCGGGTCAGGGGAATCGTTCCAGGCCGACGCCCCGGCACTGAATGGGCTCCTCGAGATCGTGCCCGCCGCTCAGGTGGCCGATCGCGTCAACGAGCTGGCTGGGCTGTTCTCCTGTTCGGCCCCCGGTTTGCTCCATGGTCTCAAGCACAGCATCGACTCTGTCAGCACCCAGGAAAGGTCTTTCTCATGAGTACTACTGCCTCGCTCGAGACCGAGGAACAGATCGAGTTGCGCAAGGCTGCGCGAGCCTTGTTCGCCAAGCTCGCGCCCGAGCGTGCCGTCCGGATCTGGGACGAAGAAGGTTCCTACCCGGTCGAGCTGTACCGGGAGATCGCGGCGCTCGGTTGGTACGACATCGTCGCCGAAGAAGCCGTCGACGGATCAGCGGGTCTGCTGGCAGCGCTGTGCGAGGAGATCGGCCGTGGCAGCTCCGACCTCGTCGCGCTGTTCAACCTCAATCTGAGCGGGATCCGGGATCTGCAACGCTGGGGTACGCCCGAGCAGCGGGCCAAGTACGCCAACCCTGTCCTTCGCGGCGACGGCCGGTTCTCGATCGCCGTGAGCGAGCCGGATGTCGGGTCCGACTCGGCCAGCGTGTCCACCCGTGCCGAGGCCTGCCGGGACGGCTGGATCCTCAACGGCCAGAAGACCTACTGCGAGGCGGCCGGCCTCCCCGGCACGGTGATGGAGTTGGTCGCGAAGGTGGGCGACGACGGACGCAAGCATGACCACCTGGCCGTCTTCCTCGTGCCCGTGGACACGCCCGGGATCGAGATCCGGCGGATGCCTGCGCTCGGCCGCAACATCAGCGGCATCTACGAGATCTTCCTCCACGACGTGACGCTGCCCCGGGACGCGCTGCTCGGCGAGGTCGGCCAGGGCTGGCAGATCCTCAAGGAGCGCCTGGTGCTCGAGCGGATCATGATCAGTTCGGGTTTCGTCGGCAGTTCCTCCGCGGTCATCGACATGACCGTCACCTACGCGAACGAGCGCGAGCAGTTCGGCCCGCCGATCTCCTCCTTCCAGGGGGTGTCGTTGCCGCTGGCCGAGATGCACCTTCGGCTCGACGCGGCGCGCTGCGGGGTGCGGCGCTCCGCAGATTTGTTCGACCGGGGCCTGTCGTGCGACGTCGAGAGCACCATGGCGAAGTTCCTGTGCGGACAGATCTATGCGGAGTCCTCGGCGCTCGCGATGCAGATCCAGGGTGCGTATGGATACGTGCGTGACCACACGCTGCCGATGCACTATTCCGACGGGATCATCGCGCGTGTCGTCGCTGGTCCGCCGTCGCTCCAACTCGACTACGTGGCCCGCTCCATGGGTCTGCGCGTCGGTTCATGAGCGGGCACGGCCTGCGTCGAGCGCTGGCGCGCGTCTCCGCAGGCAAGACGGTCGATCGCACCGAGGCCGTGGCGCTGCTCGCGGCCCGTCAGAAGGAGCAACCTTGATTCTCCTTGGATATCGCGATCGCAACGTGCACGAATTGGTGTGCCACGAGGTTGCCCAGCGCGCCGGCTATTACGACCGCATGGGAGTCGAAGTGGAAGCTGTGCCCGGCTCGGACTATCCGGAGGCCGCGTTTTCGGCAGGACTCGGTGGGTCGATGGTCGAGGCGCTTCGCGGGCAACGACGATGGCGGACTGCGCTCGTGCACACACTTCATCCGTTGTTCTGGATGTGGGCTCGAGAAGCAGATGCGGCGATCACGAACCCGGCCGCCCTGGCCGGACATCCAGAAGGGTCGATCGTCTGGGCTTTCACCAAGCGGCTGCTGGCGGACCGCGGCGTAGCCATCGACGAGATCTCGGTCCTGCGCTTCCCTGTGGGGATCGCAGGCGATCACCAGCGGCTCGAGGCACTCACCTCCGGAGCGGTAGACGCAGCAGTTCTCGGGGCCACTTTCGCTCCCAGCGCGTTGCCGCGACTCGGGCTCGCCCAGACGATGTTCTTCGGCGAGACCCTCAGGTTCCCGACTGCCGGCGTCGCCGTCGACCTGGACAGGACCGAGGTCGAGCACCCTGCTGTGCGCGCAGTCGTCGCGGCACAGAGCGCAGCGATGCTCAAGATCAAGCAGAGAGATCCCGTAGCACTGGATGCCGTGGCGTCCCTTCTGCACGGGAGCAGCCGGGACGATGCACAGCGACTGCTGATCGACCATCTCTCCCTTCAATACGGCCCGGAGCAGCGGGAAGTCCATGACGCCGGAGCCGGCGCGCTGATCTGGCTAAAGGACGAACTGCGTGCGGACGAACCGTCTGCCGCTGATTTCTACGAGGAGATCCGGTGACTACGGCCCGACGAGAACAACTGCTCGTCGATGCTCTGCCCACGACCCGGGGCATCACGGTCTCCGTGCGTGGGCACGAGCTGCAGATCGACGAGGCTGAGCGGTACGGCGGGCACGATTCGGGCGCGAATCCGGTCGAGCACATGCTCGCCGGGATCGCGGCGGCCTCGCTGGTCGTCCTTCGACTGCTCGGCGAGGCTGCGGTGGCCGAATCAGCTCTGCTCAAGGTCTCCGCATCTCTGAACGTCGATCGCGTGATGGGTGTCGACCACGGGGCTGTCTTCGAGCTGGTGCGCCTGGACTGGGAGGTTGAGAGCGAGACGCACGCCGAGCGGCTGCGTACGGCTCTTCCCCAGCTCGCAGCTCGTCGACCAGGGCAAGCGCTGATCGATGCCGCTGCCGCGTTCGTCGAGGAGATATCGGTCCGCGCGTGAGCGTCGGTCGATGATCGAGCCCGACGCCCGCTCTGGGACACCGTTCCAGCGTGCATCAGGCCGTTCCAGCACCTATAGGTGCCGAAAACCTGTGCCACCTGGGCGGATGCCCCGCTGGACGGAAGGTGGTCCGGTCCCGCGTCCGGCGCGGGGCTGGCCGGTACTGGCCCTGCTGGGGTGGGATGATCTTCGAGGCGATCGCGGCGTTCCTCGCAGAGCTGAGCAATTCGAGCGTCCCTCGCGCCTGGGTTCCGCAGCTGAGTAGCGCGCTGATCGGCGAATCTGTGGTCTGACGTGCTGGAATGTACCCGTTCCTGGGTGGAGGGCGTGTATCTAGGGCGGGTGTTTCCGCTGGTCAGCGGGTCAGTAGTAGCCGCGGATAACCACGGCAAGCAGGTGGTGTGGCCCACCCGCACTCTGCGGCCACGTGGTCGTCCTGTCCGTCGCGGCTGCCAGTCACGGCCGCTTCCCCGGGCGGCTCAGGAGCACTTCGAAATCAGCTGCATGCTCCGAGACCTGAGGATGATCGCCGATGGCGAGCTCGAATGTACCGCGGCCTGGGTCCCGGTAGAGGATGTCCGGCAACCCCTCGTCGAACCCGAGCAAGGTGAACGGGCCGAATAGCCCAGGGTGAGCCCCCGCACCGAAGGGGATAACCTGGACCGTCACCACCGTGTCCTGCTCGGCGCGGCGCGCGATACTGCCGAGCTGATCTGGCATGATCGCCGGATCCTGGCTGATACCGACGTGCCGTCGGATCACCGCCTCGTCGATGACAAAGAGCTGGCGAGGCGGTTCCGATCGGCTCGCCAGGTGCGACTGACGCTCGAAGCGAAGCTCGGTAACGGGCGTCACCCACTGTGCGTCAGCTGCACCGACATTCGTCACTACGTCGGCGTACCGCGGGGTCTGCAGCAAGCCCGGTACGAGGCTGTTCTGGAACTGCCTAATGAACACTGCTCCGGCTTCATAGCCCACGTACTCGAGGTAGACCGGGTTTACCTGTCCCGCGTAGGGGTCCCACCAGGCCCGCTCGCGCGCGCCCCGGTGACGGGCGTGAAACAGCTCAATGGTGCCCGCCTCGGTAATCCCGTATTGTGCAAGCAGAGCGTCGAGGTCTGCGATGGTAATTGTGCTGTGCCCGCCTTCGATCTTGATCAGCTTGGACGGCGACCAGCTCAGAGCCGTCGCGACCTGCGCGTGCGTCAGCTCCCTCTCCCGGCGCAGGCGGGCGAGTTCCCTGCAGAGGAGGGCGCTTTGAACGACAGGTCCCTGATCGGCCGGCATGCTGAACTACTCTCTGTAGCAGTGATTGGGCGCGGCAGAGCCGAACACGGCATTGTGGCGGGGAAACGCAAGTATAACTCTCGCCTCGGTCGCAGTTTAGTTAGCCATTAGAAGTATTTCCAGCTCGCCTCCACCTGAACCCATCGCGTCGACGGCGCATGATTACCGGGCATCAGCGGATCAAATTTCCGGTGGCGCTCGCCTGTATCCGCTCATGGAAGCCGGGTAAAAGCAGAAGGCCTTCAAGTTCAGGTTGAGGATGAAAACTGTGACCCCCGATGTCCGTACCGCGCTGCGATGGTACTGGTTAGTTTCAGTAGTAACAGGCGTACACCCGCGCCACGTCGGTCACCGGAGGCCGGTATCCCCGCTGCGAGTACGCTCAACGAGCTCGAGCCATTGCGCCGCGTTGACCATAAGGACCGGCCCGGACTGATCACGCGAATCCCTGATCAGCACAGACGACTGCCACTGAGCCACTTCGACACACTCGCCGCTTCCGCCGCTTGCGCTGCTCGTGCGCCAGGCGAGCGTCGAGTACGGTTTGGGCTCGGTGGTCATTTAAAGAACTCCTTGTAATCGTCGGAATTAACGTGTCAACAGGTAAAAAGGGATTCGGCTAGTCGAACTGGCAGTGGTGCCATTTTCTTCTGTGCGGCTGCAGGCGACTTAATCTAGCGGTGCGGCTTCTTGGGCGTGCGGGAGAACATCGTTTCATGACATTTCCTCCGCCACGTTCCGGATGAGCTTAATGGATCTTTCCGGAGAAAGGGCTTCGACCAGCAGCTGTTCAAAATCCTCTGCGTACCTGGCCGCTCGAGGATCGTTCTCGGCGATCATGTTGTATTCTTCGCGGGCGGCCTCGAGATACAGGACATCAGGGAGCTGTCCGTCGAATTCCAGCAGCGTAAAGCTGTCGAACATGCCGGGATGGGCGCCTGATGCGAACGGAATCACGCGAACCGTCAGCCGGTCGTCCCGCTCTGCCCGGTCGGCGATGCTGCGGAGCTGGGCCGGCATAATGGCGCGCGACGTCTTAATTCCGACGTGGCGGCGGATGACCGCTTCATCGATGGCGAAATACTGCTGCGGCCTGCTCCCGCGCTGCGCCATTTCCTGTTGCCGCCGAAGTCGAAGCTCGACGAATTTGTCCACCTCTTTGGGATCGACCGAGCCGATGGCGGTGACCACCCGGGCGTACTCGCGGGTCTGCAGCAGGCCCGGGATAAACCCGATCTGGAACTGCCGGATGAACGCCGCGCCCGCCTCGAAGCCGATGTAGTTGAGATAAGCGGGGGAAAGATCATCCTTGTAACTCTCCCACCAGCCTCGTTCCCGCGCCCCGCGGTTCAGCGTCTGGAGCCGCTCGCGCTCGGAAGCCGACCGGACTCCATACTGGGACAGCAGAGCGTCGAGGTCGACCTTCGTAATCGAACTGGCGCCCCCTTCGACCCGGATGACCTTCGAAGCCGACCAATCCAGGTTGCTGGCCACCTGCTGCTGCGTCAGTCCCCGTTCTCGGCGCAGTCGGACAAGCTCCCGGCGGAGAAGGGCGCTCTGAACGACAGGTCCGTGATCGGAGGCCATAAGAAGACGTTACTCTCTGTGGCCGGCCGATGGGGCGCTAGGTCGCATATTGCAATGTAACAATCAGATGAGCCAGCCGCTGACCTGCCTTTCCGGACTCCGATGAGCTGACCGGACCGGAGGCCATATGGTACAGCCTCCGCCCCAGTTCGACCCTCACAGTAGAGATCGTAATGTCCCACTAAGCAAGCATACGATTTGCAAGGTCGCAAGTTGCTACCTTTTAAGATGTTGGCTACCATCGACTTAACATGCTTGGCATATCCCCTGGGAGCACGCGTGAGGTTACTCTCTGTAACTGAGAGTGGACGGCACCTGCCAGCGTCACTCACAGGGCTGCGGCGAGGGAAGAATCATGGGGTCTGCCGGTCGACGTGACGTTCCGTTTCCCCTGCAAGCGGCGGCCGCATCTCGGGGATCCCAGTTGAACGGCCTGACCTTTTCCATTGGTCGCCTGACCTTTAGCTGTTCATTCGAGGTCGCGCGGCTCTCGGCCGCCCACCAGCGCCGCGCGGGCGGCCCCGGTCCGGTCGTCGCGTCCGTCGGCTCGACGGAAGTACGCAGGGAGCCGCTGCCCGCCTCGGTCAGCTTCTGGGAAGCTTTGGATTCCACGGAGCGCGAAGCGCTCCGGTCGGTCGCCTCCTGGGGAACGTTCGCCGTCGGCGCCCGGATCATGCAGGAAGGCGATCGCGCCGATCACGTGCTGGTGATCCTCGGCGGTCGCGCCAAGATCTGCGTCAACGAGAACGGTAGGGAGCGCGTCCTGGCTGTGCGCGGTCTGGGCCAGTTGGTGGGGGAACGAGGTGCGCTGCAGGTGAGCGTGCGCTCGGCCACGGTGGTGGCGCTAGAAATGGTCTGGGCCTTGGTCGTGGGGACGAAGGACTTCGCTGCTTTCATCACCGTTCATCCCCGTGTCCTAGCCCTCGTACAGGACCAGTGCGAAGACCGGGGTACCGGGGAGGCCGCTGGCGTCCTAGCCGAGCCTGACCAGACCCAGCAGACCTGCGCGACCGGTCAGCTCGGGCGATGGCGCCAGCCGCTGAACGGGGAAAACTGCACCGTATGCCTGTCAGACGTGGTCGAGTTCGGCGCACGAAGACGAACCGACCTCGACCGTCTCGTTATCCGGGAGGCGCTGTCCGTCATGACCGAGACGGCGCTGCGGGGTATACCCGGCGTATGGTTCGAGGACCGCGGTGATGGCTTGCTTACCGTAATACCCCCTGTGGTTTCCACTGGGCTCGTCCTTCAGCGGCTGCTCGAGGAACTGCCGACCGCCCTCGAGGCGCACAACCGCGCGCATCGCGCCGCGGCTCGCTTCCAGCTCCGCCTGGCCGTCAATGTCGGGCCCGTGGTCAGCGACGCCATCGGCGTCTCCGGCGAGGCGATCATCGTCGTAGCCCGGCTGGTGGAAGCGCCGGGTTTCAAGACAGCCATGGCCCGGAGCATGGCTGGCTTCGGCGTGATCGCTTCGCCGTTCGTCTACGAGACCGTCATCCGGCATGCCGCAGACCCCAGTGACGTGGCGAGCTATTCCCCGGTCTGGGTCGAAGTGAAAGAGTCCCGTACTACGGCCTGGATGAAGCTCTTTGATCAGCAGGCGCCGTCCTGGGTCATTCCCCGTCCGGCCGACGCCGAGCCGCACCTGGGTCTGTTAATCCGGTGGCCTCCCCCAAGGCGAGTCAATCGCGCCGCTGATGGTGAACGGTGGTACCGGTTCTCCGGCGAACCCGCTGGCCGTCTTCTAACCGCCGCCATGGCAGTGAGCAGGAAAGGCAAAACACTGTGACCACGACAAGCGCGGCCGTTCAGGAGTCGCTGTACATCGGTGGTGCCTGGAGCCGGCCCGAGGGCGACGCCTTCGAGGTCTTCGATCCGTCGGACGAGCACGTGCTCGCGCACATCGGCAGCGCGACCGATGCCCAGGTGCACGAGGCGCTGCTGGCGGCACGCGAAGCGCAGCACGCCTGGGCGCGAGCCCCGGCGGTGGTGCGCGGGAAGTACCTGCGCGCCATGGCGGACGTGGTCCTGGCCAACAAGGACCGGCTGGCCTCGCTCATCGTCTCCGAAGTCGGTAAACCCATCAAGCAGGCGGCCGATGAGCTGGACTTCGCCTTCGGGTTTTCAGCTACAACGCCGAGTGGGACCGGCGCCTGGAGGGAGAGATCCTGCCGGGTGACGTGCCCGGCGAGAGCATCCACCTGACGCACGCGCCCGTCGGGGTCGTGGCGGCCATCTGCCCGTGGAACTTCCCCCTCGCGGTGCTGTGCCGCAAGCTCGGACCCGCCCTGATCACCGGGAACGCCGTCGTGGTGAAGCCGAGTGAGGTCTCGCCGCTTTCCACGATCGAGCTGTTCCGGCTGTTCGACGCCGAGCTGGATCTTCCGCCCGGCGTCCTCAACCTGGTGACCGGGGCCGGCGACACCGGCCGGGCGCTGGTGAAGGACGTCAGCACCTCCATGGTCTCCTTCACCGGCCATCGCGACACCGGCAAGTCGATCATGGCGGTGGCGGCGGGCAACCTCACCCGGGTCGCGCTGGAACTCGGCGGCAAGGCCCCGGCCATCGTGTGGCGCGATGCTGACCTCGATCTCGCGGTCCAGGCAATCGTTGCGGCCCGGCATACCAACAGCGGCCAGGTCTGCACCTCGGCCGAGCGAGTTTTCGTGCACGACGAGGTGTACGAGCCGTTCCTGCAGGCCTACGTCAATGCCGTCGAGAACCTCAGCATCGGCCACCCCACGGGGGCCGTGGACATGGGACCGCTGGTCAGCGCACAGCAGCTGGCCAAGGTCAAGCTCGCCGTCGAGACGGCCATCGGCGAGGGGGCCGAGGTCATCACCGGGGGTGCGGCGCCCGCCAGCGAGTTCGCACGGGAGGGCTACTGGTTCGCGCCGACCGTGCTGCGCAGCGTGCGACCGGACATGACGGTCATGCGCGAGGAGACCTTCGGGCCGGTTACCCCGGTGCTTCCGGTGCAGAGCATCGAGGAGGCCATCAGCTTGTCCAATGATTCCCGCTACGGCCTGTCGGCGTACGTGTTCAGCCGTGATTACCAGGCGGTCATGCGCGCGGCCGAGGAGCTTGAGTTCGGCGAGATCTACATCAACCGCACACTCGGCGAGTCGATTCACGCCCATCACGCCGGTTACCGTGAGTCGGGAATCGGCGGCGAGGACGGGAAATGGGGCCTGCTGCGCTACACGCAGGTCAAGACCGCCTACCACCACTACGGCTAGAACCCAGAGGTGGTTTCTGCGAAGGGCCGGCAATCTGCGCAGACTGCCGGGTTCAATTGGATGCCTGCGGTGATCCGAACGATTAGCGCGTCAGGTCCTCAGCGGACTCATACACGAGTACCAGATCGTTGCCTGACAGTCTCACGCCGCCAACAGAAAGCTCAGGTCACCGCCACGATCCTGTATTCGAGCCTGACAGGATGGACCGCCACCGGTGAGGTACCGAGTGCGGCGACGGTAACGCCCGCCCGGGCGGCCGCGGCCATGGCGCGGCACCGGCGCAGCTCGCGGCTGAGGTGCCGCCGTGTTACAGCCGTGGTCGAACGGCTCTGACCCGAGGGCGAGCACGGCGAACACCGGATCGTGGAACCGGTGCCGCGCCAACTCGCGTATCAGCTCTTGACCTGGTCTTCTGCGCGATCTCTAGGCGCTCTTCTGTACTCGTTAATCAAGGCTTGGACGGTCTGCTGGAGCTCCTGCCGGGTCTTCTCGTCGATTCTGGGCTGACGATCTCGTTACACGGTTCTCGAGCCAGTTCATGGCTTCTTCACGGCTTTCATAGATGTGCGGGGCCAGGTCCCGGTGGCGCAGCTGCCTGGTGAGCTTGAGCCGCATAAAGGAGCTGGTCGTGTACCTGGTCACGCTGGCGTAGTAGCGCTCGGCCAGCCGGCGGACCCCGGAGATGTAGTCATCGGTCAGGGCCGGGTCCAGGTAGAAGTTGTCATAGTTGACGACCATCTGCACCTTCTTGCCGATGGCGGCCAGGCGGTTGCGGACCGCGGTCCCGATTGCCTCGGCGTCGTCTGCGCTGACCAGCGACATGCCCTCCATGTTCAGGAAGAACATGTTACGGTCGGCGTCGTAGGCGAACCGCGCCTCGAGCGGCATGGTCAGCAAATCGTCCTTCAGGCCCATCGGCCCGGCACCGAAGATCCGCGCGTCCATCAGCTTCGGCTCGCCGCGGATGATGGGCTGGAATCCGATGTGGGCAAGTACGTCTTTCTCTAGATCCACCCCAGGGGCGATCTCGATGAGTTCCAGGCCGTCGGAGGTGAGCTGGAAGACGCACCGTTCGGTTACATACAGCACCGGCTGGCCGCTGGCGGCCGCGTAATCGCCGCTGAAAGTCCGCTGCTCCACATCGGCGAGGAACTTGGGCGTCACGGCACCGTCGGCGATGACCAGCCGGCCATCCTGAACCCGGCAGCGGCCCGGCACGACGAAGGTCCCGACGAACACCAGCCGTTTGGCGTTCTGGCTGATGTTGATGAATCCCCCTGAGCCCGCCAGCTTCGCCCCGAACCGGCTGACATTAACATTGCCCCGACGGTCCGCCTGAGCCATACCCAGGAATGCGGCGTCGAGACCGCCGCCGTCATAGAAGTCGAACTGGGACGGCTGATCCAGGATGGCTTGCGCGTTCACCGCGGAACCAAAATCCAGCCCTCCGGTCGGCATGCCGCCCATCGCACCGGGTTCGGCGGTCAGCGTGAGGTAGTCCAGGATGTGTTCTTCGGCCGCCACATTGGCGACGCCTTCCGGTATGCCGATGCCGAGATTCACCACGCTGCCCGGCTGAAGCTCCATCGCCGCCCGGCGGGCGATGACCTTCCGCTCGGTCAGTTCCAGTGGCGGGACCGAGTTGCGGACCCGCCGCAGCTCTCCGCTCAGCGCCGCGGAGTACGGCGTGCCGAAAGTCTGCCAATGATGCTCGGGCTCCGAAACGACGACGCAGTCGACCAGAATTCCCGGGATTTTCACCTCGCGCGGGCTCAAGCTGCCGCTTTCGGCGACCCGCTCCACCTGCACGATCACCAGGCCGTCGGCATTGTGCACCGCGGTGGCCACGGCGAGCGCCTCCATGATCAGCGCCTCGCGTTCCATGGTGATATTTCCATCGGGATCCGCGGTGGTACCGCGGAGGAACGCCACATCGAGCGGCAGCGCCTTGTAGAATAGGTACTCCGCGCCACCGAGGGTGATCAGCTCTACGCGGTCCTCGGTCGTCCGCTCGTTGATTTTCCCGCCGCCCTGCCGCGGGTCAACGAAAGTACCCAGCCCAACCCGGGTCAGCAAGCCGGGCTTGCCGGCGGCAGTATCCCGGAACAGCTGCGAGATAACGCCCTGCGGCAGATTATGCGCCTCGATATCGTTGCCCACCGCCATCTTCCCCAGCTCTGGCGCCATTGCCCAATGACCGCCCACAGCCCGGTTCAGCAGGCCCTTATGGGCCAGCCGGTCCAGCCCCCGGCCGAGCCGGTTCCCCGCGGCCATGGTAAACACCAGCCCGAGGTCGCGGGGAGTGCCCGTCAGCAGGAACCGCTGCTCCAGCGCCACCGCCAGCTCCTCGGCGAAGCACTGCCCCATAAACCCTTCGACCACGACCGAGTCGCCGTCACGAATAAGCCGCACCGCCTCGGCGGCGGTGACGATCTTGTCCCGCACCGAACTGGCGGACAAAGCTTCCGCAGGGATACGCATTGATGTTCCTCCTGAAGCGAATCTGAGCGAACCCTCTTGCCGTGGCGTTCAGCTGAACGCGGACGGCCGTGATGTCCCGGCCAACGATGAGGGCCTGGCGGCGGGCCTCCCCAGCAGTCCGCTCCTGACCGATGACTGCGTAGGGGCGTTATGTGGGCTTGAATCAAGTTCATCGTCAGGACCAGCATAGTTGCCGATGTCCGCGCCCATTCGGCCGTTGCACCTGACCGCATAGGCGGGGCCGCGATTATGACTTAGAAGGTACGGCGGTGACCTGTCTGTCAGGGCAGTTTGCGCAGGTAGGCGTCGGCGGGCTCGGCGGCCCGGAGGCGGATCCGGGCATCGACGGCCTGCACGCCGTCCGGGCGGGCGAAGACCGGGCTCAGCTCGAGCTCGGCGATCTGCGGCAGGTCATCGGCCATCCGGGAGACGCGCAGCAGCAGGTCCCGCAGCGCGCCGAGATCAACGGCCGGAGCGCCGGGGCGCCCGAGCAGGAGCGGGGCGGCGCGGATGGACCGGATCAGCTCGCCGGCATCGGAGTCGGTCAGCGGGGCAAGCCGCGCCGCGCGGTCCGCCAGCGCATCGGCGGCCGCGCCGCCGGCCCCGAACAGCACCAGCGGGCCGGCAGCTGGTTCCTGCAGCATGCTGATCATCAGCTCGACGCCGCCGGTGACCATCGGCTTGACGATGACACCGGCCAGCCGGCGGCCGAAGGTCTCCGCCAGTGAGCGGAACCCGCGCCGGACCGCGTCCGCGCCGTGCAGGTCGATCAGCAGGGCGCCGGCGCCGCGCGCGCGCACCAGGCCGGGCACGTCCGCCCGGAGCGTGACCGGGCCGCCGAACCGGGCCGCCGCCGCGACGGCGGCGTCCTCGGTGACGACCCCGATGCTGTCGGCCAGCGGCACCCCGTAGCAGGCGAGGAGTTCCACGGTCGCGTCCAGCGGCAGCCAGCCGTCGGCCGGCTTGCCGGCCAGGAATTCCGCGACCAGTTCCCGCGCCCGGTCCTGGCGCAGGCCGTCGAGGTCGGGCACGCTTCCCGGCGGGGTCGCCCGCCACATGCCGTAGCGCGCGGCGTGGGCGAGGGCGTGGGCGGCGGACTCGGCGTAGGCGTAGGCCGGGACGGCGGGGGAATCCGCGTCCGGGCCGCGCAGCAGCCGGACCACTTCCACCTGGTCCAGCACCGCGGCGGCGACCGGCACCGGCAGCCGCGCGGCGGGTATCTCGGGAACCAGGTCACTGCCCGCGCTCGAGGCGGTCAGCGCCAGCACCGCGTCGACACCCGGGTCGGCGCCGGCCAGCTCCAGGCACTGCCGGAAGACCCCGGGGCCGGCCAGCAGGGTGGTGTCGACCGGCCCGGCCACCATGGCCTCGCTGGGCAGCAGGTCCCGGAGCTTCCGCCGGGTGCCGGCGGCCAGGCTGGCGACCTGCAGGCCCGCGTCGCCGCACGCGTCGGCGGCGATCACGGCGGCGCCGCGGGTGTTGGATACCACGGCGACCCTGGGCCCGGCGGGAGCCGGCTGCGAGGCCAGCAGGGCCGCGGTGTCGAGCAGTTCGCCGAGGTTCGCGGTGGCGATCACCCCGGCCTGCTCGAACAGGGCCTGCCTGGTGAGCAGCGGCGTAGCCGCCGCCTTGGCGCGGGCCCCGGCCAGGCGCCGGCCCGCCGCGGACCGGCCCACACTCACGATCAGGACCGGCATGCTGCGACCCACCCGGCGGGCGGTGCGGGCGAACTTGGGCGGGTTCCCGACCGACTCCAGGTACAGCAGCGCCAGCTTCGTCACCGGATCGGACTCCCACCACTGCAGCATGTCGGTGCCGCTTACGTCGTCCTTGTCGCCCAGCGAGACCAGGGAGGAGATCCCGACACCCAGCCGGGACAGGTGCTCCACCAGGGCGAAGCCCATGCCGCCGGTGGACTGGAACGCCAGGCCGGCGCTTCCCGCCGTCGGATGGCGGGCCGCGAACGTCGCGTCCAGGCACACACCGGGACTGGCGACGCCGAAGGAGGCCGGACCCGCCATCCGCATGCCGTAGCGGCGGCAGGTGCCCAGCACCTCCGCGCGCGCCGCGCCGTCAAGTCCCGCCGCGAGCACCACCAGGGCCTTGACCCCGCGCCGCCCGCATTCCCCGGCGATCCCGGGCACGGCAGCCGCCGGCGTCGCAATGACCGCCAGGTCGACCTGCTCGGGCAGCGCGGCCGCCGACGGCAGGCAGGGCACGCCGTCCAGTTCGGCCGCAGCCGGGTTGACCGCATACACCGGGCCGGAGAAGCCGCCGGTCACGATGTTCCGCAAGATGACCCGCCCGACCGACCCGGGGCGCCGGCTCGCGCCGATGACCGCGACCGAGGCCGGGGTCAGCACAGGCCGCATGCTGGCCACATCGGCCGACCGCTCCCGCTCGGCCACCGTGTCCCGGTAGGTGCCAAGGGCAGCGTCGGCCTCGTCGCGGGGCAGCGGGAACGTCAGGTCGTACACACCATCCGCGAACGTCCGGTGCACCTGCAGCCCGGCGTCGGCGAACACCCGCAGCATGGCCGCGTTCTCGCTCAGCGTCTCCGCGGTCAGGGCGCGGCACCCGCGGCCGCGGGCCAGCGAGACCAGGTGCTCCAGCAGCAGCGTGCCGACGCCACGGCGGTGCATGTCATCGGCGACCGCGAAGGCGACCTCCGCGGAAACCGAGCCGGCGTCGTAGCGCTCGTAAGTGCCGCAGCCGACCACCTCGCCGTCCAGCACGGCGAGCAGCGCAGCGTGGTCCGGCCCGGGCTCACGGCATATCCGGCGCGCCTCCCGCTCCGCCCCTACCGGGCTCAGGCTGAAGAAGCGCAGGTAAAGGTTGTCCGGGGACATCTTGGCGTGAAGGTCCCGCACCGCCGCGAAGTCCCCAGGCCGGGCAGGCCGGATCTCGATCGTCGTGCCGTCGGCCAGCAGAGCATAGGCGCTAGGCTCGCCCTGTGTGCTCACGTCACCCTCCCCGGGTACTGCAGTGACCCGCGATGCCGCACCTAACCCGCATTATCGCGTACGTCACCAAAATGAGCTCTGATGGCTGAATTAAATCTTTTCGGGCCTCGGGATCGAGGTAGTAGCCGACCATGACGTTGTTGCCGCGCATGACGATCTCGCCCAGGGCCGCCAACTGCTGGCCGCATGGCTCGCGAGCGAGCCGGACCCGCTCCAGCACTACGGGACTGAGCTGCTCGACTCCTCACTGCTGCTGATGCCACTGCTGGGCTTCGTCTCCCCCACCGACCCGATGTGGCTGTCCACGCTGAAAGCAATGGACCGCGAACTGGTCTCCGACAGCCTCGTCTACCGCTACAACCCCAGTGCCTCACCCGACGGGCTGGCGGGCGATGAAGGCACCTTCTCCCTGTGCACCTTCTGGTACGTCGACGCCCTCGCCCGCGCCGGGCGGCTCAACGAGGCCAGGCTGACCTTCGAGAAGATGCATACCTACGCCAACCACCTCGGCCTGTATTCAGAGGAGATCGGGAGCACCGGCGAGCAGCTGGGCAACTTCCCCCAGACGTTCAGCCACCTGGCGCTCATCAGCGCCGCGATCAACCTCGACTACCAGCTCGACCACGGCCCAGGCTCGGTCGAGCACGCCATCTCGGCGCGATGAGACGCATCACAGCAGAAGCCTCACATGATTGGCTCGGAACAGCGCCTGTGACCGGAAGGGGCTGTCATAGCGAGCATCGCGCTGCGCGAGCGGCCGGTGCGCGTCGCCATCGAGATCCTGGCCGTCGTTCGCCGCGCGCCGATCGGGCCGGGCCTCCGGCCTGGCCCTTGCCGTCATGGCCGCCGGGGCGGCAGGCTCCGGCGCCCAAGGATGACCGGTCTTGCTGCCGCTCTTAGCGACGGCACCAGGGCGGTAGAGGCGGCCTGCTGGTGGTTGTGATCGCCGCGGCGGTCCTGCTCGGCTGAGGTGCCGCGACGACGGTCGCCGTGCGGCGGGACCGGCACGCGCTGCAGGCCGGGCTGGCCGCGGCAACTGGCTGCAGCAGCCCCCGGGAGCCCGTCGTCTCTCAGCCGACCCGGCCCACGCTCGAGGGCGGGGTCGGCATCCGCGCATCCACCTGGACGGCGCCGGCCCGGCCGCCGCCGCGATACTCCGCAGCCTCTCCGGGCCGCCCGAGGCGCTGGTAAGGCGAGGCCGGCAGGGACGTATGGCCGGGGTCGGGCGGTTCCTGCTGCATGCGCTATGTGTTGACAGAGACGCTGATGACGTGTACCGCGTCAAAACTAATCACGCGGTGTCTGACCTGGGGGTTCATTTGGATCAGCTAACGCTGCCTGGTAGTACTCGTTGATCACGCCGCCGAGCACCTTCCGCCGCTGAACAGGCAAGGTCTTATGGGGTGACAGGGCTTTCGGCATAGGCTAGCGGTAACTGCCGGCGGGCGGGAATGGCCAGGGCGCCGGATCGGCTTTACCATGCGGTAGTTGTCTTGTGTGTTCGTGTCGTCTGCACGCCCGCAGAGAACGATGTTGCGGGCGCGTCCCCTTCAGGGATCCGGGAAGTCGCGTCGAGAACCGGCCTGGGTATCGCACCGTACGGACCCGAATCCAGCCCCTTGAGGAGTGACATGTCACAGCAGGCTGAGCTTGCTCAGTGAACAGCAGTTAGCCGTGAGCCGACCCACCTGTTGGCGTCGACCCATGTCATGTCCGCCGCAACGGTAATTTGTCGCGACGGTGGCCGAGCTCGATGTCAGCGCCGTCGCCGCGACGTGGCGAGTGGCGGGGGGAGTCACTGCCGCGCTGAATGAGCCCTCGGCCAGGCGGCGCCGTCATAACGTGGCCGAGGACAGAAACCAGTGGGGAGTCAAGGGTGTTTGCGGAGCAAGGTAGTTGTACGTGATCGAGGATAACGGCGGGGGTGCGAGCGGCTTCGCCGGCCTGACGCTGGCCCCGGAACTGTGCCATGTGCTCTCGGGCCTCGGCTATGAGGAGCCGACACCGATACAGCTTGCCGCCATCCCGCCGCTGCTTGAGGGCCGTGACCTGGTCGGGCAGGCAGCGACCGGGACGGGGAAGACGGCCGCCTTCGCGCTTCCCGTCCTCCAGCGGATACTCACCGAAGGCGGGCGGGCAGAGCCGCTTGCCCTGGTGCTCGTCCCGACGCGCGAGCTCGCGGTGCAGGTTTCTGAGGCGATGCGCAGCTACGGGCACGACATGGGTGCGCGTGTTCTGCCGGTTTACGGTGGCGAGCCAATCGGCCGGCAACTGGGGGCGCTCAAGCGTGGCGTCGACGTCGTGGTGGCGACGCCAGGGCGTGCGCTCGACCACATCAACCGGGGAACGCTGACGCTGAGCGGCCTTGAGATCGTCGTCCTCGATGAAGCGGACGAGATGCTCGACATGGGTTTCGCCGAGGAGATCGAGGCGATCCTCGGCAGCACCCCCGGGAAGCGGCAGACCGCGCTGTTCTCGGCGACGATGCCGCCGCGGATCGACGGCATGGTGCGCCGCCACCTGCGCGACCCGGTGCGGGTCGAACTCGGTCGCCAGGCGTCAGCGTCAGCCGACGGATTGCTGGTGCGGCAAACTGCCTACCTCGTGCCGCGCGGGCACAAGGCCGCCGCTCTCGGTCGTGTGCTTGACCTGGAGAGGCCGACGGCCACGATCGTCTTCTGCCCTACCAGGGATGAGGTGGACCAGCTCACCGAGTCCTTGAACGGCCGTGGCTATCGCGCTGAGGCGCTGCACGGCGGAATGGACCAGCAGCACCGCGACCGGGTCATGGTCCGGCTGCGCAGCCGGACCATCGACCTTCTCGTGGCCACCGACGTGGCCGCACGCGGTCTCGACATCGACCAGCTCACGCACGTGGTGAACTACGACGTGCCCAGCGCGCCGGAGTCGTACGTGCATCGCATCGGGCGCGTTGGCCGGGCCGGCCGCGAAGGCACCGCCATCACCCTGCTCGAGCCGCGCGAGCACAGGATGCTCAAGACCATCGAACGGGCGACCAAGCAGCCGATCACGATCGAGAAGCTGCCGACCGTCGCCAACCTGCGTGCCATGCGCTTGGAGCTGATGCGCACCGCTCTCCGGGAGAGCCTGCTCAAAGACGACGATCTTAACGCCTTCCGGGCCGTTGTCGGGCCGCTCGGCGCGGAGTTCGACCTCTTCGAGGTGGCGCTTGCCGCGGTCAAGCTGGCCCATGAGGCGAGCGGAACACCTCGCGAGGAAGAAGAGATCCCCGCGGTCGAAATGCCGCCGGCCGACGACCGCCGCGACGGCCGGAAGGCCAAACCACGTGACCAGTGGCAGGCCGCCGGCCGTGACCAGCGGCGTGGTCGCCGCGCGACGGCGGGCACGACCCGGCTGTTCGTGAGCACCGGCCGTTCCGCCGGAGTCCGGCCGCAGGATCTTGTGGGCGCTATCACCGGCGAGTCGTACCTCTCCGGCCGGGACATCGGCGCGATCGAGATCGCCGATCGGTTCTCCCTCGTCGAGGTGCCCGAGTCAGCCGCCGACGACGTGGTTGCGGCGCTCCGGCGGACGAGCATAAAGGGCCGGAGTGCAACCGTTCGCCGCGAACGCTACTCGGCGCGGTAGTAGCGGTACCGAGCGCGCCGCGCGCCGTCCGCGCCCGCACCGTGCTGATCACGAACAGGGCCGGGCCTGCCAGCAGCACCAGCGGGAGCAGGCCGGTGGTTGCCAGGTTGGAAAGAGGCAGGTTGAGGAGGCTGGCAATGACCACCCGCACTCGAACCTCGACCGGAGCCGCCCGGTGGGCCAGGCCAGACCCAGGTGGGCCAGGGCGGCAGTGTAAACACCCCCTGGCTCAGGTTCCCGATCGTGAACGCGACCGGATTGGCCAGGTCGACCAGGATGTACGGCACCAGGTAGAGGTAGCCGACGACGCTGAACAGCAGGCCCAGCCGGCTGGCCGGCCACCGCACCCAGGCGGCTATCCCGGCCACCAGGAACGACGACCCGATGAGCTCGAAGCAGATCAGGTACGGCTCGTAGTCCGATGGCGGCGGCCAGCCCGACCAGGCCAGGCCACCCGCCGCGGCGATCGCACCCGCGATCAGGACCGCCAGGTGCCGCCGTCGGCTCATGCCGGACCCCGGGCCAGGAACCGGCGCAACGCCCCGCCGGACAGCTGCTCCTTCGGCAGGAACCCGGCGGCCGGGCTGGCCGCGATCCGCCCGCCGTAATCGCTGGCCTCGCGGGTCGAGGTCAGCACCACCACCGGCGCCGGGCCGCCAACCGGGTCGGCGGCCAGCCGCCTGGCCACCTCGAAACCGTCGAAGTCCGGCAGCGCGATGTCCAGCAGCACCAGGCCCGGCCGGACGGTGCGGGCCGCTCGCGTCGCTTCCGCGCCGGTGGCCGCCTCGGCGACCGTGAAGCCGGCGGCCTCGAGCATGCCCCGGACAAATCTCCGGAAGCCGTCGTGGTCGTCGACGATCAAGATCGCCGGAGCTGGCTGCACGGATTCAGTGTGGCACCGAGGGCACTCGCCGTCATCAGGGCAAACCCTGAGCGTGGTTCCGGGCCGGCCCGGACGGGGAATTCGGGGCGCGGCCCGATCCGGCCAGCCGCCGCAATCCCTAGCGTCGGCCTGGCCGGGCATCAGATATCCCCGGTCCGAGATGCGCACCCTCTACCAGTCTGAGCAACAGCAGGCGAGCCTGCCCAAGAACGCCGACCGGCTGCCGTTCCAGCTGACCGGGCTGTCGATCACGATCCCCTGCCACACTGGCCCCGCGACCGCCTTCGTGGCCTACGCCGACACCGACGTCTTCGATCTCGGGTCCTCCGTGCAGTCTGTAGCGATGGTGTTAGAGCGGACCGGCGGCCAGTGGATGCTGGCCGCGGCCGTCAACCACTCCAGCGGCTCAGGCTGGCCTGCGCTGTGCACGCAAGGGACGGCCCCGGCGGCTCCGGCCGTGCTCGCACCTGGCAGCTACACTTCCGACCTGGCCCGGGTACTGACCCGCGCCGACAGCGGGGCCACGCAGACCACCCAGACGGCATCACCATTCGCGGTCAACGACTTCCTGGCCGGCCCCGGATCTTGAGATGACCAGCGGGCGTCAAAGGTGCCGAGAGTAGCCCGATTCCCGACCAGGATCACCGCAGGTCCGCCACCTCTTGCCCGCGCAGCCAGCGGCCGGGCCAGGTGACCGTTCAAGAACAAGAACCGCAGCAGCGAGCGAGAAGCGCCTGATGCGCCAGCAGCTGTCCGACACGGCGACACAGATGTTCATGGCGCGTGGCTTCGACGCCGTGCGCGTGGCGGAGGTCGCCGAGGCGTGCGGGGTGTCGGAGAAGACGGTCTTCAACTACTTCCCACCAAGGAGTCGCTGATCCTGGACCGCCTGGGAGGGTCGGCGGCGTGCTCGGCGCCGGGGCGGGCCTGGCCACCGGCCTGGTCGTGGCCCTGTTCCCGTTCGCCGCTCTCGGCGGAGGCCTGCTCGTGGCCACAACCGGCGGTGGTGCGGTCCTGGGCGCGCTGGCCGGCCACGCGGCCGCCGGGATGAGCCGCCACGACCTGAAGGAGCTTGGCGAGCATCTCGACGCCGGGCAAGCGGGCCTGGTAGTGGTCGGGGTGTCCGACATGGGGGCGAAGATCGAGCGGTCGATGAAGAAGGCGCGGAAGGTCGAAGCCAGGCAACTGAAGGCGGACACTGCCGACATCGAAGCCGACGCGCAGTCCGCCCAGGCATGACACAGCCAGCGGGCTGAGAGCCCGGGAGCCTTCCGGATCAGCCTTGCGCCTGGAATGGCTCGACGAGCTGCCCGGCAAGAAGCAGCAAGACCGGCCCCGCCGGATCGTCCTGCTCCACCGGGACCGGCCGGCCGTCCAGGCCGGTACGCCCTACGCCGTCGCCGCGGGCGGGGAACCTCGCGTAGCCGGCCAGGACGTCCCAGATCGTCAGCACGACGCCGAGGTTGACGCGCTGGGTGTCCGGCGCGTGGTGAAGCCGGCGGTAAGCCGGACTCACCAGCACCCGGCCGGCCGGGCCGAAGGTCCAGCGGAGATTGGCGCATCCCTTGACTGCGCTGCGGCCTCCGCCGGGCGGCTGGATTCCGTGGGGTTGGCGGTGGTGCTGGGAGCCCAACTGGCGGGGTGGGCTGCACGGTGAGGTCCCGGGTTCATCGGGGATGAACCCGGGCCTTTCCCGTGCAGCCTCCTTCCGAACCAATTATGTGGAATTCCACATAACGGGATATGCGTGAGCGAGCGTCTGGCCGTACGGCAAAGCGATCGACCGTACTAGATCGATTCACCCGGATTATCCGGCTGGCCGACGGCGCGGGAGCCGACAGGATGTCAGTGACTGAGGTAAATCGACGCGGCCGTATGGACGCAGAGATCATCTTGAATGCGTCTGAGATCGAGGCGCTCGGCTGAGAGACGTCGTTCGGCGGTTCCTCGAGTCCGCGGGGTCGTGCACATAGCCGTGGCCCTCGACTCGGACAGCAACCTTGTGCGCCGGGCGGCGATCCGGGAGGGGTCGGCGGCGCTGATCCGGCAGCCGCGGCCGGGCCGGCCCGGCAAGCTGGCCGCGGCCGGCTGGGAGCAGGCCGCGGCCTGGCGCGCGCAAGGTATCTCTGACTCCGAGATCGGCCGCCGGCTAGGGGTGGCGCACACCACGGTCGCCCGCCGGCTCGGGACGGGTGCGCCGCCGCATCCGCCCGGCACCGCCGACACCCACGTCACCGCCCACGACGGCCGGGCGGTGTGCTTCGTGACCGGCGAGCCGTCCGGCCTGAGCGTCACCCTCCCCAAGGCGCTGGCGGAGCTGACGAAGGCCGCCGGGCCTGCCGGCACCAGCATCATGGTGGGGTTCGACCGGGGCGGGGCGTATGCGCAGGTGTTCCGGCACTGCCGCGACCAGGGCGTGCGCTGGGTCACCTACCGGCGGGCGCCGCTGGCCGTCCCGGCCATGCTGCCCGTGATCACCACGCTCACGATCGCAGGCCGCAAACGGGAGATCACCTGGGCTGAGGAGACCGTCGAGGTCACGGTCGTCATCCCGGAGGGAAATTCCCGATGACTACCATAAAAGAACGGCCGGGCACCCGGAATCCCTGACGGTTTACGCCTCCGGTCGGAATGGCCCTAGGTCGTCAGCCGACCACAGCGCCCGTGAACGCTGCTCCGGGTACGGGACGACCTCGGGGTCGTTCGTGCCGATGAGGCGCGTCGGGCCGCCGGCGCCGGTGAACGCGGGCCAGCCGGGGTCGCCGTGGAGGGCGAAGTCCGTCCACAGCCGACGTAGCACGTCGCCGGCCACGCGGATCGCGTCGGACGGCGTACCACCCAGCAGCATCCGGGCTTGCGCCGTGTTGTACGTACCGAACACCAGCGGGACATCGATGCCGTGGCAAGCGCCGAGCGTCGGCGACTCGACCGTCACCTCGCCCACGAACGTCCGGCCGCCGGAGCTCGCGTGTGCCTCGGCCAGGTGGACCGCTGGCATCCGCACCAGTACATCGGAGTAGAGCGTCTCGTAGAGGCGGTCAGGGGCGGCGTCCGGCCAGGTCAGGCGGTACCCGTCGACGATGGATGACGGCGCCAGCGCGCTAAGGTCGGCGCCCGGCCCGACGTCGAGTTGCTGGTTGATCGAGACGAACAGGCGTGCCTCGTCGCGGGTGTGCGTCACCAACAGGTCGACGTCGCGAGCCCGGCCGTCCGCGAGCGTCCGCCATGGCACGTCCTCGATCACCCCGCCGTCGACGACCGGCCCGAGCGAGACCAGTCGCCTGGCCAACCCCCAGCCCTTCGGCAGCCGGGGCAGTTCGGCGCTGAACACCCTGTACGCCTCGGCGAGCTCCGCCGGTGCGACGTCTACCAGCCGACCGGCCGTGACGCGGTCGCGGAACGCCCGGCCCAGCTCCGCCGCGAGCTCCCTGGTCTGGAACCCGGCTGGCGGGCTCGCCGCGATCGCCCTCGTGAACAGGTCTTTCGCCGCCCGTGCGGCGGTCAGCGCCGCGACCGAGCCGCCGCCCGCCGACTCACCGGCCACGGTGACGCGCCCTGGGGCGCCGCCGAACACCGCGACGTTCTCCTGGACCCAGCGCAACGCGGCCAGTTGGTCCAGCAGCCCGCGGTTGCTGGGTGCACCGTCGGCCTCGACGAAGCCTTCGACGCCCAGGCGGTAGTTCGGCGAGACGACGACCAGGCCCCGGCGGGCGAGCGCGGCGGCGTCGAAGAGCGGGTCGCCGGAGTGGCCCACTACATAGGCGCCGCCGTGGATCCACACCAGGACGGGCAAGCCGCCCGCGCCCGGGTCGGGCGTCCAGACGGTGAGCGTCAACCAGTTGGGGTCGTCGGCCGTTTCCGAGCCCCACGGGGCGGACTGCGGTGGCGGTGGCCCGAACGTCGTCGCGTCCCGTACGCCGTCCCAAGGACGTACGGGGACGGGGGCTTGCAGGTGCAGCGCGCCGACCGGCGGCTCGGCGTACGGGATGCCGCGGAACACCGCGAGATCGTCGTCCCAGGCGCCCCGGAGCGCACCGAGCCTCGTCATGACCGTGGGAGGAGTCCTGTCCATGGCCAAACGGTCCCAAGCCAGCTGACTTAGGTCAAACGACTTATTACGAGGTAAACAGCTCGTCGAGGTGACGGTCGATGACGGCGACCATCTGCTCGCGCGTGTTGTCGGTGACCCACAACTGGTCGGACCGATCCGCGCGGAACTGGCGGCTGACCAGGTCCGGGTGCGGGCTGACAGCCGGGTCACGGATGATGCCCGCGCCGCTGGCGCCGGTAGGTCCCGGTCAGCTCGACGCGTCCTTCGACGCCGTTGTCCAGGCGGACCAGCCCATCCTCCGGGGTGGAGTCGATCTTCATCCCGCCGGAAGATATAAGCGGTCCGCGTCGAAGCATTGCGTGCGCGATGCTGAGCCGCCGGAAGAGAAGCGGCCCGGGCTGCAGCGGTCCCGGCCGAGGTAATCTGCACAGAATGCGACGAGATCCCGGGGCAGGAACCAGGCGACCACGCCGGTGAGTGCCCGGCCCTCTGGCAAGTGGTAGAACTCCGCGACCAGGCGCTCGCATTCCCCGGGCGGCCAGCGGTCGGCGGTGGTCCCGGAGGGTGCTTCCGCGGTCTGGCCTGCGCTTCCCGCCGCGGCAGCCAGTTCCCGTGCGCGCTGATCAGCCAGGACCGCGAGCCCGAGCGTGGCTGTCGGTAACCCCGGACGTGCTGCTGTCGCCGCCGTGCCCGCACCGGCCGGGGATCACTCCGCGCAGCGCGAGATCCGGAACCTCGCCGTGTGCCTCGGGCAGCTGCTCGAGGCCTCCGGCGCCACCGCGGAGCAAGAGGCGCTCAGCGGGTACGTCGACCGCGCGCTGCGCCGGGTGCAGATCGAGCTCGAGGAGCTCCTGGCCGAAACCCGCAGGAGGGCTGACAGTGACACAGCAACGCTCCGCGTCCCGCGGCCGCCCAGGAACTACGCAGCCCGACCGGCCGCCGCCATGATCATCGAGGCCGCGATCGTCGCCGGCGTCATCCTCGGCACCGCGGTCACGAAGGTACTGGCGTACGGATGAAAGCGTCTGACTGCACCAAAAGGAAGCCACCGGCGCTGAGTGCCGCAGTGAGGCGGCCTGGTGGCCAAGGGCCGCCGCCAGGCGATGAGGATCGTCACGCGCGCGCTGGCGGTCGCCGACACGGCGCAGAACTGAGCATTCGGTCCTTTCCGGCCATAGGCGGACGGGAGTACGTTCAGGTCCTATGAGTGACTTCTCTGGCGCGCCCTCGTTCCGGGCGGCGGAGTACCGCAACCGGTTCCAGGTGGCCGCGGTTGTGATTGTCCTCGCCGGAGTAGCGGTGCTTGCCGTGGCCGCCTTCCTGGTGTCCTATCCAGGGCTTCGCGAGATCGCGGTGGGCGCCGGGGTTTCCCCGGCCCTGGCGGGGCTATTTCCGCTGATCGTAGATGCCGTGCTGGTGGTCGCGTGCGTGGCGGCGCTGGCACTGCGCGGTGCCAGATGGTGGATGCAGGGCTATGCGTGGCTTTCGGTCATTTTCCTGCTCGCTGTGGTTGCCGTAGTGGGGGCCGTGCACGCGGCTGGCATCAGCCTGCCGCACCGGCCCGCCGCGGCAGCCGTGGCGGCAATGCCCTGGGTGCTGTTCCTGCTCGGATTCGGGCTGTGGCTCACCATGCTGAGGCACCTGCGCACGGTCTCTGCCGCGAAACTGCCAGGCGATCCGGGCGCGACGTCGTGGTGGCCCTGGAACGCCGACCTAGATACCTCGGATGCCAAGGTTCTTCCTGCCCAGCCGAAGCCAGCCACCTCCGCCGCGGACTCAGACATACCGGACGCGGCGGAGGGTATGCCGAGTCGCTCACATGCGTCCGGGGCGGCGGCGCCGGGAGGTTGAGAACGGCGGCATCCGAGCACTCTTCGAGTGTGTACGCCCCTTCGATCGGCGCGGTCGTCGCCGGTGACGTGGTTTACAACCAGGTGCACATGATGACTGCCGAGACCGACGCCGCCTCCCGCGATGCATGGGTCGACAGCCTTGACGCCTCGGTCACTTCGCCGGCCTGGACCAGATCCGCGACCGCCTCGCCGCGTTCGAGACCCGCTACAACACCATCGCCCGGCCGTTCACCTGGAAGTTCACCCGCACCGACCTCAACGACCTGCTACGCCGGATCGACGCGCACGACAAGACCGGGCCCAACGCCCTGGCAGCCTGATCTGTACCCCGACGAACTTACGGGCCAGACCACTAAGCCTCGATCCACCGGCCAATTCCGGTAGCTCGTTTCCGGCTTGATTCCTGCACGAGGAGTTTTGCGAGGTGCTTGCGGGCGCGGGCGTCCTGCCGCTCGCCTGCTGTGCGGCTTGTCCTGGGTTCCGGGCTCGGGAACGGGGTTCGGGGTGGCTGCGGGGGCCGTCGGCGTGCTGATCACGGCGGCCAGCGCGTTCAGGCCCCTGACCAGCAGCGACTTGCCCTGTATCTTCGTGTGGCCGAATCTGGCGCCCTGCTTCTGGTGGCCGTAGACGCGCTTTTGCATGGAGTCGATGTCGATGAAGGCGAGCACGTTCGCGCCGGGCAGCAGCGGCGACTGCCGGGTCAGCTCAGCCAGGAGCTCCCGTCCGGCCTTCTCCAGCTGCGCGACGTTTCCCCAGGTATAGGAGCGCAGGTGAGAGCCCAGCGTGGACGGGGCGCGGACCCCGCCGAACAGCCTGTCCATCGCGCCGTGCCGCAGCATGTCCATGTCATCGATGCTGTCCGCGCCCGCCGCCATCCCGGCGACCAGGCACGGGACTTTCGGGTGCGCATTGACGCCGCACTCGCCGCCCGGCGCGACGTGCTCCGCGACCAGCGCGCCGAGTCCGGCTCGCTGCGCCAGGGCCATCACCGGGACCAGCCCGGCGTGCGACACGAGGTTCGGGTCATCGAAGGATGCGTGCGTCTTCGCGAGGCTATGCAACAATCGCACTTACAGGGTGTCCTCTCGAACCGGGAACTGGAGCTTCAGCAACTCCCATTCTCCCAGGTCAGAGGGCGCCCTTCGCGTTAACGCGCCCGAAAACACCCCTATTTCACCGGTGGATCGAGGCTAAGCTAGCGCAATGGGCTGGATCGACGCCGAGCTGGCGTTGACAGCGGTTGCCGCGATGCTGTCTCCGACAACACTGTCATTCTCAGTGCTCGCGCTCGTGCTCGGCGACCGGCCCTTGCGCACGGGCGTATGGTTCTACCTCGGGGCTCTTGGCGTCACGCTCGCGGTCGGGGTCGCCGCCGCCTTCGTGCTCGGCAACAAGGCCGCCTCAACCACGTCGTACCCGAAACCCTGGGTCGCGGTGATCGACATCATCGCCGCTCTTGTCCTGGTGTTCTTCAGCGTGCGGTTCCTCCGCCGGCCACGCGACCCGGAGCGTGCCCAGAGCATGGCCGACAAGATGAGCAAGATCGCTTCGTCACCGTGGATCGCGATCGTCGGAGCGGGCGCAACGCTCGCGAACCCGGGCGGCTTCATCCCGCTCGCGATGAAGGACATCTCCGAGACCAACCCGAGCACCACCGGGTACATCATCGAGTGGGTGTTCTTCTCGGTCGTGTCGCTGCTGCCGCTCGCGATCGCAGTCATCATGCTGGCGGTGTCGCCGGACCGGGCTACGCGGCTTCTGCGGCGCGTCCGGGACTGGCTGCTCCGCAACGCGAGGCTGATCGCGGCGGCGATCATGGTGCTGCTCGCCGCAGCGTTGCTGCGCGACGGGATCTCCGGGCTGACCCACATGTCCTGATCGCGGTTTCTTGCTCAAGTCTCCCCGCCTCCCGGCGCCCGCCGGGCCCCGGTGGTACCTCGCAGGGGGAGTTGGGTGCGCGTGCGGTGTCCCCGGTCTTTGGTGTCCGGTGCGCGCCCTCGGCCCTCTCTCCGCTTTCCGATCGGGGCCAGGTACCCGCAACGCCCCTCGTGGCTGGAAGCAGTATTGGCAGCAGCGCAGCGCCGTGGATCAGCGAGCACGCCAGACAGCTACGGCCTCCCACGAACGCCTCGCACCCTGGCGCCCTGGCCCTCGTCGCCACCGCCGAACCTCACTAGCGCTATGACGGCGCCCTGCCCTGCAGCCCCCCCGCACGGACCCGCCTTGAGCCGGGTGCGGTTCACAGGGTTTCGGTTCTCCTGGGCGCGGGCTGGTTGAGCGGTTGCGGTGCTTGGGTCGTGGGAGGCGAGGTCTCCGGTGGGGGCGCTGGTCTTCCCGGCGGGGGCGGCGGTGGCCGGGGTCGGGGTAAACCTGGCGGAGGCGACGTAGGCCACCACGACCGCCACGATCACCAGCGGCATGACGGCCACGCCGTCTGATGACAGCAGCAGGGAGGCGAGCAGGACGGAGGTCAGCGGCAGCCTGAGCATCACGACGGACATCGCGCCGACGCCCATCGCGACGCCGTCGATCAGCGGCAGCCCCGGCAGGTGCGACAGCGCGATGCCGCCCGCCGCCCCGATGAACAGGGCCGGGAAGGTGGGACCGCCGCGGAAGCTGCTCAGCGACACCCCGTAGGCCAGGCTCTTGCAGGCGATGAGCAGCAGCAGCGCGCCGACGGTATAGCTGGCGCTGTTGCTGATGAGCGGGCCGAGCGCGGATTGCCCGGAAAACAGCACCTCGGAGGAGCCCTTGCCGGTGCCTGCGGCGAACGCGATCGCCAGGCCCGCGACCGCCAGGCCCGCCAGCGGGGTGAGCAGCACGATCCGCCGCTCGGCATGAGGCCGCAGGAACAGGCCCAGCCACCGGATCCCGGAGCCGACCGGGACAGCGATTATCCCGATCGCCAGTGCCCACAAGAATCCGGCGGCCGTGGGCGCGCCGACGTGCGGGAGGCCGGGAATCGCGAGTGAGAACGTGCCCAGCCCGGTCCAGGCGTCCAGGCCGATGAAGATCAGCGATCCGACGCCTGCGGCCAGCAGGCCAGGTACCAGCACGAGCTGCATCATGGCCCCGCCCAGGCCGGAGGCTTCCATCAGCAGGAACGCGCCGGTCAGGGGCGAGCCGAGCAGGGTGCTGATCGCGGCGAAACTCCCCGCAGCGGCCATCACCGACTGGACCCGGGCCGGAGCGTCCCGCTTGACCAGGCGAACAGCGAGGGCGCCGAGCCCGGCGCCGAGGGCGCCCTTGACGCGACTGCGCGACTGGGAAAATCGGGCGCGTGGAAGACGGCGGCACTCTCCGGCCCGCGATTTTGCCGATTCCTGCCTGATCAGGGCAGCCCGCAAGCCCCGAAGGCGCGCCCGCGCCGGGCGGGGCCTCCCAAGGCCAGAGCCCGGCGGCGGGCGGCGCCGTACGGCGGCACGCAGTGCTGCCGCCTTGATTCTCATAATGGCCGGATTCGGCAGTGGGGCCGCGTCCGGGGGTCTTCCGACTGCCCTTTTAGGGCCGACGGTCTTGCAGACCGCTCCCGTATACGCTCCAGAGGAGTAACTGACCGGGCCACGCCGAAGCTCGTGTGAGGAACGGGACGCCGAACCGCCGATCTGGCGCGTATTCGGGGCTCCGCGGACTGGGCCGTCGTTCGCTCATACCGGAACATTATGGACGACGGCTGACAGCCTTACAGGGTGGTCATGCCGCCGGCTGGGTCACTGTGGGCTGGCAGCTGTGCCGGGTCGGACGCGCATTGGTGCTGCCAGGTTGGCTGTGTACGGCTCAGTCGGCCTGGACCGCTTCTCCGCATTCCGGGCAGAGAAACGGCTTGCGCTTGGCCCTGGACCGCAAGAAAGCGTAGACGATGAACGGGAATCCCATCTTCGGGATTTCGCGGGTGGCCTGGACCGTTCCGTGGGTCACACACTGCCCGGTTTGGGTTTGGACTTCGGTGGCCATGGTCTTCCTCCTGTGATCGCGTTGGGACGGCCCGCCGGGTTAGCGTCCGAGCGGCAGCCAGCTGAACGTGCGCAGAGCGATGAGAAGGCCCGCGGCTCCCCATGCGGCCACGATCAGCAGATCCACGCCGGCGAAGCCGAGCCCGGTGGTGTGCGGGTTGTAGGCGATGAGCAGCGCGTTGGCCAGGTGCCGGACCGGGAAGATCGCTCCCACGTCGGCCAGCCAGTGCGGCAGGATCGTGACGGCGACGAACACCCCGGAGATGAAATACAGCGGCAGCAGCAGCGCCTGGGTGGTGGGCAGCGCCGTGTCCTCGTTGTGGATCAGCGAGGTGAGCGCGTAACCCATGCAGCAGAAGGAGGCGGCTCCGATCACCACGGTGACCACGAGCGCGAGGGCGGTGCGGCCGGGGACGTGGGCGCCGTAGGCGGCCCAGCCGATGCCCAGCAGCACCGCGGACATGACGACCGCGATGACGATGGCCGTGAGCACCCGGCCGGCGATGACAGCAGCCGCCGGGACCGGTGTCGCTCGCCGCCGTTTCAGCACGCCGCGTTCGCGCTGTGCGGTCACCGAGGCCACCAGGTTGCCGAAGCACGCTGCGATCACCCCCAGCGCGATGATGCCGGGCACGTAGGACACCGAGGTGCTGATCCGCCCGCCAGCGACCGGGACGGTCTGGCCGCTGCCGCCGAACACCGAGGCGAAGATCACCAGGAACAGGATCGGCAGGGCGAGGGTGAAGAACTGGGACTGGCGGTTGCGGAGAAAGGCGCGCAGGTCGTAGCTGGACTGGTGCAGTGCCATGCGGATCATCGCTGGTCCTTTGCGCTGGTGGAGCCGGTGAGGGAGAGGTAGACATCTTCCAGGGTCGGGCGGTGGACGCCGAGGTCGGGAAGGTCGAAGCCGCGGCCGAGCGCCCAGTTGCCGAGCATCTGGAGGTGAACGAGCGGGCTTTCGCTGTGCAGAACCGTCGATCCTTCCGGCCCGGGCCCGGCCAGTGGGCGCAGTCCTTCGGGCAGGTCACGTGCCGCGAGGCCATCCGGGAGCGTGAAGGTGATGGCGGTGGCCATGTGGTCGCGCCCGCCCAGCGTCCGCGGAGTGCCGTGAGCCACGACGCGCCCGGCGGACAGCACCGCGATCCGGTCGGCCAGGTACTCCGCCTCGTCCATGTAATGGGTGGTGAGGAAGATCGTCTTGCCGAGCTGCCGCAGCCCGGCGACGACCTCCCAGGCGGCCCGGCGGGCGGACGGGTCGAAACCGGTGGTCGGCTCGTCAAGGAAGATGAGCTCGGGGTCACCGATCAGCGCGAGCGCGAAATCGAGCCGCCGCCGCTGGCCGCCGGAGAGCCGGGTGGCGAGCGTGCCCGCCTTACCGGTGAGGCCGACCAGGGCGATGGTCTCGTCGATGTCCCTCGGCGCGCGGTAGAACCCGGCGTACATGGCCAGGCACTCACGTACCGACAAGCCGGGCTCGGGCTCTGACTCCTGCAGGACAACGCCCACCCGGTCGCGCCACGCTCCGCCCGCGGTGGCCGGGTCGTGGCCCAGGACGGAGATCTCGCCACCGGTGCGCTGCCGGAAGCCTTCGAGCATCTCTACCGTGGTGGTCTTGCCGGCGCCGTTCGGCCCGAGGAAGGCGAAGATCTCCCCGTGCCGCACGTCGAGATCGATGCCGGCAACGGCCTCCTGGCTGCCGTAGCGCTTCACCAGGCCGCGGACGCTGATCACTGGCTCCGCCTGGGCGGAGGCGGTGCCTGGCTGGTCAAGGCCGCGTTCGGGCCGGTGCTGTCCATCTCGCTCCCCAGGCTGGGTGGGTCTTGCCAGCAAGCCTGCTGCGGGACGGCTGTGCCGTCTTCGGCGCGGCGGTGGAACTTGCCCGCCGCCAGAACCTGAACCGTGGGTGGAGGGGCCTCCACCCGTGGGAGGAGGCCCCGCTGGCCGCGAATCCACCCACCGGGCACGAGACGGCGGCGAGATCCCGCCGTACGGTTGAGGGGTGAGCACCAAAGCCGCCACTGCGGCCGGGGTGTCCGAGCTGGAACGGGCGCGGGGCCGCGAACAGGCGGCCTACCTTTCGATCCGCGTGCTCGCGGTTGCCGCGATCGCGTTCGTGGTGATCACCTCGTTCCAGGCCCGGCCAGCTCCGGGTGGCCAGGGCGAGGCGCTTGGTGTCGCCGTGGGTCTCATTGTGTTCTGCGGTGCCACCATCGCCGCGATGTGGCTGACTCAGGCCGGGTCGGCAGTGCAGCTAGCGGTGCTGGTCATTGCCGTGGTCAGCGCGGCGGCGCTGATCGGCTTGCAGGGCAACGGCGCGGCGTTCCTCGGGGTGTTTCCCGCCGTCTGCCTGGCCGCCCTGGTACTGCCGGTTCGTCTCAGCGCGCTGGTAGCGGGCGTGGCCGCTGGCGCGGTCTCGGTGGCATGGCTGGCCAACGGACGCGCACCCATCGCGGGCATCGTCTTGAATGATTTCGGGATCCTGGCGTTCTTCCTCCTGTCGCTGTTCGCCCGGCGGCTGCGGGAGAGCAACCAGCGGGCAGAACTGCTGCTCGCCGAGCTGGAGCAGACACGGGCCGCGCAAGCCCAGGCCGCCGCGCTGGCCGAACGCCAGCGCCTCGCCCGCGAGATGCACGACGTGCTCGCCCACTCGCTGTCCGGCCTGGTGCTGAACCTGGAAGGCGCCAGGCTGCTCGCCGCCCAGGGTGGCGCGGACTCACAAGTCGGGGAAGCGATCGACCGGGCCCACCGGCTGGCCAAGACCGGGCTGGAAGAGGCGCGGCGCGCTATCGGCATGCTCCGCGACGACGCGCTGCCCGGCCCCGAGCGGCTGGCCGACCTGGCCGCCGAATTCGAAGCCGGCACCGGCGTGCCCTGCAAAGTAGCCGTGACCGGCGGCAGCAAGCGGGACCTGGGGACCGACGGCCGGCTGACCTTTTACCGGGTCACACAGGAAGCACTGACCAATATCCGCAAGCACGCCCACGCCGACCGGGTCGAGATCCGCCTGGCATATGAGCCGTCCGGCACCAGGCTGACCATCGAAGACTTCGACTCCTGCCGCGACCGCCCGGCTCCCGCTGACGGGACCGGCTACGGGCTCACCGGCATGAGGGAACGAGCCGAACTGCTCGGCGGCACGCTCACCGCCGGGCCCACCGGCGGCGGGTTCCTGGTCGAGCTGTGGGTGCCGGCATGAACACGGCCATCCGCGTCCTGGTGGCCGATGACCAGCGCGTGGTCCGCGAGGGACTTGGCACCCTGCTCGGGCTGCTCGCCGGGGTGGAGGTGGTGGGCACGGCAGCCGACGGCGACGAGGCGCTCGCGCTGGCGATCCGGCTGCGGCCAGATGTCGTGCTGATGGACCTCCGGATGCCTCACTGCGACGGCGTCGAGGCCACCCGCCGTCTCCGCGACCACGACGCCAGCATCAAAGTGCTCGTGCTCACCACCTACACCGATGACCGCTCCGTCATCGACGCGCTGCGCGCCGGCGCCCGCGGATACCTCACCAAAGACGCCAGCGCCGGCGAAATCCGCGAAGCGCTCGAGCGGGTCACCAGCGGCCAGGCCGCCATCGACCCCGCGGTCCAGCAGCACCTGGTCAACGCCATCGCGACGGGCCCATCCACCGCAGCCACACCGCAACTACCCGCCGGGCTCACGCAGCGAGAAGCCGAAGTGCTCGCACTGATCGCCCAGGGACTGTCCAACATAGAGATCGCCGGCCGGCTGGTGGTCAGCGAGACCACAGTAAAAAGCCACATCAATCATCTCTTCGCCAAGACCGGCGTCCGCGACCGAGCCCAAGCCGTCACCTACGCCTACCAGCACGGGCTCACCTGAACCGTCGCCGCAACGTCCCGGGACCGTCCTGCAAGGGGCAAGCGGCTGGCAGGAGCAAGACGCTACCCCTAGCGTCTGGAGTCGCCAGCAAAGCGGGAGCAACAGGACGTCGCTGTACGTGGACCAACTGGCCATCTCCGCGGCTGCAAAGCCCCGAACCGGCTAATCTGTGCTCGCCCACTCACCTCCCGCGCCGAGCCTGCGCCAGCGGGAGCTGGCCAAGGTAGCGGAGCTGTCCACGCCGGACAGGCCGGTGGCTGCCTCTACTGTCAAGCACCGGCGGCAGCGGTGGCAGGCTGAGGAACTGCCCGGGCTGGTGGACAGGCGGGTAACGCGGCGCCGCAGCCCCACCAGCCGCGCCGACCCGGTGGTGGCCGAGGTGATGGAGCAGGCGATCGCAGAAGCGGTCGAGGAGTCGTCCAGGACGGTGACGTTCATCGTGTGGCGCACCCGGCAGTTGCCGGCCGAACGCGATAAAGCAGGTAAGGAGCTGCCGCGGGCCACGATGTTCCGGCCGTTCTCCCAGTTGTCGGCGGGCAGGCACACAACCGGGTCGGCGGCGGCTCGCCGGGGCCTGGCGGCAGGCCGCAGCGGATGTTCTCGCAGGCCTGGCCGGCCGCGTCGGGCTAGCTGATGGAGATCGACTCCACGCCGCTGGACGTTCTCAATGACTCTCTGCTCGGCTGTTCGGATGGCGTGATCTCGTTATTCGGTCTCCAGGTGAGCTCAATGAGCTCCTCGCTTCCCGGACGAGATGGGCCGGGTCCCGTAGAGGGTGAAGCCGTTGATCTGGCCGTAGGTGAGCCTGGGCGGCAGCGACAGCTCGTGCCGGGCGGTGGCCACCTCGACCAGCGCCGGGCCGTCGTGCCCGAGCGTCTCCCGCAGCGCGTCTTCCAGCTGCCGGCTTTCCCGTCCGGACGCCGGATAGCCAGGCCGTTGATCAGGTGCAGGTTGCCCGCCCACAAGCTGGCCGCGCACACGGCCACTTCCCTGGTCAGCGCCGCCTCGCCCGGGCCCCAGGCCGCGCACCACGGCATCGACCAGGCCTTGCCTTCCCGGGCGCAACCGAGCGGTTCCCGGCCGCACCGTAAAGGGCAGGACCGGCCACGGCGGCGTGGACAGGCTGCCCCGAACATGTAATGCGGATCTCGCCACCGCGCCGCTGCTGGCTGCGTGTTGTCTAAGTCCCACATCCGCCCAGGCAACTTGGCGCGCCGGCTGATAATCGAAGCGACGTACACATTCTGATCTTCCGCCAGCAGTAGCGCTGCTGGCTGCCGTGCGTGTGAGCGGATCGTCGTGTCTACCCCAGCTTCACCGCGCAGATATTCCCGGGTTCTGCTCACGGCGTTCTCCACGATCAGCGGGGCCTGGCTCTGGCTCCTGCTCGAAACCTACGGGCTGTGAACTCGGCAAGCCGGGCCTGGGTTGGCACGCTCCGCGGGTCTCGGGGTTATCCTTGCACGGACGCAATTATGCAGTTCGCGGCGCTTTGCCTGGGAGGCCACATGAAGGTTGATACCGGGCTGGGTGACGACGGCCACCTAGGCGCCGTGTTAGGGCCGGGCCGGTGGCTGCTACCCCTCGTCCTTCCCGCCAACGCGCCGTGCCGCTGAGGGGCCGGGGCGCCGAATTGAGTGTGCTGGCCGGCCTGGTCGCGGCCGTGCGGGTGGGGCAGAGCCGGGTGCTGGTGGTGCGCGGCGAGCCGGGCGTCGGCAAGACGGCGCTGCTGGACGAGCTGGCCGGGCAGGCGCAGGGCTGCCGGGTGGTACGCACGGCGGGCGTGCAGGCGGAGGTCGAGTTCGCGTTCGCCGGGTTGCATCAGCTGCTGGCGCCGATGCTGG
Source organism: uncultured Actinomycetes bacterium (assembly GCA_963739615.1). Lineage (GTDB taxonomy): Bacteria > Actinomycetota > Actinomycetes > Streptosporangiales > Streptosporangiaceae > Palsa-504. Next base: position 41,276 of record CAVUBD010000014.1, read on the forward strand.
ATCATCTGGACAAGCTGCCGGTGCCGCAGCAGGAGGCGCTGCGGACGGTGTTCGGCCTGAGTGAGGGCCCGGCGCCGGACCGTTTCCTGGTCGCGCTGGCCGAGGCGACTGACCCGGCGGCTGATCCGGACCGGCGGGCCTGGCACCGGGCGCAGGCCGCAGACGGCCCGGATGAGGAGGTGGCGGCGGAGCTGGAGGCCTCGGCGGGGCGGGCGCAGGCCCGCGGCGGGCTGGCCGCGGCGGCGGCGTTCCTGGAGCGGGCGGTGCGGCTGACCGCCGATCCGGCGCGCCTGGTGGAGCGCACGCTGGCCGCGGCGCAGGCCAGTGTGCGGGCCGGCGCGTTCGACTAGGCCCTGGGGCTGCTGGTCATGGCGGAGGCCTAGCCGCTGGATGAGTTCGCCGCCGCCCGGGTGGACCTGCTGCGCGGGCTGGTCGCGTTCGCCTCGGGCCTAAGCAGTGACGCCCCCTCGCTGCTGCTCAAGGCGGCCCGGCGGCTGGAGCTGCTCAACCTGGGCCTGGCCCGCGAGACTTATCTCGACGCCTGGGGTGCGGCACTTGCCATCGGGCATGTGGCGGCCGGCGATATGGCGGGGATCTCCCGTGCCGCCCGGACGCTGCCCCGGTCACTGGATCCGGGTCCGGCGGAACTGCTGCTGGATGGCCTGGCGCTGCTGATCACCGACGGACTGGCCGCCGCGGCGCCAGTGTTGCGGCACGCAGCGAGCGCCTTCGCCAGCGACAGCATTCCGGTCGGCGACGGACTCCGGTGGGGCTGGCTGGCCACGGTGCCGCCCCTGCTTCTGTGGGACGACAACGGCTGGCGCGCGGTCGTCGCCGGGCAGGTCCGGCTCGCCCGTGACGCGGGCGCCCTCGAGACTTTGCCGCTCCACCTGGCGACGGCGGGCATAATCACGGCCTGGAGCGGTGCCTTCGGGGCGGCGGCTGCTCTGACCCGAATCCGCGAGTAGAGCGCCGCAGGTTATCCACAACCGAGTAGATGATCTTGGAACGGCCGGCCCCTGCCTGGGGGCATGATGATGGCCCGGGTGTCGCGCCGGGCTCGCGGGTTCGGGGGTCTTTCTGCGGGTGCGGGCCGTGGTGGCCGGGGCCTGGGGACGGTGTGCCTGTGGCGGCTGCGGGGTGCGGGTGGTGCTGGCCTGCGGCCGGCTAGCCGGGGGCTGGCAGGGCGCGGATCGTGGCCAGGACGGCGGGCAGCAGGTCCGCGCCGGGCGCCAGCCGCATGATCAGCTGCCCGCCGTGGCGGACCAGCCGGGCGGGGGTGGCGATCAGGGTCCGGCGCAAGGTGGCGATCATGGCCTTGCCGCCGCGGACCCCGTGGCCTTCTACCAGCTCGCCGCCGGATATCAGGCCGGTGAGCTGGTGCAGCCAGGCGGCGATCGCGGCGGCGATCAGCGACGCCCACATCCATGCAGTGTTGATCTCGGTGGAGCCCGACGGCAGGTGCCGCAGCGCGGCGCCGTGCTTGCTGTCACGGAAGATGTTCTCGATGCTGGTGCGGTGCCGGTACCAGTGCTCCACCGCGGCCGCCTTGGCCGGGGTGGACACATCCATGTTGGTGCAGATGAAACTGTAGGCGTAGATGACCGGCTCTAGCTCCAGTTCCGGGATCGGCAGCGCCCGCTGGTCCGGGTGCAGGGTGCGGCGGCGCCGGGACCGGGGGTCGGCGGAGACCTGATCGGGGTCCAGCTTGACCCGGCGGACCAGCAGCACCGTGCCGTCCGGCCAGTCCGCGGGATGGTAGGGCGAGACCGCGACCTGGGCGCCCTGCATCTGTATCGCATCCCGCCAGGCGTCCTCGGCGATGCCGGCCAGCGCCTTCCACATGCTGGTGATCCGCTTGGCGCCGATGGCGAAGGCCATGTCCGCGGCGGCGGCGGCGCGGGCCAGGTCCCCGGCGAAGTAGCCGGCGTCGGCGCGCAGCGCGATCTTCCGCCCGGCCGCCGCCGCCCCGTCCCGGACCGCCTGCGGCAGCGCGGCCAGCGCCCGGCCCAGCAGGGCCACCACGGACGAGCGGGGGTCCTGGTCGCCGGCCAGCAGGTCGGCGGCCAGCGGGATCTCGGTCTCCGCCCAGGCCGCCACGTGCGGCCGCCCGGCCCGCTGCCCCTGGTAGGTGCAGGCCACGCCGCGCTTCTTGCTGCCGTACACCTCCACGTCGGTGGCGTCGATGTCGATGGTCACCGGCCCTTCGGCCAGCTCCGCCGTGCGCTCGGCGGGCAGCAGGCCCGTCATCCGGGCGGTCGCCGCGGCCAGCCCGGCCTCGGCGCCGCGCCAGTGCTTCCCGGTGAACCGGCGCGCGATCCCGGCCGCGGTCGAGGTGGCCAGCCCCGGCACCAGCGTGACCTGCTGCCCCGCCGCGTCGGCGCGCACCCGGTCCAGGCCCACCAGGAAGTCCTCCCCGGCCAGCTGGGCGGCGGCCATCCCGGCCAGCACCTGCCCGCCGGTGAACCCCCGCGCCCGCTGCTTGACCGGCCCCATCGCCTCATCGAGGGCCTCGATCAGGCCGAGCCTGCCGCACAGCTCGGTGACCGCGAGCATCCCGCCCGCGGCGGTCAGCGACGGGTCCGCCGCGCCGATCTTGATCTTGCCGCGGGTCCGTCCCTGACCGCCTGACGTCATAACCATCCGGGTGACCTGCCTCCTGAGAGATTCCGGCGCTGTCACGCCCAATCATCCCAGCGGGAGACCCTGATCTCAGGCATCTGCTACGGCGTGTCACCGTGCTACTCGTTGATTCGGGTCAGACGGGTGTGGCTGCGGTGAGGGCTGTGCCGTGGCAGCGTTTCCATTTGCGGCCGCTGCCGCAGGGGCAGGGGTCGTTGCGGCCGCGCCGGGAGTCCTGTGCCGCGTAGATCGCCATCAGCTCGGCGGGTGCCTGGCCGGCGCGCAGCAGCCCGGCCATGGTGTCCATGGGCTTGGCGACGTGGTGGAAGAAGGCCTTGTAGCCCGGGCACAGGTAGTGCTGGCCGGGCTCACCGTAGGGGGAGGTGGCGAACCGGTCCTTGGGGCAGCCGCCGTGGCAGGCGAAACGGACGTCGCAGTCCCGGCAGTACCGGGTCAGGGTGTCGCGCTTGTCCTGCCCGAACTTGCGCTGCCGGGGCAGGACGATCAGCTCCAGCATGTGCTTGTCGTTGATGTTCCCCAGCAGGTAGCCCGGTTCGACGTAATGGTCGCAGGAGTACAGGTCGCCAGTGTGCTCCAGGGCCAGCTGGCTCCCGCAGGTCTCCGCGTGCACGCACATCCCGCCGCCCTCGCCGTACCAGTTCGCCAGCGCGGTGTCGAACATCTGCACGTAGACGGTGCCGATGTCGCGGCGGACCCATTCCTCGAACACCTCGATCAGGAACCGGCCGTACTGCTGCGGGCCGACCGACCGATGCGTGACCAGGCTCCCTTCCTGGGTGTAGAGCGGGCGTCCCTTGACACCGTGACCCCACCCGGCGTCGGCGACCGGCAGGCTCTGCTCAGTCGCGCGCTCGATGATCGGGATGTACTGGATGAACGTCGCACCCAGCTCATCGCGCAGAAACGTGTACACCTGGCGGCCGTGGTCGCCGTTGACCGCGTGGATCGTGGTCAGGACGTTCCAGTCGACCTCGTGGCGCTTCAGCACGTCCAGGCCACGCATCACCCGGTCGAACGTCGGCTTGCCGCCCTTGTCCACCCGGTAGGCATCGTGCATCTCGGCCGGGCCGTCGATCGAGATGCCGACGAGGAACCCGTTGGCCTTGAGGAACTCCCCCCACTCGTCGGTCAGCAGGGTTCCGTTGGTCTGGATCGTGTTCAGCACCCGCTGCCCGGGCCGCGCGTACCGGCGTTCCAGGTCGATGGCGCGGCGGAAGAAGTCCAGGCCCATCATCGTCGGCTCCCCGCCCTGCCAGGCCACGACCACCTCCGGGGCCCGGGCGTGCGCCTCCATGAGCTGCCGGATATAGGTCTCCTGCAGGTCCGCGGCCATCCGGAACCGGGACCCCGGGTACAGCATCTCCTTCGACAGGAAGAAGCAGTACTCGCAGTCCAGGTTGCACACCGCCCCGGTCGGCTTGGCCATCACGTGAAACGCGAGCGGAGCCCCCGGCACCGTCAGCATCGGGCCGCGCCGCGCCGGATCATCCGCCGGGCGGGCGAACGCCGGCGGCAGGTTCCCCGCCGCGCCGGGGTTAACGGCTGTCACCGGGCGAACACCTCCTTGAAGTCGTCCCTCATGCTCACGACCGTCCAGCCCTGCTGCGCCGCTTCGGCGAGCGCGTGCTCGGCGCCGGCGTCGTAGGCGAACTCGCGGTCGGCGTCGTCGTGCCGGATCAGCAGCGCGAACTGCGCCGTCTCCAGCATCGCGGAGTCCCCGTCCGCGTTGCCGCCCGCCAGCAGGGGCATGCGGCCCGTGCGGGTCCAGATATGGACCGGCTTGCCGGGGCCTTCGTCGATCGGCTGCTCGACGCCACTGGTCCGGTATACCTCACCCTGGCGGTACTCAAGCGTCGTGCCTGAGCCGATCACCCGGGCCCGCGGGATGCCGTACATCTCCTGCGACACGACCCGGACGAAATCCCGGCCGCCCGCCGAGCAGATGTATACCTCGAACCCGCTGGCCTCCAGCAGCCCGATCAGCTCACGCATCGGACGGAAGGCGATCGCGGTGTACGGCACACCAAGCGTCGGATGCTTTGCGGAGTCAAAGAATCCGCGCACCGCCGCCTCGAACGCCCCGACCGTGATCCCGTCATACGCCTCGGTCACGCCCCTGGTCAGATCCGGCACGTGGTCCACGGCCGCCGCCAGCCACGCCCGGTCACCTTCCGCGACCGCTTTCCACGGCTGCTCCTTCGCCTTCGCCGGGTCGGCCCTGACCTGCTCGGCCCAGCGCCTGACCAGGAAGTCGGCCTGCGGGTACATCGGCTTCTCACACCACAGCGTCCCGTCGTTGTCGAACGCCGCAACCCGCTCCGAATCCGGCACGAACGAGGCTCCCGGCTCGGTCACCGATCGCACGAACTCCAGGATCCGGGTCTTCGCCTCGCCGTCGTTCCAGCTGGACAGGTACCCGGCCATCTCTTCACGTCCCCTTCCGCGGGGTCGGGCCACGTGACCCGACCCCGCCTCTGCTCCCGTCGGGAGGGTGGCTACTTGTCTCCTGCCATCGAGTGAATGACCTTCTGCAGCTGAGCCTGGATGACGGCGTCATCGGCGTAGAACTCCGGGGCCCCGAGCGCCAGTGTCTGGACGGGACGGTTCGGGTACTTCTTGTAGCTGGCCAGCAGTTCCATGGCCTTCTGCCCCATCGGCCCGGCCATCCATGTCTTCTCGGTCCAGTTTGTCATGAAGATGTCGAAGCGTTCCTGCGGGTCCTGCCAGAGATCGAAGAGCGCGGGCACCTCTGCCGCATAGCTGGCAGCGCCCCGCCAGCCATTCCGGGTGTTCCACACCGCCTTCCACTTGCCGACCCGGATCGCGCCGGGGAGTTCCTCGGTCTCGACCATGTAGTACCACGTGTCACGCGCCGAGGGCCCGGTGCCCGTCAGGACCGCGGTCTGGTCGAAGCTGTCGAAGGTCGTCGGCTGGCCGTCCCTGTCCTCGGCCGGCAGCGTGACCCCGGCCAGGCTGGCGAACGTCGCCATGAAGTCCAGGCAGCCCACGATCTCGGAGTTGCGCCGGCCCGGCTCGATCGTGCCGGGCCACCAGGCGATGGCCGGAACCCGGCTGCCCGCCTCGAAGTCGGTGCCCTTGGTTCCCCGGTACGGGGTATACCCGCAGTCGGGGTACACGTCCTGCCATGCGCCGTTATCCGTCGTCCAGATGACCAGCGTGTCCTCCCCGATGCCCAGCTCGCGGACCTTGTCCATGACCACGCCCACGCGGTAGTCAAGCTCCACCAGCGAATCGAGGTACTTGCTCTTGGCCATCGACTTCCCCGCGAAGTCCGGGTGGGGCAGGTTCGGCTGGTGCAGCTTCGCCGTGTTCAGGTAAAGGAAGAACGGGTCCTTGTCCCTAGCGTGCGCCTCGAGGTAGTCCGTGGCGTGCCTGACCGACTTCTCATCGATGAACGGGATGTTGGCGGGGTCGATCTTCTCGACTTCCTTCCACTTCTGGCCGGCCTTGCCCTCGATGGCACCGATGACATTCCCCCACGTGGCCATCATCTCCTTGTCATCGAACGGGAAGTCCGGGTTGTAGCCCGGGTCGGTGTAGGTGTAGGCGTTCAGGTGGTACAGCGTCGTATTGTGCATCTCGTCGAAGCCGTGCGCGGTAGGCATCGAGGAGTCGGCCTCGCCCAGATGCCACTTGCCGATCTGGCAGGTGCTGTAGCCGGCCTGCTTGAGGATGCTCGCGAGCGTCCATTCGGCCGCCGGCAGCCCGCCGCCCTGGCCGGGCATCGCCACCGTCGTCATGCCGCTGCGGATCGGCAGCCGTCCGGTGATCGCCGCGGCCCGGCCCGGCGTGCAACTCGGCTGCCCGTAGAACGACATGAACTGCAGGCCCTCGGCGGCCAGGCGGTCGAGGTGGGGCGTCGGTGCCCCGCGATTCTCCCCGCCGCCGTAACAGCCGAGGTCACCCCAGCCAACATCGTCGGACATGAACAGGATGATGTTGGGGTGAGACCCCTTCTCACGTGCCATAACATGACTCCTTTCGAGCCGAAAATCGGATGGTCACAAGTTCTGGAGTTCAGGGCCGGTCATTGACTGCCTTCAGCGGCCTTGATCTGCTTCGCCAGATCGCCGGCGTTGGTGTCTATCTCCTTGGCGACGTACTTGTTCTTTGGCCGCCCGTCCGCGGCGCCTCGGCCGGGTCACAACGGTGGTCTCGGCGCCAGGATCAGCAAGACGATGCTGAGGGCCAGGATGATTCCGCCGACGGTGATGACTGCCGTCCGGGCCCCGCGGACGCGGAAGTGTGAGCTGATTCCTACCAGGAACAGCACGCTGGCCAGGTAAACCGTGGTCCGGATGTAGCCGTCGGAAGTATTGGCCGCTGCCTCGCCGAGCGAGTAGTAGTGATCGGCGCGAGCATCAAGCAGGTTGGCCTGGGCCAGTTCCGGCTGGGCATACTGGGGCATGTAGGTGGGGCCTGGCGGTGCATGGAGGTTCGTGAACGGGTCCGTCGCAAGCCAGGCGTTGAACGCGACCAGGAACTGCGGCCGGAAACGCCTCTCGGCCACTTGCATGGCGTTCTTGTTCCCGGCGACATATGCCGTGAACCAGGCGTTGAATGTCAGCGCGTCGAAATTCTTCAGGTCGGCGGCCTCGTAGGCGGCCCGATTCGAACTCCGTCCTGGCCGCCGACGCCTTGGCCAGATCGAGCGATGACTCCGTGCCCCATTTCGCCGCGGCGAATCCGGACCAGGCCGCGAGGACGGCCACGACCGCCAGCAAGACCGCCTCGATGATGATCAGCACCCGGTCCCGCCCTTTAGCTTCGGCGCCGGAACCCTCCTTCTCCTCCAGCGTATGAGCCCGGTGCTCGGAGATCTCCTTACCAACCTCGCCTGGCGACAAGCCCTCAGGCATCAGATCCTCCCGGCCGCCTGATCACTTCCGCGTCCATGGCCCGGCCCTAGCCGGTAACGGCGCGGTCAGTCACGACGCGGATCGGACAGCACCACGATGGACCGAGGGTTGACGGTGACGTGGTCGCCCGGCACCTCGCGGCGTGACTGCGGAGCTGCCGGGCAGCGCGACGGCAGGGTGGGCATCGGGGGCGGCCCGGGCGCCCGGGACCGCGCCGGCCGCGGTGGTGGTGGCCTGGTTAATGGTCATTGCTGTGGGTCTTACTGCTCAGGTCACGCAGGACGTCTCCGAGTGATCGGACCGCGCCGTGCCGGCGCAGGATCAGGTCGCCGATCAGGCCGGTCCAGCCGGTCTGGTGGAAGGCGCCGATCGCGGCGCCGTTGTCGCCGTGGAAGTACTCGCTGAAGATCAGGTTGTCCTTCCAGGCCGGATCGGCCTGCATCTTCTCGGTCCCGCCGAAGCAGGCCCGCCGCCCGTCCTCGTCCCTGGTGAACAGCGAGATCAGCCGGTCCTGCAGGTCGGCGGCGATCAGGTCCAGGGTGAGCCGCTTCCCCGAGCCGGTCGGGTACTCGACCTCCAGGTCATCGCCGTAGAACCGGTGGTAGCGCTCGAGCGATTCGACCAGGAGGTAGTTGAGCGGGAACCAGATCGGGCCGCGCCAGTTGGAGTTGCCGCCGAACATCGACGTGGTCGACTCGGCCGGCTCATAGTCGACGGAGGAGTGGTAGCCCTCGACGTCGAACTGGTAGGGATGATCGCGGTGGTAGGCCGACAGCGCGCGCAGCCCGTGCGGGGACAGGAACTCGCTCTCGTCGAACAGCTTGGCGAATAGCCGCTCCAGCTGGGCGGGCCGGGCCACCGACAGCAGCATCCGCTGCTCGCTCCCCTCGCCGCGCAGCTGCGGGTGCTCGGCCAGCTTCTGGGCGTCCGCGACGCCCTCATGCCGCAGCAGGCGCGTGAATTCCTTGTTCATGGTCATCGCGTTCTGCAGCATGTCACCGTCGATGACGGCGGCGGCCAGCGCCGGGATGAGCCCGACCATGGACCGGCTCTTCACCTCGGCGGACTGGCCGGACGGCGCGACCAGCCGGTCGTAGTACAGTCCGTCGGCGTCGTTCCACAGGCCCTGCTGGTCCAGGGCACGCCGGATGCCGGCGAAGTGCTCCAGGAACTTCAGGATAAGATCCTGCGCCTGGCGGCGGCCGGACCATTGGAGGGCGCCTGCGATGGCGGCCATCGCCACCGCGTAGGAGCCCATCCAGCCGGTGGCATCGGACTGCTCCAGGGTGTAGCCCGCGGGCAGGTGGGAGCGGTCGATCGGGCCGATGTTGTCCAGGCCGAGGAAGCCGCCCTCGAACACGTCACGGCCGTCGGGATCCTCGCGGTTGACCCACCAGGTGAAGTTGACCAGGAGCTTGTCGAAGACCCGGGACAGGAAGTCCAGGTCGCGGCCGCCGTCGATGGCGAAGATCTGCAGCGCCGCCCATGCGTGCACCGGCGGGTTGACGTCGCCGAAATCCCACTCATACGCCGGCAGCGCCCCGCTCGGATGCTGGAACCACTCCCGGCAGATCATGATCATCTGGTACTTGGCGAACGCCGGGTCCAGGTGGGCCAGGACGACGCAGTGAAAGGCCAGGTCCCAGGCGGCGAACCAGGGATACTCCCACTTGTCCGGCATCGAGATGATGTCGAACCCGTCGAAGTTGCGCCACTTGGCGTTCCGCCCGTTCTTGCGCACCGGCGGGCGGTTCGGGCTGGGTCGGGTCGCCGTCCAGCCAGCGGGCGACGTCGTAGTAGAACAGCTGCTTGCTCCACAGCATGCCCGCGCACGCCTGCCGCAGCACCAGCGCCTCATCCGCGCTCGCGCCCGCTGGCGTCAGCTCGGTGTAGAACTCATCGGCCTCGGCCCGGCGCTGGGTCATCACCTGATCGAAGTCCTTGCCGAGCGCGGTCGCCGCCGCGGTCGCGGGCTTGCCACGCCCGCCGGCGGCCGGCCGCAGCCGGAGCCTCAGCTCGGCGGTCTGGCCGGCCGGGACGGTGAGCTGGTACCAGAATGAGCATTTGGTCCCGGTGCCGGCGGGGTTGACGGTGGGCGCGCCGTGGACAACGTGGTCGTTGATGCCGTCCTTGGGATAAGGCGTGGCCGCGGCGGCGCCATAAAGCCGGGATAGGTTGGTCTCGTTCTCGCAGAACAGCAGCTGCGGGCCGGTACCGTCAGGTGCGGTGGCGGCGATGAGTTCCAGGGTGCCCAGGAACGGGTGGTCGATGATGACCGAACGGTCGCCGGAGGCCTGCAGGGCCGGCCGGGCCTCAGTAGCCTCAGTGTCCCAGGACCAGGTGTTGCGGAACCATGCGGTGGGCAGCACGTGCAGCGTGTCCGCCTCCGGGCCGGCGTTAGTGACCTGGATGGCCATCAGCAGGTCATCCGGGCCGGCCTTGGCGTAATGCACCTCGGTGATCCAGTACCGGTCGTCGTTGAACGCGCCGGTATCGAGCAGCTCGTACTCGGGCTGGTACCGGTTACGGCGGGCGTTGGTGTCGATCAGGTCCTGATAGGGGTACGGGCCTTGCGGGTAGTGGTAGCGCCACCGGTTCCAGGCGTGGCTGGGAATGGCATCGGGGTACCACCAGTACTCCTTGACGTCCTCGCCGTGGTTGCCCTGCGGGCCGGTCAGCCCGAACGCGCGCTCCTTCAGGATCGGGTCCCGCCCGTTCCACAGCGCCAGCCCCAGGCACAGCCGCTGCTCGATGTCGCAGAACCCGGCCAGGCTGTCCTCACCCCACCGGTAGGCCTGGGACCGGGCGTGATCGTGCGGCAGGTAATCCCACGCGTTGCCTTCGGCGCTGTAGTCCTCCCGGACCGTCCCCCACTGCCGCTCGCTCACGTAGGGTCCCCACCGGTACCACTCGGTGCCCTGCTGCTGGAGCCCGTCCTCCAGATGGCCGAACCCCGCCACCCGATCCCGTTCGGCGCCCACCGCAGTCTCCTTCGCCTAGCTTTACGGCCCTTCTTGGGCTCGCACGAACCCGACGATTCCGCGGCCGCAGGTGACCTGTCATCCCCTGCCCGTCGTTTTCACCTAGGTGGAAACGACGGGCAGAGCGGGCCGGGGAGGCAAGCAAGATGGCTCGCCCGTGCGGCCTGCGCAGCCCCGGGGGCGGGCCTACTCGCTGGGCTGCGCGGCGGCCGCGCCCGTCGGCTGCTGCTGCCGACCCTGCTTGACCGCGCCCACAATGACCTTGACCGCGAGCCCGATGGTGACGAGATCGGTGATCATCTGCCCGGTGACCACCAGCCGCGCCGCCTCGGTCTTGGCCGTGATATCGCCGAACCCGACCGTGGAGAACACGGTGACGGTGAAGTACAGCGCGTCGGTGCGCGTCAGCGGCTCGCTGAAGTTGCCGGCGGAAATGGTGTCCATGACGACATAGGTGCTGGCGAACAGCAGCAGGAACAGCGGAATGCTGGTGGCGAGGGCTTCGACCCCCCGCAGGCCCGGGAACCGTGACACGACGATCGAGCGGACCTGAAAGGCGACCAGTGCGATGAGCAGCGCAAGCCCGGTCACCAGTATCGTGGCGGCGACCCAGGTCGAGGCGTGGTCAAGGGGCAGCAGATAGTAGATGGCCACCAGCGCGGCGGTCGATCCCGCCGCCCTCAGCACAGCCCGCACGATCATGCGGCGCGGGGGCCTAGCCCCGGGCAGGGCGGCAGGTTCAGGGTTCGCGTTGTCAGTCATGGGGAGAGGCTAACCAGGTGTGCAAGCGGATGCCGCTGGCTGCCCGGGGTGCGGGCCGGTCTCGGCCTTTGCCTGCGGATACTCCGGCGCGCGATTACCCCCCGCGGCGTCACGACACCGCTTGACCAGCCGCGTGCGGTTCTGCCGGCGGCCTGCCGATCAGCTCGATCAGGCCCAGGACGACGAGCAGCACGATGACGATCACGATGACGACGAGCGCAGTGGGCTGAGCCCAGAAGACGAATATCAGGGCGAATAGGGCCACCGCCCCGACACGAAGGCTCCTGCGGTGCAGGTACGTCCACTGGCCGAACGGGCCGGTGGATACCCCCCTGCGCTCGCCGTAGTGCCGGATCCAGTCGATCCCCGACGTCAGCGCCGAACGGGTCTGGACCGCCGTGTGAGAGGGCCCGGTGAAGTACGCCCCGATGGCGACGACCAGCCCGACCGCCAGCACGACCCGGAGCCCCTGCTTGATGAAGTGAACAAACGCGTCGAACACGGAGGCTGCGGCATCGGCGGGCAGCACGCTGCTGGGGACGCTGCTGAGGTAGATCGCGCGGAAGATCGCCAGGCCGATGGCCAGGACCAGCATGGACGCGGCCAGGCCGAGCCCGGCTCCGACCAGGGCGTGCCGGCGGCCCCGCGCGACGTACACCCCGGCGCCGATGAGGAGCAGTGCCAGGATGGGCAGCACGATCTTGAGGGTCTTGAGCAGCCGGTATTGCGACTGTGCCTTGCCGAGGTCCTTCGCCTGGAACAGCGCCAGGGTCGGGGTGACCGGCGGGATGCTGCTCGCCAGCGTGAACCCGTGCGCGACCAGGTCCTGCCTGGCCACGGCGATCAGGGGACCGAGGTTGAGAACGATCTCGCCGTTGGTCGTGCTGATGGTACCGCCGCCCTGCCCGGAGAGCACCTGGACCAGCCCCTGGTGGGCCACGGTATTGACCTGCACCCAGGCCGTGGCGAAGGCCTGGCTGGATACAACCGAGTGCACGGTGCTGTGGATGAAGCCGGTGACCGAGCTGGCGATCTGCGGGCCGAATTGGTTGAGCAGCGTGGCGATCTTGGGCAGCCCCTTGCTGTCGAGCTGGGTGGCGGCCTGATTGACGGTTCCGGTTATGTTGATCCTGCTGGTTATCTGGTTCGTGATCTGGTCGGTCAGGTAGTTCTGCATGGCCGGGTCGTGGACCAGCGGCTCCACGGTCGCCACCCACCGGCCGGTGTCGGAAACCTCGTTGCCAGCCCAGACACCGAGAACTGAGACCGGAGCGAGTATGCAGCCCAGAATAATGAGCACAAGGGCAACGGGGGTTCGCCAGCTGCGCCGCCGACGAACCATGCCCGCCTTCCGGCGGAGCTCGGCGTTCTCGGCACGCAGGCGCTCGAGTTCAATCTCCTCGTCCTTGCCGGGCTGGGCCGCAGCTTCACTCAGCTCGCCCTCGCCGGGCTGAGCGGCGGCGCTCCCCGCCGCCTGGTCGTTAGCGTCGCGCATGAGCAGCCTCCCGACTGAGCCGACGTGCCAGCTTGGGTGCTCTGGGCCGGGCACCTCTTGACCGAACGCTTCCCGGCCGCGAGCCAGGAGACACTACCGGGCCGGCTTTCACCTCCGGCGCCGGCGCGCGATCAGGACACCGGCGAGCAGGACCACGCCGGCTGCCACCGCGAGGACCGCCCGGCGCTGCTGAGGGACCGCCATCTGTTCTTTCACCTTGCCGGCGGTGTCCCTGAGGTGACCGGCGACCTCGCTCGCCTTCGCCCGCGCCCGGGCCATGATGTCGGCCTTGGCAGCGAGGGCTGCGACGGTCTCGCCGACGTCTTCCCTGGTGTGCCTGATCTCCTCGGTCAGCGCCTGGATGCTGTCCGGTGGAGCCTCGCCGGGACCAGGGCCGGCCGGGGTGAGCCCGGATTCGGTCATCGGTGCGCACTCTCCTTGATTTCCTCGACGTCGGCCCGGACGCTGTCGACGGCCCGCTCAGGAGCAGGCGGCTTGGCCTTCCTCAGCTCAGCCCGGCCGGCCAGCGCGGCGATCCCGGCCGCGGCCAGCAGGCCCGCCCCGATGATCAGGGCCGCCAGCCAGGCCGCCACGGCCGTGGCCAGCCCGATGATCGCGGCAGCCAGCAGGCAGCCAAGCCCGTACAGCGCCAGCAGCCCGCCGCCGCTGAACATCCCGATGCCCAGGCCGACCCGCTTGCCCGTGCGCATCATCTCCAGCTGCGCGAGCCGCACCTCGTCACGGGCCAGCCTGCCAATCTGCTCAGACAGGTGCTTCACGAGGTCCGCGGTCGAACTGCCCTGCGCAGTGGCCGGCCGGGCCGTGGTCGTGTCTTCCATTCATGTCCGCCTTTCCGTTCCCCCTGCCACCTCGCTACGGCCGTCCCCGGAACAGCTGCGAGCGGCATGGCGTCGCCCCGGGTTAGCTTGAACCCCGGGGTTCACCCTGCCGGGCACCGGTCACGAGCAGTTGCCTGATACGGCGCTTTGCAGCGTGCTGGCCGAGGTCTTCACCTGGGCGACCGCTGGCACGACCGCCGCGGCCGCGGTTGCCGGCGGCTGGCCTTTCGCGGAGGTGATCGCGGTGGCCAGGGCGGACAGCGAGGTGTTCAGGGCCGTGGTCTGTGACGGGAACGCGGACTTCGCGTCGGCGGCGAACGCTGATGCGCTGGCCTGGACGCTGCTCAGCGCGGTCTGCAGGGAACTCAGGCCGTTCGTGGCGACGTCGACGCTGCCGAGGTTGCTGACCGAGGTCTTGAGGTTGGCGGCATCGGTGCAGTAAGCCGGCTTGCTGCTGCTGCATCCGGCGGCCATCAGCCCGGACAGGACCAGGACGGCGGCCGGAAGCAGCACCCATCTGCGCGGGCCAGCCCGGTCTGCAGGTCTCACGTGTCCTCCACGGGTGTCGGTGTTTTCGGGCTGCGGGGCGAAACCGCCCATGCCCCGGCCGGGGACCGGCGGGTCAGCTGACTTCGCTGGCGGCTTCCCGGACGGCCTTGTCGATGTCCTTGGATTCGGCGTTGATTTCCTTGCCGACGTGCTTGTCGGCCTTCAGCGCCGCCTTGTCCACCGCCTGCGCTATCTTGCTCTCCCCGACGATGACCAGGGCCGCCTGCCCGTCGTCGATGATCTCGCCGAGTTCCTTGACATCGGCGCGGGACATGCCGCGCCACAGGTGCCCGCTCACCCCGCCGACCGCGGCGCCGACGGCTGCGCCGACGATGATCGAGGGCGGGAACAGAATGCCGACCAGCGCGCCGACGGCGGCGCCGCCCCATGCCCCGTGCCGGGTGGCCATCTCATCCTTGTTCTCGTGCACCTTGCCCTGATCGTCCTTGGTCACCACCGCGGCGTCGTAGGTGCCGACCGCGCCGGCCGCATGCAGGTCCTTGACCACGTTGTAGTCATCCCGCGCCGCCGCCTCACTGGGGTAGGTACCGACATAGATGAACACTGCCTCGGGCTTCGCCATATCCTCGTTCCTCTCCTTGTCGCCAACCGGTACAGCCCGGGGCCGTGCGCCCCGGCCGCTGTCCCGTCACCGCACGCTAAGACTCAGGCAGGCGACCCGGCATCACCTGCCGCCCGAATTCACCTAGGTGGAAACCGCTCCCGGCCCGTGAATCGGGCGCAGTACCAGGGTAATTAGTCACAAGTGCCCGGGAGGCTCACCTGCCAGCCGCTGCCGCGTGGCACAATCGCTGCAGGCCAGGCAACGCGGACGTGTGTTGCCCGCCTGCCGGCCGGGCGGCCCGGATCCGCAGGCTGCCACCGCCTGCCACCAGCGCGAAGGGAGACAATGCCGTGCCAGCTGACGAAGAGGCGCCGCGCGGGCGCCGATCGCTCACAAGGGCCGGATGGAAGCATTCAGCGACGGCGTGTTCGCATTCGCCGCGACGCTGCTGGTAGTCGACCTCGCGCTTGGTCCGGGGAGCACGGCGCTGCAGCAGGTGCTGCATGCCTGGCCCGGCTACGTGGCGTACATCGTCAGCTTCCTGACGATCGGCGCTGCGTGGCTCGCCCACACCGCCTTGACCGACCGGCTCGCGCAGGCTGATCCGCTCCTCCTGCGACTCAACTTGCTCCTCCTGCTCGCGGTGGTCTTCCTGCCGTTCCCGACCCGGCTCATCGCAGAGGCCCTGCATAACGCCAGCAGCGAAGACGAACGGGTGTACGTCACCTTGTACGGGCTCACGCTCCTGGCCATCCGCCTCCTGGGGTCCGCCCTGGACGCGTACGCGCGGCACGAGCACCTCTACTCCCCGCACGAAGACGGCGAGGAACCGCAGGACACCCCGCCGAAGAAACTCCTGCCCGTCGTGGTCGGGTACGTGATCGCGATCCTGATCGGGCTCGCCGCGCCGCAAGTGGCGGTGGCGTTGTACTTCGGCATCGCGGTGTACCTGATCGTGCCGTTCCGGGAAGTCGCACGGCTGCTGTTCCGGCGCTCGTAGCCCCGCCAGGAGCGCGCGCCAGCGCCGGCCGGCTCTCAGCCACGACCATGCCAGCTGGCAGACGAAACTCACCTGCGGTGGGGGAGATCTGGCCATACTGGCTGCCAACCGGCCGGGCGCTGGGATTCACCGTTTCTCAGCCGCGGGTGAGTTGCCGTCACCCGGTCCGGGTGCGCCGCCGGCCGGGCCCGCCTGGGGCAGGGACGACCCGGGACCGGAGCCCGGGCAGGACGCCGGATGGGACTTTCGGCCCTGGCGCCCCGCAGCCCGCCGTGATTGGGTCGCGAAGATGGGTGATGTGCGCGCGCGTGCCGTTTCCGGAGGCGGCCCGCTTCCGGTTCCGCGTTCGAAGTTCGGCTGCCCGGCGGTACCGGTCCGGGCGATTGCCCGTCCGCGCCTGGCCGAGGTTCTGGCCCAGCCCGATTGGCGGGTGGCGCTGGTGACCGGCGGCCCTGCCACCGGGAAGACCGTGGCCGTCGCGCAGTGGTTCGGGACCCTGGACCCGGTCGCCCGGGAATGGGTGACGCTGGACGCCAGCGATGACCGGCCGGAGCGTTTCTGGCTCACGTTCGCCCTGGCCCTGGACCGCGCGGTCCCGGGTGCCTTCGCCCAGGCTGCGGCGGCGGCAGCTGACGTGCATCGTCTGCCGCCGGAGTTTCTGGACCGGCTGCTGACCGCGTGGTCGGCCGTGGAGGAGCCGCTCGTCATCGTGCTCGACGACATAAATCACCTGCGCAGCCGGGAGATCACCGAGGGTCTCGGCTTCGTCGTCGAGCACCTGCCCGGGCGCTCGAGGATGCTGCTGACGAGCCGGGTCGGCCCGCGCTTGCCGGTCAGCCGGTGGCGGGGCCGGGGCTGGCTCGCCGAGCTGCGCCAGCGCGATCTGGCGTTTACGCTGGCCGAGACCGCCGAGCTGTTTACCGCGCTCGGCGAGGACCGTGTGTCTACGGGTGAGGTCGAGGGGCTCTGGCGTCGCACCGAGGGGTGGGTGGGCGGCCTGCGGCTGGCCGCTGCCTGGCTCAGGGATCGCGCCGACGTCTCGGGCGCGGTGGCCGAGTTCTCGGGGCGGACCCCGGTGGTGGCCGATCTGCTCGCCGACGAGCTCCTGCACCGCGCCCCGAAGGAGCTGTCGGAGTTCTTGCTGCGGACGTCGGTCGCCGACGTCCTGGACGCGGAGCTGTGCGACGCGTTGTCCGGGCGCAGCGACAGCGCAGACGTGCTCCGGCGGATGGAGGCCGACCTGCAGTTCGTGATGGCGACCGGACCAGGCCGGGACACCTGGCGGTATCACCCGCTGCTGGCCGAGATGCTGCGCTCGGAGCTGCAGACACACCGCCCGGACGAAGCGCGAGGACTAAACCGCGCGGCCGCGGCGATCATGGAGGCGCGGGGCGACGTCGCCGGGGCGGTCCGCTGTCTGCTGGCCGCGGGTGACACCGACCGGGCCTTCTCGATCGTGTTCGGGGCTGCGTGGCGCCGGTCTGACCTGGGCGATAATCCGGGCATCGCGGCATTCGTCAACCTCTTCCCGCGAGAGCTGGTGACCGAATCAGCCTCCCGGATGCTCACCTACGCCGTGATGCTCGGATTTTACGGTCAGGTGGCTGAGGCCCACGCGTGGGTCCAGCGGGCACAGAAGCGTATCGGTGACGAGCCGGAGGCACGGGCGGAGGACGTCGCCACCCTCGACGTGCTCCGGCTTCTCACGTTCGCGGTCACTGCAGGGGCGGGCGATGAGATCGACGCCGGCCGCCGGGCGGTCGAGGCGGTCGAGGCGGGTCTCGACCTCGGGATCGCCGGCGCCCGCGCCCGCATGAACCTGGTGCGCGGCTACCTGCTGGCCGATCAGCCCGATCAGGCCGACTCGGCTCTGCGTGCCGGCAGCCCGGGCGATGAGATCGCGGCCCTTGTGCAGGCGCCGGCGCTCGCCGCGCGCATCGCGGTGCGGCACGGCAGGCTCTGCTGAAGCCGAACGTCAGGCGACGGCTGCTCTCGAGGCGGCTCACGCGTTCGGCGTCGACACCCACACGGGCATGCTTGACGCCCATCTTGCGCTGGCGGGAACTCTCATCGACCGCAACGAGCTCGCCGACGCCATCGCGGCGTTCCGGCGCCTGGAGGAGATCCTTCGGGCTAAGCCGTTTGCCCGCGTCTACCAGGTCCTGCTCCGGCTGGAGAAGGCACGGGTGGCAGCCGCGCTGGACGATTTCGACGACGTGTTCGCCACCCTGCGCGAGGCCGGCCTGCTCATCGCGCATCTTCCGCGGTCCGCCTTGCGGTGCCTGGTCGATGCGGCGGCCGCCCGCTGGCACCTGCAGGCAGGCCAGACACGCCAGGCTGAGGAGCTGATCGCCACGCTTCCCGATGGCGGCCCGGCGCATACGCTCCTGCGGGCCCGCCTGGACCTGGCCTGCGGCCGCTTCGATGCGGTGCAGGCCCGGCTCGGACGGGCGAGCCTTGCGACGATGCGTGACCGGCTGACCGGTGAGCTGCTCCTGGCTCGCGCCGCCATCGAGTCCGGCGATGATGCCGCGGGACACGTGAGGCTGGCGGTCGAGCTCGCCGCCCCGGAACGTCTGGTCCGGGTCTTTCTCGACGAGGGCGCGGCGGTGACCCGCCTGGCCCGGGCGGCCGCGGAATCGCTCGGGACCGAATCCGGCACCAACCTGTCGGTGGCGCTAGGCTATCCTCCCCGATGCCGCGGCACTCCGCGCCAATCGACGGTGGTCCTCACCGACCGCGAGCTGGCGGTGCTGCGGTTCCTGCCCTCTCGCCTCATGAACGCCGGGATCGCAACCGAATGCGGCATGTCGGTAAACACGGTCAAGTGGCACCTGAAGAGCATTTACGCCAAGCTGGGAGTCTCCTCCCGCGCGGAAACGATCGAGCGGGCCCGCCTGCTCGGCCTGCTGTGACGGGTAACGCGTAGCTCCTTTCGAACCCTTCCGCGTTGTCCGGGGATGGTACGACGGCCATGCGGTCGGCCCCGTCATCCGCATCGCCGCACCGGTGCCAGCGGTGACATGTTGTCGCGGTCCGTCACTGTCGATCGCTTCCGGGCTGCTGAAATTACTTTCGGCCAGTGAGGCAGCGCACCCGGTCCGGGTGGGGCGGAGCCACCCCCGATCGAATTACGCTTTCATAACGTACGGCTGCTCCAGACCCTTGCAGCAGGAGCTTTTAGGCCTGGGAGAGCTGATGGGCGACAGGGCGGAGGACGGCCCTGGGCCGGTCCTGGTCGGGACGAAATTGCGTCCGCCGGCGGTGCGTGATCAGGTCGTTCCGCGGGAGCGGCTTGTGGAGCGGCTTGGGGCTGGGGCGGGTCTGGCGCTCAGCCTGGTGGCATGCCCGGCGGGTTACGGGAAGACCACCCTGCTGGCGGCGTGGCACCAGGCTGAGGCGGCGCGCAAGCCGGTCGCGTGGCTGACGCTGGACGAGGACGACAGTGACCCCGTGGTGCTGTGGTCCTATGTGATCGAGGCGCTTCGCCGGGCCTGCCCGGCGATCAGCCTGCCGGCGTCGCCGCAGCTGGCCGGGGCGGCGTCTATCGTTCACGTGGTGCTGCCGCGCCTGGTGAATGAGCTGGATGATCTGGGTGAGGTCACGCTGATCCTGGATGACTTCCACCGGCTTTCCGGCGGCGCGGCTCGCGAGAGCCTGGCCTGGTTCGTCGATCATGCGCCGCCCGCCTTCCAGCTGGTGCTCTCCACGCGGACGGAGCCGGACCTTCCGCTGGCTGCGCTGCGCGGGCACGGTGAGCTGCTCGAGCTGCGCGCCGGCGATCTGCGGTTCACGCCCGGGGAGGCGGACGCGTTCCTGAACGGGCGCCTGGGGCTCGGCCTGCTGCCCGGGGAGGTGGATCGTCTGGTCGAGCGGATGGAGGGCTGGCCGGCCGGGCTCTACCTGACGGCGCTGTCTTTGAGGCGGGCTGCCGACCGCCACGCCTTGGTGACCGACCTGGGCGCCTCGAGCCGCCATCTGATCGACTTCCTGGAGACCGAGGTGCTCCGGGCGCATGATCCGCCGGTGCAGGCGCTGATGCTCCGCTCTTCCGTCCTGGAACGGCTGTCCGGCCCCCTGTGCGATGCGGTGCTGGAGCAGCAGCATTCGGCGCCGGTGCTCGACGCGCTGTCGCACAGCAACCTCTTCCTCATCCCCCTGGACAGCGAGGGCGGGTGGTACCGCTTCCATCCGCTGTTCGCGCAGCTGCTGCGGGTCGAGCTGGAGCGGCGTGAGCCGGGCACGGCCCCGGCCCTGCACCGCCGGGCGTACGCCTGGCATCGCGATCACGGGATGACCGGCGAGGCCATCTGGCATGCGATCGCCGCGGGCGCGCACGCCGAGGCCGCCGAGCTGATCGAAGCCTCGTGGGTCAGCTACGCCCACTCGTGCCGGCACAACACCGTCCTGGCCTGGATCGGGCAGTTGCCGGAGGAGATGCAAAGCGGCCACGCGGGGCTGCTCCTGGTCAAGGCGTGGATGCTCGCGCTGTCCGGGAAGCGGGAGGAAGCAGGTCAGGTAATCGCGGCGGCCGAACGGCTGGGCCAGGGCGGCGGGGAGGCTTTGCCGGACGGCTTCAGCTCGACTGGGGCGAGCCTGACGATG
>CAVUBD010000015.1:0-255819 GCA_963739615.1 uncultured Actinomycetes bacterium
TCCCCCCGGAGGAGATCACGACGACCCCGGCGATCAGGAACGACAGCCACACCGCCGCCCCCGCCACCTCGCCGGCCGCGCCCAGCAGCGCGAAGATCCCCGCCCCCACCATCGCCCCGACACCGATGAACGCCGCCTGGCGCACCGACAGGTACTTTTTCTCCTGCGTCCCCGGCGGGGGCACTGGTGCGGGGTCGCCGTCGTCCCGGCGCGATTCCTGTGTCATGATCCTGCCGTTCTCATGATCCTGCCAGTCCGTCAGGCGCCCGCTGCGGGACGACGCTGGTGCCGGCCTGACCGGCCACGATGCCGGTGATGTCGGCCAGCGAGCCGATGGCGGCTCGCTGGCCGGTCTTGGCCGCGAAGCGGGAGGCGGCCTCGACCTTGGGGCCCATGGACCCGGCCGCGAACTGGTAGCCGGCCAGTTCCTCCGGCGTCACTCGGTCTAGGCGCCGCTGCCGCGGCGTGCCCCAGTCGAGGTAAACGCCGTCCACATCGGTGGCCATGAGGAACAGGTCCGCGTTCACATCCTCGGCCAGCAGCTCGCTGGCCAGGTCCTTGTCGATGACCGCCTCGACGCCCACCAGCTCGCCAGGCCCCGACGAGGGGTACATCGTGGGGATGCCGCCGCCGCCCGCGCAGATGACCACGGCTCCCCGCTCCAGCAGCCAGGCAATCGGCGTGATCTCCAGGATCTGCCGGGGCTGGGGGGACGGCACTACCCGCCGCCAGGCGGGGCCGTCCTGCCGGAACGCCCAGCCCTTCTCCGCGGCCAGCGCGTCGGCGGCCTCCTTGGCGTAGACCGGGCCGACGAACTTCGTCGGGCGGGTGAAGGCCGGGTCATCCGGGTCCACCGTGATCATGGTGAGCAAGGTCGCCACCTGATGGTCCGGCGGCAGCAGGCTCCGCAGTTCCTGCTGGATCAGGTAGCCGATCATCCCCTGGGTGCCCGCGTCCAGGACGTCCAGCGGGTACGGCTCGGCGTCATGGTAAGACTCGGCCTGCAGCGACAACAGGCCCACCTGCGGGCCGTTGCCGTGCACGACCAGGATGCTGTGCTCCGTAGCCAGCGGCGCGATCGCCTCGGCGGCGGTCCTGATGTTCCTGCGCTGGACCTCGGTGGTCATGGGGTCGCCCCGGCGCAACAGCGCATTGCCGCCCAGCGCGATCACGATCCGCATCTCAGACCTTCTCCGTCATCGCTCGGTCCTGGGCGGCCGGCAGTGACGCGTGACCGCCGTCTAGCCCGGCCCGGTTCGAGCCGGTGCCCAAATCCTGTGCGAGCGGTTCGGGAGTATCGTCACCCTTCCCAGGGTGATTGTGGGTATTTGCCGCGCCGCTGCGCCGCACCGCCTTGCGGATCTCGGTGACCACGACGATGGACAAGGACACGGCCAGGCAGATCAGCCACTGACGGACGTCGAGGGGCGTGGTCTTGAGGAAGGCTTCGAGCGGTCCGAAGACGGCAGGAGCGGTCATCCAGGGCGTGAAGTTGGCGCTGGAGATGTAGAACAGGCCGACGGTCGACATGAACGCCAGCGCCGCGAACTTCACGACCGTGGTCACCAGCTGCACCGACCCCATGTTCTTGACCCCGGACAGGTTGATCACCGCCGGGATCCACAGGCCGACCAGCACCAGCAGTATCGAGAACAGCTTGTTGTGGCCCTTGTTGATGAAATACTCCACGTACAGGACCCAGCCGACCGCGATGGCGGCGTTGCCGGCCCAGGCGGTGATCCAGTACGACCAGGCGTTCGTGAACCCGAGCTGGTTGCCGAAGGCGACCCGCGCGTACGCGTACGGCCCGCCGTCGGCCGGCAGCCGCCGCGACAGGGCGGCGAACAGCAGCGCCAGCGCCAGCGCGCCCACGGTCGTCAGCGCCATCGACACCAGGGTGATCGGGCCGTACGCCGCCAGGGAGGTCGGCAGGTTAAAGATGCCGACCCCGATGATGCTGCCCACGATCAGCGCCATCGCCGCGGTCAGGCCGAACTGATGCGCCCCTTCCCCGCCCGACGGCTCGCGGGCAGGACCGAGGTCGCCTTTGGGGAGATCAACCTTATCCGCCATAACTCACCCCTAGCCGATCGGCAGTAACGTGTGACCGTGGTCTGCGATCCCCGCCTGTCCGGGATCGCTTCCAGATCCTGTTCGGGCCGTCACCGGTTGGCGTCACCCTTCCGAGGGTGAATCCCGCCCATGTCTATCGGCTCGGCTGTCACGGTGGCGCTGCTCGTCGCAGTGGGGATCGGGTCTGGCTACCCGGCTTCGGCTTCGCCTCCGTACACGGCAAGCGCGTAGATCACCAGGGCACCGAGGCCAACGTAGGTCAGCGACCAGATCGGGTAGTAGGGCATCCACCAGATGGCGCTGATGCATCCAATCGCGCCGGCCGTGATCCCGACCCACCGGCCCACCTGCGATCTGTTGAGCACTAGCAGTGCGCAGCCGATGAGCACGGCAGCCACGACGAGATAGACCCAGCCGTAGGTTTTGAGGCTGTGCCCGAAGATCGCGCCCTCGAGATTCTCTGGAAGCACCCCGTGATAACGGAAGGCCCAGATCGCGTCAAAGATCCGCATAATGCCCGCTACGCCCAGCACGATGGCCGCGAACACTAGCCATCCTTCACCGCGCCTATCCATTGTGTTCCCTTCCTCAGGATGCCGATATTCACGTTTTAGCGGCCTCGGCGCCCACAGTGACCCAGGGGAGGCGCGACATCGCATGCCCTCCCATTCCCGGCCGATACGGTTTCCAGATTGCGTTCGAGCGCCTCGGTTTACCATCACCCGTCCAGGGGTGATCCCCACCTTTCCCGGCGGGTTGGGCGGTCACGGCAGCGTCTCCCGCTGCGCGGGCCTCACCGCCAAGTAGGTCCCTGGCCGCGGCGTGCCTGTTCTGCGAAGAGCGGGGCCGGTTGCGGGGCACGGTGCCTTACGGGAATGGACAAAGGTCCTCATCGGTGAGGCAATTGTCCTGGGTCACCCTCCAAGGGGTGATGGCGCAGACCCATCCGCCAGGCATACGTGTCCATTCAGGGATGGGACATGAGCTGTGGTTTCAGGCTGCTGAAGCCGGAAGCCATGGGTCGCCTGCGAGGGCTCGGGTGACGGCGTCGAGCGCGGTGAGTCCGTGGTTCGCGGCCGAGTCGAGGTAGCTGCGAATGCGGCACCACCGGGCGAGGGTGCGCGGGGTGTGCCAGTACCCGGAGACGGCCTGGTGCCGTTTGGCGGCCTTGACCGCCTGCTCGGAGCAGTTATTCGTCCACTCGACGGAGAACTCGCGGGTGAACAGCCAGACCTGCTCCTTGTAGTCGCGCAGCCAGCAGCCGAGGGTGTAGCCGGGGTGGTTGCCGTCGTGCCAGTCCCGGTGCCGGTTGTGCGTGATCCCGAAGGCGGCCGCCTCGTCGTAGCGCTGGCGCAGCTTCGCCAGAAGCTCCGCGTCCAGCGCGGGATCGCCCCTGGCCAGGGCTTCCCCGACGGCCTGGTGCGCCTCGCGGAGGATGCCGATGACGTCGGCGGCCCACGACTGCAGGCCGCCGGGTCCTAGCTTGGTGACGGCGCGGCAGCGGCGGATGACGTGCTGGCAGCACTGCTGCACCCCGGCGAGTTGCGGCAGGAGATCCTGGTAGGCGCCGTAGCCGTCGCTGATGAGGAACCCGGTGAAGAACGCCAGGATCGCGGTGATCGCGGCGTGCTGCCGCGAGCCGAGCGCCCGCAGCCAGGTCAGCCCGCGGTGCGGGGTGCGCACGACCAGCACGTGCGGCGCGCCGGCGTCCTCTTCCGCGAGCCCGGCGTGCGGGTCCAGGAGATTGACCGGGGTCTCATCAGCGGCCAGCGCCGGCTCGCCGGCCAGGGCAGCCTGCATCGCGTCATCGAACCCGGCGTCCTCGAGCCGGGCGGACAGCCGCTCACTGGCCAGGTCCACGAAGCCCGGCGATACCGGCACGCCAAGCAGCATGCCGATCAGGTTCGCCGTCCGCTCAGACGGCACATTCCCGTACGAGGACAGCAGCACCGCCGCGGTGTTGATCCCCGGCCCGTAGGACACGCTGCCCGGGTGCGCCCACGGCGGCGCCTGCGCGGCATTCACCTTCCCGCAGCACGGGCAGGTCAGCAGCGGCAGCAGGTACTCGGTCACGAACCTGGCGATCTGCACGTCCCGGACCTGCGACCACCAGGTACCCGCCCGCTCCGCGCCCTCCAGCCCGGTCCCGCACCGCGAGCACTCCGCAGGCGGCGGCACCTCGGTCCGCTCATCCGGGTCCGGGTCCCGCGCCAGTCCCGCGCCGGGATGCCCGGGCTGGCCGCCGCGCTTGCGGTCCTCGCGCCGCTCCCGCTCCGAGGACTGCCGCTCCCTCTTCCGCTCAGCCTTGCGCTGCTCCCGCGCCCCGATCGGGTCCTTCGACGGCGGCGTCCCCGAGGTCGTGCTGTCCTGCCCGAGCTGGCGTTCCAGCTCCGCGACCCTCAGCTCCAGCCGCCGGTACCGCTCCAGCTGAGCCTCCAGCTCAGCCCGCAGCATCGCGTTCTCGGCATCCTTAGCCTCCACCACCGCCCGCAGCCGGGCGACCAGCTCACGCCGACCCCCGCTGCCGGAGGGCACGTCAGGCGCATCGGACACAAGCCCCGATCATGCTCAACCTCAACCAAAGGTTCAAGCGCCCCGCACCGCGTGTCGCGTCACGCGCTCACCCGAGTCAGCCGAGAACCCCTGAATGGACACTTCGCCAGGTCGCCGCTCTCGCCGTAATGGACTTCCCAGCAGATGGCCTTGCGGGAGAAGATGTCCAGCATCACGTACAGGTCGAAATAGGTGCCGCGCCAGGGTCCTTTCAGCTTGGTGATGTCCCAGGTCCAGACCTGGTCCGGGCCGTCGGCGACCAGCTCGGGGCGGACCCGGGGCGGATGGGCGGCCTGGGCGCGGCGCTCGCGGACCTGGTCCGCGAGCGTCATCACCCGGTACATGGTGCGGATGGAGGCCAGGTAGATGCCGTCGTCGAGCAAGATGGCATACACCTGGGCCGGGGACTTGTCCGCGAACCGCTCGCTGTCCAGCAGGGCGAGCAGCGCGGCCTGCTCGGCCGCCGTCAGCGCCGCGGGGTGCGGTGCCCGCGGCCCGGGCGGTGCTTTGCCCGCGGCCGGGACGGGATTACGCTGGCGGTGCAGCGTCGCCCGTGATTTCCCGAGCAATTCGCATGCCCTTTTCACCGAAGTCAGCGGTTCGAGCTCGGTGACGGCCATGTCGATCACCTGTGCCGCTTCGTGTCTGAGTCCGCGCTCCCGGAGAGCAGTTCCAAGAGCGCGTGCGCTTTTCCCACCACTTCAAGCGCTGCCTTAGTCCGTGCCAGTTCCGCAGTGAGTTTCTCGTTCTCCCGCCGCAGCCGCTCGTTCTCCACCGCCTCGGTGCTGCGTCCCGGCCGCCCGGCCGGCTTATCCGTCAGGCCATTCTCCGTGCCGGCCTCGCGTGCTTTCCGCCAGCCGTCGATATGAGAGGAGTAAAGCCCTTCCCGGCGCAGCAGCGCGCCGCGCTCGCGCCCGGATTCCAGTTCGTCGTACTCGCGCAGGATCCGCGCCTTGTACGCCGCGGTGAAGGCCCGCCGCTTCGGCTGGCCGGCCCGCGGCCCCTTCCCGGAGGCCACGGCACCATCATGCCCCGCAGCGGCCGACGCCATGTCGGTCATCGTCATAGTCACGTCTAGGTGGTTCCTGTCTCGCCCTGCTCAGTAAGAGGTTTGCTTCACTCCTGTGTCTCAAGCGAGTTTGACAGAGAGGGGATCACGCGGTGCTGTGCCTGCGGTCGCGGCTGGGGCTGTGCGCCGGGGAGGTCGCCGCGTTGCGGCTGGAGGACGTGGACTGGCATCGCGGTGAGCTGGTGGTGCGGGGCCAAGGGCCGGCGAGGCCGAGCGGCTGCCGCTGCCGACTGACGTCGGGGCTGCTCTGGCCGCGTATCTGTGCTCCGGCCGGCCCTCCAGCCACCGGACCAGGCCGTTATGTCCTCTTGACACCAGCAGCCCATGAGAGTGCTGTACGAGGCTCGGTCTAGGCTGCCGACGTGCCGCTCCCAATCCTGGGGCGCTGAACGGCAACCGGTCAGTCAGGACTTTGCCCTGCGGCACGCCGTAGCGTCACTGTTATCGGCTCAAGCCGATGGAACCACCGCATGCGGGTCAACCGGCGCATCTGTTGACCCGTCGGTCGCAGCCGGTCCGCGTCCATCCGGTTGCGTCCGCTGCCTGGCCGCGAGGAGGTGGCCACCGAAGAACGCCAGCCATAGGATCATCGGGAAGACGACCCACCGTTCGACGCCGCCGAGACCGATCGACTTCGCAACGGGGCTATTCGAACCCAGGAACCCCACGAAGAGCGCGACCAGCGACAGCAGGCCCACCGACAGTGACATGAACCGGAACGGTGCTGAGGTCACCTTGAAGACCGCGATCGCAGTCAGCGCCGAGAAGACGAAGGCGATCATGGCGACAATAGGATGCGGGCTCGTGTTGCCCGGGAAGATGCCAACGCCGAGCGTGCCAGCACCGAAGAGCGTGGACACTACGGTCAGCACCCGGTGCTCGTAGAGCCGCCACAAGGCGAACGCTCCCGCCAGCAGCAGCATCCCGGCGATGAGCATCGTCATATCGAAGATCATCGCGGAGGGCTGCGTTACCAGTCCTTGCGGCGGTCTGGTGCCGCCGAGGTCACTGATCTCCTGCCGTGTCGTGTAATGCCGAAAGACCGGATACTTCGTTTCGGCTGTAATGATCCCCATCAGCAGGACGAATCCTGCAGAGGAGTAGAGAACGCCCGCGACTGATGGCAGTCGCTGCCGTATCGGGCTTGTCATTGGACCCACTGTCCTTCCGGAACTCCAGAACATCGCTCAGATACATCCGAGCGTGAATCTCCGGAACGGAAGCAATCAGAGGCAAAGGCCGGCCCACCTATGGGACGTTCGCCTCTGGTTGCAGTCAGCGCCGTGCGTCACGCAAGCTTCATGGGAAAGACGTTCGTCCCTACCTCTGCTTTCCCGTGCGGCGGTAGGCACGAAGTGAGGATCGGGAGTGATTTCCATGAGCCAGAACTGGCGGGTCGGGTTCGACCCGGCGTTTGGCACATCGATCGGCTGGGCACTGGCACGCCCCCGTCTCAGACGGCTTGCCGAGGAGTCATCTGGTCACCTTGACGAGGGAGAAAAGCTGGTGACCCCGGTGGCGATTTGCACCCAGGAGGGTTATTCATTCGTCCTATTACCGGATGTTTTCCGACGGTAACTCGGGCGGCTGGATCGGAGAAATGTTATCCACATTTCCACAGCCCAAGATGAACATTTACTGAGAATGGCCGCAAGGTCTGGACATGGCAACGGTTCCTCTATTTAGATCCAAGGTTGACAAGACCGGATCGGATCAGAAAGAGGAACCGTTGGAGTACTATGATCTCACAGGCCTAACCTGGGGGCAACTGACCAGGCTGAGCATCATGGTGACCGCAGAAATCAGCTCCATCACCAAACCTGACGCGAAGAAGCCGCCAGCGGTAGACCTTTTCCACTCGGTCATCCTAGTAGTCGCGCTGATGCGGCGTAATATCGTCCAGGCGGCTGCGGCGAATGTTTTCAAGTGCAGCCAGCCGACCGTGAGCAGGAGATGGGATCTCCTGCGGCCAGTTATCGGCAGGGCGCTCGCCTCATTCGTCCCTGACCCGGCACAGGTGCTGGGGCGCCGAGGAACAGCCCTGGTAGACGGCACCGTCTGCCCGGTATGGGACTGGAACGCTATCCCGGACCTGTTTTCCGGTAAAGTGAAGTTCGCGGGCATGAACGTGCAGATCGCAGCCAATCTGAATGGCGATGTGGCCGCGATCGGTCCGGTTCCGATACACGGCGCCAGGCACGACGCTTATGCATTCGAGGCGTCCGGCCTGAAGTCAGCACTGGAAAATTCCATTGGCCCGGACGGCACCGCTGCTGACCTGGGGTATATAGGGGTCGACGGCATCGCGATCGCGCCGTTCAAGCGGGCTAGCGGCACGGAGCTGAAAGACTGGCAGCGCGAATTCAATGCGAATTTCAGTAAGATCCGCTCCGCTGTCGAGCACGCCGTCGCGAAGGTGAAGTGCTGGCGAATGCTTAGCGAGGAAGGCGGCCGGTATCGATGCCCGATTGATAAGTATGAGAGCATGCTGACAGCAGTGACGGGGCTCTATTTCTTCGCCCTATACAGTAATGATGAATGAATAATCCTCCAGGGCGGCCGGGCAGCCCTGTTTTCGGGGCTGGGCGTCCTTACTCTCACATTGGCCATGCTGGAGGTTATAGGTTACCTAGGTAACCGCATCGGGGGATCCACCCTTGTTAATGCCGCTTTTATCGCAGGTGGGGCACTGGCTGTGGTCCTAGTGCTGCTGGGGTTCATCGTGGCGCATAAGTACGCCGTGGTCCTGACGGACCGGCGGCTGCTGGTGTTCCGCTGGAGCGGCATGTTTAAGGGACACATCCGGGGCATCTTTATCGCGGCGGCGCGGAGTGATGTGTCCTCAGACTTTAACAGTCGGCTTGGATGGGGCGGTCTCAATGTTGAGTTCGCGCCTGCGACCGGTATGTCGCCTATCCGGCTGGATTTCTGGTCTGTGGATAGGCAGATCGCGTGGAGCATTCATCATGCCCTGGCCGCTGCGGCGACCCGTGAACAGGGCATCACGGGGTGACCATGTTGCCCCCAGGCCGGTGACCAGGGGAGGACCTCGCAGGCGGCCCGGCCCGGCCTTGGACTTTCCTGGGTCGGCGCCAGCCGCACCTGTCCGTCAGCCAGGCGGCCTCAGGGCGTCGGCGGGGCCGGGGGGCTCGTCCGGAGGGGGAGCGTGAGGACGAAGGTGGCGCCGCGTCCGGGCCCGGGTGAGGAGGTGGTGACCTCGCCGCCGTGGGCGCGGGCGATGTTGCGGGCGATGGTCAGTCCGATGCCCGAGCCGCTGGAGCGGCGCGGCTGCCCGGGGGCGCGGTAGAACCGCTCGAACACCCGCTCGAGGTCCCCGGCGGCCAGCCCGGCGCCGGTGTCGGTTACCGAGACTTCGGCTCGCTGCCCGGCCGTGCGGGCCTGGACGGTCACGGTGCCTTCCGCGGGGGTGGCGGCCAGCGCGTTGCCGATGATGTTGGTCAGGACCTGGGTGATCCGGTCGGGGTCGGCCCGCACCGGCAGCGGGCCGGGCGCGTGCACGGCCAGGGTCACCTGGCGGTCGGCGAACTGGGGTGCCAGCCGCCCGGCCGCCCGCCGGGCCAGGCCGGCCAGGTCGGCGTCGGCGGGGTGCAGCTCCAGCCGCTGTTCCTCGGCCCGGGACAGGGCCGACAGGTCGTCGGCGAGCCGGCGCAGCCGCCGGAGCTCGTCGCTGACCGCCCCGAGGATTTCCGGTTCCGGGGCGAAGACGCCGTCGATGAGGCCTTCCGCGTACCCCCCCAGGGCGGTCAGCGGGGTGCGCATCTCGTGGGCGACCTCCCCTAGCAGCCGGGTACGCCGGGCCTCGGTGCTGGCCAGCTCCGCTGCGAGCGTGTTCACGTCGCCCGCGAGCGCCGCCAGTTCGGGCACCCCGGGGACCGGCACGCTGGCCTGGTAGTGGCCCGCCGCGATCCGCCGGGTGGCCGCCCGCACCGTGTTGAGCGGCCGCAGCAGCCGGCTCGTGACGAACGCGGCGGCCAGCCCCGCCGCCGCGACGCTGGCGAGCACGCCCACCAGCAGGGCGGTGGTCAGCGCGGAGGTGAACGCGGACTGCACGCTCCCGGCCGTCCCGTTCTGCCCGCCCATGCCCGGGCTCATTCCCGTCTGGTCGCCGCCGAGCATGTTCATATGCTGGTCGAACAGGGCGGGGGCGAGCAGCCGTACCGTCACGTAGGTCACGGCCGCGCCGATGGCGATCACCGCCGCGTAGGAGATGAACAGCCGGACCGGCAGGCGCATCCTCATGCCGGCCGCCCGGTGAACTTGTAGCCAACCCCGCGGATGGTGGCGATCAGCCGCGGGTTGGCCGCGTCGTCGCCCAGCCGCGCCCGCAGGCTCCGGATGTGCACGTCAACGACCCGCTCGTCGCCGAAGAAGTCATAACCCCACACCCGCTCCAGCAGCTGACGGCGGGAGAACACCCGCCCGGGCGCCTCGGCGAGCGCGGCCAGCAGATCGAACTCCAGCGCCGACAGCCCGACCGGCGTGCCGTCTGCCTGTACCTCACGGGTGCCGGGATCGACGATCAGGCCATCGAACCGCAGCACGGCCGCGCCGGTCTCCCGCACGCCCCGCTCCCGCCGCAGCACCGCCTTGACCCGGGCGGCGACCTCCCGCGGGCTGAACGGCTTGGTCACGTAGTCGTCCGCGCCGACCCCGAGCCCGACCAGCTTGTCGACTTCTTCAGCGCGGGCCGTCACCACGATGACGTAGACCTCGCTGAAGGTCCGCACCTGCCGCAGCGCCTCGATCCCGTCGATCCCGGGCAGCATCACATCCAGCAGCACCAGATCCGGCGCGTCCCGGCGGACCAGATGTACCGCTTCCTCCCCGTCGGCCGCCTCGGACACGGCGAACCCGTCCGCTTCCAGGTACCCGCGCAACACGGCACGGATGTGCGGTTCGTCATCCACGACGAGCACCCGGCGCATCGCTCACCCCGATTCTCAGCCTGGGGTCCCGGGAGGGCCCTCAGATCACCATCCACCTTCAGCATCCGCCGCGCGGATGAGGCCAGTGCCGCGCCGATCGTGAAGCTCCCGTGAAGCCTGCCAGGAAAGCCCGGCCGTCGCCTTCACGCAAGCTTCACGCCAGCGCCGCTGGTGGCATCACATCACCCGGAGATGCTCGAAGCGTAGGGGAAAGACTAAGGAGCGCAGACAGATGAAGCTGACCAGGAAGCACCTGGTGACCGGGCTTGCCGCGGCCGCGCTGGCAGCCGGCGTGCTCACTGCCGGCGGCGTGGCCCTCGCGTCGACAGGCACGGCCCCAGCCTCCGCCACATCGGCCTCGTCCTATAGCCCGGGCAGCGGGAACTGCGGCGGCATGTACGGCATGTGGTCTGGCCAGCAGCCGGTTATGACGGCCGCCGCGGACTATCTCGGCCTGACCCTGACCCAGCTCCGCACGCAACTGCAGTCGGGTCACTCGCTCGCCGACATCGCCGTGGCGCAGGGCAAGCCGGTGTCCGGTCTCAAGGACGCGATCCTGGCCGCCATGACCAGCCGTATCAACGCGAACACCGCGCTGACCGCGCAGCAGAAGGCGGCCATGATCAGCCGGGTGAAGAGCCACCTCGACATGATGATCAACATGGACATGGACCATGGGCCCGGGGCGGACGTGGGCTCGCACATGACCGGGACCGGATCGCCGATGGGCGGAATGTGACATTAAGCCGCACCGGTGCCGTGCGCGTAACCAGAACGAGCACGGCACCGTCATGGAACTAAACACCCGCCCCCGGCATGGCCGCGGCGGAAGCGCCGGAATGAAGGAGACGACGATGATGTACGGGTACGGCAACGGAATCGGCGGCTGGGGATACGCCCTCATGGCGATCGGCATGATCCTGTTCTGGGGCGCGGTAATCTACGGCATCGTGGCGCTGGTCCGCTACGCCCGCCGGGACGCCCCGCAGGGACGTGAACCCGCCGGGCCGCCCGCACCCGAACCGGAGCGGCTGCTCGCCGGGCGGTTCGCCCGCGGCGAGATCGGCGAGGACGAATACCACCAGCGCCTCACCACCCTGCGGGCCGCCGGCCCGGCAGCGCCGCGGTGACATCCGTGCACCCAAGATCATGCCTCTTCCGACCCGGTCAGGCGGCGGCGTCGCGGGTCACCGAACCGGGCCGGAAGCGGTGTAGCCGCAGGCTGTTGGTGACGACGAACACGGAGCTGAAGGCCATCGCGGCGGCGGCGATCAGCGGGTTGAGGAACCCGAGCGCCGCCAGCGGGATGGCGGCCGCGTTGTAGCCGAACGCCCAGAGCAGGTTGCCCTTGATGATGGCTAGGGCGCGGCGGGACAGCAAGATCGCGTCCGGGACGGCGAGCAGGTCGCCGCGGACCAGGGTCAGGTCGGACGCCTCGATGGCGGCGTCGCTGCCGGTGCCCATGGCCAGGCCCAGGTCGGCCTGGGCGAGGCGCGGCGGTGTCGTTGATCCCGTCGTCGGCCATCGCCACCACCCGGCCGGAATCTTGCAGGCGCCTGATCGCCGCGGCCTTGCCCGCGGGCAGCACCCCGGCGATCACCTCGCCGATGCCCACGGCCGCGGCGACGGCCCGGGCGGCCCGGTCGTTGTCGCCGGTGAGCAGCACCGGCCGCAGGCCCATGGCGCGCAGCCGCCGGATCGCTTCGGCCGAGGTGGGCTTGATCGTGTCGGCGAGCACCAGCATGCCGCGGGCCTGCCCGTCCCAGCCGGCGAACACCGCGGTCTGCCCGGCTGCCTCCGCCGCTTCGGCGGACGCGGCGAGCTCCGCCGGGATCTGCCACGCCCATTCCGATTCCAGCCAGCCCGCCCGGCCGGCCGCCACGGCGCGGGAGTTGACGACGCCCGACACACCGAGGCCCTGGACGTTCGCGAAGCCCTGCACGGCGGGCAGGCCGCCTAGCCTGTCCCGGGCGCCGGATGCGATGGCGGCGGCGATCGGACGCTCGGAGCCGTCTTCCAGCGCGCCGGCCAGCCGCAGCAGTTCGGCGGCGTCCACCCCGGGAACGGCGGTCACCTTTCGCCAGGCTCATCCGGCCGGTTGTGACGGTGCCGGTCTTGTCCAGCACGATCGTGTCGATGGCGCGGGTCGACTCGAGGACCTCCGGGCCCTTGATCACGATGCCGAGTTGCGCGCCGCGCCCGGTGCCGACCAGGATCGCGGTGGGAGTGGCCAGGCCCATGGCGCAGGGGCAGGCGATGATCAGCACCGAGACCGCGACCGCGAAATCGGGTACGTCCACCGCTCCGGAGGCGCGAGTGACATCTGCGGCGACACTTCGCTGACCTGCTTGTATGAGCCTCTTGGCGCGCCATGCCGCTTGGTCAGGCCGGGCCGGTCGCCGCCGGGCGGAACGCGACGAACAGGTGGGTAGGGACGAAGCCGCGGACCGCGGCGTCGTCACGGAGGTCTCCCCAGCCGAGGATCGCGCTGAGCAGGCGCAGCCGCCGCGGGTGCTCACGGCGGAACTGGACGGCGACGTCGAAGGCCTCCTCATCGGAGAGGAACCGGTGCTAGTTCGGCCGGTACATCGGGCCGAGCGGCCCGGGCTGCCAGCCGCTGGCGTAGCGCCAGTAGATGCGGAACCGGCCGGTCGGGGTGATCGCCCGGGCCCACCTGCCGTGGGAGTGGTACCAGTTGCCGCTGCCGGTCGAGGCGTCAAGGATGCGCTGGATGGTCCCGCCGCTGACGTAGTAGATGACCTGCTGGGCTAGGTTCACCTCCAGCGACGTAGTTGCCAGCTTGTAGCGGGGCGCCGGGACGTAGGGCTTGGCCAGCCTGGCCCGGGTGGCCGGGCCGACCACGCCGTCCCTGGCCAGGCCCTGCACCTTCTGGAAGGCGATGACCGCGTGATAGGTATTCTGCTCAAACACGCCGTCGGCCGCACCTACGTCGAAGTAGTGCAGCGCGGCCAGTCGCTGCTGCAGGGTCACTGCCACGTTGCCGCGCGAGCCGAGCCGCAGCACGGGCTGCTGGGATACCTTCGGCGTGCCGCTGGGCGCCGGGGTGGTGGTTGCCGGTGCCTGACTGCTGGTTGCCGGGCTGGGTGACCTTGCCGCGACGGGCTGGCTCGCGGGCGTGGTCCCGCAGGCAGCCAGGCTCGTCAGGCCGCCCAGGGCGGCGGCGACGGCATAGCGCCTGAGAGCGGACATGACACTCACCTCTGTTCCTGCCTCTTGGACTTAGGCGGGATTCAGCGGGCACGGGGCAGAAAGGCCCGTCTTCATGCGCCGTTGGTCACGAGCAGCGGCAGCCACCGCCGGGCCCGCTGCGGCAGCCGGGTGATCAGCGAGGTCCTCATGGGTCAACTGCGCCGCACTGAGCGTGCGGGCGGCAGTGCTTACGGTGAGACAAGACGGATATGGCGAAGTAGATCTTTCCCGGTTAGGTCCTGGACCGCGGCCTTCGGGCCGTCAGGGCCGAACGTTCCGTCGCTGCCGGCGTACGTCAGCAGGCGTGCAGGACATGCGTGCGTGCCGGGGAGCGGAGCGGATGGCCGGAACAGGGGCGCAGGGCTCTTGGCAGGCGGGACCTTCTTCCCTGCCAGCGCCGGTCCCGCCCGATCACGGTCGGCTTATGACGTCGGAGCCCGCGTCAGGGCCGCGCCTGGGCGCCTTGGGCCGGGCCCGAGCAGGAGGCGGAGTGAAATGCAGACGATGAAGCAAGCCGCGGCCGAGTTCCTGGCCGGCAAGCGGGTCGCCGTCACCGGGGTGTCACGGCACCAGAAGGACCACGGCAGCAATGTGGTATATCAGCGGCTGCGGCAGCGCGGCTACACCGTCTTCGCGGTGAACCCGAACGCGGACCAGGTCGAAGGCGACACCTGCTACCACGACCTGAAGTCCATTCCCGGCGGGGTCGACTGGGTGCTGATCGGGACTAGGCCCGAGACAGCCGGCGCCACCATGCGGGAGTGCGCCGACCTCGGGATCAAGCGTGTCTGGATGCACCGGGGGCCGGGTGCCGGGAGCGTGTCGCACTCAGCTGCTGAAGATGGCCGTCAGCACGGCATCACGGTAATCGAGGGCGGGTGCCCGTGCATGTTCGGCCCCACGGCGGATCCCGGGCACAAGGTGATGCGGCTGGTGTTGTCCATCACCGGGAACGTGCCGCGGCAGGTGTGACGGAAGGATCTGGACAGACAGGACCGGCAGAGGAGGACGGCCGCGCCCAGGGGCATTAGTTCCCGCCGGACCGGACGACCGGCACGGCGACCGCCAGGCCGCGCCCGCGGGCGTGGCCTTACTGTGCACCAGCACCGTGCCGGTCATGCAGGTGCTGAAGCGGACGGGTTCCTCATAACACCGCATGCTTGCCCGCCGTCAGGACGCGTCCCCACTCGCGGCGCCCCCGGGACAGACATGACCAATTCCCTTCGCGACGGCGGCGTACCCGCATCCAGGGAGCGGGCGGCGGCGCAATGCGGACGGCACTTCTTTATTCCTGCACTACGCCGGGCTGGCCGGCAGGCTCAGGGTCCATCGGCCCGCCTGATGTGGCGAAGAGGTCCTCCTAGCCGGGACTTTGGCCTCCCGCGCAGATCCGGGTCACCCGGCCCTGCTTCGACACGGCGCTGGATTGGGCGGAACAGGATGCGGTCCAGCCGTACCGCGGCGTACCCGAGGGTGGAGGCCAGGAAGATCACGAGCAGGTCGAGGGCGGTCAGCGGCTCGGTATGCAGCAGTTCCTGGAGGAACGGCAGGTACAGCCCGGCGAACTGCAGCGCCAGGGCGGTGGCGACGGCGGCGGGCAGCATCGGGTCGGCCAGGGTGCCGGGCCGGGCCCGCGATCCGAGCGCGACGGCGAGCTGGGTGGTGCCGAGCGGGAAGAAGGCCATGCTCTGCCAGGGCCGCCCGGTGGCGTGGTCCCACAAGGCGATGCCCAGGGTGACCGCGGCGACCACGAGGCCGACCCGGAGGATCCGCTGCCACAGCCCGGCGCCGAGCACGCTTTCGGCCGGCGGCCGGGCGGGCGGGTCATGATGCCGGGCTCGGCGGGCTCGCCGCCCAGGGCGACGCCGGGCAGGCCGTAGGTGAGCAGGTTGACCCACAGGATCTGGGCGGGCAGCAAGGGCAGCGCCAGCCCGAGGGCGGGCCCGGCGAGCATGACCGCGATCTCGGCGCTGCCGCCGGACAGCCCGTAGAGCAGGAACCGGCAGATGCTGCCGTAGACCCGGCGGCCTTCCCCGGCGGCGGTCACGACTGTCTGCAGGTTGTCATCGGCCAGGACCAGGTCGGCGGCCTGGCGGGCGACTTCGGTGCCGCGCCTGCCCATGGCCACGCCGATGTCGGCGCGGCGCAGCGCAGGCCCGTCGTTGACCTCGTCGCCGGTCATGGCCACGACGTCGCCGGCGGCCTGCCGGGCGGTGATGATGGCGAGTTTCTGCTCCGGGGTGGCGCGGGCGAACACCCGCGCCCGCGGATCGGCGAGGTCGGCGGCCGGGTCGGTGCCACCGCGGGAAGCCGGCGGATGAGCGCGTGCCGGGCGGTCATCCGCCGGACGCCCAGGGCCAGCGCCAGGGTGACCACGGCGGGCAGCGACTCGGGAACGGCCGCCACCACCAAGCTGACTCACTGGTCAGCGCCGACTCGTCGACCAGCAGGGCCGCCGCCTCTGTGACCTGAGCGTCGGCGGGCACGATGTCGCCTTCGGCCAGCACCAGCATGTGAGCGTCCCGTCGATGTCCGCCTGCCTGGTGGTGGTGCGGGACGCAAGGCGGCCTGGCCTGTCATAGCCGGTCAGGTCGATGCGCATCTCGGCGGTCGGGCCCATGGATTTCGCGGCGGAGCGGAACACCGTCCCCTTGCCGACCGGGCCGTCGCTGACCTTGCCCGCACGGATCATCATCCGGGGGTTGTATCGCGGCTCATTCCGCTGGTCAGCTGCGAAGTCGAACACCGCCTCCGCAGGCCGGCCGATGATGATCGCCCTCGGCGCGGTCATCGTCCTGGGCGCGATCATGGCGATCCTGGGCAACACTACCCGCGTAGTGAACTGAGGCATCGGCGCAGCTCACCCGCGCCGACGAGCCACGATCGACCAAAGGTCCCGCCAAAGCAGGGTCGAACGTCCTTTCGAGTCTCCACGTCGCCTCCACGCGCCCTGCACCGGCAGCACAGAGGACCAGGTTACTGTCTGGTGAAACATCGGGATCACGGCACACGGCGCGAGGTGAGCATCCATGAGCGTGACGGACAGGCAGGTCGAGCGGTACGGCGCCGACGCGCCACGGGCCGATCTGCAGCCATGCCTCCACGACGCCACGCATGGCATCACTGCCGGCGACTGCACCCAGCACCTCTGCTCGGACCATGTGGCGCCGGCGCTGTACGGCACGAGCGGAAACGTCTTCGTGTATCCGCTGCAAGCCCAGCGGCGCTGCGAGTACGGATCGGCGCTCCCTGCCGCCTGCTCCCAGACGCACTGGGAGCCTGCTGAAAAGCGTGCAGCTTACTAGATATTTATTGGTTCTGTGTTCGAGTGAGATGATTGTCTCATGCAGGGTTCCGAGCGGATGGGCCGGATGGAGACATGATGACGGCTACTGTCCAGAGCAGGCGGGCGCGGCTTGCCCGGCGGTCGGCGCTGATGCTGCTCGTAGTGACGGCATCGGGCCTGGCTGCGGGCGGGCTGGCGCGCCTGGCCGGGGCCGGCGCGGTCGCTGATGCGGCCTGGCTGGCGACGGCGGCCTGCGGGCTGGGTTACGCGTTGTGGTCCGCGGCTGACAGCTTCCGTCGCGGCCGGATCGGCGTCGATGTGATCGCGCTGCTGGCGCTGGCCGGCGCGGTGGCGGTTGACGAGCTGCTCGCGGCGGCGGTGATCAGCGTCATGCTCACCAGCGGGCGCTTCCTGGAGGCGTGGGCGGCCGAGCGGGCCCGGCATGACCTGAACGCCCTGCTGGCCCGGGCACCCAGGACCGCCCGGCGGTACCGCGGCGGAGCGCTCGAGACGGTGCCGCTGGAGGCGATCGAGATCGGCGACGTTCTGCTGGTCGCGCCCGGCGACGTGCTCCGGTGGACGGTGCCGTCACCGCCGGGGCCGCGGTGCTGGATGAGTCCGCGCTGACCGGTGAGGCCCTGCCGGTCGAGCACGGCCCGGGCGACGGCGGGGGAGGCCGCCGCGACGCAGATCTGGTCCAGGCCTTCGTCGAGCACGCCAGCGCCTCAGGCCTCAACACCGGCTGCCTGGCCCAGGTAGCCCTCCCGCCGTTCCCGGCGCAGTGGTGAGGCAGTCTCCCGGCAGGCCGGGCGAGTGCGATCCATCAGGCAGCACCGCTGCCTGATGGATCAGGGACGTGCTCGTGCTTTCGATGGGCGGTGAGCAGGCTATCGCGGCCACCGGCTCCCGACCCGCGGATCCGGGCCGTGGTGGCCGAGGGCGTGACCGGCATGCAAGTCGCCGATCACGGCTGGCTGACGGGTCAGCCGCTGAGCGCGTCAAGGGTGGCGAATGAGTAGCCTGGGGTGCCAGGGGCGCAGGACACGGAAATACACCGCCGCCGCGCCCACGATCAGCAGATCTGCGCCTACTCGCTTAGGCTGCACCCTTGACCTCCGCCTCGACAGGAGCTGGCGGTCGCACGCGAACCTGGGCGTGCCAGCCACGTGACCATTGCCGGGCCCGGTAGGACGTTCGGCCCTGCGACATCGCGCGGTCCCGGCCAAGGCTAGGAGCGGCGTTGCCGCCATGGCGCCGACTCTGCTTTCCGGAGACAGGGATGACTCAGCATTTCCGTACTGCCCTGTTCGCCGTTGCCGCGATCACCGCCCTGGTGGCCTGCGGCTGCGGCAGCACGGCCACCACGGCCCCGGCCCCCACCAGGCCACTGGCACCAGTTCGGCACGGTTCGGCCGGCGCGTCTGGCTCGGCGACCGCAACGACCCAGCCGCCGGGCGCGTCCGGCGCGCCCGCCCAGACGACTGGCCTGCCCGCCGGGTACCTGCCGTTGTTCCCGTTCGCCAGCCTCGCCGACGTGCGCGCCTGGCAGGCGAGTTATGAGTCCGGCGGTCATCAGCCCTGGCACCGCAGCGCTGACCTCACGGCGACCGCGTTCGCCGCGTTCCTCGGCTACACCGACGTGACCCAGGTCGCCCAAAGCGCGGTCAGCGGCGGCGACGCGCACGTGGCAGTCGGCATCAAGCTGCCGGACGGCACCATCAGCACGGCCGCGATCATCCACCTGGTGCTCTTCGGCTCGGGCACGTACGCGCCCTGGGAGGTCGTCGGCACCGATGACCGCACGTTTACCGTGGATCGCCCGGCGTACGGCGGCACGGTGCCATCGCCGGTGACGGCAGGCGGCACGATCACCGGGGTGGATGAGAGCATCGGGGTCACGGTGCACACCTTGTCGGCGCAGGTCCCGGCGGGCGCTTACTGCTGCCGGGCGGCCGGCGGCACCCGCAGCCCGTGGTCGGCCAGCGTGACGTTCCTCGCCACGCCCGGCCAGGTGATCACGATCGCGGCCGCCACCGGCGGGCACGTCGCCGCGGTGGAACGGTTCGCCGTCACCGGCGCCCGCGCCGGCTGACGTCTGTGCGGGCGCGGCTGTAACGGCCGCCGCGGCCGCCAGCGAGCCCGGCCGTACTGCGCACCCGGGGCTCCGGACTTGTTATGCCATTTCCCGGCGGCGACCGGACCTCTCCTGCTAGCGTTTATGCTGCGCCATTGGTGCCGGTCAGACGTCTTCGCTACCACCTGCCACAAGCCCGGATCCCGCTGCGGCATGTTGCGAACCGGCGGAGAACCCGGTGAGGCGAGGGGGGAGCGCGGTGAAGCTGCTCGCGCCAGCGGGAGAGCCGGGAGTGACGGCGCGGTCACGCCTGTCGGCCGAGCATGTCGCAGTGGCCGTGGCGGCCTTGTGCCTGGTCCTGTTTGGCGTCATCCACGCGACGACAGACGTGATGGTGGTCTCGCTGTTCAGCATTGCGCCGCTGGTCGCGGCCAGCGTCGCCGACGAACGCCGCACGGCCGTCTTCGCGGGCGCCGCGGTGGCGCTCGCCATCGGGGCTGGCTGGTGGGACGGCGCCACGGGGGGTGTGACCTACTGGATCCGGGTTGCGGTGGTCTGCGCCATCTGCGCGATGGCGGTCGTGGTGGCAGGCATGCGCCGCCGCCGTGAGGAGCGCCTGGCGCGGATGACCGCGATCGCGGAGGCCGCGCAGCTCGCGCTGCTTCCGCCGCTGCCCCCCGAGATGACCGGAATCACCATCGCGGCCCGCTACCGTTCCGCGACACGCGAGGCCTCGGTCGGCGGGGATCTGTATGAGATCATCCCCACCGGGCACGGCATCCGGGTGATCGTCGGCGACGTCCGCGGCAAGGGCCTGGACGCTGTCCTGCTGGCCCGGCACGTGCTCAGCGCCTTCCGGCGAAGCGCCGTCGCAATGCCCGCCCTGGAACACGTGGCGGGCGAGGTCGGCCGGGCCATCAAGCCATACCTGGGCGAGGAGGACTTCGTCACCGCGGCGCTGGCC
Source organism: uncultured Actinomycetes bacterium (assembly GCA_963739615.1). GTDB lineage: Bacteria > Actinomycetota > Actinomycetes > Streptosporangiales > Streptosporangiaceae > Palsa-504. The sequence goes on from CAVUBD010000015.1 coordinate 20,176, forward strand.
CAGATCACCCCCTGCGGCGAGCTGACCATTGTCAACTGCGGTCATCACCCGCCGCTGCTGCGCCACCGCGACGACCTGCGGCCGCTGACCGGCGGGAAAGCCGCCCTGCCGCTTGGCCTTGAAGAGAACTTCACCGCGTTCACCGCGGCCTGGTCGCCCGGCGACCGGCTGCTGCTCTACACCGACGGGCTTGTCGAAAGCCGCGACGCCCGCGGGCGCTTCCTCCCAGAACACGCGATCGCAACGGCGCTTCTCGCACCCGACTGCGAGCAGGCACTGGACACCCTGATGAAAGCTGCCGAGCGGCACACCGGCGGTCACGCCCACGACGACATGGCGCTCCTGCTGCTAGAACACGGTGTGCGTGCCGAAAACGTCGTCCACGTCATGCAACCAGGTGGTATTCGTTGATCAGGCAAGCGGTGCCGGTCTGCCTTCGGACGCGGTACCGGTCGAGATCGACAGCAAGGCGGCCGCCGGCGGGACCGGCGGGCACCTGACCAACGGCGAGTCACATCACCCGGGCAGCGGTTAAGCAGCCTATCCTGGGGCGTTCTGCGGTCCCTGACACGACTTCGGCGTGGCCCGCCAGCTACCGGGACCTGGCCCTGGCGGGGGTTCGCCCGGAGGAGTGCGGGTGCCGGAAACCCGGCGATGGCCTGCGATCTGGAGTTGCCGTTGCCCAGACGATCCCGCGGGCGCACGGGCCGGCCAGGGGTCCGCTTCAGGAGGTGACCGGTGCCCGGGCTGAGGGACAGGCTGACCGATGCCGGGTATGGTCTCGGCTGGTCTGGGGTGTGCCGCCTGCCCGAATCGTGGGCCCAGCGGGGATTCAGGTTTGCAGCCGACCTTGCCTGGCGTCGCCAGGGCCCCGGGGTGCAGGTACTTGAGGGTAACCTGCGCCGGGTGATCGGGAGCCAGGCGCCAGGCGGCGAACTGCGGGCGCTGTCCAGGCTGGTGATGCGCTCGCCGTGCAGACCGGCGCGGCGCTGATGCCCGTGATCTTGTGGTTCGAGGGTGATCACTGGGGCGTGCATGTCCATGAAGAGATACCGGTGCCTGCCGAAGGTGACAGCAAGCAGAAGACGGCGGCGATGATGCAGCAGGTAGCGCGCCTCTTCGAGGCAGGTATCAGGGCCCATCCGCAGGACTGGCACATGCTGCAGCGCGTCTTCGCCGCCGACCTCGACCCCGCCCGGCTGGCCGCCGCCGAGAGCGCGGCCGGTACCGGGCGCCCTGCTCGCCGCGTTCCGGACCCGGCTCGGCCCCGGCTACGCCGTCCTGCCCGGGTAAGGCCACATCTGGCATCATCTGCGATGTCACGGGAGTGCCTCCTAAGCCTTGGATATCCCTGAAGGGATGCCCGTTCCGGGCGGAAGTCTCGAACTTTCGGATTAGCAGTAGACCGCAGGTTCGAGTCATGCCCGGCGCAGCACTTCCAAGACGTCGGAGCGGTTTTCACGCTGCGTCTGGAGGGCTCAGGCAGTGGGCAGGCGGGTCTCCTCCAGGTCGAGGTCGCGCTCGATGATCCGCAGGGTGGTGACCCCGATGCGACCCTGCTGGCGCAGGTCGCTCAGCGTGCGCCGCTGAAGAGCGATGAGGTCGCGGCGCAAGGCCAGGTCGGCGTCTGCGGTGGCGGCCGCCTCCTCTTCGAGGCCGTCGTCGCCGGTCATCGTCTCCAGCCGGCGCAGCCGGGCGAGGTACTGCGCCCGCAGGCCGTCGCTGAGCTCCGCAGGCAGCTCACCAGTCACGCGTGCCTCTCCGAGATGATCGAGCACGGCGGTGGTGAGCTCCAGGCGGGCCTGGCGTTCGGCATCGGCGACGGAGGGGTGCTCGCGAAGGCGCAGCCGTCGTACGAGGGCGGGCAGGGTCATGCCCTGCCCGACCAGCGTCGCGATGATCACCGCGAACCCGAGGTAGATGATGTCGTCGCGTCCGGCCAGGGGGTGCCCGGCGTCGGTCATCGCAGGCACCGCCAGCAGGGCAGCCAGCGTGATAGCACCGCGCATGCCGGACCAGCCGAGGATCAGCCGCTCGCGCCAGCCTTGCTGCCCGGCGGCCGCCTGGCCGCGGCGCCTCAGTCCGACCAGCCAGCCCAAGCCCAGCATCCAGGCTAGCCGCACCACGATGACGGCCAAGACGACCGCGACCCCGGTGAGCACCAGCCGTCCCACCGGACCTCTGGCTTGCGTGCTGAAGGTGTGGAACGACAGGCCCACCAGCACGAACAGGGCGGCATTCACCAGGAACACCAGAGTCTCCCAAAAAGCCCCCGACTGGAGCCGGCTCCGGGCGGAGAACCCGCCTCCGCGGCCAGGCCAGCCCAGGTACAGCCCGGCGGTGACCGCGGCAAGCACACCCGACGCGTGGATGGCCGCGGCCGGCAGATAGGCGACGTAGGCCAGCAGGATCGAGCCGGCAATCTCGATCGGCGGGTCGTCGACCCGGTCGCGCAGCCGGCGGCCGACCCATCCGGCGGCCAGGCCGATCGCTGCCCCGGCCGCCGTCGAGTACACGATCGAGCCTGCGGTGCGGGCAACCGAGAAGTGCCCGCTGGCGGCGGCGGCCACGGCAGCGGCATACAGCACCAGCGCCGTGGCATCGTTGAACAGCGCCTCCCCTTCCAAGATAGTGATCAGCCGCCGCGGCAGGCCGAGCCTCCTGGCGAGGCTGGTAGCCGCCGACGCGTCCGTCGGACCGACCGCCGTGCCGAGCACGAACGCCATCGGCCAGGACAGGTGACCGATCCAGTGGGCGACCGCAGCCACCCCGAAAGCGGTCGCCACCACTAGCAGGACGGCGAGCACCCCGATCGAGCGGGCATCACGGAAAAACGCTGTAGGCGACGACGTGATCGCAGCATCAAACACCAGCAGAGGAAGCAGGCCGAGCAGCACAACATCTGGCTGGAGAGAAACAGCGGGCACAAACGGCAGGAACCCGATGATCAGGCCAGCCACGACCAGCACTACAGGTGCCGGGACCCCCGCCCGGTGCAGCACAGCCACGGCGAACAGGGTGACCGCTGCGACGCTGAGGATGACAAGTAGCTGGCCAGAGCTCACGATCAGATACTTGCCGCTCGGCGCCCGGCCCGCAAATAGCCGCGGGCCGCCGGTACCAGGAGTCGCGATGACGGCGGCCAGCCGTTGCCGCTAGTGGTAACAAACTCCTTGACGGCCTGGTGGGCGGGTTCACCGCCCTGCGGCTCAAGGTTGGGCGAGTCCAGGCGGCACCGCGTGCTCCGCTCGCGCCTTGATCTTGAGTAGCATCCGGTGCTCCGTGCTGAAGGAGCCGGGGTCGGACAGCGCGATCCACGGGGCGCTGGCCGGGACGACGAACCACTTGGCGCGCCACCGGCTGATCAGCCGGCAGCTGTGCTGATCCAGCGGCTCGAGATCCAGGCACCAGGACATGGTCTGGTCGGGAGCGCGCACGACGAAGTAGTGGCCGTCTTCGACCTGCACGACGTCGAAGGCAGAGCCCGGCATCATGCGTACAGGATCGCGGGGGCCGACCTGCTGCCACTCGGGCTCGATCTGCCCGATGCCGGGCTGCCCGCCGTTGCCGCGCCAGTCGTAGCTGTACCAGCCGGCCCGCCCATAGCCGGGCTGGGTCAGCCACGGCCACACGTGACTGGCAGGCGCCTGGATGGTGACGGCCCGGGTGGTGCACCGGGCACCGGGCCCGGCGATGTCGTCGCCCGGCATCGGCCGTGCGGCCTCGCCGCCGGTGGCGCCCCAGTGCGTCTGCCAGGGCCGGATGAAAACGAGATAGACGACGTTGGCGACCGCCACCGCGGCGAGCGCAATGAGAAAACTACGCAAAACGCCTAGCGGGCCCGCGAGCAGGGTCACCAGCGCGCCGAACTCCACAAGAGATCCGATCACCACCAGCAAGATGCGCCGCTGTGTCTTCATCTCAACCTCCCTGCGGCCCCCGGCGGCCATCTGCTGTCACGCCAGCCGAAGGCCGCGGCAAGAGGACCGTGGCGCCTCCATCAGGTGCCTGGCGGCGGGCTTGCCGTAGAGGCGATGGTCACATCCCGCAGTGACCATCGCACCAGGCAATCTCCTCCCCGCGCCCGGCGGACGGAGCGGGCGGGCGGCCTCTCCGGCAGTTCTGGCTACGTAGCGAGCATCTCGCCTGACTACGGCCGCTGGCAGAGGCTAAGTGCCCGGCAGGGGAGGCCATGAGCCCTCGGTCCGCCGCACGCGGGCGGAGCACGATGGGAAGACTGTATTTAGTTGCGTTAAGCAGGGAGGAGCGGAAGCCATCACGGTCCGCGAGGAAGGGCGCAGCCTTCCCCGGTCCACAGGGTTCAGGATCGCCAACCGGGGATGACGCTGGGCAGCGACGTTGAGCGCTGACCGGAGCGCTACAGGTCCTGGCCCGCGGTCTTGAAGACCGCCCACGGCTGAACCGGGGGACGGACGCGCCACCGCATGTCCTGGCCTCGCTCGGCGTCCGCCGTGATCCGCTGACCCGGCGGTACGGGTCCGCCGGATGAGGCCACTATCCGCCGGGCCCTGGAAACTGTTGATGCCGCCGCACTGGGCGCCGCGGTGGGTTCCTGGCTCGCCGGCCAGGGACCGGGCCACGGCCGGCGCGGGCGGCGGGCGCTGGCTGTGGACGGTAAGGCAGTGCGTGGCACGCGTCATGCCAGCGGTGACGGGCAGCCCGTGCACCTGCTGGCGGTCATCGATCAGCAGGTCGGCGCCGTGCTCGCCCAGGCCAGGGCACCATCATGCTGAACCTGGCCCCGCTCATCGGGGTTCACCTGACGTCCCTGCTGGTGGCCGAGGTCATCACATCGAGCTGCTCATGGCCGTGGCGCCCACCGCGTTCGGCGTGTTCGTTGCCAGTCACATCCAGCGGATACACGTTGCCGACTGCGCCAGTGATACCAGGCGGCATGGCCGCAGCGCCAGGCCGGGCCGCGATGTGCCCGTCGGTGGCGTCCAGCCCGGGACAGGGGCAGCAGGTCCCCTAGGGCGGGACTTTGGCCACTGCGGCGGTCGAGCGGGCCCTGCCTACGGTGCGGCTATGCGGAACGTGCCGTGGTGGGGCGTGCTCTCCTCGGCCGCGGCCCCGGTGCTGCTGGTCGGCGGATCGACGATTGCCGCCGCTTTGCAGCCGCCATCCTTCGACCCGGTTACCGATACGGTGAGCGCACTCGCCGCGGTGGGGGCTGTCAGCCGGTGGCTGATGACGGCTGACGTTCCTGGCCGTCGGTACCTGCGATGTGATCACCGGACTCGCGCTCAGGCCGGCCGCGCAGCCGGGCGGCTGATCCTGGTGGCGGGGGCCGCGGTCGGCATGCTGGTCGCGGCCTATCCGCAGCAGGCTGGCGGCGGTGGCTCGCTGGCGCACGCGATCTGGGCGTCGGCCGGCTTCGCCGCGCTCGCGGTCTGGCCGGCCGGGGCATGGCGGCGTGGCCCTGGGGTGCCGTGGGGGCTGCGGCCGGCGGTGTGTGCCGGTGCCGCCGCGCTGCTTGTCTGCCTCCTGGCGTGGTTCGCCGCCGAGGTGGTCACCGGGGCCGGACGGGCTGGCCTGGCCGAGGGGGTCCTTGGCGTGGCTCAGGCGGTATGGCCGCTGACGGTAGTCCTGTCCTGCCGCCAGATCCGGGGCCAGCGCGGCCGGGTTCTTAAAATCAGGGAACAGTCGCAGCGCACAGGCCACGCCGAGCACGGCGATCGGCACGTTGATCAGGAACCGACCCCCACCAGAACCTGGCCAGCAGCAAGCCACCGACGATCGGGCCCAGCGCGATACCCACCCCGGTGGTGCCCGCCCAGATGCCGATCGCGCGCTGGCGTTCCGCCGGGTCGCGGAACATGTCGGTGATGATCGAGAGCGTCGCGGGCATCATCATGGCCCCGCCGATGCCCATGCTCGCCCGGGCGGCGATCAGCATGCCCACCGAGCCGGAACGCCGCCCAGGTCGAGCCGGCGGTGAAGGCCACAAGGCCGGCTAGGAACACCGAACCAGCGCTGGGGCCTGCAGCAAATCATCCCGCCGGAGTCAGCCCTGTCTGAGCGGGAAGAAGCGCCGGGTTACCCGCTGACGGTAAGCGGTGTATTCGGGGTGGTGCGCCACGAGGGCACGTTCCTCGACCCGGCTCTTGCCGCTCAGCTCGAGGGCGAGCAGGGCGGCTAGCGGAAGCGCCCAGGGAGATAGTGCGAGCGCGAAGCCAAGGCCGACCAGAATCCAGCCGCCGTAGATCGGGTGCCGGGCCCGCGCGTAAACCCCGGTGGTGACCAGGGCGCTTGAGGGGGCCGGGCGGAGGGTGAAGGCGAAGTAGCCGCCGAGGGTCAGGATCGCAATGACAAGGAGGGCGCAGCCGAGCGCCAGCACCGCACCCCCGGCCACCATCAGCGGGATCCGGGCTGGCGGCGGCCACTCCGGGGCCAGGCCGCCGACGGCGGGGATGACGGCCATGATCAGGGCCTGGATCCACACCCATCCCTGACCCTGATCGCCGAGATCGGGAAGCCGCACAGGGCCATTATTTGTGCCCGCGGGCTTGCCGCGCACCGGGTCTAAGGTCCCTTGCACCTCAAGGAATGGGGGGTGAGGCTAATCGGCATGTATCCGGTCCTGTTCCATGTCGGGCCGTTCCCGGTGCCGACGCACGGGTTCTTTACGGTGCTCGGGCTGCTGGCCGGGACCGCTGTGGTGCTGATGGAGGCGCGGCGCCGCGGCATGGCCGGCCGGGCGATGGCCACCATCGTGGTGGGGGCGCTGGTCGGGGCGGCGCTTGGCGCGCGGGCCGGGAACTGGTGGCTCTACCTGACCAAGACCGCGCACCCGACGCTGCCCGGCCTTGTGGTCGACGCCGGCAAAAGCGTGCTCGGCGGCTTGACCGGGGCCTACCTCGGGGTACTGGTCACCAAGCGGCTGATCGGCTACCGGGCCCACACCGGGGATGTCTTCGCCCCGGCGGCCGCGCTCGGCATCGCGGTGGGGCGGATCGGGTGCTTCCTCACCGAGCAGCCGGGGACGCCGACGTCGTTGCCGTGGGGCTTCGTCCCGCCGGGCAACGTCGTTCACAGGATCCCGAACTGCCCGCAGTGCGCGCCCGGTGTGGCACTGCATCCCTCGTTCCTTTACGAGATCATCTTCCTTGCCGGGCTGTTCGCTGTCCTGCTCTGGTTGCGTCCGCGGGTGCATGTCCCCGGGGAGTTGTTCAAGATCTTCCTGGCCTCCTATGCGGTCTTCCGCTTCGCGGTGGAGTTCGTGCGGGGTAATGAGGTGGTGGCGCTTGGCCTGACTCGTTCGCAGTGGTTCCTGCTCGCTACCGCGCCGCTGTTCGCCTGGTACTTCGCCCGCCAGTTGCGCTCCGGCGCCTACCGGTCCGCCGCTCCGCCGGCCACCACGGCCGCGGCCATTACCCAGGGGGCCCCCGTTGCCTGACATCCCGCCGCCCCATGCTGACGGCGGCCCGCCGGACCGGCCGCCCGAGGGCAGCGAGCCGCCGCCGGGGGTCCCTGAGCCCAGGAGGGGCCTTCGCACCGGCTCGATCGTGGCTCTGGTCATCGTCGCGCTCATCCTGCTGCTCTTCGGGACCTGCGTGACGCTCATCAGCCAGTCGGTGCACGGATGAGCCGCACCACCGCGACAGGCATGCCGCTGCGGTCCTACCGGCTGCATCGGTACGTCACGGCCTTCTGCCCGCACTGCCATGCGCAGGACCCGTCGGCCCCGCTGGAGTCGGTGGCGCGGTTGTCCGGGTACCTGGTGGAGGAGGAGGGCCGGATCTGGCTGGTGCGCGCCTGCCGGACGCACGGCCGGGTGGTGACGCTGTACGACGAGAGCCCGGAGATCCTGCGCTACCTGGAGGAGTGGACCGCCCCCACCAAGGCGCATGTCCCTGACCGGCCGGGCAACTTCGCCCCGGTCCCGGAGGCCTACCTTTCCGGGCTGCCGGAGATGCAGACGCAGCACACCTGCATCTTGCTCGAGGACGTCGTGCAGGGCTGCAACCTACGGTGCCCGACGTGCTTCTCGGAGTCCTCCCCGGACCAGGCCGGCGTGGTCCCCGTCGCCCAGGTCATGGCTAACGTCGATGCCCGGCTGGCCCGGGAGAACGGCCGGCTGGACGTCGTTATGGTCTCCGGTGGTGAGCCCACGGTGCACCCAGAGATCACCACGATTCTTAGCGAACTCGCGGGCCGTCCCGTCAACCGTATCCTGCTGAACACCAATGGCATCCGGATCGCGCAAGACGACGCTCTGGTTGAGTGGCTGGCCGCTCACCGGGACCGGGTCGAGGTGTACCTGCAGTACGACGGCCGGCGAGCCTCTTCCTACCGCGCGCACCGCGGTGGTGACCTGCTGCGGTGGAAAGAAACCGCTGTCGACCGGCTGTCCTCGGCGGAGGTCTTCAGCACGCTCACCATGACCGCGTCCCGCGGCGTCAACGACGACGAGATCGGCGCAGTGGTGCTGCGCGCTCTGGAGACCCCGTATGTCGGCGGGGTCAGCATCCAGCCCCAGTTCGGGTCGGGCAGGTCGGCCGGGATCAACCCTATGGACCGGCTCACCCACACCGGCGTGCTCGCCCGTCTGGGCCCGCAGACCGGCGGCCTGGTCGGATGGCGGGACCTGACCGCATTGCCCTGCTCGCACCCGCACTGCTGCAGCGTGGGATACCTGGTCCGCACCGACAGCGGCCAGTGGCGCTCGCTGACCAAGATCATCGGAGCCGAGCAGCTGAAGGCCCACCTCGGCTTGGTGAGTAATCGCATCGGTGGCTGGCAGCTGGCGCCTCAGATCCGGGAACTGGTGAAGCAGTCCCTGCTCGGCCTGCTGTCCGACGAAGCCTCGCTGGCCCAGCCCCGGGTATGGGGTCTGCTACGGGACGTATGCGAGAACTGCGACCTCGGGATGACCACGCTGATGCGACTCGCTAGCGAGGGCTTGGCCGGCAGCAACCGCAAGATCCGCGGCCTGATGGCCGACCGGATCAAGCGGATCACGGTTAAGCCCTTCATGGACATCAGCACGATGATCGAGGAGCGGCTGGTCCAATGCTGCGTGCACGTGGGCACGGTCGGGGACGATCAGGCCGACCAGTGCGCTCCCTTCTGCGCTGTCCAGGCGTGGACGCCCCTCGGTGAGCACAAGCTAGCCCGACGGGCCGCCGCACGCGAGGCGGCACTAGAGCCGAGCGCGCGAGCCGCGCAGCCCGCCCTGACCCTGGAGATCCTCTCGGAGGAGGACCGGTGAGCGTTTCCGACCAATCCCCGCGTGTCTCGGTGCTGCGCTCCGGCGAAGTGCCGCCGCCGGCGGACGGCACCAAAGGCCAGGCGCCGTCCGACCCCTTGCGCCTGTGCATCTTCACGACCATCGCGGTGCTGGCCTGGCTGCTGACCCCGCCGCTCGTCGTCGTGTGGATGGCCACGCTCGGGCTGCTCGGATACGTCAGGGTATACCGGGAAGGCCTCACCCGCACCCGCTGCTTCCTGCGGGACGTGCGCCTTGTCCTGCTGTACCTGAGCCTGGCCTGGCTGGCCGGCGCGTACTTCACCGTATGGTCGGCCATCCACTGGCTGAGCTAACCTTTACGGCCCAGAACTCGCCGCCTGATCGGCAGCAGGGGCAACCAGGCAGCCGCCGTCACGAGCGAGCTGGACGTCATCGTCATCCACATCCGTGCCGGGCAGGCCGCAAAGTACGAGCAGCTATCCGTCGAGCCGGAGCTGCCGCGCTGGCACGCGGCGCCTTCATCAGCGCCCGGATCTTCCGTGCTGAGTCCGGCACCGGCCAGCGTCAGGATGCAGCCACGTACGTCATCGCCGCCGGGGTCCCAGGTCACGCCGAGCACAGTGAGCACGACGCCGATCCCGGTTCCAGGAGTCCAGCCATCTGGCCGACGCGTTCCAGCCCGAGGACCCGCCGGTGTACGGCGGAGCGGTGCGCCACGCCATCTGACCGGCACAGCGAACCGGCGACCGCGCCCGGGGCCGCCCACGGGGGAGACGGGAGATACCGCTGGTGCCCGCGACCAGTTCGCCGCCCCGGCTCCCCCTCCCCGTCCACAAGCGCGCCGCATCATGCTCACCGATCTCAGCCGCAAGGTCCATCGCGAGCGCTTCCTCTGCCGCCGGGCACCCAGCAGGCCGCCTGATGCCGTCCGTCGGGGATCAGACCGTGAAACGCCTTGCAAGGAAACGCGAGCATGCGCTGGTATCCATGAATGAGCTGCGGTTCCGTGCCCGCCCGGGACCGACCTGGTCAGCGCGTGTGGCGCAGCCACCACAGGCCGACGAACGGCAGCACGAGGGGTACGAACCCGTAGCCGCTGCCAAACCCGGTCCACACGGTGGCGTCCGGGAACGCGTTCGAGGCGAGCTCGCTCGCCGCCCCGACCGTGATCACGCCGGCCAGTTCGATGCTGATCGCCACGGTGGCAACTCGCCGCGAGGCGGCGTCTCCCCGGGCTAGCGACACCGTGGCGACGATGTACAGGACCGCCGCGAACGCGGACAGCAGGTACGCCAGCGGCGCCTCGTGGAACTTGGTGGCGATCTGCACCGCCGAACGGGCGGTCGCCGCGAGGGCGAACAGTCCGTAGACGGCGACCAGCACCCGGCCGAACCCGCGGCTGGTCGACCGAGCCGGTGCCCTTCCGCTGGTCTCAGCCAACGGGGCCAGCCCAGACCTGCTGCACCCGGATCACCATGACAGGCATGATCAGGAACCCGACGGCAAGAACGGCCGTGCCCGCCCGGCCCCGCTCCCCCCACCCCCACCCGGCGGCGGCCGGCGGGATCGCCACGCACGCCAGCAGGTAGATCACGAACTCGGCCCGGGCGAACTCCCGGTGGCTCCCGATCATCTGCACGATGCCGCCGATGAGGAAGCCGATAAGCAGCGCCTCGAGCACCGCGCCGCCCGCCAGCAGGGGGGCGCCGGGCGGCCGGTTGGCCAGCACGAGTCCGAAGGCCCAGGCCGCGAGCAGAAGCGCGACGGCCATGACCGCCATCGCATACGGACCAGTCACGACCCCAATTCTTGCACCGGTTCGATGATCCGCCCACAAAACGCGCCCGAATTTACCGGGCCGGCGGGCGCACACAGTGCGGGGCGCGGCCGACCGTCGAGCTCCATGCCCTTCCGTTATCGAAACCGGTTGCGAAGCTTCGGTCCCTCCGCAGCCGCTCGGCGCTTCCGCGCCACCCGATCGTGGCCGGTGGCTTTCGGCCTGCGGGCGGCGCAGCCAGCCGCCGTCGCCGACGGCACGCGCTGGTGCACGACCCCGACCTGCTGGTGCTCGATGAGCCGTTCGCCGGGCTGGACCCGATTGCTGTCGATGCACTCGCCGCGCTGATGCATGAGCTGTGCGATGCGGGTACTGGGGTCTCGGTCGCGTTGAGGCCAACGTCCGGTCGATCGGCGAAATCGATGTGGCCTTCGCCATCGATGACACTTGGTTCATTCTCGAAGCCAAATGGGAGCAGGCACCCGTATCCTTCGACCCCATCGCCAAGCTCTCCCGGCGGATCACCCAGCGCCTCACCGGAACGCGCGGAGTCTTCCTTTCCATGTCGCTGTTGCCCGGACCCGACGGGCAGGAGTGGGTCTTCGACTACAAGACGGCACAGTGGATGCAGTTCGGCATGTCCGTCACCTTGACCCGTCTCGGTGACGGGCTCGGACAAGAAGAGCGGCACACGATCGACTTCCGGGCCGGCATCTGGAGCGCGGTGTGGCTCTCCGGGCTCCGCTTCTTCCTGGCCGGGGATGGTCACTTCGGCCTCGTCGACCTCGATAACACCACTACGGTGCCGATCGATGAGCGCCTCCGTTCCCCGTATCCAGACCAGCGCGGCGCAGTCCGGATCGATGAGCACACCGTTATGACCGCCACCCGCCACGGCACCGTCTACCGCATCGACGTCGAGACAGGAAAGAGCACCCTCATGGCGCGACTCGACATGCTCGCGCTCGGCTGCGACCTGGCTTCAGGCCACCAGGGACGCGCCTACGTGCTGGAGCATCGAGGCACCCTCGCCCGCGACTGCGGGCCGCCTTACCCCAATGGGACTGGTCTGAGTTACGGTCTCGGGCCGCAGATCTCCAACGTAAACTTTTACATAAAAGCATGCGCCTGACTTGACCGCGATCATAAGGCCCGGCAAAGTGCCGTTAACATCTCCGGAGTCGGCGGATGGCGGATAAGGTGCGGGCCACGCGGGCGTGCAGGATTTGGCCGAACGGCGCGGGATCTTGCCCGCGGCACACGGACAGCTGGCCAGAGGATTCCCGCCGCAGGTAGGACGCTCGACTTGAGCACTATGGATTCAGGGTCTCTAGCCCCACAGGGCGCAGATGGGCAGCGCGGTGATTGACTCATCCAGGCGGAATGAGCGCGGTCCGGTATGCAGCACGAGGCCGAGCGCGAATCGGTTCCCGATGGCGTCCCGGAGCCAGCGCAAGTGTCTTGCCGCATCAGGTCCCGGTGCGGAGTCGGCCTTGATTTCAATGCCGATTACCCGGCCATCGCCGAGTTCAATGAGTATGTCCACCTCATGCCTGCCGTTCGCATCGCGGACGTGAAACAGATGCGGTGAGAGTTCGCTCACGGTGCACTCGGCTCGCAACTGCGCCATGACGAAGCTGTCAAGCAGTCTGCCCAGCAGGTCGCCGTCACGAAGGACAGCCCGGGCATCCACACCAAGCAGTGGGCCTGCGAATGCGGGATCGACTAGGTATCGCTTCGGCAGCCGGATGAGACGGTTCAGCCGGTTGAATGACCAGGAGGGGATTCGCTCGGTGATGAGCAGTCGTTCGAGCAGCGCGTCGTAGGCGTTGGCGGTCGGGCGTTCGATTCCAGTGGCATCGATGAGTGTCTTCAAGGTCGGCGTCCCAGCATTGCTCGCGGCTACCGCCTGGAGGTAATGCCGCAGGCGCATCGGGTCCCGCACGGCGCCTACCAGCGACACGTCGCGCGACACGAGTTGGTCGACATAGCTGGACAGCCACCGTCGCGAGGCTCGCTCGCTGGCAGCCAAAGCCGCTTCAGGGAACCCCCCGCGCAACGTCCGCGCCACGTAACCGCGGATATCCGGTGGATCGGGCGGTACCGGGAGCCCTCCCGCTCCTTCCGACACGAGCCGATCGAGGACAGGCGGTCGTGACGAACCATGCTCAAGCTCTCGCTCGACCAAGCCGTACATTAGAACCCGGATCAGTCGTCCGGTAGCGGGCCAGCCCGCAGCCGTCAGGTCGGCCTGGCTAGAGCCGGTCAGCACGAAACTGCCGACCGTCGCCCCCTCATCGACAGCCCGCTTGACGGCACCAAGTACCTCTGGCGCAACCTGCCATTCATCCACCAGCAGCGGGAAGGGCCCGTCTGCCAGGGCGGCATCAGGATCCGCCCGTACGACGGCGGCTTCGGCGGGCCGGTCAAGCCGCAGCCGTTCGCGGCAATGCCGCCAGCCGGTGGTCGTCTTGCCGCACGCGCGGGGACCCACGACCAGGACGGCAGGGTGGTCGGCTAGCAGTTCACCGAGCAAAGGATCGATGAGGCGTGGCAGATACTCCGGCATAACGGGAACTCCAATCGTCATTGAGCACGCTACGAATCATAACTTTAGCACGTTATTAAGAATCTATTTAGCACAAACCTGAATTAGCATCCAGCACACTCTTGTACCACCAGGTCGCGCAGCTCCCCGGCGTGCCCGCCGAGTCCATCACCCCGGGGAAGATGACCTACGACCTGCGCCGCCTGTGCCAGCACGGCCTGATCGAGCGCATCCCGCGCACCTTCCGGTACCAGGTCACCAGCACCGGTCTCGCGGACGCCCTGTTCCTCACCCGGCTGCACGACCGGTTCCTCCGCACCGGCCTGGCCAGCCTCGCCGGACCCGCGGCCAGCGACCGCAGCCTGGCAGCCGTCACCCGCGCCTACATCAGCGCCATCGATGACCTCGCCCGGCAAGCCGGCCTCGCCGCCTGACCAGGCCGGCCTCTCAATCCACTATCCCGACCTGCAAACACGGGACTTGACTCGGAATTAAAGGCCAAGGTCACCCAGGCTTCCTACGTTCCGTCCGGGACTTCGCCCGGAAGGAATGGCCCTTCGGGCAGTTCGCCTGACGGTATGCGATGAAAGTGACACGTTGAGTGCGTGGACCGGATCGTCCTGAACGCCTACTATCCGCTGGGCAGCAGCTCGGGCGGGTTCCGGACCTGGTGGCGGCGGCTGAACGGGGGCAGTGACGCGGAGGGGGATGCGGTGCTGGACAACACGCACCTGATGCGGCTGGCGGGGCGGTTCGCCCGGCGGGTGCGGGCCTGGGCCGCTGGTAACGCCGTCCCGGTGATCGACTGCTCGGGGCTCCCCACACCCCGCCGCTACTACCTGCCCGGCCCGGCCGCCCGGACCATACCGGCGCTGCTCACCCTCCGGGATCACGTCATCGCCCCGATCCTGGCCGGCGTCCAGATCCGCCGGCACGACCACGTCCCGGCCAGGCTGCCCCCCATCGACCAGGACTACGAACATCTCCGGACCGACATGCCGCCCTGTTCAGCCACCTGGGTATCCAGCCCGGTCCAGCCGCGGCGTAGCCCTCTGGCAAAACCAGACTTTTGGAGATCATGGAACCTCAAGCTGCTAGGACAGCGAGGCCGAGTACCTGGCGAACCAGCAGGTAGACGATCTTGAGGAGCATGCTGCGACGAGGGCGTGAACGTACGGCACCCGGCAGAGCATGACGTTCGTAAAGGAGCGCTCGGCCTCTATTTAGAGCTCGCGATGCGAAGGGGCACGTCCCCAAACGGATTCAGGTGGTACGCCAAAGATACGCGGTGGTAGCCGTCTGCAATATCGGCGCCAACCTCCCCCGACACCACCAGCACAGGACTCAGTTTCTGCCCCGACACCGCCTTGATCAGATCCCGGCGTACTCCAGAATCATCAAGGGGCAGGGCATCTCTTCCGCAAGCACGGAGAATGTCGTTGGCCCGGCGGGCCGTCACCTTAGCGGAACGCAGACGGGAAACGAGGGTCTTGGCCTGCTTCTCGTCCAGTCGAAGCGACAGATAGGCCTCGGCGGCGGCGAAGTCGTGGTCCGCGACATCTGCCAGCCACCGCAGGCTCGATATCGTGTCCGTCGCAGAGGCGTCCTTCTGCGTGTCATCCTTCATCGGTCTTGTCCTGTCTCGTACGCGTCTCCTGATCGAAGGTCGACTCTACGTGGCCCGCGGGTACAGTGGGCCACCCGTCCGCTGAGGATCCCCAGGGGTCTGAGGACTCGGCGTGTTGCGATCGACCGCAGGTGGGTGGTCCATCAACAGTTTTCGATGCGACGTCGGCCAGTGCCCACATCGAGCACTCTCAGTATCACTACGGCTCAACGATCCGACGAGCCGGAACACTCCGAGGCTCGGACCCGGCCGCCGGGGGTGGGCCGTATCTGCCGCGGCCGATGGGACCCACCTCGCATTGGCTGTAATGGTAATTCCCGCCGCCCGCTGTTGGTGTTCCTGGATGCGGCCATCGCCAACCTCGCGCTGCCGCCACGCCCGGGGCCGGGAGTGTCATCTTGTCCCAGGGTTTCCTGTATTGATCTACTCGGGCGCCCGGACTTGCGTGATTTCTGTGTTGCTCGCCGAAGCCCGCACCGCAACTGCCCCGGCGAGGGCTGCCGAGATCTTTCCGAGTGGCCCAGCGCTGTCGTAGCGTGCCGTTGCCGCGATCGCCCTGCGGACCTGCATCGGCTCGCGACGCTGGAAACGCCTCCGGGTCTTTAACGTGCGCTCCGGGCCGTTCGGACTTCGGACGCGGCACTGCGTGAGATGGCGGCGGCATCGGCAGTGACCGTGATGAGGGTGCAGCCGGCGTCGCGGTACTGTCGCGCGGTCTCTCCGTCGGTGGCATGGACGCCCACCGGCTTGCCGGCGGCGGCGCAGGCGGCCCAGATCTGTTCCAGGACCGGCCGCAGTACCGGATCCTCGGGGCCGGGTTCGCAGCCGAGACAGTAGGACAGGTCCCGGCGCCCGACGTAGATGCCGTCCACGCCGTCCACCGCTAGCATCGCGCCCAGCTCGGCGACCGCCTCCGCCGACTCGGCCATGACGATGCAGAACGGATCGCCGGTGGCCAGCACGCCGCCCGCAGACCGGTACCCGGCGGGCGGGTAGCGGCAGGCGCCGGCCGCCTCCCGGGCCTGTGCGGCCGAGTTGACGTTCGGCACGATCACGCCCGCACAGCCGAGATCCAGAGCCCGGCCGATATCGGCCGGGTGCGCATGACGAACCCGGCCGACCGGAACCGCGCCCGCCAGCCGGATCGCGGCCGGAGGCTTATCGTCGACACGTCAGCGTGCGTGTCCTTTCGAGGACACGCCCGATGCCAACGTACCCGTCGCAGGGGTGGTGGATGAAGATGCGAACTCCGGGCTGGAGACGCTGGAGTGGCTTACTCCATCGGCTGCCGCCGCCTGCGCTGACCTAGCCATACGACCGCGCATCCTCCCAGGAACGGGTCTCATCATCTCCGAACAGTACGTAGTCGTCGATGCCGTTAGCCGCCGGATAGTCCTTCCTTTCCTGGACGTGGAGGAAGCCATTGAATTTCGTTGACTGCGCCTTCAGGCAGAAGAAATCTGGATCGTGTGAGATCCAGTCCGATGGTCGCTGCATTTCACAGTCCGGATTATTAATGGCGCGCTGCAGGCTGACAATTACCCGATGATCAAGATTCAACGCGGCATATACGCATGCCGTGTTATACGCAGCTTCCCAGGACGGCGTGCGGCGCTGCCAGGGCAGCCAGCGGGTCCTATCCCTCTTCTCGCCTGGTAGCCGATACGAGGCTTCCGGAGTTTCTATGGGTTCCGGTGTATCTTGTGCCTCCGGGTTCGTCAAATGCTGTTCGATCGGGACATTGTCGCCCGCGATATCGGCCGCTATGCGCCGAGCCAGTTTCATATGACGGGGTAGCTTGCGGGCGCCGGAGCGCTCCGCTTCGTTCAAGCTCCGGCGGACGGCCACGAGCAGCTCGGCAACGCACAGGCCGTCATGAAAGCTCTGGCGTTTTCGCAGCTCCCAGAGAGGCATGCGTATCACGCGCTCGTCACGGTGGCGGAATGTCCCCCAGATGACATGCCAGAGAGTCACTTGCCGGCGGATCGCGTGCAGTTCTTCCCCCGCGGCATCCAGCAGCTTCTTCCTCAGCTCGGGCTGCAGCTCCTGCCCAGCTACGATACCATGCCAGCCTTTGACATCCTTTATCACGCCACACCGGATGAGGATGGTAAGGCTTTCATCAAGCAGGGCCCTATCCCCAATGCCATGTAGAAAAGCGTGATCGGGTGTTGCGGGCCTGGGCTGGGCTGTCCGGTGCGGCTGGCGGGGTGTTCAACGGAGAGTGACTGCGGTGAGCGGGCATGGCGATGGCCCGGCTGTCGCTCCGGGGGGCGGCCGGTTCCACGGGCCGGCGAGTGCAGCGGGACGGGGAAGAAGGGGGGTCAGGCGGCGATCGGCTGGCAGACGCTGATCTGTGCCGTGGCGGTGAGCGCGGGAATGCGCGGGCCGCCGGTCGGGAAGCCCAGCCGGGCCTTGGTCTTGCGGTCGCGGTGGCGGTGCCGGTCGACGCTGACGCGGCGGCGGGCCAGGCTGGCCAGGGCGCTGTGGCAGCTGGCGGTGATCGCCGGGGCGGGCAGGCTGGCGGTGGCCGCGCCGGCCCGGGTGGTGGAAATGATGGCCCGGCGTGCGGCGGTGAAGGAGATCTCCCGGGGGTGGACGGGCTGGCCGGCGCGCTTGCCCTTGCGGGCGGGGACGGCGATCGCCGCGGCGGCGCGGGCTGCGGCGCGGGTCAGCTCGGTGGCGGTCACCCAGGCGGCGTGCTCCTGGGCGATCAGGGCGGGTGAGCCCGACCGGAGCATCGGCCCGGTGGACGGTCCGGCGCCGCTGATCGCCGACTTTGCTTCTTTCAGGCAGGTCTCTGACCCGATCCACCGCCAGTGGTAAGCGGCGGCCATCACGTCCGCCGGGTAGGCGGCGTAATCGTGCAGGTCAGTGATCAGGCAGAACAGCTCCGGGGCGTCGCGCCCGGCGACGGTGACGTAATACTCGATCACGCGGACGGTGAGGGTGACGCCGCCGCCGGACAGCTCCGCCAGGTAGGAGCCGTCGGGCAGGAACCCGCCTGCCGGGGTCAGGGTGATGCCGTCCTTAACGCGGATCAGCACGTGCGTGCCGGTCGCGAGCATCCGCTGGATCCGGGGAGCTCCCGGGAAATTCCTGTCCATGATCCAGATCCGGCGGCTGGTGAACAGGTGCGGGTAGCTGTCCAGGGCCTTGTCCAGCAGCTTCTGCTCCGCCTCGCCCTTCTCCCGCTCGCCGCCGGCCGCGGCGCCTGAGGGGCCGCACGTCACCGCCAGGGTGGCGCGGGTCGAGGCGTTCGACAGCCGCAGCTCCCGCAGCTGCGGGTACGGCGAGGAATCATCAGCGGTGCCAGCCGACCCGAACGCCGCCCGGTTCGCCGGGGTGTCGGGCACCCGGGTCAGCGACCCGTCGATCGACTGGGCGTCCAGGTCACCGACCTGCACCGCCCGGTAGTCACAGGCCTGGTGCTCAGCGTCGACGGCGGCCAGCAGCAGGTCCCGCAGGTCCTGCAGCGGCCCGGGCCCGACCGCTGCCCGCCAGGTGCAGGCCACCGTCGCGGTCGGCAGCACATACCGCCGCTGCCACGGCACGGCCGCCAGGTCACCGATCAGGGCGGCCATCACTTCGGGGTAGTCCGCGCCGGGGACCAGCGTCATCAGCAGAATCAGCCGGATCGCCAGCGCGGGCGTCATCGCCCGCCGCGCCTTGCCCTTCACCTTGCCCGTCAGCGTGATCCCCGCGGCGATCTGGCCGATGACGTCCGGCCTGCCCGTCAGCGCGTCCAGCCGTTCCTCGGCCAGCCCCAGCCGGGCGTGATCAGCCGGATGACCCGCGGCCTGCACCCGCCCGTCCCGCCGGACCACCGCACGCGCGACCGCCGCCGGCTTGCAGAACACCACCAGGTCCCCGGTAGCGATCTTCCCCGTGCTGGCCGCGACCAGCGCCGTGCGGCCGTCCTTGCCCAGCCCGCACCCCGCCGGCGAGGCCAGGTCCGCTACCCGGACCGCGACCATCCCCGCCCGCCCGAGCAGCGCCAGGCCGGCATCGCCGGCCGGATCGGGGGTGACATCCGACGGCACGGCAGGATAGAACGACATACGGAGGCTCCCGGGCGAAAAGGCTGACTTGACACCACCTCTTCTAGCGGGAGCCTCCCTCCCATATCCACAACCGCCCGGGCGCGTGTCGCGGCAGCCGTCCCGCCCGGCCCTTCCCGGGACGGCCCCCGCCGCCCCAGGCTCCTGGGCTGTCACAGCCCCGCACCCTCCGTGATCACATTCCGTAACTGGAATCGGCGGGCGTTCGCCTCGCAGCTACTAACGGCCCGCCAGCACGATCACGTTCTTCTACATGGCATTGGCCCTATCCCTATCCCTCTCCGTATCCGGCAGCCGAAATTCCTTGTTGGCGATCATCTCTAGAGACATGCTGAGCCGGTAGCGTCCGCGGTAGAAACGAGGATGCTGCTCTCGGTTAACCGCGTGCAGCCGTAGCGCTGCCATGTGCTTGCCAGCAAGATTATAGAGTTGAGCTAGCTCGTATCTGGCAATACCAGCGCACTGGCTATTGCCTGTTGCCTTTTCGAGGATGCCGATCTGCTTGCCGCGGGAACGGAAAATATCTTCCGGGGATCTGGTGTCTACGCGTTCCTGCTTCGCGAGCAGCATGGCAGCGAGGTCACGGCCGCTGGCAGCGCCAACACACCACGGTGGTGTTGTCGGGTCCCGGATGAATATGTGCTGAGCGAGGTAGCCGGCCACCAGTGCGGCGGCCTCATCGAGATCGCTCGCGGCCATGGTCTTCGTCGCGACGCTTTCCCCCGTTGCGGGTTCGTCAACGCTGACCGTCACCTTCGTGCTATCAGTGTTCTGCGGGGCGCCGTGGCCGGATTCCACCCGGACCCGAACCTGGAACCGCCGCGGGTTCGGCCAGAGCATCCCGAAAAACCGGATGATCGCACCGGCCAGGCCACCGCCGGCGACACCGCTCGCCTCGGCGATGGAAGCAAGGCCGTTCGACCTGCTACCGCCGGGCAGGATCGCTGGTGCTCGTACCTCTATCGCGGATAGCAGGAATTTCAGCCGGGCGACAAGTTGATCATGGCGCTGCCCGTCTATGACGCTGCCCTTTGCCTTTCTACCCGCGCCATTCGGCTGGCCGTCGAAGAGAGCGGAACTGTCGAGGACGGGTGCCTGCCGGCGCATCGCCCATGCCTCAAGCACGCGGTAGCCGATAACGAGGAGGACGGCGATGACGAGCCATCCGATGCGCCCGGGCGCGGGAACCTGGCTTCCCGGCAGCACGAGCAGCAGCGGGTGGAAGAAGGCAGCGCTGAGCTCATCTGCTCCCTGCGTGAACGAGTTCGCAAGATCGGAAGACGCCTTAGCCGGGTTAGCCGGGTGCGTCAAGCCATACCGGGTGACGAGCACAATCAGTATCACTGCCGTGACTGCCGTGACGTATCGGAGCGTACGCAAGGAAAAGTAGCGGCCGACAAAGCCCAGCAATACAGTCACGAACGTGAATGCGCCCCACACAACCCATATGACCCACGAATTCATGCTGCCCCCCCAGTCAGCTCCTATAAAACCGTCCCATGCCGTTCAACAGATAGGAGCACTGCTGGATCGTCGTTGCTGCCCATGTCGCCAGGGCGCCTGAATGTGCCAGCACCGGCCATCAGCCACGCGCAGACACTTGACGTCTTGGCGACCTGGTAAGAAGGAGGGAGCTTGAACCCCGCTGATACATCACCGCCTCTACTCATTCCGCGCAGGACGGCGAGTAGGCAGTTAGCGCCGTCGCAGCCATCTCTCGCGAGGGCGTTTCTTGATTCTCTCACCTCGCCGGGCACCGACGATACGGTTCCCGCTCATAGGCATGACCGGGCCTTTGCAGTCGGCTGTCGGCACGCCCAGATCGGCCAACTCTGCGCGGGCCTTTGAGTGCCGCTGTCATCCACCGACTCCGTTCAGAGGCCACGCGCGCTGACACCGCATCAATAATTGGCGGCGTCAGTGGTCGTAGTGGTAGCGGCAGGCGGCGATGCGGATCTCGTCTGGGGCGATCTTGTAGACGAGACGGTGCTCGTCGGTGATCCGGCGTGACCCGTAGCCCTGGAAGCCGTGCTTGAGCGGTTCCGGCCGCGCGCCGAGTGCATATCCTGCGGCGGGCGCCGTTCGCGAGTTATCGGCACCACAAGCTGGCATGCCTGGGCAGTAAGCGTCAGGTCCAGGGCTGCACCAGGCACCGGTCCAGCCGGATGTTGGTCAGCTCAAGCAGCGGCGGAGCCTGAGCCGCGGGCGCCCCGGGCGCGGCGGGCAGCGTCGTGTAGAGGCTGACGTCGAGGACCCACCAGCCGGCGCCGTCCGGTAGGCCGCGGGCGGCCGCCCACCCGGTGAGCTGCTGCGCCAGCGACGCGCAGAACCCCGACCCGGGCTGCAGATCGGTCGCCGAGTCGAACAAGAACGCGGGACACAGCAGCACCGGCAGCCGGGAGACGATCTCGCTCTGCTGCCCTGGCGGGGCGGCTGCCGCCGTGGCGAGCGGGAAGCCGTAGTCGACGGCCACCCGCAGGGTGCGCGATACCGCCGTGGGCCGGATCAGCACGCCCGGCGCGAGCAGCCCGCTGGCACCGGCCGCCGCCTGCATCAGGTCGGCCACCTGGACCGAGTTCGCTGCAGCCACGCTGGCCAGGGTGTCGTCGCTAGCCACCTGGTGATAGCCGCCGGTCGGCAGCGGAAGCTTCGCGCCGGCGACCAGCAGTCCTGGCACGTCCGCCACCGCAGGCGCCAGCGTGCCGGGCGTCAGGTCGTAGCGCATGGCGATCTTGGCCAGGGTGTCCCCGCCGAGGACGGCGTAGCGGTTCAGCAGGGCGTCGAAGAAGTTGATCAGCCAGTCGGCCAGCGGGCGGGCGCCGGTCGCCGGTCCCGTGCCTGGCGGGGCCGACGGCGGGTCGAACGGGACCGTGGTCAGGGCGAACTGGTCGGTCCACGAGATCAGCGGCACCGCCGGGGTGGCCGCCTTGACGTCCGGCACCGCGTAGATGAACGCCGGGTTCGTCGCCCGGCCGGCCAGCGCAGGCGTTGCGGGTGACCGACACCTCGCCCCAGATGTTCTGCGTGGTGACGACATCCCTGTCCGGGACCAGCAGGTCGAACTCGTCGGCTCCGGCCAGGCTCTGGACGGGCGTGCCAGGAGCAGGCGTGCCAGGAGCGGACCCGCCAGGAGCGGGCGCGTCAGCCGGACCGGCCGGAAGGGCCAGCCGGGTGAAGGTCACCTGCCGCCGCCCGGCGTAGCCGCGGCCGCCGGGCGCCACGTCGCCACGGGCGCCGGCCGCCGCGTGGCCGCGCAGCCCTACGACGAGGTCGCCGGCGTGTACCGCCGCGGCCTCGCCGTCGGGCCGCAGGTGCACGGTTGCCTCGCCGGTGACCAGCGTGCCGCGCCGTACCTGGTAGCGGGGCGCGTGCCGGGGCACCGCGCCGATGGCGGGGGACAGGGCGGGGGAGAGGGCCGGGGTGGGGGCCACCCACGCCGCCCAGGCCTGCGCGACCTGCCCGGCCAGCTCGGTGAACACCTGCAAGGCCTGCTGGGCCGGCGTGTCCCCGGCCGCGGTGCCGGCGGTCACCGGCGCCACCGGGTCCATCCGGGTGAGCAGGGCCAGGTCCTGCTCAAGCCCGTCGCGGACGGCTGCGTACTGGGCGAGCGCTACGGGCAGCGCGCCCGCCGACGTGCCGGCTGCTGTTGTCCCCCCGGCCAGCACGGTGTTCTGCAGCTGGCTCGTGGAGACGGTGTCCTGCGCCGCCCGCTGCGCGCTGAACGAGTAGTCGTAGTCGTAGCGCCGAAGCTCCTGCAGCGTCAGCGGACCGCCGAACGGGATGGTCCGCTGGCTGGTCACGCTGGGCGGCACCGGGTGCGCCCGCAGCGGGATCGGCACGTCCGCCGTCCCGATCGTCGCGTCGGGCGGCGGCAGCAGGAACGTTAGCCATTGCGACGACTGGTAGCCGCTGGCCCACGGCACGTTCTCGATCCCGTACTCGAGCTGGTTGACCTGGTAGCGCAGTTGCAGCGCCAGGTTGCTGAACGCGGTGTTGGACGCGGTGTGGAACAGGAACGTCAGCGAGCCGGGAGACGAGCCGGGAGAGGAGCCGGCCAGGCTGATGGTCGCGTCGGACAGCGAGAAGCCGGCCACCCGGCTCAGGTAGGCCACCGCGGTCCCGGCCCGCAGCGCCTGCGCGGTGTGCAGCTGTGTCGTCACGATCCAGGACGGCGTGGCGCCCTGGCCGACCGCGGCGGCGATCCCGGTGAGCGTGTCGTCGGCCATGACGGCGTAGCTGACCTGGCTGCCAGGCAGCGCGATGGTCACCCCGGAGACCAGCAGCCCAGCCGAGTCCTGTACCGCCGAGGTGACCGCGTCCAGCGGCAGGCCGGCCGCCGCCGCGAGCCCGTCCAGCGAGTCACCCGGGCGGACCGTGACGGCCTGGCCGGCCAGCGTGACCGGCACGCCGGGCGCGAGCACGTCGGTGCGGGCCGCGATCGAGGTCACCAGGCCGAGCGGGGCCAGCCCGTGCGCGGCGGCCAGCCCCTCGATCGTGTCGCCTGGCGCGACGGTCACCGGCAGCGGCACCAGCAGGGTCGTGCCGACCGCGAACAGGTCCCGCAGCGTGGCGTTCATCGCGGCGAAGTTGTCCACCGCGGCCGCCTGGGCGGCGGGGGTGGCGACGTCAAGCGCCAGGTAGCTGATCGCGGTGAACAGCGTGTCGTCGGCGGCCAGCGGGTACGTGCGCCGGACCAGGTTGACCGCGGCGCCCGGCTGGAGCAGGCCGGAGGTGCCGGCCAGGGCGTCGCCGAGCTGGGCTACCGGCACCGCGAAGTGCGCCGCGACGCTGGCCAGCGTGTCCCCGCCGGCCACGGTGTAGGGCGGCAGCTGGCCCTGGCCGGGGACCTCGAAACCCGGCGCGAGCAGGAAGCCGGAGCCCGCCAGTTCGGCGACGAGCAGGTCCAGCGGCGCCTGGAAAGAGGGGTCCGACGCGACCGAGCTCAGCGTGGCCCCGGCGGCCACGGTGTAGGTGTCGGCGAGCGGCTGCCCGCGCAGCCGGGGGGCGGTGTCGCCGGCCCAGTCCGCGGGGGCGGTGACCGTGACCGGGAACTGAACGATCGTGTCCACCTGGTAGGCGGTGGACAGCGTGATGAGCAGCCGTTGGTAGAGCGCGTCCTGTGCCCCGGCCAGGTCCGGGCCCGGGCCCCCGCCAGGCTCGACGACGGTGTCGACGCTGTCCCGGATGGCCGCGGCGAGGGTGTTCTTGGCCTGGACCAGCGCGATGTAGCCGGCCGGGTCGAGGGTGTAGGCCGCGACCGCGTAATCGCCGGACAGCACCAGGTCGAGTTCGGCGAGGAACGCCTGCGCCCATCCGTCGAGGTCAGCGCCGGTGAAGGAGGTCTGCTGGGCCGGGCCGAGCGGCTGGCCGCGGGTATAGCCGCGGATCGGGATCGGTCCCGGTGAGTTCCACAGCGCGGTGCTCAGCGGCCGCGGCGCGAAGAAGTACGGCGTGCTGCCGCCGATCTCGTAGTTCAGCGCGGCGGTGCCGTACTGGACGGCGAACAGCTGCTGGGTCTGGGTGCCGGAGCCGCCGCTGCCGGTGGTGGCCAGCTTGAGCCGCGGCGCGGCGAACGCCGTCTCGAACGTCTCCGCGAACTGCTGCAGTGTCAGGGTCTGCCCGGCCGCCCCCTCGGGCACGGCCGGCGCGAGCGGCGTGGTCACCGAGCTGACGTCCCCGCCGCCTGCCGCGGCCAGCGCCGGGTCCACGTGCCCCGTCCGGCGCAGCGTCAGCGCGGTTTCCAGCGGGAACACCACCGCGGGGTTGCTCGCGGTGACCGCGGCGCCGGACGTCACGTCGGCCGGCGGGATCAGCAGCGCCGCCCCCGCGGCCAGGCAGGGTACGGTCGCGTTGGCCTCGGCGAGCAGCGCCGGGGTGACCTGCTGGGTGACCCCGTCCGCGGCGAGCATTGCCTGCAGCCGCAGCGTCACCGTCGACAAGGTATCGTTCGCCGCGGTGGCGGTGCTGTAGCCGCGGCCGCCTGGCGGCGTGTAGCCGAGCTGGACCCCGCCGGCCAGCAGGCCCGTGACATCGGAGTTGGCGCTACCAAGCGCGCTGACCTGCACTCCGCCTTGGCGGGCGATCGCGTCCAGCGTAGCCCCGGCGCCGGCCTGGTGCGTGCCGCTGCCGGGCAGCACGACGTGGCGCGGGATCGCGACGGCCCGCCCCGCCACGAGCAGGCCGGGCGCGCTGGCGTTGGCCGTGGCGAGGCTGGCGACGGTGGCGCCGGTGACTGCGGCGATCGACGCGAACGTGTCCTCCGGCTGGACCGTGTAGGGGCGCAGGCCCAGGAGCACCGATTGCCCCGCCACCAGCAGGCCGGGCACCTGCGCGTTCGCCGCGCCGATATCGGCGGCGGTCACGCCGAAGGCGGCGGCCACGCTCGCCAGCGTGTCCCCGGCCCGGGCCTGGTACCCGGCGGCGGGCGGCGTGCCGCCGGCCGCGACGGTCTGCGGCGTGCCCACGGCGAGCAGCGTGCCGGGCGTCACGGCCAGCGCCCGGTTGTCGGTGGCCAGCGCCGCCGCGTCGGCCGGGGCGGGCGCGGGGGAGCGCTGGACGATGCCGGCCAGCGTGTCGTTCTGGATCACGGTGCAGCGGTTCTCCACCGCCAGCGTCGCGCCGGCGGCGAGCAGGCCCGCGGCGGCGAAGCTCTGCGCGGCGGACCGGTTGGCCTGAGCCAGCTCGGCCGGGCCGACCTGGTAGGTGCCGGCGACGCTTTGCAGCGTGCCGCCGTCCGGGATCGTCGTGGCCAGCTGGACGATGCCGGCGACCGTCGCCAGGTAGCCCCAGGCGCCGGACGCGAACGCCGCCAGCCCGGCCACGTCGAGCGGGTGCGGTGCCTGCCCGTCGACCGTCGTGGTCACCTCGGCGGCCAGGTCGTGCGAGAGCTGCCAGAAAATTCCGGCATAACGGTCCCGGTGCGCGCTGGCCTGCGCCGCGATCCCGGTCGGCAGGCTGGGCGTGCCGGGCGCCGCCACCGGCGTGAACACCTCACCCGGGGCGGGGACGTAGGCGCTGGCGTCGAGCGCGATATCGACCTGGACCGTCGCCGCGCCAGGCTGCCCGGTGAACTGGTAGCCGGTGACCACGGACGGCCACTGGCTGAGGGCCACGAGCTCGTCGGTGTAGCCGACGTCGACCTCGATGCTCTGCTGGGCCAGCAGCCGGTTCCCGAAGACGTCCTGCGGCTGCCAGCCGAACCGGGCCTGGCCGCCCACGCCGGCGTACGGGTCTTGCTGCCCGTCCAGGGCGGCGGCCGGCGCCGAAGCCGCGAACCTGTCGATCCGCAGCTGCTTGGCGTACACCCACGGCTCGACGCCGCCCACCGCGGTGAGCTGGTGGTTGAGCGGGCCGCTTGTCTGCCGGGCCGGGCCTGCCGGCAGCCCGTCGGCGCTGGCCCGGAACCCGCCGGTGCCGAGCAGCTGGTAGCCGACCAGGTTGAACAGGACCTCCAGCTGGGTCTTCGGGTCCTGCGGCGCGCCGGGCGCGGGCCGGGGCGTCTCCGGGTCGCTGGCGGCCGGATCCGGGTCGGCGCGGATCAGCCGGAACCCGGCCGCGCCGGGCTGCACCGTGCCGCGCACGGTGAGCCACTCCGGGTAGACCTCGAACAGCGCGCCGGCGGTGAGGTACTCCGGGCCGTCCTTGATCGCCTGCACGACCGTGCCGGCGTCCACGCCGAGGGCCAGCGCCGCGGACAGGATGTCGTCGCCCGGCTGCACCCGGTACGTCGCCCCGCCGGGCGTGCTGATGCTCTGGCCAGGCACCAGCAGGTTGGCGGTCGTCGCGTTGGCCGCGCCCAGCGACTCAAGCGACGTTCCCAGGTTACCGGCCAGTCCGGCCAGCGTCGCCGCGCCGGCGGGCAGCGGGAGCTGCGGCGGCACCACGAACACCGCGGCGTTCGGGTCGGCGAGGTTGTCGGTGACCAGCGCGGTGTTGTGGAACGCGCGCAGCGGGATCGTGGCGCCGCCGCCGACGGCGGGGAAGGCGGTGACCAGCAGGCTGACCGTCGCGGTGGGGTCGGTGTTGAAGATCCCGGCGGGCAGGCCCGGGCCGTCTGGGCCGACCCGGTAATACAGGTAGTAGCCGCCGGTGTTGGTGACGGTCGCCTCCCACAGCAGGGTGAGGAAGGCCCGGGCGTCCGCGGGCGCCATCGTGGCGGCGGTGACAGCCGCGCCGTCCTGTACCGCGGCCAGCGCCCGCGGCCCGGATGACGCGGTGACCGGGGGGTTGGACCGGGTGGACAGGTTCGCCTTGACCAGCAGCACGCCCGCCGGGTCCGCCGGGTCCGACTGAAGCCCCGGGCCGGCCGCCGAGGCCGTGCTCAGCGGGTAGAGCAGCGCCAGCCGCAGGAGGTCACCGCCGCCCCCGCCACGGGCGTAGTCGAGGAGCTGCCGCAGGTCCGCGGTCGCGTCCTGGGACACGCCGAATACCTCGTAGATATTGGCAAGCGGCTGGCCCGGCGCGTTCGGGTCCGGCACCCGGCGCAGGCCGAAGTCGGCCTTCGTGGCCCAGCCGAAGCCGTCGATCGCCGTTGTCTGGGTCGGGGCGGCCGGGGTCGCCTTCGATCCGCTGGCCAGGCGGACCCGCAGCCCGGCCCCGGTAACCGGGTCCGCGTCCGCGCTGACGGCGACCTGGTGCCGCAGCGCGTCAGGGAACGGCAGCAGCGTCGGCTGGCCCGCCACGGGAGGCGTCCCCGGCGCCGCGGTCGCGGGAGGCGCGCCAGCCCCGGCCGGGTCGTAGCGCAGCGGCGGCTGGCTGGCGGCCCGCCACGGCACCGGCCTGCCCAGCGCGTACTGGCGCGGGACCGCGGCGTACGGCGGGTACCGGGTCGCCGCCAGCACCCTGGCATCGATCGGCGGGCTCTGCGCGAGCTGCCCGGCGATGCCGGCGAGCGTGGTCTTGTCCTGCGCGGACAGCGGCATGGTCAGCGACCTTGCGCCGCCCGCGAACGTCACCGCGGGCCCGGGGGAGGTGCCGGTGGCGGTCAGCTTGAAGCCGTAGTCGTCCGGCAGCGGGACCGGCGGGGTGATCTGCTGGCCAGTGAGCGTGTACATCGGGTACAGCCGCTGCCCGGCCGGGTCAGCGCCGGCCGCGGGCACCTCGTCCGGCGACGGCAGCCGCAGCCCGTGCAGCAGGAACCGGGCCAGGCTGCTGCCCGGCGAGTCGAAGCTGCCGCCCTGGGCCAGCTCGGCGACCAGCGTGCCCAGCGGCAGGACCTCGGCGTCCGGCACCACCACGGTGCCGAAACCCACGTCGGTGTTGGCCAGCACAAGCTGCCCGGCGGTGAGCCCGAACATGGCCGCGATGCTCAGCGGGGTGTCGTCCGCCGCGACCTGGTGGCTGACCGGCGGCAGCACCACGGTGACCTGCGGGGCCAGGGTCGCGCCAACCACCGCCGGGACGAGGCCGGCGACGCCGAGGCCGAACCGTTCCGCGATGCCCACCAGCGTGTCCTGGCTGCCGACCTGGTAGCTCAGCGGGACCGGCAGGTTGATGCGCAGCCCCACCGGCACGGAGATCCCCATCCCGGGCCGGGGCAGCGAGGCGCCGGGCACGGGCGACCAGCAAGGCTGTCCGGGCTGGCAGTTGACCGCCGGGTTGGCCTTGGTGATCCCCTCGGCGGTGGTGCCGAAGCTCGCCGCGATCGACGCGAGCGTGTCGCCCTGCTTGATGACGTAGCTGGCCTGGGAACTGACGGTGAGCGTCGCGCCCGGGGTGAGCAGCCCGGCCTGGTCGCCGAGTGCTGTCGCCAGGTCGGCGGCGTCGACGCCGAACCGCTGGGCCAGCGCGGCCAGGGTCTCCCCGGGCCGGGTCTGCGCGGTCAGCCCGAACGTCACCGGCACGCCAGCCCGCAGCAGCAGCGTGTCGGGGTTGGCTCCGGCCACGACGGCGGCCAGCGTGGTGCCGAACCGGGCCGCGATCGCGTCGAGGCTGTCCGTGGCGGCGACCGTCCAGGGCAGGGTCGGCAGCGCGAAGCCGACCCCGGCGTACAGCAGGTCGGGGACGTCGGCGGCGGCCGTCCCGACCTGCGCGAGGGTGGCGCCGGTCGCGGCCGCGATCGAGGCCAGCGTGTCCGGCGGCCGGACCACGTAGCCGCCGCCCGGCAGGGCCAGCGTGGTCAGCGCTTTCAGCAGCCCGGGCACGGCCGCGGCCGCGCTGGCCACCGTGTCAAGCGGAGCACCCAGCCGGGCCGCGATCGAGCTGAGCGTGTCGCCGTCGCCGGCGACGTAGCTGCCACCGGCCACCTGGATCGTGCTGCCTGCGGCGAGCACCCCGGTGTCCCGGCGGATCGCCAGCGCGACAAGCAGCGGCGTGAGCTGCAGCCGGGCGGCGAGCGCGCGCAGCGTCTCTCCGGCAGCGACCCGCGTGCTGCGCTGGTTGATCGCCAGTCGCGTCCCGGCCGCGAAGAACGTCGCCGAGCCCTTGTTGGCCTCCGCGATCGCGGCCACGGCGGCATCGGCCTGCGCCGGGTCGCTGATCCCGAACCGGGCCGCGATGCCGGGCAGGGTATCGGCGGGCGCCGCCTGGTAGGGGTACTCCCGGTACAGGTCGAGCGCGTCCTGGACCAGTTGCCGCAGGATGAAGGCGAAGTAGTCGGCGAAAAGCACCGCGGCCACCGACTCGGGCTGGCCCTCCGCCACCGTCTGGGCCGCTCCGGCCTGGGCCGAACCAGCCGGGGCGGAACCGGCCGTCGGCGCCGGCGCGGCGAGCTCCTGGAAATAGCGGGCCAGGTACTGCTGGTAGCCCGGTGTCGCCTGGAACGGGCCGGTCCCGAAGTCGATGGTGGTGCCGTCGGCGGTCAGCTGCACGAACGGCGGCATCGGGAACACGGTGTACGACGGGTTCTGCGGCGCGGCCTCCGGCATCGGGCGCAGGTCGAAGGTGATCGCCCGGCTGGTGAGGAAGTCGACCACCCGGGACAGCGAGAACGGCGCGCCGGGATTGGTCAGGTCGACGTACAGCGCGTGCAACTGGCTCGCCGATACCGCCGCATCCGGCCCTGACGGCCCGGACACCGGCTCGCCGAGCGCGGCCTGTGCCTGCTGGACGCTGAGCTGCGCGGACTGCGCCGCCCACAGCAGTGCCTCGCGGGTGAGCTGCTCGAAGGGCGAGAGCAGCTGCGCGGCGATCGAGGACAGCGCCTCGCCGGGCTGCACGGTGCGGCCCCCGCCGTCGAGCGTCACCGTCCCGTCGGGCAAGGTGATCGCCGTGCCCGGCGGCAGCAGCCCGGGCACCGCGCGGGTCAGGAAGCCGAGGGAGAAGACGTCCGGGGCGGCCGGGATGGTCCCCGCCAGGCTGCGGAACGTGTCGCCCTGCGTGGTGACGACGGCCGTGCCGCCCGGCATGGTGAGCGTGAGGCCGGGCGTCAGCGGCTGGTCCGCGTTGGCGACGGCGAGCGCGCCCTCCAGCTGGCCACGGTCGGCGACGAACAGCGTGACGACGAGCTGCGGCTGCGGCTGGGACCCCAGGGTCTCCCCGGGACGGTCGCCGGCCGTCCCGCCGGTCAGCATCGGCTGCAGGTACACGTCGAGGGTCAGCCCGGGCGGCGCGGCATCGGCCGCCGCGGCGAGCCCGCGCCAGCTGATGCCGTTGCTCAGCACGTGGGCGAACACCGGGCTGGCCTGCACCACCCCGCCGGTGCGGCGCAGGATGCCGCGGGCGGCAAGCTGCTGCCCAGGCCCGGCCGGGCCCGCCAGAGCAGCCGGGCCCGCAACAGCAGCCGGGGCCGCAAGAGCAGCCGCGACCACCCACGGAGTCGGTGCCGCCTGCCCGATCGTGAACGACTCGCGGATCGTCGCGCTGAACGACAGCGTGACGTGGAAGAACAGCACCGTGACCGACAGCGAGACCGAGACGCCCGCCTCGAAGGCGACCTCGATCGGCTGGTAGCTCTCGACGACCACGGTGGCGGTCGCGTAGGCGTCGATGTCCAGGCTGGCCTGCAGGATCGCGAAGTTGACCGTGCCCCAGATGTGGATCTGGATCCCCACGGTCCCGGTGACCTTGAAGTAGACCGCCCTGGATGCCGGGTCGGAGTCCGGGTGGAACCAGGCGAGGACGCCCTCAAGGATGCCGATGAACCCGGCGAAGAAGCCCGCGTCGAGCGGGCCGATCGACACCGACTTGCCGAGCCCCACCCTGATGCCGAATCCCGCCACGATGACCGGGGCGAAGCTGCCGTTGGTCACCTGCGGCACCTGGCTGGCCGTCTGGCCGGACAGCACCCCGAAGTACAGCCCGGCGGCCGCCGAGACCGGGATCGGGACCGGCCCGGCCCAGACGATCATGTCGATCTGGAACGAGCGCGAGAAGTCAAGGTTCTGGGGGAACCCCAGGTCCACCAGGAAGTCGCCGTTGGTGTAGATGTCCATGTCGATGATCGGCAAGGTGATGTCCGCCTCGCCGGCCTGGATCTTGCGCAGCGAGTCGGGCAGCTTGAGCTCGATGTGGAAGACGCCGAGACTGTCGCTGACCTTGCGGTAGAGGATCTCGAATTCCAGCCCGGCCAGCTTGCCGGCCCGCTGGCCGTCCAGCGCGAGCCGCAGCCCGTACAGCACCGGGTCGTTGAACACGGCGGACAGCGTGACCGTCTCGAGCGCGGAGAACTTCGCGCCGAACAGCCAGCCGGACGACGCGTCGAACTTCAGCGCGGTCAGCGTGGCCAGCGGGTTCTTGCCAGGGTCGACCGCCTGGTAGGAGCCCTCGAGCGCCTGGATCACCGCCGCCAGCGTGGCCAGCGCGGCAGGGTCGCGCAGCGTGACGTGCTGGCCCACGCCGAGGTACTCCAGGTCGAAGTACTTCGCCCCCTGCCCCGGCACCGACGGGGCGGGCTGGCTGAGCACGTCCCAGGTCAGCCCGGGTGCGGAGGTGAAGTCGGCGCCGAGGAACGTGCCGAAAAGCGACAGGTCGACCGACTTGTTCCTGGACGCGGTGGCGGGGGAGTACCACACCTCGATCCGGTCCAGGCTGATCAGCGGGAAGCTAACGTCCAGGTTGTCGTAGCTGAACCCGACCCGAAAGTTCGTGATGTCGATTTCGAATACGAAATTGTGCAGGTTGATCGTGTTGAGCAGGTCCCACGGCGGGGCGAGCTTGAAGTCCAGGCCCGGCTCGGCCTTGCTGACCAGGTAGGCCAGCACCTCGCCCAGCGTGAGGTCGCCGAACCTGGCGGCCAGGATCGTGTCGATCCCGCTGCCGAACGTCGCGCTGGCGTCGGCGCGCAGCCCGAAGATCTGCAGCGAGGCGAGCAGCTCGAACTCGGGGACCGCGGGGAGGTTCCCGCCCGGATCCGGTTCGGTCATGACCCCGTGGCCGGGGTCGGGTTAACCTTGGTGACCTTGAAGCCGAGCGAGAGCAGCTCGATGCCGAGCAGCATGGGGGCCGGCGAGCTTGTGGTGAAGTCCAGCGCGAGCCCGACGCCGTAGGTGCTCGTCTGGGTGTTGATCTCCAGGTCGGTGATCCGGACGCTCGCCGACGTCAGCGTCATGGCGATGGAGCTGAGCACCGGCACGTTGGTGGACAGGCTGCCGTTCACCGCCTTGATCTCGTCGGCGAAGCCGGAGAAGCCCACGGCCGTGGCGATCTGCGTCGCGATGTCGCCGATCGAGCCCAGGCTGATCGAGTCCTCGAACGCGGCGTGGTACTCGACGATCATGTGCTGGCCGAGCGTCCCGGTCAGCGTGAAGGTGTGATTGGCGATGGTCAGCGTGATCGACCCTTCGACGGTGACGGTGCTCGGCCCGGTGCCGGTGCCCGCGGGCTGCGCGGCTGGGGTGAGCAGGACCGGGGGCTGGTTCGGGGTGGTCACGGGTCGTTCTCCTCTGTCATGGTGCGGTCACGGTGCGATGGGCTGGTCTTTCTTGTAGGCGCCGTACCAGCCAAGCGAGTTGGCGCCGGCGGCCGGGTCGGGGTCGCCGAAGACGAAGATGTCGAACGAGCCCCCGGGCGGCAGCGACTTGCCGAACAGCGAGAGCGCGATGCCGGTGAGCTTGAGCAGGAACGCGGCGCCGTCGTAGGTCAGCGTCACCGCGAACATGGTGATCTTCAGCACGCCCTCGACGGTCAGCTCATTCTTGGCCCCGGTGGAGCCGGGCAGCTTCAGCCCGACCGAGACCGGCACTGCGGACCCGGCCGGCGGGGCCCGGTGCCCAGATCACCACGAGCGACGCCACCAGCCCCGCCTGGGCGGCCAGCGCGCCCGCGCTGCCCAGGTTCAGGTCGTAGTTGAGCCCGAACCAGGGCGTGCTGACCGGCACGGTGTCGAGGTCGATGTCGACCGGCAGCAGGCCGGAGTCGCCGGGCGTCTTGTTCGAGTCTGAGGTGAGCACCCCCTTCACGGTGAGGGGGAAATGCGTGGCCAGGCCGGTCGCCCGCGTGGTGCTCGACCCGGCGTCGAACGCCATCTGACTGGGGTCGAACCGGAAGGCGCGCCCCGTCGGGCCCGCTATGGGGAAGCTCATCCACAGCTTCATGCCGGAGTAGACCAGGCTGTCGTAGGAGAACAGGTCGAAAGGCGCCGCGCCCCCCTGCGCGGCACTGCCGACGGAAAGCTCCTGGAACGCCAGCGTCCCCCAGAACGAGAACACGGTCTGCACGGTCGTGCCCAGGCTGGGGCCGACGAGCGTGGCGAACTCCGCCTTGGTCACCCGCACCGAGGACAGCACCGCGTCGCCCGCCGCGAACGTGGCGGGCGTCGTCTCGCTGAACACGTAGCTGCCGGTGTCGCCGTGCTTCTGGTAGAGCCCGTCGAGTTCCAGGACGTTACCGCCACCTGGCTGCCGGGTCACCGCGGCGCCGAACAGCTGCCCGACCGCCAGCGCGATCTGGCTCGTGAACGAGGCTATCGCCGAGTTCGCGAACCGGACCTTGAGCGTGCGCACCGCGAAGTCGTAGCCGCTCGCGGCCAGCGGCCGGTCGTCGGCGTAGCTGATCAGGCCGAACAGCGAGCTGTCCTGCTGGCTCAAGTCGGCCGCGAGCGGCGTCTGGTTGATCCCGACATGGTGCGCCTGGAACAGGTTGGGGTCGATGCCGGCCGCCAGCCCGGCGAGCTCGGGCGGGAAGCCGTCAATCGGTACGTAGGCGCTGAGGAACAAGATGCCGTTCCACGCCGGGTCGGTGAGCATCGCGACGAACGCGGCGAGATCCTCGTCGCCGGAGGCGTACGCGTCGTTGGCGATCTGGGTGAGCCGCTGCTGCGTGGCGGCCACGTCGACGTTGAACTGGGGGCCGAGGACCCAGGTGTTCGTGTCGGCGATGAGCTCGACGAGCGGCTTGCGGTAGTTCTTGACCAGCATCACCGTGCCGTGCCTGCGCCACTGCTGCGGGTCGAGCACGAACTGGTAGCCGGCGATCACCAGCTCGTTGTGGGCGCCGACGTACTGGCTGAAGGCCGCCGGGTTGGACACCACGAGGAACTGCTGGTTAGTCAGCAGCGCCGAACGCAACGGGTCCACCACGTCCTGCAGTGCGAGCAGGCTGCGGGTCGGCGGCTGGCCGGGAAGCTGCTGCACCGACTGGGCCAGCTTCAGGCAGGTCCAGGACGACTTGTCCGCGGAGAACGTGGCGATCAGCCCCTGCGGCGTGCCTGCGGTGAGCGCCGCGGGGTCCAGGCACGGATCCGGCGCGGCTCCGGCCACTGCCGCGGCGGCGCGGAACCGCGGCGCGGCCGCCGTCGGCGCGGCCGCCGCGTTCAGGTCGAAGATCACCTGCCGCCGCTGCTGGCTCAGCACCTGCACCTCGAGCCGCTCATAGCCGGCCAGGTCATCCGACACGCCCGCGAGCGGCGCGAGCGGATAGGGCGTCACCGCCGCCGGGTCACCCCACGGCGGCAGCGTCGCGGCCTGCAGCTCGAAGAACGGCAGCAGCTCCGCGCCGGCCGCCGCGGTGCCGTGCCCGAACAGCGCCGCGCCCTCCGGCTGCGCGAAGTAACGCGGGCTCTGCTGCCCGGTCACCGAGGCCCAGGACGTCGAGACCGGGCCGGTCAGCCGCGGGCCCTGCGACGCGACGCTTGTCGTGCTGCGCGGGTCGAAGCCAGGGGCGTAGGCCGGCTGCCCGGCGGTGAACACCAGCGTGGTGGCCGGCCCCAAGGTGATGTACTCCGCCCCGCCGACCCCGCAGAGCAGCGCGGGCGTCTGCCATTCCGGCGGCGGCTGCACCATGAACGTCCCGTGCGGCACCAGGTAGAGCGGGTCGGCGGCGGCCGGCTGGAGGCCGGCCGGACGGACGGCGAACTGCAGCCGCGCGGACAGCGGCGCGAGGTCGAGGGGGGACCCGAGAATGGTCCGGTAGAACGAGCGCAGCGGCGCCGGGTTGCTGAACGTCAGGCAGGTCCGGACGGCGTCCAGCGGCGCGACCGGGTCGAACTGCGCGGCAAGCTCGATGGCGGTCGCCGCGTCCTGGCCGGCCGCCGCCGCGGTGGTGTCGAAGACGGGATGGCGGCGCGAGGTGATCAGGCCGCTGCCCGCCAGGTCCGGGTCGTCGAAGAAGAACCGGCAGCCCACGTCCAGGGCATCGACGGAGCCGTCGGCACAGGCGCCGACCGGCAGCCGGACCGCGAACGTCAGGCAGCCGGCCGCAGGCCCGGTCAGCGGGATCGTGACCGGGCCCTCGATGACCGGCAGTTCGGTCGCGCCGCTGGCCGCGGTGAGCCGGATGTCGCCGGGGCGGGCCTGGGCGATGCTGAACTCAGGCCCGGTGCTGCCGGCGGTGAGCTCCAGGCCCCCGTTCATCAGGACGCCGTAGTCGCGGAAAGAGAAGACGGTCAGCGTGGCCAGCCGCCCGCGCGCCACCAGCGGGATCCCGGCCAGCTGCCAGTCGTTGACCTGGGCGTTCGGGTCGGTGATCCAGAGCAGCCGGATCCCGGTCCACGGCCGCGACGACACCACGGCGCGCACGCCGGCCGCCAGGGCGAGGCCGCTGGCCGCCGCCGCGCCGGCGAACACGTAGACCCCTGCATCCATGGCCCAGCTCTCGGGGAGCGTGAGGGCCGTCGGCAGCGGTGCCCCGGCGGGCGGCAGGAACGCCAGCCGCGGGTTCGGCGGGCCGCCCGGGGTCGCCTGGGCGTAGTAGATCGACGTCGCCGGGTTCAGCGCGAACCGGAAGGCAGCCGGATCCGGTCCCGTCACGACTCCCACTCAGGGCTGGGCATCGACATCGCGTCGCCGGCCAGGACCGGGAAGTCGAGGGCGTCGGCGCCGGAGGAGTCGGGCCCGTCGCCGTCGGCCAGGGTCAGCTTCCGGTAATTGTCTGGCCCGTACAGCTCGGTAACGCCGAGCCCCGGCAGGTAACGCCGGTAGTTCAGGGCGGCCGAGGCATCGCGGTCCACGATGCGGGGCAACCGCGGCAGCACCCGGAACTGCTCAAGTAGCTGCCGGACGGTCGTTCCGACCGGGACGTGGCGCAGCTGCGTGCCGTTGACAAGCAACGGGATCTGCGCGCGGATCACGGTGCGGCCGCGGAAGTAGCCGACCAGATTCGCTCCGGCGTCGCCGGAGTTGTAGTAGCTGTTCGTGGCCGCCGTCAGCGTGGCCAGGTCCGCGGCGCCCAGCAGCGCCACGTTGGCGGCCGCGCCGACCGCACCGGCGCCGTCGGCACCGGGGAACGCGCGAGCCGGGTAGCAGACTCGCAGGTGGCGGACTCCCGCGGTGGCGCCAACCAGATCGATGACCCCGCCGGCGCCGCCCGCCGCCGGCGGCACAGGTGGCAGCCGGACCGCGGCGAAGAAAGCGTCGAGACCCAGCCGCGGCGCGCCCGACTGGCTGCCCAGGCTGACGACGTCGGTCGTGACGACCGCCCCGCCAACGAAACCGCTGAGCAAACCGGTGCCGGCGTTCGGCGGTACGAACTGCCGCTCCTCGAACTGCAGGGCTAGCCGCATCCCTGGCTGGGCGTCGAAGTAGCTGCGGGCCGGGTTGTCCTGGCTGAATACGCCGTGGCTGAGGTACAGGCTCTCGGCGTACGTGGCCGGGATTCGCGGCGCGAGCAGAGCCCGGAGCGCCTCGGCGGCACCCGGCTGCAGCGTGCTGCCTTCCAGCCCTTCCGCCTGCTGCAGGAACTCGTCGAACGCGGACAGCAGAGCGGACCGGTAGCCAGGGCCGGCGAACGTCCAGACGCTGCCCTGCAGGACGGCATGGCAGGACGGCGGATCCCCCGGCCGCACCTGGACCTGCAGCATCCCGGCGTCGATGAGCGTGCCAGCGGCCGGAAGGGGATGGGGACCGAACAGCCGGTCGTCGAGGCCGAAGGTGATCGGCTCGCCGACGGTGAGCCTGCCGGGGTTGAAGACGATTAACCAGGGGTCCTTGGAAACCCTCAGAACGTTAAATCCCGGGGCATCGATCTCGCCCGGCATGCCGGCCTCCCCCGCTAGCAACAGGCTCCCACATTAGCCCCGCCTCTTGCGGCACACAAGACCAAGGCGATCGTGAGGCTCACAGGTGTGTGCCGTGGCTGTGCCGGGTGAGGTCGGTCATGTGGCGGGCAGGTGTGCTGGGGTGACCGGTCAGTCACTATCCATTTGTACAAGAACGAAGGTGCCCCACGTTCGCGGCCACTCAGTCGAGACAGAACTCGTTGCCCTCGATGTCCTGCATCACGAGGCAGGACTCGTTGCCGCCATCGGCAGGCAGTAGTCGCACGCGTACCGCGCCGAGCGCGACCAGTCGTGCGCATTCGGCCTCAAGTGCGGCCAGGCGCTCTTCACCCACGAGCCCGGTGCCGGCCCGCACGTCAAGATGCAGCCGGTTCTTAACGATCTTGCCTTCGGGAACGCGCTGGAAGAACAGTCGCGGGCCCGCACCTGAGGGATCAATGCAGGCGAACGCTGAACCCTGATGCTCAGGCGGCAGCGCGCGATCGAAATCGTCCCAGGTAGCAAACCCCTCCGGTGGCGGCGGTACGACGTACCCCAGCACCTCGCACCAGAAACGAGCGACGCGCTCAGGTTCTGCGCAGTCGAAGGTGACTTGGATCTGCTTGACCGACGCCATCGGTCCACCATAGAGGCGGGGTCTTTCGTCGTCTGCTCAACAGGCAATGCCGGACGTCCTCCGAGGCCTGGGCCTCAGGGGATGCGGATGAGGTCAGGTACCGGTGGCCACGTAAGCGGCGAGGATGTAGTTCGGGTGGCAGTCCAGGTTCTGGCCAGCTGGGATAGAGCACCAGCACGTCGCTGGAGCTTCGCTGGCGAGGAATGCCGCCCGGGCGGCTCGCGTTGACGCGCTAGTGAAGAAGATTGGCTTCCTGTCGTTCGGGCACTGGTCGTCGTCACCCGGCTCGCATACACAGTCGGCATCGGACGCGTTGCTGCAGTCGGTCGATCTGGCCGTCGCCGCCGAAGAGCTGGGCGCCGACGGCGCGTACTTCCGCGTGCACCACTTCGCGCGGCAGCTGGGATCTCCCTTCCCGCTGCTGGCGGCGATCGGCGCGCGCACCAGCCGGATCGAGATCGGCACGGCAGTCATCGACATGCGCTACGAGAACCCGCTCTACATGGCAGAGGACGCCGGCGCGGCCGACCTCATCTCCGGCGGCCGCCTCCAGCTGGGGATCAGCCGCGGCTCGCCGGAGCAGGTGATCGACGGCTGGCGATAC
Source organism: uncultured Actinomycetes bacterium (assembly GCA_963739615.1). GTDB lineage: Bacteria > Actinomycetota > Actinomycetes > Streptosporangiales > Streptosporangiaceae > Palsa-504. The sequence goes on from CAVUBD010000015.1 coordinate 58,990, forward strand.
TTCGGCTACCAGCCGCAAGAGGGTCAGACGGACGCCGACATGGCCCGCGGGCACGCCCAGGTGCTGCTCGAGGTGCTGCGCGGCGAGGGCTTCGCACAGCCCAGTCCCCGCCCGATGTTTCCGAACCCGCCTGGCCTGCTGCGCCTCGAGCCGCACTCAGAAGGGCTGCGTGACCGTATCTGGTGGGGTGCCGCGTCACAGCGGACCGCCACGTGGGCCGCCGAACTGGGCATGAATCTGCAGAGTTCGACGCTGATCGATAACGAGTCAGACAAACCCTTTCACCAGCAGCAAGCTGAGCAGATCCAGGCATTCCGCGACGCATGGCGCAACGCTGGCCACGAGCGGGAGCCGCGGGTTTCGGTCAGCCGGAGCATCTTCGCCCTCGTCGATGACCGGGACCGGGCCTACTTCGGCCGCCAGAACCAGGACACCGACGAGATCGGGTTCATCGACGCGAAGACCCAGGCGATCTTCGGCCGCACCTACGCTGCCGAGCCAGATGTGCTGATCCAGCAGCTCAAGGAGGACGAGGCGATCGCAGCCGCCGACACGCTGCTGCTCACCGTGCCCAACCAGCTCGGCGTCGACTACAACGCCCACGTCATCGACAGCATCCTCACCCACGTAGCGCCTGCACTCGCCTGGCGATAAGCCGGCTTGCGGTCAGCGAGATCAGCCCCGGCTGCGGCGAGGTCTCACGCCGTGCCCGCGTCTCGATCATGGAGCCTCACGATCACCTCCATATCAACCGGAAGAGCGTGTTTCCGCGGAGACGGCTTGTGAAATCCTGCACAAAGCGCTCACAGCGGCATGCATGAGAGCGCGTCCGACCCGACCGCACTTGGGCTGATCGCTTTTGCCGAAGAGGAGGGTCACGGCGCGCTCCGAGCCGCAAGGCGTTCCCCATGGCGGGCGCGGGCACCATAGTTGCCCATAGATTTTTCACTTCAAGATCACTCGGGTCCTTGTTTGAGCGCAGTTACCGCGTTGGGGTAGTCGGAAAGCTGGTAAGGCTTGTTCCCGGGCGGGGGTGGGCCGGAATAGGATTTGATGCTAGGCGGGTTCGGAATGACATCGACGCCCAGAACCAACTGGTAGCCCGCGTTTTCCCACGGAGCTAGAACAGGCTGGGCCGTGACGTCTGATATTGCCTCCTGGTCAACCAGGTAGACGGCCGCGTACTGCAAATGCCCGCCCAGTAGCTTCCCCATGCCGTTTACCTCGCCAGGGGTGTTATCTTGCGCCGCTGCGCCCTGGTTAGCTAGCAACGGGCCGCCAGGCCAGCCGGACGACGTAACATGCTCCCCTGCCCAGTAAAGGCCGATAGCGTTATGAGCCTGCAGCCATGCCGTCATGCGGGTAAGGAAATACGTGTCGTCTTGCCCGCCGAAGGTATGGAAATCCAGACCCCACTCAGGGATGATAACGGGCTTGCCCGTAAGCTTGGAGAATCGGGCTATCCAGTCCAATCCGCCTGGTCTGGCAGTCAGGGTCTGCTGCCAATGAAGAGTCCAGTCGAGCGCGCCAGATGCGGTGTGAGGATACGTATTGTCAGGGCCGCCATACCAGTCGAAAATATCGGTTCCCACGTAGTCGACATAAGCGCTGCCGGGCCAGCACTCGGCTACCGTCGCCGCCCCAGGATAAATGGCCCACAAGAACTTGAAATGCTCACCGGGCACCGACCGCATGGTCGTCACGACTTGCCGCCAGGCAAGGATGAAAGCATCGGGTTCAGACGGCGGTGCGTGCTGCTCGCTCCACGCGTACCACGAGCCGTTCATCTCCCGACTGAGATTGATAATGGTGCTGGAGAGTCCATCCCGTACCAGCAATTCACCCAGCCGGTAAAACTGCCGATCATCAGCGCCCGCCGCTGCCGCGGCCAGAGCAGCACTGCTTGACTTGTAATAGTCGGAGGCGGCGTCATCTGGCCCGCCATCGTTCAAGAGCGCTGCCAGTCCCGAATCCACAATGCCAGACGCCGTGATGGCTGGCGGACTGGCCGGGGGAGCCTTCAGCAGATCCGCCCACGTAGCCGGACCGACAACACCGTCAGCAGTCAGCCCTTCGACCACCTGGAATTCCTCGACCGCTATTTTAACCGCCAAGCCGAAGTCACCATCAAGCGCGACGCGAGGCTGGACGTTCCAAGCGTTCAGCCGGGTCTGGAGCGTCTTAACCGCGCTGCCAGTTGAGCCGAGTCGCAACGTCGGGCTGGCTGACATTACCGGGCCTATCCATGCAGAACACGGTCAAGGCAATAATGCCGGCAAAAAGCGCAAGGCAGATAAGGGCCACCCGCCACCTTATCCCCGGCATCTTCAGCCTGATCATCATCAGTAACAAACTGCTGAAAAAATGCCCCGGCCCGCGTCAAGGCCCCGTCGAGCTGATAGCGTTCCCGTATCCTGGTGACAGAAGGTATCCCGACGGCCCAGCCGGCCAGCAGGCCGACGCGCCGATCCAGTCACGAAGAATGCCGTCACCCGCTCCCGGTCACCACGGCCCGGCAACCAGCAAAGCAAGTGACCGGACGGCTGAGCGCGGTCTTGCCTGTCCGCTGCGAACGCCGATGACGGGCATCCGGTAATCCCGGATTCTGCGTAGTATCCCACGTCAACCGTGAGCAGACCCGTCCGATTGCCCGCCATCTCGCAGCCAGTACGCACCACCTCAGGATAAGCGTGCAGGATGGAGGCATCCAGTTCGCCAGCAGGCACGTCCTCATGCTTACCGCCTACGATGCAAGGCTGGCGCGCCGCCGGCCATCTCCCCGCCCGCACGGCCGGCCGACGGCGATGCCTTCGGCACGGTCACGGCCAGTATCCCCAGGGTCCGGCGCCTGGCCACCACGAGGTCTCATGTCGGGGGGACGACGCCCGGCGGCGCCCCGGTTACCTGGCACGGATGAGGCCCAGGGAGCGGGCCCGGCTGACCGCCTCGTGCCGGCTGTGGACGCCGAGCCTGTTATACAGGCGTGCCGCTCGCTCCTTGGCTGCGGACCGGGAGATGCCCAGCTTGCCGGCGATAACGGAGAAGGGGAGTGGTGTGGGGAGGTACCGCAGGACCTGGGCCTCTGCCATGGTGATCGACGCTGCCCTGACTCGTGCCCCGGCCTGGCTGGTCGTTTCGGCGGCTATCTCGTCGGCGGCGGCAATGGTCATGAGGGACTCCGCCACTGACTCGGCGGCCACATCATCGGCGGCTTCTGCGGTGGCGATGTCTTCGGCTACAGCGTCAGCGGCGGCCTGATCGGCGGCGGCCACGATGAGGCCGGCGGCGGTCAGCGCCATCACCGCCTCGTGGGCGGCCGCCTCTTCCACCAGCCCGGCCGTGATCAGCGCCCGGACGGCGTCGGCAGCCGCGGCCGACTGGATCCGCTGCGAATCGGCCACCGCCTCGGCCGCCTCGGCTTGGGCCGCAGCCATCGCGAGCAAGGCGACGGCCTCTTCGGCCTGTGCCTGGGCGATCACCGCAGTTGCCTCCTCCATGGCCGCGACCTCGGCTCCCACCACCAGCCGGGTCTCGGCGGTCAGGAAGCCCTCGCCGATCAGCGTGCCACCGGTCTCGGCGATGGCGTCGAAAAGCGGGGCGGCCCAGTAGTGCTCGACGAGCAGGAAGGCGAGGGCGGTCCCTGGCTCGAGAGAACCGGCCAGAGCCTGCGCATCAGCCGGGTCAAAGGCCGCGAGACCGTCAGCTGGCGCCGGCACAGCCGGACCGCCGTTCGCAACGGGAACGACTGCCGCCAGCAGCGAGCCGAAGTCCTCGTCATCACCGATGGTCAGCCGTTCGATGGTGCCGTCTTGGCTTCTGGCCACGAAGAGCATGTCGAGCAGGCGAAGAACTCCCCGGCCGCGGAGACGATCGACCTCTGCCAGGATCCTGTCCTCGGAACCGGCGTCGCGGCTGAAGCTCAAGGCGATCACCTGGAGCGGTGCGGTCATCATTGCCCTCCTTGTCCTGGCCCGTAACGTCGCCGACGGTACCACCAAGCGGCGTCACCGCCAGCTGGTGCGTCCCGGCCTCTCCCGGCACGAGCTGGATCAGTCCTTGGGACCTCACATGCCAGCCACCCGTTGCGCTGCCGGCCAGGGCCGGCCGCGAGCCATCAAGGGTAACCGGCCACCCATGGCCTGCCGGTCAAGGTGCGCCGCCGGGGGTGCGCGGCATGGCACGTGATCACCCCGAAGGCGGGCGCGGCGCCCTTCGCAAACGGCCGCGCGCAAACGGGGTTTGCTGTGCACAACCATGTGGATCGCTTGTGTAAAACGGCGCCGGGCCTGTGCGCACATTGGGGAAATGCTGGGGATCCCGCTGCCAGGCCACGACCATAACAGGGCTTTCACCTGGGACAGCACGGTCCGCACCCTGTGCATAGAGAGAAAACTGGAATAGTCCACACGCCACGCCGAAATGACTGATAAATAAGCCGAATGTTTATCGCAAGTATATCCAGCTGTAATTCAGTGCCGGGACCGTCGATAAAACACACCAGAGACGGTGAGCCCGGGGCGCTTTGACAAGGGGAGGGCAAGCCGCAACGGCGGCACGCGTGCACCGGGACAAACCGGGCGCTCGCGGCCGGCAGGCTCCGATCCCTGTGCCTGCCGGTGCCAGCCCGGCACGACATACGTGCCGCGCTGGCAGCACCAGAGCCCGGCACACCGGGACGCGCAGCCGCCGCCCGGTCTCTCATCCCCCGTGCACGCGCCTGTCCCCAGGACAGGTCACCTGCATCTGCACGGCGCTCACCACTGGCTCAACGGGAGGCCCGACATGAAGATCAAGATCCGGCCACACGACGCTGGCACGTTCCAGGAGAACGACTGGCTCCAGACAGACGGCTGGCTCGCCGAGCTTCGAGATGATAGCCGTGCCGAGCAGGCCGGCGAAGGCCACGCCCAGCCGGCGCGCGGCAGCGATCCCTGGCCAGAAGTGCTTGCCGAGGCCGCTGCTCTCGCCGAGGCTGAGGCTGCCGAGGCTCAGGCCGCTGCCCAGGCTGAGGCCGCTGCCCGCGCTGAGGCCGCTGCGCAGGCTGAGGCCGCTGCCCAGGCTGAGGCCGCTGCCGAGGCCGCCGCTCAGGCTGAGGCTGCTGCCCGCACCGAGATCACCGAGCGGGCTGTGATCGGCGATCAGCTGCGGATACCGATCATGTGGTGCGAGATGGGTTCGTGCATCTCCTGGCATGCCGATCCCGCAGCGCTCGGCGAGGCCGACACACGCGCCCGCGCCATTAGCGCTGGCTGGCGCATCGACGCCTTCGGCCGGCTGGCCTGCCCGCGATGCCAGCAGACCGACCCGGGCTTCTGGGCCACGGACCCGGTCGTGCAGTGGGACCGGTACACGGCCGTCGCCAGGGCCGCCAGGGCCGCCGTGCGCGCAGAAGGTGCCGCCGGCGCCACCGCCCGGGGATGCAGCCCTGACCCGGGCCACGTGGCCGACGGCTCTCACCTCGCCGGGCTGCCGGAGCCGGGATGGCATCAGCCAGCACCTCCGTTCCCGCGGCAGTGGTCATGACAGCCGTCCGGACCTGGCGAGCCTTCCGCGGCCGCCGGATGGCGCCCGCCAGGTCAGCGAGACGGTGGGGGCCTGCTGATCCGCGGGCGTGTACGTGCTCGTTCTGCCTGTGCAACGAGATCGACCGGACGGCGATAGCGGCGCACCCGTCGCACCGGGCAGGCCGCACCGGCTGCTGCTGGCTGATGCCCGCCGCGGAGATGGCCGGCCTGGCGGGCGGCAGTCGGCGGTCATCGCCCGATCCTGCCCTGACAGGCTGGGCCTGCCTGCCAAGGACCGCCACCCGCACGTTCGGCGCAGAGGCCCGATCGGTCCGCGCAGCCCGGGATTTCGCCGCCGCCACCTTGCGCCGGTGGGGCATGGCAGAACGCAGCCAGGACATCGCGGTCGTCGTGTCTGAGCTGCTGACCAACGCGCTGCGGCACGCCCTGCCTGGGCCCGGCGATACCGGGGCTCGAGGGCTGGTCCAGCTCGGCCTGCTGCAGCGCGGACGCTGGCTGCTGTGTGCGGTCGCCGACCCGAGCACAGAGGCTCCGGTGCCGCAAAGCCCAGGTTCTCTCGCCGAGGCCGGCCGCGGGCTGCAGATGATCTGCGCGTTCAGCGACCAGTGGGGCTACACCACGCCTAGCGAGGCCGGGAAGGTCGTGTGGGCCATGTTCACCGTCCGGCACGCACCGCCTTTCCCGGCCCGGCCCCCCGGCAGGCCAGGCCGCGGCCGGGTACTGGGAACAGCACGCTGACGACAGGGACCAGCACCGCCCGTGGCCGGTTTGCCCACCCAGAGCGAGACTGCCCAGGCTTGAGCTGACTCAGCATGGGCAGTCCCCAGGACAGCCGACGACGACGATCGGTGTCCGCCGCCGCGTCCGCTTCAGCTGAGCTGAGGCGCGGCGGGCGTGCTCAGCCGGTCAGCGAGGCTGGATCTCGCCCATCGGGCCGAAGCCGTCATGCGGGGTGTCGATGTAGATAATCTGCGGCTGCGTGGCCACCAAGTCGGGTGCGGTGTCGAAGAACTTCTTCACGTAGGGCTGCTTGACGTGCGTGGCGCCCGCCTCGGCATCCTTGAAGCCCTCGATGCAGACGAACTCGTTGTCGCTGGTAAGACTCCGGGAGAACTGGAAGAACAAGCAGCCGTCCTCGGAGTTGACGTCCTTGGCGTAGGAGTCGGCCAGCGCCAGCCAGTCGTCCATCTTTTCCGGCCGGATCTGCATCTTGATGTTGATCAGGATCATGGGGTCCCCTCCTGCTAGGTGACAGTCGTCATAATCGTGGTGCGATCGCCAGCGACCGTCAACTGCCAACAAGCGGATGCACGTCGTCCGCGCGCAGTCAGGCGCGGTGACCTGGGAGATCGGGTACCCGTGTTCGAGGCACGGTAGGGCTGGGAACGATAACCCCGCAGGCGCGCCGGCGTCAGCGGATGTGAGGGCCATGAGGACGATCGCGGTGCGGCGCGGGGATGGCGCGCCGGGCAGGCGGCTGACGCGCCAGGCATGCCTGGCCGCGGTGGCGGCACTGGTGCTGCTGGCGACCGCGTGCACGGGCAGCGGGCACGGCACCACCCAGGTCAGGCCCGCGGCCAACGCCACGACCAGGACCAGGACCGCCGCGGAGGTGAGGATAACGCCGGCGAACGGCGTCACCGGCGCCGACCCGTCCGCGGGCATCACCGTCACGGCGACCAGCGGCACGCTGAGGAACGTCACCGTGCGCACCTCCGGCGACGCCGTGACCGGCCGCCTGAGCCAGGGCGGCACGGTCTGGCACAGCCAGTGGGCGCTCGACGTCTCGCAGACGTACACGGTGACGGCCACGGCGACCGGCACCAGCACGAGCACCAGCACGTTCCGCACGCTGACGCCGGGCCGGACGTTCACCACCGAGATCATCGCGGGCTACCACCAGACCTACGGCGTGGGGATGCCCATCATCTTGTACTTCAGCCAGCCGATCACCGACAAGGCCGCGGTCGAACGGGCGCTGCAGCTCACCACGTCGACGCCCGTCGTCGGCGCGTGGTACTGGGACGAGCCCTGCAACATGGCCGCCACCTGCGCCTACTTCCGGCCAAGGGACTACTGGCCGCCGGCACCACGGTGAGCTTCACCGGGCACCTGAACGGTGTGCAGGGCGCGCCGGGCATGTACGGCGCCCACACCCTGACCCAGACGTTCGGCATCGGCCCGTCCCTGGTGGCGATCGGGAACACCGCGACGCACCGCACGCAGATCTACGACAACGGCAAGCTGCGCTACGACTGGCCGATCAGCTCCGGCCGGCCGGGCGACGACACGCCCGACGGGAGCTACCTGACCATCGAGAAGGCCAACCCGGTGCAGATGACCGGCCCGGGGTACAGCCTGTCGGTGCCGTGGTCGGTGCGGTTCACCTTCAGCGGGGACTACTATCACGACGCCTACTGGTCGGTGGGCGAGCAGGGCTTCGAGAACGTCAGCCATGGGTGCGTCAACCTGGCGCCAGCCGACGCCGAGACGTACTACAACCTGGCCATCCCCGGTGATCCCATCACGATCACGGGCAGCCCGAAGGCCGGCACCTGGGACAACGGCTGGACAGAATGGTTCCTCAGCTGGCCGCAGTACCTCCAGGGCAGCGCGCTGCACCAGGCCGTGCAGGCCGGGCCTGGCGGCAGCACGTTCGTGGATCCCGCGTCGCTGCCAGCCTCGACCGCGACCGCGCCGCTGCAGACCGCGCCAGCCGGCAACTCAGCCGCGCGATAGACGCGATAGACGCGATAGACGCGATAGAGCGGCCACGGCCGGCCTGATCTGCGCGCCTCGGCTGCGGCGACACCGCCCCTGACGAGGACTGGGACGGGCAGTCCTACCAGCTGGACTGGCCCGGTACGAACCCGAACCCGGCCGAGGACCGGGCCCTGCACCCGACACCGGTGCTGTTCACCAGCCCGCTGACCCGGGGCAAGAACTACTCGACCGTCGCATTCGAGACCGACCTGCCGGGCATCGAAGTCGAGGGCGCGCAGGCCAACCCGCCGTTCTGCGACCCGAACACCGGCGCCAACTGCGTTAATCCGCCGGCAGGCGCGGCGTTCTACCCGTTCTTCTCCACCACGTTCCGGCCAGGGGTATGCACCTGGCAGGAGGGCGGCAAGTACATCCCCGGCACCGTGAACGATTTCGGCGGCAGTTCCGCGGCCGAATACGGGCCGCTGCTGAATGTCCTGTTCCCTGAGCCCGTGCCACTGAGGAGACTGTGCGCGATGGGGTTGATTCGACCACCATCTTCACAGCCTGTACCTTGAATTCCGGAGTGTAGTACTTTCCTTTCGCCATTCCCCCGTCCCCCTTCAGAAAGATCCTATTGATCTCCCTGTCCGGAAACCGGGGGGCACCTCAGCCGTCCACCCTTGGACGGTTCTCAGCCGGTTACGGTTCCCGTCTGGCCCGGCCGGCACTCGCAGGGCGTGGGCGACGATGCCGGGCGCGGTCAATGGGCCGAGGCCAGCACAACGGCATATCCTGCGTCCATGCCTGACGGGCCGCCTGATGCTGCGCAGCCGAAGCTGGGCGCGGAGCCAGGGCTCTGCGGAACCTGCAGGCATGCGAAGCTCAACGAGACACGGCGGGGCACCGTCTACCTCCGCTGCATGCGCGCCGCATGGGACATCGCCCTTTCCCGCTACCCGCGTCTCCCGGTCACGCAGTGCACGGGATTCGAGCAGCACGCGGGGACGCCGTAGCGCCAGTCGCGCCGCCAGGGGGGCCGGCCTTACGCCTGCGGTCATCAGCCGCGGGCACCTGCCGGGCGATCCAGCCGCTGGCCGCCAGCGCGCCGGCGTAGGCCGCATGCTGCGCCCGGGCCAGCGTCACATTCACCGGGGTACGGCTGATGTGGGTGACGATGCCTTCGGCCAGCCGCGTACGTGCCTCAAGGGCCTTTCGGCCCTGGTTTCGGTGACCTCGTGGTCGGAAAGGTCACACCATCAGCTGGCTGGGAAGGCTTGAAAGCCGGCGGGCGCAGGCTAGCCTGAGCGGAGGCGAAGTTGGTCAGTCCGGGGGAGCGGAGGGCAGGGACTAGTATGAGCTCAGCAGGTGATTTGGGCCTGGCAGTGGATGGCGCGGATGTTGAGCGCCTGATCGCTGGCCAGCATCATGATCCGCACCACGTGCTAGGTGCTCACCCTCAGCCGGACGGCGAGGGCGGCGACCGGGTGGTGATCCGCGGCTGGCGTCCCGGCGCGGTCGCCATGACTATCATCGCCGACGGGCAGCGGATCGAGATGCGCCGCGCGCATCCCGCTGGGCTGTTCGCCGGGGAGCTTAAGGGGCCGGACGTCCCGGATTACCGCTTGGAGACGGTCTATCCCGATGGCGCCGTGGTGACGGCCGATGATCCGTACCGGTACTGGCCCACGCTCGGGCCGCTGGACCTTCACCTGCTGGCTGAGGGCCGGCACGAGGGGCTGTGGCGTCATCTGGGGGCGCAGGTGCGCGTGCATGAGGGCGTGCCGGGCACCTCCTTCGCGGTGTGGGCGCCCGGCGCCCGGTCGGTCCGGGTCGTGGGCGACTTCAACGGCTGGGACGGCCGGCTGCACCCGATGCGGGTGCTTGGCGCCTCCGGGGTCTGGGAAGTCTTCCTGCCCGGGGTAGGTCCCGGCGCGCACTACAAGTTCGAGGTGCTGAGCGAGCACGGGCAGCTGAGCCTGCGGGCGGACCCGTTCGCGTTTGCCACCGAGGTGCCGCCGGCCACGGCCAGTATCGTCACCCAGAGCCAGTATGAATGGCAGGACGACGCGTGGCTGGCCGCGAGGGCGGCCACCGACCTGCTGCACGCGCCGGTGTCGGTTTACGAGTGCCACCTGGGCTCATGGCGGCTGGTTCAGGACGACGAGGGCCGGTGGCGGCCGCTGAGCTACCGCGAGGCGGCCGAGTTGCTGCCCGGGTACCTGGCCGATCTGGGTTTCACCCATGTGGAGTTCCTCCCGCTGGCGGAGCATCCGTTCGCCGGTTCCTGGGGGTACCAGGTGACCGGGTACTACGCGCCCACGGCGCGGTTCGGGACGCCTGATGATTTCCGGTATCTGGTCGACCGGCTGCACCAGGCGGGCATCGGGGTCCTGGTCAACTGGGTCGCGGGGCACTTCCCCAAGGACGACTGGGCGCTGGCGCGCTTTGACGGCACGGCGCTGTACGAGCACGCCGACCCGCGCATGGGTGAGCACCCGGACTGGGGCACCCTGGTGTTCAACTACGGGCGGCACGAGGTCCGGAACTTCCTGCTCGCCAACGCGCTGTACTGGATCGAGGAGTTCCATCTCGACGGCCTGCGCGTCGACGCCGTCGCCTCGATGCTCTACCTGGACTACTCGCGCCGGGAGGGCGAGTGGGTCACCAACCGGTTCGGCGGCCGGGAAAACCTGGAGGCCATCGACTTCATCAAGGAAGTCAACGCGGTCCTCTACCGGCACCACCCCTCGGCCATGCTGGTGGCCGAGGAATCCACGTCCTGGCCGGCTGTCTCCCGGCCGACCTACCTGGGCGGGCTCGGCTTCGGGTTCAAGTGGAACATGGGCTGGATGAACGACACCCTGGTCTATTTCTCCAAGGACCCGGTGCACCGGCGCTACCACCATCACGACCTCACGTTCGCGCTGCTTTACGCGTTCAGCGAGAACTTCATCCTTCCCCTCAGCCACGACGAAGTATCGCACGGAAAGGGATCGCTGCTCGGCAAGATGCCCGGCGACCGGTGGCAGCAGTTCGCGAACCTGCGTGCGCTGCTGACCTGGATGTGGGCGCATCCCGGCCGGCCGCTGCTGTTCATGGGCGGCGAGATCGCCCAGAACGACGAGTGGAACCATGACCGCAGCGTGGACTGGCACTTGCTCGGCTGGCCTGAGCACGCCGGGGTGCAGGGACTGGTCCGGGCGCTCAACACCGTCTACCGCCGCGAACCCGCCCTGTGGGAGCAGGACTTCGACTGGCCCGGCTTCCGCTGGATCGACCCCGACGACTCCGACCACAGCGTGCTGTCGTTCCTGCGGTTCCCGGCCTCAGCCGGGAGCACCGTGGCCTGCCTGGCCAATCTCACCCCGGTACCCCGCCATGACTACCGCGTCGGGCTTCCGCACCCTGGACGCTGGGTGGAGATCTTCAACTCCGACAGCGCCGAATTCGGCGGCGGCAACGTCCTCACCGGCACCGTCACCGCCGAGGGCCCCGGCTGGAACGACCTGGAGTACTCCGCCGTGGTTACGCTGCCGCCCCTCGGGGTCGTGTGGCTGGCCCACGACCCCGATCGCGACTAGCCGGTCGCTGCGATAGGTTGCCGTCTATGGCCAAGCGCGGACGGCACCCGCACCATCGCGGGCAAGGGACCGGGCAGTACAAGCACAGGCGCCAGGCGCGTCCCGTACGCACGCGCCGGGACGGTCCGGCCGACCTGCTCGCCGATGTCCGCCAGCGTCTGGCTGGCGGCGAGCCGCTGGACTTCCTCGCCTACGCGAGCACTCTGCTCGCCTCCCTCGACCCGCGCGGGCAGAACCCGTTCGAGCGCGAGCACGCCGACACCCCGGACCAGGTCACGCTGCCTATGCTCATCGAGTCCTTCGCTGAGGTCGCGCTGCCTGAGACCACGGCGCTGCTCGCCGCGCTCGCCGAACTCGGCCCGGATGAGCTGACCCGCGCCAGGGCCCGGCTGCCGCTCGCCGCGCGGTCGGATCGGCTGCCGGACTGGCTGGCCCGGCTCGGCGAGGTCTCGGTCTACCGCGCGATGGAGACCACGCATATCCTCGGCGACGGGGATAGCGTCCTGCTCGGCGCGCGGCTGGCGGGTCACGAGCTGACCTCGGTGATTTACATCGACCACAACCTCGGCACGGTGGTGAAGGACGCCTTCCCTGTGCCCGGCCCGATCGATGAGGTGGCCGAGTGCATGCGGGAGGCGTCGGACGACCCAGATGTGAGGCTCCGGGACATCGGCCTTGCTGACGCACGGGCCCGGGTGGCCGCGGCGATTGAGCTGGGTGCGATCACGATCCCGCCGTTCGAGACGGAGACCTGGCCGGCCTCGCGGCCGCTGACCGAGTGGCTGCTGCGGCGGCTGCCCGAGGGCGGGACCGGCTATGTCCGGCCGAAGTGGAGCGAGGCCGCGAAGAAGAAGCTCGCGAACCGGTTCTTCGGCTCGGAGTTCGGCCAGCCGCTCGATGATGAAGACCGCCGGGACCTGCTGGATCAGTTCCTCTGGTTCGGCACAGACTACGGGCCTGGCGATCCGCTGCGATGGAGCCCGGTCGCGGTCGAGATCCTGCTGGCCGACTGGATCCCGCGCAAGATCGCGGCGAGCCCGGGGTACCTGAGCAAGGCGCCGGCGCTGCTGCGCGCGTTCATCCGGTTCTGCCACGCCGAGCGTAAGATCCGGCCCGCGCTGACCGGCGAGACGCTCGCCGCGGTCGACGAGTATGAGCCGGAGTACCAGCGGGTCATCCGCTCGCCCCGGCCGCAGGGGCCGATGGCGCTGCTCGCCGCGATGGGGTTGCTCGACGGCGAGAAGCCGCGGGAGGACGAGCCGTTCCCGGCCAAGCGGCACTTCCTCGACACGCTGGCCGAGGAGGTCGGCGGACCGGACGCCCTCGACTCACTCGATGACACGCCGCTGCCGGACGAGGAGTTCGGCTGGGACGGGGTTCCCGCCGGCCTCCGCGACCGCGTCGGGGAGGTGCTCGCCGCCTGCGACCGCGGCTGCGGGGACCTGCTCGGCGCCGAGTACCGGACGGCGGGCCTGCGGCTGCTGGCCCGCGCCGTGCCGGGCCTGGCCGACGGCATGCTGCGCACTACGGCCAAGCCCGAGGTGATCGCGGCCGCGGTGTGCTGGGCGATAGGCAAAGGTAACCACCGCTTCGGCCAGGGGCCAGGCGAGCTGCGGGTCAAGGATCTGATGAGCTACTTCAGCCTGGGCCAGTCGAGCGTCTCAGAACGCGGCTACCAGATCATGCGCGCGGCCGGGATCCAGCCCGCCAGTGCCTACCCGGCAGTTCGCCTGGGCTCGCCTGACCTGCTGGTCTCCGCCCGCAGACGGCGAATCATCGAGCTGCGCGACCGTCACCGCGCCGCGATCAGCGGTGTGCGCCAGGCGTGAAGGCCGATCAGGAGCCGTGAGCGGGGCGCATCGTCCCCTCGGCCAGGTACCGCACGTGCCACGACGGTGCGTGCCCCGCCCCGTGCGAGCAGGCCGGCCCGACGGTAGCCTGACGAGGTGTCGCTTCGCTTCCTGGGCAGCTCAGCGTCACCGCGATGCGCGAGCGGATTGCGTGCCGGGATCGGAGCGGCCGGCTCCGTCGGTGAGCAAGGAGGATGCCGTGACTGAACTGGACCGGATGGAGGCGGCGGTGAGCGAGTGCCGCGAGATGATCCGCGAAGCCCACGCCGCGACGAAGGATCTGCGCGCGGCGGTGCGTGAGGCCAGGCAGGAGGCACGTGCGCTGGCGCAGGACGAGGTGGCCGCTCGCATCGAGCTTGAGGTGTCCCGGCAGCTGGGAGGGCTGGGCGAGCGGACCGCTGAGGCCGTGACCGCGGCGACGCAGAAGGTGATCGCCGAGTTCGACCGGTTCGGTGAGTCGTTGCTTGGCAAGGAGGCGTACTGGCAAAAGGCGAGCGGCCGTCGTGCGGCCGCACGTCCGGATACCGATGTGGTGCCGCCCGGCATCCTCCCCGGCGACGATAGCGGCTGATGCGGCGGTACTCGCCACATCGAGGCCGCCGCTGCTCCTGACACCAGCCACTCGCCGGGTGACCAGCAGCTCAACGACGCACCCATCCCTCATCGCCCGTTCCACTGAGGCCAGCAGGCTTGTCCGGGACTATCCTGGGCAACTGGACGAAGGCACGAAGGGACGTCAGCAGTGAGCGAGTTCAAGGTCGTCAATCCGGCCACGAACAAGACCGAGCGGGAGTTCGCCGCCGCCACCGACGCCGAGATCGCGCAGGTGCTTGAGCGTTCCGCCCGCGCCTACCGGTCCTGGCGGACTACCGCGAAGGATGAACGGGCCGTGGTGCTGCGGCAGGTGGCCGGCTTGTACAAGGAGCGGATCGACGGCCTGGCCGCGCTGATCACCCGGGAGATGGGCAAGCCCACCCGCGAGGCCAAGGGCGAGATCCTGCTCGCGGCGAGCATCTACAGGTACTACGCCGAGCAGGGACCAGCTCTCCTCGCCGACACCCCGCTGCGCCCGCGGGCCGGCGGAACGGCGCTGGTCCGCAAGGAGCCGGTCGGCGCGCTGCTCGGCATCATGCCGTGGAACTTCCCGTATTACCAGGTGGCCAGGTTCGCCGCCCCGAACCTGATGGCGGGCAACACGATCATCTTGAAGCACGCGCCGCAGTGCCCGGAGTCGGCCCTGGCGATGGAGCAGATCTTCCGCGACGCGGGCCTGGCGGAGGATGCCTATATCAACGTATTCGCTACCAACAGCCAGATCGCGGATATGATCGCCGACCCGCGGGTGGCCGGCGTGTCTGTGACTGGCAGTGAGCGGGCCGGGGCCGCCGTCGCCGAGGTGGCCGGCCGTAACCTCAAGAAGGTCGTCCTCGAGCTCGGGGGATCGGACCCGTTCATCGTGCTTGACAGCGACGACATCGCCAAGACCGTACGGGCCGCGGTGGCCGGGCGGATGGGCAACGCCGGCCAGGCCTGCAACGCCGCCAAGCGGATCATCGTCGTCGGAGACCTTTTTGACGAGTTCGCCGGCCAGTTCAGCGCCGCGATGGCCGCACTGCGCCCTGGCGATCCCGCGGACCCCGCCTCGGACCTCGGGCCGCTGTCGTCGGAGGGAGCCGCCGAGCGCCTGATGGGCCAGATCAGCGACGCCGTGGACAAGGGCGCCACGCTGCGTACCGGCGGCCGGCGAGTCGACCGGCCTGGCGCGTTCGTCGAGCCGACCGTCCTCACCGACGTCACGCCGGAGATGCGGGCCTATCACGAGGAGCTGTTCGGTCCCGCGGCGGTCATCTACCGGGTGGCCGACGCCTCGGCGGCCGTGGACCTGGCCAACTCCTCGCCGTTCGGGCTCGGCGGCGTGGTCTACAGTGCCGACCCGGCCCGGGCCGCCGAAGTCGCGGACCTGCTCGACACCGGCATGGTGTGGATCAACAGCCCGCAGGGATCAATGGCCGACCTGCCGTTCGGCGGGACCAAGCGCTCCGGCGTCGGCCGGGAGCTTGGCGCATACGGCATCGACGAGTTCGTGAACAAGAAGCTGATCTACACGCCGGCCGGGCGCTGATCCGGCCCGTCCCGATGATTCTGGCCGCCACGGTGCGTCTGCACGGATAGGGATAATTCGCGGAAAGGGCTACTGATGGCTGAGCCGAAGACTGACACCCTTCAGGTGCCGGGTACTGTGCTGTACTACGACGTCCGGAGCGCCGACTCCAGTGCCGATCCGGTCCTGCTGATCATCGGGTCGCCGATGAGTGCCGCCGGATTCGTCACCCTGGCCGGGCATTTCGCCGATCGCACGGTCGTGACCTATGACCCCCGCGGGTCTGGGCGCAGCCAGCGTACCGATGGCACCCTCGAGACCACGCCGGATGAGCACGCGGACGATCTGCACCGGCTGATCCGCGCGCTGGGCACCGGGCCGGTAGACATCTTCGCCAGCAGCGGCGGAGCGGTCAACGCGCTGGCGCTGGCGGCCAGGCATCCGGAGCAGGTCCGGACGCTCGTGGCGCACGAACCGCCAGCTTTCCGTGACCTGCCGGACGGCGAGATCGTGCTGGCCGCGTGCGTGGACATGCACGAGACGTACCAGCGCAGCGGCTTCGGCCCGGCGATGGCGAAGTTCATCGCGCTGGTCAGCCAGCCGGGCCAGATCCCGGCCGATTACCTGGACCGGCCCGCTCCGGATCCGGCCGCCTTCGGGTTGCCGGCGCAGGACGACGGCTCGCGGAACGACCCGCTGGTGGGGCAGAACATGATCTCGTGCTCGCACTACGAGCACGATTTCGATGCACTCCGCGCCGCGTCGACCCGCGTGGTCGTCGCGGTCGGCGAGGAATCCCGGCAGATGGTGGCCGGCCGCGCGGCCGTGGCCGTGGCCGGACGGCTGGGGACGGCGCCGGTCACCTTCCCAGGCGGTCACGACGGGTTCCTCGGCGGCGAGTACGGCAGCACGGGTCAGCCCGACGCCTTCGCCGCGGCTCTGCGTACGGTCCTCAGCCCCGTTTAGCAGCCCCGTTTAGCCCCGAGGCCCCCGGGAACGGTCAGCGGATGCGGAGCGGGAGGGTCCGCGGTCCGCGGATCTGGCCTGCCGCCCACGTCACCGCGGCCGGATCGGCCAGGGTGAACCGGGGGATCCGCGCGAGCCAGATCTCCAGGGCGACCCGGAGCTCCATCCGGGCCAGATGCGAACCCACGCAGCGGTGGATCCCGAGGCCGAACGCGGCGTGCCGGTTGACCTGGCGGTCTATGACGACTTCGCCCGCCCGGTCGAACTGGGACGGGTCACGGTTGGCCGCCGGGAACGACAGCAGGATCCCGTCATCGGCCTTCATGTCGACGCCCTGCCAGTGCATGTCGGCCTTCACCAGCCGCGCCATGGTGACCGGCGCGTAGGCGCGGAGGAACTCCTCGATTGCGGTCGGCAGCAGCCCGGGATCGGCGACGAGCCGCTGCCGGTCCGCCGCAGTCTTCGCCAGGTGCCACAACGATGCGCCGATCGCGCTCCAGGTGGTGTCGATCCCGGCGATGAGCAGCAGGGCCATCGTGCCTGTCACATGGGACGGGTCGAGCCTGCGGCCGTAGAGCTCCGCGTTGATCAGGTAGGTCGTCAGGTCCTCGCGGGGGTTGGCAACGTGGTCCTGGACCTGCACGAGCAGGTAGTCGAACAGCCGTGACACCCGCGCGACGCGCTCATCGGGCGGCAGGTTGATGCCTTCGAGCAAGTCCTCGACGAACTCGCGGAACTGCGGCCCGTCCGCCGGCGGGAAGCCGAGCATGTCGGCGATGACCCGCATGGGAATGTGCTGCGCGTAGTCGCGGGCGGCGTCCACCACGTCCTGGCCCGCGAACGTGTCGATCAGCGAGTGGCAGAACCTTCTCGTGGCCGGCTCCTGCTTCGCGACCGCGGCCTTGGTGAACGCGGGGAGCAGCAGCTTGCGCGCGTCGCGATGGAAAGGCGGGTCGGAGGAGATCGGCGGCGAGCCGCCGACTGGCGCCAGCTCGCGGGGCGGCCGGAAGTTGCTCAAGATGATCGACCGCGAGGAGAAATGCTCGGTGTCGTAGGCGATCGCCGCAACGTCGTCGTAACGCGTAGGCAGCCACGCGCCGCCGAACCGCTCGGTGCGCGCGATCGGGCAGCGCCGCCGCAGGTCGTCCTGGATCGGGTAGGGGTCGGCGGCCCACTCGGGCTCGACATGAGAGAAGTCGGTCGCCCAGTCGCAGACCGGGCCGGTGACGACCTCGCTGCGGGTGCCTGCGGGCTCGTCTTCGCGGGCCCGGTAATCTTCGGTGAACCGGTCGTCGACGGCCATGTCACGTCCCTTCGAGCAGCTCGATCGCGCGTTCGGGACAGTTGAGGGCCGCCCGGCGGGCGTCGTGCTCCTGGCCGGGCGGCACGGCGCCGTCGCCGAGGACCATCCCGTAGCCCTCGTCGTCGTCGCCGAACAAACCGGGCGCGAGGTCGTAGCAGCGGCCGTGCCCCTGGCAGCGTCCGGCGTCGATCTGCAGTTTCACGGCGTTTCCCGTCTGTGCCGTGCCTTTCTGGCGAAAGCGCTGGTCATCAGCACGCAGCGATTGTCTCACGCCTCATGGCAGCTGGCGTTCAGCGCGCCCCCAGGAAGCGGTTTCGGATCTTGGTGTGACGCTGTACCCCTTATCAAGGGTATGGCGTCGCACGATAATGGCCGGCACCGCTTTTATCCTGGGGGCATGCAGAGCGTATATGAGGCCGCGGGCGGCCGTGCGGGCCTGCTTCGCCTGGCTGAGGCCTGGCACTCCCGCGTGATGGCCGATGAGGTAGTCAGCCACGCGTTCGGCCACGGAGTCCATCCGCGGCACAATGAGCGGCTGGCCGCGTACTGGGCCGAGGCCCTCGGCGGCCCTGCCCTGTATTCCGGCAGCAACGGGGACGAGACCTCGGTCGTGCGGATCCACAGCGGCAACGGCCCGCACGAGGAGATGGACCGCCGGGCGATCGCCTGTTTCGACCACGCGATGCAAGACGCAGGCATTGAAGCGGCCGGGCCGCTCCGGCAGGTGCTGCACGACTACTTCGCCTGGGCCGCCACGACGGCCATGTCGCGTTACCACGAGTCCGCTGACGAGGTTCCCGAGGGTATGAGCATTCCGCGATGGTCATGGGACGGACTGCGGCGCTGAACCCAGCACTCGCATCTGCCGACACGACGGGAGGGATATGGAAGCGACGGCCGGCCAGGAGGCCTTCCGCAAGATGTTCAAGGACCGCGCGGTGGCAGTGACGAACTTGCCTCCTGGCTACAGCAGGGAATGGGCAAATCAGGTCAACCTGGCGTCAGGCCGTGACGATGTTTGCCTGCGCACGACGCCTGATTACCTGGCTCTTTTCGATCTGCTGATGAGGGAGGCCGGCGCTGCCCGGTCGTTCGGGCGCCTAGCCCTGCTCGATGAGACCGGCCAGCCTACCAGGGAGGGTCGCGCGGTAGAGGACTATCTCATGGCGGCGCAAGGGAAACGCGAGTTTTTTGATGCCAGCATGTACATCTTTCACCTGACGGGATTTCCGCTTCAGGACAAGCTGCTAAAACCTCCGGCGCAATCCTTCGGGAATGCTGAGCTTAAAGTCTGGCGCACTGATCCTAGCGACCGCAGGCGAGTCCCGGCGCCGGGCGAGGAGGGCATCTTGTTCCACACCTCGACCTTCTCACTCGCGAACCGCGGAAACCGGAGCCTGCACGCCCCTAAGCGGTCCTGGCGAATTGACCTCGAGGCTCATGGGGGCGCTGACAATCGACTGGCCGGCATGAGCCGTATTAATCTCAAGGCGATGTATAGCGATCCCTCTCAGATGCGGGAAGCCTTGGCCTGGCATCTTTTCGACAAGGTCGGCGTGCCGTCACCGCGCCACACATATGCAAAGCTGGCGTTTACCGCATCCTATCGAGGTCTTTTTTCCCTTATCGAGCAGGTTGACAGGAGGTTTCTGAAAGATCATTTCGGGAAGAATGACCGCGGTAATCTTTACAAGGCCTACTGCTGTGAAACAGGATGCGCCACGCTTGAATACCAGATTGGCCCCGAAGGCATTGACTACGGTCGTCATTTCTTCACCCCACTTACTGCGGACCGCACTTACCGCCTAAGGACTAATAAGAGGAACTCAAAGGTCAACGCCTACAGCGATCTCGCCCGCCTCATCGAGACAATTAATGGCGTCGCGCTTCCGGGCGGACTCGAGCGATTCGATACTGACGCTTTTCGTGAGTCGGTGGATCAGATCATGAACGCGCGAGCGTTCCTCAGGTGGGCCGGCGTCAACGTGCTCCTGGGCGCCTGGGATAACTATTTCGCAACGCCGTCAAACTATTATCTGTATAACTCGGGGCGGTGTGGAAGTGAAAAGGACTTTGGCGACTCGCCTTATTTTACGTTTATCCCCTGGGACTACGACAACTGCCTGGGCATAGATAATGCTGGCATCGGCTGGCAGTATTCGGACATTCTGGACTGGCCAAGCAGCACGCAACGCTACTGGAGCGATCATGCCCTCTCGCGCATTCCGCTCGTTACGAATCTGCTGCGAAATCACGACTACCGGCAATACTACCTAGATCACATAGAGTATCTCCTCGGCACCGAGTTTAATCCGAAGGCGATCGCCGCGCAGATCGGACGCGAATTCGATGGCGGTCTGTGGGACCGCGTGCGTCAGGCCGCCTATCAGGAATCTGAAACGCCGCATGGGCAGCCCTTCACCGGCCGGAGGTACAGCAACCATGAGGTCTACTGGAATGCTGGCCGGCAGTGCGAACTCCGGCACGGGTCTAAGCGGGTCGAGGGTATCGTGCATTACGTCCGCATGCGGCGCGACAGCGCGCGGGCGCAGCTAGAGCAATTGAGGAAGACATCGCAGCGCTCCGCCTGCAACGAAGACTTCCCGTCAACGATGGAGCCGCTACCGGCCAAGCCTTAGAGACCCGGATCGCCAGCGCATGCCCGCGAGCGGCAGGTTGCCAGCTCGCTCCACGACCACGCAGCGAGCTTCACCCCGGCCACTTCTTCCGCTGCCCTCTCACGATGGACAAATTCCCCGGCCCGGGGTATAAGAATGTCATGGCAGACGTCGGAGCGCTGGCGATTACCGCCGGGGCAACCCTCATTGGTGTGCTGATACCTACGCTAGCTACTCTGTGGCTCACTCGCGAGTCAAATACCCAGGCGCGCATATATAGAAATCACGAGAAGCGAATCGCCATAGCAGAGGAATATCTAAGGGCACTGGGAACATTCCGGCGGGCTATCCGCAATTACGCCGATGCGCGCGGCGGCAAGGCTGACGAGGCGTACAAGGCTATGGTTGCTGCGGCTAGGAGCACCGCGGACGCGGGTGAATTCCTCAGGCTTTACTTCGACAATACCGTACGTGAATTCGCCGAGCAAGCCGCGGAATGTACCTGGAAAATGCAGCAGCGAGCCGAAGAGATGTCGAAGAACTCAGACGACGATCATGTAAAGCTAGAGCAGCTGGACGAAAGGGGGAAGCGAGCAAGGGATAGTCTTATTGATTCGATGAAGAGCCAGCTCGGCGAACCCGGAGCCAGGGGCCGATCCGGCCCCGGATATTCCACGCAGCCTTAGCTTGACGGCTACGGCTACATGAGTAGAGTTAGCGCTCATGCAGCGCAACCGTCCCCCGTCCGCGCAGGCGATCAGCGTCCTGCGGGCGCTGGCGGCCGATCCGGCGCGATGGCGCTACGGCTATGACCTGGTCACCGAGGTGCACCTGAAGTCCGGCTCGCTGTACCCGATCCTGGTCCGGCTCGCCGACCGTGGCCTGCTTGAGACGTCCTGGGAGCCGGGTGTGGGAAGCCGGCCGCCCCGCCATCTGTACCGGCTGAGCCTGGCCGGCCGGGAGTACGTGGCGGCGCTGCCCGCAGTCCGTGCCGACCGGACCGTCCCGCACCCGCACAACCGTTGGAGTGAGGCGTAATGGTCCTGGGATTTGTTTTCATGATGTGTCCGGTGGGCATCGCGGTGGCACTGCTCAGGCGCTACGCCCAGGCTGTCCCTGTCGGCCCGGCGGTGCGCGATGACGTGCCCGTGCGGCTGCTGCGGTGGGCAGCCGGCTTGCTGTCCGCCGGCCGGGCCGAGTGGGGCCAGGCGATGCTCGGCGAGCTGGACCACATCGACGGCCGGGCCGGCGGTGGCGCTTCGCGGTCGGCTGCGCGGGCGCCGCGCTGCTGCTGCCGCCCTGGGGGCGGGCCGCGGCGGCGGTGTGGGCGATGGTCGCGGTCGCGGCCGGGGCCGCCGGCGTGTACGTCTCCGTGATCGTCCGGCACGGGCCGGGCGTCGGTGACTGGGTGTCCGCGGTGATCATGCTGGTCTTCCTGCTCAGCTTCACCTTCGCCGCCAGCGTGCTGCTGCGCCGCCCCGGTGTCGCCGGTCCCGGACTGCTCGGCGGCCTGTTCGTCGCCCTGGCGTGGCTGGCGATGAAGGGCTTCACCTTCTACGGGGTCATCGCCCCGGTGATCGCGCCATTCACGCCGCTAGTGCCGGTGATCGGGGCGCCGCTGCTGGTGGGGGTGGCCGGCACGCTGTGGGCCGGCAGCGCCGTCGCCGGCCGGCGCATTGCCCGGCTGGCCGCCATCAGCGCCGGCCTGGGGCTGTACCTGTACGGGACCATCGCGGTCGCGGCGCTCGGGCCGGCGGGCCGCCAGAGGACACGGGCTGGACCGTCAGCGCCATCATCAGCGACCGGCTCGCCAGCAACATGACCCACATCCTGGTGGTCCTCCCGCTGGTGACCGCGACGATCGGATGGGCCGCCGCCGCAGCCACCGCCCGCGTCGGCCCGCGCCTGACCAGCGACATGGTTTCAGTGCCGTTCACGGCGGCCGGCCGGACGGGTGAGCCGGGCCCCGCGCCGCAAGAGGCGGGACGAGCGGTCCGCGTACGAGGCCGGTACCGGGCCGCGTATCTCCTGCTGCTGTGGGCCGGAGTGGCAGCAGCTGCGTTCCTGGCCGCCTCCAGCGGGCGCTAACCCCGCGACCCGCGCAAGATCGCGCGCAACCGGGGGGCGTCCTCCGGGCGGCCCGGCCGGATAGCCGCTCGCGTGTATCACATGGCCCCGCAGTCCCTCTGTGAAGGTAGCTCCAGAGCGGCTAACGGGGGCGGGGTGACAGATATTGAATTCGGAGCGCCGGTCAACGTGCGGTCAGATACTGGTGCCGGGAGGTCCCTCGCGCACCGGGCCGGTACCACCGCTCGCGGTGCGGTTTCAGGGATGTGACCGGAACCTTCCTGCGGGTCCTTCGTACCTGGCCGGCCGCGATCCGCAGTGCGACATCGTGATGACCGATGCCCGTGTGTCCTGGCATCATGCCGTGCTCGGGCTTGAGAACGGCCGCTGGGTGCTGGCGGACAACGGCAGCACCAATGGCACCTACATCGGCGAGCGGCGAGCGGACCGGATCGAGGTCGATGGCGAATGCCTGATCCGGCTCGGCGACCCCGCTGACGGGCCGCTCCTGAGCTGCACCGTTAGCGGAGCCGCCAGGTCCAGGCCGCCCAGCCTGCGCATCGGCCGGGCGCCGGATAACGACATCGTGGTCGCCGACCTCAGCGTGTCCAGCTACCACGCCGAACTGCGCAACGTGGCCGGCGGATACCGGATAGTGGACAGGGACAGCCGTAACGGCACGTTCGTCAATGAGCAGCAGGTAACGGCCGCGCTGCTGGCGGAGGGGGACATCGTCGGTCTCGGCGACGCCACGTTCCGGCTGGTCGGCCGGGAGCTGCAGCCGTTCGTTCTCCCCGGCGTATGCGCCCCGGAGACACCGCCGCCGGCCGCTGCGTCGCCCGGCGCCAGCGACAGCGTCAGCGACAGCGTCAACGACGGCAACAGCGTCAGCGACGGCAACAGCGTCAGCGACGGCAACAGCGTCAGCGACGACGGCGGCCCGCTTGAGATCCCGTACGCGGTGCGCTGGCTGGTGCCGAGGGGAGAGCGGTCCGCGAACTTTGACATCCTGAATGACGGCGACACGCAGCTCGACTGCTACCGCCAGTTCGGGCACGTCTACGCGGTCGGGATCCCGATGAAGAAGTGGCGGCTCGTGGTCGTATCGGACCCCGAGCTGCTCGACGAGGTGGCGGCGGACGAGGAGCAGTTCGGCCAGCGCGTCGCGGAGATCAACTTCTTCGCCCAGCTCAGCCACTCCCATGGCGGCGGCATCTCGGTGATCGGCGACGGCGAGCACTACAACCAGGTCCGCCGCGTGATGCTGCCGTGGTACGCGCCGTCGCACCAGCGGACGCAACTTGAGCAGATGAAAGATCAGGCGCGCAAGCTCGTCGACGCGTGGTCCGCGATTCCCGACGACGAGCCGCTCGACGCACGCGGCTGGATGGAGCGTTACGCGCTGGAGGTATCCGGGCGCGGCGCCTGCGCGTACGACTTCGGCCTGCTCGGCAGCAGCGGCGACCCGCACCCGTTCGCAGCCGCCGTGTCGGCGAGCACGAAGGAAAGCATCCTGCGCGTCGCCGAGCCTCGCCCGGACTTCACGGCCTTCGCCGGACGCGCGCGACGCGCGCGCAAGAAGCTCTACCGCCGTCACAACCGGGAGCTGCTCGAGACGGCCGACGCGCTGGTCCGCGCCCGCATGCACACGTGCCCGCTCGGGCCGCAGACGGATCTGCTCAGCCGCCTGGTGAGCACGCCCGATCCCGAGACCGGCGAGTTCCTCGACGCCGAGACCATCAGGGACCAGATCCTCATGCACCTTTCGAACGGTTTCAACGGCCCGTCGATCACGGCCGCGTGGCTCGTCTACGTCCTGGCCACGCGCCCGGACGTCGAGGCGAAGCTGCTCGCCGAGATCGACGGGATCACCGGCGGCGACCCCGGCTACGACCTGCAGCACGACGACCTGATGGCGCTGACGTACACGACGCAGGTGATCAAGGAAACGATGCGGATCTACCCGCCGGTGCCGATCACGATCCGACGCAGCCTCAAGGACGGAACGCTCGGCCGCTATCGCCTGCGCAAGGGCGACATCATCCTGGTCGGAACGCTCGCCGCGCAACGTGACCCGCGCTACTGGGGCCCGGAGCCCGACCGGTTCGATCCGGAGCAGTTCGCGATGGACCGGGTCGTCAGCCGACCGCGCCACGCCTTCATCCCGTTCTCGATCGGGAAGCGGCAGTGCATGGCGCAAGACGTCACGTTCATGATGCTCCGGGTCGTCTTGTTCGAGATCTACCGGCGCTACCGGCTGCGGCTCGCGCCGAGCGCGACGGTGACGAAGAACACGGTCGTGACGACGAAGCCCGCCGCGGTTCCCGTCATCCGTCGTCCGCGCGACCCGGTCGGGTACCGGCAGGAGCAGGTTGGAGACGCGCGGATATAAGCCTGGCGCTTCGCTCAGGGCCAGCGCTTGGTGATGATGGTCGTGACCGGCAGCTTGAACCGGCGCTCGGCCTTATGGGGCAGGTCGGCCCGGAGCCAGCGCGAGACTGTCTGAGGCAGCGTGGCCACGATGATCTCGTCGAACTGGCGATCGGTGAACGCCTTCTCCATGGCCTCCAGGGGCTGGGCACTGCCCAGATCGCCCTCGGCGGGGATACCCAGCGCATCCAGGTCAGCCAGCATCTGGTCGAGCCGCTGCCGGGCCTGCGCGGTCGCCTCCTTATCATCGGCAGGGCCCCGGTAGTCCCTCATCCACCACGTCATGCTGGGCTGCAGGACGTCGGCCGAAGCGCGCGCATCCGGATAGTCCTCCGCCTTGGTATCCGGGACGAGCAGGTAGAACGAACTCGGTTCCGCCCCGATCCGGTTGCGGAACTCCTCCCGCAGCTCAGCGCGCTGCAGGGTCTGGTTTGCGACGACAAGGTACCTGCGCATGAAGACCTCCCGCCTGCTGCTGACCGGCCCGGCGGCGTCCAGCCTCCAGCTGCCGCCCGCGATCCGGGCATGAAATGTCTAGAAAGGTACAAACTAGACCTAGCATACTTGACTTAACCCAAATAACCCATAACGGCTGGACGTGCTTCAGCGAAAGTTAGCGGGACAGCAGCACTCGCACCAGACGCGGACTAGCGTTCGCTAACCGGGCCGCCCCGCTCCGCCCTGCCCCCGGGCACGCCCCTGCGATGAGGCTGCGCTGGCCATCAGCCGCGTCCCACCAGACGGCGATGCGGCCGCTGTTCAGTAAAACTGATCAACGGTGCCTCATTCAGTTTAGTTTGCGCAGTGTTTACGCGCCGTTGACACCGGTCGCTGAGCCCCCGCGCATAATCCTCATTATCGCCTCTAGCTGGATGAATCGCAGCCAATGCGGCGGGGCAATTTCTGGAGGGGACGCGAGGGGGAGCATAGGATGTTGCTCAAGTTTAATATCTACGATCTTTTCTTCCTTTCCTTTGTTCAGCTCGTCTTGTCGACCGTGCTCGTGCTGAGCCCGGCGCGCGGCCTGGGCACCCGCTTTCGCTGGACGGGTTCGAGGATCACCGAGGTCTTCGTGGGCGGCCTGGGGGCGGCCGCCATCTCGGCCCTCGCCTGCGTGGTCACCCACGCGCTTTGGGGCCTGCCGATCGGCGGCCTGGAGACGGCCGCCTATCTGCTCGTGATCGTCTCGGTCGTCGTGATGGCCCTGCAGCCGAATACCAACTTCGTCGGCCAGGTCTTCTACGCCTCCTACCTGTCGGCGTCCCTCACCTTCATCGTCTACGCGGCTTTCATCGCCGTCGTCGCCACCCACTCGATCCTGGAGATGCTGACGGCTTCCCTGGTGATCCTGCTGGATCTGGCCGCGTTCGTGGTGTGGATATCCAACATGAACTACGTGAGCGACGTGCTGTGCCGGGCCCGCCGGGGCCGGCCGCTGCCAAAGGCCGACCCCGGCTATCAGCCCTTCGTGTCGCTGCACATCCCGGCCTACAACGAGCCTCCCGAACTGCTCATCGAGACGATCAAGGCGGTCGAGCGGATCGACTACCCGAACTTCGAGGTAATCGTCATCGACAACAACACCTCCGATCCGGCCGTGTGGGGGCCGGTGGAGGAATACTGCCGGGGCCGGGAGCACGTCAAGTTCGTCCACGTCGCCCCCTGGCCCGGCTACAAGGCGGGCGCCTGCAACCTGGCCCTGCGCCGCTACACCGACCCGCGCGCCGAGATCATCGGCCTGGTCGACGCCGACGACATCGTCCAGCCGTACTACCTGCGCGAGACCGCCGGGTACTTCTCCGACCCGAGCCTGGGCTTCCTGCAGACTTTCGAGGGCAACCGCGAGTTCCAGGGCAGCCATTACTACACCGCTTGCGTGGACTCCTTCCAGGCGTTCTACCTGTCGGTCATGTCCTCGCGCAACGAGCGCGACACGGTCCCCTTCGTCGGGACGATGGGACTGTTCCGCCGCAGCGCGCTGACCGCCGTGGGCGGGTGGAACGAGTGGTGCATCTGCGAGGACACCGAGGCCTCGCTGCGGGTGCTGCGGGACGGCTGGTCGGGCCTGTACATTCCCCGCTGCTTCGGCCGGGGGGTGGTGCCGCCCAGCTTCCGCGGCATGCTCACCCAGCGGCACCGCTGGTGCTTCGGCGGCATGCAGATTATGCGGCTGCACTGGCGGAGCCTGATGCCGTGGGACCGCTCGCCAGACAACCATCTCACCAGCGCGCAGCGCCGCGACTACCTGATGGCGTCGGTCGGGTGGTTCCGGGATGTGCTCATGCTGGCCTTCAGCTTGCTGCTGCTGGTGATCACCGGCCTGCTGGCCACCGAATCCGGCTTCGCCGTCTCCCCGATGGACGGTGCCCGGTCCCTGCTCCCGTTGTCGCTCATCATCATCGCCACGCTCTCCATGCTGTGGACGCTGCGCATCTGGACGACCATGTCCTTTCGCCGCGCGCTCCTGTCGCTCGTCATCAGCCTGTCCGTCACCTGGGTCGTCGCTCTCGGCTGCATCGAAGGGATAGCACGACGAGACGCGGTCTTCCTCAGGACCTCCAAGGTCGCGGGACGTCGCAGCATCCTCGGAGCGCTCCGGCTGACCCGGGTGGAAACGATCCTGGCCGTCGCCTTGTACGTCTCCGTCGGCCTCCTCGCCGGTTTGCGGCACCGGCCGTGGCTGCTGATCTTCATCATCGTCCTGCAGGCCACCGTGTATCTCTGCGGCCCGATCGCGTCCGTGTGGAACCTGTGGGCCGTGGGAGTCCCGGCCCAGGAGTACCGGCGCCGCTTCGAGCAACGACGCCTGCGCGTTCAGCGCCGGCGGTGGGCCTGGGGCCAGTTGCCCCGGCCTGCTGCCGTCGGCGCAGTCCTGGCTGCCCTGGGCGTCGGGGGAGTGACGGCCGCCTTCCTGGCCCCCGTGCCGCTGCTGCAGACGGCCCTGGTGCGGCGCGACGCGTCCCCCCAGTCGCTGCTGGCCGGCTCCGCGAGCACCCAGGTCTACCTGAAGCTGGGCTCGTCGACCTCCGGGGCCGACCGCGCGTACTACTCCATCACCTCGGTGCATCTGTCCACCACGTCGGCGGGAGTCCGCCTGTCGTGTAGAAGAAGTTCAGCTGCTCGTACGTGCGGCTTTCCTCAGCGGACAGGCCGGATGGCGGCGGGCCGCCGGCCCCCAGGACGTTGCGCGCGAGCGCCGTGGAGACATCGGCCGGGACAACGCCGGCCATGTTGGTGTGCATGCCGAGCAGTTCCGGGGGGGCCTGGACGGCCATCACGTCGGTGACGATCGCGCCCCAGTCGCCGCCTTGCGCCACGAACCGGGTGTAGCCCAGGCGCTTCATCAGCTCGGTCCAGGCCCGGGCGATGCGGTCCGGGCCCCAGCCGGTCTCCCGCGGCTTGCCGGAGTACCCGTAGCCCGGCAACGACGGGATCACCACGTCGAAGGCGTCCGATGCGCTCCCGCCGTAGGCGGTGGGATTGGTGAGCGGGTCGATGACCGCCAGCAGCTCGATGATCGAGCCGGGCCACCCGTGCGTGATGATGGCCGGTAGCGCGTTCTCGTGGTTGGAGCGGACGTGGATGAAGTGGATGTCCAGCCCGTCGATCTCGGTCATGAAGTGCGGCAGCGCGCTCAGCTTCGCCTCGCACCTGCGCCAGTCGTATTCTGCCGCCCAGTAGCGGGCGAGTTCCTGCATGACCGCCAGCTGCGGGCCCTGCGAATGATCCGTGACGAGCTCTTTGTCGGGCCAGCGGGTGGCCGTGATGCGCGCGCGCAGCGCCTCCAGTTCCGCCTCCGGGGCGACCGGGACCGTGAACGGCGGGATCGCCGCGGCGCCCGCTGAGTTTTCGGTCGTAGCAGACATGTAGGGCTCCCTCTCCATTGGTTTGATGGTCGATGCGGAGCAGGCCGTTCTAGACGAAGCTGGGGCTCTCTGGGCCGGGCAGGAGGGCCGAAGATCGGCTACCCCGGCCGCCGCGAGCCGTCTCATGGCAACCCCATCGGATCGTGCCTGGGCTGCGAACCCAGCCCTGGCCCCTGAACGCATCCGCAGCACCTCGATCCAGCACCGTGCGGCGCAGCATCCGGCGCTGTGCAATCCCAGCGCAACATGTTCAACGAGAGAAGGCAAGCGTGGTCGCAGGATAAGACGGTAAATTAGTAGGAAAAATGGGTTAACCGCGAGTTAAAGCCTTTGGGGACGGCTGACGCTCACACAACCATCACCAGCTGCCGTGCCCGCTACGTGCCCCAGCGGAGGAGCCACTGCGGGCAGTCACGGTCTCACGGTCAGCGGACCAGCGGGGCCACCGGTCAGCCAAGCCGCTGGTGGTCGCAATGCAGTAACACAGACTTCCAAGCTGGGGCTACCACTTGGGAGCACGGCAGCAGCGGTGACAGCAACGTCCTCGCATAACGAGCCGACTTGCCACGCTCCTACGATCAAGAATCGCGAGACTACAGCGGCATGACTCACTCTGGCCAGAACTGACTCGGAAGAGGTCAGATCCGGGGATGGCCCGCTGAGTGTACGTGTCCGCCCCTCCAGCCCCAAGCGCGACTGCCCCCGCAGGTCAACCAGCACAGGTTGAAAGGTACCGGTCAACGTACATCACGCGAAGTCGCGCTTGACCCTGGAGACCACTGCGGACACTCCGGTCAGAACCAAGGGCCAGGCCTGAGCCTGCCCGGACCGGACGCGGGCCATCCCCTGCAAGCTGCGGGCGGTCACGGCTGAAGGATCCATGATCCGGAATATGCGCGGAATGACCTTGGCCGGACACAAGATGAACGATCGAGTCCCAGCAGGCAGGGTGCACAAATTCGAAAGATGTGGCATGCCGCCTCTGGAGCCGTGTACGCCCCTAGGGGTCGCCCTACAACGGCCCTAGAACGCTGAGGATCACAGGGATAAGCGCAGGACACTGAAGGTAGCCCCAAGAGCGCGTAGCAGGCGTATGCCCAGGTCACGGCGGTGGGGCCGCTACTCGGGCGGGAAAGCCGACACCCTGACACGGAAGATGTCTGTGGTTCAAGTCCACATAGCCCTCAGTGCCGATTAGACAACCCCACCTAAGCCAGTCCTAGATGATGTAGCGACAGACTAGACGACACCTAGCCCGCGCCGTTAGTGTGTGCTTAGAGGAAGTATCCGCCGGGCCACTGGCAGTGCTGGTCCCGCAGCCAGATCGCGTTGCGGATCGAGGCGGGCACGTTGTCGCTGACGCCGACGTCCAGCGGCAGGCTGGGGCCGCCGAGCCGGGCGCCGAGCTGTCGGCGCCGCAGGAACGACGCCCGCCCGCCCGGCCCCGACAGCAGGTCGACGGCCTTCGTGATAGTCATCTGTTCTTCAGACAGAACCGCTGCGGGGATCACGCCAGCACGAGACGAGCTACGCGTGAAGGCGAGGTCTTCAGCTCCTAATTTTTTCTTTTCTTCTTCTTCTTCTTCTTCTTCTCTTCTGACTATCGAACGCCAGTTCACCATGTTCCCCTGGCGTCCGGGTTCCGGTGGACGCCTGCCACGGCGGACCCGCGCGCCGCGCGTCTGGCCGGGGCAGGACCTTGGGCCTGACCGGCTCTTCCTGCCTCAGGGGCCGCCGAGGTCTACGGGTCCAGGGCAGCCTGCCGGGGCTGCCGCGCGCCAGCGATACGCAGCACCCTGGAGGCCGGAGGAGCGGCCCCGTAGCCTGCGCGGCGCGTCCCGGAGATGAGCGGCGGCAAAGCCGCCTCCGTCCCTTGTTGTCACCCGGCCCGCGCAGCGGGCGGGCCGCGGTCACGCGGCGTCCTTGGCCTGCCGGTAGTACCCGGCCTCCGCCTCGGCCGGGGGCCTGCGGCCGGGCCGGTGCATCAGCCGGGCGGTGTTGTACCAGTGCACCCACGCGCTGTGATCTCCTCGAGATCAGCCAGAGTGCGGACCCGCCGGCGCGGAACGGTGACCCGGCCCGGGTGCCAGCCCGGCCAGCAGCAGGATCTGAGCGAACCGGACCGAACTCGCCCTGCGAGGCCGCGTCGGAGCGGTGGATCGTTCCTGCGTCTGCTACTTGGTGTCGTCCTTCTCAGCCGCGGTGTCATCCTCCTCAGCCGCGGGGCCTTCCGTGCCGCCATACAGCGGCTTGGTCGCCTCCACCATGCTCAAGACGAACTTCCGATGGGAGCTGAGCAGGTGCTCGGCGAAGTCGTAGGCGCTGGCGATGAACTCCCCGGGCTTGGACAGCACGCCGACAAGTTCCTCGGGCTTGCCCAGCATGTCGAGGAACTCCTCGGGCTTGAGCAGCGCCTCGCCGGACCGTAGGGCAGGCGATGTCACCTGCTGGGTGGTGCCGAGATTGTTCACCACGTCCACCACGCCATCAACGTCCCAGGCCAGCCTGCCCGCCACCCGGATCAGGTCATGCTCCTCGGCGGACCCGAGCAGGCCTGTCAGGGTCACGATGCCGTTGCGCACCGTTATCGTCACGTCGCCCGGGTCCACCTGAGGGAGCTGGGCGAGCATCTCGCGGACGTCCGCGGCGATGTCCTCGTCGGGGCGCAGGAAAACGCCGAGCAGGTCACGGCGGCTCACGATTCCGATCAGCTTGCCGCCGACCCCGCCGCCGAAGGCGGTGCCCGCCTCGACCACCGGCAGCCGCTTGATGTGCCGACTGGTCATCAGCCTCGCGGCGGTCGGCAGGGGCGCGTCCGGGTGGATCGTGATGGCCGGTGACGTCATCAGCTCTCCCGCGGTCAAGCCCTGGTGCTTCTTGGCGTCGGTGTGTCGACGGAAGTGGCCGCCTGATTCAAGCTGGGCCTCCCGCAGGCGCCTTTCCTGGGCGCTGAGCAGGTCGGCCTCGGATACCACTCCGGCGACATGGCGGCCCAACACCAGCGTCGGCATCCCGCTGATCTGGTGCTGCGCCAGCAGGGCGGCGATCTCCTTGTAGGGGGTGCGCAGGTTAACAGTCACCACGGGCCTCGACATGACGTCCCTGACCCGGTCCTGCCATCGGCCATAGTGCCGCCTGCCCACGCCGCGGGCGTGGGCCTGGGCACCGTGCTCCGGCCCATGGCCCTGAGCGGATCCGGCTACCGGGGACCCGGCGGTGGCCTCGCCATGCGCAGACTGGTAGTGGGTGACCTCGAGCTCACGACTCAGAGCGTCACGGTAAACATCGGTGCGTGGCATTTTCGCTCCCCCTCTCGCAACCTCTGACGGGGGTTCTGCACTCTTCCGCGGCTCACATTTGCTCTTCCGCCATCGGTTCATTAGGGCCGTCTGTCACGCCGTTCAGGGACTTCGGTCCCTGGCCGTGACCGCCTGGTGATCAGGGCTCGTTCCTCACCGTCGCACAGTGTCCGACCGAACTCAGCGAGCAGGGAAGGTACACCGGCGTGCGGTTGATGGGCTTTCTCTAGGCAGCTGGATGCTCGGACATCCCCGCGTACTCGACGCTTAAGTTGGTGACGCTGCGCATGCGGACAGTGATATCAGTCGCGCACCTGAGGCTTCAGCGACCAACCACCAAGGTTAACAAGCTGCGGCAAGGTGGGATGCTCACATCCATGAGGGAAGCCGCTTCGCATAGATGTTCTGTCTGCGATGTCTTCGCAGCTTAAGCCGCTGATATGAGTGCATTAAGAAAAGGATGGTTTTGGCCATGGTCATACGTTTGAAGACGTAACGATACGAGTAGCGTGCGCGAAGCGCCTCAGCAGCGAATGGTCCGTTAGCTCTTCGGGGGACTAGGTAGCGCCAGTTTTCAGCGATCTCTCCGGTCGCTGCGACCTGCGATGCCGTGGTGCCAGGCCATGACCGCGTGTCCGGCTTCGTGATAACAACGGATGATCTCCGGGTGCGCGCGCTGACGGTCGTTCATTCTCGCTCCCATCGAGTTGGCGTTACGGTTAGACGCCAGTGACGCGCCCGCGCCGGCGAGCGTCTTGAGCGGTCCGTTTGGGGACGCTGCCCGACGCTCAGCACTCATCGCCGGGCTATCCTCGCATGGACCGACGCGAAGAGGAGAATGCCGATATGACGCAGCAGCCCGCGGGCTACGAGGACTCCGACATCCCGCTCAAGTCCGGCAGGCTTCGGGTGCGGCGGTGGGGTGCCGCGGATGCGCCAGCGGTGGTGTGCGTGCCCGGCCTGTCGGCGAACCTGTGCGGCTTCGACCGCCTCGGCGAACGGCTCGCCGGCGGCACGCTGCAGCTGGTGGCGATCGACCTGCGCGGCCGCGGCCGGAGCGAGGTGACCGGCGCGGGCACGTACGGCTGGCGCAACCACGCGTGCGACGTGCTCGGCATCGCGGACGCCGTCGGTGCACCGTCGTTTGCGATCATCGGCCAGTCCAGTGGCGCGGCCATCGCCATGACCTGCGCGCAGCTCGAGCCGTCCCGGGTCGAGCGGCTCGTCCTGGTTGATCTCGTGGGGAGCCCTGACGAGCGGTCGGCGCTGCCCGTGCTCGCCTCGGTCGCGCCGGCTCGGCGCGGTGTACCCGTCGGCGCAGACCGCCATCGCACTGATGAAGCAGATAGGCATCATTCCCGAGTGGGACGAGTACTGGGATCGCTACTTCCGGTACGAGCTGCGCGACGTCGATGGCGGCGTGACGCCGAGCAGCGACCGCGGCGCGGTGCTCGAGGACCTCGGGTACGGCGCGGCGATGTACTGGCCGGACCATGATGCGCCGATCCACGCGCTGTGGAACGCGATCACCATGCCGGCCCTGGTGCTGCGCGCCCGGCAGGAGATCATGCCGGGGTTCGGGTACATCCTGCCCGCCGCCGAGGCGCAGCGGTTCGCGGCAGCGGTGCCAGCGGCACGCGTGGCGGAGATCGACGCGAACCACTACACGATCACGACGCACGACGATTCCATCGCCGCCATCGGCGCGTTCCTGCGCACGAGCTGACGCCCCCGGGCGAAGTCGCCCCGGCGATCGCCGGACCGCCGGGCACTGACAAGGACGATGGCGGCAGCGAACGGCCCTGAGACAAATCGAAAGACACCCACCCGGGTGCCTGCGACTGCGAGAAGTTCCGCCCGCCGCACGAACAGAGCGATGATTGGGACGAGAACGACCAGCAAGACGGTCACCATAATCTCCTTCCGGAGGTGTTCTCAGCGTACGTGTCCCAAGCGAGTCCGGGGGATGAGCGTTGTATCGATTCTCTGCACGTCAAAATTCCTGAAAGTAGCCGCAGCCGATGAGGTCCCCTTCAAGCCGACCCCGCCGTACTGGGCCCCGAGCCCAAACGGGGCCTTACGGTCGGTTCCCGGCCCTCGCGTACGCGCGTGAGGAGCTCCGTTTCCCGTCGGCGTGCCCACCACAGCCAGCCAGGGCCGCTGTGCGCTGCCGGCAAGACCGCGTGCCGGACGGGATGCGCGGTGAAGGTAACTGTGATGACATAACCGCAGCTCAAGCTACTAGCATCGAGTGCAGCAAAACTAACGTGGTTTACCGATGATGGCTTTTTCGAGAGCCTCGCGGCCGCGCTCCGCCGGCGGCACCGGCCCGGTCGCGTCCACGCCGGCGGGATCGTCCTGGCCGGGGCAGGGGCCGGGGTCCTGGCCGCCGCGGCCATGCCCGTACCCGGCCAGCTCCACGCATGGCCATCGTCCGCTACCGGGCGATGCCCTTCTGCTGGCCTCCCTGGAACCCGAACCTGTGGCGCATGGCCGGCTGGGGGATCCTCCTGGCGTCGGGGCACGGGAGCCTTCAGACACACAAGAAGATGGACCTGCTCAGTGAACGAAGCAACTTCGTCAACCAGGCTCTTGTCTCCCCGGCCGTCATCGAGCCCGGCGACCGCCACCGGGCAGCGCCGCCCCGGGACCGATGGTGGCATGCCATCAGGAAGACTCGTGTAATCAGCCGGGCAAGCGAACTTCGCTGCCCCGCCCTTTTGATCGTCGGCCGGCACGACCCGCAAACGCCGGTCAAGATCAGCAAGGCGATACACAAGCGGGTCCCGGACTCCCGCCTGGAAATCTTCGAGCGAAGCGGGCACTCCCCCTTCCTGGAAGAACCAGAGCGATTCGCCCAGGTCCTCAGCGCCTTCCTGCAGTAGGAGGCGAGCCCCGCGAAACCGCGGGCGGGCGTCCGGCATGTCGCTAGGCTCACATAGCGGTCTCGATTGCGGCCACGAGACCGGGCCGGGCGGCCAGTGCCGGGAATGACGCTCGCGCCGGGATGTCCGGGGAACACCACGCCGAGCCGCTGATGCGCCACGACTCGATCCACTGACCGACGTCCGCCAGCCTCAGCCGCTGGGTGGTAGAGCGAACCCACTCGTGCATGAACGGATACGGCAAGCTGCGCCGCTGCACCGAGCGCAATGCCAGGGTCATGGACTTCTACCTGTACCTCGCCGCCGCTCTCGTCACAACCATCCGCCAGCTGATCCAGCGAGCCCGCACGCGCTACCGCTGGGACACCCGCCCGATAACCAAACGCCTCAAGTGACACCTATTGCCGGGCACTCTAAACCGCGCTTCGACGCTGTCCTGGCGCCGTGAAACCGCGGTTTCATTCGGGATGCGCACGCCGATCGTCGGTCCTGCGGACCGGACTCACAGCTTACGCAAGAACACGTGGCCGTGGCGTACGACGATGGCGATTCCCTCGCCGACGATGGACGACTTCGAGATGGGCCCGAAGATCCGCGAGTCACAGGCGCCCGAGC
The DNA here is from genome assembly GCA_963739615.1 of uncultured Actinomycetes bacterium. Taxonomy (GTDB): domain Bacteria; phylum Actinomycetota; class Actinomycetes; order Streptosporangiales; family Streptosporangiaceae; genus Palsa-504. The sequence goes on from CAVUBD010000015.1 coordinate 94,802, forward strand.
GGTGGTCGCCCAGCACGAAGTACTGGTTCTGGGCGAGTGTGGTGCTGGGGACTGGCCTCGAGCCGACCTGGCCGAAGCGGGGGTCGTACCATCCCCGTTCGCGAAGCGGCCGCCCGTCGACGAAGATCGTATTGTCGATGGACCAGATCGTCTGGCCGGGCAGTGCCACCACCCGGAGCATCATGTCGCCACCGCCTCCGGCGGTGGTGCAGGGCAGGAACTGCGGGGGACGGAAGACGACGATCTGGCCGCTGTGGATAGGGCCCTCGAGGGGGCCCGGCTTGACGACGAGGATCCGGTCGCCCGCCTGGAGAGCGGGCGCCATCGCCTGCCCGGGTACCGAGAAGGGCTGCACCACGAAGGCCTGCAGGAGCCACGCTGCGAGCGCCGCCACCACGACGAGGACGGCCACCTTGCCCAGGAGCGGGCCGTGGCGGCGAGGGCGCCGCCGGCGGTCCGGTCGTGCCGGTGCCGCGGAAACGTAGTCCGCCGGATCGGTGCTGAGACCCCGTAGCCGGTAGTCGAGTTCTTGCGGCGACCGAACACCCGTCGCTCGATGGGCGGCCGCGTCGCGACCGTTTCGGCCGAAGCCGGCGTCGGACATGACGGCCGGGGAATCGCCGTTTCCTGAGGATGACGGGCTCATCGTGAACCTCGCGTGCTGCTGGCGGCAACGAGGAACCGCTGCACCCCTTCGGTCTCGCCGTCGTCTAGCTCCCCGAAGACGACGCCGAAGTGCGTGCCGGCCCTGATGCTGCGATTCCAGCTGATCCGGCCCGCCACGCCGAGGCAGATCCGCGACGTGGTTACCTCGGCTTCGAGCAGGAACGGCCCGTCGAGCGTCGCGCCCGGCGCGAGCACCGGGGGCGCCTCGGGCAGCACGCACTGCACCCCGCCCTCGCTCAGATCGACGAGGCCGGCGGAGATGGTGGTGTGCCCGTACCGGATGTGCGCACGGCCGTCGACAGGCATCCGCACCTGGCGCCGGCGCTCGCTGACCACGTCCCCGGGCCGGCCTGCCCGTTCGCTGACGCGGCGGCGGGTACGGAGGCGCCGATCTTCGCTCGGGCCGATCGCAGACGACGCAGGCGGCGAGCCGAGACGCGCCGTCTCCCGACGGACTCGAGGCCATAGGCGCGCCGTTCGACGGGCGACAGGTCGGACCAGCTGGCCGGCATCCGCCTGATGAACGACGGTGCGCTTCTCGCCGGCCTGCTCCGGCGCCGCCCCATCCTCCTGGTGGCCGCCGCCCTCGCGCTCGGTGCCGCTCTCGCATTTGGTGCCGCCCTCGCGCTCGGCGGCGCACCGGGCCCCGCCAGCCGGGCGGCCGCACCGGGCCGGCCGGATTTCGGGCCGAACGTCTACGTTTTCAGCCCGAGCATGCCGCCAGAGCCGAATCCAGGCCACGGTCAACTCGATCGCCAGCCAGCAGGCCGGCAGCCAGTTCGGCTCCCGGCGCTACGCGCTGCTGTTCGAACCCGGCACCTACGGTTCGGCCGCGGACCCGCTATTCCTCCAGGTCGGCTACTACACCAGCGTGGCCGGCCTCGGGTCCTCCCCGGGCGACGTCGTCATCAACGGCGCCGTCGATTCCTTCAACCAGTGCCTCCCGCCAGCCGACGCGACCAGCCCCTGCACCGCGCTTGATAACTTCTGGCGCTCGCTGTCGAACCTGACGATCAACTTCCCGGCGCCGCCAAGCGGCGCTCCCTGCCGGGAAACGGCTGAATTCTGGGCGGCGTCCCAGGCGTCACCCGTGCGGCGGGTGGATGTCAACGGGTTCGCCTCGCTGGAGGACTACTGCTCGAAGCCCGGCTACGCCAGCGGCGGCTTCATCGCCGACTCGGAGTTCTCCGGCAGCTCCGTGCTCAACGGCACCCAGCAGCAGTTCCTCGTCAGGAACAGCACCCTCGATAGCTGGAGCAACAGCGTGTGGAACCAGGTCTTCTCCGGTGACGTGGGAGCGCCTGCGCAGAACTTCGGCTCCGGCGGGCAGTACACGACCCTGGCGGCCAGCCCCGTCACCGCCGAAGCGCCGTTCCTGCAGGTGGATTCCGGCGGGGACTACAGCGTGTTCGTCCCGGCGGTGCGGCACGGCTCGGTGGGACCATCCTGGGCCAGCGGCCCGGCGGCGGGCACCGCCATCCCTGTCCGGCGGTTCTTCATCGCCACCCCCGCCGACTCGGCGCCGGTGATCAACGCGGCGCTGGCCCGCGGGCAGGACCTCATCCTCACCCCCGGCGTCTACAACCTGCACCAGACCATCGAGGTCACCCGGCCGGACACGGTGGTGCTCGGCCTCGGCTTCCCCACCCTGGTGCCGGCGAACGGCATCGTCTCGATGCGGGTAGCCAGCGTCCGGGGCGTGAAGCTGTCAGGGATGATCTTCGCGGCCGGATCGGCGAACTCCCCGGTGCTGCTGCAGGTGGGCAGCCAGCCCGGGCTCGCGGACCCGGCGGACCCCACCCTGATGCAGGACGTGTTCTTCCGCGTCGGCGGCGCCGCGCCGGGCCGGGCGACCACCAGCCTCGTGGTCAACAGCTCCCAGGTGATCCTCGACGACATCTGGGCCTGGCGGGCCGACCATGGCCACGGCATCGGCTGGACCGGCAACGTCGGGAACACCGGCGTCGTCGTCAACGGGGACCATGTGACCGCCTATGGGCTGTTCGTCGAGCACTACGAGAAGGACGAGGTGATCTGGAACGGCAAGGACGGCACGGACATCTTCTTCCAGAACGAGATGCCGTACGACGCCCCGAGCCAGGCCGCCTGGATGGCCGGTCCCGCGACCGGCGGCTACCCCGCGTTCCTTATCACTGCCCAGGCGGCCGGCTTCCACGGGTACGGAATGGGCAGTTACAGCTTCTTTAACCAGGGCGTGCCGATCTTTGCCGCCAGCGCCTTCGAGACCGCCAACCCGCCAGGCAGCGAGCTGCATGACCTGCTGACGATCTTCCTCAGCACCACCGGGTCCGGCGGGATTGATCACGTGGTGAACGGCGCCGGCCGGTCATCGACGGCCGCGAACCCCGACACCTCGGTGGACGTCGTCAGCTATCCGTGACGCGCTGGCCTCTGCCTGCGGAGGAACCCCGCGGTCGCGGGCCGGTCGTCGATGCGCAAGAAGAGTCTAGCGGCGGCGATCTAGCAGGCCAGCGATCGGCAGACCGCCAGAGCGCGCGACTGACCGCACGGGCCTTCACACCTAACCAGGTGCGCGCACCACCAATCGTTCAGAAAATTCATTTTTGATCCGAACGGGCATCGGTATCACAGTCCGGCTAGGCTGCATCGTCGACCGGGCAGTCGTAGCCTGATGCGCCACCAGCTTGCGGCGCGAGCGCATGTACGCCAAGAGGCCAGATGGTCCAGCCTTGGGCGGAGAGCGCCGGCCATTGCCGGCTGGCGCAGTGTCCGCACAGGTAAAGCTCGCCGACCCGGTCCACACGGTACGCCGCTCGGGTCGCGGGTCCGCAGCGGTCACACGTCTCGTTCATCTCTCGCCTCCGGCCGGCCGGCTGAGCCATCGCGGTCGGCCTGTGTGCCTAGCCCGGCTCCTGCTCCAAGTCGATATAGTAAAATTATTAAGTTGGTTTGGCAAAAGCGGCGGCCGGGCCGCCTGCACCTAGATGGCATGGTGGGTCACCACCAGCTAGGCCTCCCTCGACTAATACAGAGTCTGCGCCGCCCGGCCAGATACAAGCCGGGCCGGACGCGGCCAGCCATAGCAGGAAGCAGCGCCGGCCCTTCCCGCAGCTCGTCGTCGGGGTCGGGATGCGACGGATGACAACGGTAAGCAACAGATCGTCTCAAGTAGTAGTGACCAAGGACCCTTACCTCGGCTGCGCTCGGCATAGCGTGATAGAGACGGACGTGGTCGATCGAAAGATCACTGTCCTCTAGTGCTGCGTCCGGTGACACTGTCTAGGGGATGAGTCCCATGGATGAGAACGCCAAGGCCAGGGACGCGGAGCAGGCCGCTATGACCGGGCAGCTATGGGGATTGAGCTATGGGCACAGGCGCGAGGACGGGCCTGACCCGCTGAGGGAACCATACGAACCGGCGCAAGACGAGCTGGACTTGATGCAGAGCAAGGTGGCAGGGCACCGCTGGGATGGCTGGCGGCGCTTGACCGGTGATGAGGGCTACTTCGCTGCCTGCTCCTGCGGGTGGCGCAGCACCGAGACAGGCTACGTGAGCCCGATGCTGCGCCAGGTGAAGGAGCACCTTGACGCGGTCGGGGCGATACGGGGCCGGCCTCCGTCAACCTGGGCCGCACAGGCACCGGCCCGGGACGAGCGCGAGCGCGCGGCCAGCCAGCGCGAGATGCGGCCAGACGAGCGCACGCGGGAGCTCTACGCGTCCGTGGAGAGCCAGCAAAGGCGCCTGTCCCAGGTCCTCGAGCACTCAGCTGATCTGGTGTCCGCCAGCGAGGACCAGGCCGATCGCTTCGTGGCCGTGCTCGAGCACGCTGCGGATCGTGTTGCACCGGAATGGGCAAAGACCGGGGCATCTGTGCGACGCGCAGAGGCGCTGCAACGCCAGGTCGAACACGTGAAGGAGTTGCGCAACGGGATCGCCGCCGCCGCCGGAGCTCTCGCCGCGATAGCAGAGGAAGTCGCCTTGGCAGGGAAGGACCTGGAAACCCGCTATCGCAGCGGCTCCGCTGAATATGGCCGCCTGGCCGATGAACCCGCAAATCGGCACGGCGGCAGAGAGGTTGTGGCAGGATGACCTGCACCTTGCATGTGGCCTGGGGTGAGCGGCTCACTGACTATCATTTCGGGCCTGACCATCCGCTGGCGCCGGTGCGCGTGGAGCTGACGATGCGGCTCGCGCACGAGTTCGGGCTGTGGAGCCAGCCCGGCGTGACCGTGGCCGCCCCGGCGCCGGCCACCGACGCGGACCTGAAGCTCGTGCATGACCCCGAGTACATCGCGGCGGTGCGGACGGTCAGCCGCTGGGCCGATGACCTCGGTGCCCGCGGCCTGGAGGCGGCCCAGTTCCGCTACGCGCGGACGATCGGGCTGGGCACCAGGGACCAGCCGGTGTTCCCTGGGATGCACGAGGCATCGGCGCTGGTGGCGGGGGCGACCCTGGCTGCGGCCCGCGCCGCCTGGTCAGGCTCGGGCCAGCACGGGGCCAGCATCGCGGGCGGCATGCACCATGCCATGGCCGCCCACGCCAGCGGGTTCGGCGTCTACAACGACGTCGCGATCGCGATCGCCTGGCTGCTGGGAAAGGGCGCCGAGCGCATTGCCTACGTGGACATCGACGCGCACCACGGCGACGGGGTGCAGGCCGCGTTCTACACCGATCCGCGGGTGCTGACCATCAGCTTGCACCAGCACCCGGCGACCCTGTTCCCCTTCACCGGCCTGCCCGGCGAGACCGGCGGCCCCGGCGCCGGCGGGTCGGCGGTGAACGTCGCGCTGCCCGCGGGGACCGGGGACGCCGGCTGGCTGCGCGCTTTTCACGCGATTGTCCCGCCGCTGCTGCGGCAGTTCCGGCCCCAGGTGGTGGTCAGCCAGCACGGCTGCGACACCCACCGGCTAGATCCCCTGGCCCACCTGGAGGTGAGCATCGACGCGCAGCGCGCCGCTCACGCCGCGATCCATGCGCTGGCTCACGACCTGGCCGACGGGCGATGGCTGCTCACCGGCGGCGGCGGATATGACCTCGTACGAGTCGTGCCGCGGACTTGGACGCACCTGATCGCCGAGGCGGCGGGCCAGCCGATCGACCCGGCGATGCCGACGCCCGCCCCATGGCGTGATTATGTTGTGCGGCGAACCAGCCGGGCTGCCCCCGAGCAGATGACAGACGGGGCATCGGCCAAGTTCGTCCCTTTCGAGTCCGGCTACGACCCGGCCGATCCAGTCGACCAGGCGATCATGGCCACCCGCAACGCAGTCTTCCCACTGTACGGGCTGATGCCGGTGTAACCAGGTCCCCGCGTGTTCTACGCCAGCGCCGAGGCCGAGTTCATCACCGGGACCACGCTGCTGGTAGACGGCGGCATGACCGCCGGTTACCAGCAGCGGGAACGCAGCCCGCAGGCCACGAGCTGACGGTAGCCGTTTTGGCCGGGAGCGGCCCCTGTGGGTACGGTGATGCGTGACCAGCGATTCCGGTGGCGGCAGTTCGTCAGGCCCGTGGTATCCGTCGGATCCCTCGACTGCCCCCTTCCAGGCCGTCGGGTCCGCGCCGCACACGCACGTCCGGCCACCCAGGCGGCGCAAGGTGATCATCGCCGTGACCGCGGGGGCGCTCGCCGTCGTGGCCGCGATCGTCGCGGTCATCGTCACGGTGGTCACGCCGGGCGGCAGTACCACGGGATTCACCCCCTCGGGGTCCTCACCCGACCAGGATGCGGAGCAGATCACCGGCGCGTTCCTGCAGGCGTGGCAGGCCGGTGACCTCGCCCAGGCCGCCCGCTACACCGATCATCCCGCCGCGGCGCAGGCCGCGCTGGTGACCTACGCCAAGTACCTCCACCTCAGGAAGCTGACCGCCGCGGTGCAGAGCGCCGCGGCGGCACCCGGCAGCGGAACCAGGGAATCGGCCGGGTACGCGATCAACGCCGCGGTGGCGACGTCGGGCGACGCCAAGGCCCTGAGCGGCACCTGGAGCTACCAGTCATCGCTGGTCGCCTATCAGAAGCCGAACTCACAGGTGTGGTACATCGCCTGGGCACCTGACGTCCTCGCGCCGAACCTCACCTCGTCCACCCACGTCGCGGCGGTCACCGCCGCCCCCGAGGTGGCCGGGGTGAGCGACGCCAGCGGAAACGACATCACGTCCTACAAGGACGCCGGGCTGACCACGATCGCCAGCCTGCTGGAGAAGACGCCGCCCCCCGGCCAGGGAGCCCCTGGCCTGTACGTCGAGATCCAGACCGCCTCGGGTCACGCGGTCCCGAACAGCCAGGCGGTCGTCGTCGCGCCACGCAACGTCCCGACCCTGACCACCACGATCGACGCCAACGCCGAGAACGCGGCGCGCGCGGCCGTCGCCATGCGCCAGAACAGCTCGATGGTCGCCATCCAGCCTTCTACCGGCAAGATCCTGGCCATCGCCAACAACGCCGGCTTCAACGACTTCGCGCTCACCGCCCAGGTCGCGCCGGGCTCCACCATGAAGGTCATCACCTCCACGGCTCTGTTCAGCGCAGGGGTCCTCACCGCCGACAGCCCGGTCGGCTGCCCGGCCGCCTACACGGTGCAGGGCATCACCTACCACAACGACAACAACGAATCCCTGCCGCCCTCGACCCCGTTCGTCACCGACTTCGCCCAGTCCTGCAACAACGCGTTCAGCATCCAGTGGCCGCACCTGTCCGGCGGCGGCCTCGCCCACGCCGCCAGCGAGTACTTCGGCCTGAACCAGAACTGGAACATCGGCATCACCGGCCTGTCGGCCAGCTACTTCCACGCCCCGCCTGGCGCCAGCGGCTCCGAACTGGCGCAGGAGGCGTTCGGCGAGGGGCAGCTCACCGCGGCCCCGATCGCGATGGCCTCGGTGGCGGCCACCGTGGCCGCCGGGACGTTCAGGCAGCCGATCCTGCTGCCTGGAGCCAGGCAGGTCACCGCCACCCCGCTGTCGGCCAGCACCGACGCTCAGCTCAAGCAGCTGATGCAGGCCGTGGTCACCAGCGGGACAGCCGCGCCGATCGGGTTCGGGCCGGGCGTCTACGCCAAGACCGGAACCGCCGATATCCAGGGCCAGGAGCAGCCCAACAGCTGGCTCATCGCCTTCGAGCCTGCCAGGGACGTCGCGGTGGCCTGCCTGGTCGTCAATGCGGGCTACGGCGCCCAGTTCGCCGGCCCCGAGGTAAAAGCCTTCCTCGGCAAGTACTAGCCCCCGCGGCTCGACCCGCCCCCGCGATGCGCCAGCAGGCCCGCGGGCACGTCAACCACGCCAACCACGTCAACCACGCCTAAATATCCGTCAGCTGACCGATGTCTCTCACTGCAACTTGCAGAAACATTTCCGATGCAACAGGCACCGGGCCGGTCAACGCCTTGCTCGGACCTTCCGGAAGCAGCCGTACCCCACGGCCAGCGCTTCCGCGGCCCAGGTCCGCCCGCCCGGCTGTGCCTCCCTGTCAGCCTTGAGGAAGAGAGAAACCGGCGATGGTACGTGGCTTCACACGGGCAGTCCGGTCCGCGGAGATACTTGGCGCCGTGGCGGCGGCCGCGGTCCTGGCGATCCTGTTCGTGCCCAGGCTTACCGGCGGCGGGGACGCCGCCCCGTCGGTCATCGAGCAGCCGGACCTGAACGTCGCGGTGGTGCCCGCGGTCGATTCGGCCGGCTTTTTCGTTGCCCTGCACGAAGGCCTGTTCGCGGCGCACGGCCTGAACGTCACCTTCATCCCCGCCGTCAGCTCCGAGACGGTCATCAACGCCCAGGCGCTCGACGAGCCCCGCGACCGGGTCGACATCTCCTGCGGCAACTACGTCAGCTACATCCAGGCCCAGGAAAACTACGACCAGGGCAAGCGGTCTTCCTCGGCCAGCAGTGCCGTGATCGCCGCCGACCTGGACATTTTCGCCGAAGGCTCGCTGATGGAACCGGGCGCCCAGGGCCTTTACGTGATGCCAAGCTCGCGTGTCCGGACGCTGGCCGGCCTGGAGGGCAAGGTCGTCGGCGTGAACGCGCCGGGGAACATCTTGTACCTGCTGGCCGCCTCGGCGCTGACCGACCGGGGACTGAGCGTGTCCGGAGTGCGTTTCGCGTACTACCCGCTGCCCGAGATGGCCGCGATGCTCAAGGCCGGGAAGATCGCGGCGGCGGTGCTGCCCGAGCCGTTCGCCAGCCAGGCCGAGCAGTCGCTGGGCGCCACGCTGCTGGCCGACCTGGACCACGGCGCGACCACCGCGTTCCCGGTGCAGGGCTGTGCCGCCACCAGGCAGTGGGCGGCGGCGCACCCGGTCACGCTGGCCGCGTTCCGCGCGGCGTTCGAGCAGGGCCAGCAGATCGCGGACGCCAACAGGTCCGCGGTGGAACAGGCGATGGCGGCGCTGCCCGCGCCGCTCGGGGTCTCCCGGACGACCGCGGCGATAATGTCACTGGACAGCTACCCGGTCGGGCCGGTCGACGCGGTGCGCATCCAGCGGGTCGCCGACGTGATGCGCCAGTTCCTCGGCTCCCCCGCCTTCAACGCGAGATCGATGATCAGCGGCTGACCTTCGGCCTGGGCAGGCATAAGCGGGCGGGCACGATGCGCCGCAGCGCCCGGACGACGTGCCCCGGCCGCGCCGGATCCCAGACATCACGGTTCTCGTACGGCCAGGCGTACACCGGGCTCCCGTCGCGGACCAGGCCGAGCAGCGCCGGTTCACCCAGCTCCGCCGCGGACCATTCGTATAGCTGCTGCAGCCTTGGCTGGATGATCCCGTAGTCGAGCATCTGGCCGAAGTTATTCTCCGCGACGATGTAATCGGCCAGGTCGCGCTTGAGCGGGTACTGGTCAGGCAGGATGCGCGACAAGGACAGGAAGACTCCGGTCAGGGCCAGCCGGGGATTGCCCAGGGCCGGGCCGAGCCCGGCCAGCCAGCCAAGGGCCAGCCGGGGCGCCGACATCAGCGCATGCGCATAAAGCACCCGCAGCAGCACGACGTTGAGAAAGAAGCGTTCCGGTTCGTTCTCCTTCGCGGCGAGGTCGCGGTGGTCCAGGTAGGCGGAGACAATGCTGGCGTTGTGCGCCCGGTACCAGGTCCGCCCGCGAGGATCGGCGACAAAGGCCATCCATAGCCCTATCGCGTGGGACGACGGCGCCCCGCCCCGGCCGCCGCTGCGGGCCACCGCCTCGCTGCCGTCCCGCAGCAAGCGCTCATTGACCGCCCGCCACCAGGGACTGCCCGGTTGCATGGCGTGCGGCGGCGCGAGCACGCCCCGCGCCACCTGCCAGTTCATGAACGCGGTGCCGGCCCGCCGGAACGGCAGGTGGTCGGGAGCCCGTCCGAACGGGCCGTGATACAACCGCTCGAGCAACTCCAGCCGCCCGGCCGGCTCGTCCCGCACGGCCTCAACCTGCTCGAGCGCCCAGGCGGCGGCCGTCAGCTCTCCCGTCATCCCTCACCACCCTACGGCCGAACGGTCCTGGGTGCGTGCTCCCGGCCCCTGCCACGCCCCGCCGCCCCGCCGCCCGGGCGCTGACGTCAGCTCGCCGGCGCGAACGGCGGCGCGGGCGGCTCGCCCCACCAGCCGCGCAGGAACGTGGCGGCGTGCTCGCAGGCCCCGGCGAGCGGGCCGGCGGGGTGCGCCAGTGCCTGGAGTATCAGCTGGGTGATCTTGTCCTGGACGGCGGCCAGGACCTGGCCCGGGGTGGCGTCGGCGGCCGACATATAGCCGATCACCGCGCCCGCGTTGCAGACGAAGTCGGGCAGCGCCACGATGCCGCGCCGGCGCAGCCCTTCGGCTCCCGGCGCGGTGTACGGCACGTTCGCGGCGGGTGCGACGACCCGGACACCCGGTGGCAGCGACCCGGCCTCCCTGGCCCCGATCGCCCCTGGCCGGGTCCCCGGCACCACCACATCAGCGGGTACCGCCGTGAACAGCTCGGCCGGCGGCCCGGCCGGCCGGCCGTAGCGGGCGACGCACGCATCGCCATGCTCACGTCGCAGCGCGAGCAGCACCTCGACGTCCAGTCCCGCGGGGTCCGCGATGTACCCGGCCACGGTGGACACGGCGACCACCCGGCCGCCGCGGCGGGTGACCTCACGCGCCACCCCGCCGCCCGCCTTGCCGAACCCCTCGATCGCCACCGAACGGCCCTCCCAGCCCCAGCCCCAGTCGGCGGTCAGCGCCGCCTCGGCGGCCACCGCGACGCCATAGCCGGTCAGCAGGTCCTCGAACGGCACGCCGCCCACCACGGCCCGCATGGCCGCCGGCGCGGCCCGGCGCTGGCGCAGCGGGGCGAAGTCCTCCTCGGCCGTGCCCATGTCCGGGCCGGTCAGGAACCGGCCCGCCGCGGCCAGCGGGCCGATCTCCGCGCAGAACCGCGCCATCAGCGCGGTCTTGCCCGCGGATGGCGCCGGATCCCCGCGCACGCCCGCCTTGGCGCCGCCGACTCGCTGACCCAGCGCGGCGAACTTGTAGGTCATCGCCCGCGCCAGCAACGCCACCTCCGCCACGCTGACATCGGGTGCCAGCCGCGTCCCCCCGGCCGACACCGGCACGCCGGGCAGGTCGAAGACCACGAACCCGGGCACCGACCCCAGTTCCACGATCTCCGGCCCGCCCGCCATTGCTATCTACAACACGCCGGCCGGCTCGTCGCTCAGCAGATCCTCTTCCGGGCTGGGCTGGCGGGCCAGCTTGCTCGGCCACCAGACCCACCGGCCCAGGTCCAGGTTCAGCGCGGTGACCAGTACCGAGCGGACCACGATGGTGTCGAGCAGCACCCCGAACGCGACGGCGAAGCCGAGTTCGGTCAAGAACGTGACCGGCAGGGTGCCGAGCACGGCGAACGTCCCGGCCAGCACGCAGCCGGCCGAGGTGATCACCCCGCCGGTGGCGGCCAGGCCGGTCAGCGCGCCGGTGCGGGCGCCGTGCCGGTGGGCTTCCTCGCGGACCCGGGTCATCAGGAAGATGTTGTAGTCGATGCCCAAGGCGACCAGGAACACGAACACGAACAGCGGGAACGATGTGTCCGCCCCGCCGAAGTTGAACACGTGGTTGAAGAACAGCGCGCTCACCCCGAGGGCCGCCGCGAACGAGAGCACCACGGTCGCGATGAGCATGACCGGCGCGACCAGCGCCCGCAGCAGCAGAGCGAGGATGACGAACACCACGGCCAGGATGACCGGGATGATCAGGTTGCGGTCGTGCGCGGCGGCTCGCTGGACATCCAGGTTGACCGCGGTGTTACCGCCGACAAGCGCGTCGGCGCCAGGGACGGCGTGCACGGCGGCCCGGACCCGGTCGATCGTCGCGTACGCGGCCTGGCTGTCCGGGGGCGGGGTCAGCGTGGCTTCGAGGTAGGCGTGCTCGCCCTGGATCAGCGGCGACGTCACGTTGGTGATGCCGGGGACCGTCCGCAGGGCCGCGGCCAGCTCCGCACCAGCAGCCGCGTTGCCGTATACCTGGACCGGCTGCCCGGCTCCGGCCGGGAAGTGCTGGTCGAGCACCGTCTGGCCGGCCACCGAGTCCGGGTGGCCGCGGAACGATTCCGCGTTCGTCAGCCCGCTGGCCTTCAGCCCGATCAGCCCCAGGGCCATCACGCCGAGAATAAGCGCGGTGGTGATCCAGACCACCCGCGGACGTACGGCAATGCGGCGGCCGGTCCGCGCCCACATACCTCGGGCCGTGGGTTCCGGCGAGCCGAACGTCGGCTTGACGGGCCAGAACACCCAGCGACCGCAGATCACCAGCAGCGCCGGAAGCAGCGTCATCATCGCCAGCAGCGCGACCCCGACGCCGATCGCCAGCACCGGTCCCATGCTCTTGGTGGAGTTCAGTTCGGCCAGGGTCAGGGTCAGCAGGCCCAGGATCACCGTGCCGGCGCTGGCGAAGACGGCCGGCCCGGCGCGGTGCAGCGCGACCGCCATCGCCTCGTGCCTGTCCTCGTGCCGCCGCAGTTCCTCGCGGTACCTGGCCGTGAGCAGCAGCGCGTAGTCGGTGCCGGCGCCGAACACCAGCACGTCCAGGATACCGGCGCTCTGCGCGTTCACGGTCAGCCCGGCGTGCACGGCCAGCAGGTAGATCACCGCCTGGGCGGTGATCAGCGCCACCCCGGCGGAGATCACCGGCAGCAGCCAGAGCGTCGGGCTGCGGTACGTGATCAGCAGGATGATGATGACGACCGCCAGCGCGGAGTAGAGCAGCGTGCCGCTGATACCCTTGAACGCCTTGCCGGAGTCGGCTGCGTAGCCCAGCGGGCCCGCGATATGGATCGTCAGGCCGTCGGCATTGGCCTGGGCGATGGCCCGCAATGAGTCGGCCGCGGGCCCGGCGCTGTTCCACCCGTTCTTGCCGAGGTTGACGGGGACGATGGTCTCGATCGCCCGGCCGTCCTTGGCCACGAACGGCCCGGCCACCTGACCCGGGACCACCCCCGTCACGCCGCCGAACAGGCGGGCGTCAGCCTTTGCCTTCGCCTGGTCGGCGGCGGTCAGGCCGCCCGGCCGGTCGTAGACCACCACGGCCGGGTACACATTGGGTGACACGTAATGCGACCGCAGGTTCAGCACCTGCGTCGACTCCGCTTTGGAGGGCAGCCACGCCGAGGCGTCGTTCTTCTCCGCGCCCATCAGCCTCCCCGAGAGCGGCCCGGCCACCGCGACCACGACCAGCCAGAACACCAGCACAAGCCATTTGGTCCGGCGCCCCGCCGGAGTATTCACGATCGCACTTACCTTGGTCATGCCTGATCCTTCCCCGTAACGTCCTGCTGTATAGACGGTCCCATGTCGCGCGCCTCATCGGAAATACCCCCGGAAGGTTTGATGTGGTTAGTGCGGGATCCGTCCCGCCGTCGTACGCGATCACCGAGGAGGGACGCCTGGAGCTGGTCATCCAGCTGCGCGATCGTCTTCAGATGCTGATGACGACCTTGCCCCGGGCGTGACCGTCGCGCAGGTACCGGATGGCCTCGATGGTCTGGCTCAGCGGGTATATCTTGTCGACGACCGGCCTGACCTGGCCGGACTCGATCAGCCCGGTGAGCACGACCAGGTCCGCGGCGTTCTCCGAGCAGATCAGCGTGCCCAGCTTCTGACTGGTGAACGGAGCGAGCATGAGGGCCCGGACCTGGCGGTCGCTACCGCCAAGCCACCGGCCGCTCGTCTCGCCGCCGACGATGACCAGCGTCCCGCGCGGGGCCAGGGCGCGGCGCAGCTGGCGCAGCGGCCGGTTGCCCCCGGTGTCGAGGATCACGTCGTAGCGGCGCCCGGCGTCGGCGATGTCGTCGCGGGTGTAATCGATGACCTGGTCCGCGCCGAGGGACCGGACCAGGTCTGCCTTGGCGGCGCGGCACACCCCGGTGACGTCCGCGCCGTACGCCTTGGCGATCTGGACGGCGAACGTCCCGACGCCTCCCGATGCCCCGATAACCAGCACCCGCTGGCCAGCCTGGACGTGGCCGCGGTCGCGGACCGCCTGCAGGGCGGTCAGCCCGGACACGGGGACGGCCGCGGCCTGCGCGAAGGTGAGGTTCGACGGCTTGGGCGCGAGCTTGTCCGCCCGGGCCGGCGCGTACTCGGCGAAGGAGCCCTCGGCGACGCCGAACACCTCCTCGCCCACCGCCAGCGCCGTCACGGCCCGCCCGACCGCCTCGACGCGCCCGGCGACCTCACGGCCTCGCACCGGGGTCTTGGGCGCCCGGACCCCGTACCCGGCTAGCCGCACCGGGTAAGGCAGGCCGGCCATCACGTGCCAGACGCCCTGGTCCACGCCGGCCGCCTGCACCCGCAGCAGCACCTCGCGGTCGCCGATCGCGGGCCGCCCGGTCTCCCCGAGCCGCAGCACGTTCTCGGCCTCGCCGTAATGTTCTGAGATGATCGCCCGCATCGTCGTCTCCGCGATCGTCGTAGAGGTAGTCACGAGAGTTCCTTTCTGCGTGCAGGGCCCGCCGGGTGATAGGGCCGAAGGTCAGGCATCGCGGTGCGATGCCCGCAGGGACGCCGCCGCCAGGGCGACGGCGGCGTACCCGCCGAGCACGGCGAGGGCGAGGCCGGGGCTGAGCAGTCCGGCTGAGCGGTGCACCGTCACGGACGCCTGGGTGGCGATGCCGGGCAGGTACTGCCGCCAGCCGGCGGGCAGGAACTGGCCGACGGTGAGCCCGCCGACGATGGGTCGCGGATCGGCTTGCGGGCAGCGCGGCGGCGTCCTTGGATCTCGCGAAGAATCGGGCCCGCGACGTAATGGCGGCCGCGGCCTGTGCCTTGTGCGGCCAGGATGCCGGCGGCGGTGAGCGCTGCCAGGTCTCGCGTGGCGCTCTGCTCAGTGACCTCGGCGCGTTTCATATAGGCGCTGCGGCGTGTCCGGTAGCCGAATCCTGGTCAACGGTGCCCGCCAGGCGGGCAAGAGCACGGCCCTGGGATCGAGCATTCATCGGCGCTGCGCCGACGCGACTACCTGGACCGGATCGTCGCTGGCGGCTTCCCCGAGGCGGTACGCCGCGCGCCGCGGCGGCGGGCAGCGTTCTTCGACTCGTATCATCCACGCTCGGACTGCGGAACCTGGCAAGCCACCTCGGCGACAAATTCGTCGCATGCTATGTCCTGTACACCGGCCAGCAGACTCTTCCGTTCGGCGGCAAGATCAAAGCGGTGCCGATGGACGCGCTCTGGCACGTATCGCCCTGACCGCAGCCAGCCAACGCCGTATACCCCCTGGCCGCCGCCATCCAGCAAACCAGCCACGCCACCCGACCCAGCGCATCAGAACACGCGCGAGATCCGCCGCTGGTTTATCTCAAGTCCGCCAGCTCCGGTAAGTCGGCATGGCCGCCAGCTCCGCACCCGAACGGGCCTTATCAACGCGCATTTGACGCGATTCTAAGCATGCCCGACAATTTCGCAGACCTCAACGCTGACGAACGTCGCTGGTGCATCAGGCATGTCGCGGAGCTGGTTGAAGGTCGCCTCCGCTGCCCGGGCGTTTTCCTCGGTATCGAAGAGCCAGAAGGAATGCTGGATAATGTCATCCCCGAGGCTCCGCGCCCACCAGCCGCCCGCCGAGCCGGCCATGCCCTGCAGCATCGCGATGCCCCTTTCACCGATCATCGCGAGCGTCTCATCCGCTCGGCCCGGCTTGATCTTGACTTGTCCGATGACTGCGCGCATTGGCCTGTCCTTCCAGTCGGCTCCGGGCACGAACGTTCGACGTTGATCACCGTCATCACGCGGGGCACGCTCGTGTGTTTTGGTCATGAAGGTCACGATGGCAGTCCGGCCGAGGCTGGAGCATCGGCGAACTCACCTATCTCCGGGCTGATTCTCAGTGACCGCCCCGATCATTGCTTGTCCTTCCCTCGATCCGGTGGTGGTGTTCTCCTGGCTGGTTCTTCTAGACGGCAGGCCTGCGCCCGCGGGCTGAGGCGGCACTGTCGTGGCGCTGAGGCGGCACCTAGGGTGGCCTCATGCAGGTACGGCTGTTCGGCGAGCTCCAAGCGGAGCAGGCGGGCGTGCCGGTGCCGGTCCGCGGCGCCAAGCAGCGGGCCCTGCTGGCCCTGCTCGCGTTGCAGCGGGGCCAGCCGGTCAGCGCCGACCGGCTGATCGACGTGCTGTGGGGCGACGGGCAGGCCGCCCACCCGGCCAACGCCCTGCAAGCCCAGATCGGCCAGCTCCGCCGCACCCTCGGACCCGCCGCGATCACCACCACCGACGCCGGCTACGCCCTGGCCCTCGGCTCCGATGACGTCGACGTCATCCGCTTCGAGCAGCTGGTCGCCCACGGACGCCGGCTGGCCGAGGCCGGCCAGGCCGCGGCCGCGTCCGCCGCCCTCGGCGACGCGCTCGCGCTGCGGCGCGGAGAACCGCTGGCCGAATTCGCCTACGCCGGCTTCGCCGACGCCGACCGGGCGCACCTGGACGAACTGCTGCTAGTGGCGATCGAGACCCGCGCCGCCGCGGACCTGGCGCTGGGCCGCCACGGCGAACTCGCCGCCGACCTCGAGGCCTGGTGCCGGCAGCACCCGCTCCGCGAGTACCTGGCCGAACTGCTCATCCTGGCCCTGTACCGGGCTGGCCGCCAGGCCGATGCCCTGCACGCCTACACCGCGATCCGTGACCGCCTGGCCGCCGAGCTCGGCATCGACCCCGGCCCCGCCCTGCGCGACCTCGAAACCCGCATCCTGACCCAGCACCCCTCCCTCAGCCCCGCCCCCGAACCGCCCGTCCCGCAAGCGCCCGTCCCGCAAGCGCCCGGCCCGGCACGACCCGCGTCGAAGCCACCCCCGTCGGCCGGTAACCTCCGCGAGCGGCTGAGCAGCTTCGTCGGCCGCGACGCCGAACTGGCCCAGCTGCGCGAGACGGTCCGTGCCAGCCGGCTTATCGCCACGAGCCGCGAGCCGCTCGGCGTCCCAGGCGAGGTCCTTGTGCCGGTGACCGGCCTGGCCGCGCCGGGTGCCGCCGAGCTGTTCACCGACCGGGCCCGGGCGGTACGGCCCGGCTTCAGCGCGGACGGGGACGCCATCGCCGACATCTGCACCCGGCTGGATGGCCTCCCGCTGGCCGTCGAGCTCGCCGCCGCCCGCCTGCGCGCGCTGCCGCTGGCCACCCTGGCGGACCGCCTCGACGACCGCTTCCGGCTGCTCACCGGCGGTGCCCGCACGGCCAGACCGCGCCAGCAGACGCTCCGGGCGGTCGTGGACTGGAGCTACGACCTGCTGTTCGAGGACGAACGCCGCCTGTTCACCCGGCTGGCCGCCTTCACCGGCGGCTGCGAGCTCGCCGCGGCCGAGGCCATCTGCGCCGACGAGCAGGTGCCGGCCGCCGAGGTCCTCGACGTGCTCGCCCGGCTGGTCGACAAGTCCCTGGTGACCGCCCCCGGCCCGGACGACGAAGACCGGTTCAGCCAGCTCCAGACCCTATGGCAGTACGGCCGGGACCGGCTGGCCGAATCCGGCGAGGACGATGCCGTCCGCGCCCGGCACGGCGCCTACTACCGTCAGCTGGCCCGGCAGGCCCACGACGGACTGCGCGGCGCCACCGGGCCGGGGTGGCGCGACCGCCTGGCCGCCGAGTCGGGCAACCTGCGCGCCGCGCTTGACTGGTTCATTGCCGTCGGCGACGCCGACGGGGCGCTGTCGCTGACCTCGGGGATGGCCTGGCTGTGGTTCATCAGCGGCGACTTCGCCGAAGGCGCGCGCTGGCTCGGCGGCGCCCTCGGCGCGCCCGGCCCGCAACAAACAGAACTCGCCGCGATCGCCCACGTCTGGCACGGCTACTGCGTCGGCATGTCGACCGACCCGGCCGCCGGGGTCATCGAGTGCGAGCAGGCCGTCGCTGTCTTGCGGGCCAGCCAGGACCCGGTCACCCTGGCCGAGGCGCTGGTGCTCTGGGCCACGGTGCTGGCCTTCGCGCACGACTTCGACCGATCGCTTGAGACCCTGGGGGAGGCGCGGGAGCTGCTGGAACGGGCGGGCCAGGGCTGGCTGCTGGCCGCGCACGACCTGATCGTGGCCTGGAACCTGCTGTCCCTGGGCCGGCTGGCGGACGCCGAACCCGTCGCCCGCTCGAGCCTGGCCCGCTTCGACGCCGAGGGCGAGGTCCTGCTGGTCGTCTCCCCGCTGAACGCCCTGGCCAGCATCGCCGAGATCCGCGGCGACCTCGAGGCGGCCTCGGCGGCCTACGAAGCGCTGCTGACACGGTGCCGGGCCACCGGCCAGCGCATCCAGGAGCCGTTCAGCCTGGTCGCGCTGGCTGCACTGCGGGCCAGGCAAGGCCACGACGCCCTGGCCGACGGCCTGTACGCGGAGGCGATCGGGTGCAGCTTCAACCCGTGGGTGCTGGCCGACGCCATGGTCGGCCAGGCCGCGGCCGTCCGCCGCCTCGGTGACCTGCCGCGGGCGCGGCGCCTGCTCGACGCGGCCGGCTGCCACTACGCCGATGTCGCCCTGCCGGCCGGGCAGGCCCGGGTGCTGGCCGGCCTGGCCTGGTGGGCGCTGGCCGCCGGCCACCCGGACGAGGCCGCGGTCTTCGCCGCCGACGCCGCCCGCGCCGCCGCCGCCACCGGGGACCCGGCCACCCAGTTGCTCACCGACACCGCCGCGGCCGCGGTCAAGGCGATCGCCGACCCGGCCCGCGGACACGCCGACGCCTTCGTCGCGCTCGCCCGGCAGCGCGCCCAGGGCCTGGCCTACCGCTCCCTCACCGACCAGCCCGACGTGACCGCGCTCGCGGCCCGCCTGGTTAGCTAACTCAGAGCGGCTGACCGCAGCTGCCCTCGGCCTCACCTCAGCGCCGCCTCAGCCCACCCGGGCAGAGATCCGGTAGCGCGGAGTCACCGCGGGCGCGAGGGTCGTCGCCACTGGCGGGAACGGCGAGTCTGGCGACCGTATGCGGTTCAGCTGTGAATAGCTGGTAGACGGTCAGCAGGAAATACAGGCCGGAGAGGAAGCTGTCGCAGATCTCAGCTGCGAGGGCAGCTTGGGGACCGGCGAAGCGTTGCCTTGCCCTCCCGGCCCACAGGTCGCTGAGCTAGCACATGATGGTTTCGATCTCGACTGGCGGCAGCGGTGTATGGTTACCCGGGTCGTTGAGATATCTCGTTGGCCAATCCTCGGTAGTCAGCAGCCTGAGCAGGTCGGGACTGGCCGGGATGTCAAGGGAGGCGGCGTGGGCCGTCGCCCGGTGCTTCAGCGCCATGATCTCGTCCGTGATGACGTTATGTGCGGCTTGGGTGAGTTCCAGCTTGTCCGGGGCACGGCCTCCGGATGCGGCGAAGCCGGAGGTGATGAAGATGGCGCGGGCGATGCGCAGCAGGTCCCGGGGCAGCCCACCTGACAGGACATAACACAGCACGATGAAAGCGTAGGGCAGCCCGATGACCCTGCGGTCGAGGAGGTCGCCGGCTTCGCGCAGGTCGAGCGGGTTGATCACGTCATCTCGTCGAATATCCCGCCGGAGGCGGTCTTGAGGGGAACCATGTGCTGATTGGTGGTGGCGAGGGTCCCTGGTGAAACCGAGATGAGGTAGACGCAATGCGGAGTGCCGAATACCGAGCCGAGCTCCTTCAGGAATCTGCTGGCGTCATTGTCCTCGTCGATCTGGTCCATCTGGTCGATGCCGATGACTAGCCGGATATCAGCCTCGTTCTGGATATCGTTCTTGTTCTTGCCAACGGCAACCGTCTGCTGCAACGCGGCGGCCACACGCTCGGCGAAATCACGGTAATCGTCGATAAGCTCCGGCAATGTCATCATCTGCTCGGTAAGCGCCCGGGAGCCTGCGGCATTCAGGCTTGTCCCCATCGGGCCGCCGAGAGTGCCAGCGCGGCTGCGCGTGTCGGTCCGCTGGAAATGCAGCTTCTCCAGGCGGCGCTGGGCATCGGTGGCCAGGGTGATGACCTGGCGTACCTCGATCAGGGTCTGGCGAGTCCGCCAGCCGATCATCGACAGCGCGGTAAAGAACGCGACGGCCGCACCGAGCGCCTCCCATGCCTGCCGTGACCAGGACGATACTGGCCATCCGCCTCCGGCCGCCCGCAGGGCCAGGCTCCCGGCCACGACGAGCAAGGCAAGGCCGCCCAGACCGCGCAGCAGCGCGGCAGGCCTGATCGATCGCGGGACGAACAGAGCGAAGACGGTATGACTCAGAAATGAGGTCGTATTGAGCCGGACATCGGCTAGCACCGCCCTGCACAGGCACGTGTACAGGTGGATGAGGAATTCCCTGGCGTCATAGCGCAGCGGCACCGCGATCATCAGCCTGAGCCCCGGCAACCTGGCTGTGCCAGACGCGTACGCCGGTGTCCCGTACCGGTGATGGCAGAAATCGCGGATCAATGTCGACTTGCCTGATCCGCGGAACCCGCTCACCCCGACGCAGCCCGAGGACATCATCTCGATCTTCTCCCGCACGACGTCGCGCGCCGCAGTCGGCGTGACAGTAGCCATATCGGTTACCGCGCTCAGCCCGGAAGTACCGGTAACGGCGAGGACGGTAGCGAGCCACTGTCAGCCCTGGAATCGGGGATAGCTTGCGGTTCCTCACCGGGGCGTTCCTGGCTGGCGTGTATCCGTCCGGGCTCAAGGCGATGTCCGCATGGTTCCGGGCCGGCCGCGGCACCGCCCTGGGCCTGGATCTTTGCCTTCAGCCATGCGGCCTTCACCGTTCATGGCGATGCCAGTTCCGCACGGGACGCTGCCTTCGCCGCGGCCGCCATCATCGGCAGCGGCGCGGCTGGCTGCTGGGTCGGCGGCGCTACACGGGCACCGCAGTCACCTTGCAGCTAGCGACGGGCTTCACGCTGACCGTCGTGACCATATGGCTGATACCGGTCGTGCAGCACGCTGTCGGATGGACCTGGGCATTTTCTGTCCTTGCCGCCGGGCCGCTGCTCGGCGTCGTGGCCATGACCAGGCTGTCGCATGCCCCCGAGGCCAGGCTCATCGCCGGCGGGCGAGGCTAACGCAAGGACGTGAGGCGGGCAGATCTCGATGTTGCCAGCGGGCTGAACCCCACGGAAGGCTCACGACCGGTGGGCACTGAGGGCGGCGAGCATCCGCGGGTAGCTGCCGTTCGCCACCGCCTCACGCAGCGGGCCGACGCGCTCGACCAGGAACTCGGCGGCCTCGGGCTGCGTCTCGATCAGCTTCATGACCTCGCCGAGGAAGTCCTCGAGCGGCATGGCCCGGTCGCTATCGCGCTGGCCGAACAGGTCCGTCCGCACCGCAGGCGGGACGAGCTCGATCACCTGCACGTCCGTGTCGGCCAGCTGTACCCGCAGGCTTTCTGTGAAGGCGTGGATGGCCGCCTTGGTCGCGCTGTACGTCGGCGCGGCCGGCAGCGGCACGAACGCGAGCCCCGACGAGACGGTCATGATGACGCCGTCCGGGCGCGAGGCGAGCTGCGGCAAGAACGCGGCCACCAGGCGCAGCGTCCCGAGCAGGTTGGTCGTGACGGTCACCTCGGCGGTGGGCAGGAAATCCGGCGCGTGCAGGTCCTCGGGGAGCATGATGCCCGCCATCGTGATCAGCACGTTGAGCTCCGGATGCCGTCCGGTCACCGTCGCGGCGGCGCGCTGGATCGAGGCCGGGTCGGTGACGTCGATCTCGACCGCCTCCAGGGCCGGGTACGCGGCGGTGATCTCGGCCAGCCGGGCGGCACGGCGCCCGCCGATGATGACGGTGTTGCCGGCCTCGGCCAGCCGTAGCGCCAGCCCGAGGCCGATGCCCGAGGTGGCGCCGGGAATGAACAGGGTGTTACCGGTGATCTTCATGTCTGCCAGCCTGCCGCGCGCGCTCGCCGCGTGGCAGAGAGCAGTTATCCACGGATCGGCGATCCCTGGCACGCCGCCGCGCCAGGCCCGATGATGAATAAGTGAACCGACCAGAACTGGCGGACTTCCTGCGCAAGCGGCGCGAGAGCCTGCGGCCGGCCGACCTCGGGCTGCTTCCCGGGGCCCGCCGCCGGGCCCCGGGCCTGCGCCGCGAGGAGGTCGCCACGCTGGCCGGCATGTCGACGGACTACTACGCCCGGCTCGAGCAGCAGCGCGGCCCGCAGCCCTCAGAGCAGATGCTCGGCGCGATCGCGCGGGCCCTGCGCCTGTCCTTCGACGAACGCGATCACCTGTTCCGGCTGGCCGGCCACAACGCGCCGTCACGGCTGCGGACCTCGGACCATGTCAGCCCGGCCCTGCTCCGCGTGCTCGACCGGCTCGAGGACACCCCGGCCCTGGTGCTCACGGACCTGGCCGAGACCGTCGTGCAGAACCGCCTCGCGGTCGCGCTGCTCGGTGACCAGCTGCGCTACACCGGGCTCGCGCGCAGCGACTTCTTCCGCTGGTTCACCGATCCGCGGGCTCGCAGCCGCTATCCGGAAGCGGATCACGAGCGGCAGAGCCGGGCCCACGCGGCCGGGCTCCGGGCCGCCCTGTCGGTCGGCGGACCAGCCTCCCGGGCGGCCGCGATGGTCGCCGAGCTGCGCCGCCGCAGCCCGGAGTTCACCGCGATCTGGGACCGGCACGAGGTCGCCCGCCGTTTCGAGGATCACAAGGTCCTCGTGCATCCCGAACTCGGCGACATCGAGGTCGACTGCCAGGTGCTGTTCACCGAGGACCAGAGCCAGCTGCTGCTCGTCCTGACCGCGGCACCGGGCTCGGAAGCGGCCCAGAAGCTGCAGCTGCTTTCTGTGCTCGGCACCGAGCAGTTCAGCGCCTGAGCAGTTCAGCGCCTGAGCCCGCCGAGGAGCGCCGCGATCCCGAGCGCGCTGCGGGGAGCGTAGGCGCTGCGCCACAGCCCGCCATGGGCGGCCGCATCGGCCTCGTCCTGCCAGGGGTGGACCTGGCCGGGGCCGCCGGCGTGCAGGTCATGGACGAGCAGGGCCGCCATGAGCGTCCGGCAGGTCGCGGGCTCGAAGACCTCGACGCCGAACCGGTGCGAGCCCGCGTACGCGGCCGCCAGCACCCGGTTCTTGGTAACCGACCGGGTCCGCGTCGGCGGGGCGACGTTCAGCGAGACGACCGTGCCGCCGTCCCTGGCCACCGTGGCCCGCCACCGCCCACTCGGGATGCGCCGCGACTATCCGGACGGCGTTGGCGCACGACGGCTCGATGACGCCGTCGCCGACCCACGCCTGCAGCCTGCGCGCCAGGGCATCGCCGCGCAGCCGCTCGCCCCGCCAGGGCACCGTCAGCTCATCCTCGGCCACCCCGGTTCCGGTCACCGTGGCCGTGGCCAGCCCGTGCCGGGCCGGTGCCGACACCAGCGCGTCCAGTCCGGCTTCCGCGCCGTCCGGGCCGACCACGCGCATCCGCCCGTGCACAGACTCCAGCCCGTCGCGGGCCACGGTCACTGCGGCCTGCCGCGAGACCAGTCCCGCCGCGACTACCCACCAGATCATTGCGGATCGCCGCTACCCCCTGGCCTTGCCGTTTAGCCTGGTGGCTCGCGACCGGCCCGGCCGGCGGCCACCACGTGGCCGGCCTGGTGCGGCTTGAAAATGGCACCCGGGCATCATCGTGCGTCACAGCACCCCCTATCAGGGGTACCGTGTCGCACGAAGACCTGAAATCGGGACCCCTCCCACGTGAGGTTAAGAATCTTTGACATCGCGTCGGCTCTGCTTTACATTGGGCGTGTAAAGGATTCTTAACATGCCCCGGTCTGGGGGAGCGATGTCGTACGAAGAGAAGCGCACCTGGGTCTACCTGGCGGCCTGCGCGGCCGCCTACGCGGTCTACCTCGGGTTCGTGCTGTGGGCGATCGCCGGATCCGTGCTGAAGCTCGTCGCCTACCGGCGGGGCCTGTAGCGCGGTGGCCATGAGCAAGCCGACCAGGATCACCAATTCGATACGCGCGCTGCGGTTCGCCCGCGGCGAGATGACGCAGGCGCAGCTCGCGGAGCGCATCGGAGTCACCCGCCAGACCGTCATCGCGATCGAGCAAGGTCGCTACTCCCCGTCCCTGGAGATGGCCTTCCAGATCGCCCAGGTGTTCAAGGTGCCGCTCGACGAGGTGTTCCAGTACCCCGACCAGGGCAACGTCATCGTGACGATGCCGGATTAGCTACTGGTTCTGGTAGGCCTGCTGCGCGAGCGGATGATCCGGCGGGAGGATCAGCGGCTGGTTCGCGCTTGCCGCCGCCTGTTTTTGCTGGGCCAGCTGCGAACCCGGCGTGGCGTACTGGACGTTAACCCGTGCGTCTCCGCTGCCGCGCGGTTGCACGGGTGTCACCGCGGCCGGGTTTCCCTGCGCGTCCGTGACCCACAGCTGGAAATCGTCGTACTTGAACAGCTGAATGTCGGCAATGGGCGTGGGATAGTGATGCACCCCGCCGGGCTTCTGGACCGCGCTAGGACTCGGCGCGGCGGCCGTCGCCGGGGCCGCGCCGGGATCCGGCGTGCCGGTGAGATCCGAGTTCGCGTCAGAATTCTGCGCGCCGCCGTTATCCTGGCTCACCGCCGCATTCCGCGCGCCGCCTCTGGGCAGCACGCCGATGTGGAAGGTGGGCTGCAGCGGCACGCCGGCGTTGAAAATCGAGTCGGTCCACTTGGCCACCCCGGCGGCGCCGGTAATGGGGGTATCAAGCAGGCCATCGGGATCGAGTTCGGCCTTGACGTCCGGCGCCAGAAGGTCGTACAGCCGCTTGGCGTTCTGCCGCAGCAGGTCGACCTTCGCCGGGTCCGCGCAAAACTGTGCCGACCACTCAATCCCCGCGAGATTGCGGACCAGGAACCAGCCCTGGGCGTCTTTCATCCACAGCGCGCCGCCATGATGATCCTGATACGGCGGCTGCCCGTAGATCAGTCCGGTGGCCCCGGTCGCGATTTCGGTCATTTTCTTCCTCGCCGCGACATACTCCGGCGAGTCGCTCCGCGTCGGGTGGTCTCCGACGTCGATGGTCCAGCCATGCGTCTCGGACTCTGTGTGAACGGGCTCTGTGCTGCTCATCGGTTTTCCCCTCCCTGACCCTGCAGATATATTGTCACTAAGCCTGGGCAATGACCAGGGCAAAGACAAATTATGCCGAACGGGCGCCAGGTTATTCCTTTCCGTCGTCCGGCGCTGCCATTAAGCCGAGGGCCGGGGATTATCTCAGGCCGACGCGTACGCCGATGCCTGCAGGGAGTACAGGTCGGCGTACAGGCCGCCGGCGGCCATGAGCTGTTCGTGGCGGCCGTGCTGGACGACCCGCCCGCGGTCCAGGACGTAGATGCGGTCGGCGTGGCGGACGCTGGCCAGCCGGTGGGTGATGAGCAGGACGGTGCGTCCCTCCGCGTGCGAGCGGATCATCTCGAACAGCGCGTGCTCAGCCCGCGCGTCCAGGGCGGACGTGGGCTCGTCGCAGATGAGCAGGGCCGCGTCGCGGTAGAAGCCGCGCGCGATCGCGATGCGCTGCCACTGGCCGCCTGACGGCTCGGTCCCGCCCCGGAACCGCCGGTCAAGGTGGGTGTCGTAGCCGGCGGGGAAGGTGGCGATGACCCGGTCGGTGCCGGCCGCGGCGGCCGCCATGGCCAGCCGCCGCTCGTCCATGGGGCGGCCCATGGTGATGTTCTCCAGGGCGGTCATCGGCCATCGCGTGTAGTCCTGCATGATCACCGCGATGCGGTCCCGCAGCTGCTCGCGGTCCACCTCGGCCAGGGACCAGCCGTCCCAGCGGACGTCGCCGCTTGCGGGGTCGTACAGCCCGGCCAGCAGCTTGGCCAGGGTGGTCTTGCCCGAGCCGTTCTCACCGACGAGGGCGATGATCTCGCCCCGGCGGATCTCGATGGACACGTCGGTCAGCGCGGCCCGGGCCGCGCCCGGGTAGGTGAAGCCGACGTGCGAGGCGGTGATGGTGGCGAAGCCGCGCGGCGCGGACGAGGAGCCGGTCCGCGGCACGTTGCGCTCGGCGTCGGCGCAGAAGTCGAGGTAGTCGCTGAAGTACAGGCCGGATTCGTAGCACTGGTTGACCGACACGAGCAGCCCGGCCAGCGACGACGTTGCCAGCCTGAGCGCGAGGACCGCGGTGCCCGCCACCGGCAGCCCGATCCAGCCCATGCTGAGCATGACGCCCAGGGCCAGGTAGACCAGCCCGAGCCCGGCCCCGCCCGCGACGTCTCCCGCCAGCGCCACCATGGACTGGCGGCGGGCCAGGCGCAGCCGCACCCGGCGCTCGCGGGACGCGAGCACGTCGTAGGAGCGCAGCAGGAAATCGCGCATGTTGAAGGACCGCACCTCGGCCGCGGCCCGCCGGTCGGCCATCAGGTCGGCCAGGATCAGCTTGCGCCGCCTGGTCACGCCCAGTTCGTAGCTGACGAGGTAGCGCATCCGCGCGGAACGCACCGCCGCCCAGCCGTCGGGCAGCGCCGCCACCAGCGTCAGGGGCAGCAGGACGGGCGACAGCACCCAGAGCACGCTCACCGACGCGGCCAGGCCGGCCAGCCCGACCAGGATGCTGACCGCGAGCTGGACAACCCTGGGCGCCTCGGACAGGCCACGGTCCCGCGCCCGCTGCAGCGCATCGTAGAAGCCCGGCGCGTCGAAGGCGGCCAGGTCCACCCCGGTGGTCGCGGCGTAAAGCCGCCGCTCGACCACGCGGGTGACCTCGGGCACGAGCCGGTCCTCGGCCCAGCCCGCCGCCAGGTTCAGCGTCATCCGGGCGACGGTAATGGCCAGGATGAAAAGCAGCGCCGGCAGCGTCGCCCGCACCCGGGACGGCGTCGGCCCCTCGGCGAGCAGCACCGTCAGCACCCGCGTGGTGCCCAGCAGGCCGAACGCGCTCATCACGCCGGAGGTGAGATCGCAGCCCACCGTCACGCCGCAGTCCAGCCGGTTGGACCGCCAGGCCAGCCTGGCCACGTGAGCGATGAGCGACGGCAGCCGCCGGGTCATGCCCGAGAAGCGGTTCGCTCCCGCCAGGTCCGCGTCGTGGGCCTCCCAGGCCCGGTCAACCAGTTCGTCCGGCCCCAGCTCGTCCGGCCCCAGCTCGTCCGGCCCCAGCTCGCCGGGATCCAGTCCCGGTTCCCTGGCCCACCAGGAACGCCGCGGTTTACGGTGCCGCATTACCCGCGTACTCCGAGAGCCGCGGTGAGCGGCTCCGGGCACCGGTCCGCGCCCAGGCAGCCAAGCAGCGCGACCACCGGCTCGAGTTTCTCGTACACCAGCAGGACCGGGTCGCCCGGCGCGGCCAGCCGCACGCCTGCGATGACGGCCTCCTGCAGGCCAGCCGCCGGCTCGCAGCGGATGCCCGGCCTGATCTCGGCCAGCGCCGAGCTGATCAGCCTGGTCATCTCGCCCGGTTCGCGGCCGCGCAGGTCCAGGTCCTCGTACACGACGACCCGGTCGAAGGCACGGGCCACGGCGTGCGCGCTCTCCGCCACGAGGGCATCGGTCCTGTCACCGGGGAGGGTGAGCACGGCGACGCCTTGGCGGCCCCATTCCCGCTGGATGAGGCGGCCGACCGCGGCCAGCGCGGCCGGGTTGTGGGCGTAGTCGAGGACTACAGGCACCTCGCCGATGCGGAAGGTATCGACGCGGCCGGGGTTGTCCCGGCTGGGCTCGAACGAGGCCAGGGCAGTCCGGATGTCCGCGATCCGGATGCCGAGCGCGCGGGCGGCGGCGAGGGCGGCCAGCACGTTGGCGACCATGAAGCCGGCGTGCCCGTCCCAGCACTGCGGCACGTCGCGCAGCGGCGCCACAGCGGTCCGGCGGCCGCCTTGCGCCTCGATCAGTTCTCCGTCCTCGACCAGGTAGGCCAGGCCGCCCCGGCCGAGGTGCTCGGCCACCACCTGGTTGCCCGCCGACACGCTGAAGAGGCGGACCACGGGGTCGCGGTCCCGGACGGCGGGCCGCTTGGCCAGGGCCGCGCAGTGCTCGTCGTCCGCGTTGAGCACCAGCTGGCCGTGCTCGACGATCTCCTCGGCGACCAGTGACTTCACGCCGATCAGGTCGTCCAGGTCGTTGATGCCGTCGGTGCCGAGATGATCGTTGGTGATGTTGGTGACCACGGCGACATCGGCGCGGTCGTACCCCAGGCCGCGGCGCACGATACCGCCGCGGGCGGTTTCCAGCACCGCGGCCTGCACCCCGGGATCGCCAAGCACCATATCCGCGGACTTCGGACCCGACGCGTCGCAGGCGTGCACCAGGTGCCCGTCGATGTAGACGCCCTCGGTCGAGGTCATGCCGACGTTCCGGCCCCCGTGGCGCAGGATATGCGCGATCAGCCGGACCGTGGTGGTCTTCCCGTTGGTCCCGGTCACCGACACGACCGGCACCCGGGAGGGCGTGCCCGGCGGGTAGAGCTGGTCGATGATGTCGCCCGCCACGTCGCGCGGGGTGCCCTCGGCGGGATGCAGGTGCATCCGCAGGCCCGGGGACGAGTTGATCTCGATGACGCAGCCGGCCGCGTAGCCGCCCTCAAGCGGCTGGCTGATGTCACGCAGCCGCAGGTCGATCCCGCAGACGTCCAGTCCGGTGATGGCCGCGGCCCGGACGCACATCCGCGCTACCGACGGGTGCACCACGTCGGTGACGTCTTTACTCGTCCCGCCGGTGGAGAGGTTGGCGTTGTGGCGCAGCGTGACGACCTGTCCCGGGGCAGGCACGGACGCTGGCGTCAGGCCGTGGTCAGCCAGCTGGGTCACCGACACGTCGTCGAGGACGATCCTGGTCAGCGGCCGGTCGTGGCCGATCCCGCGCCGCGGGTCGGCATTGACCTGGTCGACGAGCGCCGCGATATCGCGGACCCCGTCGCCGGTCACCCTAGCCGGTGAAAGCTCGGCCGCGACGACCCTGCCCCCGACGACTAGCACGCGGTAGTCACGTCCGCTGATGTAGGACTCGACCAGGACCAGCCCGCCGCCGCCCCCGGCCGCGCCGGCGGCGGCGACCTCCTCGGCGGTGGACGCGACGAACACGTCCTGCCCGTGGTGGCCGGACACCGGCTTGACCACGACCGGGGCGCCGAGGTAACCGAAGGCGTCCACGGCCTCGGCCACGCTCTGCACGACCGTGCCCTCAGGCACGGGAATGCCGGCCGCGGTGAGCAGTTGCTTGGTGACCGCCTTGTCGCAGGCGATATCGACGCCGATGGCCGAGGTCTGATCGGTGCTCGCGGCCCAGATCAGCCGCCGGCGGCAGCCGTAGCCGAGCTGCAGCAGCGAGACGTCCGACAGTCGCCGGACCGGGATGCCGCGCCTGCGGGCCGCGCGGGCCAGCTCGGCCGCGCTCACGCCAAGCCGTGACTCGTGATAGCCGGCGGCGATGCGCTGGAGCTCCGGGTCCATGTCCAGGTCACGCTGCTGCGTCACCTCGGTGACGACGCTCACGGCCAGCGTAAGCAACTGGTCAGCGACCGGATCTTCGGCCCACTCCTCGTCGGGACACTCCACCACCACCCGGAACCAGCCCGGCGTTCCCGCCCACAGCGTCCGGCCGAAATGAACCTCCCGGCCGATCAGGTGCGAGAGTTCCAGGGTCACGTGCTCGACCACATGCCCGAAGAACGTGCCGCGGTTCATCTTGTCCACCAGGCCGCCAGGCTGCCCGGAGGCGCAGTGGTGCTCGGCGAGCCCGGGCAGCGACCCGAGCAGCCGCGTGACTAAGCCGGGCACCTGCGTCGTCTCCCTGCCAGCGAGTTCCTCCAGGTCGAGCAGGCAGAGGACGACCGGGCGTGAGCAGTAGATATTGGGGCCGCGCAGCCGTCTTGTCTCAACGATTCGCATTGTTTCCTCACTCATCCATGAGCGGTTCTGGTTCTATGCCGGGTTCCGCGCTTTGGTGATGGGTCGCCGGCGGTCCATGTCAAAGGCGTCGCCCGCGTGCAGCCGGTGCAGGCGCACGCCGGACCCCGGCAGGCCGGCTGACCTGCGAGCCGGGTCGGCCTCAACGGTGACGACCGTGCCCTGGCCGAGCACGTCGAAGCGCCGGCACCCGATGAGGATGGCGGTGTCCTCGTCGATTCCTATGCCGAGGTGGGACGGTTGCCACCGGATGGCGGCGACCAGCCGGGGGAGCCGTCTGCGTTCGGTGAAATGCATGTCGACGATGACCTCGGGGACCAAGCCGAGGCCCGGTCCTGTGAGCAGCCGGCTGCGGGCATCCCCGCCCAGGATCATGGTCGTGCCCAGCGCGGTTGCGCCCGCGCTGGTCCCCGCGATCACCAGGGCGCCCGCGGCCAGCCGGGCACGCAGGATCTGATTCGCGGCCGATCCCACCAGTGCCGCCAGCCGGGACTGGTCGCCGCCAGTTAAGAAAACGCCGGTAGCCCGAGCCAGCGCGGTGAGGGTCCGCTCACCCTTCGCCTGCTCCCGATCGGCCAGCCTTAGTTCGCGGATTTCCGGAACGCCAAGCCTGTGAAATGCGGCCGAATATTCCTCAAACGAAACGCTGGGATTTCCCGACGCAGCCGTAACAAGCGCGATCTGCGCGCGACTGCCGCCGGAGAGTTCTACGAAAGCCCGCAGCAGCCCGCAATCACCCGCCCGGTCCTCGGCCCCTCCGATGACCAGGATGTGACCGTACAGAAGACGGCCAAAGCCCGCGGCGCAGCTACCGGCAGAATTAATACGCCGAACCCCGGAGAAATCTCGTCATCATGATCACCGCCACGGCGGCGCGTTTGAATACCCCACGTGCTCTCCCCTCCCCTTAAGTCCCCTTAAGGCACCGACCCTTTGAGGCATGCTCAGTGGCTCAGTGCTCAGTATACGCCTTAGCCGGATGTTTGTAAGTATGAAGAAGCTTTCATGAAACGAGGAGTATCGCGAGCCGGCCGTCCTTTTCAGATACATTCCGGGCGAACCTGACCTAGCAACCTTTTAATTATTGGTATATCCGGACATAAATCTAATTCGGCCATTCCGCGGCCCTTCTGGTACGTCCGGCCTCATCGTTAAAGCAGGCGCAGCTGCCGGGCGCTGGCCTTGCCAGGCTCAGGCGCGGAACGGCCGAGCAGCCCCTGATCGATCGCGGTCAGGAACGGCGACCGCCCGGTCGCGGCCTCGGCGCCGTGCCTGGTGCGCCGGGCCGAGCAGCTGAGCAGCAGCCTGCTGCGGGCCCTGGTCATCCCGACGAACAGGAGCCGCCGTTCTTCCGCGGTCTCGGCCGCGGTGCCGGGTCCGGCTCCGGGGAACCGCAGCGGCAGCAGCCCGGCCTCGCAGCCCGCCAGGAACACCACGTCGAACTCCAGGCCCTTGGCGCCATGCAGGGTCAGCAAGGTGATCGCATCGGCTCGCGGGTCCAGCGCGTCCGTTTCCCCGCCGAGCGCGACCTCGGTGCGGAAGCGGTCGATCTCGGTGCCGCACCGGCGGGCCAGCGGCGCCAGCAGCTCACCCGCGGCGCGAAGGTCGGTAGTCGTGCCGTCCCGCTCGCCCCGGATCGCGGCCAGCGCGCGCACCGCGGCCTTCAGCCGCCCGCCGACGTCGTCCCCGCCGGGGTCGTCCCGGCCGGCCTCGCCGGAGCCTGGGCTCGCCAGGCCCAGCTCGTGCATGATCTCCGCCACGCCAGTACGGCGCGCCAGCAGGTCATGCGAGCCCTTCTGGAACGGGAGCCCAGCCCGGGTCAGCGCCTGGCCGATCGGGCCGGCCTGCGTGTCGGTGCGGTAGAGCACGGCGATGTCCGCCAGCCCGAGCCTGCCGTGGTCCTGCCCGTCGGCCCGGCCGCTGTCGAGCGAGTGAAAGGAGGTACCGCCGAGCAGCCGGTCAACGGTGGCGGCAACCCAGGCCGCCTCGGCGTACTCGTCCGCTGCCTCATGGAACGTGACCGCGCCGAGCGAATCGCCGGCGACCCGGCCCGCGAGATCCCCCCTCATGGCGCGGGCCTGGCGGCCCGGAACGAGCGTCGTCGGCGCGATGGCCTGCATCGAGGCGGTCACGATGGCAGGGTTCGACCGGTAGTTGCTGGTCAGCTGCACGGTGGTGGACCCGGGGAAGTCCGCCGCGAAGCGCAGGAAGAAGCCGACGTCAGCGCCGCGGAAGCCGTAGATCGCCTGATCCGGATCGCCGATCGCGGTCAGGCCCGCGCCGTCGCCGCTGATCGCGCGGAGCAGGTCGTACTGCGCCGCGTCGATGTCCTGGTACTCGTCCACGCTGACGTTAGGCCACCGGGCGTGCAGGTCGGCCGCGATGGCCGGGTTATCGCTGAGCAGCTCGGCCGCCATCTCGACTAGGCCGTCGAGGTCCACCAGGTCCCTGGCCGTCAGCTCCTTGCGCAGGGCCAGCTTGCCTTCGGGACTGTCGGCCAGCCCGGTCAGGAGCTTGCGCCCGTCTCGTTCGGTTCCCGTCAGCTCGGCCGCCACCTCGAGCCGCACCGCCTCGTCCGCGACCTCGAACTGCGCGGAAAGCCCCGCCAGGCCGTGCTGCTCGCGCAGGATGCGCAGGCCTAGGCCGTGAAACGTGGTCACAGTGATCTCATCGTGCTCACCAGGCGAGCAGAGTGCGGCCAGCCGTTGCCGCATCTCATCGGCGGCCCGGCGGGTGAACGTGATCGCCAGGAACCGCCCGGCCGGGACGCCGCCCGCCAGGATCTGGTGCGCGATCCGCCGGGTGAGCGTCCGGGTCTTGCCCGACCCCGGCCCCGCCATGATCAGCAACGGACCCGCGGCCCCGGCGGCGGCCCGCTGCTCGGCATCAAGCCCCTCGAGCAGCGACCCCGCCCCGTCGGCCCCGGGCCCCGCCCCGTCGGCCCCGGGCCCCGCCCCGGTCTCTGCCTCAGCGTGATCGCGGCGAGCCCGGGGCCGCTTCGGCCCGCCCGCCTCCGGCGTCGGCGCTGGCGGCGCGAGCAACCCGGTCACCCCGAACAGCGCTTGCCCGCCGAGCTCACCGGGCTGGAATAGCCGGATGGTGCCGTACTCCCCGTCGTAGCCCGCGTCCCTGATCACCTCGCCGCGGCGCAGCCGGGCGATGGCCTCGCTGATCGGTGACCCGCCGACGCGGCGGATGTCATCAAGCGGCGTCTCCCGCAGGATGCGCAGCTCGGGTCCTAGCGCGGTGACCAGCCGGCCTACCTCGGACACCACCTTCTTGCTCTTCGGCCCGGTCGTCAGTATCTCGCTCATGATCTCCGGCAGCTGGACCAGGCTGGTGAATCCCGCTGCCCCGGCCGGCCGGAACCCGGTCGGCCGGTCGGCCAGCTCGGCCACCCGGCGCAGCACCCCGATGGTAAGAGGCTTGCCGCATTCGGGGCAGCTAGTGCCGGCCGCACCGTCGCGGCCCGTGTCAATGCGGACCCCGCATTTGCGGTGCCCGTCCAGGTGATACTTTCCCTCCTCGGGAAAGAACTCGACGGTGCCGGCCAGCCCATTCCCTGTCCGCAGCGCCGTCGCCATCGCGAAGTAATCCAGGTCCGTGCCGAACACCGTCGCCTCACGCCCGAGCATCGGCGGCGAGTGCGCGTCGGAGTTGCTGACCAGGCGGTAAGAGTCGAGGGAGGAGCACGTCCAGTTCATCGCCGGATCCGAAGACAGGCCGGTTTCCACCGCGAAAATGTGCCCGGCGAGATCCGCGTAGCATTCCTGCACCGCGTCGAATCCTGACCTGGAGCCCAGGACGGCGAACCAGGGCGTCCAGATATGCGCGGGTACCAGGAAGCAGCCGGGATCGGCCGACAGCGTGATGTCCAGCAGGTCGCGCGAGTCAAGGCCCAGGATCGGCCGGCCGTCGGAGGCCAGGTTGCCGATCTTGGCCAGGTCCGCGGTGATCCGGTCCGCCGCCTCGAAGCTCGGCGCATAGAGGAGGTGATGGACCTTCCTGGTGCGCTCGCCGCGGCGGTAGATGGTGGATATCTCGACGGAAAGCATGAACCGCACCGGGCCCGCGCAGGAGGCCGGGGTGTCGCGCAGCAGGCGCTTTTCCAGATCGGGCCTGATCCGGAACAGGCCGGGTTCGGCCGGGACGAGGGTTTCCCTCAGTTCCGCGGCCCACGCCGGGTGGGTGAAATCGCCGGTCCCGACCACGCTCAGGCCCTTGCGCAGCGCCCACCAGGAAAGGTGCTCGACATCGCAATCCTTGCTGCACGCACGCGAGTATTTCGAGTGAACATGCAGGTCGGCGTGGAACATGCGCTGCTGCCTCCAGCAAACCCTGGCGTTCGTTAGGTCGAGGAGGACAATATCGTGCGGGTCGGACAATCTCAGCGAGATACCGTCATCCCGAAGACGCGCACGCCGCTCTTCGATTCGGATCGCCGGCTCCGCTCGCCGAGCCGCTTCCGCTCGCCCGCCTCGGCCGGCTTGATCAGCAGCGTGGTCGCGGTCAGCCAGAGCGCGGCGAAAATCAGGCTGCCGAGGACATCGGTCGGGTGATGCTTGCCCCGGTACATGCGGGAGATCGCGACCAGGACAGGCATGGCGACGGCGGGGACCAGGAACAGGTAACGCCACCAGCCGCGGGCCGTGCCGATGACCAAGATGGCGATGGCGACGTAGAGGCAGGTCGTGGCGGCCACGTGCCCTGGAGGGAAGGCGGAGGTCGGCAGCTTATGGTCGAGGTGGGTGACGTCCGGCCGGGGCCGTGTTCACCACGGCGGCGGCAGCGAGGAACGCGGCCGCGGTCCGCCACCGCCCGCGCATGGCGGGCAGGAAGACCAGGAACACCGCCCGGTAGCAGACGATCGAGCCGAGCGAATGGCCGCTGGGAAAGCTGTCTCCGCCGCCGTAGGCGATCGGATGCGCCACCACCGGGCGGAGCCTGCCGACAAGCGATTTGAGGATCGGATCCAGAACGATCGCACCCGCACCGGTGACGACCAGTAGATCGCCGGCCGCCACCGCTTGCGGATCGCCAGGATGATCGCTGAGATCCCGATGACCACCCAGAGCACGCCGGTGCTGCCCAGCCAGGTCACCGCCTTGACCACCTTGATCAGCGTGGCGTGACCGGCCACGAGGCTGTTGAGGTGGGCCGCGGCGCCGTGGTCGGCGGATTCCAGCGGTGCCCACCGCAGCCGCACCGCGATCAGCAGGATCGCGAAGACAAGCGCGGCGGCGGTCACCGTGATCAGCGGGCGAGCCCGCCCCGCCGGCGGCCAGCGGTGTGAGAAAGCATGAGATCAGACCTTGCGCCAGCGGGCTTCGCACAGCCCGTGGACGCCGAAGATGAGCAGGCCGAGCGCGACCAAGATGGCCACCCAGCCGATGAGGATGTAGATGATCCCGCGCGCCGCGAGACCAGCCCTGGCTACCCAGTGCGCCGGCTGACTACCGCACGCGCGCCTGGCTTTGCCCCGCACGCGCGCCTGGCTTTGCCCCGCACGCGCGTGGCGGTAAGTAATCGGTGATCCCGTGGGGCGGGGCCGCCGAGGGTCGTTTTTCTCGCGGCTACCAAGAACCCCATTTAAGGCGGGGTCCGGGGAGCGACGGCGGCGTCAGGAAGGCGGGAGCGCCGTCAAGGTCAAGCGCGCTTAGCGGCGTGCGGGCCGCGGCGTCCCGTGCCGTCAGCGGCGGCAGATTCCATTTTTCCTCGACGAGCCTGAGCACAGAGGTATGGTCGAGAACCTCGGAGCAGACGAAGCCGGGCCGCGCGTAAGGAGACACGATCACGGCGGGGACGCGGAACCCGTAGCGGTCATACTGGTGCGGTCCCTCGGTCTGGTGCCGCTTGATCCTGGTCAGGCGCGGGAAGACCGGCTGCAGGAATTTCTCGAGCGGGGTCGCGTTACCGATCACGCTCTTTCCCTCGACGTCGTCGGGCCGGATAGCCGCGGGCGGCGGCACGTGGTCGTAGTACCCGCCGTGCTCGTCGTAGACCCAGATCAGCAGCGTGTGCGGCCATCCTTTACCGTGCATGACCGCGTTGATGACCTCCGCGGCGTAGCTTTCGCCTTTCTGGATATCCTGCGGATTCTCCTCTGAGTAGGCATCGAAGTCCGGGTCCACAAGGCTGAAAGCGGGCAGCGTACCGTTACCTGCCGCCGCGAAGAACTGGTCCATGCCGCGGATGTGCTGCATATAGCGGCCTATTCCGAACGGGAAGATGTCGGCCGTGAATTTGATATCCTTCGCCATGTCGGAGTTCACGTTGGGCAGGGCGCGTCCTACCCGGCGCCTGGCCATCTTCCGCTTGTGCCGGGCGTAGTGCCTCAGCCTGGAATCGTCGGCCGCCACCGGATGGTAGTTAACCCAGGAAATCCCGTACCTGGTCAGCATGTCGAAGATGGTCCCGGCCGGGGGATAGTCGAGCAGGTCGTAGGGCGAGTCGTCGATAAGCCCGTGGGCGGTCCCGGCGATAAGGAAACGGCGGTTGGGGAAGGTCGGACCCAGGCACGAGCTGAACCAGCGATCGGCCAGCGGAAAGGTCCGGGCCAGCCCGTAATAGAACGGCAGGTCGTCTTCCGTCCAGTACCCCATTCCCGTCGCAGCCGGGTCCACGCCGATACCGGTGCGCGCCGCTTCATCCGCGGCATCGGCCAGCGCCGCCTGCGCACTGGTCACGAACCCGTCGTTCTTCCCCTCGTGCCACTGCTGGTGGCACCCCGCCCAGCTCTGCGAAGGCACGCCGCGAATCTGCCGCGTCGTGGGCAGGTGAAAGGCCCGGACAACCTCGCCGCCGGTCCCCGTGTTGAAGACTTCTGGCTCATGGTCAGGACCGAGCGGGAAGCCGTCACCCCGGCCCCGCAGCGTGCCGAGGTAGTTGTCGAAGGAATGGTTCTCCATCATCAGCACGACGATGTGCTTGATCTGCGGCAGCTGATCAAGCCCGGCTGGCCGCCCTGGCCGGGGGAGCGGTCCTTGCTCCCGCGCCGCGCGCAGACGGGACAGGCGCTTAACTTCACGGCGTTCGAGCAGTTCCCACACTTCATTGCCACCTTAGTCAGATGTCCAGCGTCGCAGCCAACCGCAGAACCACGCCACGCCCCTACCCCTTTCCCGCGCCCCTTATCCGCCCCCGCGCCGCAGCCCAGAAGACCGCGCCGCAGCCCAGAAGACCGCGCCGCAGCCGGAAGACCGCGCCGCCGGTTCGCCACCCTGACCTCCCCGGCCCCGCCGTCCGCCCACCTCCTTGACCTAAACCGGCTCCGCAGGCCCAGCCCGCCGGTCAGCTCCCTATCCCTGACCTAAATCCCCTGAAACCTCATCTATCACATACGACTCTTTGTTCGATTTATGTCTTCAAAAAGCCGGTAACCCTTGCGGAAGGACGGTTTATTCGCTATTATGTTTGGTAGAGAATAAGGGTCAAGTCCAAGATCATTTCATCCGAACGGGCGGTGGCGAGTGCTCTCAGGACCGGCTTCCCCGGATCCCGGCGATGACAAATGGGACGTGCCTGGCCGTTCCGCGGACAAGGCAGGCTGCCGCCCGGTGCCGTCCGCGATCAACCCGTTGGACGATCCGGAGCAGCTGGCGGCGTGGCTGGAGGTGGTGGCGGCCGAGGGCCCCCCGCCGGACCCCGAGCTGGATCCTGGCTGGTTCCCCGACCCGGACGATCCCGCGCTGCCGTCCGGCATCGACCCGGACGAGCTGCGGGCCGGGTCAAGGCGGATCGCCGCGGAGCAGGCCGCCGCGGCGGAGCATATCGCGGGGCTGGGGTATACCGCGGAGCTGGCCGCCGGAGCGGCCGGGGCGCTGGGCCGCCGCGGCCCGGGCCAGCCCGGCTCCGCGCACCGGTTCCCCGGCGAGTACGCCGGCCCGGCCGGCGGGTTCGCCGCCGGCCAGCCGCTGGACACCGCCCCCGGCGGCTCGGTGCTGCTCGGCCTGGCCGAGTACGCCGCCGGGGATGATGACCGGTTCGCCGGCGCGAGCGATGATGAGCTGACCGGGATCATCGCCGGGCTGGACCGCGCCGAGGCCTCCGCCTGCTCCCTCAAGCACGCCGCCGTCGCGGAGCTGATCCGGCGGCGGCCCGCCCCCGGCGCCGCCCCCGAAGGCCCGGCGCGGCTGCCCGCCGGCTGGGACCCCTCCGCCGAGGCCGAGGTGTCGTACGCGCTGGCGGAGTACCGGGGCACCGCGCAGGACCTGCTCGGCCGCGCCCACGACCTGGAGGCCAGGCTCCCCGGCACCAGGGCCGCGTTCCGGGCCGGGGTCCTGCGGCTGTCCAAGGTCGAGATCATCTGCCGGGCCACCGCCCTGCTGGACGCGGACGAAGCCCGCGCGGCGGAGGAGATGGTGCTGGGGCGGGCCGGGCAGCTGACCCCGGCCGGGCTGCGGTCCGCGATCACCCGCGCGGTCATGCAGGTCGCGCCCGGCAAGGCCAGGAAGCGGCGCGAGGACGCGGCCCGCAGGGCCCGGGTGGAACGCCGCCCGGAGTACTCGGGCAACGCCGCCCTGGCCGGCCGCGAGCTCCCCCCGGCGCAGGTCCTGGCGGCCGACCAGCGGATCACCTGGTGGGCGACGCAGCTGAAACAGGCCGGGGCCGAGGGGAGCATGGACCAGCTCCGCGCCCAGGCCTACCTGGACCTGCTGCTGGGCACCGACTCCCGCCCCGCCCCGCCCCGTCCCGCCCCGCCCGCCGAAGGCACCGCTGGCGCCCGCTGCGGCGCGGACGCCCCCAGCGCCGCCGGAGCCCGCAGCGGCGCGGACAGCAGCGGCGGCGGCATGAGCGGCAAGGCGCCGCAGGGACCGGGCGATGACGGGTCCGGGGCGCCGCATCCCGCCGGGCCCTGCACCCCGCCGGGAACCGGGCTGATCCCGGCCGGGTTCGCCGGCCGTGTCAGCCTCACCGTCCCGCTGGCTACCCTGCTGGGCCTGGCGGACCGGCCCGGCGAGATCCCCGGCCTGGGGCCGGTCGACCCGTGGCTCGCCCGGGACCTGGCCCGCGCCGCCGCCGCCAACCCGAAAACCACCTGGTGCGTGACCGTCACCGACCAGGACGGCCACGCGATCGGCCACGGCTGCGCCCGGCCCGAACCCAGGAACCAGCACACGCCCGGACCAGGCCCGCACACCGGCAGCGACCCGCCAGGCGGATCCGGGCCGGGGTTCACGTTCACCGCCGGGAACGGGCCCGGGCCACCCGGCGGCTACGGCACCTGGCGGCTCGCCACCGGCATCCCCGGCCAGCCCGGCCTGCTCCTGGCCCTCGACCCGATCCCCACCCAGGCCTGCGACCACCGGTACGAGGCCGCCGGGCACGACCCCGGCGTCAAGCTCCGGCACCTCACCGGGATCCGGCACGCGACCTGCACCGGCCCCATGTGCCGGCGGCCCGCCCGGAGCTGCGACTTCGAACACAACACCCCCTACGAGGCCGGCGGCCGGACGTGCCTGTGCAACGGCGGCCCCAAGTGCCGCTTCGAGCACCGGCTCAAGCAAGACCCCCGCTGGAAAGTCGACCAGCTCACCCCCGCCACCTTCCGGTGGACCACCCCATCCGGACGCCAGTACACCACCGAACCCACCCGGTACCCCATCTGAGAGGCTCGTCTGCCCGATAGTGTCGTCGCCCTGCGAAGCGGCCGCCTTCGATTCTGCTGTCCTCGCAAGCGAGCCCAATGCGGTGGTGTACTAACTTAGACGGGTAACTAATCACGCAAATTGGTCGTTAGACGGTGATTCGTCACTATGCCGTCGGCCTTAGCTGATCCTGTCTTACGATGTCTCAGTGCCGGGTCCGCGAGCCTTAGCTTCCCGATCGTCTTCGATCAGCCCGTACGTAGCGGCAGGAGGAAGCGCAGGGCTGAGGACAAAGTCGTTTCCGCTGTTCAGGGGCCTGCTGTGAGGCGGAGCAGGGCGAAGAGCAGGGCATTGTCGTATTCGGCTTCGCGGATGGTTGCGGCGATGCCGTCGTAGCCGGCCTGGCGGATGAGGCCCATGATGAGGTTACGGAGAGTGGCAAGGACGCGGGGGCGTGACCCGGCCCGGACCTTGGACGAGTCTTCACGGAGGGTGACATCACGGACAAGGCGGACCTTGTTCTCGATGCTCCAGTGTCCGCGGGCATAGGCCGCGATGTGCTCCGGGCCGGCCTCACGGGCGGTGAGGCTGGTGATCAGGTAGACGGTCTCGGTGCCGGTCCTGGTGACGCGCGCCCGCTTTTTCCCGTTGCTCTTCCAGGAGGTGACGGTGCGGGTGCGGATGACGCGGGCGACCTGTGCGGCGTGCGGGAACCATGCCTTTATCTCGTCGGGGACGTCCATGACCAGGTGCGAGCGGGTCTCGCGGCGGCCGCGTCCCTTGCCGCGGGTGACGTGCCGGCGGCGCCGGCCCAGCACAGTCCCTCGAGGGCGGCGCGCAGGCCTGGCTGGTTGCCCTTCACGGTGAAGATGAAATGCGCGAGGAGGTCTTCGCAGATCAGCGCGGCGAGCTTGCGCTGCGTGTGAAGAGCATCAGCGGACAGGACCCGGCCGGCGAGCGGGAACCGGTCGTTCAGTTCCCGCAGCATCGGCCCGGTCTCCGGGATCTCGTTCGTCTTGCGTATCGAGAGTGAACTCGCAGTTTAGGGTAATCGCTGCCTGACGGTACCTGGCGGACGCTTCCCGGCGAAGCGGCCGAGTCCATCTGTCGCCGCCGGGCAATATCGCTAGCCTCATCAATTCTTTATGAGCCGCCATTCACCCGGCCGGCTGGGCTGACCGCGGCGTGGTGGCAGGTGCTCGGGGCCGTCCTGGCCGAGTCGCTGCCGTCGGCGGCCCGAGCCGGTTACGTCGCCGCGGCCCACCGGACCGTGAAGCCCACCAGCGTATAGCCGAGCGCGTTCACCGTCGGCTGGATGAAGTTATCCCTGATAATCTGCCGTGCCTGCGACTCGGCCGTGCCGATCAGCGGGCCGGTGATCTGCGGACTGCTCCTGACCTGCTGGAACGCAATGCCCTGGGCCTGCGCGTACAGGACCGATTCCGCGAATTGCGGCCGTATGAGCCCACCGCAGCCGAATCCGGGGTACGTCCAGCTGTGCTGGGTATCGATCGGATGTGACAGGGTGTTGTCGATCGTGACCTCGTGCACCGACTGGGGAAGCTGCGGCTGCGGCAGCACCATCATGACGCTGACCCGGCCGGGCTTGCCGTTCAGCGGACCGCTGAGGACCTGCAACTGATAATGGCCCGTCGCTGGCGCCCACCAGGCCGGTCCCGGGTTGAGATCGACGGTCGCGGAGGCGTGGCCCACCGCCTCGAAGGTGCCGGAGTACCAGCACGGCCAGATGCCAATGCTCTTCGAGACCTTGTGAGTAAAGGTGAAGTTGAAATTCTCGGTGCCCAATGCGGGCTTTGAGATTCCCTCAATTTTCTGCAGCACCCACGGCCCCAGATCAATATTCGTCGTGGTGCCTGCACTGATCGACTGCCACGGCCATGAGAGCCGGACGTGCGGCAGATGGACGTTAAGGCCCACCAGGTGAAGTGCGGCGGAGAGCGCCACAAGTACCGCCCACACGATTACCTTGCGGAAGATCAGGCCAATTACGAGTATGACAGCTACCCATTTGACCCGGAGCGGGATACGCCGCCGCCGCGGACCGGGCCGGCCGCCGACGGGTGGCCGAACCTGTGCGTCTGTGCCGCTCGCAGGCGCGGCCGCGATGGGCAGCTCCCTCGTGCCGGGCGGATCATCGGCCAGAAAGGTGCCGCCGCGACGGCCCCCGGCTCTGCTTGTGCTGAGCATTCCCACCAGGAAAATCATGAGGCGAACCATGTCGGTTTCTTCCCTAATTTGCGTGCCGCCGATTACTCATCCATAGCAGGGTAATCCAGGCTCAGCACCACAGGGACGGCCCCGAAGGACCCGCGGAATCGTGAGCCGGGCTTGTCTGGAGCATTCGGTTCCTTAACGTCGGGCCAGCGCATCTTTATGTTCTCGGCCGTCAGGCCCGCTACCGAGTAGGGGAATTCCATCGCCGAGATATTGTGCAATTTGAGCAACCCGCCCCAGCGGAACGCCGCGAAGACGCTGGCCAGCTTGCGGACCGACAGCGGCCGCCGGGCCGTGATATCGATCCAGTAGACCGCCATGGCCAGCTCGATCAGATCGCCGGCGGCCTGGGCCAGCGCCTCGGACCTCGTCCTGTAGCTCGTGCCGTCGGCGTTCGTCGTGCCGAGCTTCTCCCCGTGGACCGGTGACAAGCGCGGCTGCGCCTTGCACTGCATCCAGTCGCAGGCCGCGAGCAGTTCCCAGCGCATGCCGCTGTGGTGCGCCACATCCCGGTAGAGCGGCTCGGCCCGGGTGAGCGGCGCCTTCGCGGTCTGGATGAAATCCGCCGTGACCGTCCGCGGGATCTGCGACACAAACCGGCTGGCACCGGCGCGCGGCCGGCGCGCCGTGATCCTCGGCGACGGCCGGTGGAGCGTCTTAGGAACGGACCCGGCCGACACGCTCGCGTCCGGGGCCGCCTTGGCTGCCGCGGTCACATAGGCATCCAGGACGCCAGGAATCGTCGCGCCACCCGCGCTGGTGGCCGCCCCCTCACCGGCCGTCCCGCCCTGCCCCACCGTCCCCAGACCGCTCGACGTCCCGAGACCGCTGGCCGTCCCGCCCCCGTTCCCGCTGGCCGCAGCGCCGGAGCTAACCTCGTGCGGCGTGGCCTGAGCCGAGGTGCCATAGCGGTACAGGTTGTAGAGCCGCATCAGGGCGATGAGGTTGGAGCCGTAGTTCGGATCCGTCGCGTAGACGCCGGTCAGGTCGGCGGCGAACGCGTCCGGCACCTGCTTGTCGGCCATGGCCTGCTGGTAGCTCTCGCCGGTGGCGAGCAGCTGGCTGTGGTCGGCGATGCTCTCGGCGATGTTGTGGTAGACCTTGAACGCCGCGCTCACGGTCACCCAGCTGCCGTTCACGTATTCTTGCGTCGGCTGGATGTCGGCCCCCGCCGGACCCGAGCCCTTGATGCCGAACAAGTTGTGGTCCTTGACCGCGAGCACGCTCTGCCCCCAGCCCGACTCCTCGATGGCCTGGGCTATCGTCACCGAGGCCGGGATGCCGTAACGCCCTTGCGCCGCTACCGCTCCCGGTG
Organism: uncultured Actinomycetes bacterium; assembly: GCA_963739615.1. Taxonomy (GTDB): domain Bacteria; phylum Actinomycetota; class Actinomycetes; order Streptosporangiales; family Streptosporangiaceae; genus Palsa-504. The sequence goes on from CAVUBD010000015.1 coordinate 137,781, forward strand.
CCACCTGGCTGATGAAAGCCTGCTGGGCGGAGGTATCAGGCACAGCAGCGGCACCGGCCGCCGACTGGCCGGCTCGGCCGTACGCGGGTGCCGGACGCCGGTTCGCCGGCGTCGCGGCCACGGGTGAAGCCCCGGTCAGGTCCGCCTGGATCGCCTGCAGGCCGGGGATCGTGGCCGCGCCCCGCGGCCCGCCCGCACCGGCCGCCGGCGTTGCCGCCGCCGGCCGTTGCTGCGGTGGCTTGGCCGCGGCCGCTCCCGTTGACCGCGCGTCGTCCCCGCTCAAGTCGGCCACCAGCGTTCCCGGTACGGCCGCCCCTCCCCGGCCGGCCTGACCAGGCGACTGGCTGCCCACCGACCCTGCCAGCTCCTGCGCCGCCCCCGCCAGCGGGCCGGCCGCGCGAGCATAGCTCGCCGCGCCGGCCGCATTCGCCGCGCTGGGCCCGCTGCCGATGCCGGACCCGCGGCCGGCCGGGTTGCCGCCGCCGGACAGCTCGCCGTTGTTGACGAATCCGATCACCCCCTGGGCGCCGAGCGGCGCGCTGAACTGGTGAGCGTTCACCGTGAAGTTCGGCAGCGAGTCGCCGCCTATCGTGGAAAGCACCCGGTTGGCGTACTTCGTGACCACCTCGACGTGGCCGTCGAACAACACCCAGTCGCCCGGCTGCGGCTGGTAGCCATCGCCCAGCGGGTGCCAGCGGTCGTGCGCCTGCGCATCCTGCTGGATCGAGATGACGCCAGGCGACGACGAGTTCTCCGCCACGCGGACATCGGCCCACGCGTGCAGCGGCCACGGGTAGGTGCTGCCGCCGGTCACCCAGCTTTCCTGCCCCGCCGCCTGCGCCCCGAGCGCCAGCGTGAGGCTGGCGAACGCCGCGCACGATTCGCCATGGTCGGCGCCATCGATGCTGTCGCCCTGCCAGATCAGTGCCTCCATTTGGGCCGGCGTCTTGTTCTGCGCCATCCGGAGGTAATAGCTGGCGACGTTGATGATGGCCGCCCGCAGCGAGCTGTCCGAGGCCGATGCCCGCGCCGAGCCGGACGCCGGCCGGATAGGCTTGACGAATTCAAGCAGGTGCGCCGGCATGCCCGTCGGCGACGTCATATCTGCCACCGTCCCGTGGGCAAAGGAGAATCCGGTCATCGCCCCGCAGGTGCTCAGGCTCACCAGGGCCGTCGCCTGCTGCCACGTTGGCTTACTGACGGGACGCACGAAATCACCTTCTTCCACAAATGTCTTGGTTCTCGTTGGTGAAAGGAATCGCGGCTGCCCCCGGCAAATGTCGCTACTGGGCTCCTGGCAGCGTGTGCAGGATGGCCTGGACTTCCGAATTGCCGGGATCATTGGCGTTCTGGAACAGGATGCTGACGTCGCTGGCCGCGGCCGGCGTAGCGCCCACCATCCATTCCCTGTAGACGTCGGCTACCAGCGCGGCCTGGCCTGACGTGCTGGTCACCGGCTGCGCGCACAGATCGGGGAAGCCGGCTCGCGAGATCATCGCCGACGATCCGGTGTACCGCGCGCAGTTCGCCGGATTGCTCTCGAGCCCAGGCTGGACGGCGGGATCGCCTTTCGCGTTGGTCAAGGTAGCCCCGCCGATGATGTTGTTGATCGCCCGGGCCGCGACCGTCAGGCTGTCGACCGGATCATGCGGGTTATAGGGGTGATGCAGGTCGAGCGACCAGGCCACCTCGCCGCCCTGGGTCGGCGTGATCGGCTCGAGTCCCTGCCGGCCGGTCTTGGCGTCGCTGAAGCTCGGGTTATCGGTGCTCGTCATCAGCGCAAAGACCCAGAGGACCTGACTGGTGGCCTTACCGCAGGCGAAGTTCACCTGACCAGGCTCGGACGCCACGTTGGGGTTCTGGCACGCCGTGGTTATCTCGCTCTGGACGGTGGCCACGCTCGCCGGCCAGGAGGCGCCTTTCCCGAACAGGATCATCACCGCGACGGTGACGATCGCGATCAGGGCGGCCGTGACGATCGTGATCTTCCGGCCGCGTGACATCCGGGCGCGGGCCACGCTGCGCCGGCCCTGCTCGATCAGGGCCCTGGTGCGTTCCTCGGCCGAACTCGGGCGGGCGTCCGGGTCGGCTGGCCGCGGCCTGGTCGCCGTCCTGGGTGCCGCCATCACTGCGGCCGGCGGTTCGTCGTCCAGGTCGGCGATAGCGTCCACGCTGGCGTGATGGAAGGCTGCCCGCGCCGGGCCTGGTGCCGCCGCCCGGCGGTAGGCGGACTCGGCGCGCTCGCGTGCGCGCGACTCGGCCTGTTCGCGCGCGCGGTACTCGCGCCAGTCGAACAACTCCTTCTCGAGATCTATGGCCCTGGTTTCTAGTTCGGAGAGCCACTTGTCATCGTGATCGTTAAAACTTTCGAAATCCTGACTCATAGTAATCACCTCTAACCTGCGGCCTGGAGTCCGGACTAGTGGCCGGGAGTGACGCCTGCCTGTGAAGCACTCATCTGCGTGCGGGCCCAGACCAGCGGGAGGCCCGGCGGTGCCGCGGCGACCCGCCCGACCGCGCTCCTACCTCACTGAATCGACCCATGCCTATATTAGAACACAGTTACGATCACCGTGTGAAGGGCTTATCGCTACAGCTTACGTGTTCGGTCGGTGACTCGCCTGGCCGCCGCGAACGCGGCCGGGCGGACGCCGGCTCGCGGTCAGGCCGGCGCCTGCGCGCCGTCAGGAACGCCCGGCCGCGCCTGTTAGCCTGGCCCTAGGCGCGAGCGGGAGGCAATGGTGACGAGCGGCGAGACGCTTTCTCGCGCGAGCGGCAGCGGCCCGGCCGCGGGCGTCACCGCGGTCGTCGTGGTGGTACACGGAGGCGAGGCGGTCAGCACCGCGCCCACCAGCGCTACCCAGCTCGCGGTGCTGCGCATGATCCCGGTCGTGCAGGCCGTCCGGCACACCCTGCGGGGCAGCGGGGCCCTGGTCTGCCGGCCCCGGCTGCTTGTCCGCGGCTGGAACGGCGAACAGGCCTCGCCCGTCCCCGACCTGAGCCGGATTCTCGACCACATCGGCGCCGAGTTCGGCCCGGTGCCGGTCGTCCTGGTCGGGCACTCGATGGGCGCGCGCGCCGCGTTCCGCGTGGCCGGGCATCGTGCGGTGTCGGCGGTGGCGGGCCTGGCACCCTGGCTGCCGCCGGGCGAGCCGGTCGCCCAGCTCGCGGGACGGCGAGTCCTGCTGGCGCACGGGAGCGCCGACAACATCACCCGCCCGGACGACACCTGGGCTTACGCCGAGCGCGTCCGGCCGGTGGCACAGGCCGCCGTGCTCGAGATACGCGGCGGCGACCACCCGATGATCCGCCGGGCGGTCCTGTGGCACGACATAGCGGCTGAATTCACCCGGTCGGCCCTCGGCCTGCCGCGGCGCGAGACCGAGGTTGCCGCGGCCGTCAACCGAACCTCCGCCGACGCAGGCCGGGCGGTTCTTTAACAGTATCCCGTTATAGGCGGATAAGCGCCGATGGCGCATTTCACCCTATAAGCGCCCGGCCATCTCAGCGGACAAAGCGCACCCGTCCGCGACGCTTCGCGGTTTTCCGCAAACGTCCGCAAACGTCCGTATTCGCCCGTGAAGGCGCCAGGCGATCCGGCCGAAGTTCATTACTAAAAGCACATGTGTCATCGCTCAGTGTGCTATACAACTGTGGAAAGCGGCTTGCCCCGTCTGCCGTAGTACGGGGAAAGGATGTAGCGGTGACGAAATTAATCCACGTTCGGCCAGCAGACCCAGCAGACCCAGCAGACAGAGAAGGCACAGCAGACCCAGCAGACAGAGAAGGCACAGCAGACCCAGCAGGGACCGCCGGCCAGCCGACGCGGCCGCGCCATACCGCCCGCCATGGCCGGCACGCCCGGACAGCTGGCGTCAGGCCGAGCCGGCGCCCGCCCCTTTCCATCCGCAGCGCCGAGAGCCGGCACTGGTCCGCCGGACTGAGCGCACCGGGCGCGGCCGGCCTGGTCATCCACGGCATGGGGGGCATCGGCAAGTCAACCCTGGCCGCCCAGATCGCGACCCGGGTCAGTCGCCAGCAGGCGGGCCGCGTGGTCGGCGTCATCAGCGGCGCGGTGGCGGCCGCCAGCCTCGCGGCCGAGCCGGCCGAAACTGACTTCATGATCCTGGACAACTTCGACGACAACCTGTCACTCGAAGCGGGCCAGTGGTGCGTCGGTGACCCGGCCCTGGCGACGCTGCTGGCCAACTGGACAGGCAAGCTGCTCATCACCTGCCGCCGGCCGTTCACGCTGGGCGTCCCGGCCGATGGGCCGCTCGGGCCCCGGTTGCACCGGCCCGGGCTCGAACGGCTCACGTTCCGCCCGCTCGGGCCGCTGACCTGCTCCGGCGCCGCCGAGCTTGCGGCATCCCTGCCTGCGGTCCGGCAACTCGGCGAATCCGACCGCGTCTGGCGGCTGACCGCGGGCCATCCGCTCGCCATCGAGTACCTGGACTCGCTGCTGGCCATGGGCGCGCCGTTCGGCGACGTGGCCGGCCGGATCGAGGCGGGTATCCGGGCCAGCACCGGTCAGCCGGCGCCAGGGACCGAACCGACCGAGCTACCCAGCCGGCCGCGCGGAGCATTTCCGGCGCCGCGGGCGACGTCCTGCTCGGCGAACTGTTCGAGCGCCTAAGCGCCGCGGCCAGGTCGCTGCTTGTGCGCGCGTCGGTCTTCCGCGGGCCCGTGCCGGCCGGTGTCCTGGCGGCAAGGCCCGGCCACATCGCGGAGTGCGAGAACGCCGGCTTGCTGACGGCCGGGCCCGGCCTCGAGCTGTCCGTGCACCGCTGGACCGCCGGGAAACTGCACGGCCACCTGTCCCGCGCCGGCCTGGAGGCCGAACTGGCCGCCGCTCACCGCCAGGCGGCCGGCTACTGGCGGGCCCTGGCCGCGGCCTCGCCCGCCGGACACCGCGCCGAGTCCGAGGCCAGCTACCACCAGCGATGCCTGGCCGGCACCCGGGAGCCAGAACCGGCGACCGTGCCGGAACGCAGCGGTCGGCGCCGCGCGGTCCGGGTGGGTATGGCCGGGGCGGTCGCGGTATTGTCGGCGGTCCTGGCCGTCGAGGCCGGGCAGGGGTTCTCGGTCCCGCACGTTGCGTCCGCGGACGTGGCGGCGCAGACCGCGGATCCGACGCCGCTGAGCCAGGCCCTGGCCGCCCGCGACCAGGCGGCTGGCTGGGCGGCCCGGCAGGTCAGCGCCGGCGCCATCGTGGCCTGCGATCCCGCCATGTGCTCCGCCCTGGTCCAGCACGGCATCGCGGCCGCGAAGCTGCTTGTGCTCGGCTTGGGGGCGGGCGACCCCCTCGGCGCCGACGTGGTAGTGGCCACCGCCGCCGTCCGCGGCACCTTCGGGGGCCGCCTGACCAGCGTCTACGCACCGGAGGTGCTGGCCAGCTTCGGCACGGGGCCGGCCAGGATCGATATCCGCGTCGTGGCGTCCGACGGGGCCGCCGCCTACCGCAGCGCGCTCGCGGCCGACGTGCGCGCCCGCCAGGTGGCCGGCGACCAGCTAGTAGGCGACCTGAGGATCGGCCTCACGCCGGCCGCGCGGGCCCAGCTTGCGGCAGGCCAGGTCGACGCGCGCCTGCTGCTGACCCTGGCCACGCTGGCGGCCAGCCAGCCGGCCAGCCAGCCGGTACGGGTCAGGGCATTCACCGACGATGGTCGCGGCGCCAGCGCGGGCATGCCGCTGCGCGCGGTCCAGCTCATGGCGGGCCACGCGGCCGCGCGGAACATGCTCGCCTTCCTCCGCGCGCAGCGTCCGCCTTACCTCCCGGCCCAGGCCGCCATCGTGCCAGGGTCCGGCGGCGAGTCCCTGCTGACCGTTCAGTTCGGCGCGCCCGGCCCGCTCGGCCTGCTCCAGGCCCAGCCGCCGCCCGGTTAAAAGGCCATTTCCTCCGAACGGACCGTGGGATCCCCTGGCCGGCCAGCGGGCCAGGAGCCGGGGCACCTCGCGATGCCGCGGGATATCGCCGCCGCGAATGCTAGTCGATGTCACGAATTGCCCGACATAAATGATCTACGCGGCTCGGCCGGCTTTATTTTGAACGTTTCTCAACTGCTAAAACCATGAGTAACGGTTCGTGCACGATCGCTGGCGGGGGCTACTGAATGATCGCTTCGCTGTCGTAGAGTCCGCTTTGCAGCTAGCGCATACAGGAAGTGAGATATCCGTGAGCCAGTTTCCGGATCCGTACGCTCAAGGAGCTGGACGCGACGCCGTTCCGCCGCCGCCGCCCGGCCAGGGGCTTCCGCAGGCGCCCGCGGTGCCGGCCGCATACGGTTACGGCCAGTACCCGGACGCCGTGCCGCAGGGGATGTACTTCGACCAGCCCTCCGGCCTCACCCTGCCGCAGGGCACCGAGCTCGCGAGCAGAGGCCGCCGGATCGGCGCCTATTTCCTCGCTATTCCGCTGTGCATCATCACCTTGGGCATCGGCTACATCATCTGGGGCCTCATCGTCTGGGGCAACGGCCAGACACCGGCGCTGCAGGTGCTCGGCATGCGGTGCTGGCGGCCGGAGACGAACCGGGTGGCCGGCTTCTGGTACATGGCGCTGCGCGAGATCGTGGGCCGGCTCATCGACACCATCCTCGGCTTCATCACCGAGATCACCTCGTTCGTCCTGTTCATGTCGGGCAAGGAGCGCAAGGCGCTGCACGACTACATCGCGGGCACCGTGGTCCTTTACGACCCGGACAAGGTCCTCAGCGGCTGACACCTGCTTGGGCGGACAGCTGCCACGGGTAGGCGCGGGGATCCGGCTGGCGCGCATATCCGGTTATCTGGGTATCGCCGTCTCGCTGACCTGAATGCGGCAAGCTCCGGCCCTGGCTCTACGCGGTCGCGCGTAACGAATGCCTGCGGCGCCCGCGAGCCGCCATCGCCACCTCCGCGATCGACGGGCTGAACCCGGGGGAGCGGGACGTCATGGAGCTGAGCCTGCGCCATGAACTGGAGGGCGACGACCTGGCCGATGCCCTGGGAGTGTCGCGCAGCCACGCCCAGGCCCTGGTCTCGCGGGCCGGCCGGCGCCGTGAGCTTACCCCGGCGCTCCTGGCCGGCCTCGCGCCGCGGGCGGCGCTCAGCCCCGGGTTCCGTGACCGGCTGCTGCGCGTGATGGCTGACCGGACGCCCGCCGGGATGGCGCATCGGCTAGGCGTGGCGAATCGCGCCGGACCGTTCGGCCCTCATGGGTTTCCCAAGCCGGTCACCATCGGCCGCCCAGCACGGCGGCGCCACTGCGACCGGTCCGCCCGGGACCTCTGCCGCGTCCGGCCCGGCTTCCGCGGCGTCTGCGCCGCCCGCGACCACTCCGGTCACGGGTGCGCCGGCGTCAGCCACGGCCGCCGCGACGGCTAGCCAGGGTACCTTGACCGTCTCGCCCGCGACGGTGGACCTGGCCGCGGTCGGCGGCACGGCGACAGGCAACCTCACGATCACGGCCCGCGGCGGCCCGGTCAGCGACTACTCGGTCACGGCCGGGCCGGCCCTGGCGGGAAAGCTCACGGTCTCGCCCTCGTCGGGGTCGCTGGCCTCCGGCGCGAGCGTGACCATCACGGTGACCTCGGCCAGCCTGGTCGCCCTGGAAGGGACCCTCACCGTGAACCCCGGCGGTCAGACCGTAACGGTCATGCTCAGCCTCATCACACGAGCTTGAGGGCCGCCGACAAGGCGGCCCCGCGAGCGCGGCGCCTCCCTACCATGCTGACATTGCGGTGGAGTCCCGCAGCACCTGCGTGGACTCCAAACGGCAGTGGCGTCACGCCGGCAACGTCTGGCACAACTCCATGGTGCGCAGCGTGCTGCAGACAATCGCGGCTCCGGTGACCGGACTCGGCCGTCTGGTCCGCGGAAGCAAGAGCCAGGCCTGAAAACGGGTATCGGAGTTACCATGCGGGCAGAACTGGACGCGGTCGTCGTCGGCAGCGGGCCCAACGGCCTGGCCGCCGCCGTCACGCTGGCGGCCGCGGGCCTGAAGGTGCAGGTCATCGAGGGCGCGCCGACCATCGGCGGCGGCTGCAGGACCGAAGAGCTGACGCTGCCCGGCTTCCGGCACGACGTCTGCTCGGCGGGGCACCCGCTGGCGGTCGCGTCGTCGTTCTTCCGCCGGTTCGACCTGGCCGCGCGGGGGGTCACGTTCGCGCGGCCCGAAGTGGAGTTCGCTCATCCGCTCGACGGCGGCCGGGCGGCCGTCGTGTCCCGCTCGGTGGCCGACACGGCCGCGCGCCTCGGCGTCGACGGTCCTTCCTACCAGCATCTGCTCGGCCCGATGGTCGAGCATGCCGACGACCTCTGCGACACGCTGCTGGCCCCTCTGCGCAAGCCGCCCGCACATCCGCTCGTGGCCGCCAGCTACGGCCGCCGCGCCGTGCTCCCGGCCTCCGCGGTGGCCCGGCGCTGGCATACCGACGAGGCCCGCGCCATCCTGGCTGGCGCCGCGGTCCACGCCATGATGCCGCTGACGGCCATGCCGACGGCGGGCATCGGGCTCATGCTGGTGGTGCTCGCCCACGGCGTCGGCTGGCCGGTCGTCGCCGGCGGCAGCGCCCGGATCACCGACGCGATGGCCGCCGCCGTCACCGAGGCCGGCGGCAGCATCGAGACGGGCCGGTGGGTGCGCTCCCTGTCCGAGCTTCCTGCCGCCCACGCGGTCCTGCTCGACGTCTCACCGCGGACGCTTGCGTTGCTGGCCGGTGACCGGCTTCCGGTCAGGTACCGCGCCGCGCTGCGCAGGTACCGTTACGGCCCCGGCGTCTGCAAGGTCGACTTCGCGCTTTCCGGGCCGGTGCCCTGGACCAGCGAGGCCAGCCGCCGGGCCGGCACGCTGCACCTGGGCGGCACCTTCGAGCAGTTGGCGGCGGCCGAGGCCGACGTGGCGGCGGGCAAGCACCCGCAGGACCCGTACGTGCTCGTCGTCCAGCCCGGGGTCGCTGACCCGTCCCGGGCCCCGGCCGGCCAGCAGACGCTGTGGACCTACTGTCACGTGCCGTCCGGATCTGACGTAGACATGACCGGCCGGATCGAGGCGCAGATCGAGCGCTTCGCCCCCGGCTTCCGCGATCTCGTCCTGGCGCGGTCGGTGCGCACGGCCGCCGATGAGGAGGCGCACAACCCGAACTACGTCGGCGGCGACATCGGCGTCGGCCTGCAGACCATCCGGCAGACGCTCTTCCGGCCGGTCATCCAGTGGAATCCCTACCGCACGCCGATCCGCGGCGTCTACCTCTGCTCGTCCGCGACGCCGCCGATCCCTGGCGTGCACGGCCGCTGCGGCGAACTCGCCGCGCTGACCGCCCTGCGGGACATGTTCGGCGTCCGCGAGGTCCCCGACATCAGCCCGTCCCGGCTACGCGCCGTCACTGCTCGCGCGGGCTTACCCACACCGACACGCGGGCGGGCTCCATCGACCGGGTGCGGCTCACAGAGCCGACGGTACGCCGCCACCGTTCTGGAACCGTTACGGCGGCACCGGGCCCTGGCAGTCCGTCTCACCGGGCCTACTTGGCGGTCCCCCTGATGGATCCCGTGATGGGCGCTCCGGCCAGGTTGTTAGGCGGCGCGTAGTAGGCGACGCAGTGCAGCGCCCGGTCTCCGCTGGGCCAGGTCGAGGCGTCCGGGACGATGTTGGTCCAGGTGTACATCGACTTCGAGTACGCGATTCCGTCGTAGGCCGCGAACGCGGTATTGCACTCCTGGTTCGCCTGGCTGCTGATCGCGCTGCTGCCCGGGTACGCCATGCTCTTGGGCCAGTAGCTGGCGTTCGCGTAGAACACCTCCGCAGTGTGCGACTGGCTGCACGGCACGGCCCGGGTCAGCTTCGGCCACGGGGTGTTCTTGTTCAGGTCCATATTCGACCCGGTCAGGCAGTCCCCGACCCGGAGCTGGGTCAGCAGCAGGTTCCCGACGGCCGGGGTCGCGGTAGCGGTGGGCGAACTGCTCTGGCTGGCTCGCGCGGACGCGCTCGCGCTGGAACTCTGCCCCGCGACCGGCGTCTTGCCGCCGTGACCGCCGAGCCCGAGGACCAGCGCGACGACGACGATAAGCACGACCGCGGCCCCTCCGGCGGGCAGCACCCACCGCGGCCGGCCGCGGCGCCGGCCCGGCTGCTGGACCGGCGGGGTATACCACTGGTCGGGCCTCTGCGCTCCGGCCCCTCCTGGTCCCGGCCCCCCTTGACCCGGCCCCCCTTGACCCGGCAGGGGCGTCTGCTGCAGGCCGCCCGGCGGCTGCTGGCCTCCCCACCACTGACCGCCCTGAGCCCCCGGAGCTACCGGATCGCCCTGCCCGGTTGAATACCCCTGCGGCGCTGGGTACTGCTGGCTACCCGGATAACCCTGCGGCGCCTGATAACCCTGAGGCGCCTGATAACCCTGCGCTCCCGGGTAACCCTGGGAACCCGGATAGTCCTGCACGCCGGGATAGTCCTGTGCATCCGGACTATCCTGCAGGCCGGGATTTCCCTGCGGACCGGCATACCCCTGCGCTCCCGGATAACCCTGCGAACCAGGGAAGCTCTGGGGTGACCCGGGCCCCTGCGGCACCTGCGTGGGCGGCGGCGGGGTCGGCGGAGACAGCGAGGTCCGCGTCGGCGGGTTGACCGAGGTGCCACCGCCGGTCGGGGGATCGGCGGTGTGCGCCGCGGCCGCCCCGGCGTCGAACGCGGTAATCCCGGCGCCCGCGCCGAACGCGGCCGCCCCCGCGTTGAAGGCTGGGGTACCGGCGCCGGACGCGGGAGCGCCGGCGCTGAACCCGGACCCGAAGGTGCCGGCGATGGAGGGCTGCTGCCCCGCCTCCGCCGCGGCCGCGCGCTGCGTGGACACGTCCAGGACCCGCGGCGGCAGCCAGTCGGTCAGATCGGCGGCCGAAGGGTACGCCGCCGACAGTTCGGTCAGGAACTCAGGCGCGGTAGGCCGGCGCTTGGGGTCCCTGGACAGGCTCCGCCTGATCAGCGGCCTGAGATTGTCAGGAATATGGTCGATATTCGGCGTACCGTGCACGACGCGGTAAAGCAGCGCGGCGGTGTCGCCGGTACCGAACGGCCCTTCGCCTCGCGCGGCGTAGATGAGCAGGCCGGCCAGGCTGAAGATGTCGCTCGCCGGCCCGACGGTCAGACCCTCGGCCTGCTCGGGTGACATGAAACCGGGCGAGCCGATCATGAAGCCGGTGCCGGTGAGCGCGGTGGCCTCGGCCGCAGAAGAGATGCCGAAGTCGATGATCCTGGGCCCGTCCTGAGCCAGCAGCACGTTAGAGGGCTTGAGGTCACGGTGGATGACTCCCGCCGCGTGGATCGCGCTCAGCCCTTCGGCTAGCCCCGCGGCCAGCGCCAGCACCGATTGCGACGGCAGCGGTCCGTACTGCTCGACCGCGTCGGACAGCGACGTGCCGGGAACGTACGCGGTGACGAGCCAGGGGACCGGCCCGTTGAGGTCCGCGTCGACCACCTGGGCGGTGAACAAGCCGCCCACCTTGCTCGCGGCGGACACCTCGCGTGCGAACCTGGCCCGGAAGCCGGCATCCTCAGCGAGCTGAGCCCGGATGACCTTCACCGCCACCATCCGGCCGCCCGGCGAGCGGGCCAGGTAAACCCGGCCCATGCCACCGCTACCAAGCCTCCCGAGCAGCACGTAGGGGCCCACGCGCTGGGGATCGCCTGCCTGGAGTGCAGCCAACTGGTCACCCCCGCCCACTGTCATGCATCGTGCTGGCTTGCACCTAATCGCAGAAATTACACATACCACAGATCCGGGGCACGGTCAGGCCCCTATGACTGCGTAACGATAACCATCGAAGCTGGTCGGCCCGTCGAGCCGCGGACGATGAGTTCGGGCTCGAAGAGCAGTTCCTCTGGATAGACGGCCATGTTCTCGATCTGGTTTACGAGCAAGGCTACGGCAGCCTTGCCCATCGACTCAATGGGCTGCCTGACCGTGGTGAGCGGCGGGTCGGTGCAGTTCATGAAGGCCGAGTCGTCGAACCCGACGACGGAGACGTCGCCGGGAACGGACGGGCCCGCGCCTGACCGCCCGGATCGCCCCGAGCGCCAGCACATCGCTGCCGAAGATCACGCCGGTGACGCCGTGCCGCAGCAACCGCGACCGGCCAGGTCAACCAGATCCTGGCCAACAGCGGCGTTTAACCCTCCCTTAACGGGCTCTTTAACCTGAGCCTGCTAAACGTAACGGTCATGGCCGGTCGGCGCGCCCCCTCCCACTCCGCGCCGGCCGGCCAGACCGGTCCCGCGAGCGACCGGAGATCCGATGGTAGTGACATTGCCCGAGGCCGGGCCGGTCACGGGCGCGGCGCGGTCCCGCGCCAAGGTCAGCCTGGGCCATAGAGCCAGGCGCAATGTGTCCGCGCACGGCTTCCTTATCGGCGCCGTGCTCTGCTTCGCTTTCTTCTCCTGGTACCCGATGTGCCGGGAGATCATCATGAGCTTCGAGAAGACGCGACTGGCACCCGGCTTACGCCCGTTTTATCCGCTTTTATGCGTGCGGGCCGGCCGGAACGGGTTGGCCAGCAGGCCGGCTGACGTCTGCGCTGACGCTTACTCCCGGCAGTCGGACCACAAGCTGAGCATCATTGCCTTCTGGACCTGGTCGCGATGATTCTGGATATTAAATGTCCAGCCGCTGACCGAATCGGATGATCGAGCCGCGGCTCTTTCCTGTTCCCGCAGCTTGAAGACCGTTTCAAGTATCCGTTCCCGCAGTTCCGCGGATGCGTTTTCCTTGATGCCGTGAGTCCCAGCTTTCCCACCGGTCGCGGCCTTCAACCGGACTGGATGGTCCGCCATTGACATTTATGCGGACGACAGGTACGTTTCCTAGAGGCAGGTTACAAGTCTCCAACTCGCCGGATAGCAGCCAATCGGCATCAGCGAATGCCAGGATCGCCCACCGCGAACGAGCTGACCACGAAATTCTGTTGCACCCCTTCATGACGCCGGCCGAAATGGCCCAGATGATGGAGAGCGCGAACTAGGTCCAACAATCCAACGATCTCTACGATGCCGTCAACGCCATAATGCGTGACCAAATGCCTGGCGGGAGCTGAAACTTTACTCAAGGCGCGGTCTGCTATTTATTGTGCCGTCGGGATTCTACAGCCGGCCTGACCGGGGCAGGCCTGCATGGGCAGCGATCCCTGCGAACTCTTCAGAATAAGGACAAGTGGAGGAGCTATGGCAACTCTTTTTCCGGATCAATCCCTGCTGCCCGGGCAGAGCCTGCAATCGGATAATAAGCTGCATACGCTTATTATGCAGTCCGACGGGAACGCTGTGCTGTACAACAGCGCGTCCCAGCCGCTGTGGTCGACGAAGACGGGGGGCCTGATCGACCCGCGCGATTTCATCATGCAAACCGACGGCAACCTGGTCCTCTACGATGCCTCCGGTCAGCCGCGATGGGCCAGCAATACGCCGAATAACCCAGGCGCGTTCCTCAACGTCCAGGTGGACGGCAATCTCGTGGTGTACCGGGCGGGTTCCGCCACCGAGACCGCGAACAATGCCCTGTGGGCCGCTGGCAGCAACGATCTGTGGATATCGGCAGGCACGCCAGGCGCCATCGGTGCTGAAGACGTAGATTACCGCCCGTATGGCGGCGGTGGCAGCATCTACGCCTGGGTCTCCCGGGCATGCCAGGCGGCCGGCCTGCCGTCCAGCGATGGCTGGGTGCAGGGCTTCGTCACGCTGTGCTCCCGCGAGTCTTCCTACCTGCCGAACGCGGTAAACACGACGGACGGCAACGCGACCGGTCCCGCGGCCGGGGATGGCAACCCCCAGAATTGCTCCCGCGGCGTCGCGCAGTGCATACCGCCGACGTTTGCCGCTTATCACGTCGCCGGCACGCCGGTCGCCATCTATGACCCGGTTGCGAACATCGCCGCGGCGAGCCAATACGTTCGCAACCGTTATCAGGTATCGCCGGACGGTTCTGACTTCGCCGCGAAGGTGCAGCAGGCCGACCCGTCACGTCCTCCGAAAGGTTACTAGAAACTCAGCCCTGGCCGATGTCCGGCCCTGTTCCTACGTTTTGGAGAAGATATGGCAACTCTTTTTCCGGGTCAATCCCTGCTGCCCGGGCAGAGCCTGCAATCGGATAATAAGCTGCATACGCTTATTATGCAGTCCGACGGGAACGCTGTCCTGTACAACAGCGCGTCCCAGCCCTTGTGGTCGACGAAAACCGGGGGCCTGATCCAGCCGCGCGATTTCATCATGCAAACCGACGGCAACCTGGTCCTCTACGACGTCTCCGGCCAGCCGCGATGGGCTAGCAATACGTGGAATAACCCCAGTGCGTTCCTCAATGTCCAGAATGACGGCAATCTCGTGGTGTACCGGGCGGGTTCCGCCACCGAGACCGCGAACAACGCCCTGTGGGCCGCGGGCAGTAACGACACACCGGGCGGTAACAATGCACCGAGCGGTCAGATCCAAGAAATTCTAGCCGCTCACAATGGCTACCGGGCGCAGGCCGGGGTTTCTCCGCTGCAATGGTCAGCTAGCCTGGCCGCGAGTGCCCAGGCCTGGGCGACTCACCTGGCGGCAACGGGGCCACTGGTCCATAGCGGCGCCGGAGAAAACCTGGCAGATGGGACCGCGGGAGCATTTTCCCTTACCCAGATGGTAGGTTTCTGGGGAAACGAAGAAAAGTTCTTCACCAACGGCGTTTTCCCGGCTGTCTCTACCACCGGGAACTGGGAGGATGTCGGTCATTACACCCAGCTCATCTGGAGGAATACGACGGAAGTCGGCGGTGGCTTGGCGACCGGCCAGGGCAACGATTATCTAGTGTGTCATTACAGTCCGGCCGGAAACGTCGTCGGGGAAACGACTCTCTAGCGCCCGGGCCGAAATCCGGCGAAGCGAGCCTGGCGCGGGGACGCGCCAGGCTCGCGGTGCTGCGGCAAACCGCGGCTCGGAAACCGGCACCAGGCTTCAGCTGCCCGACGTCAGCTCAGGCGGCGCGCTGCCCGGGCCGATCTGGGACTTCAGCGCGGCGAGTTCCCGGTCCACGTCGGCCGACGTCCCGGCCTCGTCGAGTTCCTTCTGGATGTCGTCGGTGTCACCGCCGACGTCCTCGAGCACCCCGGACTGCAGCAGCTCATCCAGCGCACCCGCGCGCGCCTGCATGGTGGCGATCTTGTCCTGGGCCCGCTGCAGGGCCGCACCCGAATCACCGAGTGTGGTCGAGATCCCCGCCACGCTCTCGTTTACCGAGTTCATCGCGGACGCCGCGGTGTACTGGGCCTTCAGCGTTTCCTTCTGCGTCCGGAAGTTGTTGACCCGCTGCTGCAGCGCCGCGAGGGCCTGCTCCATCTTCTGCTCTTCCTCGGTCAGCTGCTGGTGCTGCGGTTCCATCCCGTCGATCTGGGCCTGCGCGGCCGCCTTGCGCGTGAGCGCTTCCCTGGCCAGGTCCTCCCGGCCCTGGGCGAGCGCGGCCTGGGCCTGTTCCGTGAGGTGGTCCGCCGAATGCTGGAGCTGCTGCTCCTGGAGCTCGATCCGCTTGCGCGACGCGGCGATGGTGACCAGGGCCTGGCGGACCTTGGTGATCTGGTCGAGCATCTGCTCGTAGGAGAGATCGAGCATCTCGTTAGGGTTCTCAGCGGCGTCGAGCGCCTTGTTGGTCTTGGCCGCGAGGATGTCGTGGGCCCTTTGGAAGAGAGACATGTCGATCTGCTCCTTGTCGACGGTGACCGGGCGGCTCGCGCAGGCGAGCCCCACGGCAGCAAATCTAGCCCTGCGCGGCCCGCGCAGCGGGCCCGGGCGCTCCGATGGCGTCTGTGCTTTGCCGAACAGCGATCATCAATTTGACCAGCGCCGGTACCGTTCACCGAGGAAGGTATCGGTGCCGGCGGCGCCGAGGGCGGCCTGCCCGGCGGCGGCGCGGGCGTAGCTGTTGCCCTTCTTCTGCTTGCCCTTGCCGTGCCGGGTGCCGGACTGGGCGGCGGACCGGCACAGCCCGATCCAGGAGACCAGGTGCGCCGGGGTGGGGAAGGCGGTCATGTTCAGGCCGATCTCGGCGATGATCACGATGGCCAGCCACACGCTGATGCCGGGGATCTCGGCCAGCCGGTGTGCGGCGGCCAGCACCAGCGAGTCCGGGCCGGTGCCGCAGCCGGGCCCGGTCTCCCCGGTGGCGTCCACCCCCCAGGACTCCTCCACCTGGGCCAGCGCCGCGATCGCCTGGTCTTCCATCTGGGTGATGCGCTGGTCCAGGAACGCGACCTGGTCCAGCAGCATCTGCGCGATCACGCCGTGGTGGGAGCCGAACATGCCGTCCAGCGCCTCGGCGAGGGCGTCCCGCTTGCCGCGCAGCGGCTTTTTAGCCGAACGGTCCGTCCCCTCTCACTAACCAGGCTGGCGCCCCACGTCGGCGGGCCTGCGCGCGGTCCGGAAAGCGAGTTGCGCTCCCGTGCTCGTACCGGGTAGGAACGGCAAATGCTGCGCGGAGAGATTGTCGGGCTGCGGGCCCTGGAAGATAGCGACATCGGGATTCTCGAGACTGAACTGCTGAACGACGTCGAGACGCGGGCGCGCGCCGACAACCGGCCCTGGCTGCCGGTAGCGCCTGGTTCCCCTCACTCGCCCTACCGGATCACCGGTGACCGCGCAGAGGCGGTCCCGTTCGCCGCGGTCGAGCTCGCCACCTCCGAACTGGTGGGCGAGGCGCTGCTGTGGGATATCGACCGGCACAACCGCAGCGCGCACCTCGGGATCTCGCTGCGCCCCGCGTTCCGCGGCCGGGGCATGGGCACCGATATCGTCCGTGTACTCTGCCGCTACGGCTTCGCGATCCTCGGGCTGCACCGGCTGCAAGTCGATACCCTCGCCGACAACGACGCCATGATCGGCGCCGCCACCCGGGCCGGCTTCGTGCCGGAAGGCACCCACCGCCAGGCGGCCTGGGTCGACGGAAGCTTCGCGGACCAGGTCATCCTCGGCCTGCTGGCGACCGAATGGCCCGCACCTGCCTGACCTGACCGGCCCGCACCTGCCTGACCTGACCTGCCCGCACCTAGCTGACCTGCCTGCCCCTGCCCCTGCCCGCCGGGCGTGACGGTCGCCGAATATTTCCCGCCCGCCCGTCTTGACACGCCCCCAAGCCGGGGGGTGATCTTGACAAGACCATGGGGAACGTTCAGCCCGAGTCTCTGCTCGGCCCGGGTTCCAGACGGCCACCGTCACCCCGACCAGCCCGAGCGGCAGCAGGCTGATCCCGGTGCCCAGCTGACGGCGCAGGGCAGTCCGGCTGGTCGCGATCTGCGTGAGCGCGGCGGCGCCGAACACGACGAAGGCCACCGCCCCCGGTCCAGGGCGGCGCAGCGCACGGCGTCCAGGAGGTGCACGGGGCGGCCCGCCGCTCACTGTGACTCCTTAGCAGAGCTAATGATATTATTGAGTGCGGAAAGCTAACCTCCGACGATAGGGAACCCGTGCGTCTCGCCGCTCGCCCGCACTTCCGCCCAAAGCCAGGGCCCGGACACAGGCACGAGCACACGCACGAGCGCGAGCACGGGTTCCAGCCCGGGCAGATGGTTTCCTCGCTCCGGCAGCGGAACTACCGCTTGTTCTTCTTCGGCCAGCTCGTCTCGGTGGCCGGGACGTGGATGCAGACCGTCGCGCAGTCCTTCGTCGTGCTGGATCTCACCCACAGCGGAACCCAGCTCGGCCTGACCACCGCGGCCAGGTTCCTGCCGATGTTCGTGTTCGGCCCGCTGGGCGGCGTGTTCGCGGACCGGCTTGACAAGCAGCGGGTACTGTACGCCACCCAGGCGCTGTCCGGGCTGCTGGCCGCAGCCTTCGCCGTCCTGGTCGGCACCCACAGCATCAAGCTGTGGAGCGTCTACCTGCTGGCCCTCGCGCTGGGCCTCGTCAACGTCTTCGACAACCCGGCGCGCCAGAGCTTCATCTCCGAGATGGTCTCGGCGCCGGATCTGCCGAACGCGGTGACGCTCAACTCGGTGTCGATGAACATGGCCCGCGTGTTCGGCGCCGCGCTGGGCGGTGTGATCGCCGCCGCCATCGGCCTGGCCCTGTGCTTCACGGTCAACGCCCTGTCGTTCGGCGCCGTGCTGGTCTCCCTCGCCGCCATGCGCAAGTCCGAGCTGTTCCCGGCGAAACGGATCCCCAGGAGGAAACGCCAGGTCCGGCAGGGCCTGCGGTACGTAAGATCAACGCCCGAGCTGCTGGTCCCGCTGCTCCTCGTGGCGGTGATCGGGACGCTGGCCTGGGAGTTCAACGTGACCCTGCCGCTCATGGCCAGCCAGGTCTTCCACGGCGGGGCCGCCGCCTACGGCGTGATGGCCTCGGTTATGGGCGTCGGCGCGGTGGCCGGCGGCCTGATCTCGGCCGCCCGCCCGCGCCCGCGGGCCCGGGCGCTGTGCCTGGCGGCGATCGGGTGGGGCATCGCCATCCTGGCCGCCGCGGCCGCGCCGAGCCTGACCATCGAACTGGCCGCCCTCGTCTTCGTCGGCTACGGGAGCATCACCTTCAACTCCCTGGCCAAGACCACCCTCCAGCTAGCCGCCAAGCCCGAGATGCGCGGTCGGGTCATGGCCCTGTGGGCGCTGGCCTGGCTGGGCTCGACGCCCCTCGGCGGCCCGCTCGTGGGCTGGGTCGGGCAGGCCATGGGCGCGCGCTGGGCGCTGGTGCTCGGCGGCCTGCCCACCGTGGTCTGCGGGATCCTGGCCCTGCCCGCGCTGAGCCGGATCGACCGCCGGGCCCGCGCCACCCAAGGCGCAACGCCGGACGCCGGACCCGGCCAGCTCCAGGTTCCGTCCAGGGACGCGGCCTAATCCGCTGTCCTACCGCGCCGCACCGATGAGTTCGCGCCCCGGCATCCGTTACAAAGACAGCACACACGAAAGGGAGAAGCCATGACTGACCAGCCGTTCATCACCTGCCTGTGGTTCGATACCGAAGCCGAGGAAGCCGCGAACTTCTACACAGGCATCTTCAAGGACTCCCGGCTGGGCCGCGTGCTCCGGCACACTGAGGCGGGACCCGGCCCGGCCGGCTCGGCCCAGCTGGTCGAGTTCGAGCTCAACGGGCAGAAGTTCTCCGGCCTGAACGGCGGCCCGCAGTTCAAGTTCAACGAGGCCGTCTCGATCGTGGTCCCGTGCGCGGACCAGGCCGAGGTGGACTACTACTGGAGTCACCTCACCGAGGGCGGCGAGGAGGTCGCCTGCGGCTGGCTGAAAGACAAGTACGGCCTGTGCTGGCAGATCGTCCCGGCCAGGTTCTTCGAGATGGTCGCCGACCCGGACCAGGACAAGGCGGCGCGCGTGATGCAGGCCATGTACACCATGACCAAGTTCGACCTCGCCGCGCTCGAGCAAGCCTATGCGCAATAAAGTCACCGTTCCGTAATAAAGCCGGTGAACCGTATAACCCAGCGGTACGTGATCAAGACTGTGGGGAGCATAAAGGGGGCGTCACTGCCCCGGCGGTCCTGGTCAGGGATCGTCGGGGCGGTATTCCTGGTCGCCTCAGGAGCCATTCACCTGGACCTGTACCTGACGGGTTACCGGTCCATTCCTACTATCGGCTGGCTGTTCCTGCTGCAGATAATCAGCGCGTTCGTGCTGGCTATCGCGATCGTAGTCAGCCGCCATCCGCTGGCCGCCGCGTCCGGCGCGGCGTTCGCGCTCGGGACCCTCGGCGGTTACCTGCTCTCGCTGAAGGTCGGCCTGTTCGGCTTCACCGAGGTCCGGACGACCGCGGGCATCATCGCCGCGATCATTGACGTGGCCGCCTTCGCCGCGCTGGCCATCGCCGTGGCCACCGAGGCCGGGCTGGACCGTGCCGTCCTGAGACGGCGCGTCGTGCCGCTGACCGCGGCCGTGTCGGTCATCGCGCTCGCGGTCCTCAGCGTCGCCGTGGCCACGCCGAAGGCGGCGCCCGCCGCGGCCGGCGCCCAGGTCCTGAAGGCCAGGCAGATCGGCGGCGTCATGGTGCTCACCAACGCCAATGGCCTCACGCTCTACTCGTTCGCCCCGGACTCAGCGGCGAAGTCGGTCTGCTACGGGTCCTGCGCAGCGTACTGGCCGCCGGTCCCTGGCCACGCCTCGGCCGCGGCCGGGGTCACCGGCCAGCTCGGCACGATCACCCGGACCGGCGGCTCGACCCAGGCCACCTACGACGGGCACCCGCTTTACACCTACATCGGCGACAGCGCGCCTGGTCAGGACAACGGCAACAAGCTCAACCTGAACGGCGGCCTCTGGCTCGACGTCCCAGCGGGATAACGGCCTAGTGTCCGAGCCTCACCGAAGAATAATCATGCCGAACGGTCCTCAACAGGCCGGGCACATCGCCTGCGCTAGCCGGTCTTCTCCTGAACGCAGTGGTTGACGCATTCACCGAGGCCCTCGATCCAGGTGCGCAGCACATTGCCCGGCCGCAGGTAAACCGGCGGCTTCCGGGCGTCGCCCACTCCGCCGGGGGTGCCGGTGGCGAACATGTCGCCCGGTCGCAAGGTGATCGCCTGGCTCGCGTAGGAGAGGATCTCGGCCGGGCCGAACAGCAGGTCCGACGTCCGCGACTGCTGCATGATGTCCTCGTCGACCTCGCACCTGACTTCGAGGTCGATCGCGTTGTCGACCTCATCCGGGGTGACGAGGTAGGGTCCGGCCGGCGTCGAGCGCTCGAACATCTTGCCCTGCAGCCACTGCAGGGTCCGCCGCTGCCAGTCCCGCATCGACACGTCGTTGATCACCGTGTAGCCGGCGATGGCCGCCGCGGCCTCCTCGGGCGTAGCCCGGTACAGCGGCTGGCCGATGATGACGCCGAGCTCGACCTCCCAGTCGACCCGCTCGCTGATCGACGGCAGCACTAGGTCGTCGCCCGGGCCGAGCAGGGTATCGGCGAACTTGGCGAACAGCGTCGGGAACTCGGGCAGCTCACGCCCGGTCTCCAGGATGTGGGCGCGGTAGTTCAGCCCCACGCAGATCACCTTGCCCGGCCGCGTCACGACCGGCGCGAAGTCCGCCTCCGGCACGGGCACCGGTTGCGCGCCCGCCCGCTCCCGTACCTGCCCCGCACCACCGGCGGCGAGCATCTCGCCGACATCTGCGGCGTTTAGCGGAATGAGGACGCTGCCGTCGAGCCGTGCCGCGGTCGTCCCGTGATCAGTCCTTACGGTGGCGAATCGCATAGCGCCGACCTTAGCGTGACGATCATGAGCGGCGCTGGCCGGGCCTCAGCCCAAAGACCATCGCGTCGCCGAGCGGCGCTACCTGATGACCCGCTTGATCGTCAGGTCGCCGGCCGCGTCGCGGGCGCGGAGCAGTCGTGGAACTTCTCCTGGGCCGGGTCGTGGTGGTAGATCTTGGCCAGCAGCGGGACGAGGGTGTCGTCCACGATGATGATCCGGTCCGCGGCGCCGTGCCGCATGATGGCCCGGATCGTCAGCGGATAGTCCTGCATGGTGCTGCGAATCATGTAGCCATCATCCTCACTGGCCGCCGAACTTAGTCGGCGGTACGTTAAGACCGCACTGCGACCCACGTCAATCGTCCCCTCCTGCGGAGGAATTAGTGCCACGCCAGATTGTTCTCGCCTCCCGGCCTGCCGGGTGGCCCACCGCGGCCAATTTCTCGCTGACCGAGGCGGGCCGGCCGGACCTCGCCGACGGGCAGGTGCGGGTGCGCAACCTGTTCATGTCGGTCGACCCGTACATGCGCGGCCGGATGAACGACGTGACGTCCTACGTCCCGCCGTTCCGGCTAGGGGAGCCGCTCGAGGGCGGCGCGATCGGCTCGGTCATCGAGAGCCGGTCGCCGGACCTGGTAAAGGGCGACATTGTCCTGCACGCGCTCGGCTGGCGGGAAGAGGCGGTGCTGCCCGCCGCGAACGCGCAGAAGGTGTCCCCCGTCGAGGGCCTGCCGCCATCGGCCTACCTGGGCGTGCTCGGCATGCCCGCGCTGACCGCCTACGTCGGCCTGCTCGACATCGCGTTGCTGAACCACGGTGACGTCGTCTTCGTCTCCGGCGCGGCCGGCGCGGTGGGCAGCATGGCCGGCCAGATCGCCAAGCTCAAGGGTGCCGCCCGGGTGGTAGGCAGCGCCGGTGCCGATGAAAAGGTCAGCTGGCTCCGGGAGATCGGCTTCGACGCCGCCTTCAACTACAAGGCCGCCTCCGTGCTCAGCCAGCTCCGCGACGCCGCGCCTCACGGCGTCGATGTCTACTTCGACAACGTGGGCGCCGACCACCTGGACGCGGCCCTGGTGGCGCTCAAGCCGCACGGCCGGGTGGCCATGTCCGGCGCGATCGCCCACTACAACGCCACCGAACCGCCGCCCGGCCCCACCAACGTGGGCCTGATCATCACCAAGCGGCTTACCCTGCGCGGCTTCATTGTCAGCGACCACCAGCACCGCCTGCCCGACATGATCGCCGATGTCAGCACCTGGCTGCGCGAGGGCAGGCTCACCCACGCAGAAACCGTCGTCGGCGGCCTGGAGAACGCCCCCGCCGCCTTGATCGACGTGCTCCGCGGCGCCAACACCGGCAAGATGATCGTCCGCCTCTGACCTACCGCGACTCGCCGGCCTCCCGCCGCGCAAAAAGCTCCCGCTCGACCATCGCCACCAGATCGGGGTTAGCGCCTAGGCCCCACAGCACCTCCGGCGGGACGCCGAGCTGCCGGGCGGCCTCGGTGACCACCGGCTGGAGCATGTTCAGCGCGTGGGCCAGCCCCTCCTCGCGCGCATACGTCGGCGGCAGGTCGTCGAGGGAGAGCTCGCCCGGCCGGCGGAAGGTCCCGTCCCGCCCGGGCAGCCAGGCCTCGCGCTCCGCGATGGCCGCGATCGCCGACCTGACGTTCTCCTGGCTGGAGTCGCCGAACGATGCCAGCACTGATCTTTCCACCACCCCGGCCACGAGCCGGCGGTTCGGGGCGAGCAGGACGTTCCAGACGTACTCCGAACGGGCGTGGCCGGGATGGCGCAGCGCGAAGTCCAGGCCGTCGATCTCCGCGTCGGGATCGAATCCGCCCAAGCCGCGCTCGTTCCGGCCGAACTCGGCGGCGATGGGTACGTAGCCGAGCTCACCGGGTGCCCGCGCGCGGACCTCGACGGCCTGCCGCACGCCCATCTCGCGTAGCTGGACCAGCCACGGCCCGTAGCGGTCGCCCGCGAACCAGCCGTCCGGGTTCTGGTCGAAGTAGACCTCCAGCTCCTTGCTGCGCTGGTACAGCGCGGGCGGCGGCATGAGCCGCTGATCGCCGGTGGCGGCGTTCTCCGCGATGAGGAACGGCGTCCGCCCCAGCCGCTCGATGAGCTCCGCACGCCGCCCGGCGGCCGAATCCAGGGCGCGCACGACGCCTTCAAGGTCGGCGGCGTGCCGGACCGGGTCGAGTTCCGCGATGTCCAGGTCGTCGTAGCCGGGCAGGATGACCTGGAGCGCCTCCGCCACCATGTCCGGCTCGTCCAGACCCAGCGCTTGCAGGAACGGCCGGCCCGTGGGGGAGTCCGCCACCGCGCGCCGGACCGTGGGCAGGCTGCTCGCGACCGGTCCCGGCAGGTACACCGCCAGGCGGCCTTGCCCGTCGAACGGCACGACCTGGCGGCCGTCATCGAGCCGGATGATCGGCTTGGCCCGGGCCGGCCCCGGCTCCTCGTGGTCGAACCTCGGCGCCCGCCACAGACCAGGTTCGCCAGAAAGAAACGCGTAAAACCGCGTGATCCACTCGTCTGTTTGCGCCTGGAGGAACTCGCCGGTGACTCGCGAGACCACGTCCTCAGGAGTGACCTCGTTGATGCCGATCTCTTCGCGCAGGTAGCGCCAGAGGACCGGCGTCAGGTGCTCGGTGACGGACTCGTCCGCGAACCAGACCGGCCGGCCCGCACCGCACAGCGCCCCCAGCTGATCAGGGTCGAGGAGCTCGTGGACCTCCGCCTGCCCAGCCAGCAGAAGGTCAACGGCCACGCCGTACCCGCCGCCGGCCACCGGGATCAGCGCCTCGGTGGTCAGCGCCTCGCCCACCGAATCGAACAGCGGCCGGAACATCGACCCAGGCTCGAACCGGGCAGAATCGAGCGGCAGCGTCTGCAGGGCCTGCGCCGTGAGCAGGCCCTCATCACGTAGTGACCGCAGCACGTCCGCCAGCAGCGAACCAGTCGAATGAACGAGCGCCTGGTTCGACGGGTCGTGCCCGGGGACGTTGTCCCGGCGCCGCGTGGTCCGGTACGGACCCTGGACCACGAAGCCGAGGAAGGTCTCCTTCTCGGTGGGGAAAAACACGGTCAGCGGCGAATCGGAAACCGGCACGACCCGTCCGGCCTCGAGCCGGAACGCGATCTCGATCCGGGGCACGAAAGCCCCGAGACCGTCGGCCGATGAGTGCCAGACCAGCCACTCCTCGTCCCGGCGGCCGGGCCGCGCGACACCGTGACCCGCCGCTTCCCGCCGTCCTCAGCCACCGACCGCGAGATGGCCGACTCGGCCACCCCCGCGCCGCGTACCCGCAACCGCCCGATGTTCCGCAGGAACAGCAGCACCACGGGCCGGAGCGCGGTTAGCGCAGCCGCAATCTCCCGCACCGCGGTCGCAGCGGGCACCGAGTCGTGGTCGAAGGGAAACACGAACAGGGTCTCGGCCGAAGACAAGGGCATCGGCGCCACCGCAAAAGGCCGCACGTAGCTCTCGATCGCGAAATGCTCGCCCGCGCTGTAGATTCGCGGGGTCCTGGTGTACGCGTACACCGACTTGAACCCGATGCCGAACTTCCCGATCGCGGTCAGGTCCGCGGCCTTCCCGCTCTGGCCGACCCCGCAGACACCCCGGACGTCCGCCTCGGTGAACGGCCGGCCGTTGTGCCGCACTTCCAGCCGGTCGCCGAAGAGCTCGAAGGCCAGCTCGGTGGCCTCCGCGTCCTCGGCGTTCTGGATCAGCTCGAAGATGAAGTGGGTGCGCTCGCTGTACAGCTGGCCGAGCAGGTCCAGGACGGCCGTGTCCCAGCCGTACCTCGCGATGTTCTCCTCACGGATCTTCTCGTAGTCAGCCGTCACGCCGCGATCGTATCCGCACCGGCCGGTACACCTGGGTTTTGACAGGTATCCATGCGGCAGGCGCACAACGACCAGATCCTGGACGGTGACGGCCCCCTGTGGGTGGTGCTCGGCGACTCGACCGCGCAGGGGCTCGGCGCGTCCGGCCCGCTCGGCGGCTACGTCGGCCAGGTCCTCGCCGAACTGCGCCAGCGCAGCGGCCAGCCCTGGCGGGTGCTCAACTTGTCCGTGTCCGGCTCGCTGACGCGCGACGTGATCCGCGCGCAGCTGCCTCGGCTGCCCGCCCACGCCGACCTCGTGACCTGCGGGATCGGCGTCAACGACATCTTGTACACCGCGCCGGGGAAGCTGTTCGGCGACCTGCGCACGCTGATCGCGTCGGTCCCCGACCGGACCGTCCTGCTCGACCTGCCGGTGCCCGGCGGGTGCTGGGGCCTGCTCGGCCGGGCCAGCGTCCCCTACGTGAGCCGGATCAACCGCACCATCCACCAGGCCGCGGCCGCCCGCGGCCTGCCCGTCGCCGAGATATCCGCTCACTTCACGCCGCCGTGGACCGGGAAGTTCGCCTCGGACTACTTTCATCCCAGCCAGGCCGGTTATCGCGACTGGTCACGCGCCCTGCTCGCAGCGCTCGCTCATGCGGACGCGAGAACCGAGGCTCGTTCGGCCTAAAGAAGGACGCTTCTGCTCCAGGGGGCATGCCTGGCTGATGGCCGGGTCGCCGACATCCTGGTCGCAGGCCAGGTGCCCTGATATGTCAATGTGACTTACATCATATTCCACTAAACAGATCGGTTTAGTATGTTAGTGACATGAAGGCAACTGAGCCTTTCGTAGCCCGCCGCTACGTCGACTTCAAACGGGTGTGCAGCGCGATCTGTCGCTGACCCGCTCTCATCTCTCGGCCTGGGTATCGCGCCTGCCCTGACGGCGTGACCCAGTCCCCATTCTGATCGACCCCGATCGCATGGTCGCGTCTGTCGCGCCCGGCTTCTCCGGGCACGCCACCGCCTGGGCGCGGTGTCTGTCAGCCTGCGCTCTTCCGACAGCCACGAGAACCACGAGAAAAGGACACGGACAATGTCCACGACATCCGTCAGCACGAAACTAGGTATCCGCAAGCTCACCGCGAGGATCGGCGCCGAGATCACCGGCATCAGTCCCGATCTTGACCTGGGCCCCGAGACGGTGACGGCAATACGTGCGGCGCTGAACGAGCATAAGGCCCTGGTCTTCCGCGGCGTCAGCCTCGACGACCAGGGCCAGCAGCGCTTCGCTGGCTACTTCGGCCCGCTGACCAGCGCGCACCCGACTGTCCCGGCCGTCGACGGCGAGCCGAACGTGCTGCCGGTCGACAGTGAAGACGGCCGCTCCAATCACTGGCATACCGACGTGACCTTCGTGCTGAACCCGCCGCAGGCCAGCACCCTGCGCAGCATCACCGTCCCTCCGTACGGCGGCGAGACGCTGATCGCCGACGCCGGCGCGGCCTACAACGACCTGCCCGGAGCACTGCGCAAGTTCGCCGGCATCCTGTGGGCGGTGCACACCAACGACTACGACTACGCGGTGCCCCCGGAAAGCCTGGACGACGCCGAACGGGCCCGCCGCGAGGTGTTCATCTCGACCAGGTACGAGACAGTCCATCCCGTTGTCCGGGTGCATCCGCTGACGAGGGAGCGCGGCTTGTTCATCGGCGGGTTCGCGCAACGGATCGCCGGTCTGTCCAACGGCGAGTCGAAGGACATCCTGCGGCTGCTGCAGGCGTATGTGACCCGGCCGGAGAACATCCTGCGGGTCTCCTGGGAGCCGGGCCAGCTGGTGCTGTTCGACAACCGGATCACCCAGCACTACGCGGTCGACAACTACGACGGTGCGCCCAGGCGGCTGAACCGCGTCACCGTGGCCGGCGACATCCCGGTCGGCCAGGATGGCGGCCAGAGCTACTCGGTCAAGGGCGACGCCTCGCACTACACCGCGGTCGCCGAGGCTCGGGCCGCCATCTGAGCACCCTGTCCGGGTTCCGGCCTGCTGCGCATGGCAGACTCGGACACAATGTGCACTGTTGTGGTCAGCCTGGCGCCTGCGGAACGGGTCCCCCTGCTCCTGCTGGGCATCCGTGATGAGTTCACCGGCCGCGCGTGGCAGCCGCCCGCCCGGCACTGGCCCGGATCGCCGCTGATCGGCGGGCGTGATGAGCAGGCGGGCGGCACCTGGCTGGCGGTACATCCTGGCCTGTCGGCGGGGCACCCGGATATGCCGCGGGTCGGCTGCATCCTGAACGGCCACGGCGAGCCCGCCCCGCCCGACCGCCGCAGGTCGCGCGGCGAACTCCCGCTGCGCGCGGCGGCCGACGGCCCGCAGGCCCTGCGCGACCTGCACGCCGATCCCGGCGCCGTGGCCGGCTACGACCCGTTCATGCTGCTATGCGCCGACCGGGCCGCGGTCCTGCTGCTGAGCTGGGACGGCAGCCGCGCCGAGCTCAGCGACCTAGGGCCCGGCACCCACGTCCTCACCAACGCGGGCCACACGTACCCGCCGCCCGACCCCGGCCCCGACTCCCAGAATGGCGCCGACCCCAAGGCGGCGCGTTTCGGCCCGAGGTTCGCCGCGCGGCGCCCCTCCGGCGACCCGGCCGCCACGATCGAGGCCGCCTGGGGTGACTGGCTCACGCTCGCGGCCGGCGGTGACCCCGCCGAACCAGGCGCGATCATCGTCCGCCACGAACTGCCCGACGGCCGGGTATACGGCACCACATCGGTCACCCTGGTCGCCCTGGCCGAAGACGGCAGCCTGCGCTACGACTTCCAGCCGACCCCGGGCGACCCCGCCACCTGGTACTCCGTCAGCACGGGACTCACCCCAGATGCAGCGGCAGGCCCAGCGCCGGGAAGATCCGCTGCGAGTCGAGGAAGAACGTCAGCCGGCTGAACCGCCCGCCCGACACCTCGTGTACCTGCAGCCCCCAGGGCGCGCGGCCCCCGGCGGGATCCGGTTTGTACTGAGCCCACGCCTGGACGCCGTTGACCTGGCCCGCGGGCACCAGGATCGAATCCCGGCACAGGCTCGGCGAGGGTTCGAGCATCCACCGGCAGATGTTCTCGGCGCCCCTGACCCACATCGCGTACGGCGGCATCGTCATCAGCGCGTCATCTTGCAGCAGCGTCACAAGCTGCGTCATGTCGTAACGCTGGAACGCGTCCACGTACTTGGCCAGCAGCTCGGCCTGGTCCGTCTGCACCGCGGTGGGTCGCTGCTCCTCGGGCAGCGCGGCCAGGGTGGCCCGGGCCCGCTGCAGCGCGCTGTTGACGGCGGCCACGCTGGTGCCCAGGGTGGCGGCGGCCTCGGCCGCGGGCATCCGCAGCACCTCGCACATGATCAGCGTGGCCCGCTGCCGGGCGGGCAGGTGCTGCAGCGCGGTGATGAACGCCAGCCTGATCGTGTCGCGGGCCACCGCGATGTCGGCCGGGTCGCCGTGCTCGGGCACGACCGTAGCGTCGGAGATCGGCGAGATCCAGATATCGTCCGGATGCCAGTCCCCAAGCAGGGCCTCGACCGGCGCGGAGGCGGGCCCGAGATCTACCGGCAGCGCCCGGCGCTGGCGGCCGCGCAGCATGTCCAGGCAGATGTTGGTGGCGATCCGGTACAGCCACGACCGCACGCTGGAGCGTCCCTCGAACCCGTCGGCGGCGCGCCAGGCCCGCAGCATGGTTTCCTGCACGGCGTCATCGGCTTCGAAACCCGAGCCCAGCATGCGATAGCAGTACCCGGTCAGCTCCCGGCGGTACTGCTCGAGCTTGTCCGGGCTCACCTCGGCGGGTGCGGTTGGTGCCATAGTCCCAAACCCTACGTCGCCCCCCTGACATTTTCGCGGGGACATTTACCTAGGCCCGGTCATGGGGCCTATTCTGCCCAGATGAGCGACCTGCTGGCCGACGCGGTAGCTGAGCTTTACCAATCCGACCCGGACGATTTCACCCAGCGCCGCCAGGAGCTGGCCGCCCAGGCCCGGGAGGCGGGCGAGTCCGCCGCGGCCAAGCAGATCTCCGCGCTGCGCAAGCCGACCCGTTCGGCCTGGGTGGTGAATCGCCTGGTCCGCGCCGATCCGGAGGTCGCGCCCCGGCTAGCGGCCCTGGCCGCCGAGCTCCGCGGCGGCGGCGACGGCCCGCGGCTCCGCGAGCTGACCGCGGCCCGCGGCCGGCTGGTCGACGAGCTGACCCGCCAGGCCCTCGAGGACCTGCCCGCACCGCCCGCCGCGCTGCGGGAGGAGGTGACCGCCACCCTCGACGCGGCCATCGCCGACCCGGAGGTGGCCTCGAACCTGGGCACCCTGGTCCGCGCCGCCCGCTGGGCCGGCTTCGGCCTGGTCCCCCTCCCCGAAGGCGCCCCCGCCCCACGTGCCCAGAAGCCCGCAAAAACCCCAGCCCCCGCGCCGGCTGAGGCCGCGGCGGAGCGAGAGCGCCGCCGCCAGGAGAAGATCCTTTTGGCCGAACGGGCCGTGGCTCAAGCCGACCGCGAAGCTGACGCCGCCGACGCGGCCGGTCGCGACCTGGCGGACACGGTCCGGCGACTGGAATCCGAGCTCGCCGACGCGCGTCAGCGCCTCGCGCAGGCGCGGCGGCAGTCGTACCGGGCCGAGTCGAGGCAGCGGCGGGCCAGCGAGGAACTCGGCCGGCTGCGCGAGTGAACCTTCCCGGCCGCCAGCGACTCTTATACAGATGAGCCGCTGAGCTAGAGCCGAGGTTGTGAGGTTTTCTTGTGGTCATGGAGGTGGAGGTGTTGCCCGTGACGATGTTGCCCGTGGAAGGCCGTCCGTCTGAGCCGGCCGGATTCCGCGACTTCGTCGAAGCGCGGTCGAGCGCGCTGCTGCGCTCGGGCTGGCTGCTGACCGGCGACTGGACGAGCGCGGAGGACCTCGTGCAGACCGCGCTCGCCGCGGCGTGGCCGAGGTGGAACACCCTGACCAGGCAGGACGCGCCTGAGCTCTACGTGCGGAAGATCATGGTGAATACGTACCTGCGCTGGCGGCAGCGGCGCTGGACCGGCGAGGTGGCGACCGGCCGGCTGCCCGACCTGCAAGCCTACGGAGACGTGTTCGCCCAAGTCGACGCGCGCCAGGCCCTGATCGCGGCGCTGGACCGGTTGCCGGCCAGGCAGCGCGCCGTGGTCGTGCTGCGCTACTTCGCCGATCAGAACCGAGTCGCAGACCGCGGCGGCGATGGGCTGCTCGGTCGGCGCGGTGAAGAGCCACGCCTCGAAGGCCCTGGCCAAGCTGCGGGACGCGCCCGGACTTGCCGAGCTCCTGACTGGAGGTGTGGCGTCGTGAACACCGAGGAGCGGCAGCTATCGGACATGCTGCGCCGCGTCACCCCCGAGCCGCCGCGCCGGGTCACCGTGGACGATGTCGCGTTCCGGCTGGAGAACCAGGCTGAGCCGCGGGCGCGGCGAGGGTTCCCGGGCTGGAACCGCAACTGGGCGCCCGTGCTGGCCGCGGCAAGCGTGTTCGTCGTGGCCGGCGCGAGCGCGGGCATCACCGTGGGCCTGACCTCGCACCGCGGTCCTTCGTCGTCGGTCAGCCAGATCACCTCGAGCTCGGTCCCTGCGTCGTCCTCGTCGGCCGCCCCGACCCAGCCCCCGAGGTCGGCCAACCCGACCTGGCCACCGGAGTCCGTGGCCAACGGGATGTGGGGCGCGGAGCTGATCGACCGCTCGACGTTTAACCAGGACTCGCTCGTCAGCGGCGCGAACTCGCTGTACGCGATCTCCCAGGGCTACCTGGACCGGATTGCCCCGGCCACCGGGAACATCGTGGCCTCAGCTCCGTACAACCCGCCGGTCCCGAGCCCGCCGGTCGTCACCGGCAACACGGTATGGGCGGTGACGTCTTACGCGGACCGCGACGTCGTGCTGCACGGCTACGACGCCAAGACGCTCGCCCAGGTCGCCTCGGTCACCGTTCCGGTCAGCGGTCAGGTCTCGACTAGCGCCGGGGGCGTGCTGACCAGCGGGCCCGGCGGTGACCTCTACCTGGCCGCCGGCCGCGGCGTGGCGGTGGTGGATCCAAGCACGCGCCAGGTGATCAGGCAGATCAGCGTGCCGGCGGGACCGGTGAACTCGGTGGCCGTCGCGCCCGACGGGGGCAAGCTCTATGTCAGCACAGGCTCGTTTGAGCTGCTGGCCTATAGCCTCGCCACGGGCGCCCAGCTCGGATCCGGAACGAGCGGCATCGGCAGCAACGCCGGGAACCTGGTCGCGACCTCCGGCGGCGTCTGGGGCACGGTCGGAACGGGCATGAGCGAGTGGGTCTGGTTCGCTCCTGGCGGGAACCTGGCTCGTGTCGTCCGGGTCACCGAAGGCGCGGGCGGGGGCCTGGCCTCGGTCCCGGTCTTCAGCGGCGGCGCGGTCTGGATCGGCGGCTCGCACACGCTGGCCTGCGCCAGCCCCGCCACCGGGCGGGTCCTGGCCAGCGCGGCCATTCCCACTGACGCCGGCGTGGTCGAGTACTTCGGCAGCGTCACCATCGCCGATGGCCACGCCTACGCCTACTACCAGAATCAGCAGGCCCAGCAGTTCGGCGTGGCCACCCTCACCCCGCCGAGCGCCTGCTCAGGCTGAATCCTGCCGACCTTGCGCGGGCCGAACCCTGCCGGCCCGCGCCCTAGCTGCCAGGTCCGTCCGTCACCCTTTCCTGCGGTGGCGGCGGACCTGGCGGCGTTCCGTCGCCGAACGGCCGGCCGCCCAGTTCCTCGCGCCGGTGCGGGTCGAGCCAGCCCGACAGGTCGGGTCCGGCCGGGACGATCCGGGAGGGGTTCAGGCTGGTGTGCACGCGGTAGTAGTGCTGCTTGGTCTGGGCGAAGTCGATCGTGTCGCCGAAGCCGGGCGTCTGGTACAGGTCCCGCGCGTAGCCCCAGAGCACCGGCATCTCGGTTAGCTTGCTCCGGTTGCACTTGAAGTGGCCGTGGTAGACCGCGTCGAACCTGGCCAGCGTGGGCCAGAGCCTGATGTCCGCTTCTGTGATCGTGTCACCGACCAGGTAGCGCCGGGTCGCGAGCCGCTCGGACAGCCAGTCGAGCCGGGCGAACAGCTTGCCGTAGGCCTCCTCGTAGGCCGCCTGCGTGCTGGCGAACCCGCACCGGTACACGCCGTTGTTCAGGTCCTCGTAGACGAGGTCGGCGACTTCCTCGATCTCGTCGCGCAGCTTCTCCGGGTACAGGTCCGGTGCGCCCGGCCGGTGGCAGGCCGTCCATTCCGCTTCCATGTCCAGGGTTATCTGCCTGAAGTCGGCGCTCACCACCGCGCCCGAGGCGATCTCCACGATGGCCGGGACGGTGACGCCGCGGTCGTAGCCGGGTACCGCGCGCTCGAAGGCCTCCCGCAGCCAGTGGATGCCGAGCACCGGGTCGACTTCACCCGGGTCCAGGTCGAAGGTCCAGCTCCGCCAGTCGTGCTCGGGTCCGCAGATGCCCATGGACAGCGCGGGCTCCAGCCCGAGCAGCCGCCGGACGATCATCGTGCGGTTGGCCCACGGGCATCCCCGCGCCACCACCAGCCGGTACCGCCCCGCTGCCACCGGAAGGGTGCCGTCCCGCCCGTCCGCCGTAATCCGCCCGTTCAGGTACTTGGTATCCCGGACAAACTCTCCCGCAGCGCTCACCCTCCCGACGCTACACGATCAGCCAGCCGGGCAAGCGTAACCTAACCCGGCACTAGGAACAGCTGCGGGCGTGGGGGGCGCCGGTCCGCGATGACCACAGACGGCTTAGCGAATTCCGTCCCAGCGGACCCGTTCGTCGCCGGCCGGGTCGTCGACGACGTTAATGCGATCGGTAATCAGGCCGGTGGTGCGGGTAGCGCTGTCGTAGGCCGCCCAGCCAGGGTTTCCGCTGGTGATGAAGTCAACCCAGGCCCGATGGGTCACGTCCGCGACGGCCTGCGATGGCGTGTCGCCCAGGCGGGGGCGGGTCTCGGCCAAGGTGATGGTGTCGAACACGAACGGGATCTCGACGCCGTGGCAGGCCCCGAGCCGGTGGTTGTCCCGCGGTTCCGGGTAATCGAAACGGTAACTCCACGTCTTGCCGGTGCCCGAAGCCGCCCGGGCCTCGGCGATCCGGATCGACGGGATGCGGTAGAACCAGTCGCTGACCACGGCGGCCAGGATGTCGCCCGGGCTGCCATCCGGCCGGCTGGCGCGGTAGACGGCGAGATCGCCGGACGACAGCCCGTACGCGGCGGCGACGGCGCCGAGCGTCGGTTCGTCGATGGCGCCGATCGTGTCGGCCGCGACCAGGAACAGCCGCGCCTCGTCGCGGTTAGTTCCGATCAGCAGCGGAACGTCGCCGCCCTGACCCGCGGCGATCGCAGTCAGGGGGGCCGCGGGCAGGACCGCCCCGTCGACGGTCGGGGCGAACGGCAGCAGGCTCCGCGCGAGGTGACCCCACTTGGCCCGGTCCGGATTCGTCTGCACCTCCACCACCAGGTCCGACGCGGCCCGGACCAGCCTGGCCAGCGGAACGGCCTTGATCGACTCCCGGTCCGCGGGCACCCCGAGTGCCTCGGCCAGGTAGCCGCCGACCTGGCCGGCCACGTCCGGGGCGAGCGTGTGGGCCGCGGCACCGCTCTGCGCGATGGCCTGGGCGAACAAGCCCTCGGCGAGCGGCATCGACAGCAGCGTCGATACGCTCATCGCTCCGGCCGACTCACCCGCGACCGTGACGCGTGCCGGATCGCCGCCGAACGCGGAGATGTTGCCCTGGACCCACCGCAGGGCCGCCAGTTGATCGAGCAGGCCAAGGTTGGCGATGCCGTCGCCGAGGAACAGGAAGCCCTCGGCGGCCAGCCGGTAATTGATGGTCACGCCCACGACGCCGTCGCGGGCGAAGGCCGCGCCGCTGTACTCGCCGATCGATCCCGACCCGTTCGTGAACGAGCCGCCGTGGATCCAGACGAGCACGGGCAGTCCGGCTGCGTTCGGGTCGGGCGTCCACACGTTGAGGTTCAGGCAGTCTTGTCCCGGGATCGCCACCTCGGGGAACAGGAGCCTGTACCGCGGCGGGTAGTCGCCCTTGGGTACCGTCGGCCCGTAGGCGGTTGCGTCGCGTTCGCCGTCCCACGCGGGGACGGCCTGAGGAGGCCGCATCCGGTTGGCGCCGAACGGGGGCGCCGCGTAGGGGATGCCGAGAAACGCCGCCACACCCGACTCGACCTGGCCGCGGACGGCCCCGTCCTTGAGCTGGACCACCGGATGCCGCGTCATCTCGTTCATACGTCTCTCCATACCCTCGCCAGCTGATCCACGATGCCCGCCACCAGGCCGGGCCGGGTGAGCATGGCCAGGTGATCCGCGTTCTCGCGGCGGACGGGCCAGCCGCCCACGAAGCGCTCCCGCAGGTCGTCATCGGGAAGCACGGCCGACAGGGCGCCCGCGGGAAACCACTGGTTCCACCGGGGGAGCAGGGCTCCGTGAGCCATGTCACGCAGATGCTGCCGCAACTGCGCCGGCGCGGTGTCGAACCAGCTGAGCCCGGGATGAGGCAAGATCGCGTCAACGAAGATGGCCGCGTGGACATCTACTTCGCCGGCGATCGCCGGGAGCAGCGCCCCGGCCCCGCTATGGCCGGCTATGACCACGGGGCCCGGCAGACATGCCTCGGTCAGGGCGCTGGTCACCCGCCTGGCTAGGTTGCGATAGTAGGGAGGCCCGCCGTCCGTGCCGCCGGCCAGCGACGGCGCGAGGACCAAATGCCCTAGCTGCCGCAGCCGTTCCGCCGTAGCTTCCCAGGTGAGCGGGCCTACCAGGGGACTGTGCACGAGGACGAGCGCGGGCTGTTGCATAACGGCCGATTATCTCCCGATGGTACTGGCGGGGTTTGTTAGGTTAGCCTAAGCTAAGCTGTCTGCGGCCTGAGGCATCTGATGCGGCTGACCACGAGGAAGGGTAGATGACCGAGACAACGACAGCGGAAACAAGCCGCCTGGCCGGGCGCGCGGTAGCCAGGAAGCTCACCTGCCGAGGCCAGGCCCTCACGATGTGCTGGGCCTCATGATCGGCTGGCGAGCGGCCGTGGCGGCCGCCGTAGCCTGCGGTTCGCTGGCGGGCGTGCTCGCGGGCTGCGGCTCAGGGTCGTCGGATTCGTCCAGCCAGGCGATCACCGTATACAGCGGGCAGCATGAGCAGACCACCAACGGGCTGGCGGCCGCGTTCCAGAAGCAGAGCGGGATTACCGTCAACGTCCGCAACGGCGATGAGGCCACGCTCGCCAACCTGATCGCCGTGCAGGGCTCCCATTCGCCCGCCGATGTCTTCTACACAGAGAACTCGCCCCCGCTGGAGTTCCTCCAGGAGAAGGGCTTGCTGTCTGCCGTGGACCAGGCCACGCTGTCGGCGGCCACGGCCAGGTACAACTCGCCCGGCGGGGACTGGGTGGGGGTTTCCGCGCGGGTCAGCGTGCTCATCTATAACCCGTCGCTGATCGCCGAGAGCCAGCTTCCGACCAGCGTGATGCAGCTTGCCGACCCGAAGTACAAGGGCAAGCTCGCCCTCGCCGCCGGGGAGACCGACTTTCAGCCGATCGTCACCTCGGTGATGAAGACCTACGGCCAGGCAGCCGCGCTCAGCTGGCTCGAAGGCATCAAGTCCAACGCCGCGAGCCATAACCTCCCGGACAACGAGACGCTCGTGAATGACGTGAACCGCGGCCAGGCCGCCTTCGGCGTCATCAACGAGTACTACTGGTACCGGCTCCAGGCGGAGATCGGCGCTTCGGCGATGCACTCCCGGATCACCTACTTCGCCCCGCATGACCCCGGGTACGTGATCGATGTCTCAGGCGCGGCGGTGCTGAAGTCGAGCCCGCACCAGGCGGCCGCGCAGAAGTTCCTCGCCTTCCTGGTCAGCAGGCAGGGGCAGGAGATCATCGCGCGCGCGTCAGGCAACGAGCAGAGTTATGAGTACCCGCTCGGATCGGGAGTGACCACGTCGGCGCCTGAGACGCCGTTCGATCAGCTTCAGCCGAACTCGATCACTATCGCCGATCTCGGCGACGGCTCGGCGGCGCTCGCCCTGCTTCGTCAGGCGGGCCTGCTGTGATCCTCCGCACCGAGCAGGACCGCTGATGGCCGCGGGTACGCTAGCTGACCGCCAGGGCGAGATGATCACGGCCCGTCCGCGGCGGGCCCGTCGCCCGGTCGCCCTGTTCACGGTCAGCGCCGTAGTGGCGGCGGTCCTCGCGCTGCCGCTGGTGTTCCTGCTGATCGAAGCCCACGGTGCCGGGGCCGCGGAGGTCGCTCACCTCATCTTCCGGCCGCTGACCCGCTCGTTGCTCTGGAACACCGTGCGGCTCACCGTCGTGGTCACCGCGGCGTGTTCGGTGATAGGCACCGCCACCGCGTGGTGCATCGAGCGGACCGACCTGCCGGGCCGCCGGGCGTGGGCCGTACTCGTGGTGGTGCCGCTCGCCATCCCGGACTTCGTGGTGAGCTTCGGCTGGAACTCCCTGTGGTCCTGGGCGCACGGCTTCACCGGGGCGGTCATCGTGATGACCCTGTTGGTCTACCCGCTGGTTTACCTGCCGGTGGCGGCCAGCCTGCGGATGGCGGATCCCGGTCAGGAAGAGGTCGCGCGCAGCCTGGGCTCCGGCCGTGTCCGTACCTTTGCCCGGATCACCCTCGGCCAGGCCAAGGGCGCCATCCTCGGCGGCTGCCTGCTGGTCGCCCTGGTCATGCTGGCCGAGTACGGCGCGTTCGAGATCCTCGGTTACCAGACCTTCACGACTGAGATCTTCACCGAGCTCAACGGGTACAGCTTCGCCGCCTCCTGCGCGCTGTCCCTGGTGCTCGTCGTGCTGAGCCTGCTCGTCCTGGCCGGGGAAGGCATGCTCCGCGAGCGCGACCGGGGCCGGGTGAGCAGGTCGGGCCCGATGACCCAGAGAGTAAACCCCCCTCAGCGGCTCGGCTGGACACGCTGGCCCGTGCTGGCCCTGTTCTCCGCGCTCGTCCTGCTCGCGCTCGGCGTCCCCGCCGCGGCCACCGTGTACTGGATGCAGGCAGGCCGGGCCGGCGGGTTGTCAGGCGGGGCCAACGTATCCCTGCTGAACGCCGCCGGGCACACGGCCCTGTACGGCGTCGTCGCGGCGGCCCTGGCCACGATCGGTGCGTTTCCCGTGGCCCTGCTGGCCATCCGGCACCGCGGGCGCGTGCGGCAGCTGCTTGAGCGCAGCACCTACCTCGTCCTGGGCATGCCCGGAGTGGTGATCGCCTTCGCCTTGTCCTATTTCACCGAACGCTACGCGGCCGGGTTCGGCTACGGGACGTCGATGCTACTCATCGGCTGCTACGCGATCATGTTCTTCCCGCTGGCGCTGGTCGGGGTCAAGGCATCGCTGGCCAGGGCGCCGGTCAGCCTCGACGAGGTGGCCAGGTCCCTGGGCCAGCGCAGGCTGGTCGTCCTGTTCCGGGTGACCGTGCGGCTCGCCGGGCCTGGCCTCGTGGCGGCGTTCTGCCTGGTTTTCTTGTCGGTGGTCACCGAGCTCACCGCCACGTTGCTGCTTATCCCGACCGGTGCGCAAACGCTGGCCACTCAGTTCTGGGCCTACGAGACCAACCTGTCCTACAGCCAGGCCGCGCCCTTCGCCCTCGTCATGATCATCGTCGCGGCCGTGCCGAGTTATGTCCTAGGCCGATTTTTCAATCGCCCGGCTCAAGCGCGAGGATGAAGGCATGCGGCAACTGGCGGTGACGGGCCTGCACAAGGCCTTCGGCACCCACCCGGTCCTGACCGGCGTGGACCTGGAGGTACCTGCTGGGTCCCTGACGGCGATCCTCGGGCCGTCCGGCAGCGGGAAGACCACC
Source organism: uncultured Actinomycetes bacterium (assembly GCA_963739615.1). Classification (GTDB taxonomy): domain Bacteria; phylum Actinomycetota; class Actinomycetes; order Streptosporangiales; family Streptosporangiaceae; genus Palsa-504. Next base: position 175,653 of record CAVUBD010000015.1, read on the forward strand.
TTGCTGCGACTGCTGGCCGGCTTCGAACGGGCGGACGCCGGCACGATCACGATCGGCGATGTCCTGGTCGACGGCCCCGGCGAGCACACCCCGCCGGAGCGGCGCCGCATCGGCTACGTCCCGCAGGAAGGGAGCTTGTTCCCGCACCTGACCGTCGAGTCCAACGTCGGGTTCGGGCTTGCCGCCAGGGAACGGCGCGGCGGCAAGGTACCTGCCATGCTGGAGGCGGTCGGCCTGGGCGGCTTCGGCAAGCGGTACCCGCATCAGCTTTCCGGTGGCCAGCAGCAGCGGGTCGCGCTGGCCCGGGCGCTGGCCATCGAGCCCGCGGTGGTGCTCCTCGATGAGCCGTTCAGCTCGCTGGACGCTCAGCTGCGGGCCAGCGTCCGCGCTGACGTCCAGGACATCTTCCGCCGCAGCGGCACCACGGCGGTGCTGGTGACGCATGACCAGGACGAGGCGCTGTCGATCGCCAACCGCGTCGCGGCGCTCCGCGACGGGAAGATCGCGCAGTACGCGACGCCGGAAGAACTCTACCGTCGGCCGGCCAACCCTGAGCTGGCCAGTTTCATCGGTGACGCGAACCTGCTCGAGGGCGTTCTCAACGGGGATGTCGTCAAGACGCTGCTCGGTAACCTCCCGCTCGGCGCCGACGTGACCATCCCCGCCGGCACCAGCCAGGTCACGGTCCTGGTCAGGCCCGAGCAGATCGAACTCGAGCCCGGCGCCGACGGCGTGCCGGGCCGGGTGACGTCCTTTGGCTACCACGGTCACAACGCCGTCCTCCACGTCCGGCCCGAGCATGACGGCGACCGGATGATTGTCGTGCGGATGAGCGGGGGGCCCTATCTGCCCGTCGGCTCACCGGTGACTCTCCGGGCCCGGGGCCCGGTATTCGCCTGGCCGAGAGACTAGCCAGGTTGCGCCAGCGCAGTTGCCATCATGTGCCGCACCTGGGAGGCTTGCGGCTGTCGTCTGGCCGCTACTGTTCGGGGGTGTCCATCGTGGCGCGTGTTCACCTGATGGCTCGGGTGACCGTACTCCTGGGCGCCGTGGTCCTCACCGCCGCCACGGCACTGGCCGTCGCAGCGCCCGCATCCGTCGCAGCGCCCGTATCTATGGCGAGCGCCGCCCGGCCAGCAGCCGCCAGCGCCGCCACGGCCGGTCCGGGCGGAGTAGCGGCGAAGGCGGCCGCGATCGAGAACGCGCCCACCGGCCGGCTGCTGTGGAGCCGCGGCCTGAACACCGAGCGCCCGATGGCCAGCATCACCAAGGTGATGACGGCCTTCATCGTGATCAAGGCGGGCGACCTGGACCGGACGATAACGATCCCGGCCGCCGTGATCGGGTACGTGCTCAATTACGACGCCAGCAACGCCGGCCTGCGGCCGGGCGACAAGCTCACCGCCCGCGAGCTTCTCTACGCGCTGCTGCTCCCCTCCGGGGCCGACGCCGCCTATACCCTCGCGGAGACCTACGGGCCGAGTATCCCGGCGTTCATCGCCAAGATGAACGCCATCGCGCGGCTGATGGGGATGACCCGTACCCATTTCAGCAACTTCGACGGCCTGCCCTACCCGACGCCGTACTCGAATTACTCCACCGCCGCGAACCTGCTCACGCTCGGCCGCGCCGCGATGAGCTCCCTGCTGTTCCGCTCGATCGTGGACCAGGGCAGCTACCGGATCGCCGCCGGATCGGGGCATCACGCCTACCGGTGGCGGAACCTCAACCCGCTGCTCGGCCGCTACCCGGGCGTGATCGGCATCAAGCCCGGATTCACCGGGGCGGCCGGCCAGTGCCTGCTTTTCGAGGCCACCAGGGACGGCCGCTCCCTGATCGGCGTCACCCTGGACAGCCCCGGCTCCATCACCACCCCCAACACGGCCGACCCGATCCGCATCCTGAACTGGGCCTTCGGCCTCCCTGGGGCCTGAACATCCGTGCTCAGGCCCCAGAACGGGCGGCCGCTCACCGGCACTGCCGCGGACTAGGCAGGCATGGTGGTCAGCCGCCGGCGGGCGGAACGCGCCCGCTCGAGCAGCACCGCGGTACCGGCCGCGACGATTGCGGCCGCGATCGCGATCAGGGCGATCTGCCAGCCGGGCATGCCGCCCACCACGACCGTCCGGATTACCGGTGACGAATCGCTAACGGCGGCTCCGGCCGACCCGCCGGGGCCCGGCCCCGGGATCAGCATCGCCATCGACGCCGGGGCGGCGCCTGGGAGCGCCGTCAGCGCGAGGCCGGCACCGGCCAGCACGGCGACGAGACTGCTCAGCCGCTTGATGATGCTCATAAGGATTTCCTCTCCTCGGAAGGCTGCTGTGCGTTCACTGCGACGGTACGGCGGCCCGGCGGCGGCCCGGATCGGGAGCAGTTCCCTATATTTGCCTTCCGCGCTCCCCGGATTCGCGCGGCGGGTCAGCGCGACCTGGCCGGCGCCCTGAAGACGACCGCAGGCCCCGCGAGCCTAGAGCTCGGCGAAAACGCCCTCGCGCCGGCCGTAGTCGTAGCGGTAGATTTCCCGGCCGTCTATATACGCCCGCTCGGCCCGGCTCATCACGTCAAGCGGGTCGCCGGACCAGATCACCAGGTCGGCGTCCTGGCCAGCGGTCAGCGAGCCGATCCGGTCGGCGCAGCCGATGATGCGCGCCGGGTTGATCGTCACCGCGCGCAGCGCCGTCACCGGGTCCAGGCCTTCCTTGACTGCCAGCGTGGCCTGGTGGATGAGGAAGTGGATCGGCACCACCGGGTGGTCGGTGGTGATGGCGATCGTCACCCCGGCCGCGGCGAGCCGGCCCGGGTTGGCCAGCGACCGGTTGCGCAGCTCCACCTTGGACCGGCTGGTGAACAGCGGCCCGATGACCACGGGGACCGCCGCGGCGGCGATCTGATCGGCCAGCAGGTAGGCCTCGGTGCCGTGATCGATCACCAGGTCATAGCCGAACTCCCCGGCGATCCGCAGCGCGGTCGCGATATCGTCGGCGCGGTGGCAGTGCTGCCGCCAGGGGATCTCCCGCCGCAGCACCCGGCCCAGCGCCTCCAGCTTCAGGTCGCGGTCCACCGGGCCCGGCCCGGTCCCGGAGCCCCCAGCGGTGAGCCTGGCCTGGTAGTTGAGGGCATCGACGAACGCGCCCCGGATCACCGCGGCGGTCCCCAGCCTGCTCGACGGGGTCTCGTTCCGCTCCCCGTAGACACGCTTGGGGTTCTCGCCGAGCGCGGACTTCAGGCCGGCGGGCTCGCGGAGCACCATCTCGTCCACCGTGCGGCCCCAGCACTTGATCGCCACGGTCTGGCCGCCGATCGGGTTGGCCGAACCGGGGTTGACGTTGACGGCGAGGACGCCGCCGCTGATGGCGTCACGGAAGCCCAGGTCAGCCGGGTTGATCGCGTCGAGCGCCCGGACCTGGGCGGTGACCGGGCTGGTCCGCTCGTTGGTGTCCTGCCCGGCCCAGCCCGTGGCCTCCTCGGCCACGCCGGCGTGCGCGTGCGCGTCGATGAAGCCGGGCAGCACCCACTTGCCTGTCGCGTCCACCACGTCCACGCCGGCCGGCACCGCGAAGCCCGGCCCCTCGACGGCCGTGATCTTCCCGTCCCGCAGCAGGACGGTTCCGCCCTCCACCGGCTCGCCCTCGATGGGGACGACCCGGCCGCCGGTGATCGCCGTGCTCCTGCGAGACCCGGACAACAGCTAGTCACCCGCCCTTGCTGATGGCCTCGAGTTCGTCCCGGCTGAGGTCGATGGCTGCGGCGGCGACGTTATGCGCCGCGTGCTCGGGCGAGCCGGTCCCTGGAATGGGCAGGACCGCTGGCGAGGAGGCCAGCAGCCAGGCCAGCACGACCTGGTACTCGGTCACGCCGCGCCGCTGGGCCGCCACGGCCACGGCGACCTTCCTGTCGGTCTGCTGGATCGGCGCCCACGGCAGGAACACCATGTCTTCCTGCTCGCACAGGTCGATCATCGACTGCGACTCCCGGTCGCTCACGTTGAACCTGTTCTGTATCGACACGATCGGGACGATCCGCTCCGCCTCGCGGAACTGGTCCTCCGTCACGTTGGACAGGCCGACGTGCCGGATCTTGCCCTCGTTCTTGAGCTCGGCGATCGCGCCGACCGATTCGGCCAGCGGCACCTTCGGGTCCGGGCGGTGGAGCTGGTACAGCGGTATCTGCTCGAGCCTGAGCCTGCGCAGGCTGCCCTCGCACGCCTGCCGCAGGTGCTCCGGGCGGCCGTCGGCGTCCCAGCGGTTCGGGCCGGGCCGCACCAGGCCGCCCTTGGTCGCGATCACCAGGTCATCCGGGTACGGGTACAGCGCCTCGGCGATCAGGATCTCGCTGACCTCGGGGCCGTACGAGTCGGCGGTATCGATGAAGTTGACGCCGAGTTCGGTGATCCGCCTGAGCGTCGCGATGGCCTGATCCCGGTCGGGCGGGTCACGCCAGATGCCCGGGCCGGTGATCCTCATCGCCCCGAACCCCAGGCGGTTGACGGTCAGGTCACCACCGATGTCGATGGTCCCCGCGGCCGCGGCGGTTGGCTGCTCGTTCATCCGGTACCTCCTCCTCGTTGCCCCTGTCAGGCTCTCATGTCCCCCCAGACCTCTCACGTCCTCCCCCCGCCCACGCGGGGGGAGGACCCCGGAGCACGGTTCAGCGCCGTTTCCCGGCCTTCGCCGCCTTGTTTTTCGCCGCGGTGCCGTGAGCCGCGACGGGCGGCCCTGATTGCACCGTCACATTGGCCTTGAAGTGCCGCGGCAGCGGCGGCGCCGACGGCTGCTGAAAGTCCGGCATCCGCTTCACGATCTTGACCCAGGCCATGTCGAGCGCGTCGACTTGGCCTTTCCTGGTCACGCACCACAGCGCGATGGCGTACTTTCCGGGCTTCGTCTTGCCGGTGACGTTGATAAGGAGATCCGGGTGGCCGTGCAGGTTCACGGCGCGGGGCAGCATCTTTGACGCCACGACGCGCGAGTCCTGCCGGTAGGAACACCTCGCGATGACCGCGAGCTTGCCGCCGCCCTGGTAGGTCCATTTCGGCGCGACCTTGATCGTCGCGCTGTCCTGGGCCGGCGGCTTCGGCTTCGGCTTCGCGTAAGCGGGTCCGGTGGCCAGCCATGCCATGGCCAGCACCGCCGTGATGACAGCAGCGAATGTTCGCTTCATTTTCCCCCCGGGGATGAGTAAAGTGCGCTCGAATTTCTAAGGCTGGCACAATTCTCACCCGATGTCCGCGAAGGCGCCGATAGCCAAGCCACGCGTGTCGCCCCGGCTAGACCAGCTAATCAGCTGCCAATTTTCGTCCTGGCCGCAGCCAGTTTGACCGCTTTCGACAGCGTTTGTATGTCATAGGCGCCGTAATGTCTCATGCCATTGACAAAGAACGTCGGAGTGCCCGATACCCCGGACAGGTCGGCGGATTCCACGTCCTCGCCGACATGAGCCGCCCCGGTGTGCTTGCGTAGATCCGCGGCGAATTGCCCGGTGTCGAGGCCCAGCGATTCCGCGTACCTCATCAGGTCGCGTGCGGTGAGCGCGCCCTGGTGATCGAAGAGCAGGTCACGCATTTCCCAGAACGCGCCCTGCCTGGCGGCCGCCTCGGCGGCCTCGGCCGCGAGCTGCGCGTGCGGATGGACGTCGTTCAGCGGCAGGTGCCGCCATACGTACCGCAGGTCGCCGCCGAAATCGCGCAGCAGTTCCCGTACCACCGCCTCGGCCTGGCCGCAGTACGGGCACTCGAAGTCCCCGTACTCCACCACGGTGACCGGCGCCTTGTCCGGGCCGCGCAGATGATCCCGCGACGGGTCCACGGGGACCATCAGGTCGGTGATGACCTCGGCCGTGCCAAGCAGCGCGCGCAGCCGCCTTCGCGGCGGCAGCCGGTTCACCAGCCGGAAGATGATCCAGGTCAGGCCCGAGGCGGCCACCGCGGCGGACAGGATGCCGAGCTTGGCCTCGGCCAGCTCGGTGCCCTGCAGCGCCAGCGACGCGATCAGCAGCGACACCGTGAAGCCGATCCCGGCCACCGCGCCGGCCCCCACGACCGCGCCCCAGCCCACCGGCGGCCGCAGCCGCCCGCGGCTAAGACGGGTCACGAGCCAGGCGCAGCCGCTCGTCCCGACCGGCTTGCCCACCAGGTAGCCGATTATGATGCCGATCGTGACCGGCGAGGTGTAGGCGCGGGCCAGGAAGCTGCCGCTGATCACGATCCCGGCATTGGCCAGCGCGAACAGCGGCACGATGACGTAACTGGTCCACGGGTGGAAGAGCTGCACGAGCCGGTCGTTGGGCGAGATCGCGGTCCGCACCTCGTCGCGCGCGGACTGCGCGAGCTCGGCGGTGGGCTGCTCACGGAACAGCCGGAACGCCTCAGACGCCTGCTCCAGGGAGGCCCGGGTCGCCGAGTACGCGTAGGTCAGCAGGCCCATGACCAGCCCGACCACGATCGGATCCACGCCCGACTTCAGAAACGCCACCCAGGCCGCGATCCCGACGAGCAGGTAAACGGGCCCGTACCGGACGCCGCGCGCCCGGATGATCAGGACCACGGCGAGGAATCCCACCCCGAACAGCAGCGGCACCACGTCGATGTGCCCGCTGTACGCCACCGCGATGACCGCGAGACCGGCCAGGTCGTCCACGACGGAGAAGGTGAGCAGGTAGGTGCGGACGCGATCGGGCAGCCTGCGGCCGACCAGCGCGAGCGCACCGAGCGCGAAGGCGGTATCGGTTGACATCGCCATGCCCCAGCCGTGCTCGGACGGCCGCCCGGCGTTCGCGACCAGGTAGATGCCGATCGGCACGATCATGCCGCCCAGCCCGGCCAGCAGCGGCAGCGTGAGCCTGCTGCGCACCCGCAGCTCGCCCATGTCGAACTCGCGCCGCGCCTCCAGCCCGACCACCAGGAAGAAGAACGCCATCAGCCCGGAGTTCACGAAGCCGCGCAGGTCAAGGGCGACCCCCGAGTGGCCGACCAGGAAGGCGAGCTGCGTGGCCCATACCGTGTCATAAGAAGAAATGCTGATGTTCGCCCAGATCAGCGCGGCCACCGTGGCACCCGCCAGGACCGAGGCGCTGCCCGTCTCGGTCCGCAGGAACGTGCGCAGCGGCGTCTGCATCCGGCGCGCCCAGGCCGTCCGCCCGGAAAACGGCCTCCCGCCCTCCGGGGCCTCGCCCTCGGCCTGCGCCTCGGCCGCCGTCGGCTCGCTCATCGCCGCCTCATGATCTGCCTCAAGCCGCGCTCCAAGGTCACAAGAATATTTATGCCGAACGGGCCGTCCTGCGCGCCCCTGATCCCGTTCACGATCCCGCCCAGAAGCGGCCGCGAGAGGCCTGTATGACAATTATCCCGGATCGCGGAAGGCCTTGTCGCCCGGCCGCCCTCATGTCTAGCTGAACGTTCAGTCAACTCATGGGAAGCCATCGTGACCGCCCTGGACTGAATTGAGACGTGACCCGGCGCCGGCAGAATTTAGGCTGCCGCCACGGCTAGGCTGACCGCGGCCGGAAGGAGGCGGGGGTGCTCGAGGACCTGGAGATCGACGACAGTGATTCCCCCGCGATCGGCCTGGTCCCGCCCGGTGTCTCCTGGTCGCAGGTGCGGGACCACATGAAGATCGCGCATCACTGCGTGCTGATGCCGCCGGCGACCGACGGCGCCGAGTACACCGGGGCCTTCTGGAGCGGTACCGACATGGTCCTGGTCCCCGATCTCGGCTCGGATCAGGAGCAGGCCATCGATGAGTTCCGCGCATTCCTGCAAGAGCACGACGAAACCTGACCCCGCCCGTACCCCGCTGGCCTCACCACAGGTCGCCGCCGGTGAGCACGTAGAGGAACGGCACCAGCGGGATCAGGCTGAACACCGCCCAGGCCACCTTAGAAGCGCCCCCGATATCATGGCGGCCGGCCAGGTCGATCCATATCAGGATCACGGCCACGGGATGGAGGAAGCAGAGCAGGAGCTCGAGAACCTTCTTCATCACCCGAATCTACCCGGTAGCGCCGTGGCGCCGGCCCCTCAGGCACTCGGATCGATGTGGATCTTGGTACCGGGCGCGGCGCTGACCAGCCCGGCTAGCGCCTCAGCCGTGCGGTCCAGGCCGACCGTGACCCGTACCAGGCCGGAAGGATCCACCCGGCCGTCGGCGTAATGCTCGATGGCGGGCGCGAGCCCATCCGACGCGCCGAGGATGCCGACCGCGGTGAGATCACCGAGGAGCAGGTCGCGGCTATCGATCAGGCTCGGTACCCCCGAGATCCCGATGTAGACCACGCGGCCGGCTGGCTCGGCCAGCGCCAGCGCGGCCGTGGGCATCTGGTGATCGTCGGTACAGTCGATGACCGCGTTGTAGATCCCCGGCGGCGGATCATCAGCGGTCCAGCAGACGGCGGCACCGAAAGCCGACGCGAGCTTCTCCCGGCTGCGATCCAGGGCCAGGACATCCACCTCGGCCCCCGCCGCCCGGGCGAAAGCCGTCGTCAGCAGCCCGATGGTGCCCGGTCCGCACACCAGGATCCGTTTCCCAGGGCCCGCGCCGGCGGCCGAAGCGGCCCGCCAGGCATTGCCCCCGGGTTCGACCATGGCCCCCGCCCGGTCGTCGATCGCCTCAGGCAACCGGTACAGGCTGGACACAGGCACCAGCACCTTCTCGGCCAGCGCGCCCGCCCACCCCACGATCCCGACCTCACGCCGGTTCGCGCAGACGTGCCCGTGCCCGGCGCGGCACCGCGCGCAGCGCCCGCAGCCGAGCATGGTGTCCCCGGTCACCCGGGTAGCTATCCAGCCCGGATCAACCCCGGTGCCGACCGCGGACACCGCGCCGCACCACTCGTGCCCCGGCCGCAGCGGGAAGCCGGTCTTGCCCTGGGCGAAGTAGGCCAGCTGCCCGGTGAACAGTTCCACGTCCGTCCCGCAGATCCCGGCCCGGCGGACGTCGACGACCGCCTGCCCCGCCCCGGGCACCGGGACCTCGACCTCTTCGACCCGCGCCGACCCCGGGCCGGTGATCACCAGTGCGCGCATGAGCCAAGGTTCTCACCCGACCGCCCCGCCGACGGATCTTCCGTCAGTTCTGGTTGCTATCACGACCACTCCGGACGGCAGCCGCAGCATCACCTGCATGGCGGCACCGAGGAACACCACCCGCTCCACCATCGCGGGCACGCGGTTATCGCCAGGCGACCCGTGCGGCTCGATGCGCACCCGTTCCGGCCTGATCACCGCGTGCGACCCGGCGGCGATCGCCTCGCAGCGCTGCGCGGACAGCGCCCAGTCGCCGAGCCGTACCGTGGCGGGCGGCCCGGCGGAGGCCGAGCGGCTCGTCGAGCAGCAGCACGGCCGGGTTGAGGACCAGGGCGCGAGCCAGCGCGACGCGCTGCTGCTGGCCGCCGGACAGCTGGCCAGGCCGCCGCTTGGCGTAGGAGGCCATCTTCACCAGTTCGAGGGCGTCGTCCACCCGGCGCTTGAGGTCCGCCTTGCCGACCCCGCGGTTCCTCAGGCCGAACGCCACGTTGTCCGACACGGTCAGGAACGGGAACAGCGCGTAGCTCTGGAACACCGTGTTGACGTTGCGGCGGTGCGGCGGCACGCCGGAGACATCGACGCCGTCGAGCAGGATCCGGCCCGAGGTCGGCTGCTCGAACCCGGCGATCAGCCGCAAGGTAGTGGTCTTGCCGCAGCCCGACGGGCCGAGCAGGGAGAAGAACTCGCCGCTGGCCACGGTGAGGTCGATGTTGTCGACCGCGATCTCGCTGAACCGCTTGGTCAGCCCGGAAAGCTCGATGCTCCCGCTGGCCACGGCGCACCTCCGGTTTACTTGCCGCCTTTTTTGCGCGCCCGCTTAGCCGCAGGTGCGGGCTTCCAGTCGAACCTCAGCTGCCCGGCCGCGAACCGCATCGCCAGGTCGTACGTGCGCTGCGGCGGAACCTCCGGGTCCTCAAGCGCGATCTGCACGGCCAGCCCGTCGAGCAGGGCGGACAGCGTGATCGCGAAGTCGTCCGCGTCCACGGACGCGAACTCGCCGGCTTCCTGGCTGGCCAGCACGATGGAGCGGATGGTCTCCCGCCACCGCTCGTCAGACTTCTGCCGTACCGCGGCCACCCCCGGGTTCCGCGGCGAAAGCGCCCAGAGGTCCAGCCACAGCAGCCACCAGCTGCGCGGCTCCGGATCGGTGCCGGGCAGGCAGATCATGGCCACGAGCTCGGCCAGCCGCCCGGCCGCGGACGGGATTTTCGCCATCCGCCGGACGTTCTCGGCGTACCAGGAGTCTTCCGAGAACCTGATCGCCTCGGTGAGCAGCTGGTCGCGGGTCTTGAAGTAGTAGATGACCAGCGCCGGGCTCGTCCCGGTCCGCTCGGCCACATCGGCGATCCTGGTGTCGGCGTACCCTCGCTCGACGATGACCTCAAGCGCCGCCCGCAGCATCTGCTCCCGACGTGCCTCGCCGGCCTCCGCCCGGCCACCCTCACCTCGTCCAGCCTCAGCCATTTTGACCGCTCCAGCTCGCTCAAGCCGTTCCCTCGTTGGCGGCCTTGTGGGTAATCGTAGCAGCTTCTAGACTGAATGTTCAGTCAATCTTTCGGGAGGCGCGGCTACAAGATCTTCCCGATGGGCCCGTACTACCAGGCCTTTCCCGAGGGCGGGTCGATCAAGCTGTATGCCGACGACGCCAAGCGCAACTACGACGAGGTGTCCCGCTGGTCGAAGAAGGACGCCGACGCGATGCCCCGCTGGGACGCCTGGCTGGCCGGCCTGGCCGACGTGCTGGGACCGCTGCTGCTCACCGTGCCGCCGAACCTCGGCTCCCGGCGGCCCCGCGACCTCGCCGAGACGCTCCGGCTGGCCTGGCGCCACCGTAACCTGGGCGTGCGCACGATCGCCGACGTGACCCGGCTGATGACGATGTCGATCGCCGACCTGCTCGACGACTGGTTCACCTCACCGCAGGTCAAGGGCGCGCTCGCGGTGAACGGCGTGATCGGGACCTGGGCCGGGCCCTACGAGCCAGGCACCGCCTACGTGATGGCGCACCACTCCATCGGCGACGTCGGCGACGGCCACCTCGGCACCGCGATGCTGGAAGCGCGCAGCATCGCCCTGGTCGGGGCCAGCGCGCGGCCGGGCCGCCTGGGCGCGCGGATGATCGCCGAGGTGGCCAGGAGCCCGTCGCGGCCGCGCACTTACCTGGTCAACGGCCGCACGCAGGGGCGACCGTTCGGCCGTCATCTTCGGCAGTGCCTTCCTCCCCGGGCTGCGGGACCGGCTGGCCACGACGGCCGCGTCGGCCGCGTCGGCCGCGTCGGCCGGGATGGCGGTGTGCGGGGCCGGGTGCATGGGGTTCGTGAACGTGGCCAGGGGCCTGCGGGCCATCGGGTACGTCGAGCCCGACCCGCCGCCCGGGCCGGTGGCGCTGATCACCCACTCGGGTTCGGTGTTCTCCGCGATGCTGCGGGCCCGCCGCGGCTTCGGCTTCAGCCTGGCCGTCTCGTCCGGCCAGGAGCTCGTCACCACCGCCGCGGCCTACGCCGGGTACGCGCTGGGGCTGGCGGAGACCAAGGTGCTCGCGCTGGTGCTCGAGGCGATCAGGGACGCGCCCGACCTGCGGGCGGTCCTCGCCCAGGCCCAGGCGGCGGACGTGCCGGTGGTGCTGCTCAGCGTGGGCGGGTCCGACGCCGGGCGGGCCATGGTGTCGGCCCATTCCGGCGCGCTCCAGCCGCTGGCCGGACCGCCTCGCCCGCCATCCCGGCGCCGCGATCCTGTTCGACCTGCTCCGCGACTACGGCATCCGGACCGTGCGCGCCCGCCCCGCCTCGTCCCGCGCCGAGGCCCTCGCCGCCGCCGCCGAGATCGGCTACCCGGTCGTGCTCAAGACCGACGAGCCGGGCATCGCCCACAAGTCGGACGTCGGCGGGGTCCGCCTCGCCCTCGGCGATCCCGCCGCCCTCGCCGCCGCCTACGACGAGATGGCTCCCCGCCTGGGCCCCCGCGCCCTGGTCTGCGAGACGGCCGCCCCAGGTACCGAACTGGCCCTGGGCCCGACCCGCGACGCCTCCCTCGGCCCGCTGCTCGTGGTCAGCGCCGGCGACGCCGTCCTGGCTTGGCGTGGACAAGCCAGGACGGCGCTGCTATCGGATGGTCCTGGCCCTAAGGCCGGGTGCGGTTACCCTGCGTCAAAGATCCCGCCGAGAGGCTCCCAGCCGGTCTGCGAGGGCCCCCAGGCCCCGTTCCAGTACTTGTGGAACATCTCGTTGTTGGTGCCCAGGCCGAAGATGTCGAGCCTGCCGCGTCCCCACGACGCGACCGCAGGCGCGCTGTTGAAGACCCCGCCGAGGGCCTCCCAGCCGGTCTGGGACGGACCCCAGGCCCCTTCCCAGTACTTGTGGTACATCTGGTTATCCGTGCCCAGCCCGAAGATGTCCAGGCGGCCGGTCTCCCACGACACCGCGGCCGGCATGCTGTCGAATACCCCGCCGAGGGCCTCCCAGCCGGTCTGGGACGGGCCCCAGGCGGTCCCGTTCCAGTACTTGTGGTACATCTGGTCGTCCGTGCCGAGCCCGAAGATGTCCAGTCGGTCAGGCGCCCAGGACACCACCGCAGGCGCGCTGTTGAAGACCCCGCCGAGGGCTTCCCAGCCGGTCTGGGACGGGCCCCAGGCGGTCCCGTTCCAGTACTTGTGGTACATCTGGTTGTCGGTGCCGAGCCCGAAGATGTCGAGTCGGCCGGGCGCCCAGGACACCACCGCCGGGGGGCTGTCGAACACGCCGCCGAGGGCTTCCCAGCCGGTCTGGGACGGGCCCCAGGCGGTCCCGTTCCAGTACTTGTGGTACATCTGGTTGTCGGTGCCGAGCCCGAAGATGTCGAGTCGGCCGGGCGCCCAGCTCACCACCGCCGGGGGGCTGTCGAACACGCCGCCGAGGGCTTCCCAGCCGGTCTGGGACGGGCCCCAGGCGGTCCCGTTCCAGTACTTGTGGTACATCTGGTTGTCGGTGCCGAGCCCGAAGATGTCGAGTCGGCCGGGGTCCCAGGACACCACCGCCGGGGGGCTGTTGAAGACCCCGCCGAGGGCTTCCCAGCCGGTCTGGGACGGGCCCCAGGCGGCTCCGTTCCAGTACTTGTGGTACATCTGGTTGTCGGTGCCGAGCCCGAAGATATCCAGCCGGTCGGCCGCCCAGGACACCACCGCGGCCGAGGCAGGACCCACCGTCCCGTAGCACAGGTCCACCTCGCCGTTGCTTCCCGAGTTGCTGACGACGAGGGTGTGCTGGCCGCAGTCGGTGACCGTGTTCGTCGGAGTCCAGGTAACCGCGGGAGTGGTGGCCCCCGTCTTGATGTCGATGGCCTTCATGGGCGTCCTGAAGGTGACGGGGTAATCAGGGGCACCCTTGATTCCGTACGCCTCCAGCGTTTCCACGCACCAGGTGAGCTGCTGGACATTCTGGATCGGCAGCGAAGTGTTGGCGATCCCCTGGAACTGGCAGTTGTAGCTGAAATTGCCGCCTGACTGTCCGGTCAGCGTCATGACACCGGTCAGAAGATCGCCCGGATTGACCCGGACAAGATCGGAGTGGAACGCGGGCCCGCCTTGGCCGTCGGCATACCAGCTGGCCACCGCCCAGTAGTTCCCGCCGCCGGCGGCCGACACGCCCCATTGGAGAACGGGCTGGTAGATCATGGTCGAGTTCTGGATGCCGTTGAACAGGAAGATGATCTGCCCATCCTCGGCGATCGGCGCCGGCGGGACATACCACTGAGTGCTGAACGACGACACCGGCGTACCGGTGGAGTTGGACCAGGACGCGTAGGTAATCCACCCGGTCCCGAAGGCCGGGGCGGGCCGCGCCGGATGAGAGACGTTGAGAGGCATCAGAGGCGTCCCCTCAACCTTGGCTTCGATGGCTCCGAAGTCGAACAGGACATTCCCTCCGGCGTCGAGGTTCCTGATGGTCTTGGTGGCCTCGTCCAGTACCGTGCCGGCCTCGATCTTGTGAACGAGAGAACTCGATCGCAGTCCCCCCGGGGTAATGACCATGCCGGTCTGCGCGCTGCTCTCCGCGGTAGTCACCATTACTGATCCCCTTTCCCCGCCTTGGGCGGGGTCCCTAGCGGTAATTTGCGGCCCTTGCGGTGTTTGCTCGACCGCCTGCCCCGGATGCACCCAGTGCACGGAAGACTCGCGCCGGGGCCCGCCTGGCGCGATTACCTCTCGTTCTTCACCACCCAACGGGCTGATCCCTCCGCATCCGGCTGCTACTAATGGACGGAGGACTCCTGCGCCGCCGCTGATACACGCCCGCACGGACTCTCCGTGGCCGCTTTACCCGGCCGCGGCTGGCCTCGCCGTTGTCCTGGCGTGCTCATCATCCCCGTGTGCCGGGGGTGTTTACCCGGCGCGGGCGGGCGGGCCGTGGCTGTGCAGGACCTTGGTCCGGTCCGGGTTCCAGGCGGTGGTGGTGCCGTCGGGGTTCAGCACCAGCGTCCAGCCCCACCGGTGGATCACGACGTGGTGGTGATACCAGCACAACAGGATGCACTCTTTCACGCTGGTCTTGCCGCCGCGGGATTTGTGCGTGACGTGGTGGATCTCGCAGGCTGCGGCGGGCTGCCAGCAGCCGCCGGACCACTGGCAGTGCTGGTCCCGCAGCCGGATCGCGTTGCGGATCGAGGCCGGCACGCTGTCGCTGACGCCGACGTCCAGCGGCAGGCTCGGGCCGCCCAGTCGCGCGCCGAGCTGCTGCTGTCGCAGGAACGACGCCAGCCCGCCCGGCCCGGACAGGAGGTCCACGGCTTTGCCGATGATGGCTTTTTCGAGGGCCTCGCGGCCGCGCTCCGTCGGCGGTACCGGGCCGTCTTCGCGGCCGCTGGCCCCGTCCTCGGCTGAGACCGGACCGGTCTCGCCCTCGCCCGGTCCGGTCTGCCCGCCGCGGCCGTGCCCGTACCCGGCCAGTTCCACGCACAGCCGCACCAGGTCATCCAGGGCGGCCGGGTTCACATCGGCCAGTACCACCGGGGTGACCGAGGCGTCGCACGCGAACCCCTGCGCGGCGTCGCCGTCCAGCCACGCCGCGCCGTCCCCGCCGGCCACGGAGGCGGCGGCCCGGGCGCCGGCCCACTGGGCGCGGACCCGTGCGGTCCACTCGTTCAGCAGCGCGGAGTCGGCGTCCAGGGCCAGCAGGTCCGCCAGCGAGACATGGGCCCAGACCTTGGCGGGCTGCCCGGCCCGGTCCGGCAGCAGGCCACTCGCCACCAGGCGGCGCATCGCCTCTTCCAGCGCGTCGTGGTACCGCTGCTCATGGGTCCGGGTGTCCTCCGCCCCGGCCGGGGCCGACAGGGCATCCAGCACCGTGGCCAGGAACGCGGCGCATTCGGGGGTCAGCTCACCCGTGAGGACGCCGGCACCCTGGTAGGTGGTCTCCAGCCGCACCGACCGGTCCCCGAATACCTGACCGGGGCCATCGTCGTCAGGGGGCCGGGACCTCTCATACATCTCCGCGGCCAGCGCGGTCAGGTCCCGCAGGTCCAGGCCGGACCGGGCCGCGCCGAGCAGGATCTCATCCGCCTCCTCGCGGGAGTCGGCCGGGAGCTTGCCGGACCAGTCGCAGATGGTCCGGGCCCAGGACACCGAGATCTCCCCGGCGGCCAGCGCCGCCGCCACCAGGGGGTGCGCGGCGGCCCGGCGGGCCCAGCCCAGGTGCCCGGCCGCGGCGCCCCTGCCGACCCGCGTCTTGGTGATCAGCCACATCCGCGGACTGTAATCCCCGTCCGCATAATAGCCCTGCCCCGCGGTGAACGCCCCCAGCACCGAGGACCGCGCGGCGGTGCCCATCGCGTCCGCCTGCTCCAGCGCCCGCAGGCACTGCGCCTGCTCCTCGGCGGCCAACTGGGTGGGGTCCGCGGCGGCCAGGTAGCCCAGCGCGGACTTCAGCAGCCTCAACGCCTCGCTCGCACTGGAAATCACCGGGACGGCACTCACCTGGATCGTCACCTCCATCCGGATGGCCGCAGGCCTGCTGCTTTAATGTGGCGGCTCGTACGAGTGGTCTCCCAATCTAGACCTCTGCTAAGTTACTAGTTCGATTATAGTGCTGAGCTAGGACATTTACTGGGAAATACGCGCCAGATCGCGGGTTGAATCCGAAATAGGTAGCCGTGCTTCGTAAAGGTATTCGCGGCTTAATCGGGGTCCGCGGTCTATTTGCGACTGCTCGATCGCGGCAGCCGCCGTGCCGCGTGCCGGGAATGGGGAGAGGAACCATGGACCGTTCGGGCATAATGATCTTGATTTTGACGCCGAAGGGCTGGCGGGCGGTACCCGGCCCATCAGGCCGTGTCACAGTGGCTGGCCGTCGTCGATCGCCGCTACGATCACTGCGAACAAGGCGGGTGGCGGAAAGGCAGCGTCTAATGGGGCGGATGAATCCGATGAGTCGCCGAGGTACGCGGGTCAATGGCCCCGCACTGGCGCGGTCGGCGCTGGGGCGGGCCGCGGTGCTCACCGCCGTGACCGGGCTCCTGGCGGCCTGCGGTTCCGCCGGGTCATCCGTCAGCACGGCGACCACGGCCCGCCCGGCGGCCAAGGCCGCGGCCAGCGCTAGCACCAGCGTCGCCGCGGCCCCGTTTGCCGGCATCGTCGAGCCGTTCGACCCCGGGCACCCGGCCACGACACGGAACGGCCCCGCCAGCTGCGGCAGCCAGCCTTCCGCGCTTGCCATCGAGCAGTGCTTCGAGATCAAGACTGAGAACGTCGATGTGGCCATCGACGAGGCACAGCTCGCCCGCTTTCAGAGCGCGTCGCCCGCCGGGAAGACGACCATCCTGGCGCAGGACAGCGCCTGGCTAGCGGCACGCCAGCCCGTGTGCGCGGCGGCCTTCAGCAGCGGCGGGGCCATCGCCGGGATCGACGTTGCCAGCTGCCTGCTCGACGAGAGTGCGGCCCGTCTCGACGCGGCGAAGGGGATAACCTCGCCGATGGTCAGGCTCAAGGGCACCGACAGCCTCGACCCGAACCAGCTGTCCTGGTACACCACTCCCGAAGGCTCCCGCATCGCCGAGATAAACACGCAGGGCGACACGACTGGCGGCGCCCTCGTTTCCTGGGTGATCATCGGCGGAGCCGACGGGTTCGTGGTCAACCCCAGGCAGTTCTACTTCCAGGACAAGTCATTCACCGTCGCAGGCAAGTTCCTGCCGCCCAACCCGACCTACCATCGGGTCGCGGCCGGCAAGGAGTACCAGTTCGGCATGGACTACCCCCGCCTGAACACTGACCCGAATACCAACCTGAGCGCCGCTGGCTATTTCTACGCGCCGGGGGCGCCGACCGCGGTCTGGGGTTAGCGCTGCTCACAGCCCCCAGCGGTCGCGGTCCTCGATCAGGTGCCTGGCGTTGCGCATGGCCAGGGCGATGACCGTTTCCATCGGGTTGATGCCGGTAGGACCGGGGAACAGGCTGGCGTCGGCCACGAATAGCCCGGGCACGCCGTGGAACTCCCCGAAGCCGCCTACCACGCCGCGGCGGGGGTCCGCGCTCATCCGCGCGGTGCCCATGAGGTGGATCGAGTACAGCTGGATCGCCCGCTTAGGCACCGGCCGGGCCAGCAGGCGCCGTACCTCGCCGGGGCTGCCCACCGCGGGGGCGCCGTCGAAGGGGAGCAGCACGCGGCGGGCGCCCGCCGCGAACAGCGCCTCGGCGGTCAGTTCCACGCCGCGGACCGCACGGGCGGCGTCGCGGTCGGTCAGCCGGTAGAACACCTGCGGCCCCAGGCCAGGCACGTTCCTGACCTGTCCGGTCCCGGTGTCCTCGACCAGCGGACCCGCGGTGACGATGCGGTTGTAGTCCGCCATCAGGTCGCCCAGTTCACGGCCGTAGGCCGGCAGGATCCCGGCCAGCATGGTGGGGGACAGGTTCACCGCGGTCAGCAAGAGCCCTTCTTCGAAGAACTCGCGGACCTGGAAGGCCTGGTGCACGCCGTGCCAGCCAGTGACGTCCTCATCGAAGAACGCGGTCACCATGGCGTTCGGGTGCAGCGACAGGTTGCGGCCCAGCTGCCCCGACCCCAACCGCATCAGCCCGGACCGCATCAGCCCGGACCGCATCAGCCCGGACCGCATCAGCCCGGACCGCATCAGCAGGGCCGGCGTCTGGATCGCGCCCCCGGCCACGATCACGATCCTGGCGCGCACGGTGATGCTCGGTCCCCTGCGCCCGCCGGGGCGGGTGAAGTGGCCGGTGACACCGGTGACGGCTGGTCCCGAGCGGGTGACCTGGTCCACCCGGCAGTCGGCGAACAGCCGGGCACCCAGCGACAGCGCCCTCGGCACGCTGGTCACCAGCATCGAGCGCTTCGCGCCGGTCGGGCAGCCGGTGTTGCAGCTGTTTGTGCCCGCGCAATGCAGCTGGTTGCGGCGGTTCGGGACGATGTCCCCACCCCAGGGCCAGCGCGCCGGCCTTGAACAGTTCCGAGTCCCGCCCGATCGTCTCCGGATCCTGCAGGCCGACCGACAGGCGGGCCTCGGCGCGGGCGTAGTAAGGGGCGAGGTCCTTCTCGCGGATCTCCGGCAGGCCGTCTTGCTCGGCCCAGCGGTCCAGCACGCGGGCCGGGGCCCGCCACGACATACCCCCGTTGACCACGGTGGACCCGCCCACGCACCGCCCCTCGGCGTACAGCACGGAGGGCCGGCCGATCGTCATGCCGCCGCCGCCGTCCCGGTACAGGGTCCGCAGCGCCCGCCCGGTCTCGGCCGTGAACGACCCGGTCGGGTGGTAGCCGCCCTCCTCGAGCAGGATCACGTCCACGCCAGCCTCAGCTAGTTCGGCGGCTGCGGTCGCCCCGCCGGCTCCCGAGCCGACGATCACCGCGCCGCAGTCGAGGGCCAGGTCGCCGGTGACATCGGCTTGCTCGGTGAGCCCGCTGGGCAAGGTCACGGCTCGCCCGCGCGGATTTGCGGGCCGTAGGTCTCCAGGCGGCGCCGGGATACGGCGGTGATGTAGGGGGCCGGGTGGTAGCCGATTTCCCGCTGCACCTCCGGCAGGTCGTAGTAGCACATCGTGACCGCGCCCTTGAGCCGCTTGACCACCTCGGCCGCGGGGTCGTGCCGGGCCAGCAGCGCCCCGATGTAGGCCTCCGCCACCCGGTCATCGAGGCGGGCGAACCGCCGGCCCCGCGACGGCGGGTACAGGCGCGCGCCCTGGTCCAGCACCACCAGCGCGGCGGCCAGGGCCTTCCTGGCCGCAGGCGGCAGGGCGCTCAGCATCAGCCCGAGCTCACCCAGGACACGTTCGGTCCGCTGGCCTGCCCGCACCTCGGGCGGGCAGACGATTTCAGCGAACCGCCTGGCCGCCAGCCGGACCGGGGCACTCAGCCGGACCGGGGCACTCAGCCGGACCGGGGCACTCAGCCGGACCGGGGCACTCAGCCGGGCCGGGGCGCTCGGCCGGAACTGCTCAGGACGGGGCGTCGGCGCGGAAGATGGGCCAGCCAATCTCCGTCCTCCATTCCGCTTCGTCCGGCGTATCGCCGGCGCCGCGCAGGTAGTACTCCCGCAGCGGCCCGTCGATGCTGATCTCGTGGGTGGTGGCGTACGAGCCGAGCTTGGCGTAGCTGAGGTCGGCGTCGCCGAGCGAGCCGTGGTGGCTGATGATGGCCAGCTCGGCGGCCGGCACGACGACCGGCACGACCCGCCCGATGGCGCGGACCCCGATGGCGCGGACCCCGATGGCGTGGACCCCGATGGCGTGGACCCCGATGGCGTGGACCCCGATGGCGTGGACCCCGATGGCGTGGACAGGGCCCTCGACCGGGATGAACACGGTTGCCTGGCCACGGTCGTGCTGGAAGATCTCGCTGGCGTACATCCCGCCGCTGGGCCCGGTGGCGCGCAGGCCCTGGGCGCGGACGGTGGCCCGCAGCTCGCCGAGGGCGCCTTGCCGCCAGGCCAGGATGTCGGAGCGGTCGATGACCGCCCCGATCCCGGCCGCCGGCGTGGCCGGGACGCTGCGGTGCTCGATGGCGGGCACGGCGCCGGGAGGTCGCAGCAGGTTGCGCAGCGAGTCGACCGCGGCCCTGGTCTGCGCCAGTTCGGCTTCCAGCCGGTCCAGGTGGGCGGCGATGAGGACGTTGCGGGCCTGCGTGTCGTGGGCAGCCAGCACCGCCTTGACCTCGGCGACCGGCATCTCAAGGTCCCGCAGCCTGCGGATGACCTGCGCGGTCGGGATCTGGTCGCCGGTGTAGTAGCGGTAGCCCGTGGCGGGGTTGACCGTGGCCGCTCGAGCAGGCCGACCTGGTGGTAGTGGCGCAGCGTCTTGACGCTCAGGTGGGTCACGCGGGAGAAGTCGCCGACGGTCAGCGGTGCTGTCACCAGGCCATTGTCAACCCTCCCCGTACCGGACAGTCAATCGATGATCGAGCTATTGACCTTCCGGTGAAGGGAGCACCGAGGGTGGAGTCATCAGCAAGAAAGCGAGCACTGCGAAGGAGCCCAGTCATGACCGACACCCTCACCCTCCACGGCGTCGTCGCCGACCACGTCGCCGCCGTCAACGCCTTCGACGAGGACGCCATCGTGGCCACGTTCGCTGAGGACGCCCTGGTCAACGACGCCCACCGGGAGTTCTGGGGCGCCGCGGCCATCCGCCGCTGGGTCGCGAAGGAAATGGTCGGCGACCATGTGAGCATCGAGGTAACCGAGGTCATCGACCACTACGGCGACACCATCGTCCGCGGCCGCTACGACGGCGATTTCGACAAGGAGAACCTGCCCGGCGAGCTCATCCTGACCAACTACTTCACCGTCCGCGACGGCCAGATCGTCAGCCTGATCGTGATCCGCAATACTCCGGCCGACTACTGACGCTCGGTCAGGCCGCAGGCCCGCTGCGCAAGGGCCGGCGGGTTCGGCCTAGCACGGGGACCAGGGCTTCGACACCATGCAGGTGCAGCTCCGCAGGCTGCTGCGCGGCTGCGAGGTCGTGAACCTGACCGAGCGCAGTGCTCACGCCGCCGGGTACCTGCTGGGACGCGCGGGCACGAGCGACGTGACCGACGCCGTGGTAGCGCAGACCGCGGCCGGCCTTCGGGCCGATGTGGTGACCGGCGACCGCGCTGACATCGCCCGCCTGCTCCAGGCCGCGCAAGCATCCTGCCAGATCATCGACGTGTAGTGCCGCGGTGGCTACCGTGGCTCCCGGATCGCCGCTCAGGCGAGCGGTGCGCTCCGGTAGCGGTTTAGCCAAGAGGGCAGCTGTTGTAGGGGACCTGGCCTAGATCTACGAAGCCTGGCAGGTCAATGGTGGCCGTCTGGTCAAGCTGGTCGTAGTCGAGGATGAACTGGACGGGGAACGCGTCTGGGCACTTGACGAGCACCTTGAAGGTAACCGTGAACCAGGTGCTGGCCCCCGGGGGCAGCGCGGTATCCGGGGTGCCGCTCGCCGCCGGCAGCTCACCGCAGGGTCCCCAGGCTTGCGCCGTCGCCTGGAGGCCGCCGCCCAGCGGCAGGACCGCCTGGACACGGCGGAGAGTCACGCCCGTGGCTGACTGGTTCGTGACCTGGACGCCTAGCTGCAACATGTGACCGGTCTGCGCTGAGCACTGGCGATCGGTCTGGCTCAAGGCGCCCGCTGCCGTGGACGCGACCGGGGCGGTGACCGGGGAGTGCAGGGCGGCCGCGGAGTCTTTAACGTGCCGCTGGCCGACCGCATACCCCGCGGCTAGGCCGACGAGCAGGGCCGCGGCCGCGGCGACCACGGCGATCAGCCGCGGCCGACCGGATGGGGCCGTTATCCGGCGGCTATTCAGTTCCAGGATGTCACCATCGGCGGCCCCGCCGGTTCCCGGCGGGGAATCAGGCCCGTCTCGTTGGCGGTCATCCCAGCCGGTCATCTAGCCAGGGTAAAACGAATCACGCGGGGAAGGCTCGCCCCGGCCGCCATGAGCCGCGACGAGCCGGCATGGGAAGCCGCGATGTCGTCGGAAGGTGACTGATTTGCGGAACCGCTGGACCTCGAACACCCCGCTCACGGCGGTCGCCGTGACGATGCCGCCCTGGCCGGGCGAGGACGAGGCGTACGAGGTACCCGGCGCCTGGCCGGCGTATCAAGACCCAGGTACGCCAGGCACCTGGCGCTGTCCGTGCTGCACGCCGTTGACCGGCGGCTCGCACTGGCCCTGACCGCGCTGTTCGCGGTGCTGGGCTCGGCCTGGATGTGCTGAACACGTTCTACGCGGGCGATGAGCCGCTGCTGCTGACCCGGCTGACCATCACCCCGCAGGGCGGTCTGCACGGGCTGGCCATGAACGACCTGGCCGCCAGGACCCGGGTGCTCGCGATCAGGCGCGCCGCCGACCGGGCGATCCTCGAGCACCCGCCGCGGCGCAGCACCCGGTTCCACCCGGACGACGAGGCCTTCCTGATCGGGCCCTACGAGGAGTTGCTCACCGTGCTCCGCCGCGACCGGCCCACCCCGCAGGCTCCCAGCACCCCCACGCAGAAAACAACCGCGCCGGGAACCCCCGCGCCCGGCACCGAAGCCAGCCGGACCACCCGCCCGACGTAGGGTGGGCACCGTGCTGATCCAGGTCATCTCGAGTACCACCCGCGAAGGGCGCTTCAGCGAGCGGACGGCCCACTGGGTGGTGGCGGCCCTGAGCGCCCGTGAGGACTTCGACGTGGAGCTGATCGACCTGCGCGATTACCCGCTGCCGTTCTTCGACGCCGTGCCGCCGGCCAGGGCGCCGCGCGAGTACGCCACCGAGGAGGTCGCCCGCCTCGGCCGGACCCTGGACCGGGCCGACGGGTTCATCGTGCTGACCGCCGAATACAACCACGGCTACCCGGCGGTCCTGAAGAACGCCATGGACTGGACCTTCCCGGAATGGCACCGCAAGCCGGTCGCCTTCGTGGGGTGGGGCAACGTCGGCGGCGCCCGCGCCATCGAGCAGCTGCGGCTGGTCGCCGTCGAGTTCGAGATGGCCCCGCTGCGGCACGCGGTGCACATCCTGCCCGACGTCATGATCCCGGCCCGGCAGGCCGGCGACGTCAGCGATACGACCGCGTTCGCGCGGCTCGAGCCGAAGCTGAAGCTCCTGGCCGACGACCTGACCTGGTGGGCCGCCGCGCTGGCCGCCGCCCGCCGCCGCGAGCAGCGCTAGCCAGCACGAGCAGCGCTATAGCTGGCCGACGTCGGTAACCCGGACCACCGCCGTCCCGGCCTCGTCCGAGGCGGCTAGGTCGATGACCGCGCTGATGCCCCAGTCGTGGTCGCCCGCCGGGTCGTCGAAGATCTGCCGTACCTCCCAGCGATCCGGCTTGACCTCGATGATCAGCTGCGCCGGCCCGCGCGCGTCCGCCCCGGTGCCGATGTCCTCGTGCACCTCGAAGTACGAATCCAGCACCGATCCCCACGCCTCGGCATCCCACCCGCTGCCAGCGTCCAGCGCACCGAGCTCCCCGTAGTGCCCGAGCGCCGCCAGCCGCACCCGCTGGAACAGCGCGTTGCGCACCAGCACCCGGAACGCCCGCACGTTCGAGGTCACCGTAGCGGGCCGCGCCTCCGCGGCCTCCACGGCGGAGTCCGACGGATGGCGCAGCCGCTCCCACTCGTCGATCAGGCTGGAATCGACCTGGCGGACGATCTCGCCCAGCCACTCGATCAGGTCGGTCAGCTCCTCGGTCTTGGCCTCGTCGGGCACGGTCTGGCGCAGCGCCTTGTAGGCGTCGGCCAGGTAGCGCAGCACCAGGCCCTCGGACCTGGACAGACCGTAGAAACCCACGTACTCGGTGAAGGTCAGCGCCCGTTCGTACATGTCGCGGACCACGGACTTCGGCGACACCTCGTAGTCCGTCACCCAGGGGTGACCCTGACGGTAGATGTTGTACGCGCCTTCCAGAAGATCCGCCAGCGGCTTGGGATAGGTCACAGAATCCAGCAGCTCGAGCCGCTCCTCGTACGCGACGCCGTCCGCCTTCATCTGCGCCACGGCCTCCCCGCGCGCCTTGAACTGCTGCGCGGACAGGATCTGCCGCGGGTTATCGAGCGTCGACTCGATCACAGAAAGCACGTCCAACGGATACAAAGGATCAGACGAGGAGAGCAGCGAGATCGCGGCCAGCGCGAACGGCGACAGCGGCTGGTTCAGCGCGAAGTCGAACTGCAGGTCCACGGTAAGCCGGACCAGCCGTCCCGTGGAATCAGGCTCGGAGAGCCGCTCCACCACACCGCCGGCCAGCAGCGCGCGGTAGATCGCGATGGCCTGGTGGATGTGCCTGCGCTGGGCCGCGCGGTCCTCGTGGTTGTTGGTCAGCAGGTGCTTCATCGCGGCGAACGCGTCGCCGGGCCGCGCGATGACGTTCAGCACCATCGCGTGGGTGACCTTGAAGCTGGAGGTGAGCGGCTCGGGCTCGGCCGCGACGAGCCGCTCGAAGGTCGGCTGGCCCCAGGAGACGAAACCCTCGGGCGGCTTCTTGCGGACCACCTTGCGCCGCGCCTTCGGATCGTCGCCTGCCTTGGCCAGGGCGCGCTCGTTCTCCACCACGTGCTCGGGCGCCTGCACCACCACCCGGCCGGAAACGTCGAATCCCGCCCGCCCGGCCCGCCCGGCGATCTGGTGGAACTCACGCGCCTGCAGCAGCCGGGTCTTCTTCCCGTCGTACTTGGACAGGGCGGTGAAAAGCACCGTTCGGATCGGTACGTTAATGCCCACGCCCAGGGTGTCGGTGCCGCAGATGACCTTCAGCAGCCCGGCCTGGGTCAGGGTCTCCACCAGCCGGCGGTACCTGGGCAGCAGGCCGGCGTGATGCACGCCGATGCCGTGCCGCACCAGCCGCGACAGGGTTTTGCCGAACCCGGCCGCGAAACGGAAGTCGCCGATCAGGTCGGCGATGGCGTCCTTCTCCGCGCGGGTGCAGACGTTGATGCTCATCAGCGCCTGGGCCTGCTCCAGGGCGGCCGCCTGGGTGAAGTGCACCACGTACACGGGCGCCTGACTGGTGCCGAGCAGCTCGGTCAGGGTCTCGTGCAGCGGCTCGGTGACGTAGGAGAAGGTCAGCGGGACCGGGCGCTCGGCGGAGGCGATCACGGCGGTCGGGCGGCCGGTGCGCCAGGTCAGGTCGGTCTCGAACCGCCGCACGTCCCCCAGCGTCGCCGACATCAGCACGAACTGCGCCCTGGGCAATTCGAGCATCGGCACCTGCCAGGCCCAGCCGCGGTCGGGGTCGGCGTAGAAATGGAACTCGTCCATCACCACCTGGCCCACGTCGGCCGCGGCCCCGTCCCGCAGCGCGATGGCGGCCAGCACCTCCGCGGTGCAGCAGATGATGGGCGCCGCCGCGTTGACGCTGGCGTCGCCGGTCATCATGCCGACCTGGGACGGTCCGAATGCGGCGCACAGGTCGAAGAACTTCTCCGACACCAGCGCCTTGATCGGCGCGGTGTAGAAGGACCGCTTGCCCTCGGCGAGCGCGGTGAAGTGGGCGCCCGCGGCGACCAGGCTCTTGCCAGAACCGGTCGGAGTGGACAAGATGACGTTCGCGCCCGACACGATCTCGATGAGCGCTTCCTCCTGATGCGGGTACAGCGCCAGCCCGCGCCGCTTGGACCATCCGGCGAAGGCGTCGAAGAGGGCATCGGGATCTGGCGTCGCGGGCAGCAGGTCAGTGAGCGTCATATCGGTTTCCATCGTGCCGTGCCCAGAGGACTGCCCTGGCCAGCCGCGCTCGAAAAAGGGAACGGCAAGAATACATAGCAGCGCGACGAGCTGCGGTATTCCGGACCGTATTCAAGATATTCGGGCCGAACGGTCCGGGCTGCGTGCTGCCCCCCGGAGTCACCGCCGCGCCGGACAACTACTCCGCGACCATCGCGGTCAGCGCGGCTGGCGCGGCTGGCGCGGCTGGCGCGGCTGGCGCCACCGTCACCTTCGCGCTGACCGCGGGCAGCCTCCCGCCCCGCCTGACCATGCCCGCTCAGTCCGGGTCCGGCACCGTCATCACCGGAAACCCCGCCCAGACCGGAACGTTCAACTTCACCGTCAAGGCAGGCAACCCAGCAATTCACCCTCCCCGTCCAACCCTGAGCGCCGCACCGGGCACGGCAGCCTAACTCCACCTCAAGTAACGCTGCGTCACAAATAACGCTGCCCAGCAGCATGCTTCCTTTTTCTGAACGCAGTCTTAATTTCATGTTGCCGTCATAACGGTCATCTGTCACATTCCCGTCACCAGCGGAAAGCTTCATGCTGCCGTCATAAAAGGATCATAATGTTTTGAGACCTGAATATAGTGGGCCGCCTGGGGCAAAGGAGTGACGTGACACTGGAACGGAAGTGGGACAAACGCGTCGAGCAATGGCATTCCCACGTAACATCGGCCGCCGCCTTCGAGAAGGTGCTTGACCGCGTGGTGGACGTGTCGTTGCCGCGGCGGGCCGACGCCTGCGTGGACCTGGGCGCGGGCACCGGCTTCGTGACGATGGCGCTCGCCCCGCTGGTCTCCTCGGTCCTGGCGGTCGACATTTCGGCCGCGATGGCGGCGTCGCTGGCCGAGCGGGCGAAGCAACAGGGCCTGGCGAACGTGTCGACCAAGGTCAGCGACATCGCGACTCTCCAGCTGCCGCCGGGCAGTACCGACATCGTCGTTTCCAGCTATGCGCTGCATCACCTGGTCCACGCCGATAAACGGATCGTCGTCGCCCGCGCCGCCCAGTGGCTTCGCCCGGGCGGCCGGATCGTGATCGCCGACATGATGTTCGGCCGCGGCCGCAGCCAGCGGGACCGCGACATCTTGTGGCAGAAGGTCATCGCGCTGGCCGCCAAGGGCCCGGGTGGCTGGTGGCGGATCGCGAAGAACCTGTTCCGCTACGGTCTCGGAGTCGGCCAGGAGCACCCGGCCGCGCCGGAGTTCTGGCTGGATGCCCTGCGCGACGCGGGGTTCACCGACGTTACCTTCGAGCCGATCGTCGCCGAAGCGGGCCTCGTCCACGGTGTCCGCCTGCCGTCCGACCCCGCCGCTGAGCAGCCGCCCGGCGACCAGGCCGCCTCCGCCCGCTGACCGTTCATCCAGCCCGCCGATCAGCACGGCCGCGGGTCTGGTCATGGCCGGGGCGCACGGTCTGAGCCGCCTCCAGGTCCAGCAGCAGCCGGGCCCATTCGAAGGAATGGCCCGGGGTAGTGCCGTACGGCCGGAACTGGTCGTTGCGGCGATCGTGGTTGTAATCCGGCAGGGGCTGCCAGTTCTGGTCGTAGTGCTCGGGCACCCGCCAGGAATTGGCCCGGGCGTAGCCGTCGATCAGGCGGCTTGCGATGGAGGCGGCCCGGGCGTGCCAGGTGGGGTCGCCGGTGACGTCGCCCGCGGCGAGGTAGGCCTCCACCGAGTGCATGTTGCTGTTGGCGCCGCGGTACCGCTCAGTTTCGGCGAAGCCGGCGTCCCAGCACTCGAGCGCACAGCCTTCGGCGTCGGACCAGAAGTGCCGTTCGATGACGGCCCCGGCGGCCGCGAGCAGGACGTCAGCTCCGGGAAGGCCGGCCGCCACCGCGCTGGCGGCCGCCAGCAGGGTATGGGCGTGCGCGTCGTTCATCTTGGTGGAGTCGATGACCTGGCCGCGGAGGTCGAGGCTGGTGAACCAGCCGCCGTTCTCCTCGTCGGCGTAGCGGCTGACCAGGGCGGCCAGGCCGGACGCGGCCAGCGACTGCGCGCCGTCCACGCCGTCAAGGTGGGCGAGCGCGAACACGTGGGTCATGCGGGCGTTGAGGTACAGCGGGCAAGGCTTCGCGGCACCGGCAGAGCGGTAACCCTTGAGCCGAAGGTACGTGGTCGAGATGCGGTGGAGACATTCAGGAAGGCGATGCGCCGGTGACCGTAACTCGCGAGATGCGTGACCGCCTCGCGGGCGCCACCCAGGTCGTCCTCGATCATGAATACTGATCAGATGGCCGCCGATCCGCGCCGCCCGGGCCATCGCGAGGTGACCGGCCTGGCCTGCGCCCTGGGTATCGATCTCGGCACCAGCTCGGCCAAAGCGGTGGTGATCGACGCCGCAGGCGCGGTCCTGGCGCAGGCGTCAGCCGGTTACGCCGTGAACTCCACGGCGGCCGGCTATGCCGAGAGCGAGCCGGGGCACTGGTGGAGCGCGGTGACCTCCTGCGTGCGTGAGGCCGTCCGGACGGCGGGCGCGCAGCCTGCCGGGATCGGGCTGTCGGGGCAGATGCACGGCCTGGTCATGGCGTCCAGGGACGGCACGGCGCTCCGGCCCGCCCTGCTGTGGGCCGACAGCCGCGCCATCGGCTCCCTTCGGGCCTACCAGGCCCTCGGCCCGGCCGCGCTGGCCAGGCTGGCGAACCCGCTGACCCCCGGCATGGCCTGCCCGATGCTCAAGTGGCTTGCCGAGCACGAACCGCGTACCTATACCGAGGCGCGCTGGGCTTTGCCACCCAAGGACTGGATACGGGCCCGCCTGACCGGCGAGTTCCATGCCGAGCCCAGTGACGCCTCCGCCACCTTGCTCTATGACGTGATCGGCGACCGCTGGGATCTTGAGGTGGTGAGCGCGCTGGGGCTTGATGCCGGCCAGCTGGCGCCTGTCCTGCCCTCGTCGGCGGCGCTGGCCGGCCGCCTCACCCCCGATGCCGGGACCGAGCTTGGGCTGCCCGCGGGCCTCCCCGTCGCCGCCGGAGCCGGCGACACGGCGGCCGCGGCCCTCGGGAGCGGGGTCGTCAGCAGTGCCGACGTCCAGCTGACGGTCGGCACCGGTGCGCAGGTCATCCGGCCCCTGGCCGTACCGGTCAGCCGGGCCGAGGCCGGGGTTCACCTTTACCGGTCGGCGACTCCGGAAGGCTGGTATCACATGGGCGCCAGCCTCAACGCGGGGATCAGCCTCAACTGGGTGCGGGAGGTCATGAACGCCAGCTGGGAAGAGCTGTACGCCAGCGCCGGCCCGCAGACTCACCCTGGCCAGGGTCACGATCCGATCTTCGTTCCGCACCTGTCGGGGGAGCGCACGCCGTACCTCGATCCGGCGCTGCGCGGCTCCTGGACCGCGTTGTCGCTGGCCGATGACCGGGGATCGCTGTTGCGGTCCGCACTCGAAGGGGTCGCGTTCGCGATCCGTGACGCCCTGGATGCCCTGCTCGGGGACGACAGGCTCGAGGGCGGCGCGCTCGGGGATCACGGGCTGGCGGGGCACCGGTCGCCGGGCCTGCGGCTCGCCGGGGGAGGCACGCTGGCGGCCGGCTGGCGCCAGCTGCTCGCGGATGTGCTCGGGGCCCCGCTGTACGCCGTCGACGTTCCGGCGGCGTCCGGCCGGGGCGCCGCGCTGCTGGGGGCCGTGGCCGCCGGCCTGCTCAGCGTCGGCGATATCGAGGGAGCGCTAGCGCCGCCGGCCGAGCTCGTGGCCGAACCGGACCCGGTGCGAGCTGCCTTCCACGCCGAACGTCACGCCAGGTTCCGGCGAATCGTCAACGCACTCAACGACGGCGCACTCCAAGACGGGGGAGCACGCCAAGACGGCAGCTCATCGCAAGCCCGCCCCATTCAGCCGAACATAGCTCAGCGGAACAGGGCACTGTAGTGGAGCCGGTGACGCTGCAGACGATGCCGATGTCGAAGCCGTCCTCGACCAGCCGGACGTCCGCGCCCATGATCCGGGAGCGGGTGGACCGGACTCGGGCCGAACATCAGCGGATACCGCGGGAAATCACTCAGCGACATCTGACCTCCTCGGCGGGCTCGGCCGGCTCCGCGGGCTCAATGACCCGGCAGGTGCCGGGCGCGCTGCTCCACGCCCAGCTCGCCGTAGGGGTAATCGGCGACGTGCGGGTCGCTGGCGGCGTCGAGCGCGGCGGTCTCGGCCTCGGTCAGGTGCAGCCCGGCCGCGCGCAGGTTGGTCTCGAGCTGGCTCATCGTGCGGGCGCCGAGGATCGTGGAGGTGACGGTCGGCCGGTCGGTCACCCAGGCCAGCGCGACCTCGGCCATCGACACGCCGCGGTCCTCGGCGACCTTCTGCACCGCGTCGATGACGTTCCAGGTGCGCTCGGTGCCGCGCCGGCCGTAGGCTTCCATGCCGCGGTTCGGGTCGTCGCCGAGCCGGGTGTCGCCGGTCGGGCGCTGGTCACGCTGGTACTTGCCGGACAGCCAGCCGCCGCCGAGCGGGCTCCACGGCAGCAGGCCCACGCCGACGTCGAGCACCGCGGGCACGATCTCCCACTCGATCTCCCGGGCCAGCAGGCTGTACTGCGGCTGGAGTGTCACCGGCCCGGCCACGTTCAGCGCGCGGGCTAGGTGCACGGCCTTGGTCAGCTGCCAGCCGGTGAAGTTAGACAGCCCGTAGTAGCGGATCTTGCCCGCGCGGACGAACTGGTCCAGCGTGCGCAGCGTCTCCTCCATCGGCGTCAGCGCGTCATAGGCATGCACCTGGTACAGGTCGACCGACTCCAGGCCCAGTCGGCGCAGCGAGCCGTCGAGCGCGCGGGTCAGGTGCCGTGCGGACAGCCCGGCGCCGTTCGGCGAGTCGTCCATCCCGAAGCGGCCCTTGGTGGCCAGCACCACCGGCTCGGTGACGTCGGCCGGGCGGCTGGCGAACCAGCGGCCGATGATCTCCTCCGACACCCCGTGGCTGTACACGTCGGCCGTGTCCACGAGGTTGCCGCCCGCCTCGACGAAGCGGTCAAGCTGCTGGTGCGAGACGGTCTCGTCAGACTCGGTGCCGAACGTCATCGTTCCGAGGCACAGGCTCGAGACCGCGCAGCCGCTGCCTCCCAGAGTGCGATAGTCCATGTTGCCAGGCTATGCCAGCGCGCCGCCGCGCCGTCCTTGCAATTGCCGCCTAGAACAAGACGTAGAGCTTGCGGATCGTCTCATGGATCTGCCAGGTGCCGGCCCAGCCGCGCTTCGCGTCGGCCAGGAACGGAGTCACTGTGATCATGTCGAGGTGATCCTCTCCGGGAAGGGCAGGGCGATGGGGTCGGTCGCGAGACGGCTGTGGCCGGCCTCGTCGAAACGGTCCAGACCGAGTGATGAGACGTCCAGCACGTCAGACGATCCGGTGAGCGCGACGTCGGCGGCCGCTCGCGCTACGCCCGGCCCCCACATCATCCCGGCGCCCCCCGCGCTGGCCACCGTGACCCCGTCCAGGGCGCGGCCGATGATGGGCAGGTGGTCGGGGGTGTAATCGATGGTCGCGGCCCAGATCCGGCGCAGCCCGAGCCGCGCGGTGACCGGGACCAGCTGAGCCAGCCGGGCCCGCATCTTGGCCAGGTAGCCCTCGTCGACCTCGCGGTTCTCGCCCGGCGGCTCTTCCGGATTGCTCATCCCGAACAGCAGGCCGCCCTCTTCCGGCCGCCAGTAGAGCCCAGCGGCCAGGTCGAACACCATCGGGACCCGGGACGGCTCCAGGTCAGGGTGCCGCTCGGTCACCGCCACCTGGTGCCTGGCGCCGCCGGCCGGGATCCGCAGGCCCGCCAGCCGGCCCACCGAGGCGAGCTTCGGCCCGCCGGTAAGCACGACCAGCCCCGCGTCGATCCGGCCCCCGCTGGTCTCCACACAGACCCGCGAGCCGCCACAGGAAAGGCCCAGGAACGCGACGTGCTCGGCGACCTCCACGCCGCTGCGGAGAAGCGCCACCGTATAGGCGGCCACGTTGCGCGGCGGCGCGATGAATCCGTCCTGGGCACAGAAGGTGCCGCCGAGCGTCTGCCCGGGGGCGAGCGTCGGGTTGACCGCGTCCACCTCGTCGGGTTCGAGCCAGCGCACCGGAACGCCCAGCCCGGACTGCATCGCCATCCGCTCGCGTGCCGCCGCGACGTCCGCCCCGGTGAAGCAGGGCAGCAGGTAGCCCTGCTCGGTGAAGCCGGAGTCGGTGCCGAGCTCGTCGCGCTGGCTCAGGTAGAACCGGCGGGACCACTGGCCCAGCCGCACTGCCTCGGGCGTCCCGCCCTGCATGCGGACGACCCCCGCTGCCCGGCTGCTCGCGCCCTGGCCGAGGAATCCCTTCTCCACCAGCACGACCCGGGCCAGTCCGGCCTGGCGCAGGAAGTAAGCGCACCAGGCGCCCACGGTCCCTCCGCCGACCACCACGGCGTCCGCAGTACCCTCGGTAAAACCTTCAGCAAAACTCATCGGCACACCGCCCTGGTAAGCACCGCCTGGTAAGCACCGCCCTGGTAAGCACCGCCCGCCGCGCGCGCGATGACGTATGAGACAGCTTGTCCGATCGCATGATGCCCAGGGGTACCGTCTTCCCAGGCATCTGAACTGCCGGGAAGCCGGTTCCGGATCTTCGTGTGCCACTGTCCCCCCTATCAGGGGTATGGCATCACACGATGACGGTCGGCACCCGCCCGGCCGGAGCGGGCTCGCGCCCCGAGCGCGAAACCTAGCCCAGGTAGTAGTCGGCAGGGAGGTTGGCCTCGATGGCGGCGAGCACCTCGGGGGCGTCAGGTTCGGTCCGGGGGCGGAAC
Organism: uncultured Actinomycetes bacterium; assembly: GCA_963739615.1. Classification (GTDB taxonomy): domain Bacteria; phylum Actinomycetota; class Actinomycetes; order Streptosporangiales; family Streptosporangiaceae; genus Palsa-504. The sequence goes on from CAVUBD010000015.1 coordinate 208,092, forward strand.
CGCGCCGCCACCGTCCCGTCGGGCCGGACCAGGAACTTCTCGAAGTTCCACTGGATGTCGCCGGCCTCGTCGGCCGCGTCGGGCACCGCGGTCAGAAGGCTGTAGACCGGGTGCCGCCCGGGCCCGTTCACCTCGATCTTCTCGAACATAGGGAACGTGACGCCGTAGGTCGCCGAGCAGAACACGGCGATCTCGTCGGCGGTGCCTGGCTCCTGCCCGCCGAACTGGTTGCACGGAAAGCCCACCACCGCGAAACCGCGGTCGGCGAACTGCTCGTGCAACTGCTCAAGGGCGGTGTACTGCGGCGTCAGCCCGCACTTGGAGGCCACGTTCACGACCAGCAGCGTCCGGCCGTCCAGTCCAGCGGAGCCGAGCGAGGAGTCCTGTCCGGAAAGGGTCTTAACGGGGATATCACGTATGGTCACGCAACTACGCTACCGGGCGCTCCACACCGGCCGGCCGAGGTAGGCCCGGGCGACGGTCGTCACGTAGGAGTACACCGCGTCCTCGGCGGGCGACAGCGGCCCGGGGGAGGCCAACGGCGAGGAAAGTCCCCGCTGCACGGACTCGCACGCCGCCCAGTCCTGCCGGTTGGTGATATCCCAGAACTCCACCGCGTAGCCAGGGTCGAACGACGGCGACGCGACCGCCTCAGGCGCGAACGCCCAGGTGCACTCGATCCGCGTCCGGCCGGCCGCGACCGGCACCAGCCGGTGCGTCATCACGTAGTCGGGATGCAGGCTCAGCAGCACGTTCGGGAAGATGTTGACGTAGATGACCGTCCGCAGGCCGCGGGAGTCGAGGCCGCGGAGCGGCACGCCGCCGCTGCGGCCGTCCAGCGACATCGTCGTCATCCCGTCGCGCAGGTCCATCCAGCCGCCGATCCAGGCGCCGTCGGCGGCGTAGTTCTCGCCGCTCTTCGGCGGGCTGACCCGGCACAGCTCCGGATGGATGGAGGGGCAGTGGTAGCACTCGTGGTAGTTCTCTGTGAGGATCTTCCAGTTCGCGGTGGCGTCGTACTCGTGCGTCCCGGCGGTCACCAGCCGCTCCGGCTCGTACGGCGCGACGATCTCGTCCAGCTTGGCCAGCGCCTCGACCAGCGAGCCGCAGACGCCGCCCGAGCAGTCCACGAACACCAGGCCGTGCCACTCGGCCGCCGGCAGCTGGGGCAGCCCCCACTGACCGAAGTCGAATCCGGGCCGCCGCCTGAAGCCGGCCGCCCCGCGCAGCTCGCCGTCCAGCGAATAGGTCCACGCGTGGTAAGGGCAGATGATCGTCCGCTCCCGGACGGATTCACCGCACGCTAGCAGCTCGTGGCCGCGGTGCCTGCAGCTGTTCGCGAACGCCCGCAGCTCCCCGTCCTCGCCGCGGACAAGCAGCACGCCGCCCTCCCCGGTGGCTTCGGCGCGCTGGTCGCCTGGTTCGCGCAGCTGCTCGCTGCGCGCCACGCACATCCAGCCGCCGCCGAACAAGTGCCGCTGCTCCCACGCGAACACCGCGGGGTCCACGTACGCCGCCCGGGGCAGCATCCGGCTCTCCCCGAACGGCCGCAGCGACTTCTCGAGCTCCCCCCGGTCCACCGGAGCCGGAGGAAGAGCGGCAAATTCTTGACTGACCATACAGTCAAGACTAAGCCGCCCGCCGGGCCCTGTCCAGCCGCCCGGCAGGCGCTTTGGTCCGCAGCCGTGCCGCGCCGCGCTTGCGGATCACCGGCCGTGGTACGGATACTGCAAGCATGGGCGACGACCGTAATGTGCTCGGCGGCGAGCTTGAGCCATGTGGAACCGATCCGCTGACTGGTTTCTACCGGGACGGGTGTTGCACCACCGGACCTGAGGATCTGGGCAGCCACACCATCTGCGCGGTCGTGACCGCGGAATTCCTGGAGCACCAGCGCCGGATCGGCAACGATCTCAGTACGCCGATGCCCCAGTTCAGGTTCCCCGGGCTGGTGCCGGGGGACAGGTGGTGCGTGACGGCGGCCAACTGGCTGCAGGCGCATCGCGACGGCGCCGCCGCCCCGGTGGTGCTGGCGTCGACCCATCAGCGCGCGCTTGAGGTCGTCCCGCTGGAAATCCTCAAGCGGTACTCCGTCGACGTCCCCGCCGACCTCGGCGCCCTCGAAGAGTAAACCAGGGCAAAGATCATTCGGCCGAACGGGCGCTGGTACCCGCCCCAGCCGACCCCGCCGCCCCCTCGCCAGCCGAACGAGCCGTCCTGTCCGCCGCAAGCAGCTCAAGCCACGTCCGCGGCGTCAGCGAGTAGGCGCCGGTGCTGCTCCTGGTGAAGTACCGTCAGGCCGCGCCCGGATTACGACATACTGGGGCGCGCCGCAGGTGGAGGGAGGTCGGTCCGGTGCGCTCAGGAACAGCAGTCGCCGCGCTCGTCATGGTGGCCGTGAGCACGCTCCTCGCGTCCGCGTGCTCAGGCCCGGCCGCCCCCCGTCCGGCCAGGCCGACATCCGCGCCCGAGCGCCCGGCCATCGCCACCGTGCTCCAGGTCAGGCCGGCGCCGTACCAGCTGCCTGCCGCGCTGTCACGCGAGGTCGCGCTGCCCGCCGCGAACGGCCTGCTGATCGCCGGCGGACTGACGCCGCAGGGGCCATCGAACGACGCGGTGACCGGGCTCGACCCGGTCACAGGCGCCACCCGCGCCGCCGGCCGCCTGGCGGCCGCGACCCATGACGCCGCGGGCGCCGTCCTCGGCGGGCGGGCGTACGTGTTCGGCGGGGGAACCGCGGCCAGCGTGCCCACGATCCAGGCCATCACCCCGGGCTCGGCGGCGGCCGTCGTGGGACAGCTGCCTGCCGCCCGTTCGGACGTCGGCGCGGTCACGGTGATCCCGCAGAACAGCGGCGGATCGGTCGCCTACCTGATCGGCGGCTACGACGGAACCACGCTGAACCCGGACGTCCTCGCCACCGCGGACGGCAGGCACTTCCGCGTGGCGGCGCGGCTGCCGGTGCCGGTGCGGTACGCGGGAGTGGCCGCGGCCGCGGGCCAGCTCTGGGTCTTCGGCGGCCAGACCGCCGCCGGCCAGACCGGCGCCATCCAGCGGATCAGCCCGGCGACCGGCGCGGCCACGGTGGCGGGGCACCTGCCGCAGCCCCTGCAGGGCGCGAGCGTCATCGTCTTGGCCGGGCAGGTTTACGTCGCGGGCGGCGCGACGGCGGGGCGGACCAGCGCCACGGTGTACCGGTTCGACCCGGCGACATCCACCGTGACCGTCGCGGGTGAGCTGCCGGTTCCGGTCGCTTACGCGGCCGCCGCCGTGACCAGGGAGGCGGCCGGCGAGGTCGGCTACCTGATCGGCGGCGAAGACGGCCAGCGCCTCGTCCCGGCGGTGACGACATTCCGGCTGGTTCCGGCCGGGGACGCGGTACCGGCCGCGGCCGCGGCCCCGTGGCTTGCCCCGGCGGCCGGCCCGGCCCGGCTCGCGCCGGGGTCGGACCCGTCCGTGCTGCCCGGCGACATCCTCATCGCCGACCACAGGAACAACCGCTTGCTGATCATCGACCCGCAGGGCCGCGTCAGGTGGGAATTCCCGCGGCCCGGCGATCTCGCGCCTGGCCAGACGTTCCTGGTGCCTGACGACGCGTTCTTCTCACCCGATGGCCGGTCCATCGTCGTGACCCAGGAAGACGAGTATGTCATCAGCGTGATCTCGGTCGCCGCCAGCAAGATCGTCTACCGGTACGGCGTGCCTGGCCGCCCGGGCGCCGGACCCGACCACCTGTTCAACCCCGACGACGCCATGCTCACCCCGGGCGGTGTCATCGTGTCCGCCGACATCAAGAACTGCCGCGTCGTGCTGATCACGCCGCCCGCGCACACCCTGACCCGGGTCATCGGCCAGACGACACAGCAGTGCGAGCACGATCCGCCCCGGCGGTTCGGCAGCCCGAACGGCGCGTTCCCGCTGACCGACGGGCACTACCTGGTCACGGAGATCAACGGCGACTGGGCCAGCGAGCTGTCCTTGGCCGGGGCCGTGTCCTGGTCCGCGAACCCGCCGGGAACGCTGTACCCGTCCGACACCAACGAGGTCTACCCGGGGCGGTACCTGACCGCCGACTACTCCGACCCCGGCCAGATCGTCGAGTTCACCTCCGCCGGCCGCCTGCTGTGGCGGATGGGCGGATTCAACCAGCCCTCGCTGGCGATACCGCTGCCCAACGGTGACATCCTGCTCAACGATGACTTCAATCACCGCGTCTGCGTCGTCGACCCGGCGACCAACCGGATCGTGTGGCAGTACGGTCACACCGGGGTCGCCGGAAGCGGGCCGGGGTACCTCGACGATCCCGACGGGGTGGACCTTGTCCCGCCCGACTCGCTGACGATCACGCACGCCTCGACGATGGGAGAGCCATGACCCGCCGTGGTATCAGACCGGCCAGTATCAGACCGGCCAGTATCAGACCGGCCAGTATCAGACCGGCCAGTATCAGACCGGCCAGTATCAGACCGGCCAGTATCAGACCGGCCAGTATCAGACCGGCCAGTATCAGACCGGCCAGTATCAGACCGGCCAGCTCCGGAACGGCCGGTTCCGGAATGGCCAGCTCCGGGACGCCGGCCCGGCTCCGGTCCTTCGACCCCGTCCGTCTCGCCGACCTGGAGTACCGGGCCTGGGTCGGGTACTACCTGCGCAAGTGGCCGCAGGTGCTGATGGCTTCCGTCGGGCTGGTCCGGGCCGGTTTCGGCTTGGACTGGTACCGGACCATGCACGGCGCCTGGCTGGTGCTGCGGGCCCAGCAGCTGTGGGCCCCGTTCCCTGATAACCAGCCCGACCAGGCCCGGGCCTGCATGCGGCGGTTCTACGCGCTGGTCAGGCTGACCTACGGCGAGCCCGCCAACCCGGCGCGAGCCGCCGAGCTCGAGGTGGACTGGTGGCGGGCACACCGGGAGCGCCAGCACGCCCGGGGATCCGGCGGCGACGACCTGGTCGACTCGCTCACCCGCCTGTACAGCTACCTCTACGGTGAGCCCGAGGCCGAGCTCAGGCCCGCCGCCATGTACCGGGCCGAGGCCATGGACCTGTCCGATCAGTGGATCAGCCAGGGCTGCCTACCCGACAGCCCGCTGCTTCCGCTTGAGCACGCAGCCCTGGTCCGCGCCTACGCCGCCCTGCTCTCCGTCGTCCACCATTAGGGTCGTCCACCATTAGGGTCGTCCACCATTAGGGTCGTCCACCATTAGGGTCGTCCACCGCTAGTCGCCGACTTGCCCGGCTGCGAACCCTATCCAGACCGCGCTGACCGTCGCGCGGGTCGGCTAGCACCCGATGCGGTAGCCTGGGCGGGCCCTGACCTCAGAGCCGGGCGTTAGGGAGAGAAAACGCCTATGGCCGCCACGCTTGTCCAGATCCTGCTCGCGCCGGATACCAGGCCCAAGGTGATCGCCGACTGTCAGCAGCTCATCCATCAGGAGATCGCGGGCAAGTCAGGGATATCCGGGATCGCGGTCAAGCTCGCGTACAAGACGGTGAGTGCCGTCGCGCCGGGCCATGTCCACCACCTAGTGGAATCCATGCTGCCGCAGATGGTCGGCGAGCTTGAGCCGTACTGGGCGGAGTTCGAGGTCTCCGGCGGCTCCGAGTTCGGCGATCACCTGGCCAAGCGCGGCGACGACGTGTCCAAGGCGCTGCTTTCGGTGACCGACGCGCGCGCGGCTGCCTCCGGTCGGCCCGCCGTCGCCAAGGCCTACGCCGCCATCCGCGGCAGCGCCAGCAGGCACGTCGCCGCCGCACTCCCGCAAGTCGGCGCCCTGGTGCAGAAGTACGCTGCCTGACCCGCCCCCGAGCCTGCCCAGGCTCCCTTCTTACGCACTCAAAGTTCCGCAGACCCCGTAGGCAGGCGACCTGCGACCGAGAGGCGGGGGTGCTCTTCGAAGAACCGGATGAACTCGGCGCTGGCGTCTGGTCCGCGTGGGTCGGTGTAGGGCTCGTGCGGGATGCCGCCGGACCAGTGGTGTCCGCCCTGGTGGACAGTCCAGCATTCGGCCAGGGTCGCTCCGGTGGGGTCCTGGTAGCAGGTGCGGGTGTAGGCATGCCCGCCGGGGACCTGCCCGGCGCTGGTCACCGTGGCGGGCTGGGGGCCCGGCCGGCGGTCCGTGGTGGTCGCCGTGAGGGCATGCTCGATGAGGCCCGCGGCGTTGGCGGGGGCCACGGTCGCATCCCGGTCACCGTGGAAGACGATCAGAGGCAGCGGTTGCGCCGGGGGCCAGGCGGGGCGGGGCGCCCCCTGCCTCATCGCCGCGAAGGCAGAGGGCATGTCGCCGGCGGCGGCGTAGGCGAGCCCGGAGTGCACGCCGGCGGCGGCGTACAGATCGGGGTAGACCGCGGCCATCACGGCGGCCATCGCGCCGCCGGCGGAGAACCCGGCCACGTACACCCGGTCGGCATCGACCCGGTAGTCGTCCATGACCTGGCGGGTGATCCCGGCGATCAGTGACGGCTCGCCGTCGTTGCGGCGCTGGTGCCCGGGGGCGAACCAGTTCCAGTACCGGCCTGCATTCGCTGAGCGGGGCTGTTCGGGGTAGGCGACGAGGAACGTCTTACGCTCGGCGAGGTCGTTCATGCCGGTAGCGGCGGCGAAGGCGGCTGCATCTTGGGTGCCGCCGTGCAGCATCACCACCAGTGGCACGGGCCCGCTGGTATAGCTGGCCGGGACGTAGAGCCGGTAGGCGCGGCTCCCGGCCGCGTTGGCGTAGGAGAAGGCGTCAAACCGGCCCGCCGGCCGGTTGGCGGCCGGCACCGCGGGCCGCTGGGCGAGGCCGGGACCCGCTCCGCCCCGGGCGGGGAAAGCGCGGCGACGGATCCAGCTGGCCGGGATCCGCCGCGGCTGGATCCCTCCGGGCGATGGGGACGGGGGATCGAGGGAGCGGACCGGCGTGCCCGTGGCCTGGTCCGCGGTGTAGGACGTATCCGGTACGTGCGGGGTCACTACCGGACGGGCCAGGGTTTGCTGGATCAGCGCGGTTGCCTCGACCAGGCGCCCCTCACGGGTCAGGCGGGTGGCCTCAGCCATCGCCGCCAGCTGGCGTGTATCCATGACGTATCCCTTCTCGGGGTTGTCTTTCGCGGGCCTGCTCGCGGGGCGGACCCGTTCGCTGGCGGGACCCGGCGCGCTGGGCAGCCGTCCTGATCGCGCGGGTTTAGGCGATGCGAGCCGCTAGGGCGGCCTTTACCGCGGTGGGAGCCCGGAAGGCGCCGAGTACTTCTACCGAGGCAATCGTGGCCAGGGCCAGCTGGGGGGAGACATCGGCGGCGATGGTCGCCAGCCCCAGCACCCGGATGTGGATCATCTGCCCCGTGTCGCGGATCTCCTCCAGATCGCGGCGGGTGTAATAGCAGTTGCCCAGAGTGAGGGTGCGCCGGGCTGCGGTCTGGTCGAGCACGTCGCCCCGGGTGGCGAGCTGGGTACGGATAGCCGTGCGGATGAAATCGGTGCGGTTGGTGTAGAAGCCCTCCTGGACCAGCAGATCGATCTGCCCGAGGTCCACCAGCCCCAGGTTGATAGTGATCTTCTCGGTTTTCTCGCCCTCACCCTGCGCCATCCATATACCCTCTCCACACCATCCATATGGATGGTAACCCGGGAAGCGGCGGCGATGCAACGGCCGCGTAGCGGTTTTGCGTGATTTATCGTTTCGTCTACGCCTCGCGGCGCCGGGACGTAGCCGCCGCCACGGGACGCGGCTTGCCCGCCGTCATCGAAACACCCCGGCCCGTTCGGCCAAATGTTTATTATGTTTATAGTAAACAGCGTGAACAATCGAGGGAGTTGCGCCATGGCGTTCACCGAGGAAGAGGTCGCCTACCTCAAGTCGCAGCCGCTGGCCAGGATCGCCACCGTCGGCGCGGACGACCAGCCCGACGTCGCCCCGGTGGGTTTTGAGCGCTGTTCGGACAAGTCGTGAACGCTACCGACCTGGGCCTTACCTTCGGCCCGCGCGCCGTGCCGCTTTCAGTGCTCGACCTGGCCCCCGTGCCGGATGGCGGTAACGCGGGCGACGCGCTGCGCGCTACCACCGACCTGGCCAGGCACGCCGAGCGGCTCGGGTTCCGGCGGTTCTGGGTGGCCGAGCACCACAACATGCCCGGCATCGCCAGCTCGGCGCCGCCGGTGCTGATCGGTCATATCGCCGACGCGACCGCCGTTATCCGGGTCGGCTCAGGCGGCGTGATGCTGCCCAACCATGTCTCGCTGGTGGTGGCCGAGCAGTTCGGCATGCTCGAGGCGCTCCATCCCGGCCGCATCGACCTCGGCATCGGCCGCGCGCCCGGCACGGACCAGGTCACGGCGTCGGCGCTGCGCCGCTCGCCCGCGGGGCTGTCGGCGGACGACTTCCCCGACCAGCTCATGGACCTGCTCGGCTTCTTCACCGGCCGGTGGCCGGACAAGCACCCGTTCGCGCAGATCACCGCGGTACCAGGCCGGGGCTACCAGCCCGCCATGTGGCTGCTCGGCTCGAGCGGCTACAGCGCGCAGGTGGCGGGCCTGCTCGGCCTGCCGTTCGCCTTCGCGCATCACTTCAGCGCCGCCAGCACGCTGCCCGCGCTGGCCCTGTACCGGGAGCACTTCCGCGTCTCCGAGACGCTTGAGCGCCCGTACGCGATGGTCGCGGCCGCGGTAGTGTGCGCGGACACCGACGAGCGGGCCCGCTGGCTGGCTGGATCGGGGGCGCTGTCCTTCCTGCGGCTGCGCTCGGGCCGGCCCGGGCCGGTGCCCTCACCCGAGGAGGCGGCCGCTTATCCCTACACCGAGCTGGAGCGAGCGTTCGTCGAGGACCGGCTGGCCTCGCAGATCGTCGGCTCGCCCGCCACCGTCAGCCGGCAGATCACCGAACTGCTCACCGCGACCGCCGCGGACGAGCTGATGATCACCACCATGGTCTACGACCCCGCCGACCGCCTCCGCTCCTTCGAGCTGGTCGCCGACCTGGCCCGGGCCTCCCGGGCCTCCCGGGCCTCCCGGGCCTCCCGGACCTCGCAACCCGCCGACGCCACCCAGGCCGCCCAGCCCTGAACCCGCCCGGCGATCAGTTGTATTTCGCCGGCACCGTCGCCCCATGGCTGACCAGAAGGGTCGACGGATGTATCAGGGACGGTCCAAGCCCCTCTCTGAGGGTAAGCAGTTCAGCACTCAAGGGAGCGGAACCCACATGGCATCCACAGCAGGACCAAGCCCCAGCACGGCCGCCGCGACGTTCGCCTCGTCTATCGGCGCTGCCAACCCGCTAGCGCTAGCCGAGCTCAAGCTCGGCAGGACCCTCGATCCGAGCGCCCCCGACTTCACCGAGGTGATGTCGCAGGCCCTCGGTCTGCCGTTCGAGCATCTGTTCGACCCCAAGTTCAACTCGCCCGTCTTTGTCGGGATCAGCGAGGTGAAGGCGCCACCGGAGATCCTCCGCCCGGTCCAGGTCGGGGTCGGCGCGAGCGCGGCCACGGCCGGTCCGGGACCAGTCAGCCCGGTGCTCGTCCCCGTTCAGCTGCAGAAGGTCGCGATCACGATCCCGATCTGGTGGCGGATCATCTTCACCGACCTCAAATACGCCGTGACGGGCGAATTCATCGTCGACGTGCCGACCGCCACGGCCCCGGTCCAGGGCGCCCTCGGCGACTGCTGGCTGATCTCGGCGATGGCCTCGGTGGCCTGGTGCCATTCCGACGCCATCATGGAAAGGACGCTGAAGGACGGCAGCGGCGTGGTCGCCGCGGACGGCGCCAACTACGAATTCACCTTCTACGCCTCGCCCTCCTGGGCCGCGCCCAGGACGCTGTTGGTCAAGGACGACGTGCCTGTGACGTCGACGGGCCAGTACATCTACGCCCGGTCGCACGTTCCTGGTGAGACCTGGCCGGCAAACCTCGAGAAGGCGTTCATCGGGATGCGCGGCGCGACGGGCTTCATCGAGCCGTCGAGCTCCAACTACGGCGAGCTGAACGGCGGCGACCCGGCCTGGGCGGTGGCCTCGCTCGTCGGCCGCCCGCCCTATTACCTGAGCCCGTCGGATCCGGGCGCCTGGTCGGCCATCAACGCCCGCTGCAGCAACGGGGTCGCCACCCAGCCCATGACGGCATGGACGTACGGCACCGGCTCCCCGACCGTCAGCTACGACGGCAGCGGGATCGTCGCCAACCACGCCTACTCCATCCTCGGCACGCAGACCTCGGGCGGCCAGGACTACGTCGTCCTGCGCAACCCGTGGGGCTTCCACGAAGGCACCCTGAACACGCTGAGCGGCACCTGGCAGGGGCTCACGCTGCCGGGTAACGGCGTGTTCGCCCTCCGCGCCGACACGTTCGGCCAGTATTACGCCGGGTTCGGCGGAGCCTGACGCCCGGCGCGGCCGCCCCGGACGTCTTGGACCGGCGTCCCGGGGCGGCCCGCCGCCGCGACGGCTGACCGGTAACGTCTCGGTGTGGATCAGCGACCAGCGCTGCCCTCGGCCGGTGCTTTCCCGGCGCGGTCGGCGCGGCTTGGCCTCCAGACCCGCTTGCGCCAGCGTTCGGACCGCCGGTCGGCCAGGATCTGCCTGACCACGTTGCGGCCGGGGATGCCGGTGACGCCGCCGCCGCCGTGCGTGGCCGAGCCGGCCTGGTACAGGCCGCGGACCGGCGTGCGCAGGTCGGCGTACCCGGCGGCCGGCCGGGCGTGGAACATCTGCCCGAGCGACAGCTCCCCGTGGAAGATGTTCCCGCCGACCAGCCCGTACTCCTCCTGCATCTGGTGCGGCCCGATGACCTGCCGGTGCAGCACCGAGGCGGTGAACCCGGGTGCGACCGCTTCCACCCGGGCCAGCACCCGGTCGGCGTAGGCCTGCAGTTCGGCGTCGTCCGGCGCGTCCGCGTAGGTGTGCGGGACCCACTGCGTGAACATCGACATGATGTGCTTCCCGGCCGGCGCCAGCGAGTCGTCGAACACGCTGGGGATGCAGATGTCGGCGAACGGCAGCGTGGCCGGGCGGCCCGAGACAGCCTGCTGGTACGCGGTCTCGATGTCGTCGAGCGACTCGGCCAGCACGATCGTGCCGCCGTAAACGTGCGGATCGGGGTCCGGGTGGCTGGCGAACACCGGCAGCCGGCCGAGCGCCAGGTTGATCTTCACGGTGCCGCTGCGGCTGCGCCAGCCGCGGATGTCGGCCACGAACCCCGGCGGCAGTTCGGCCGGGTCGAGCAGCCGCAAGAACGAGATCTGCGGGTGCGCGGTGGTGACGACCACCGGGGCGTCGATGGACTCCCCGCTGGCCAGCGTGACTCCAGCCGCCCGTCCGTCGCGGGTGCGGATCTGCGCCACCTCGGCGTCGGTCCTGATCTGCGCCCCGAACATCCGGGCCGCCCGGGCCAGCGCCTGCGACAGCCCGCCCATGCCGCCGCGCGGGAAGCCCCAGGCGCCCGCCGCCCCCTCGGTCTCGCCGATGTGGTGGTGCAGCATCACGTAGGCGGTCCCGGCCGACCGTGGCCCGGCCCACGTCCCGATCACCCCGGACACCGCTAGCAGGCCGCGCATCGCGTCGCTCTCGAAGTACTCCTCGAGCAGGTCCGCGATGCTCCCGGTGAGCAGCCGGGTCACGTCCACGGCGCCGCGTTCGTCGACTCCCCGCAGGGCAGTGAGCAGCCGCGCCTGCCGCAGCAGGTCCGGTGCCCGCCGCGACCCGAGCCGCGGCGGGATCTGGTGCAGCAGCGGCCCGAGGATCTGCCCGATGCCGGCCAGGTGCCGTTCGTACCTGGGGTAGGTGTCGGCGTCCGGCGCGGAGAACCTGGCGATCTCGGCGTGCCGCTGCGCCGGGTCGTCGGGCAGCCGCAGGCAACGGCCGTCCCGCCGCGGCGCGAAGTAGGGCCCCTGCGGGAACACGTGGTATCCGTGCTGCTCCAGCCGCAGGTCACGGACCAGGTCCGGCGGCAGCAGCGAGACCACGTAGGACAGCGAGGTCACCGTGTAGTCCGGCCCGAACGGGTGCTCGCTGACCGCGGCGCCGCCGGTGATGCCGCGCCGCTCGCACACCACGGTCTTCAGCCCGGCGCGCGCCAGGTACGCCGCCGCGACCAGCCCGTTGTGCCCGCCGCCCACCACCACGACATCCGCCTGTCCCGTCACCGGCCGTCCTTTCCTGCGTAGTTTGCCTCCCGCCGACGGTACGGGATCTTAGATGCTGTTTACATGGTCTTATCCCGGCGACGAACGGAGCGCAAACCGTGGACGGATCGCAGCACGGCCCTGGCCTCGGCGGTATCGCGGTCGCGCAGCTCGCGATCACGGTAGGTGAGCCCGGCGCCAACCGGCAGGCGGCGGCCGCCGCGGTGGCCGAGGCGGCGCGCGCGGGCGCCCGGCTGGTGGTGCTGCCCGAGCTGTGCGACTCCGGCTACGTCTTCGGCGATGCCGCGACGCCGCCTGCCGCAGAAGCCGCAGGCCTGGCCGCCCCCGTGACCGACAGCGCCACGCTGCGCCAGTGGCGGGCCCTGGCCGCCGAGCACGGGCTGCTGATCGTCGGCGGGTTCTGCGAGCTCGGCGCCGACGGCCGCCTGTACAACAGCGCGGCCGCCGTGGACGCGTCCGGTACCCGGGCGGTCTACCGCAAGGCGCACCTGTGGGACCGGGAGAAACTGGTCTTCACCCCGGGCGACGCGGCGCCGCCGGTGGTGGACACCGAGCTCGGCCGGGTCGCCGTGATGATCTGCTACGACCTGGAATTCCCCGAGTGGGTCCGGCTGGCCGCGCTGGACGGCGCCGACCTGATCGCCGCGCCGGTGAACTGGCCCGCGGTCAGCGCGCCGGCCGGTGAGCGTCCGGCCGAGGTGATCAAGGCCCAGGCCGCGGCGGCCAGCAACGGGGTCTTCGTGGCGGTGGCCGACCGGTGCCGCACCGAGCGGGGCGTGTCCTGGATCAGCGGCTCGGTCATCGCGGGCCCGGACGGCTACCCGCTCGCGGGACCCGTCCTCGCCGACCGCCCGGCCGTCCTCACGGCGGGGTGCGACCTGTCCCGCGCGCGGGACAAGAGCCTGGCCGGCGACAACGACCTGCTGGCCGACCGCCGCCCTGAGCTGTACACGTGGGTGCCCGACAAGCGCGTCGCGGCCGCGAACGCGCACTGGGCGGCGCGCATCGTCTCCAACGGCACCAGCTACCCCGATTTCCAGGCCACCATGAGCCGGATCGGCCGGTGGGATGACTGGTGCCGCGAGTGGGGCCGCACCGGGCAGCACTACGAGGACCTGGCCCGCGCGGCCGAGTCGGCCCGGCTGATCACGGCGGGGGAGGCGTGGCGGCGGGCCGCGCTGTGCTGGCACTGGGGCAAGTTCGTCTTCACCGACCACATGGACGAGCAGCGGGCGGCGCACGAGCGCACCGTGACCTGCTTCCGCCGGGGAGCGGGCATGCTCAGCCCGCCCGCCGAGCTGGTGCGGGTGCCCTACGCGGGCATCACGCTGGCCGCCTACCTCCGGGTACCTTCCGGGCGTCCGCCGGTGGTGATCATGATTCCGGGGCTGGACTCGGTGAAGGAGGAACTGCAGGCCACCGCGGACTACCTGCTGGCCCGCGGCCTGGCGGTGATCGCGATCGACGGACCCGGCCAGGGCGAGGCCGAATACGACCTGCCGATCGAGCCCGCCTACGAGCGGGTGGCGACCGCGGTGGCCGACTACCTGCAGGGGCGCGGCGACATCGACCCGGACCGGATCGGCGTCTTCGGTGTGAGCCTGGGCGGGTACTACGCGGCCAGGTCGGCCGCCTACGAGCCGCGGGTGCGGGCCACGGTGGCGCTGGCCGGGCCGTACCGGTGGGACCTGGACTGGGACGCGCTGCCGCCGCAGACCCGGACCACCTTCCAGCGCCGCTCGGGGGCCGGCAGCGCGGACGAAGCCCGCAAGCTAGCCGGGACCCTGACCCTGGAGCACGCCGCCGCGCGCATCACCAGCCCGCTGCTCGTCGCGCACGGCGGCCGGGACCGCCTGGTCCCCGCGTATCACGCCGAACGCCTGGCCCGCGAGGCCCCGGGCGCGGAGCTGCTGCTGGACCCCGACGGCAGCCACGGCCTGACCAACCACGCGCCCGAGTCCAGGTCGCAGCTGGCCGACTGGCTCGCGGCCCGCCTGTGACGCTCGCGGGTGAGGTGGGAGACCGCTAAAGCACGGCCTCGGCGCCGGTGAGAATCTCCGGCCGTGGCGCCGCTAGAGCAGATCGGCGAGGAGCAGGTCCACGGTTGCTTCCTCGTGGACGGCGACGTCGGCGGCTATCATGGCGGCACACAGCCCCTCATCCCACGGCGTCGCCTGGGCGCGCCCGCTCAGGCCAAGGCGGTTGTCGGCGGGAAGGCGGTCAACGGCGTCGGCGTAGTCATCGCGCCCGAACCGCCAGGGACCGGCGCCCCGGTCGAACACGCGCCGGGCGATGGCGATGCCGGCCCAGTCGAAGTCGCCGTGGTAGCGCACGCTGGCGCGGGCGAGCAGGGCCATCCCCGCCGCGGCGGGGTTGCCGGACAGGCAAGCCACTGGCTGCTCCACGCCTGCTGCCGCGAGGCTCTGCAGCACCTGGGGGTTTTCGCAGGCATGGATGATTTCTCCGGGCCGGGTCAGGTCACCGCAGCGGCGCAGTTCGTGCACGCTGAGGTGGGTGATCAGGCCTAGGTCGGCGCGTTCGCGCATCATCGCGGACCACCGGTCGCGGCCAGGGGGCCGCAGCGCCCAGGTGATGACGGTGCCGGAGATCTCGTCGGTGCTGACCCCGGCGCGCTGCCACAGGAGACGGCGCTCGGCGGCCGATCCGGCCGGGGCGGCGTCGAGCGCGAATGCCAGTGCGCGCAGGGCCAGGGCGGCGGGGACGCCGTGGTCCAGGCCGTGGGCGTCGCCGGTGATCTCGCTGGCGAGTTCGGCCAGGCCCATCGGCGGGTGAGCGTCGTCAAGGACCCGCGCGAGGACCTGGACGGCGATCGTCAGGGCAGCGGCCGCCTTGACGCCGGGGAGCCGGGTCGCCACGCCACCACGACGGAGCCATTGCGCCCACGCCGGTGCCCAGTCCTGATCGGCCAGGCCCTGTTTTACCAGCAACTGGTCGAGCTCTGCCCAGAGCCGCTGGCGTCCGGCGCGGGCGGCATCGCGTTCGGCCGGCCGGTTCCGCAGCGGGGCGCCGGTCACCTCCGCCACGACGGCGATCAGGCCGTGCCCGGCCGAGCTAGCGCGCAGGCTGGCATCGAGATCGGCCAGGCGCACCTGGGCTGCGCCGGCCCCCACCGGGCGTCCGATCAGGCCGCTGAGCCGGTCCGCGCCGTCATCGTCGAGCGGTACCGTGACCAAGCCGCGGACGGCCAGACCGTTGCGTTGCAGGCGCATCCGCAGTGCCGCCCACAACGGCTGCAGCGACGGCGCCAGCAGGTAGTCGCGCAGGGGCGGCGGGATGACGGTCATGCCGTGCTGCGCAGGTGGCGGTTGCGGCCGTCCCAGTGAACATGGGTGGTCACGGCCGAGCTCCCGTCGCTGCGCCGCACTTCATACACGTCGAGCCTGGGTACCTGGGGAAAGCAGCCCCACAGGGCGTGGCCCGTCATGACGAAGTCGAGGTCGAGGGTGACGAGCAGGCCCATCAGCTCGGCCACGGTACCGTCGTCGACCTTGGCGAACGCGTCGTCGAGGAGGATAAGGCGCAGAGCCCGGCCGTCGTGGTCGAGGCTGGTGAGGTAGCCGTCGGCGGCGGCGAACAGGGTCACGTAGGAGACGAAGCGGGTCTCGCCCTGGGAGAGCTTCGCGCGACGGGACAGCCGCCGCTGCTGTCCTTCCTCAGGGCCGAGGATGGTGACGGTGACCTCGTGCCATTGCCGGTAGTCCAGGGCGGCGGCGAGGTGGGCGGCGTAGCCGCTGCTGGGGTCGGCGCTATAGAACTCTTCGACACGCAGCCGCAGAAGCTCCGTGAGCTCTGCGTTCTGGGCGTCGGAGCGGACGGCGTCGGACGTGGCGACGAGTTCGAGAATGCGCCCGAGCGCGGCGTGGTCATCGCGCAGCCGCCAGCCGAGCCGGACGCCGATTCCGTTGCTGGTCCGGATCTGGCGCAGGCTTGCGTTCATGGCCCCGATGAGCTTCTCGGCCTGGTTCGACCCGGCGCCGTAGTTCCTCGGCGACGCCGCCGAGTACGAACCTGGTGAACACGGCACGCTCGCGCTCGCTCAGCGCGGTCCGGCCGGCCTCGACCCGGGCCGCGAGCGCCCGCGCCGCTCCCGCCACAGTGTGCTCGTCGCCTGCGCCGGCGACCTCGACGAGGAGCACGTTGTCGTCGATGGTGTGCCGTACGTCGAGCTGGCCGGAGACTTCGCGGTCGAACTCCCGGAAAGCGTTCAGGACCGTGGTCAGCGACGGTGCCTGGCGCGGTGCCGCCACCGCGGTCAGTGCCGCCTGCGCGGCCGACCGGACATCCGGGACCTGCTCCGGGCGGACGATCCCGGCGAGCTCGCCGTCGGCGGTCGCCGCCGCGGCCAGCCCGGGGAAAGCCACACACCGGGTGAACCGGTGGGCGGCGGTGACCATCTGCTCGGTCCGCCCCCGGACATCCTCGGTGGCTCTGGCGCTGAGCGCGCGCGCTTCACCGACCCGCGGGCCCAGCTCGGCCACGGCGTCCTTGGCCCTGCGGCCGTCCCGGTCGGCCCGGTCGCGTGCCCTCCTGGTCTGAGCCAGCTCGGCCTTGGCCTGCTCGAGCGGCAGGTCGATCGCTTCGTGCTGGGCGGCGAGTTCGCTCGCGGCGGCGTGCCACTGCGCCCATCGCTGGCCGGCGGCCTGCTCGGCGGCGTCCCGTCCGGCTACGGCCTGCTCGGCCCGGCGGAGCTGCTCGCCGTGCCGCTGCGCCCGCTCGGCCAGGCGGGAGAGCTCGCGGCCTAGCTGGGCGCTCTTATCCTGCGCCCGACGGGCCGCGGTCAGGGTGCCGTCAAGCGCTGCTGCTTCGGCGGGCAGCCCGTGATGGGCGCACGCGGCCTGGTGAGTGCTCATATCCGCCGCCCACCGGCCGCGGAGCTGACGGGCGCGCCCGGCTTCCTGGGCGGCGCGGGCGGTGCTGCGGCCGGCCCGTGCCAGCGCGTCGGCGGCCACCCGCCGGGCAGCGTGCAGGTCCCTCACACGGGGGGCGCCCCGGACCAGCGCGTCGAGCAGGCTGGTGACCGTACGGAGCTCAGCGCGCCGCTGGTCCCGCTGGCTGGCTTGCCGGGCGAGTTCAGCCAGCTCGGCGTCGATCTGGTCGATCCGCTCCCGGCGATGCGCGGCCCGGGCCGCTGCCCCGATATGCCGGGCCCGGCCGGGGACGTGCCGTCCGCGCAACGGCCCGTTGCGCCAGCTGCCGTCCGCGGACACCATGGTGGCGGCGCCGGGATCCTCGAAACCGATGCTGCCCAGAATGCTGGCGATGGCTTCCGCGGGCAGCTCGGCGGCCGGGTCCGGGCGAAGCGCGGCCGAGAGCGGCCGGCCGGGCCGCGAGCTGGCCGGCCCGGCCGCGCTCAGCAGCAGCTCGCCGTCGGCGGCGACCAGGGCGCCGTCGGCCTGGACGACGGCACCGAGCAGCCCGGCGGCGAGCAAGGCCCCCTCCAGCCCGGCTTTGCCTGCGTCGGTCAGGTGGCTGGCGAAGTCGACGCAGCGCCACAGCGGCTCACCGGCGCGCTCCGGGGCGAGCCAGGACGGTTCGGCCGGCTTCGGGTCCCGTTCGGCGGCCAGGTCGGCCCGTTCAGCCCGCAGCGCTTCCTGGCGTGCGCGAGCGCTGTCTTCTGACAGGCTGAGGCGCGCTCGTTCGGCTTCGACTGCGGCGCGGGCCGGCCGGGCGGCCTCGTCGGCCGCTTCGTCCAGGCCGCTCAGGGACCCGTCGTCCGCGCCGGTCAGCGCCTCGGCGTTAAGGATCAGCGGGCCGATGGCCGGGTGGGCGGCCCAGGCGATCTCGCCGAGTAGCTCACGAGTTCGGTCATCGTCCGTCCAGGCGCGCCAGGCCTGGGCCAGTGCGGCGGCGGCGGCGTCCCGCTCGGCCGCCTGTTCCCCGGCCGTCCGGGCGTCCTCGTCCGCGGCGGCCCGCAGCTGTTCCGCTTCCGCCTCCGCCCGCAGGACCTGCTGCTGCGCGTCGGCGAGCCTGCGGGCTTCGGCCAGCCGCCGCTGCGCCAGGTTCAGCCGCTCGGTCGCGCTGGCCGCGGCGGCGGCGGCCAGCTGCTGCGCGCCGCCGACGTCGCCAGGGATGATCTCGGCGAGAGCCGCCGCCGGGCGGATGACCGGCTCCGGGTCACGCAGGCGGGCGGTTCGCAGCAGTACCCGCGCGGGAGCCGGGACTCGTTCGGTCGTGCGCACCTCGGCGGGCAGGCCGCCCGCGGGCAGGCCGGCGTCACGAAGGCTTTCCCTGGCGGCGGACAGGGCCGCGGCGGCCTCGTCGGCCGCCTGCCTGAGCTCGCGCAGGGCACGCCCGGCGTCGTCCACCGCCCGCGCGTGGCTGGCGCGTTCCTGCTCGGCCCTGGCGAGCGCCTCATCGGCCGCCGCGGCCAGCGCCGCCTCGGCCCGGTCGCGCTGGACGAGGTCGTCGGCGTTCTTGAAGATCTCCCGGGACTGTATCGCCTGCAGCACGTCGTCGATCTCGGCGAGTTCCTCGGCCAGCTGCTGGGCCTGCGCCTTGAACCGCGCGGATTCCGCCTCCAGCGCGGCGAGTTCGGCGGCCCGGCGCTCGGCGGCCGCTTCGGCTTCGGTGACCGTGCCGGCCGCGGCCAGCGTGTCCCGGGCCGTGGACCTCAGCGGTTTCTGCGGCATACCGCTGGTACACGGCCAGGAACGTGGCCACCCGCTCGGCCGAGTTCTCGAGCCTTTCCTGTGCGGCGCGGGTCTCGGTGAGCCCGTCGAGCTGTTCGCCCGCCCGGACGAGGGCCTCCTCATGCAGGGGCGGCAGTGACTCGAGCAGAATCTGCGGCAGGCGGCCCTCGTCGATGCGGTTGCCGACGTCCGGTGCGCGCAGCGTGTGCAGGAGCTGCAGCAGGCCGTCGTAGCGGTCCCGGCCTGCGTCGCCGCCCAGCCCGAACACCTCGGCGCGAACGCGTTCCTTGTGGGCACCCGGCGACTCGGTGATGCGCTCGGCCCCGATCAGCTCAGTCAGCGCGTCACGCGAGAGCGGCTCGCGAGAGCTGGACATCAGCTCCAGGCCGTGGCCGACCCGCAGGGCCGTGGTGAAGTACCAGACCTTGGTGCTGCTGGCCGACTGGCTGTGCCGGACGAGCGCCCCGACCGTGAGGTGCCCGCCGGGACGGCACAGCTCGAGCCACAGATAGCCGGTGCGGTTGGACTGGCCCTGCGCGCCGGTGCGCATCAGCTCTTCGAGGTTCACCCGGGCCGCGCCGGTGGCGTCCATGCGCCGGCGGTCGGCATCGAGCAGGAACGGCAGCAGCATCTCGAGCGCGCGGGATTTCCCTGATCCGTTCGTGCCCCGCAGGATCATCCGGCCGCCGCTGAGATCGAACTCGTTGTCCAGGTAGTGCCAGACGTTGACGATGCCGGCCCGGGTCAGCCGCCAGCGCTCGTCGAAGCGGCGAGGAGCACGTGGCTGGCTCATCGGGGCACCTCCTGCGGCGCGGCCGGCTGGGTTCTTACCTGGGGCTGATAGCGCGCTGCGAACGGGAAGATCGCCAGGCCGTCGTCCGTGGCATGACCCAGGCGCAGCGCCGTCAGCAGGTCCACGACGTCCCCGCGCAGTGCGCCGAGGGAGTCGCCGTACGCGCCCTTCCAGACGGTCCGGTACCTGGCGGCCAGCTCGCCCAGCACGACGTCGACCTGCGGCCAGGAGGCAAACGCGGCCGGGCGCGGGCTGCCGCCGACACTGGCGGCGGATTCCGCTGTCGGCACCAGCGCGGTGATCAGCTCGTCGAGCAGGAGCAGGGCCGCCTGCTTGGCGCTGCCGCTGCCGGGGAAGTCAAGATCGGTGAGCGTGCCAGACGGGTCGTAGGCCAGCGCGCCTTCGGCCCGGACCTCAAGGACCAGGCCGAAGTTCTCGTCCAGCTGCCTGGCGAGCTCGTGGCGCTCACGCGACAGCACGTCGAGCTCGTCGTCTGGCAGTTCCGCCCGGAACACCGCCGGGTTCTCCACCAGCCGCTGGCGCAGCCGGCGGCGCGGCGGCTCGGGCGACAGCCGGGACCAGGTTTCCTCCGCCGTCGCGTACTGGTGCAGCGGGCTTGGCAGCAGGTGGATCAGCAGCGGGCGGTTGATGCTGAGCAGGGCCTCGTCCTCGGGACGTTCACCCCAGGCGGCCAGCGAACCGTCCGTCTCGCTCAGCACGCCCCAGGACTCAAGCAGCCGCAGCGCGGTCACGAGCTGCCGCCGGTCGCTGATGCCGTCGGTGATCGTGATCGACTGCTCGGCCGCGTCCGCCCGGATCTGGTCGACGAGCGCCGAGATCAGGATCTGCTCGCCCACCCCCGGCGCGAGGAGCGCGGCGCAGGCCAGCGCGAGATGGACGTAGGTGCCGGCCGTGAACGGGCTGTCGTCGGTGACGCGGCGCGCCGGGCGGACCGGTGCGGAAGCCGGCAGCGGCGCCTTCACCAGGCGGGCGAACGCGGACTCGACGATCAGGACATACCCGAGCTGGCTGGCGAACATCGACTTCAGTACCGAGGCATGGCGCCGGACCAGATCTAGCTCGGCCGGCTGCCGCGCGGCGGTGAGAATCGGTGACGACAGCAGCTGCCGGGCGGCGATCCGCCGCTCTCCGGCGTCCAGGCCCGCGGTCGACACGCGCGGGCCCGTCATATGGCCGCCTCCCGCTGGTCCGGCGCCCACGCCGAGGTGCCCGATACCGACAGGCTCAGGCCGACGAAGGTCGTCGTCCCGTCGGGGCTGGTGACCACCGTGTCCTGACCGGGGACCACGCGCAGCCTCAGGCCGACGTCGTGGTCGACGGTTTCGTCACGGTTACCGGCCAGCAGGCCGGCCATCAGGTCCAGGAGCAGGTCGCGCGCGGCGGGTGAAATCGCGGCGCCGTGCAGGGAGCCGGTGAGCGCGAGCTCGGCCGCGGCGGCCTGGCGCTGCTCGGCCTCGCGCCGTGCCTCGGCGGTCAGGCGGAGCCGGTCGGCGGTGGGATCGGGAACCCGCGAACTACGCCCCCGCATCGCGCGGTCGCCGCGTTCCCGCAGTGAGACAGGGACGTGCACCGGATCGGAGTCCCACCAGGAGGTCGTCGGCCCGATGCGCGGGTCAGGCTCCTCCGGGCCGAGGAGGAGGTGCCGGGACGGGTAGGCGCCGAACGCAGCCGCATAGAGCCGGTGGGCACCGTCGTCGTCCGCGGCGGCGAACCACCGGGCGAGCCGGAGGAAGTCGGCGCGCCGGGAAAAACCCGTCCCCGAGGAGTCGAGCAGGCGCTTGGCGTTGGTGATGAGCTGGCTGAGCGCCTGCCCTGCGGCGGCGCGCAGCTGTTCCGGGCCCGAAGCGC
Source organism: uncultured Actinomycetes bacterium (assembly GCA_963739615.1). Lineage (GTDB taxonomy): Bacteria > Actinomycetota > Actinomycetes > Streptosporangiales > Streptosporangiaceae > Palsa-504. The sequence goes on from CAVUBD010000015.1 coordinate 229,507, forward strand.
CGTGGGTGTCGTACCAGTAAGCGAGCTCTTCCCAGTCGGCCCGTGTCCTGCCCTGCGCTCGCTCCGACCGGCGTGCCGTCAGGCAAGGTGAGCCCGGGCAGCGTGGCGAGTGCCTCAAGCAGCGGATCGCCTAGCTTGAGGACCAGGCCGATCCGGTGCGACACCGCCGGGGCGTGCCGGTTGACGTCAGCGGTGATCAGATCGATGTACACCAGCAGCAGCTCCTTGAACTGCGCGTACTCCTCGCCCCCGAGGTCGTAGCGGCTCAGGATGCCGGCCAGGTAGGCGTAGAAATCACGGACGCTGTCGGTGAACAGGCGCTGGTTGCCGAAGACCGTCGTGACCTCGCCAGCCAGGGCGTCCGCGTCGATCTCGTGGCGGTCAAGCAGGGCCAGGATGCGGTCCAGGGACTGCACGATCTGGCCGAGCAGCTCCCGCGCCACCTCGCGCGCGCCGTCGCTGGCGTGCAGGATGGCGACCGCTTCCCGGTGCACGCGCCCGCCGAGCTTGGACACCTGGTAGCGGGACCGGGAACGGAGGTACTCGGCGACCGTGCTCACCTTCGCGTCCCGCAGCGATGGCACGAGATTGCCCCAGGTGACCAGTTGCCGGCAGCGGGCCTCGGCCAGGTCCCTGTCGAGGGCCAGGTCGCGCTCGGCGAGCTGGGCGGTGACCTCGACGGCGGACAGATCCGTGAGCAGGGTGGCCGAGAACAGATCCATGATCGCCAGGTAGTCGCCGGACTCGTCGGCGGTCAGGTACCTGAACAGGGCATGCCGAGAGCTATCTGCTGTCGGCGAGACCGTGTCCGATGACTGCACAGCCGCAAGGCTAGAGGAACGGTCCGACATTATGAGGTGCTTCGCGCCGACGCAGTTGCCTGCCGGATAAGCGCCGACGCCAATTCCCCTATCGAGGCAGGTTACGGGTGCGTCTACCCGATGAGCGCGACGGCGCGGGTCGGGCCGCCGTGCGCGCCCTGGAGCTTGAGCGGGAAGCCAGCGAACGTGAACCTGGTGTCCGCCCTGGCGCGGCCGGCACTGGCACCCGGGCCACCGTGTGGCGGCGGCCGGGCTCCTGCTGCGCCTTCACCGCCGCGCGCACCCGCCGAGCGGCCGGGGCCGGGGGCGGGCAGTAGCCTTCGGCGGGGGCACTCGCCAGCACGTGGCCGTCGGTGTCCTCCACCGTGACCGACGCGCGGAGCGCCGCCGCGAGCGCGCTGACCAATTCCGGCAGCTCGACCTCGTCCAGCACGAGCTGCATCAGCTGGTGGTGCTGCTGCTCGGCCCACTCGAGCACGGCCCGTCCCCGGCGCAGCTCGTCGTTGGCGAGGGACAGCTCGCGGATGACCTCCTGCTGCTCGGCCCGCAGCCGCGCCGTCTCCAGGGCCATCGCGGCCTGGCCGCCGAGCAGTTCGATCAGTTCAACCTCAGGCCCGCTGAACGGCCGTGCGGTCACCGAGTAGGCCACGATGACCCCGGCCAGGTCGCCCGAGCCGTGCAGCGGCGCGGCCAGCAGGGCCTGGTAGCCCTGCGTGGGCGCCAGGTGGCGCAGCCTGCCGTAAGAGGGAGCCTTCCGCACATCCGGGACGACGATCGTGCGGTCCTCCCGGTACGCGCGGGCGGCCGGGGTGTCGAGGTCGGGGCCACCGAGGCGGACCCTGGCAAGAGCAGGCGGTCAGGCGGTCAGGGGCTCTCCTGCGAGCGGGCGCGCAGTTCGCGGCGCAGCAGCTTGCCGGTCACCGTCTTGGGGATCTCGTCAAGGAACTCGATCTGCCGCGGATACTTGTACGCGGCCATGCGCCCCTTGGCGAACGCGATCAGGTCTGCCTCGGTGACGCTCTGGCCGGGGCGGAGACTGACGAACGCCTTGACCGTCTCGCCGCGGTAGGGATCGGCCACGCCGATGACGGCGGCTTCGCGGACCGCCTCGTGCTCGTAGAGCACGTCCTCGACCTCACGTGGCCAGACCTTGTAGCCGCTGACGTTGATCTGGTCCTTCTTACGGTCGACGAGGTAGAACCAGCCTTGCTCGTCCATGTAGCCGACATCACCGGTGTGCAGGGAGCCCTCAGGCAACGCCGCCGTGCTCTCCTTCGGCTTGTTCCAGTATCCCGCGACCACCTGGGGTCCCGTGGTCACCAGTTCGCCGATCTCACCCGGCGGCAGGTCAGCGCCGTCGTCGCCGACGATCCGGACGACGGTGCTGTACACGGGGACGCCGACCGACAGGGCTCCCGATGCCTCGTCGACCGGCGCCTCGGCGCCGAGCGGTACGGCGTGCGACGGCGAGGTGGTCTCGGTCAGGCCGTAGATGTTGTGGATGTAATGCCCGAACGCGGACTGGAACGCCTTGACCGTACTCGGCGGGATGGGAGCTCCGCCGGAGTAGACCTTGGTCAGGCTGCTGAGAGCGTGCCTGTCGACATCGGGCACGTTCATCAAGGCGATGAAGACGGTAATCGAGCCGACGGTGAACGTGGCCTGCTCGGCCTCGACCGTCCTGATCGTCAGCGCCGGGTCGAGCCGGTACATCAGGACCAGCGGCGCGCCCGTCAGCAAGCAGATCGCGATGTGGCCGACGAGCCCGGTGATGTGGAACAGCGGGGCTACCCCGAGCACCACGTCCTGGGATCCGATCCCTATCCAGTCCCGGTAGGTCTGGGCGTTGAACACCACGTTTGCGTGCGTGGTCATCGCGCCCTTGGGCGGACCGGTCGTCCCCGAGGTGTAGGTCAGGAACGCCACGTCCTGCGGTCCCAGGGTCACGGCCGGTGCCGTCCGCCCCGCGAACCGCGCCAGCATCCCGGCCAGATCGAGCGTGCCTTCGGACGAAATGCGCTCGATCCCCGAGAACACCCGTGCATCGTTCCGCGTCTGGTACTCCAGCTCCGAGGTCGTGATGACCGTCTGCACGTCGGTGCCCCCGACGACCTTGGCTGCGACGTCCCTGCACAGGCCCTCCAGGCTGACGAGCACACGGGCGCCGGAGTCCTTGAGCAGCAGCTCAAGCTCCTGCTCGCGGTTCATCGGGTTGATCGAGACGGCGATGCCCCCGGCCTTCCAGGTGCCGATCTGGGCGATCACGAACTGCGGCACGTTCTGCAGGAACAGCGCCACCCGGTCGCCCTGGGCGAAGCCCGTCTCGACCAGGCCGGCCGCGAACGCATCGGTCAGCTCGTCGAGTTCGCGGTACGTGATCCGGCCGTCGAAGTAGCGGATCGCGTCCCTATCGGGGTGGCGCTCGACCGTGGCCTTGAACATCGCCACCGCGTTGTCATACTCGACGTCGATTTCAGCGGGCTGCCCTGGTGCGTACCGCGCCAGCCAGGGCCTGTCGTCGTAGCTGCTCATCGTGGCTCCTCAGCGGATCGCGACTGGGTTCACCGGGGCCCCGGTGCCGCCGACGACCTTGAGCGGGGCCGCGACGTAGCGGAAGCTCCAGCGGCCGTCCCCGGCGCAGGCATCGGCGAGGTCGTCGAGCCAGGCAATCTCGTTGAGCGCCCCCACTTACCCCAGTTCGACGGAGCATCCGCACCGAGAACCTCACGAATAGCGGGGGCATCAGACACCATTGTCTCCTTCCAGCTAAGCACGCCAGCTCCCTGTCGGCGCCATCGTCGACTCCCTGACCCGTTTCGGGATTCCTAAACACGTCCGCGGCCATCGCCCAGCTCGCGCCGGAGCGGTTCCGCTGGTCTCCACCCCAGCAGGTGTGAGGCGTCGCGATCCGGGCAGGGCCACCTCTAGCCGCGATGATGTCGTCGCGCCGCTGGATGGAGGACAACGTGGCGATCGCAACGATCAACCCTGCCACCGGGCAGACGGTCAAGACCTTTGACGAGATGAGCGAGGCGGACGTCGAGCGCTGCCTGGCGGCCGCCGCGGCGGCCCAGGCCAGCTACCGCCTGACCAGCTTTGCTGACCGCACCAGATGGATGCTCCGGGCGGCCGGGATCCTCGACGCCGAGCGAGACCAGATCGCGGCGATGATGACCACCGAGATGGGCAAGACGCTGGCCGCCGCCAAGGCCGAGGTGGCCAAGTGCGCCGCCGCCTGCCGCTATTACGCCGAGCACGCGGCCGGGTTCCTGGCCGACGAGCCCGCCGACGCCAAGGCCGTCGGGGCCCAGATCGCCTACGTCAGGTACCAGCCGCTCGGGCCGGTGCTGGCCATCATGCCGTGGAACTTCCCGCTCTGGCAGGCCATGCGGTTCGCCGCCCCCGCCCTGATGGCAGGCAACGTCGGGCTGCTGAAGCACGCGTCGAACGTGCCGCAGACGGCCCTGTTCATGCAGGACCTGTTCGCCAGGGCCGGCTTTCCCGGCGGTACCTTCCAGACCCTGCTGATCGGCGCCAAGCGGATCGAGCCGGTCCTGCGCGACCCCAGGGTGGTAGCCGCGACCCTCACCGGATCCGAACCTGCCGGACAGGCGGTGGCGGCCATCGCCGGCGCCGAGATCAAGAAGGTCGTGCTCGAGCTGGGCGGCAGCGATCCGTTCATCGTGATGCCCTCGGCCGACCTGCCGGCGGCGGCCCAGGTGGGCGCGTTCGCGCGCTGCCTGAACAACGGCCAGTCCTGCATCGCGGCCAAGCGTTTCATCGTGCACGAGGCTGTCTATGCGGAGTACGAGCGCCTGTTCACCGAGCAGATGGCGGCCAAGGTCGTCGGGGACCCGATGCTGGACAGCACCGACGTGGGCCCGCTGGCCTCGGAGCAGCAGCGCGACGACGTCGAGCAGCTGGTCGCCGACGCGGTCGCCAAGGGCGCCAAGGCCCTGTGCGGCGGCGCCGCGCCAGACCAGCCAGGCTTCTACTACCCGCCGACTGTCCTGGCGGGCATCACCCCGGAGATGCGCATTCACCAGGAGGAGGCGTTCGGCCCGGTGGCTACCCTCTGCCGGGTGGCCGGCCTCGACGAGGCGATAGAGCTCGCTAACGGCACCTCGTTCGGGCTCGGGGCGAACGCGTGGACCAGCGACGAGGCCGAACGGAGCCGGTTCATCCGCGACCTGGCGGCCGGGATGGTCTTCATCAACGGCAACGTGACCTCGTATCCGCAGTTGCCCTTCGGCGGCGTGAGGCGGTCCGGTCACGGCCGGGAGCTCTCCTACCAAGGGATCCGCGAGTTCTGCAACATAAAGTCGGTGTGGATCGGCGATCCACACCGATAACCGCCACGCCGGCCAGCACCGCCCGGCCAGCACCGCCCGGCTTACGCCCGGCCGCGGCGCCAGTGCGGCTTGCGCTTCTCCAGGAACGCCCGCATGCCTTCGCGGGCGTCAGGCAGCTGGCTGGTCGCCGCCATCACCTCCACGGCGTACGCGTAGGCCTTGGGCTGGTCCAGGTCGATCTGCGCGTAGAGCGCCTGCTTGCCGATGGCCTTGCTGTCGGCCGATCCCCGGGTGACCCGCTCAAGCAGATCCTGCACGGCCGAGTCGAGTTGCGCCGCGGGCACCACCCGGTTGACCAGCCCCCAGTCCAGCGCGGTTCGTGCGTCGATGACGTCGCCCGACATCGCCATCTCGGCGGCCCGCTTGCGGCCGACGTTCCTGGCCACGGCCACCATCGGGGTATGGCAGAACCAGCCCCCCTTGCCGCCAGGCACGGCGAAACCGGCGTCCTCGCTGGCCACGGCCAGATCGGCGCTGGCCACCAGCTGGCACCCGGCCGCCGTCGCAAGCCCGTGCACCCGGGCCACCACCGGCTGAGGCACCTGCTGCATCAGCGTCATCAGCTCGGTGCAGGTCGTCAGCAACGAGCGCACACCCGTCAGGTCGGCGTCGACGACATCGGCGAAGTCGTGGCCGGCGCTGAACACCGGCCCGTTACCCGCTAGCACGATGCCCAGCGCATCGCTGTCGCCGAGATCACGGAGCGCGGTGATCAACTCGCGCATGTGCTCGAGCGACAAGGCGTTGCGGCGCTGCGGCCGGTTCATCGTGACCGTAGCGAACTCGCCGGCCTGCTCCACCAGAATGTGATCGAAACCCATGCCCTCTCCTTCCCTGGCCTCCTCCGCCAGCCAACCAGCCAGCGAGCCAGCCAGCAAGCCAGCCAGCCCGCAAACCACCAGCCAGCCGCGAACCGTGGCTAGCCGGGGACCTTCCACTGCCCGGTCTCAGGACCAAAGCCAGAGTCCAGGGTGAACTGGACCACGGTGATCCTGGCGTTCACGGGCACGTCGAACACGATGCACCCCAGGCCCGAGTTGCCTGCCGCAATGTGCTCGGCGGCCGGGAACGAGGCGCAATCTGCCACATTAGCCAGGCTGGACTGATGGGACTTCCCGGCGGAATCCACCACGACGGCGCCGTTCGACGGCGCGTCCGAGTACGCGGCGCTGCCCGTGTCATCGAGGCGGAACCGCACGGCATAGAGCCGGCCGCCCTGGTCTGCGGTGTCGAACTCGGTGGCGCCCCGCGGATGACTGAAGACCTTTACTACCGTGACCGCCACCTTCTCCCCGGCGCTGTTGCCGGTCAGGACGACAGCCGACCCGAGCTGCGCCTCGGCCAGCTTGGACACGGCCGGAAACGGCGTCACGCTGACCTGGACGCCCGAGCTGTCCGAACTGTGCGAGCCGATCATGCTGCCGATGACCGCGACGATGCCGAAGACGACGAAGATTCCCAGCGCGATGAAGCCGCCGCGGACCCGGTGCCGCCTTCTCCTGCGGCGAGGCTGCCACCCAGGGGGGCTGTAGCCGCCGTAATAGGCAGGCTGGCTTCCGGGCGGCGGTCCGAACGGCTGGCCCCCCACCGGCTGGCCCCCCACCGGCTGGCCCCCCACCGGCTGGCCCCCCACCGGCTGGCCCTGGTAAGGAGGTCCGGGGAACTGAGGCGGATCCTGCGGGTTGAAGGGGTCCTGCGGTGGCTGCTGGCTCATGACGTCCTCCCACGGCGCGCAAACGGGTGCGCTCTCCCACTCCATTGACGCGCGGCGGGCAGGCCGGCACACGGTCGCGCATAGCTGACATAGTGCCGTATGCGGGCCGTGTCTGCCCAGGTCACAACGAGATCTTGACCACCGTCATCCCGGTCGCAGAACCCGGCTCGTCCATCGCGGCCAGCGCCTGGCCCAGGTCGTCGAGCCCGATCACCTGACCGATCACCGAGCCAGGCTGCAGCGCCCCGTCCGCGACCATGGCCATCATGGCCGGGTAGTCGCGGGCGGCCATCCCGTGGGAGCCGTAGATCTCCAGTTCACGCGCGATGAGCAGGTCCATCGGGAGCGGCGGCGCGGACGCCGGGCCGAGCAGCAGCCCGACCTGGATGTGCCGGCCGCGGCGGCGCAGGCAGCGGACCGAGGCCGCGGCGACGGGCGGCGAGCCCAGCGCGTCGATCGAGACGTGCGCTCCGCCGCCGGTGATCTCGGCGATGACCGCGGCCGTGTCCTCACCCAGGCCGACCGTGAACTCCGCGCCGAGGCCGCGGGCCCGCTCCAGGGCCGCGGTGGCAACATCCACGGCCACCACCCGAGCCCCCAGCGCCACCCCGATCATCACCGCGGACAGGCCCACTCCGCCACAGCCGTGCACGGCCAGCCACTGCCCGGCCCGGATCCGGCCGTGCGCGGTCACCGCGCGGAAGGCCGTGGCGAAGCGGCAGCCCAGGCCGGCGGCCGTGACGAAATCCATCGATCCGGGCAGCGTCACCAGATTGACGTCCGCCGCGTGGATCGCCACCAGCTCGGCGAAGGACCCTGGCCCGGTAAATCCCGGCTGGGTCTGCCGCGGGCACACTTGCGCATCCCCGGCCAGGCAGTACTCACAGCGGCCGCAGCCGCAGGCGAACGGCACCGTCACCCGGTCCCCGGTCCGCCACCTGGTCACCTCCGGCCCGGCCTGGGCCACCACCCCGGCGAGCTCATGCCCGCCGATATGCGGCAGCGCGACGGGGTCGTGTCCCTTCCAGGCGTGCCAGTCCGACCGGCACACGCCGGTTGCGCCCACCGCGATGACCACCCCGTCGACCGGGCAGGCCGGATCGGCGACCTGCGTGAGCTCCGGGGTGAGCCCGTACCCGGCGTAGACGACCGCTCTCACGAGCCTGCCCTGAGCGCGGACAGCAGCGGAATGGCCGCGATCTTCTCCTCGGTCAGGTCGTCCCAGCAGATGCCGGCGGCCGTCCGCGGCCCGTGCCGGGGACGGCAGTCGATGACTCGCTCGGGCGTGATGATGAAGTCCGCCAGCACATCGTGGCCGGTCAGCGGGATCGCGTCGGCCGGGTAGACCTGGAGTTCGTGCACGGTGGTGACCGAGATGGTATGCGGTCCGATCAGGCCCGCCGTGGCGGCCAGCGCGAATTCCAGGTCGGCGAACCCGCCGCCCTTGCCCAGCCGGGCGCCGTCCTCGCCGACCGCGACACTGCCCATCACGACCAGGTCAACGGGGGAGAGGTCAGCCAGCGTGACCCGCCGGGCCGAACGGGTCGCCCCCTTGATCGAGGACGCCGCGCGGGGCGGCTCGCTCAGGTGAGCGGGATCCAGCGCGAAGAACGGCTCCGGCTCCGCCAGCCGCGGCACCGCCATGTACACGGTCTTGCCGGCTTCAAGGGCGCGCTGCCGCACCGGCCACTGCGCGGAGTCCGGGTTGGCCTTGATGGTGCCGGCCGCCTGCCAGGCAGGCGTGGCGCGGAGCCGATCGGCGGCGGCCTCGGCGCCGGTGAAGTTCGGGATGCGCCCGGCGGCACCGGGGAACCGGGCGACCCTGGCCGCGCGCATCGCGGACCAGACCTCCTCACGCAACGCTGCCTTGGCGGCCAGCACGTCGGCCGGCCCCCCGGCATCACGATCATGACGCGGCGCGAGACGAGGCATGCGCCCATCCTGCCCCAAGGTCACAGGCATTATTCCGAACGGTCCGTCCTGCGTGCCCCGCCCCACCTGCGTGCCGCCCGTCGAAGTCGCACCCGCCCCCCTCGCGCGTCCCTCCTGCCAACCCGCGTCCCTCCAGGCTCAGCGGCCGTGCCCGGCCGCGGTCCTGCGCATGCGATGCCACTCCCGGGTGGCTACCAGTGCCATCACCACGGCGACCAGCAGCCCCCGATGCCGCGGCCGCCCCTCCCTCCCCGATCCCTACCTTCACCGAGCAGGACGCCGGGGATGACCCGTCGGCCGGGCCGGTCACGATCGCCCCCATCAGCGGTCGTTGCCGCTCCAGCTACGGCTCGGTCTGGAAATTCGTGCTCACGCACCCGACCTTCTTGCTCCATATCGTCGTGGCCACGATAGCCCTTGTCGCGGCAGCCATACTGCTAGCTGGGTCTATCCGAAGCCGTCGCTGGCCATGGATTATCGTGGCGGTTACAGGCCTGGCTTTCCTCTTGCTGGCTTTCGTATCTGGCGAGAAATATGTCGGTGGCTCTGCGTCGTTACCCGATACGGGTTAGGACCCCGCTCCGCTCTCCGGCCTGCAAAATCCACGCTCAGGCCTGCCAGGCAAGCCCCGTGCGGGTGCCGGTCGTTATCGTGTGTTATGTCCCCCCGATAGAGGGCATGATGTCACGCAAAGATCTGAAATCGGCTGCGGTCCGCCTCGCAAAATAGCAACGTGAAACTCCGTGACATCGCCGTCGCCATCGTGACCAGCACTACCGGTGAGCCTCCGCAGCCGCCGCCCCTGTTCGAGGAACGGTAGCCGCCGGCAGGCCAGGCCGCCGTAACCGCAGGCAGGCCAGGCCGCCGTAACCCGGCAGTTGGTCAGGCGCCGCCGCCGCCGTCGCTTTCAGCCTTCGCGGTGGTGGCTCGGCCGGCATCGTAACCAGGGCTACCTGGCCGATCCACAGCACCGGACAGTGCTCACCAGACACGTATCACCACCATCTGTTCATGTTGAAAGACAGCGGGGCCGCGTCCCTGGACCCTGAAGGCGGCTGCCAGCGAGTCTGGCCGCGCACGCGACATTATGTACGCGCGCGCCGGTGCGACGCAAGGCGGCGCCGCGCGCGTCCGGCCCGGCGAGATAACGCCCCGCGCGTCCAGCTGAGCGGCCCTGATCAGACCAGCGACCGCAGCGTCGCTCGTGCCCCGCGCTCGTGCAGCGAGTCCAGCGCGGACAGGTAGGCGGTGACGAAACGCTTGTCGTCCGCCAGGTCCCCGAACACGTCACGGTTGGCGATGAACGCGCCGGGTTCGGCGCACTCACGCCGGGCGAGCGGGGTGAGGCTGTCCGCGAGCCGGTCGACCACCTCGATCGGCTCGCCGCGCTCATCGACACCCTCGGCGTAGCGTGCCCAGCTCGCCACTACCGCGGCCGACCGCCTGATCTCGCCGCCGACCGCGAGCTGCTCACGGATCACCGGCAGGAGCCACTTCGGGATCCGGTCCGAGCTCTGCGCGCACAGCCGCGCAACGGTGTCGCGGACCTGCGGGTTGGAGAAACGCTCGATCAGCGTGTGCTTGTACCCATCGAGATCCACCCCAGGAACGGGCGGCAGGGTCGGAGTGGCCTCGGCGTCCATGTAACCGAGGAGGAAAGCCCGGAACAAGGGATCCTGGGCGGCCTCGTGGACCAGCCGGTAGCCGGACAGGTAGGCGAAGTAGCACAGGGCCTGATGGCTACCGTTGAGCAGCCTCAGCTTCATCAGCTCGTAGGGCTCTACCTGGTCGACGAGCTGCACACCGACCTTCTCATACGGTGGCCGTCCGGCCGTGAAGGCATCCTCGAGCACCCACTGCGTGTAGGGCTCGCAGACGACCGGCCACAGGTCGTCGATCCCGAACCGCTCCCGGACCTCGGCGCGGTCCTCGTCGGTGGTCACCGGAGTGATGCGGTCGACCATCGAGGTGGGAAAGCGTGCCTCGCGTTCCACCCAGTCGCCCAGTTCCGGATCCCGCAGCCGGGCGAAGGCGGTGAAAACCTTCCTGGACAGGTGACCGTTGCCCTGCAGGTTGTCGCAGGACATGATCGTGAACGGCGCCAGCCCGAGTATGCGGCGGCGCCGCAGCGCCTCGGTGATCAGGCCGAACGTGGTCCGCGGAACCGCGCCGGGTTCCAGATCGCGGATCACGTCCGGGTTGGCCGCGTCGAACTCGCCGGTGACGTCACTGATGTTGTACCCGCCCTCGGTGACCGTCAGCGACACGATCCGGGTCGAGGGCGCGGCCATCTTCTCGATGACCGCCTCCGGATCGTCGGGCGCGAACAGGTACTCCACGATCGATCCGATCACCCGCGGCTCGTACGTCCCGTCGGCGTGCTTGAGCACTAGCGTGTAGAGGCCGTCCTGGGCGTCCAGCGCACGCTTCATCGTCCGGTCGGCCGCCATCACCCCGACGCCGCAGATGCCGTAGTCAGGCGCCGCGCCGTGGTTCAGCAGCCGGTCGTGGTACATCGCCTGGTGCGCACGGTGGAAACCGCCGACGCCGAAGTGGACGACACCTGGCGTGACCAGGTTCCGGTCATAGGCAGGCACCGGCACTTGGCCACCCAGGTACGCGAGCGTCCGCGCGTTGAGCGGTTGCGGCTTAACCCGCAAGGCGGGCTCCCGTCACCGGATGGAACGCGAAGACGTCATCTGGCCGTACCCGGAATGTGACGTTCTGGCCAGGCGTCAGGCTCACCCGGCCTTCGGTGCGGGCCACCACCTGGTTCCCGCTCCCGGCCAGGCGGACGTGCAGCAGGGCGTCGGCCCCGAGCTCTTCGATCAGGATCACCTCGCCGGCCAGGTCTCCCGAACTGTCCGCCACGTGCAGGTGCTCTGGCCGTATGCCGATGACGAGTTCACTGAGGCCGGCCTGCCCGGCCGCCGTGCGGACCGCGGACGGGAGCGGGAACGTGGTCCCCGCCAGCCGGGTGCTCCCTCGGTAAGCGGGACCGTCTGCAGGTTCATCGCGGGCGACCCGATGAACCCGGCGACGAACTGGTTCACCGGGTTGTCGTATAGCTGGCGCGGCGTGTCGCACTGCTGCAGCTTCCCTCCGCCCGGTACGTTCACTCGCTTCACTTGATGGCTCCCATCGACAGGCCGCGGACCGGCGAGCGCCGGGCTATCCAGCCCACCAGAATCACCGGCACCGACGCAACCGTGGCCGCCGCCGACAGGTGCGCGATGTACAGCCCTTCCTGGGGGACGGAACTGATCAGGAACATCGGCATGTTCATGGCCTGGTCACGCACGCGAGTCTCGCCCGAGCCCTGCTCAACGTGGACGACCAGCGCGACCGTGGACCCTAACGGGCCGCTATCAGGCGGTACCGCGAACCGCGGGCTGGTCGTCCGCGTCTGGCACACCGTGCTCAGGCCCACCGCGCCCTGCTGGCGGGCCACCCACGCGCTGCTCGCTCACCTGTCCGCCGTCGGCTTCGACGGCGCCCCCCGTGTCCTGGGGGTCGGCCTCGCCACCGAGACGCTGACCTATATGGCGGGCCCGATGACCCATGTACACCGAACGGGTGATCACCGTAAGCTGTGTGGCCGTGCGCAAATGTTCCCCCGCCAGGCCAGCCAGTGACTGACCAGGGCCAGCGCCGGATAACCGTCGCGGGCGAGGCCCTGATCGACCTGATCATGGATCCGGATGGCCGCCTTGATCCCAGGCCCGGGGGCGGCCCGTTCAACGTCGCCCGCGCCGTCGCCCGGCTCGGCCAGCCCGCGGCCTTCCTCGGCCGGCTGTCGCAGGACCGGTTCGGGCGGATGATGCGGGAGGACCTGGACTGCCACGGTGTCCTCGTCCCGCTCGAGTCCGCCGACGCGCCCACCACGCTGGCGGTCGTGGACGTCGACGCGGCCGGCGTCCCCGGCTACCGCTTCTACCTGACCGGCACGGCGGCGGCGGCGATCGAACCCGGGCAGGCCAGCCTGCCCCCGGACACCACGGCCCTGCACGTCGGCACCCTGGGCCTGGTCATGGAGCCGATCGCGACCAGCCTGGACCAACTGGTGACCTCGCTGCCCGGGGACATCACGCTGATGCTCGACCCGAACTGCCGTCCCAGCGTGATCGCGTCACGGCGGGCCTACCTGGACCGGCTGGATGGCATCGTGCGCCGGGCGGACCTGGTCAAGATGAGCACCGAGGACCTGGCCTACCTGTATCCCGGCGACGCCGCCGCTCACGCCGCCGCGGACCTGCTCGGCCGGGGCCCCGCGTGCGTGGTGATCACCGACGGCGCGGCGCCCGTGCGCGCCTTCACTCGGGGTCACGAGGGCGGAGGTCAGGAGATCCGCGTCGAGGTCCCGCCCGCTGAGGTCGCGGACACGGTGGGGGCCGGTGACGCGTTCGGCGGCGCCTTCCTCACCTGGTGGGTGGGCAACGGGCTCGGCCGGGCCGACCTGGGCGAACCGTCGGCCGTGCGCAGCGCGATGCAGGCGGCGGTCTGGGCCTCGGTGGTCACCTGCACGCGCCGCGGCGCCGAACCGCCCTGGGCGTACGAGCTAGCCGGCCATGAAGGCTGGCGCTGGCTGACCCCTAACCCCGCAGCAGGATGCCGCGGATGAACGCCGCCTGACCCGCGTGCTGCAGGCCGTCGGAGATCACGCTGACCAGCCGCACGCCCATCGTCACCGGCGGATCCCAGCCCTCGTCCACGACCCGGTCCAGGTCCTCGTCCGTGATGCCGCGGACCAGCCGGACGGCCTGCTCGTGCACCGCGTCCTGGTAGCCGGTGAGCAAATCGGCCGACGGCACCGTGACCTGGGCGACCTGCTCGGAGCTGTGCCCGTAGCCGATGTCGGACGGCTCGAACGGCAGCTCGAACCGCTTGCCGTACTCGGTCCAGACCTGCGGCACCCCGAACGCCCCGGCCAGGTGATCGTCCTGCACCCGGGTCAGATGCCAGCACAGCCAGGCGATCGAGTTCGCGTCCCGGTCCAGCCGGGCGGCCAGCTGGCTGCCGGTCAGGCCCCGGACCGCCTCGTGCACCGTCTGCTGGATCCGGTCGAAGGCATCAGCCAGAAGTTCCGCGCTCGTCATAAGCAAAATTTATCCGAACGGTCCTCGGTAACACGCCCAGACACCTGCTCCGCCGCCCCGCATGGTCGCGGCTGACGGTGCTGCGAGGTACCGTTCCGACGTGCCCCCCTCGATACCAGACGCTCCGATACCGAACGTCGGCCGTCTCCTGGCCGCCGCCGTCAGCGGTATCGGCGGCGCGGAACGGCCCGGTCAGGTCGCGATGGCCGAGGCGGTGCGGGATGCCATCGAGACCGGCGAGCACCTGGCCGTCCAGGCCGGCACCGGCACCGGAAAGTCGCTGGCCTACCTGGTCCCGGCCGTCCGGCACGCGATGACGACGGGCAGCACGGTCGTGGTCGCCACGGCCACCATCGCGCTGCAGCGCCAGCTGATCGACCGTGACCTGCCCCGGCTGGCCGCGGCGCTGGCGCCGATGCTCGGCCGCGAGCCGACGTTCGCCATCTTGAAGGGCAGGCGCAACTACCTGTGCCTGCACCGGCAGCGCGGCGGCGTGGCGGAGGACCCGCAGGACGCGCTGTTCGACCCCGTCGATGCAGGGCCCGCCTCGCCGCTGGGCCGTCAGGTCAAGCGGCTGCACGAGTGGGCCGAGCAGACGGCGTCCGGCGACCGGGACGAGCTGGTGCCCGGCGTGCCCGAGGCGGCCTGGCGTCAGGTCTCGGTCAGCGCGCAGGAATGCATCGGCGCGCAGCGCTGCCCGTTCGGCTCGCGGTGCTTCGCCGAGAAGGCCCGGGACGTGGCGGCGGAGGCGGACATCGTGGTGACCAACCACGCGCTGCTCGCGATCGACGCCACCTCCGACATCGACGTCCTGCCCGAGCACGACGTGGTGATCATCGATGAGGCGCACGACCTGGTGGACCGGGTCACCTCGGCCACCACGGGGGAGCTGTCAGGACCCGCGGTGGACGCCGCCGCCCGCCGGGCCGGCCGCCTGACCGAATCCGCCGCCGCGGAAGGCAGCGCGACGGCCGTGGCCGACGGGCTGCGCCATGCGGCGGGCGCGCTCACGATCGATCTCGGTGACGCGCCCGCGGGCCGGATGGACCAGCTCTCCGACGCGCTGGCCGCCACGCTGACCTCGGTCAAGGACGCGGCCGGCGCGTGCGCGGACGCGGTCCGGGCCAGCGCGTCCGGCCAGGAGGAAGATCCGGCCCGGCTGGCGGCGGCCCGGATGACCCTGGCCTCGCTGGATGAGCTGCAGCGTGCCGCCAGCCGGATCCTGGACTCGTTCGGCCGGCCGATCAACGAGCGCGACGAGGTGGTCTGGCTCGACCGCCCGTTCGTCGCGGACGCCCGCCGGGCCCCCACGCTGCGGGTGGCGCCGCTCGAGGTCGGCCGGGTGCTGCGGACTCGCCTGTTCGGCGAGCGCACGGTGACGCTCACCTCGGCCACCCTCGCCCTCGGCGGCTCATTCACGCCGCTGGCCATCCAGTGGGGTTTGGGTGCTGTCGTCCTCGGGGGGGACGACCCCCCCCAGACCCAGCCCCCCGGACCGCTCGCGTGGAAGGGGATCGACGTCGGCTCGCCGTTCGATCATCCGCGCAGCGGCATCTTGTACGTGGCCAGGCACCTGCCGCCACCGGGCCGGGAGCAGCTTCCCGAGGCGTACCTGACCGAGCTCGAGGAGCTGATCGACGCGGCGGGCGGGCGCACGCTGGGGCTGTTCTCGTCGATGCGGGCGGCCAAGGAAGCCGCCGGGGCGCTCCGCGAGCGGATCAAGCAGCCGCTGCTCTGCCAGGGCGACGATGCCACCGCCCAGCTGGTCAGGCAGTTCGCCGAGGACGAGCCGACCTGCCTGTTCGGCACCTTGTCGCTGTGGCAGGGCGTGGACGTGCCGGGTAACTCGCTGCAGCTGGTGGTCATCGACCGGATCCCGTTCCCGCGGCCCGACGACCCGCTGGCCTCGGCCCGCCAGCGCGCGGTGGCCGCGCGCGGCGGCAACGGGTTCATGACGGTCGCGGCGTCGCAGGCCGCGTTGCTGCTGGCCCAGGGGGCCTGCGCTGCTGCGGACGATGACCGACCGCGGCGTGGTCGCCGTCCTCGATCCCCGGCTGATGACGGCCCGCTACGGGGACTTCCTCCGCGCGTCGCTGCCGCCGTTCTGGACCACTGCCGACCCCGCCCTGGTCCGCGCCGCCCTCCGCCGCCTAGCCGCTTCGTCGGTTTGATCCCTTACGGCCAGGTTACGGCCGCCCTGATACGGATGAAACGCTGGTTGCTTGGTAACATTTTGGGAACTACAGGCTTTGGGTATTCGTTGTGCCTGACGACTGATCGCCCAGTCGCGGCAGGAGGTCGCGCATGCGGGAACGGCCGCGCACGGGAAAGCGGCATGTGCTCCGCTGGGTTGCCGTCGCGGCGGTCGTCATCGTCACCGCGGGAACGCTGACCGCGTACCTGAAGTACCGGGCCGTCTACGATAGCATCACGCGCGTCACGGTACCTGGGCAGGCGCTGGGTAACCGGCCGCCGGTGTACAGCACCGACTCGGTGAACATCCTGGTGTACGGTTCGGACAGCCGCAAGGGCCTGACCCCGCATCAGCAGTACATCCTGCGCACCGGCCACGACCAGACCGACAACACCGACACGATCATGCTCGTGCATATCTCCCCGGGCCGGCACGGCGTCACCGTGATGAGCATCCCGCGCGACACCATGGTGCCGGTGTACGAGTGCGACAGCGGGCCTGGCTACTCCGGACAGCAGGCTGACCCCAACGCCTCGGTACAGATCAACTCGCTGGTGCAGATAGGCGGGCCGACTTGCCTGTGGAAGACGGTCGAGCAGCAGACCGGCATCCGGATCGACCACTTCATCGGTATCGGCATGCTCGGCTTCGTCAAGGTCATGAACGACGTGGGCGGCGTGAACGTCTGCGTGCCCTTCAACGTGAACGACCCCGTGTCCGGCCTGGATCTGCGGTCGGGGGAGCAGCACATCACGGGCATTCAGGCGCTAGCCTTCTGGCGGACCCGTGAGGGCCTCGGAACGGGCTCTGACCTGGAGCGAATTCAGCGCGACCAGTTCATGTCCGCGCAGTTGGTGAAGGGCGTGCTTGCGGGCAACCTGCTGTCCAACCCGATCAGGCTGCTTTCTGTGATCACCGACGCCGCCGCCGCGATGACCACGGACAGCGGCATGACCGTGTTCCGACCTTGTGCAGATCGCGGCGAGCTTCCACAGCCTGTCGAGCAACAACGTTCAGTTCATCACGGTGCCGAACCAGCCGTGGACCGGCAACCCCAACCGGGTCCAGTTCGAGCAGCCGCAGGCCGGCCAGGTGTTCTCCGCCATCGCGCACGACATGACCGTGCCCAAGACCTCGCCCGCGCGGGTTCCCGCGTCCGGCGGCGCGCAGGTCCTCACCACCAGCCCGTCCAAGGTCAAGGTCGAGGTCCTTAACGGCTCGGGCGTCTTCGAGATCGCCAGCCAGGCGGCCGCCGGCCTGACCAGCCGGGGTTTCGACGTGACCGGCACCGGTGACGCCTCGAGCTTCGCTTACACCAAGTCGGTGATCGAGTACGCTTCCTCCGCCGACCTGGCCGCGGTGAACACGCTCAGCAAGGAGCTTGCTAACGTCACCGACCTGCAGGTCACCAGCCTCACGCCCGGAACCGTCGACCTCATCCTCGGCTCGGACTTCGCCTGGCGACGCCCGAGTCGCCCCAGTCATCGCAGTCATCGCAGTCAGGCGCGGCCCAGACGTCGACGGCCTCAGCCCCCGCCTCCGCCAGCCCCCAAGCGCCGGCCACGGCCAGCCCGTCCGCCTCGGCCTCCGGCATCGCGAGCCTGGCCCAGTCCAACGGCGGCATCACGGCGGCCGCCGCCTGCGGCAGCGACAGCGCCGCCTTCGCCGGCCCCTGACCCGGTTACCTGGGTGGGATCGCGCTGACGTCGATGACCGCCTCCGGGAGCCTGCGCATGCTGGTGACGCGCCGGTCCGCGAGCTTGGCGGGATGCCCGGTGAGATCACGGTCCACCCACACCGAACGCAGTCCCATCCGAGCCGCGGGCAGCATGTCGTGCACCCAGCTGTTGGCCACGTGAATCCAGTTTTCCTTGCCGACCCCGGTCTTTTCCGCGAACTTCGTGAAATGCGCCAGGTCTGGCTTATAGCTGTGAACCTCTTGCGCGGTCACCCACAGATCGAAGGGCACCGGGAGCCGCTTCCTCGTAGTGGCGAAGAGGTCCTCGTCGCAGTTCGTCAGGAACGCCAGCCGCCAGCCCTGTTCCTGCAGTGCGGCCAGGGCCGGCCCGGTGTCCTCGAACACCCGCATGTCCGGCCAGGACCGGACCAGTGCGTCCTCGCCGCCCCGCGGCAGCGTGATCCGCTCGCGTCCGGCGGCCCGGGCCAGCCCGGCGGTGAGTACCTCCCGGTAAGGCCGCCACTCGGGACCGGCCTCGAGCTCGAGCTCCGCCTGGTGGTACGCGGTCAGCAGCCGGCTGGCATCCGGCCCGACCTCCGCGATGGCCTCAAGCGCCCCGCCCATGCACTCGTTCCAGTCCGCGACGGTCCCGTAGCAATCGAACGTCAGCCACCTATCCGCCACCTGTAACCTCCACTAGCCCGTCCACTGAGCATCCCCTCCCGCCCCGCCGCCGCGCCCGGAGCTCCACAGCGACATGAAACCGGTCTTTCACGGCGCTGGGATGTGCTGAAGGTCCCGTTTCATTGCGCTGGATCGGTAACCGGTGAGGCGTCGATGGTTGTATGGGGGAAGCAGGCCCGATCGAGGAGGCACTTATGGTTGACGTCGTGGTCGGCCAGCACGCGGTAAGCGAGAACGGCACGGGGGAGTACACATATCAGCGCGGGTTCGGGAACGAGTTCGCCAGCGAGGCGGTGCCAGGGTCGCTGCCCGCGGGCCGCAACTCACCGCAGCGCGCCCCGCTCGGGTTGTTCGCGGAGCAGCTCAGCGGGACCGCGTTCACCCAGCCGCGCGCGGTCAACCGGCGGACCTGGGTGTACCGGATCATGCCGTCGGCGGCGCACCCTAGGTTCTTCCGCATCGGCAACGGGACGCTCCGCGGTACCCCCTTCGACGAGGTCGAGCCGCACCCGAACCGGCTTCGCTGGGATCCGCTCCCGATGCCCGCGACCGGCCCCGATTCGACCGGCCCCGATTCGACCGGCCCCGATTGGACTGGCCCCGATTTCATCGACGGGCTCTACACGGTGGCCGGGAACGGCGATATCAGGACGCGCAACGGGATCGCCGTGCACCTGTACGCGGCTAGCCGCTCCATGACGGACCGGTATTTCGTCGACGCCGACGGCGAGCTGCTCTTCGTGCCCCAGCAGGGCACGGTCGTGCTGCGCACCGAGCTCGGGCCGCTGGCGGTGGCCCCGGGTGAGATCGCGGTGGTCCCGCGCGGCATCAGATTCCGGGTGGAGCTGCCGTCAGGCCCGGCTCGCGGTTACCTGTGCGAGAACTTCGGGGCCGCGTTCACGCTGCCCGAACGCGGGCCGATCGGGGCGAACGGGCTGGCCAACGAGCGTGACTTCCTGGCCCCGGCCGCAGCCTACGAGGACAGGGCGACGGCCGTGCAGGTGGTGCAGAAGTTCGGCGGGAACCTGTGGGCCGCCGACTACGATCACTCGCCGCTTGACGTGGTCGGCTGGCACGGGAACTACGTACCCTGCAAGTACGACACCGCGAACTTCATGGCGATCGGCACGATCAGCTTCGACCACCCGGACCCGTCCATTTTCACCGTGCTCACCTCGCCGAGTGAGCTGCCCGGCCTCGCCAACGCGGACTTCGTGATCTTCCCGCCGCGCTGGCTTGTCGGCGAGGACACCTTCCGCCCGCCCTGGTACCACCGCAACATCATGTCCGAGTTCATGGGGCTGGTACACGGCGTCTATGACGCCAAGGCCGAGGGGTTCCTGCCTGGCGGGGGGAGCCTGCACAACACCTTCACCTCGCACGGCCCGGACGCGGACACGTACGCCAAGGCCAGCACCGCCGAACTGCGGCCGCAGAAGGTTGACGGCACGCTCGCGTTCATGTTCGAGAGCCGGTGGATGCTCATCCCCACCCGGCAGGCGATGGAAGCGCCGCACCGCCAGCAGGACTACGACGCCGTCTCGGCCGGCCTGACGCGTTCCTTCCGCGGGTTAGCCTGGAGCAATGTACATCCCCGCCCATTTCTCCGCCGATGACGCGGCGATACGCGAGCTGCTGGCCAGGCACGGCGCGGCCGACCTGATCACGCTCACAACCGATGGCCTGCTGGCCACGATGCTCCCGTTCGCCTACGAGCCCGCGGCGGGCGAGCTGGGTTCCCTCTACGGGCACGTGGCGCGCAACAACGACCAATGGCGTAAGGCGGCGCTCGGCGAGTCGCTGGCCATCGTCCGCGGCCCGGATGCCTACGTATCCCCGTCCTGGTACGCCGCGAAGGCCGAGCACGGCCGGGTGGTCCCGACCTGGAACTACGTCACGGCGCACGTCTACGGCCAGCTGCTGGTGCACGACGATCCGGCCTGGGTCGAGGACGTGGTCCGGCGCCTGACGGCCAAGCACGAGGCGGCCAGGCTGACCGCACAGGACCAGCCGCCCGCCTGGTCGGTGGACGACGCGCCGCGCCCGTTCATCGAGGGCCAGCTGCGCGCCATCGTCGGCCTGGAGCTGCATATCACCCGAATTGAGGCCAAGGCCAAGCTGAGCCAGAACCGCCCGGTGGGGGACGTAGCCGGCATCGTCGCCGGCCTGGCCGCGCGCGGCGACAAGCGCAGCGCCGCGGCCGTCGAGCACGCCAGCGACAAGCGCGCCAACGAAAAAGACGCCAACGAAAAAGACGCCAACGAAAAAGACGCCAGCGACAAGCGCGCCAGGGAAGGCGCGCCCACCTAGCCCGCGCCGCGCCGACCCGGCGAAACCTGGTCCGGTCGCGGATACCGGGGCTCGTTCGGAGGAATTAAAGACTGGATACGGCGGGAATGACCTCGGTGGCGAGCACCTCGAGCGGAGTGACCTGCCAGACGTTCGCCACCGCGCCTATCGCGGCACCGAAGCCCATCTCGGCGAGACGGCCGAGCTGATCGATGATCTCGGCGGCCTTCTCGCCCTTGGTGCCCGGGTCGAAGATGAAGTAGCACGTCTTGGTGATCGCGTCGTAGTCGCGGCCCTCGGCGTCGCAGTGCGCGCGCAGCACGTCCAGCTTGCGGGCCAGGTCCGGGCCGGGGAACAGATTGCACGCGTCGCCGTACTTGGCCACGAACCGCAGCGTCTTCTTCTCCCCGCTGCCGCCGATCATGATCGGGGGATGCGGCCTGGTCAGGGACTGCGGAGAGTTCAGCGGCCGGTCGAGCAGGTAGTGCCGGCGGCGTACGGGCTCTCGTCGCCGCGCCACATCTGCAGGCAGATCTGCAAGGTTTCCTCCAGCCGCTCGAACCGCTCGGCGAGCGGCGGGAACGGGATGCCGAGGCCGCGCGACTCCTCTTCGTTCCACGCGGCCCCGATACCGAGCCAGGCGCGGCCGCCGGACAGCACGTCCAGGGTGGTCACGATCTTGGCCAGAATGCCCGGGTGACGGTAGATAGCGCCGGTGACCAGCGTGACGAGCTTGGTCCGGGACGTGCAGGCCGCCAGGTAGCCCAGTGTGGTGTACGCCTCGAGCATCTCGCGTTCCGGCGGACCGAGCATGGCGATCTGGAAGAAGTGGTCCATGACCGCGATGAACTCGAAGCCGCCCTCGTCCGCGGTGCGGGCGACGGTGGCCAGGTCCGCGCCTAGGCGTGACGGGCCGTCCGGTGTGGTGAAGTCGGGGATCTGCAGGCCAATCTTCACGGTGTTACCTCCCTGGCCTACCCTCTCACGGCATCCGGTGGCTTTCGTACAGGGCCTTGAGTGAGCGCAGGAACACCTCGCGATCGGCCGGCGGCAGCACGGCCAGGACTTCCTCCTCCCTGCTGCGGATCGCCGCCTCCACGGACCGGCGCAGCCGGTCGCCCGCCGGGGTGAGCGAGAGCAGATGCACCCGCCGGTCGGCCGCATCGGCTCGCCGCTCGATAAGGCCGCGCTGCTGCAGGTCATCCAGGATGCCGATGATCCGGCTCTTGTCCGCGTTGATGGCCTGCGCCAGTGCGGCCTGGGTTCGCACCGGCTGCTCCACCAGCCCGGTCAGCACGATGTAGCCCCACATCGAGAGGTCGTGCGCGCGCAGGACGGGCTCCTCGCGCGCGATCAATGCCCTGGACAGAGGCGCGAACATAGCAGCGAGGTCCCGTCGGTCATCGGGGAAGGAACTCATCGTGGCGGCAGGATAACAGGCCTGGGAAGACAATGTGCTTATACATATAATAAGCGAACACATATAATATTGACAGGGTAGCCGGAGTTACCTTAGGGCCATGGGAAGTGAACCGGCGGATGTGGTCATCATCGGGGCCGGGCTGGCCGGATCGGCAGCGGCGTGGGCCCTGACCGGCCGGGGGCGCTCGGTGACCGTCGTCGAGGCGTTCCAGCCCGGGCACCGGCACGGCAGTTCGCACGGCAGCGCCAGGATTTTCCGGCGCGCCTACCCGGATCCCCTCTATGTGCGGCTGACCGGCCAGGCCCAGCGGCTGTGGCGGCAGCTTAGCGACGAGGCGGGCGAGGAACTCGTCCGGACCACCGGTGCCGTCGACTTCGGGCCCGCTCGCGAGCAGGAAAAGATGTACTGGTCGGCGTGGCTGCGCACCGGATCAAGACGGTGCACGTGTCCTGCCCACGCGATGCCGGTGCGAGCTGTGGTGCGCAAGCGCATCCTGGAGCGACTTATCGAAAAAAGATCATGGAGGATTCGAGCTACATGGAGTATTTTGGTTACTATGAGGGGATTTGATCAAATCCCCTAGCCCGGCCAGCCCAGTCCGTCGGCTCACGATCGAAGCCACGTTCGCCCTGTGACTCAGCATAAGCGCAAGCCGTGCGTCGCGAACGCCTTCCCGGAGCGGGTAACACCACAGGGCATCGCCGGCCTGGGCCAGCGCGCCACGCGAACCAAGACCCTGTGCTATCAATCGCGAGCGATGTGCACTCACCCTTCGCCGGATCCGCCCGGGGGACTGCGCAGCGCGGCGAGCTTGTCCTGGCGGGCGGTCTCGGCGGCGGCCAGGTCCTTCTTCGCGGCGCTGACCGCGGCGGAAGCGGCCTTCTTGGCCGGGTTGGGGACCTTGCGGTCCGGGTCGTCGGGGGTGACGGCGTAGGAGTCGAGGGCGTCGAGGGCGAAGTGGGCGCGGGCGTAGCGGAAGTAGTTCTCTTCCCGCCACCGGCTGGTCATCCGCCAGATCACGGCGGGGGCGGGCAGGAGCGTGGTGTCGCGGCTGGTCAGGATGTGCACCTGCCGGTCCTTGTCGCGGCGGGTGACCTGCCGCAGCGTCAGTACCTCTCCTTTGTGCCCGCCGCTGGTGACCGGCAGCGTGATCTCGGTCTCGGCCAGGTCGTAGCCGCGTTCCCGCCCGTCGTCCCCGGCCCGGGTCACCGTGGTGAACTCGCTGCCGGGGATGGCGGGGATGTCTTTGCCGGCCTCGGCCTTGCGGTAGGTGAGCAGGTCGAACCCGGCGGCGGTGACGTGCGCGAACAGGTCCGGCGACCAGCCGCCCCGGTCAAAGCACAAGACAGGCCTGGCGTCCGGGCCGGCGATGGCGCGCAGGTCCGGGAGCAGCGTCTTGATCTGGGCGGCCAGCGACGATGACGGCTCGGCCAGCACCACCAGCAGCGGGTCCCCGCGGTCATCGGTGACCCAGGTCTCCTCAGTCGCCGGGCCGGGGTGCTTCATCCGGGCGATGTGCATCTTCTGCACGTCCCGGGTCCCGAGATACGCCCGGGTGTGCCCGTCGGCATAGAGGAATCCCAGGTCATCCGGCCTGGCCTCGGCGTGGTGGCGGGCGATGGCCAGCTGCAGCTCCGCGGCCTTGCCCGCGGCGGCGAGCCCGGCGAGCTTGCGGCGGATGGTCTTGACCTCCGGTGCCCGGTCCAGGCCCAGCACCCGGCCCAGTGCGGCGGGCGGGACGCGGGTGGCGCCCTCGGCGCGCGGCTCGCGCAGCAGCGCCAGGAACATCAGCAGCACCAGCATCGTCTCCAGGCCGTAGAACCCGTCCTTCAGCCGGCCGTACGTGCTGCGCGCCGTTTCCAGCAGCCCGGTGCCGGCCAGGGCGGGCAGCGCCAGCAGCAGCCCGGCCAGCGGATACCGCGCCCCGGGCGTGAACACCGGCGCGGCGCCCTCCCCGAGCAGCCCGTACCGGGCCAGCGCCCGCTCGCCGTCCCGCGGCACCGGGCCGGGCAGCACCGGCAGCTCATCCTGCGTCCAGGCGGGCTCCCCGCCGGCCGCGGTGCCGCTGACGCCGGCGCCATTCCCGCCAGCCGCGCCGTCCGCGGCGGCATCTGGAGCGGGCCGCCGGGCCGGGATCCGGCCCAGCGCGGTGCGGACCGCGAACGTCGATACCCCGGCCGCGGCGGCGATCGCGGCCTGCGATTCCCCCGCCGCGCCCAGCTCCGTGATCAGCTGCGTCAGCTCCGGCGTCAGCTTGGACGGCCCCTTCGGCCCCCGCTTGCCCGCCGCCAGCCCGGCCAGCCCGCCGCGCCGGTACCCGTCCAGCCACCGCCACAGCGTCACGATGCCGATCCCGAACGCGTCCGCGATCTGCTGCTGCGTCGCCGCCTTCAGCTCCGCCAGCTGCACCGCCGCCAGCCGGCGGCCCGCCTCGTCCCCGCCGTCCCAGCAGAACGTCATCAGGCCGTGCACCCACACCGCGCCGCCGCCACCGGGGAGCGACTCCAGCCCGACCCCGCGGGCCACCTCGGCCGCGCCGTCCGGGATCCACGGAAGCGGCAGCTGCGACAGCCTGACCGCCATATCCGCCTCCCGGAACCGCCATCCAATACTCCGTAAATAATATCGTGAAAGCCGACCCGGAAACCGGAAAATACGACAAGAACGGGGAGAAAATCCCAGGTCAGATTGCCTGTAACACTCGGTAAGCAGGCCGCTATGTCGGGAGTCCTGGGGCTGGGGTGACCGTTTGCTGGGGACGGTGTGCCGGTGGCGGCGTGGCGGGCGCGGGTGGTGCCGGGCTGCGGCTTTAGCCGGGGCGGGCAGGGCGCGGATCGCGGCCAGGATGCCGGGCAGCAGGACGGCGCCGGGGGCCAGGCACATGATCAGCTGCCCGCCGTGGCTGACCAGCCGGGCGGGGGTGGCGATCAGGGCCCGGCGCAGGGTGGCGATCATGGCCTTGCCGCCGCGGGTGCCGTGCCCTTCCACCAGCTCGCCGCCGGAGATCAGGCCGGTGAGCTGGTGCAGCCAGGCGGCGATCGCGGCGGCGATCAGCGACGCCCACATCCAGCAGGTGCTGGCCTGCTCATCGCCCGAGGGCAGGTGGCGCAGCGCGGCGCCGGGCTTGCTGTCGCGGAAGATGTTCTCGATGCTGGTGCGGTGCCGGTACCAGTGCTCGCACACCACCGCCTTGGCGGGGGTGGACACGCCGATGTTGGTGCAGATGAAGCTGTAGACGTAGATGGCAGGCTCGGCCTCCAGTTCCGGGATCGGCAGCGCCCGCTGGTCCGGGTGCAGGGTGCGGCGGCGCCGGGACCGGGGATCGGCGGAGACCTGATCGGGGTCCAGCTTCACCCGGCGGATCAGCAGCACCGTGTCCGCCGGCCAGTCCGCCGGCTGGTACGGGGAGACGGCGACCTGCGCGCCGGGCATGTCTGTCGCGTCCCGCCAGGCGCCGTCGTCGATCCCGGCCAGCGCCTTCCGCATGCTGGTGATCCGCTTGGCGCCGATCGCGAAGTCCATGTCCGCCGCGGCGGCGCGGGCCAGGTCCCCGGCGGAGTACCCGGCGTCGGCGCGCAGCGCGATCTTCCGCCCGGCCGCCCGTGCCCCGTCCCGGACTTGGGCCGACAGCGCGGCCAGCGCCCGCCCCAGCAGCCCCACCGCGAACGAGCGGGGGTCCTGGTCGCCGGCCAGCAGGTCGGCGGCCAGCGGGATCTCGGTCTCGGCCCAGGCTGCCACGTGCGGCCGCCCGGCCCGCTGCCCCTGGTAGGTCCAGGCGACCCCGCGTTTCCTGCTGCCGTAGACCTCCACGTCGGTGGCGTCGATGTCGATCGTCACCGGCCCGCCCGCCCGCTCCGCGGCCCGCTCCGCGGGCAGCAGGCTCATCATCCGTGATGTCGCTTCCGCCAGGCCTTTTTCCGGCCGCGCCAGTGCTTGCCGGTGAACCGGCGCGCGATCCCAGCCGCGGTGGAGGTGGCCAGGCCCGGTGCCGGAACCAGGTGCTGGCCCGCCTGATCGGCGCGCAGCCGGTCCAGGCCGACCAGGAAGTCCTCTCCGGCCAGCTGCGCCGCGGCCATCCCGGTCAGCACCTGCCCGCCGGAAAACCCGCGCCTCCGCTGCTTGACCGGCCC
>CAVUBD010000016.1:0-386405 GCA_963739615.1 uncultured Actinomycetes bacterium
CGGAGACCCCGACGACCTTGCGGGCCACCTGGACCAGCGTGAACTGCTCCAGCCGTGCGGTACCCCTCGGCCGCCGCCGGGACGATCTTGCGGCGGGTTTTGGCGGTGAAGCCGTTGTCCCGGCCCGCCACGGCCAGGCTGGCGGCCAGCCGTTTGACGTCCCACTCGAACGGGCCGGGCAGCGTCTCACCGAAATCGTTGATGTCGAAGACCAGCCGCCGCTCCGGCGAGGCGAACGCCCCGAAATTGGACAGGTGCGCATCCCCGCACAACTGCACCCGAAGCCCTGATGCGGGAGTTGCGGCCAGATCCGCCGCCATCGGCAGTGCTGCCTCCCGGTAGAGCGTGAACGGGCACACCAGCATCCGCCCGTGCCGGACCGCCCGCCGGCACCCGCAGCTTTGCCTGGGCCAGCAGCAACCCGACCGGATCCCGCGACTTGCCCGGCGCGAACTCGCAGGGAGTCCAGCGGAGCCAGCGCCCTGGCTTCCTTGCCCCGCGCCACCCGGTCCGCGCGGGGCAACTGCTCCACGACGCCATCCCGCGCCCGGCCCCGGCCAGGACCCCGCGTACCAGGCCGCTTCCCGCGACACCATCAGCTGTCACAGCCATAGCCATTCCTCCGGGCGCGGCGGCGTGGCACCGCCGGCCTGCAGCCGCCGCGGAACGCTCCTCGCTGCTGGTACCAGGCCAGCGCCTCCACGCCGGGCTGGCATCCCCCCGCCCGGGTGAACAGGGCGTTCAGATCAGCCCTGGCATTCCGGTCCGGCGTGCCTGGGAAGGGCCTCAGGCCCGGTTCACTAATCCAGGGGTGCGCGGCCGGCGGAGCAATGCAGGCCCGGGCCACCAGCGCGCCGGCAGAGGTAGGCGGGTTTGCCTTAGCGGGCTGGCTGGGCGTGCCGGTCCTGGCCCGGCCTGGCATCGGGCTCGTTGTGGCTGTCCCGGTCTGCTGGCGGGTCAGCTGGCAGGTCCTGGCGGTGCCTGGCCGGCTGGGTAGTCTTGCATGGGGACGTCTCCGGCCGACCAGGCTTTCATCACGGGGTCGATGATGCGCCATGCTTCCTCGGCTTCGTCGCCGCGGATGAATAGCCTGGGGTCGCCGTTGAGCATCTCGAGGATCAGGTGGGCGTAGGCGGTGAACCGCGGCGGTGTCGAGCGGGCTTCGAGCTGGCGTGTCTCGGCGGTTTGCTCCGGGCCGTTGAGCGTGGTGGACAGCCGCACGTAGGGCTCGGTGAGACCTACGGTGAGGACGTTCGGTTCGACGCCGGGCCACTGGTCGAGCAGGTACCGGGGCAGCGGGCGGAAGTGGATGGCGATCTCGGCCGAGTCCGCCGCGAGAGCCTTGCCGGACCGCAGGGTGAACGGGACCCCGGCCCACCGCGGGTTGTCCACCCCGACGGTCAGGGAGGCGTAGGTTTCGGTGTTGCGGCCGGGGTCGACGCCGGGCTCGTCGACGTAGGAGGGCACCTCCCGCGTGCCGATCGCGCCGGCGGTATAGCGGCCGCGGATCGTGTGGCTGCGCATCGTCTCGGCCGCCGGGGTGGCCACCGCCCGCAGGGCCTCGACGCGGACCCCGCGGAACGAGTCGGCGTCGATGCGCGCGGGCTGTTCCATCAGGACCAGGGCCATGGCCTCCATCAGGTGGTTTTGCACCATGTCTTTCATGGCGCCGGCGGTGTCGTAGTAGGACGCCCGGCCCTCGAGGGTGAGGCTTTCCAGCCAGCTGATGTCGACCCGCTCGATGTGCACGGCGTTCCAGACCGGCTCGAAGACCCGGTTGAGGAACCGCAGGGTGACGACCCGGCGGACGAGCTCGCTGGACAGGAAGTGGTCGATCCGGAAGATCACCGGCTGCGGCAGCTGGATGCGCAGGATCTGGTTGAGCTGCCGCGCGGAGGCCAGGTCGGTGCCGAAGGGTTTCTCGATCGCGACCGCGTCCGAGGTGCGCAGGCGGGCCGCCGCCAGTGCCGGCAGGACCGACAGCAGCAGGCCCGGCGGCAGCGCGAGGTAGACCAGCGTGTCCGGGTGATCGCCGCCGATCACCCGGCTGACCTCGGCTGCCTGGGTGACGTCGGCGGGGGCGAAGCTGAGCATCCTGACGACGGCGTCGCGGGTGGCCGGCGCCACGGGCGCGTGTTTTCCAGCTCGCTGGCGATGTGCTGCCGGAAATCCTCGGTTGACCACTCGGTGTTGGCCGAGCCGAGCACCGTGAACCCTGGTGGCAGCAGCCCGGCCTCGGCCAGCTGGGCGATCGCGGGCATCAGCAGGCGGCTAGTCAGATCACCGGAGGCTCCGAAAACGACCATTCGCTCGATCATGCGGTGCCGCCTTTCTCGGGTGGTAGCGGGCCGGGGTCGCGCTCGGGCAAGGGTGCTGGCGGGGGCGGGACGCCCGCGTACCGGGGTGAGGGGGGCCCGGTTACCCCGGGGCGGCAGCGGAAGATCGCGCCGGCCTGGGGCTGGGCGGCGCGGCTGCCTGGTTCGCAGTCGAACCATGAGGTCGTGATGTACAGGTCGCCGCGGTCGGTGCCGCCGAAGGCCACCGAGGTGGGGTTGGTGGCGGGCAGCTCGATCACGCCGTCCAGGGTGCCGTCGGCGCGGTAGCGGTGGACGGCCCCGGCTCGTCCCAGCGCGACCCACAGCATGCCCTCGTCATCGACGGTCATGCCGTCCGGCCAGACCTGCGCATCGCCGAAGTCGAGGAAACGCCGGCGGCCGGCCAGGGTGCCCGTTGCGGGGTCCAGGCCGAACACGTCGACGATGAACAGGGCGGTGTCGGCGAGGTACAGGCGCCCGGCCGGCTCGTCGAACGCGGGCCCGTTGCAGATCGTCAGGCCGCCGGCCACGCACGCCGCCTGGCCGCCGTCGACCCGGTACAGCGCCGCGTTGCGGGGCCGCTTGTCGTAGGCCATCGTGCCGACCCAGGCCCTGCCCCGGCCGTCGGTCTTGACGTCGTTCGCGCGGTTCTCGGGCCTGTCCTGCTCGATGGGAACGCGCAGGTCCATCGTGCCGGTGCTGCGGTCGAGCACGGCCAGGCCCTCGGGGCTGGCCACGACCGGCTCTCCCGCCGCGTCCAGGACCACGCCTCCCGGCTGCCCGGCGGTGGCCCAGGAACTGTGATTGCCCGTGGCCGGGTCGCAGCAGTGCACCCGCTGCCCGGTGATGTCCACCCACCACAGGCGGGCCGTGGCGGCGTCCCACAGCGGGCCCTCGGCATGCTCAGCCCGGATGCTCAGCACGACCTCAACCGCCAGCATCACCCATGACGGCGGCCTGCGACCGGTTCGCGGCGGGCTGGCCCGTCAGACATGTTCAAGCGCGCCGGGGCGCTGGGCCAGCTCGTCCTCGGCGTGGGCGACCATCGGCATGCCGCCCTGGCCCACGGCCAGCGGCGTGCGGTGGTAGCCGTGGTAGGTCATCGTCCCGCCGGACAGGAACGCCACCTGGTCCCACCCGTTCTGCCTCAGCACGCAGTAGGCGATGTAGCTGCGGAAACCCGACCGGCAGTAGGTGTACACGGGCTTGTCCCGGGGCACCTCATCCAGCCGTTGCCGCAGCTCGGTGTACGGGATGAGGACCGCCCCGGGGATGTGCCAGGCGCCGTACTCCGCCGGGGTGCGCACGTCCAGGATGGTCACCCGGTCCCGGCAGTCCGGGTAGTCCTCCGGGTACCACAGGTCGATGTCGCCGCGCAGCAGGTTCGCGCCCAGGAAGCCGGCCATGTTGACCGGGTCCTTCGCCGCCCCGTAGGGCGGGGCGTAGGCCAGCTCCAGGTGCTCCAGGTCGAACACCGTCATCCCGGCGCGGATCGCGACCGCCAGGACGTCGATGCGCTTGTCGACACCGTCCCAGCCGAGCACCTGCGCGCCCAGCAGCTTGCCCCCGGCCGGGTCGAACAGCACCTTCAGGAACAGCGGCGCGGTGCCGGGGTAGTACGCGGCATGGCCGTTCTGGTGGGTGTACGACCTTGCGGTAGTCCATGCCCGCCGCGCGCAGCTCGGTCTCGGTCAGGCCGGTGCCCCCGGCGGTCATGTCGAACACCTTGACCACGGCCGTGCCCTGGGTGCCCCGGTAGCCGCCGACATCCTCGCGGCCGGCGATCGTGCCGGCGGCGATCCGGCCCTCCCGGTTCGCCGGGCCGGCCAGCATCGACAGCACCGGCTCCCCGGTCAGCAAGTGCGCGGTCTCCACCGCGTCGCCGGCCGCGAGGATGTCCGGTGCCGAGGTGCGCATCTGCGCGTCGACCACGATGCCGCCGCGCGGCCCGATCTCCAGGCCGGCGTCCCGGGCCAGGTCGACGTTGGGACGCGCCCCGGCCGCCATCACGACAACGTCAGCCTCCACCGACGTGCCGTCGGACAGGTCGAGCACCAGCCTGCCGCCGTCCCCGTGACGGACTGCCTGGGCGGACGTGCCGAGCCGCAGGTCCACCTCGTGGGTGCGGACGTGGTAGTCCAGGATCCGGGTCATCTCCGGGTCCAGCCACGGCATCAGCCGCCCGGTCCGCTCCACCACGGTGGTCGCCAGCCCGCGGGCCCGGAACGCCTCGGCCAGCTCCAGGCCGATATAGCTGCCGCCGACGATGACCGCGCTCGTGGCGTCCTTGTCCAGCTGGGCGATGATCCGGTCCATGTCGGGGATGTTGCGCAGCACATCCACCCGCGGGTCATCAGCACCCGGGATCGGCGGCCGGACCGGTTCGGCCCCCAGGCACAGCACCAGCTTGTCGTAGGACTCCCGGTACGTCCGCCCCTGCGCCAGGTCGCGCACCTCCACTTCCCTGGCATCGCGGTCGATGCGGACCACGTCCTGCCCGGTCCGCACATCCAGCGCCAGCGCCCTGGCCAGGCTCTGCGGCGTCTGCAGCAGCAGGCTGTCCCGGTCCGGGATGGCCCCGCCGATGTGATACGGCAAGCCGCAGTTCGCGAACGAGACGTAATGGTCCCGCTCCAGCACCACGATCTCAGCCGACTCATCCAGCCGCCGCAGCCGCGCACCCGTCGAGGCACCCGCCGCGACTCCCCCCACGATCACCGTCTTCATCCCGGCACTCCCGTCCGCCAGGCCGCGCGCCCGGCATCCCTTGATATTTCGCGTGCGTGCGGCAGCGGCGGTATCCCGCCGGAGCCTGGCTCAGCTCGCCTGCCGCGCGCGCAGAGCTAATCGCCGCGGCCGCCCGCCCAGGGGCCGATCCGGCCTCGCGGACCGCGCCCCAGGTTGGTGCTGCTAGCGGTCGCGGCGGTCCTCGCGCCGGTCGCCCCGGTCGTCACGCCGGTCCTCGCGGCGGTCGCCCCGGTCATCGCGGCGGTCCTCGCGCCGGTCGCCCCGGCGGTGCATGCCGTGGGCGACGACCGCGGCACCGCCGACGGCGGCAATGGTCCTCCTGCGGCGTCGGGCTGCAAGTGGCATGTCAGGCTCCTTCCCCGGCGTCGGCCTCGATGGCGGCCAGCACCGCTTGGACGGGAATGCGCCCGCTGGCGGCCAGCTGGCCCCCGGCGTGGCGCACCGCCGCGCCGAACGGCGCGGCCCACAGGTTCTCCCAGACGAGCACGGCAGCCGAGCTGCCCGGCTCGATCGTCTCGGCCAGGTCGGCGACGTCCTGCTCGCTGAGCACCATCGCCAGGTCCCGCTCATAGTCGCGCAGCCCGCCGATCTCGCTCTCGCCCAGGTCGGAGGCCTCGAACGCCTCCAGGCTGCCGTCCTGGTCCTTTTTCAGGAACAGCAGGTCCAGCACCTTGATCAGGCCACGGTCGACGTAATCCTTGATGATCGGCGCGATCTCGCCGGTCAGCTTGGTGCCGGGGAACTCGACCACGATCCAGTCGACCGGGCCGAGTTCATCGATGTTCACTGTCACGGTCATCCCTTCCCTTCGGGCGCCCATCGGGCTCACCCTGCTCTGCTGTCGCGGCCGGGCCCTGCGCCGGGCCGCTCAGCCTCCAGACCCTCACCGCCAGGCCCCGCGCTCAACGTCCCCCTCACATCCCGGCCCCGGCTGGCCGGCACGCCAGCAGGGTGAACCTGAACCGAACCGGTACCGCGCCGGATCTCGGAGCAGCATCCTTGCCCCTGAGGCCCTGCCCATCCGCCAGCTAAGCGCCGCAGCCCCCGGCAGGACGTGGGGGCGACCGCGGACGAGGCAAACGGCGATGAGCGCGGCCGGGAAGAAGAACACGCTGAAGATGACGGACCCGGCGAAGCCGTGGCCCTTCCGGCCAGCCACGCGGGCGGGGCCAGAACGCGATGGCGACCCAGATGATCGCAAACACGACCCATCGGCCGACATCGCGCCTCCTCCCCGCGTTCCTGCAGAACGCTCATGCATGCTGCCGGACGGCAGCACCGGCACCGGGCATCCGCTCGACAGCAACCGCCGGCGCGCGACTCGCCACCGAAATTTCTACGGCTGTACACATCAGACACAGACTAGACACAGACTGGACGCGGCGAACCAGGGACTTTGGTCCCGACATCAGCAGGGCCCTGGCCGCCCGGTCATGGGAATGGCGGCTCTTCATCGCGCCCGCGTTTCACGGTCAGCTGCCCGCCGCCTCATGTTGTGGCCCCATGCGAACACCAGCCCGGCGATGATCGCCAGGTCCGCGACCGTCACCGTTCACCTCCGGCGCGCTGCTACCTCGTGGCCTACTGGCGGGCCATGTGCATGCGCAGTTCGGCTTCGGGGTCGTGGATGAGCTCTCCGCTGACGTCCACCGTCACGCTTTCGATGGTGCCGGTGAACTTGAACGGGCTGGGGTAGTCGCCGGTGATGGCCGAGCCGGGATTGGCGCCGCAAGTGAGCGCGCCGGGATTGAGCATGAACGGCGTGGTGACGGGGGCCTCGGCGTTCCCGGCCAGGGTGCCGTCGACGTAGAGCTGGAGCCGCCCGGGCGCGCCCTTGCCGTGCGCCATGTCCGGCTTGCCGGTCGGCTCGAACTCGAACCGGAGCGCGTGCCTGCCCGGCTTGAGGACCTGGTCGGATTCCACCCCGTAGACGGCCCGGCCGACGTAGTTGTGGACATAGCGGAGCTTGCCGTCCTTGACGAACAGCGAGTATCCGCCGGCCGCGGTGCCCTGGCACAGCAGCACCCCCTCGGCCCCCGCCGGCGGGGATCTCGACCTCGGCGGTGATGCTGTGCGGCCGGTTGAGGACCCGGGGCGCGGCGAAGAACGGGACCGACTGGGTGCCGGGCCGGTAGGTGCAGCGGTCCCGGGGCGCCGCGACGAGCGGCTTGTCGGCGATCATCCGGGCCAGGCCGCTGCCGTCGACCGGCATCACGTCGTACTTGCCGGCTTCCACGTACCAGGTGCCGATCATCGCGATCAGCCGGTCGCGATGCTCGGCGGCCACGTCGTGGTTCTCGGCGAAATCCTCCGCCACGTGGTACAGCTCCCAGCCCGTGGCGTCCAGCTCAGACAGCGTCTGGGCGGAGATCGGCTGCCCGAAGCCCACGCCCGCTTCGGCGAACGACGGGCCCGGCCAGGGGCAGACGGCCCGCCAGCCGTCGTGGTAGATCGCCCGGTGGCCCAGCATCTCGAAGTACTGCGTGTGGCGGTTGCTCTCGGCGGCGTCGTCGTGCAGGGTGCGGGCGAAGCTGACGCCGTGCAGGGGTGACTGGGTGACGCCGCGGATCGCCTTGGGCGGCTCGATGCCCAGCAGGTCCAGGACCGTGGGCACCATGTCGATGATGTGCGCGTACTGGGTGCGGACCTGGCCCCGGGCCGTGATCCGCCGCGGCCAGGAGACGATGAACGGGTCGCTGGCGCCGCCCCGGTAGGTCTCGCGCTTCCACCGGCGGAACGGCGTGTTCCCGGCCCACGTCCAGCCCCACGGGTAGTGGTTGAAGTGCCTGGGCCCGCCGATCTCATCGATCAGCTTCAGGCTTTCCTCCAGCGGCTCCTGCGGCGTTGTTGAAGAACTGCGCCTCATTCGTGGTCCCGGTCGGCCCGCCCTCGGCGCTGGCGCCGTTGTCGGAGATGACCATGACCAGCGTGTTGTCCAGCTCCCCGAGCTGGCGCAGGAACTCGGTCAGCCGCCCGACCTGGTGATCGGCGTGGGACAGGAAACCGGCGAAGACCTCCATCATCCGGCTGTACAGGCGGCGGGCGGCCGGGGGCAGCGACGCCCAGTCGGGCACGTCAGGATCGTGACGGGACAACTCGGCGTCGGGGGGAGCGATGCCGAGTTCCTTCTGCCGGGCGAACACCTGCTCCCGGTAGGCGTCCCAGCCCTCGTCGAATACGCCCGCGTAGCGGTCCGCCCATTCCCTCGGCACATGGTGCGGCGCGTGCGTGGCACCGAAGCACAGGTGCAGGTAGAACGGCTTGGCCGGGTCGACCTGCTTGACGTCGGCGATGAACTCGATCGCCTTGTCGACCAGGTCCTCGCTGAGGTGGTAGCCCTCCTCGGGCGTGCGCGGCGGCTCCACCTGGTGGTTATCGTACACCAGGTCCGGATACCACTGGCTGGTGTCACCGCCCAGGAAGCCGTAGAAGCGCTGGAAGCCGCGCCCCAGCGGCCACCGGTCATACGGGCCCGCGGCCGTCTCCTGGTTGCTCGGCGTCAGGTGGTACTTCCCCACCATGAACGTGCTGTAGCCGTGCTCCAGGAGCATCTCGGACAAGAAGCCGTTCTCGAACGGCACCACGCCGTTGTACCCGGGATAGCCGCTCGCCAGCTCCGTGATCGCGGCCATCGCGTTGCTGTGATGGTTGCGGCCAGTCAGGATGCACGACCGGCTCGGCGAGCACAACGCCGTCGTATGCATGTTGTTGTAGCGCAGGCCATCCGTCGCGAGCGCGTCGAAATTGGGCGTCGCGATCGGGCTGCCATAACAGCCCAGCTGCCCGAACCCCGTGTCATCCAGCACGATGAACAGCACATTAG
This sequence comes from uncultured Actinomycetes bacterium, assembly GCA_963739615.1. GTDB lineage: Bacteria > Actinomycetota > Actinomycetes > Streptosporangiales > Streptosporangiaceae > Palsa-504. Next base: position 8,887 of record CAVUBD010000016.1, read on the forward strand.
GCGCGCCCTCGCGGGCCCGCACCGAGGCCGGCCAGGCCGGCGACGACTCATCAGCGGTCCGCCCGATCACCCCGGGAAACGCCGCACCCGGCTCATACTCGGTAACTGGCATTTAGACCCCTCCCGCGGTTCCTCCGAGCCCTCCCGATGCCGCCATCCTGCGGCGCCACGACGGAGCGCACATCACCCAGCGGGGGTGATTCCTGCTCCGGCACCGCCTCGGCGCAAGCGAGACATCACCGGCGCGCAAGTACCGGCCGGGTGCATGAAGTAGGTCCCTGATCAGCGCATCGGGAACGTTTCCCAGATCCAGGCCAGGGCTACATCCGCGACCTCGCCGAGACCTGCCCCCGGGCCACAGCCGATCACCACCCGCCACCTCCGGCTGGCCCAGCCGCGCGCCCCCGCCTCGCCGGCGCCCGGGAAAGGCCAACTCAGCCTGTTCACTCTCAGGCGAGGTCGCGAGCGCGAACCCGAGCTCCCAGAGCCGGGCACACGTCCGCCTCCTGCGACACCATGCACACTGTGGCCACGCCACGACGACAGCGACTCCTCCGCGTCGCGGACGGGCCAGGGTCAAGGCGGCTAGCGTGGCGCGGGCGTGGGGGATGTCGTCATGGGCCCGGTCACCAGGTCGTGATGCTCAGCCCTCGCCGCGACCTCGATCTTGGCGCCGCCGGACGCGAACTCGATGACGACCGGCTTGCCGCCTAGCCGCTTCAGGCCGTCGGCGTGCGCGGGATGCTCCCCGCACAGACGATCGACCGGTATCAGTTCATTGCGGACCATGAGCGGTGCCCTAGTCCAGACGAGGACGTCGCGAACCCAGCGGCCGGAACCACGCTTCCATTTCCGGCTCAGGCCGTCGACGTCGCCGCCGGACACCCGGATCGCTCCGGCGAATTCTCCCGGCTGCCGCTTGAGCCACCGCCGGCGTCCGAACATGAACGCCGCGAATGCCACGACGACGATCAGGTCGACGCCCAGAACGATGAGCAGCGCGATCAACATGGCTTGCCTTCCTTCCTCCCCGGGGCTTGGTGCCTGGCAGACTCATGTCCGGCAGGACTTCATCGCCAGGCGGATACCCCTGCCCCTGCAGTGCTGCCCTCAAAGCGCGGCCTGAGAAAAGGCGCGGCATTCGTGTTCGGGTGGCTGGTGTCCATTGCCGTCGTGGTCACGGTCACGGTGCTCGCGACCGGCAATAATCCCCCCAAGCCGAGCACGGCACCCTCACTTGCACAGCTGGCGGTGAAGATCGCTATCGGCGTCGTCCTGGTCGTGATCGCGATCTGGCAGCGCCGCAGAATGGGGCAGCCGAAGAAGCCGAAGAAGCCACCGAAGTGGCAAGAGAACGTGGACAACATGTCCCCGTGGTTCGCCATGATCCTCGCGCCCGCGCTCCAGCCCTGGGCGCTGATCGGCGCGGGAGCGGCCACGGTCGTGGAGGCCAAGCTGTCCAGCTGGCAGAGCTACCTCGCCCTGTTCGGGTTCTGCATCCTGGCCTCGGCGTCCTACCTCGCCATGGAGATCTACGCCGTTTTCAAGCCCGGCCAGAGCCAGGCGTTCCTCGCCAGGATCAGGACCTGGATGGAAACCCATACCGACCAGGTGATCATCTGGGGGAGCTTGATCCTCGGCTTCTGGCTCATCGCAACAAGTATCAACCTGATCGTCACCTGAGACTGCCCGCCACTTCTCAAGGGTCGCTCACCTGTCCTGCAGATGGGCACGTCGGTGCCGAAATACCCGGCATACCGGAGCGCAGGCTCATCCGCCGGATCACCTCCGGCGCATCGTTCCCGATGGCCTTGTGGCGACCAAGCCGCAAGCCCGGTTACCTGCCTGCAGAGCCTCCATTGCCAGATATCCACAGAAATACAGATCATGCGGTCATGCGCGGGTGACGTTTGAATCGACCTCGATCTCGCAACCGCACCGAATCAGGCGGTTATCTTAAGTCCATTCGAGATAAGCCCTGGTCATGAGGGGTTTTTGCGTCTGGGACATGTCGCTTACGTGAGGTTATGTGCGCCGCTCAGAAGTCAAAAGCGCAGCGACAAGGGATAGACGCAGGTCACGTACGTGACATCGCTTCCATTGCGTCGTATACACCACTTAAGATAACGCGTCCACCACGCAGCTCAAAGCCGCGTAAAGATACATGGGAGACACCCCAAAGCGGACTTGAGATAACTGGGCCTTCGAAGTTAACCGGGAAGCTGTCGCCGTTTGATTACTTTCGGTGGTACCAAGGTGTTGCGGAGCGTGCGCGCGCCTGGCGTCCATCCGCCCTGTTCCTGGTGACATGGCGTGTTTGCGGCGCGCCGGCGTGATACGGAAGCCCGCGGCTCTTACGATCTTGGGCCTTACCACAGGATCAAGATCATCAGAAAGCCGCGGGCATCGTGTTCCAGGATACGGCGTCCGTGCTGTTCGGCATGGAGGGCTTGCAGGTTACCGATGCGCAGGCCGGGCCGGACGGCACGCTGGAGGTATGGGCGGTCACGGATTACCCGGCAGCGGCGGTGTGCCCGGACTGCCAGGCCGTCTCGGCCCGCCGGCATGACACGGTGCTGGCCCGGCCGCGGGATGTCTGCCGGGCCGGTGACCCGGTGGCGGTGTGGTGGGTCAAGTCCCGCTGGAAATGCGATGCGCCGGGCTGCGATCGCAAGACCTTCACCGAGTGGCTGCCGCAGGTGCCGCCTCGGTGCCGGCTGACGGCCCGGCTGCGGGAGCAGGCCGCCGCCGAGATCGCGGACCGGGGGATCACCCCGGCGGAGGCGGCCCGGCACGCCGGGATCTCCTGGCCGGCCGCTCACGACGCGTTCGCCGCCGCCGCAGGCCCGGTACTAGAGCAGGCCCCCGCGCCGGTGGCGCACCTGGGGATCGATGAGCACCGCCGGGGCCGGCCCCGGTGGCGCATCGATGAGCGGACCGGGGAATACCTGCTGCTCGCGGACCGGTGGCACACCTGCTTCTTCGACCTGTCCGGGGAGCAGGGGCTGCTGGGCCAGGTGGAGGGCCGCACCGCCGATGACGCCGCGTACTGGCTGGCCCAGGCCGCCCCGGCCTGGCGGGACGCGGTCCGGGTCGTGGCGATCGACATGTGCTCCATCTACGCGTCCGCGGTGCGCCGGATGCTGCCCGGCGCGCAGATCGCCGTGGACTTGTTCCACGTCGTGCACCTGGCCGTGAAGATGACCGGGGACGTGCGCCGCCGCGTGGTCCGCGGCAAGTACGGGCGCCGCGGCCGGTCCGGCGATCCCGAGTACGGCATCAAGAGCCTGCTGGTGCGCAACCTGGAGCACCTGTCCGCCCGCCCAGTTCGCCAAGGTCATCGGCGCCCTGCAGGCGGACCCGGCCGGGCAGGAGATCGCCGCCGCCTGGATCGGCAAGGAGAAACTCCGCCACGCGCTGAACCTGCGCGCCCGCGTCACCGGCTCCGTCCCGTGCGAGCGCAACGTCCGGGACCGGCTCTTCGCCTTCTACGACTGGTGCGCCTGCAACGACGACATTCCCGAGCTGGTCAGCCTGGCCAGGACGGTCTCCCGGTGGGAGGACGAGATCGTCTGCGCGGTCCTGACCGGCGTCACGAACGATCTGGCTTCACACTGCACCTCATGTTGATGATCCGGTTCCGGGTGTGGCGATCGGGGGTGTTGTGCCTTCTGGAACTGAGGATGGCACGGGGGTCTGACATTTTGCGGAGGCATGGCGGCGGGCGCGGGCGGCACGGGCGATACGGATCTGTTCGCGGCTGGGGGCTTGCTGGCCGGGGTGGTAGAGGTTCCGGCCGGTGCCGTCGGTGCCGAGGGAGCGGATGAGTCCGAGCTGGTGCCATTTGTAGACAGCGGAGCGGCTGACGCCGTGCCGGGCGGCGAGTTGCCCGCCGGTGATGGCGTCGCCGGTGCCTGGCGGGCGGCACGCGGTGGTGATCTGATCGCGGGTCGGCCGGGGCTGGCCGGGCTGGTAGAGGCTGAAGCCGCGGTTGTCGGGCGTGGCGATGGTGAGCAGGCCGAGCTGGGTCCAGCGCAGGATGGTGCTGGAGGTGACGCCGAGGCTGGCCGCGAGTTGCCGGCTGGTGAGCAGGTGCCGGGTGCCTTCGGGCCGGCGGGCGGCGGTTTTCTCAGCGGGTCCGGGGCGGTGCTGGCCGGGGTGGTAGAGGCAGTCTCCGCGTCCGTCGGTGCGCCGGGCGGTGATCAGGCCGCGCCGGTGCCACTTGCCGATCGTCTGCGGGGTCACCTTGAAGTCAGCGGCGATCTCGCCGGCGGTGAGCATGCCTGCGGCGCGGAGGCGGCTGGCGTGCGTGCCCAGGCCGCGGGCGCGGCAGAGCGCGGCCAGGTTGGGGACGGTGAAGGGCCGGCCCCAGCCGCCGGTGATTCCCTGGCTGTTGAGGATTGCCGCGATCTCGTCGAAGGGGTGGTCGTCCAGGAGCTGGCCGATCAGCTCCACGGTGGCAGGGCTGGTGGTGTGCTGCTCGGTGGCGGTGAGCGGCCGCGGCAGGGTGAGGATGTGGTGCTGGCCGCCGGTGAAGCGGACCTGGCAGCGGATGGCGCCGTCGCTGTCGCGGGTCAGGGTGACGTCGGTGATGAGCAGGCGGAGCAGGCGCTTGCGTTCCCGCATGGGGGTGGCCGGGTTGTTCCACAGGGCGGGGAAGTCTGCGGCCAGGGCCAGGACGCGGGCCTGCTGGTCCTCATCGAGCGCGGCGTCGGTGTCGCGGGCCCGGGCGTAGTCGTCGCGGGCGTCGGCGAGTTCGCGTAGCCGGGCGTTCCAGTCGGCTTCCAGGTTGTCTGCCACTAGCCGGTTGGCGGGGTCGACGGCCAGGTAGCGGCGTCCTGCGGTGTCGGCGGCGTTCTGGGTGCGCTGCACGTGGGCGGCGCGGACCGTGTCGGCCTTGCGGGCGTCGGCGGCCAGTTCGGCGGTGACGGTCAGGGCGGTCGCCACTGCGAGCGGGGTGAGGGAGTCGCAGATCAGCGCGGATATCGCGGCGTCGACGCCGGCGCCGGTGATGGCCTGGCAGGCGGGGAGGGCGTTGCGGATGCCGGCGCGCTGGCAGTGGTAGGCCGGGACGCGGGTGCGGTCGGCGAGGGTGTGGTAGCCGACGGTCATGCGGCGGCCGCACCGGCCGCAGATGACCACGCCCTGCAGCAGCGCGGATCCTTCCCGGGCGGGCCCGGCGGCGCGGTCCTCGCCGCGGGAGGCGGCGTTGGCGGACAGCACGGCCTGATTACGCTCGTACTGGGACCAGGTCAGGTAACCGGGATGATGATCGCGGATGAACACGGTCCAGTCGGCCATCGGCCGCAGGCGGGTGCGGGCGTGCCCGTCCATGCCGGTGCTGGTCTTGCTGCGGCCGTAGACGTAGGCGCCGGCGTAGGCGGGATTGTGCAGGACGTCCAGCACATGGTCGTGGGTCAGCGGCTTGAAGTACAGCTCGCCGGCGTGCGGCCCGCCCAGGTGGCGGCCGGGGAAGGTCAGGCTCGCGGCGTTGAAGGCCGCCACCACGGCGCGGGCCGACCCGGTGGCGGTGAAGGTGTCCAGGAGCAGCTGCACGGCGCCGCGGACTTCGGTGTCGGGGTCCAGCATGATGATGCCGGCGGCGTCGTAGGCCAGGCCGGCCGGCAGGCGGAGTTTCAGCTCGCCGCGGCGGGCCTTGGCCAGCAGGCCTCCTTGCATGCGGGCCCGCAGGAAATGCAGTTCGCTTTCGGCCAGGGTCCCCTTGAGGCCCAGGAGGAGTCTGTCATTGAAGCTGGCCGGGTCATACAGGCCGTCTTCGTCGCAGATCAGGGTGTCATTGTGGGCGCAGATCTTGATGAGCTGCTGCCAGTCGGCCGAGTCGCGGGCCAGCCGGGAGCATTCCAGGCCGAGCACGATCCCGGCACGCCCGAGCGACACCTCGGCGACCAGGTGCCGGAACCCTTCCCGGTCGGCGGCTGAGGCGCCCGAATGGCCCTGGTCGATGTCGATGACGTGGATGCGCTCGGCCGGCCAGCCCAGCCTCAGGGCCCGGCCCTGCAGGTCGTACTGCCGCGCGGTGGACTCGGTGTTGTTGATGACCTGGTAGAGGGTCGACTGGCGGATATAGAGGTAGGCGTCGCGGGACAGCCGGGCGGCCGTCACCTTGGACATGCTGTCACTGCTCATGGCGGGATGGACTCCCTGCTGCCGGGAAACGGGGCTGGGCCGGGCCGGGGGATGCGGCGCGGGCCTGGGCACGGGCATGGTGGAGCGTCAGCTGAGCCATCACCGCGATCAGCTGGCTGGTCGCGGCGGGCGGCAGCGGCGGGCAGGCCGAGCCGGCGTTCTCACCTCCTTCCGCCGGGATCGCGGACAGGGACTGGTCGGGGGCGGATGGGGACCGTTCGGCCTGCGCTTGCGCTGCCGCGCCGTCACGCCGGTCTGCGGGCGGGCGATGGGGGGCCCACGTGGCCGCGGCGGCCATCCAGGCCGCCATCCCCGATGCGGCCAGTACCGCTGCCCCGTACCGCCAGCCGCCGCCGAGCCCGCCGACGGCGATACCGCGCAGTTGCTCGTAGGCGCCAGCGAGCGCCGCGGCGCCCGCGTCCTGCCCTGCGGGCAGGGCGCTAGCGGCTTTTGGCCGCCTCCTGCTGATGGTTCCCGGCGGCGCGCCGGGCGGCGAGCGCGCGCTCGACCGATCGTTTGTGCACGGTGACGCCGAACTGGTCCGCGACGGCTGCGGCGAGCTGCGCCGAGGACGGCGCGGGATCGGCGGCAGCGTGCTGCTGCTCCAGGAAGTCCACCACCGCCGCGGTCAGCTTGTGCCCGCCCTTCGGGCCCGGCCTGGCCGGGATCAGGCCGGCCAGGCCGCGCTCGGCCAGCGCCTTCCGGGCGTTGTAGTAGCTCTGCCGGGCCAGGCCGAACGCCGAGGCCGCGGCGCCCGCGCCCAGCCCGCCTGCCTCGACCGCGCGCACCATCTCGTACTTGACCTGGACCAGGTCGGCGGGATCGAAGAAGGCGCCGGAGGTGAAGGCCGGATCGGTTACCCCTTCCGGATGCGGGTTCAGCGTCCGTGACGCCGCCAGCGAGGCTTCCTTGCGCTGATCCCGGCCTGCCATGGTGCCTCCCGCATCTGAATTCCGCCCATGTAATTCTGCCGCCAAGGGTAACAGTCCGGATAGCCTGCTGGCGTGCGGACACGGCAACTACCGGCATATACGCACTAACGAGTCCGGCAAGCCCGGTGATCTGCGTGACGCCGCCACGGGCATGCGACAGGATCCCGTGGACACTCACGGCAGAATCTCCTGGACACCGGCCGCACCGGAACGCAGCCGGGCAACCTCATCAGCCAGCTTCAGCAGATCCGCCGTCCGGAACGGCGCCCGGCCCGCCGCGACCACCACGAACGGATCCGCCGGCGCCAGATCAGTCCACTCCACCGGCAGGCTGACCAGCTCCCCGGCATCATCGAGCACATACACCCGGTCCGCCCGCCAGTTCCGGCGCCGCTTCACGAACTCCAGGTCCCGCCCGAACCACGGATGGAACGGGTGAACCACACGCACCCGCCCTGGAGACGCCTGATCTAGCGGTTCAGGTGTAGTCGACGACTCAATCGAACGCCACCTCCGAGAGCCTGAACCGGCTCGCCAAACTCGAAGCCCGCCTCGCCTACGGCTTCCGCAACCCAGCGAACCAGCGCCGGCGCGTCCGCATCGCCTGCACCCGCGGAACCCGGCGCCCATCACGCACCGCAACCCCCAAGAGAACACACCCGGTAACCGAGCCAAAACCCCGTCCCGGTTAACTTCGAAGAGCCAGATAACTACGGCGGCTACGCGCGCGCAGGCTCCGCCAGCGATGCTAGCTGAGCGTCACGGGCGCTGCGGATCGCAGGCGACGTGATCGCCGGCTCTGCCCTTACCAGCTACCGTGCCGGTGGGCTACGGCCCGTGCGCGGAAAGCCCCGCTTCTGACCTGCTCTGGCGGCCAGCCGCCGGGACTGCCTTATGGGGTTCAACTCGGTCTCATGGGGGTTCAACACGGCGGCAAGGTCATCTGGGCCGGTTTGCGAGGCTGCGGCTGCGTGCGGGAACTGCCGGGCAGCAGCGGGAGGCTGTCACCGTGCTTCCCTGATGATTAAGCGTCGTGCTGCGGCTACCGCGGTCCGGCCCTGCGTGCGGCCCGATCCCGGCTCACCGCCCTCGTCGTTTCCGCAGGTCACATGCCCGGACCGGTCGGGCAGGCCGGTGCTGCCGCTTCTTTTCGCCTGCGAAATGCGGGCCCGGCCGGCCCTTGCCGTGTTAGTTTGGAGTGGTGATGGATCCCCCGTTTGGGGATGTACCACCACGAGCGGGGACCAAGTCCCCCCTCGGACACTTTTTTCGGTGCGATCTCCCCTAAACCACGCACTACTCGAACACGCACACGAAGCGGCCGGTCCTCCCGGCCGCCCCGGCGCCCGGTCGCGCAGGTGCCTCCTGTCCGGGAGGCAGCCATGACTGCCCGGCCTGTCGCCCCCGTCATCCCCTCCGCTGGTCTTGGCCAACGTCGGCCGGGCAAGCCTCGTGGAGGTCGGCCGATGCCGCTGGCCAGCCCGCCGGGCCGACCGGAGGTGGTCTATGGGTTCGGCCGCATCGATGCGTCGGGCAGGGTCGCTGACCGGGCGACGATCGCCGCGCTGGGCTGGCGCGGCGGTGACCGGCTGACCCTGACCGCCGAGGCCGGGGTGATGGTCGCGCGCCGCGACCCGGGCGGCATGGTCACCGTGCCCGCCAGGCCCTACATCGTGATCCCGGCCGCGCTGCGCAGCCGCTGCGGGCTGCGGGCCGGTGACCATGTGCTGCTGGCTGCCTCGCCTGGTGAGGACAAGCTGACTGCCTACTCGTTCGCGGTGGTGGACCAGGCGATGCGGGCGCACGCCCCGGTCCCCAGCGAGGGGAGGCTGCCGTGACCGCCGTGAACTCTGCCGCGTCCCAGCAGGCTGTCGTGAAGGCGGCGCTGGTGCTGCTGGAGCGGATGGGCCTGACCCCGGCCGACCTGACCGCCGTGCCGCAGGACCGTCCGGTGATGCCGACCTTCGCCGAGTACGTCCCAGTGGTGTCGGCGGCGGTGAGCGCCGGGACCCGGCGGGCGTACGGCTCGTACTGGAACCGGGTAATCGAGCACTGGGGCGACCGCCGCCTGGATGAGCCGACCCCGTCGGAGATCCGGCAGCTGATGGCCTACGTCAAGACCCATGTCGTGGCCCGCCGCAACGCCCGCGGCGGGCGTAGCGCAGAGGAGCACCTGGTGGCCGCGCTGCGCTGCCTGTACAAACGCGCCGTGGATGACGGGCTGATCAGCGAGGCCGACGATCCAGCCCGGAAGGTGGCCAAGCCGCGCCGCCTGCCGACCACCCGCCGGGCGCTGCCGGATACCCGGCTGGCGCAGATCAACCAGGTCGCCGCGACCACAGGCGATGATCCGGAGCTGGACACGCTGCTGCTGCGGCTGCACACCGAGACCGCCTGCCGGCGCGGCGGCGCGCTGGCGCTGCGGCCGCGGGACCTGGACCCGGAGCAGTGCCTGGTCCTGCTGCGGGAAAAGGGCGAGACGGTCCGCTGGCAGCCGGTCTCCCCCACCTTGATGGCCCGCCTGGTCGAGCACGGCCAGGAGCGGCATGCGCCGCTGGACGGGCAACTGTTGCGCTACGGCGACGGGAGGCCGATCACCTCCCGCCGGTATGACCACCTGTGGGCCCGCATCGGCCGGCACCTCCCCTGGGTGGCGACCCAGGGCATCAGCACGCACTGGATCCGTCACATTCTTTCTGCTTTGTTTCCGTGTCGCGATAGCTGCCATCGGCGGGCAAGCGGACCTGCGGCCTGTGCTGTTTGACTACCTCTTCCTCGCTGCCGCTTGTCGCGGAACCACGTGGGACCGGTCTGCCTCCAACAGTGCAGGGCCAACTGCGACACGGGTACCACCGAACACGGCGAGTGCGGAGAGAAGGCACACGATCCTGACGTGGGTCGAGCGGAACTTCGGGTACGCCGTGGCCCGCGCTTACGCCGGTCACACTGACGGCGGCAGCGAGGCCGGCGCCACGGCGACGTATGTGCGCGCCAGCCTGGCCGAGGTGGCCGCCGCGCTGGCCGCGTTGACCGGCGAGGCTCATCCGCTCGCTACGATGGAGGGGTGGTGATCGGCATGGCTGCCGTCACTGCCGGCGCGTCCGGTGCCGCGGGCCTGGGCCTGCGTGGTCTGGTCCCGGCGCGGACCGCCGGACCGGGCGACGGGGACCGGTCCCCCTCAGCTGCCCGGCAGGGCCGGAGCGTGCGGTCCTGGCCGCTGCTGGTCCTGGCTGCCCCGGCTGCGGCCGAGGTGTGGTCCGGGTGGGTCGGCATCGCGCAGAAGACCGGGTTCGGGCTGGTGTCCCCGCTGCCGGGCATCTGGCCCTCGCTGCACCTGAACACGGCGATCACCCTGCCGGTCGGCGTCGAGGCGTACGCGGCGTACGCGCTGCGGGCCTGGCTGGCTCGCGACTCTGCGATCAGCGCGAGGACGCGCCGGTTCGCCAAGTGGTCGGCGATCAGCTCGTTCGCGCTCGGCATGGCCGGGCAGGTCGCCTACCACCTGATGGCCCAGGCCGAGATGGCGCGGGCGCCGTGGGCGATCACCACCATCGTGTCCTGCCTGCCGGTCCTGGTCCTGGGCATGGGGACCGCACTGGCGCACATGCTGCGGGCCGACGCCGAGGCCACGGATGCACTTGAAAGCCGGACCGGACAGCCGGCCGCGCTGCCGCCCCTGCCCTGGTCCCCGCAGGACCAGGACGGACCAGGCAGCAGACGACCGGCGGCTGGCCGGGGTCGGTCCGCGAGGCGGGACCAGGACGGTCCCGAGCCAGGACCACACTACGGCCATGAGATCACGGGACCTGGCCCGCGGCCCGTGCAGGCACAGCTGGACCATGCCCGCGTGATCGCTCTGAGGTTGGTCGCGACGGGGAAGCCGGTATCACGGCGAGCGTTGCGCAACGGAGGAGTCACGGGCTCCAACCAGGCTTTGAACGCCTTGGCGCGCCAGATTAATGCCGAGCAGGCAGGTGCAACACAGCCGGAGACGGTTCCATTCGGCTGACAGGTGACAGCCGATGCGGCCGAAATCGCGCGTACCGACGTTAACGCGCAGCCGGTGCTCGTCATCGGGATCAAGATCGACGGCTGCCGATGGCCGCGATGTGGTCGCCGAAGTACTCATACCAGATGGAGCCCCGCAAGCTGCAGATTGAGTGCGTCATTCGACGTGCCGTCTGATCCAATCCTGCCTCGCGGCAGGGGACCGAGATCACCCGTGAGTCAGCCGAGTTGCCAGGCCTCCATAAGCTGGCCGAGCAGCCGGGACTGGCGCTGTTCGAGGATCTGTGGCGTCCAGGACAACTCGTTAAGGACCTCTACGGTCAACGCGAAGGTAGCCACACCTGAACGTAGACATTCAGGCCATCTGTCGCATGTGAGGGTTGGGTGACGATGGGCGGCGTATGGCGGGTTGGCGGTGGTTTCGCCGGCCGGCTTGGCGTGTTGCCTTGATTACTTAGGGCCGACTCGGGATGATCATGCCTTGTGTCCGGGATGCCGCCTCCTGCCCCGGGTTGCGCCAGTTGCGCTGCCCGTGATGAGGAGCTTGCCGCGCTGGGGGCGCAGGTGGCCAGCCTCGGGGAGCTTGGAGAGGAGGCGGCGGGGCTGCGGGCGCAGTCGGCGGTCCTGCAGGAGCAGGTCGGCCAGCTCCGTGAGCAGGTGGCCCGGCTGGAGCGGATCATCTCGCGCAACAGCGGGAACTCCTCGATGCCCCCGTCGGGGGATGACGCCCCTGGCCGGAAGCCGCCTCGCAGGCAGCGCCGCGCCGCGGAACGCGAGGAAGCGAAGAAACGCAAGCGGGGCAAGCAGCCCGGTGCGCCGGGATCAGCGATGTGCTGGGCGGAGCCGGACGACACCTGCGACTACTACCCGCAGGGCACGTGCGAGTGCGGCGCGGACCTGGCCGGCACGGCCGATCTCGGGGTGGCCCGGTCGTTCCAGCAGCTGGAGATCCCCGAGCCGTCCGCGCAGCGGATCCAGCACGACCTGCACGAAACGGTGTGCGGCTGCGGTCGGCATCACGTGGCCGCGCGCCCGCCGGGGGTGGCGGACTCGCCGGTCTCGACCGGCCCGAACTTGCGCGCCCTGGCCGTCTACCTGCTGGTCTTCCAGCACGTCCCCGTCGAGCGGTGCCGCGAGCTGATCTCCGACGCCGCCGGGGCGCAGGTCTCCGCCGGGTTCATCCACTCCTGCCTGCGCAAGGCCGCGGACCTGGCCGCGGACGTGCTCAAGCTGATCGCGACGCTGATCACCGCCGCCCGCGTCGCCGGGTTCGACGAGACCACGCTGCGGGCCGGGCCGGCCGGGCAGAAGAAGTACGTGCTGGGCGCGTTCACGGAGCAGTACTCGCTGCTGCACCTGGGCGACCGCACCCTGGAATCCTTCCGGGACTTCGGGATCCTGCCGGACTTCGCCGGCGTGGTCGTCTCCGACCGGTACGTCAGCTACTGGCACGCCGGCTGGGAGAACATCGCCGGGCACCAGGCGTGCCTGGCCCACATACTCAGGGATTACGAGGACGCCGCCGAGACCTACCCGGACGCGCACTGGCCAGCCCAGGCTCAGCGGGGGCTCCGCGGCCTGATCCACGCCTGGAACGGCGCCCGCGACAACGGCCTGCCCGCCATCCCCGAGGACACAGCGGAGCCCATGATCCGGGAGTTCCGCCGCGCCGTCACCGTCGGCCTGGCCGCCGTCCCCCGCATCCCCGGCCCGAAGAACTCCACCGCCCAGCACCCCGGCCGCGACCTGCTCCAATTCTGCCGCGACCGTGAAGACGACGTGCTCCGGTTCACCACTGACACCACGATCTGGCCGACCAACGATCTGGCTTCACACTGCACCTCCTGGGTGCGTTCTGCAGTTTCGGGGCTTTCGCGGTGGTCAGGTCGTGTTGCCGGTGTTCTGTTCAGTATGGCGTGCGGTACTGACATTTTTCGGCAGCGGGCCGCCGAGGCCGGGGTGGTAGCTGCGTCCTGAGCGGCGGCTGTCGCCGTGGGCTTTGCCGGTGGCTTCGACCTGGGCGGGGCCGGGGCGGTCCTGGCCGGGGTGGTAGAGGCAGGTGCCGCGGTCGTCGGCGAGGTGCCCGGTGATGAGGCCGAGGCGGTACCAGCGCTTGATGCTGGAGGGGTGTGCGTGCAGCTGGCGGGCTGCCTCGTCGAGGGTGAGCATGCCGGTGTCGCGGAGCCGTTGCCAGCGGCTGGGGATGTGGCGGGTGAAGCAGTGGGCGCGCACCCGGCCGGCGTCCCAGGGTTTGCTGTCCCCGCTGGTCAGGCCGCGCTGGTTGAGGATGTCGGCGACCTGGCTGTAGGTGTGGCTGGCGAGCAGCTGGTCGATCTGCTCGATCACTGGCTGGGGGGTTTTGCGTTGCTGCCAGGCGTTGAGCGGGATCGGCAGGTTCAGGGTGCGGTGCTGGCCGCCGGGCAGGCGGACGGCGGCGGTGATGGCGTGGTCGCCGCGGGTGAGGGTGACGTCGGTGATCAGCAGGCGGATCAGGCGCTTGCGTTCCCGCATCGGGGTAGCCGGGTCGTGCCATAGCGCGGGGAAATCGGCGGCCAGGGCGCGGATGCGGGCGCGCTGCTGCTCGTCCAGGACGGCGGTGGCGGTCTTGGCGGTGGTGTAGTCGTCGCGGGCGGTGGCCAGTTCGCGCAGGCGGGCGTTCCAGTCGGCCTCGAGAGCGTCGGCGACGAGCCGGTTTCCGGGGTCGACTGCCAGGTAGCGGCGCCGGGCCTGGTCGGCTGCGTGCTGGGCGCGCTGGACGTGGGCGGCGCGCAGGGCGTCGGCGTGCCCGGCCTGGGCGGCGAGCTCGTCGGTGACGGTGAGCGCGACTTCCAGGGCAAGCGGGGTGAGGGTGGCCAGCAGCAGGCCGGCGACGGCTGCGTCTACGGCGGCGCCGGGCAGGTGCTGGCAGATCGGCGCGGCGTTGCTGATGCCGTCGTTCTGGCAGACGTAATCGGGCACGATGGTGGTGTCGGCGCGGGTGTGGTAGCGCACCGTCATGCGCCGTCCGCATCTGCCGCAGACGATGAGTCCCTGGAGCAGGGCGGGTCCCTCGCGGGCTGGCCCGGCTGTGCGGTTGTCGCCGCGGGCAGCGGCGTTGGCGGCCAGGGTCTGCAGGTTGGCCTGGTAGCGGGGCCAGGTGATGTAGCCGGAATGGTGGCCGGGGAGAAGGACGGTCCAGTCCTCGGCCGGCTTGATCAGCGTGTGGTGATGCCCGTCCAGGTCGGTGACATGGCGGGCGCGGCCGTAGCAGTAGGCGCCGGCGTAGCAGGGGTTGTGCAGGACGTTCAGGACCTGGCTGTGGGTGAGCGTCTTGAAGTACAGCTCGCCTGCGTGCGGTCCGCCGCGGTGCCGGCCGGGGAAGGTCAGCTGCGCCTCCCGGAACGCTTTGACCACGGCGAAGGCGGAGCCGGTGGCGGTGAAGGTGTCGAACAGCAGGCTGATCGCCTGGCGCACTCCGCCGTCGGGATCCAGGACCGTTTCGCCGCGGCTGTCATAGGCCAGCCCGACCGGCAGCTGCAGCCGCAGCTCGCCGCGGCGGGCCTTGGCCAGGATCCCGCCGCGCAGCCGGGCCCGCAGGAAATGCAGTTCTGCCTCGCTGAGCTGGCCTTTCATTCCCAGGACGAGACGGTCGTTGAAGCTGGTCGGGTCATAGAGCCCGTCCTCGTCCAGGATGAGGGTGTCGTTGTGCGCGCAGATCTGCAGCAGCCGGTGCCAGTCGGCGTTGTTGCGGGCCAGCCGCGAGCATTCCAGGCCGAGTATGATCCCGGCCCGGCCCAGGGACACCTCGGCGACCAGGTGCTGGAACCCTTCCCGGTCCGCGGAGGAGGCCCCGGAATGGCCCTGGTCGATGTCGATCACGTGGATCCGGTCGGCGGGCCAGCCGAGCGCGACGGCCCGCCCGCGCAGGTCGTACTGCCGCGCGGTGGACTCGGTGTTGTTGGCGACCTGGTAGAGGGTGGACTGGCGGACGTAGAGGTAGGCGTCGCGGCGGAGCCGGGCCGCGGTCACCTTGCCGCTGGTATCGGAACTCACGGGGGAACGACCTCCTGGAGGGTAACGGGGCAGGACGGGCATGGGCGAGCGTCATCTGCGCCAGCACCGCGACGATCTCGCTGGTGGCATGAGGCGAAAGCGCGGGCAGCAGCGACGTGCAGGCCGGCGAGCTGGCATCACCTCCTTCGGTACCTGGGGCGGGCGGGGACGGGGTAGAGGCGGACAAGGACGCGCCGGCCTGCGGTGCCGCTGCTGCGCTGCGGCCGGGTTCGGCCCCCGGCCCGGCCTGGGCGGCGGGCAGGGAGGCCCACGCGGCCATCCAGGCGGCCACCCCCTGGCTGAGCAGCACGCCCAGCCCGTGCCGCCATCCGCCGCTCCCGGCTGCCGCGGCACTGCGCAACTGCTCATACCGCCCGGTGAATGCGCCGCGGTCACCGCCGGCGGCGCTGTCCTGATGGATAGACCCGGCCTGGTCAGGGGCTTTTCGGCGCCGCCCCGGGGGCCTGCTCGCCCGGCTCGTCCTCGCGCTGGGCGGTGCGGCGGCGCTGCAGCGCCCGCTCGACCGAACGCGGATGGACGCTGACGCCGAAACGCTCCCGGACCGCGACAGCCAGATCCGCCGGCCGCAGGCCGGGGTCGGCCGCCAGCAGGTCCTCCAGCAGGTCCACGACCTGGCCGGTGAGCTTGTGGCCGCCCTTGGGGCCAGGCTTGGCCGGAACCAGGCCGGCCAGTCCACGCTCGCGCAGCGCCGCCCTGGCCGAGTACAGCGACTGGCGGGAGAACCCGAAGTCGGCGGCGACCCGGCTCGCCGGCACGTCCGCCACCTCGGCTCTGCGCACCATCTCGTACTTGACCTGCACCAGATCCGCCGGATCGAAGAACCCGCCCGGGCTGAACGCCGGATCGGCGACCCTTTCCGGGCGCGGGTTCAGCGTCCTGGACGCCGCCAGCGCCTGCGTCTTGGTGTCGTCTCGCCTGACCATCGCGCCTCCGCGGCCGCCGCAGATTGGTCCAGGTAACTATGCCGTACAGATCGGCAGGATCCGCCGCGCCACGCCGTCGGATACCCAGGAATCCCCGCACAACAGCAATAACCGAGGCGATGGCCTGGCGGGTCCGGGAGATAGCGAGCCAGGATCGCGACAGAATCCCGGAGACACTCACGACGTAATCCGCTTGACATCATCCGCCGGCGAGCCCGTACCCGGGCGCAGCTCCCCGATCAGTTCCGCGAGCTCCAGCAGATCCGCCGTGCGGAACGGCGACCGTCCCGCCGACACGACCACGAACGGATCCCCGGGCACCACATCCGTCCACTCCGCCGGCAGGCACGCCAGCTCACCGGCGTCATCGAAGATGTAGACCCGATCGGACTGCCAGTTCTTACGCCGGTTCACGAACTCAAACGACCGGCCGGACAGCGGATGGAACCGATGCGTCACACGCACCTGACCCGGATGCTCCTCAGCACCCGCACCACGCGTAGTCGACAGCGGGATCGAATAACATCAGCGAGCGAGGGGTACGGCCGACGAAGACCCAGCAGAACATCTCCGGCCGGCTCACCAGCGAAGACGCCACCCAGGACCGGCTGGACATCCGCAGCTACATCGACACCGCCCGCAAGCACGGGCACCGCCCGCTCGACGTCCTGCGCAGCCTGTTCACCGGCAACCCGTGGCAGCCGCCTGTCCGCGCCCTGGCCTGACCGCGCACCCCGCCCTGCCCGAACCCCGTCACACAACGCACATTAAGCATCACTGACCAACCGGGTGAATGTTTACCTTGACGACGAGGTACACCCCTAGGAACAAGGTGCCGGCAGCGGCGTTGCTTTTGTACCATTCAAAGATGTCAGGGATCGGTTTCAGTGCTTGACGCCAGGACGGTGCTTGTCTCCAGACGGGCCATCGGGGACGAGGGCCCACCTTCCAGACCCGCATTTTCCGTTCGCTGCCGACGGCGGCATAAATGTCCTCCGAACTGTACGCCACCGACCACACTTGGCCAAGGTGACCGGCCAGTCGGCTGCCCAGCTCACCGGTATGCACGTCCCACACCCAGATGGTTCCGTCGTCGGCTCCGGCGGCCAGCGCGGCACCGTCCGAGCTGAACGCTATGGTCCGGACTGTGCCAGTGTGGCCGGTCAGCTCGCTCTGCAGCTCGCGGGTGTGCGTGTCCCATATCCGGACGGTTCCGTCGTCAGCTCCGGCGGCCAGCGCGG
This sequence comes from uncultured Actinomycetes bacterium, assembly GCA_963739615.1. Taxonomy (GTDB): domain Bacteria; phylum Actinomycetota; class Actinomycetes; order Streptosporangiales; family Streptosporangiaceae; genus Palsa-504. Next base: position 26,191 of record CAVUBD010000016.1, read on the forward strand.
CACCGTCCGAGCTGAACGCTATGGTCCGGACTGTGCCAGTGTGGCCGGTCAGCTCGCTCTGCAGCTCGCGGGTGTGCGTGTCCCATATCCGGACGGTTCCGTCGTCACCTCCGGCGGCCAGCACGGCACCGTCCGAGCTGAACGCGACCGAACACACGCAACCAGTGTGACCAGCCATCCGGGCGCCCGGAGCGTCGCCGCTGTTCATGTCCCACACTTGGACGGTCCCGTCGTCGCCTCCGGCGGCCAGCATGGCGCCGTCCGAGCTGAACGTTACTGTCTGTAGCGAAGCGGCATGACCGGTGAGCGTGCGTGTCGCGGCCCAATCGGGAGCGTGCCATAGTCGCACAGTTCCGTCATCGCCTGCGGAGGCGAGCGCGCTCCCGTCCTGTCCGAAGGCCACCGACCGCACCGCACCGGCATGACCGGGCAGGTCAGCGGCAGGCTTGTCGACGTCCTTCGTCCATGCCCACACCCGCACGGCCCCGGCGTCGCTTCCGATGGCCAGCACGGCCCCGTCGGGACTGAATGCTGCCGACCGTACCCCACCGCCAGAACCGCCCAGAGAGATCATGCCGCGACTAGCCATGGCCGCACCCGCAACCGACGGAAACGCGCGCAGTTAGATAATCCTGGCAGTCAGGAGCACAATTCCGCATACCGTGAGAGCTTCTGCCAGTACGATGACGGCAGGCGCAAAGATGCGCGGTGGCGCAGTTTATAGTTCGGGATGTTCGTGTGATGTAGGCTGTGATGAAAGTGATGATGCCTGCATCAAGCATTGCGGCGGCAGTAGCCACCACTATGATGCTCTCGTTAAGCGCCCTCTGCCCAGCGGTTACAGTATGAACTAAAACAGCCGCCATCCGTCTCGCTCCCTTCGCGCCCACCCCGAGCGATGAACTAGATAAAAGCAGTGTGCACCTAGGACACGGCGAACAAGCTCTCCAGCTCGAGCACATTTTCATAACATCGTGGTCTCAAGGTCGGCGGCCATGTTCGTCCGCCTCGACTGAGGCGGACGCCCGCAGCTGCACGAGGCCTGCGCCTTGTTGAGAGCGATTCGAAATCCGGTTCGACCCGACAAGCGATTGCCGAGCTTGCATAATTATGCATCGCCGCCGTGCGTTGAGAACGTCCGCTTCTGCCGCCGAGCGAGCATACTCAGCATGGTTCAGGTCGTGTCTGCGGCAACCTGTGCGCCTACGAGGCTGGTGAGTCGAGGTTGCTGCTCGTCACAGCAGTCGGTCGTTTGGCTGAGACCGCGGTGGGCGGCCCCAGCGCGCTGGCGGCATGTATCAAAATCCAGTGGGACGCCTCTGGCTTATTGAAGACGTAGGCATGTATAAGCCATCCTTCTGCGCACCGAGGAGCCAGGTACGACGGAGGCGGTTGCGTTCTTGAGTCAGGCCGGGCTCAGCAGGCCGCGATCCTCATTAACGACGCTTCGGCGGGGCTCTTCTGACGCGCAGCCCGACCGATTCCCGCAAGGGGGAAATTCATGGCAGCGACGGACATCTCCTCATCCACTCCGCCAGCGAGTGCGCCATCCAGTCCGGGATCCAGCCAGCCACCCGTGCCACCGAAGATCGCGGCTCTGCTGGCTGGGCTTACCGCGCTGACCGGGGCCGTGATCGGTCTCATGACCAGCTTCAATGCCGTGCACTGGACGTCGGCGCAGACCACGCTGGTTGCGACCGAGATCGCTGCGTTCTGGGCGCTCGCAGGCGCGGTAACCGCTCATCTATGGCCGCAGACCAAGAAGCAGCCCGTCGCGGTGGCGGGCACGGTCACGGCCTTCGTAGCGGCCACGCTGTCCTTGGGTATCTGATTCGCCTGGTGGCAGCTCACGCAGTCGCAGAATGCGTCCCTGATCAGCCTGGTCACAGCCATCGTCGCAGTGGTCTCGGCACTGGTGGCGCGGAGCGCTGTTGAGGCCGGCACGACGCCAGCCCGTTGAGTCCGAGAGGTGGCCCCCTGGTACGGCAGCAGCCATTCGCTAGCTGACCTGATGGTCACACCCTTTGACCTGGACGGATGCACTCTTTTGCCTGTTGACAGGGTGTCAGCTCGGATCGTCGCGACGTCGGCCGCCGCGTCTGCTTACGCTGGTTTCCGCGGAAGCGCCTTGTGCGGGATTTCACAATTCGCGCTGCCGCGCCGTCCTGCGGCTCCGCTCGGCCGCGGCCCTGTTGCGGTCGATCCGCTCCCGGATCTCATCGGAGTGTTCCGCGGCATAGTCCAGGGCGATGCGGATGAGGCGGGGGTGCAGGTCCCGATTCGGCGCACAGCAGGCTGATCCGTTGTTCCTCACCGCCTTCGAGCTCTTGCAGGCGGGCAATGATCTGCCACACGTCCGGCCCTGCTGCCAGGGCGGCACGCCGGTCGTGCGCCCGGAGGTGATTCAGTCCAGCGCGAGCGCCGGGGCCGCGGCCAGCACCTCGGCCGCGCGGCCTGGGTCGCCGGTGATGTGCAGGTCGAGGCCGGCGGGGGTGATCCGGTTGGCGGCCAGCTGGCAGAACCCGACCGCGTCGGTCACGATCGCGACGGCCTGGGCGGGCGGGCTCTGGCCGATCAGGACATCCCAGGTACCGCCGCCGGGTCCGGTCAGCACCAGGTGCACGCTGGTGGGCTCGCTGAGGCCCATCCGGGCCGCGGCGTCCGGGAGCAGCCGGGCCGCGGCGTCGGTCATCAGGCTCAGCGCGGATGCGTCGGGTACCGACGGGGGCAGCGCGGCGGCCTGGCGGATGTCGTTCTCGTGTATCCACAGCTCGAAGGCCCGGACCACCAGCAGCGTGCCGATGGGCAGCCGCATGCCGTGCACCGCGACCTTGACGCTGAGATCGCCGGCGGCGCGGACGAGATCGATGGTGCGGCCGGCCGCGCGCCGCCACTTGGCCCGGGTCTCGGCCGGGGGGCGCCCGGCCTGGCGGGCCGCCGCGGGCTGGGTCGATTCGACGTGACCGGCCCCGGCCACCTCCGGGTCGCCGGCCAGGGCGCGCTGCACGTCTTCCTCCACGCCAGTCAGGTGCCCGACCAGGCCCTGAACGTCCAGGCCGCGCAGCGCCGGCCTCCCCCAGTCCTCCGCCTGCAGGGCGCACAGCGTCCGGTAAAACGCGCCGACCGCGCGGCCGAACGCCTCGGCGGGCGAGATCTGCGGAACCGCGGGTTCGGCCCGGCCGGCGGCGCGGACCCGCAAAGAGGCCGCCAGGACGCGTTCACGCAGGCCGGCGGGCAGCCCCGGGCCGCGCTCGGCCGCCGTCATGATGACTCCAGCAACTGGCGGTCCAGCACGGTTTCCAGCTTGGCCAGGGCCAGCCGCAGCCGCGACTTGGCCGTGCCCTCCGGGATGCCGGCCGCCTTGGCGGCCTCGCGGCAGGACAGTCCACCGAAATAGGCGAGCTCGACGATCCGGCGCTGGCTCTCGGGCAGCAGCCTGATGGCAGCCCGCACCGCGGCGGCGGCTTCCGACGCCATGACCTCCTCGCAGGGAGAGGGGTCCGGCTGCCCCGGTGCCAGCCGGTAGGTGCGCTCTTGCCGCGCCACGCGGCGCAGCTCGCTGCGTATCAGGTCCACCGCACGATGCCGGGCCAGCACGATCAGGTACGTGCGCAGCGTCCCGGCGGCCGGGTCATACCGGCCGGGATGGGTCCACAGCTCGACGAACACATCCTGTACAACGTCCTGCGCGGCCGCATCGTCCCCGAGGACGCGGAACGCGCCGCCGTAAACCGCCGGTCCCAGGCCATCGAAAACCTCGGCCAGCGCAAGGCCGTCTCCAGCTGCCAGCCGCGCCGCCAGCAGCGCATCGCCACCCCCCACATCCTGGACGGTAGCGCGGCTCACCGCCGCCAGGCAATGCCCAGCCACCGCCCGGCCGACGACCCGGGCATCTACCTGGAAGTCCGCGGTAAGCACCGGCCTCCTCCGCGACAAGACGTCACCTACAGGTACGTCACCGCACGCAGCGGCGGATCAGTCTGCTTCGGTCAGCTCGGCCAGGGCCGGCACGCGCTCGGCGAGCAAGCTCACGCCGATGCAGGCCGGGCAGCTCGCCTCCATCCACGCTGCCGGTGCCGCGCCCTTGCGCCGCCTGGCCCGCCAGAAGACCAGCGTCCCGGCGACCAGCACGGCCGCCACGGCCAGGGCCGGGCCCTTGGCCCGGTCAAAGGCCCGGTCGGCCAGCGGCCCGAGCAGCAGGCCGAGGACCAGGTGGACCTGAAGGAACACGCTGCTCCCGAGGATGAGCGCGGGCAGCGCACGCCGCCCGCTCAGCCCCGAGACGCCCGCGGCTATCACGGTGAGCGTCCGCAGCCCCGGCGTCCCGCGCCCGATCGCGAGCCCGGGCCGGCCCCTGGTCTCGGCGATGGCAGCCGCGCGGCGGACCCGCGCCTCGGTCAGGCCGAGGCGCGGCCCGAACCGGGCTATGACCCGGTGCGCCGGACCCCGGCAGGCCAGGAAAAGCACCGTGGTGCCAACGACCGCGATGACCTCGAAGCCGGCTACCGCCAGCCACAGCGGGAACCTTCCGGCCGCGACCCGCTCCCCCACGGTGAACATCACCAGATCGGCAGGCAGCGGGATCGGTATCCCCGCTTCCATGGGCAAAAGCAGCACCAGGGCCGCCAGCCCGCTCAGGCCCGCGGCGCTGCCCTTCATCTCACGCCGCCACGCTCGCCCAGCTCACCAGCCGGCACGTCAGGCATCGGGCCTCCTCTTGGCGGTCTGTCACCGTCAGCACGCCGTTGCGGGCGCACCCTCTGCCCATGGTTCGTCACCCAGGCGCCTGGTGGATCACTGTCCCGGTCATGGTTGACGAGACGGAGGTGATCCGCCGGCGCCGTCGGCGACGTACCCAGTCAGGCAAGGTCATGCGCAGCAGCGCTCGAGGGAGGGGTCCGTAGATGCCTACGCCGCAAGAAGCCCTGTCAGCCGCGTACGAAAGGTGGAACGCTGGCGATCTCGACGGGTACCTGTCCTTGTACGACGAGGGAATCCGCCTGCACGGCTATTCACCCGAGGCGATGGACAAGGACCAGGTGCGGGGCTTTTACCAGGGAATCTTCAGCGCTTTCGGCACGCCCGAGCTCGCATTCCATGAGGTCTTGTGGGACCGCCACGTCTGCGCCATCCGGTTCACGATGACCGGTCGCCACGTGAACGAGTTCATGGGCATTCCCGCGACCGGCACGGCTATCGCGCTGCCCGGTATCACGATCCTGCATTTTCAGGGCGGCCGGGTTGTCGAGCGGTTCTCTCAGGCTGACATGCTGGGCCTGCTCGTCCAGGTCGGGGCCGTGCCGGCGCCCGCGGCGTGATCGAGGAGCTGATCGGCCGGATGGCGGCCCTGCTGGAATCGCTGCAGGCGGCCGGCGACCGGCGGCGGTATTTCCACGCGACCTACCAGCGGACCACGATCGCGGTGGCCAGCGAACTCCGGCGCGGCGGCTTCGCCGACACCGAGTGGGTCGAGCGATGGGACGTCGCGTTCGCCGGCCTGTACCTGGATGCCCTGGAGACCGCGCTGGCCGGGCGCCGCCCCACGCGGCCCTGGGAGATCGCGTTCAGCGCCCCCGCCGGCCTGCCCCCGCTGCGCCATGTCCTGCTCGGCATGAACGCCCACAGCCGCAGCACAGAGGGAGGATCAGCCATGCCGCGAGTGAGCCACGACTTCGTCGTAGACCGCCCGATCCAGGCCGTGTTCGACATCGTCAGCACGGCCCGGTTCTGGCCGCAGTGGCATCCCGCCACCCGCAGCGTCGAGGGTGACGTCGATCACCCGGCCCGGCACGGTGACCAGATCATCGAGCACGTCAGCATCGCGGGAATCGAAGGCTCGGGCACCTGGACGGTGGTAGAGCACGACCCGCCGCACCACCTGGCCCTCGAGACCGACCTCGCAGTGGGTCACCTGCGGATCAGCTACCAGCTGACCACCGCACCGGACGGCGGCACGTGCTTCCGGCGCGACCTGGACTTCCCCGAACTGGGACCGCAAATCGATGCCGTGATGGACACCCAGTCCGCCGAGGGAACCGCCAACCTCGCCCGCCTCGTCCAGCGTGAAATCCCCGCACCAGGGAGCTAGGCGCGGCGCGGGAACTTGGCGAAGTCGGGCTTCCGCTTGGCCTTGAACGCCTCGCGGCCCTCCTTGGCCTCCTCGGTGCCGTAGAATAGCAGGTTGGCGTCGTGGGCGAGCTGCTGGAGACCGGCGTAGCCGTCCTCGGCTGCGTGGAAGCTCGCTTTCAGCAGGCGCAGCGCGAACGGGGACAGCGCCAGCATCTCACGGCACCACCGGACCGTCTCCTGCTCGAGCTCGGCCAGCGGGACGACGGCGTTGACCAGGCCCATCTCGGCCGCCTGGCGGGCGTCGTAGCGCCGGCAAAGGAACCAGATCTCCTTGGCCTTCTTCATGCCCACCAGCTGAGCCAGCGAGCTGGCGCCGAAGCCTCCGTCGAACGAGCCGACCCTGGGGCCGACCTGGCCGAAAACGGCATTATCGGCCGCGATCGTGAGGTCGCAGACCACGTGCAGCACATGCCCGCCGCCGATGGCCCAGCCGGCCACCATCGCGACGATCGGCTTGGGGCAGCGGCGCATCTGGACGTGCAGGTCGGTGACGTGGAAGCGCCCGGCGGAATTCTCGTCGGCCTGATACCCGCTGTCGCCGCGCACCCGCTGGTCCCCGCCCGAGCAGAACGCCTTGCTGCCTTCGCCGGTCAAGATGATGACGCCGACCGACTCGTCCTCGCGGGCCACGGTGAGCGCATCGGAGATCTCGATGATGGTCTGCGGACGGAACGCATTGTGCACCTCCGGACGGCAGATGGTTATCTTCGCGATGCCGTCGTCGGTGGTCTCGTAGCGGATGTCGGCGTACTCGCCGGACGCGTGCCAGACGATGTCAGTGTTGTCGGTCATGGAGTCATTCTTCAACGAGCCCGCCGGCGGAGATACTGGGGGCGGGGGCACGCAGGACGGGCCGATCTTTATATTCCGAACGATCCTGCCCGCTGCGGCGGTAATCCTTCCTGCGCCCCGGCGTCGATCAAGGCCGCGACGGCCGGGTGGCGGCGAAGCTTGGCCAGCCAGCCAGCCAGCGGGCGCGGCTGGGGCCGATGCTGCCGACCCGGATGCCGAGCCGGGCACTGATCTCGGCGTACGGCACCGGCGGGTCGGCGATGAGCAGGCCGAGCAGAGCCTGGCCGTCGGGGGGCAGCGCCGCGAACGCCTCGCGCAGCGCGGCGCCGCATTCGGCCCGCAGCAGGTCGTCCTCTGCCGCCGCGGCCTGCGCGTCCGGCATGTTCTCCAGGTCCGGTGCCAAGGGGACATGGATGATCCGGGCGTTCCGCCGCTGCGGCTCAGCGTGCTGGGTCCGCTCCGGGTCTGGCGGGGCGAGACCGCGGCAGATCTCGGGCCGGTCCAGCAGCGGGTGGTGCTGGCGGTGCTGGCGCTGCAGGGGGGCCGACCCGCCGGGCTGCCGCAGATGATCGATGCCGTCTGGGGCGAGGCCCCGCCCAGGCACGCGGTGAACCTGGTGCAGCGGCACGTTTCCGGGCTGCGCCGGGTACTCGAGCCCGATCGGCCCGGCCATGCGCCGTCCGGCGTGCTGACCTGGACCGAGTCCGGCTACCTGCTGACGCTGCCGGCGGGTGCACTGGACCTGGACGTGTTCGAGCGCGAACTGAGCCGGGCCCGGGCCGCGCGGGCCGCGGGCCGGCTAGCGGAGGCCGCCGCGGCGCTGCACGCCGCCCTCGGGCTCTGGCGCGGACCGGTCTGCGACGGCTTGACCAGCCCGTTCCTGGAAGCGCAGCGCGAGCGGCTGGCCGAGTCGCGGATCAGCGTCGTCGAGGAGCGCATCGAGCTCGACTTGGCCACCGGCGAGCACGCCGGCCTGATCGCGGAGCTGCGGGATCTCATCGCCGGGCACCCGCTGCGGGAGCGGCTGCACGGCCTGCTCATGCTGGCGCTCTACCGGGCCGGCCGCCAGGCCGACGGGCTGGCCGCGTTCCGGGACGCACGACGCCGGCTGCGCGAGGAACTAGGCGTCGAGCCAGCGGCCCCGCTGCAGCGGCTCCACCAGCAGATCCTGACCGCCGATCCGGAACTGGCGGCCCCGGCGGCCGGAGCCGGTGCTGGGGCCGGCGCCGGTGCTGGGCCGCGGCGGCCGCTGCCTGCGCAGCTGCCGCATCACGTGCCGGACTTTACCGGCCGCGAGATCGAGCTTGACCTGCTCGACGCGCTGGTGAGCCATGACCACGGGCCCCAGACCGACCTGGTCATCACCACGATCACCGGGACCGCCGGCGTCGGCAAGACCGCACTGGCGGTGCACTGGGCGCACCGGATCGGCGAGCTATTTCCCGACGGGCAGCTGTACGTGAACCTGCGCGGCTTCGACCCGGCTGGCTCGACGTGCTCACCCGGACGCTGAATTCCGATCCCGGGGCCGCCGAACGGGCCTACGCGGTCTACGCGCGTCTTGACGAGCTGGCCGGCTGTCCTGCGGACGACCCCCGGGTCGAGGCGACAGCCCAGGCCATCGTCGCTGCCATCCCGGAGCCGGCGCGGCAGGCGATCCAGTTCCCCGACGGCGGCTTTGCCGAAACCGATCAGGGTTTCGCCGCAGCCTTCTACGCGGACTTCGCCCCGGCCCAGGCCGCCGCGATCCGCCGCGCCGTCGACCTGATGAGCCAGGCGCGCCGGTCATGACGGGCAGCACCGGGAAACCCACCTCACCATGAACAGGAGACCACATCATGACTTCGCACAGCACCCCGCCCGCCATGAACGCCGAGCTGGTGCGCGCCGTATGCCGGGCGTTCAACGCGGGCAACGCCGATGAGTGCCTGGCACGCATCGCCCCGGACTTCATCATCAACCTGGCTGAACTGCCCGAACCCATACACGGGCGACAGGCGTGGCGGCAAAACTTCGAGACGATGAAGCACGCCTTCCCCGACGTTCAGGCGCACATCGAAGACATCGTCGCCGCCCAGGACAAGGTCGCCGTCCGGCTGCGGCTCCGCGGCACCCACCGCGGCGAGTTCCTCGGCATACCCGCGACCGGCCGCACCATCGACTACGCCAGCCACGAGTTCTACCGCATCGCCGACGGGCTCATCGCCGAAGAATGGATCTGCTCAGACACGGCCACCCTGCTCCGCCAGCTCAGCTGACCGCGCTCCGATGGCCAACTAGCATGCTCCATCACAGCTCCGATCCCCGTGATGGACACCGGTCACGGCACTTCGGTCATTCTGCCATTGTGGGAGATTTGACGGCGTGATGGTGATGGTGTAAGTGACTTCCTCGGTGGGTCGGGATAGTCGTTCGGCGGCTGTCCTGCCTGATGTGCGCTGTCGTCCCGGGCGGTGGAGGGGGTGGGCGGTTACGTTGTCGATGAGCTGGCCGAGGGGGTCGGCGGGGAGCTTTCCGCAGCGCCCGCAGGGGGTGCCGGAGTGGATTCCGGCGCGGATCAGGCTGAGGACGGCGGTGAACGGGATGAGGTCCGGGTCGATGCCGGCCAGGGCGCCCGCGCGGGCGGCGACGGCGGCGATCATGTTGTGGGCCAGGAGGAATGCCCATGCTTCCTGCCGGGCCAGGATCTCGGACTTGCCGCGCAGGACGCGGCGGGGACCGCGGACGGTCCGCTTCAGATGAAGGAACGCTATTTCGATTTGCCATCTCTCTGCATACAGGATGGCGATCTCGCGGGCGGGGTACTGCTCGTGATCCAGCAGGGTGGTCAGCAGCCGGATGGTGCTGGTCTTCGCCCGGCCGCCGCGGGTGCGGGTCACGATGGTGAACTGGACCAGCCGGGCGGGCGTGTCCGGGAGCCGGGCCGCTGTCTTGTCCCCGGCGTCGCGGCGACGGCGGGTGCGCATGCCGTCTGACTCGTGCAGCATGACCAGTTCCGAGCCGTCGGGCAGGGGCCGGATGACCTTGAGCGGGACGGACTTCGCGCCGTTCTTGACGCGCCAGCACAGCTGCGCCCCGGTCGCGGAGAACCGCAGGAACCGGTCCATGGAGAAGAAGCCGCGGTCGGCGAGATTGACCGTGCCCGGGGCGAGCGCGGATTCCAGCTGGTCAGCCAGGGTGTTCTCCCCGTCGTGGTAGCCGCCGATGGCGGCGGCGGCCCACCGGTGCGTGGCGGTGCGGACCAGCGCGACGATGCGCAGCATGGGATGCTTCCCGCCGGCGGGCGTCCCGAACGCGGCGGCCAGCTCGTCGTTCGCGTCCAGCTCGGCAGTGGTGCCGTCGAACGCGGTGACCTCCATCTCATGCCACAGCTGCCCGATCCCGAGTTCCGCGTCCGTGCGGGCCGCGTCGGTCTCGAACGCCCTGCGGGCGACGTGCTCGCCGGACCGCATCCGGGCCTTCGACAGGGCCGGGCCGGTCGGGACCGGGGTGCCGGGCGCGGCGGGATCGAGGCCGGGCATCGCGAACACAGTGCGCAGCACCTGGTCAGCGCCCTGCCCGGCGAACAGGCAGCCGGCGATGACGGCCAGCAGGGTGTTCCTCGCGGTCAGCACCCGGTCCAGCCGGTGGCCGTGCGGCGCCGTCACCGCCCCGCCGATCACCCCCTCGCCCAGGAGCTGCCCGAGCAGGCCCTCGCGGTCCAGGCCCTCCAGTTCCCGCAGCCACAGGCCCGGGCCGGACGCCACCCGGGCGGCCAGGCCCTCCCGCAGGCCGCGCTCATCGCCGGCCTCCGCACCGGGATCAGCGCCAGTAACGGGGCTGGCCTGCGGAGACGGCACGCGCATGGCAAAATGACGGGACAACGGAGCTCCTGCACGGGACGGTAACGAGATTCGACACCTCACGTCCTAGCAGGGGCTTCGCTGCCATTTTGCCCTGCGGCACCCGCATGCCGTACTGACACCATCTTGCAGCCACATCGTCACCGAGCACTAAAAACCAGTCATCACCGGACATAGCACACGGAAGTTAAGGGTAGTGGGGGTATGGGGGTATGGGGGTATGGGGAAAGAATTTTCTTTATTCGGCTTTTTGTCCAACTTTGAATATTGTACGGCCACTTGGACGTTCGGGATGATCGCCGAGACTTCGTACGATCTCTTTCAACCCTTCTCCCAAGAATACTTGTGGATTATATCCCAATGATCGGATTTTACTGATATCGGCAACCAGGCGATACGTATCATCCGTAATTTCCCGCATAGCATGGATTCGGACTTTTCTTCCGGTTATCTGACCGATAGTCCTGACGAGTTCGGTCATTGATGTCCCTTCACCCGAACCGACATTATACGCTTGCCCCGTTTCTCCTTTGTCAACGATGACCAAGAATCCTCTCACGAGATCATGAACACTGACAAAATCACGGATTTTACGATCAGGATCGCCAACGATGGGAATGGCATCGTCATTAAGAGCCCAACGAATAAATCTGGCAGGCTCGACTAGTGCCATTTTTGGATTTTCACCAGGGCCATAAACACAAAACGGCCGAGCGATTACGACGTCCAGTCCCCGTGCATGATGAAATGAGAGCGCGTTCAATTCTCCTCTATATTTGGACGAGCCATATGGGACGAAGGGCTCTTTCGGGTCGGTTTCATGCATTGGAAAGCTTTGCGGTATTCCATAGACAGATGCAGATGATACATAAAGTACACGTCCGACGCCGCCGTTTGATGCTCCCTCCATAACATTAAATGTGCCGATATCGTTCATTTCGTGATCCAAACGTGGGTTTTCCACGGAAAGCGTTCCATTTGAGTTCGCCGCGACATGGAAAACCAAATCTGCACCTTCTACAGATTCGGCAATTTTTCCGGGGTCACGTATGTCTGCTTCGATGAAGCGGACACCTTTCGGAACTGGTTTGTTCGCAGATGTCCAAAGACTATCTATGATAGTTACATTCTTTCCAAGCGACTGCAATCCCCCTACGAGATGGGTGCCAATAAATCCTAGCCCTCCGGTTACTGTAACATTCTGATATTTTTCAAGCATATAACTATTCTCTTATCTCTTAGAAAGAAAACAAATAATATTACCGTAGGTCATTGAGCAGTATGTCACCGGCGGAGGCGCCGCGCAAGCACAGAATGTATTCCCGGTCAGCTACACATTACGAGTCTGTTTTCATGCGTTGCTCGCGGGTTCAGAACCCGTGTTTGCATCAGGTTCCGGGGTGCTGTTGATGACGATCATCGGCTGGTGATGGCAGTTCGGGGGCACCTCGGGGGCACGCCTCGACCGTCGTCACTCTGCTGTCGCTCAACCTTAGGGCCCGTGTCCGGAAAACGCGGGGCAGCTCAATCGATGCCGACCTGCGGGACCCGGACAAGATCCTGGCCGCCGCAGCGGACACCCTGGAAGTCACCCAGCCGGTCGCGGTCATGCGGCTAGGGCCGACTCGATGCTCCATCGGGCCGGCCGGGCTAGGGCCTGGTGGCGCCGTCAGCCGCGCTGGTCGCGGATCTGGCGCTTGATCCGGGCCAGCATCGCGGCCATGCCGCGGAGCCGCAGCGGGCTCACTAGCTGCTGCAGCCCGAGACGGCTGGAAAATTCCGCGGGCGTGGCCAGGACCTCGTCCGCGTCCAGGCCGTCAAGGCCGGCCTGGAGGATGGCGGCGAAGCCGCGGGTGGTCGGCGCTTCGGCCGGCGCCTCGAAGAACAGGTGCACGGCGGAGTCCGGCCCGACCTCGACGGCCAGGAAGAGCGGCGTCTGGCATTCGGGCACGGGCTCGAGTAGGTCGCGGTGCGCGGCGTAGCGTTCGGGCAGGGGCGCCAGGTCACGGGAGAACTCAAGCAGCAGCTGCAGCCGGTCCTTGTCCGGCACGTCGTGGAAGTCGTCGACGATCTCCTGCAGCCGGGGATGGAGGGCGGCAGCGGTCACGGGCTGTCCCCCTGGGCGATGGGCACCCGGACGCTGTTCCCCCACTCGGTCCACGACCCGTCGTAGTTGCGCACGTGCGGATAGCCGAGCAGGTGCTGGAGCACGAACCAGGTGTGGCTGGACCGCTCGCCGATGCGGCAGTAGACCACCACGTCGTCCTCGGGGCTGAGCCCGGCGTCGCCGGCGTAGATGGCCTCGAGTTCGGCGCGAGGACGGAAGGTGGCGTCCTCGGCGGCGGCCCGCGCCCAGGGAACGCTCCTGGCACCCGGGATGTGCCCGCCGCGCAGCGCGCCTTCCTGCGGGTAATCGGGCATGTGCAGCAGCTCGCCGGTGTACTCCCCTGGCGACCGCACGTCGATCATCGGCTGGCCGAGATGGTCGAGGACCTGGTCCTTGAAGGCGCGGATCCGGGTGTCGTCGCGGTCGGTGACCGGGTAGTCCGTCGGCGGGCGCTTCGGGGTGCTGGTGCTGAGCGGGCGGCCCTCGGCGATCCACTTGGCCCGCCCGCCGTCCATCAGGCGGACGTCCGGATGGCCGAACAGGGAGCAGACCCACAGCGCGTACGCCGCCCACCAGTTGTTCTTGTCGCCGTAGAGGACCAGCGTGGTGTCCCGGGCGATCCCCTTGTCAGACATCAGCCTCGCGAACCCGGCCCCGTCGACGTAGTCCCGGGTGACCTGGTCGTTGAGCTCGGTGTGCCAGTCGAGCTTGACCGCGCCCGGCACGTGGCCGGTCTCGTAAAGCAGCACGTCCTCGTCGGACTCGGCCACCACCAAGCCGGGGTCATCGAGGTGCGCCGCGACCCACCCGGTCGACACGATCATCTCCGGGTGAGCGTACTCACCGAACTTGGGCGAAGAATCATAGGGCAGCGCCATGGTCACCTCCGTTGGCGACCGGGCTCCGCCGCCGCCGGTGCGGCAGGCAGACCCGACCATGTACCACGCACTGTAACGCGGCAGCCCGGTCCGGCCTTCCCCGCCTCAGTAGAGGCTCAGGACCGGCCCGGTCTTCGATATGGTGCCGCCGCTGCCGATGAACGCGTGAACCGTCAGGTGCGCGGTGTAGAAGAGGAACGTTATCGTGCCGCATTCGGTGTTCCCCGGCCCGGTCAGCACGACCGCGCCGATGTTCTTGCTGGCGCCGCTGGTGTTGTAGGCGAGCGCGATGGCCCCCACCGAGAACGCCTTCCCGGTCTGCTTGGCGCACACGGTCACCTTCACCCGGGCACCCGACTTGGCGTACGAACCGTAGGCGCTGACGACGTTGTTGCCGGGGATGGCGGGGACCGTGAAGCTCGCCGACCCGGAACTCGCGGCTGGCGCGGAACTCGTCGCGTGCGCGGTGCTCACGGCCGAAACGGAAGTCGTCGGGCGCACCGAACTCGGGGCCGAGGCGGTTGGCTTGGCGCTAGCGGAGCGCGCGGGTGTCGCCGAGATCGTCGGCGTCGCGGACGACGCCGATACCGAGGGCGAAGCCAGACTGCTCGAAGCAGGCGCTGACGCGGCGGCGGGAGACTTGGTGGTCCCCCCGCACGCGGTCAGGCCGGCGACGCCGACGACAGCGATGATCACAGCAGCCGGGACCCGGCACATTCTCATGCTTCTACCTTCCGGACAGTAATCAGTTGTTACAACCAGTGACAACTGAGGCCTAGGTGACACGATAGGGGCTGGCCGCTGGTCACGCGGGTGACTTAACCAGAAAGAGAGCATGTTGGCCGCGGGCCGGGCGCGGCCGGATCGGAGGTGCTGATGGAAGCCGGGGTGCCCGCCCGGCTGGCCGACGTCGTGGACCGGTGGCTGCTGCCCCTGGTCCTGATCACGGCGGCGCTTGGGGTCAGCTTCCCCGGCCCGGGACGCCGGGCCGACGCCGACGGCGCGCTGCTGATCACGCTCGCGGTCCTGGTGTTCTGCACCGGTGCTTCCATGACCTTCGGCGAGATGGGCGCCATCCGGACCGCGGGCCGCCGGATGGCCGTCGCGCTGGCGGCCACCACCGCCGGCCTGCCCGTGCTGGCCTGGCTGGCCAGCCACCTGGTCAGCGGCGCGGCCCTGCGCGGCGGCATCTTGTCGGCGGGCGTCGCGCCCGCCGAGGTCGCGTCGGTCGCCCTGACCGGGCTGGCCGGCGGGGAGGCGGCGCTGGCCGCCGGCCTGCTGGCCGCGTCCACCGCGGCGACGGTACTGCTGGCCGGGCCCATCCTCAGCCTCGCCGGCGCGCACTCCGCCGCCTCGCAGCCCGGGCTGCTGTCGACCCTGGCCCTGGTGGTGGCCCTGCCGCTGGTCGCCGGGTCGGCGATGCGGTCGGCGGATCCGTTCGCAGGACGCGAGCAGCCGCTCACCCGGCTGCTTGGGACCGCCAGCCTGCTCCTGCTGCTCTGGGAGGTGGCCAGCCAGCTGCACCTGCGCGCCAGCGACGCCCGCGTCCTGCTGGCGCTGCTCGCCTACCTGGCCGGCAGCTTGATCCTGGGCGGCCTGCTGGCCATCGGCGCGGCTGCGGAGCGGCGCACCGCCATCGTGCTGCCGACCGCGATGCGGGACTTCGCCGTGGCCGCGGGCATCGCCGTCAGCGCGTTCGGCGCCGCGGCCGCAGCCCCGCTTGGCCTCTACGGGCTGCTGGTGCTGGTCTTCGGCACCGCCGCGGTCCATGTGAGGCGCGGGGCGCGATCCTGCGCTGCCGGCCGGTGCCGCGTTCCGCGGCCGGGCCGGACCTGCGGCGGCTCCTGGTGGGATCCGAGGGGACGCTGGCCGTGGTGACCGAGGCGGCGCTGGCGTGCCGGGCCGGCCCGGCCGGCTGGGAGTGGCTGGTCGCCGGCTTCCCCTCGTTCGCGGCGCTGGCCGAAGGCCTGCGCGAAGCCGTGCGCGCGGAGACGGGCGCGGCGGTCATCCGCGGTTACGACGAGACCGACGCGCAGCTGAGCTTCGGGGCGCTCGGTCATTGGTACGGACGGTCCCCGGGGCGAACACCAGGTGGACGCCCTTGCTCGGCAGCAGCCGCGACCCGCCCGCGGCGGCCAGGCCCTTCATCGGCAACATCATCTACACCAACATCGGGATCGCGAACAACGTGCCGTTCGCCGCGGCCATGGCGCTGGTGCCCGTCGTCATCATGGCCGCCTACCTGCTCGGCGCGCGGGCGCTCGGCGCGTTCGAGGAAATCTAGGGCATGGAATCCTCCTGGCTGCGCGCCGCGCTGCGGATCTGGGTGGTGCTGGTCCTGGCGTTCCTGTTCGTCCCGATCGCGCTCATCGTGCTGTACGCGTTCAACCGGTCGAACATCGAGAGCTGGCCCATTTCGGGCTTTTCACTGCACTGGTTCGCCGTGGCGTGGCACGACTCCCAGGTGCGCAGCGCATTCCTGCTGTCGGTCAAGGTCGGGCTGCTCGCGACCGCGCTGGCGCTGCTGCTCGGCTCCGCGGTGGCGTACGCGCTGCACACGTTCACGTTCTTCGGCCGCGAGGCCATTTCGTTCCTGCTCGTGCTGCCGCTCGCGCTGCCGGGCATCATCACCGGGATCGCGCTGAACTCCTTCTTCTCGTTCACCGGAGTCCAGCTCGGCACGCTGACCATCGTTATCGGGCATACGACGTTCTGCATCGTGGTGGTGTTCAACAACCTGATCGCCCGGCTGCGCCGGACGCCTGGTTCGCTGGCCGAGGCGTCCATGGACCTCGGCGCGCGCGGCTGGCAGACGCTGCGTTTCGTCACGCTGCCGCTGACGGCGACCGCGCTGGTATCCGGCGCGCTGCTCGCCTTCGGGCTGTCGTTCGACGAGGTCATCGTCACGGTGTTCACCGCGGGCGCGCAGAACACGCTGCCATTGTGGATCTTCGGCGCGATACGGCTGGGGCAGCAACTCCCCGAGGTGAACGCGGTGGTGTCCGTCATCATCACGCTGACGATCATTCCCGTGGTGCTCGCCGCGCGGCTCGCGGGAGCCGGCGCGATCACCAGGTCGGCACGCAATGTCCAGGTCAGCGAGCCGGGTAATGAGCGGGCCTGAGCGGTTAAGCACGGATCGTTCGGCCCGATAAAAGGACTGACGGTCGTGAGACGCTGGACGGGTGCTGAAGCTGCTGGCCTTCGTGCTTCCGCTCGGCTTGGACGCCTTCGCCGTCGCGGCCGCGATCGGGGCCGTGCGGACGGTCGGCTGGCGGGGCCGGATCCGCATCTCGGCCGTGTTCGTGATCTTCGAGGGCGGGATGCCGCTGATCGGCCTGGCCGCGGGCGGCGCGCTGGCCCGCGGCATCGGGCGGGTCGCCGACTACGTGGCCGCGGCCGTCGTGATCGCGGCGGGATTGTGGATGCTGGCGGGTGACGCGGACGAGGAGGAGAAGGCCGGCCGTATCATCAGCAGCCGCGGGCTCGCGCTGATCGCCCTCGGGATCAGCATCAGCCTCGACGAGCTCGCCGTCGGGTTCACCATCGGGCTGGCCCGGCTGCCGGTCGCCGCCGTCGTCACGGCCATCGCGGTGCAGGCCTTCGTGGCCGCCCAGCTCGGCCTGGCGGCCGGCGCCAGGATGGGCGAACGCTGGCGCGACCGCGCCGGGCAGGTGGCCGGCGTCGCCCTGGTCCTGCTGGGCGGCTACCTGCTGACCGAACAGCTCATAAAGTGAGAGATCCGGCGGCCATGGCCGCACGGCAGAGCCGGTTCAGGTAGCTTGGCAGGCGACCTGCTGCCGGGAGGAGGCGAGAGCCCAGCGTGATGCCGGCCGCCAGCAAGACGCTCGCCCTCGTCAGCGCCGCCCTCGCGATCGTGATCGTCTCGGCCTGCGGGGGTCACCCGCAGCCGCAGGCGACGCAGCCCGCCACCCGGGTCGTCACCGCCCGGCCCGCGTCCAACGCCAGCCACACGCCCCCCCGGCCCCGGCCGGCCCCGGCCGGCATCGCCGGGCGCTACCGGGTCGGCGAGCGGACGATGACGTTCACCGAGCCAGCCCGCACCGGCCCGGCCGGCCAGTACCTCGGTCAGCGGGCGCTGGTGACCGAGATCCGCTATCCGCTGGCCTCGTCGTCTTCGTCGCGGCCGGCGGCCGGGCCGTTGCCGCTGCTGGTGTTCGGCCCGGGGTTCATGATGTGCAGCGGCGCGTATTCCCATCTCCTGCAGACCTGGGCCAGCGCCGGCTACGTGGTCGCGGGCGTGAACTTCCCGCGGACGAACTGCCATCTCGGCACCGCGGCGTACGAAACGGACCTGGTGAACCAGCCGGCCGACATGTCCTACGTGATCACCAGGATGCTGGCCCTGAGCGCCCAGCCGCACGGCCTGTTCTCCGGCCTGGTGAACCGGCACGAGATCGGCGCCACCGGCCAGTCCGACGGCGGTGACACCGTCGCCGCCCTGGCGGCCAACACCTGCTGCACCGATCAGCGGCTGGCCGCCGTGGCCGTGCTCTCGGGGGCGGAGTGGGCGCCGATGCCCGGCCCGTACTTCGCGCACGGGGCCCCGCCGATGCTGTTCGTGCAGGGCAGCGCCGATACGGTCAACCCGCCGTGGACAAGCGTCCAGCTGTACCGGGCGGACAAGGGGGGGACCAGGTATTACCTGGACCTGTTCGGCGCGGACCATCTCGGGCCCTACGTGGGCGATAACCCGGTGGAACGGCTGGCGGCCAGGGTGACCCTGGCGTTCTTCGACCGGTACGTGCTCGGCCAGACCTCGGCGCAGGCGACCATGACCAGGGACGGGAACGTCAGCGGCGCGGCCGAGCTGGTGAGCGGCGACGAGCAGGCGCCGTGACCTGCTGGGCTTAGAGTCGGGCCTGCACGCTCACCGCCGGGCTATCCTCGCATGGACCGACGCGAAGAGGAGAATGCCGATATGACGCAGCAGCCCGCGGGCTACGAGGACTCCGACATCCCGCTCAAGTCCGGCAGGCTTCGGGTGCGGCGGTGGGGTGCCGCGGATGCGCCAGCGGTGGTGTGCGTGCCCGGCCTGTCGGCGAACCTGTGCGGCTTCGACCGCCTCGGCGAACGGCTCGCCGGCGGCACGCTGCAGCTCGTGGCGATCGACCTGCGCGGCCGCGGCCGCAGCGAGGTGACCGGCGCGGGCACGTACGGCTGGCGCAACCACGCGCGCGACGTGCTCGCCATCGCGGACGCCGTCGGTGCACCGTCGTTTGCGGTCATCGGCCAGTCCAGTGGCGCGGCCATCGCCATGACCTGCGCGCAGCTCGAGCCGTCCCGGGTCGAGCGGCTCGTACTGGTTGATCTCGCGGGGAGCCCTGACGAGCGGTCGGCGCTGCCCGTGCTCGCCTCGGTGAGCCGGCTCGGCGCGGTGTACCCGTCGGCGGAGACCGCCATCGCGCTGATGAAGCAGATAGGCATCATTCCCGAGTGGGACGAGTACTGGGATCGCTACTTCCGGTACGAGCTGCGCGACGTCGATGGCGGCGTGACGCCGCGCAGCGACCGCGGCGCGGTGCTCGAGGACCTCGGGTACGGCGCGGCGATGTACTGGCCGGACCATGATGCGCCGATCCACGCGCTGTGGAACGCGATCACCATGCCGGCCCTGGTGCTGCGCGCCCGGCAGGAGATCATGCCGGGGTTCGGGTTCATCCTGCCCGCCGCCGAGGCAGAGCGGTTCGCGGCGGCGGTGCCATCGGCACGCGTGGCGGAGATCGACGCGAATCACTACACGATCACGACGCACGACGATTCCATCGCTGCCATCGGCGCGTTCCTGCGGACGAGCTGACGCCGCGGCTGCGGCGGACGGCTCGTGTTGGCCAGGGCCACCCACTTATAGCGGCCGTCGGGCTGGCTGGCGGGCATCAGATGTTCTGGGCCAGCCGCTCGAGCAGCGGCGCGGCCGTCATCAGCTGCTTCAGTTCGGCGGGCGTGAACCCAGCCGACAGGGCCCGCGCCAGCTGCTCGGTCCGCGCGTCCCGCTTGTCCCCCAGCATCTGCCGTCCGGCCTCGGTCACCGACATGACCGACCGGCGGCCGTCCTGCGGGTCCGGATGCCGTTCGATCAGGCCGCGCGCCTCGAGCGCGGCCAGCGTGGCCCCCATCGACTGCGGGCTGATCTGCTCCAGCCGAGCCAGCGCGCTCGGCGTGGCCGGCCCGCCGCGGTCCAGCCGCACCAGGGCCGAGCTCTCCGGCAGGGTGAGCTCCCCCGCGACCTGCACCTGCCGCAGCCGCCGCAGCAGCAGCCCGATGCTCACCCGTAGCGCCGCGGCCACCTGGCCGGCATCAGGATTCTCGCTCATACACTAAGCCTAACCTAATAAGGCTAGACTTATGAACGTGCAAGGGTGACGGGGGCACGCACCCATGCCCGTTCGGTCAAATTATTCTGAACGGACCGTGGTGTTACGGGCTCACCCGGCACCGGGTCTGCGGTGGCCGGACGTCGGTGGGCTTATTCCGCGGCACGGCGCGTGCCCAGCTGCCGGTGCCCGGCCCGCCCGACCCCCGCCGCTGTTAAGCCGGTCCCACCAGTCCCACTGCCCCCCTCCGCGCGTCATTCGCTCCCCAGTTCGTCCCCAGCCCGCCTCAGCGGCCAGGCTGGCGTATCTCGCTGCACCGGGGCACCATGGCGCGCACTGACACCACGGCGCGCCCAATAAGGCAGCGAAAATAAGCCAGCAGGGTCCTTGCGCCGCCCAAAACATCGGTCAAACACCATCTTCACCGCAACCGTTCTGCACCTGGACGGGGACCCGTGTGGCTACCGGGACCGGGGAAGGTGACGGGTAGTTGAAGATCACGCTTCGGGGGGTGGCAGATGATGAGCAGCAGCGGCGCTGATGTCTCGGCGGAGCTGGGCCTGGGGCTGGTCGGACCGGAGCATACGATCGTGCCGCTGATGGCCAGCCTGTCCTACAGCTGCGCCGATCCGTACGCGATACGGATGGCGTTTCATGTGGGCACGGACGAACCGGTGGAATGGACCCTCGCCCGCGACCTGCTCGCGGCGGCCATGCACGCTCGCGAGGGGATCGGGGACGTCCAGGCCTGGCCGTCGGCGGCATCTTGTGACCCGGCGGCGGAGGAGGGGACCGCGGCCGGGTCACACATCTTGAACATCTTGATGACCTCCCCGTTCGGGCACGCGCAGTTCGAGGTCAGCATGCGGGCCATCGAGGCCTTCCTGCAGCGCACCTACGGTGTGGTCCCGGCCGGCGAAGAGTCGGGGTACCTGGACTTCGACGCCGAGCTGACCGAGCTGCTCAGCGAGGCGTTACCAGCTCGCGGGCACGATGGCCTCGATCAGGTGCGGACCAGGTTCGGCGTACGCCCGGCGCAGGGCCTGGTCGAGTTCTGTGCCGGTGGTGACGCGGGTGGCGGGCACGCCCATCCCGGTACTGATCGCGGTGAAATCCGGCACCGGACCGGACAGGTCGAGCATCCGCGCCGCGCGTTCGCCTGCCTGCCCGGCCGCGGTACGCGCCAGTTCCATCCGCAGGATCGCGTAGGCGGCGTTGTTGATCAGCACCGTCGTCACGTCGAGCTGCTCGCGGGCCTGAGTCCACAGCGCCTGGATCGTGTAGAGCGCGCTGCCATCGGCTTCGAGCGCCAGGACCGGCCGGTCCGGGGCGGCGATCGCCGCCCCCGTCGCGGCGGGCAGGCCCTGCCCGATGGCGCCCCCGGTGAGGGTCAGCAAGGTGTGCCGCGGCGCGCCGGCCAGCGCCCCGGGCAGCGCGGCCCCGGACGTGTTGGCCTCGTCGGAGACGATCGCGTGCTCGGGCAGCGACGCGGCGACGGCACTGGCCAGGGCGGTCGCCGTCAGCGGCCCCGGCTCCAGGGCCGGAACCGGAGCGCGAGGCGCGGCGCCGGGTGCGGCGCCGGGTGGGAGCGGCGCGGTGCCCGCGGCGACCTCGTCGGCCAGCAGTTCCAGCGCGGCCGCCGCGTCCTGATCGGCCTCGGCCAGGACGGCAACCGGGCAGCCCGCGGGCACCAGGTCACTCGGGCGGCCCGGATAGCCGAAGAACGACACCGGGGCGCGGGCGCCGGCCAGGATCAGGTGGGTGGTCCCTGCCAGCTGGGCCTGGGCGTGTTCGGCCAGGTAAGCGAGCCGGTCGACGACCGGGAGCCCGGCGCCGCGCTCCATCCTGGCGGGAAACGTCTCGGCCAGCAGCCGGGCTCCGGTCGCGGCGCTGATCCGGCTGGCCGCCCGCAGGCCTCGTTCGGTCAGCCCCTGCCCGCCGAGCAGGAGCAGCGCGGCAGCGTGAGCGGACAGCGCGCCGGCCGCGGCCTTGATCTGGTCGTCGCCGACCGCCTCGGGCTGCGCCGCGGGCCGGGGCGGCGCGGGCGTTCCGCCGTCGCCCCACGACACGTCGGCCGGAAGCACCAGGGTCGCGATCTGGCCGCGGCGGGCCGCCGCGACCGCTCGCATCGCGTCCCTGGCCAGGTCACGGGTGGTTCCGCAGGTGTGCACCCAGCCCGACACGGTGCCCGCGAGGGCCTCGATATCGGACTGCAGCGGCGCGTCGTAGCGGACGTGACCGGTGGCGTGCGCCCCGACGATGGTCACGATCGGACTGCGGGCCCGGCGGGCGTTGTGCAGGTTGGCGAGCCCGTTGGCCAGGCCAGGGCCCAGATGAAGCAGCACCGCGGCCGGCCGCGGCGATGCGCGCGTACCCGTCGGCGGCTCCGGTCGCGACGCCCTCGAACAGCGCAAGCACCCCGCGCAGCCGGGGCACCGAGTCCAGGGCGCTGACGAAGTGCATCTCCGAGGTGCCCGGGTTCATGAAACACGTGTCGACGCCCGCGCCCACCAGGCTGCCGATCAGTGCCTGCGCTCCGATCATGGGGACGATCGTAAGCCCGCTGGCCGCCGGGCCCCGGCATAGGCTGTCCAGATGATCACCGACGCCGGGTGCTCCGCAGGCCAGATGGGCCGCTGACCGACACGGTCCCGGCGGAGCGGCCCTTCACCGTCCGGGACCTGCTCACCTTGTCAGGTGGAGGGGACCGTGACGACGGGGCCGTGGGCGTGGCTCAGGACCGCGTGGATGACCGCACCGGGGCCGTGCGTGCCGGAATTACGGCCGATGACGACCAGGTTGGCGCGGGCGGACAGGCCGGCCAGCGCCCGGCCCGGGTGACCGAACAGGACGTCCTGGCTGACCGGGACCTCTGGGTACTTGGCCCGCCAGTCATCGATCAGTGCCGTCAGCCGCTGAGCGAGTTTGCCTTCCATGGCGTGGGCGCCGGGGTCGCTAAGCGCCCACCAGGCCTTCTCCGTGCCGACCTGGGGCCTGGTCCAGGCGTGCACCACGAGCAGGGAGGCCTGGCGCAGGGCGGCCTCCTCGAACGCGAAGGTGAGGGATGCGGCGCTGTGGTCCGGATCGCCGATGCCGACGGCTATCTGCCGGCGGGAGGCCGTGACCTCGTCGCGGACGACCACGACCGGGCAGGATGCGTGGGTGGCCGCGTACCGGCTGACCGACCCGAGCACAAGCGCCGTGAACGCCCCGGCCCCGCGGGACCCGACGACCAGCATCAGCGCGCCCGATCCGCTCTCGGTGACCGCCACCGCGGGTGCCCCGGCCAGATGATCGGTGTCGACCAGCAGTTCCGGGGATACCTCCGCGGCCCGCGCCGCCGCGGCCGCCAGCGCCCGGTCACGGTCGGCGACCAGGGCATCGGTCACGGTGCCGATCTCGGAGTCGTGGTCGTGCTCCATCATCCGGGGCAGCAGCGTCGCGGCGGACACGATCCGCAGCGGAGCGCCGCGCAGCACGGCCTCCCGGGCGGCCCAGTCGACGGCCCGCAGCGATTCCTCAGAACCATCCGTTGCGGCCACGATAGGTTTGGCTGACATGCTGGTCCTCCTCAGGGCGTCCGGCGACTTGGCTGGGAGAATGGTCTCATGGCGCAAGCTACATCGCGATCGGTGGGTTCCGCGGGCTCGATCATGAGCATCGGCTCGACCGGATCGATCTTGTCGATCGGGTCTGCCGGTTCCATCTTGTCGATAGGGTCGGCGGGCTCCATCTTGTCCATCGGGTCGGCGGCCTCGATCGGCTCGGTGTTCTGCGTGGGCTCTGCGCTATCGCTGGGCTCCGCGGTGAGCGTCAGCTCGGTCCTGTCCGCGCTTTCCCGCTGGTCCGTGCTGGCCTGGCGGAACCGAAGCCGGTCCGAGCAGGGCTCACCGCGCTGAGCGGGCCCCGGTCATCACGGCCGCGAGGTCGCCGGGACCTCCTGCAGGTTCCGGGGCGAGTCACAGTGGTGCCACCTCGACTCCGCCGCACCAGATGCGGCGGAGCGACCGGGTTGCCTTGATGTCCTGCAGCGGGTCGCCGTCGATGAGCACGAGGTCGGCCCGGCGCCCCGGCTCGATCACGCCGCGGTCGCCGAGCCCGAAGTAGCGGGCGGGCCGCGAGGTGGCGCCGCGGAGCGCGTCCAGGGTGCTGAGCCCGGCGTCGAGGAGAAGCTCGAGCTCGTAATGCAGGCTGCTGCCGTGACTGATGGCCGCGGGCACGCCGGGGGCGGCGTTGGCGCCGGTTCCGGCCAGGATCGGCACGCCGGCCTGGTGCATCGCGGTGACGCTCCGCCGGGCCGCGGCGTAGCCGGCGCCCGGCGGGGCGGACTGCTCCACCACGCCCTCCATCATGACCAGCGTCGGGATGAGGATGCGGCCGTCGGCGGCCGCCCGGGCCGCGGCCGCCTCGTCAAGCGCCTTGTCCAGCGGCACGTGGGTCAGCACGCTGACCCGGGCCTGCTGCGCCATCTCCACCGCCTCGTAGGACGAGGCGTGCGCCACGCTGAGCTTCGCGTGCTCCCGGGCCGCGGCGGTCAGCGCGTCGAGCGTGGCCTGGTCGTGGCTGGGGCCCGGATTCCCGACGATGATCTTGATATAGTCCGACCCCTCGGCGATCCGGTCGGCCACGAACCGCCCGGCCTGATCCGCGCCGGTGATCAGGCCCCGCGGGCCGATGACGGGAATGCGCGAGTGCAGGCTGCCCGGCGCGACGGCGGGCGTGCCCGCGCTGCGGATATCGGTGAGCCCGGTAAGCCCGCGCAGCGAGTCGGCCAGTTCGGGCGGCGCGCACCCCATGTCAAGCGCGGTGGTCACGCCGAAGCCGCTCAGCAGCACCAGCGAGTGCCGGTCGTGCAGGTGGACGTGGGCGTCGATGAACCCGGGTAGCAGCGCGCCGCCGGTCCCGTCGACGATCTTGGCGCCGCGGGCGTCTGAGCCGATCCGGTCGCCCTCGATCACCACCGTGCCCAGCGGCAGCAGCTGACGGCCGTCGAACACGCGGACGTTCGTCACGGCGGTCCTCGGCCGGGCCGCCCGTGCCGTGCTGCCCATGAGCGTCTCCTCGGTTCGTCTTCTTTATACGCCCGAAGGGCGCTCAGGAGAGCACGCGGCGGCGGAAGTTGCGCAGGCCGATGGCCAGGAACACCGCGGCGAACCCGGCCACGACCGGGTAGATGACGTACAGGTGCATGTGCGGGGCGTTGGTGAAGGCGGCCCGCATTCCCTCGTTCACGTAGATCAGCGGGTTGATCAGCACGACCGTCTGCAGCCAGGGCCAGCCGCCGATGGTGACCGGGGCGAGCTTGGTCCAGGCGTAGTAGGTCCCGCCCAGGAACGTGATCGGCAAGATGATGAAGCCGAACATCAGGCCGATGTTCCTCGGCTCGAAGCTGGTCCCCAGGACCAGGCCAAGCCCGGCCATGGCGATGCAGGCCAGCGGCACGAACGTGACGATCAGCCACCAGTGCAGGGTCAGGTGCGCTTCGACCCCGGGCGCGTGCACGACCGAGGCGATCGGCAGCACGATGGCCGCGGACAGCACGCCCTGGGCCGCGCCGGAGAGCACCTTGGCCATCGCCACCAGCCAGATCGGGCAGGGGGCCTGCACCCGGTCCTCGATCTCGCGGGTGAAGCCGAACTCCTGGGCCATGGCCAGCGCGATGGACTGCACGCCCTGGAACATGATCGAGATCCCGACCACCCCGGGCACCAGGACGGTCGCGAAGGCCGACTGCTGCGCCGTCCCGCGGCCGCCGATGCCCTGCCCGATCTTCGGGAAGACGTAGAGGAAGACGAAGCAGAGCAGGAACGGCTGGATGATCGTGCGCAGCACGAACTCCCAGATGTGCTTGCGCAGCACCACGAGGTCGCGCAGCAGCAGGGCGCCGAGCGCGGCCCGGCTCGCGGCGGCGACCGAGCGGGTGGGGCCGCCGCCGATCTTCCTGGCCGGAGCCTGCCCCGCAGCCTTGGTGGTGGTGGCCATCAGTCGCGTAGTTCCTTCCCGGTCAGGCTGATGAACACCGTCTCAAGCGTCGGTTCGGCGATGGAGACGTCCAGGAGCTCGAAGCCGCCGCGCTCGGCGGCCAGCACGATGCGCGGGACCAGCCGGTCGCCGCCCTGCATGTGCAGCTCGAGCCTGCCCTCGGCGGTGCGGGTGCGGGTGACGCCCTCGACGTCCGCGGTCAGGAGCCCGGCCAGGCTGGCCAGGTCGCCGGTGGTGCGGACGGTGACGATGGTGTCGGCGCCGGTGCTCTGCTTGAGCGCGGCCGGGGTATCCAGCGCCAGGATCCGGCCGTGGTCCATGATCGCGACCCGCTCGCAGAGCCGGTCGGCTTCCTCCATGTAGTGCGTGGTGAGCAGGATCGTCTGGCCTTGCTTGTGCAGCTCGCCGAGCAGGTGCCACAGCGCCAGCCGGCTCTGCGGGTCCAGGCCGGCCGTCGGCTCGTCCAGGAACAGCACCGAGGGGCGGTGAAAGATGGCCCGCGCCACCATCAGCCGCTGGGCCATCCCGCCGGACAGCGCGTACACCGACGCGTTGGCCCACTTGGACAGCTGGAACTGCTCGAGCAGGTCGTCGGCGATCGTACGGGACTCCCTGGCCCTGATGCCGAATAGCCGCCCGTGGAAGTACAGGTTCTCCCGCACGGTGAGCTGGCGGTCCAGGGTGTTCTGCTGGGAGACGATCCCGGTCAGCTGCTTGGCCAGCGCCGGGTGCGCCGCGACGTCCACGCCGCCGATGAAGGCCCGGCCGCCGGTCGGGACCACGCGGGTGGTGAGCATGCCCGCGGTGGTGGTCTTACCGGCGCCGTTCGGGCCGAGCAGGCCGAAGATCTCGCCGGCTCGCACGTCCAGGTTGAGGTGGTCCACGGCGGCGAAATCCGTGCCCGGATAGACCTTGGTCAGGTCTTCGGTGTGGATGACCGCGCCCGGCTCGGCGGCGGCCTCGGCCCGCCCGGGCTCGCTGGCCCTGGCTTGCGATGCCTTCATAGATCATCCAGCCTAGGCGCATCTTCTCGTAAGTTCGCCTCGAGTCCCCAGCCGATGACGATTGGCCGCGCTACCAGCCCGCCGGCCCGGTTACCGGCTCGCGGCGGCCAGCGCGGCGCGGAGCTGCCGGGCGCTGGCGGGCGTTCCCTTCTCGTCGTCGAAGGACCCGTAGGGCGGCCCGTAGGCGGGGTGGCCCGGCTCCTGGCGCCAGCTGCCGGCGAGCGAGCCCGTGTCCACGGCGTCGTAGCCGATCGAGTCGAGGAACTCGGTCACCGCCGCCTTGGCCTTGTCATCGTCGCCGGCGATGGGCAGCGCCGAGCGGTCGGCGGCGCCGTGCGGGCGGGCCAGCGAGGCCAGGTGCCGGAAGAAGATGTTGTTGAAGGCCTTGACGACGTGCGCTTCTTTTAGGTGCTGCTGGAGCAGCCCGCTGCTGGTCAGGGAGCCGTCGTCGATTTCGGGGAGGTGGCCGTCGCGCTGGGGGTAGTAGTTGTTGGTGTCGATGACGACCTGGCCGGCCAGTGGCTGCGGCGGGACGCTGCGGTAGGCCCTCAGCGGGATCGAGACCACCACGATGTCACCCGCCTCGGCGGCTTGCTCGCCGGTCGCGGCGCTGGCGAGCGGGCCGAGTTCGTCCGTGAGGGCTTGCAGGGTCTGCGGTCCGCGGGAGTTGCTGAGCACGACCCGGTGGCCGGCCGCCACGGCGAGCCTGGCGACCGTGCCACCGATCATTCCGGCACCGATGAAACCCACTGTTGTTGTCATGACCGCGCTAACCCGGGCGGTGCCGCGGTCATTCCGTGACCATGAGCTCGGCCGCTCGTTCATCGACGGTGGCGAGCTCGGCGACGGCCACGCTCTGGTTGCGGTTGCGGTTGCGGTTGCGGTTGCGGCTTTGGCGCGGGGGCGCAGGGTCACGTAGCTGACGCCGACGCCGACCGCGCGCTCAAGCTCGCCGACGCCGCCGGGCTCGACGCGCTGACCATCCGCAAGCTCGCGCAAGACCTCGGCGTCACGCCGATGGCGCTGTACTGGCACTTCCGCAGCATGGACGCTCCCGCCCAGGAAGCTGCCTGGCAGGTGGCAGCGATACCTCAGCATTTGAGGATCTGCTCTGGCTTCCGCAGGTCAATCCAGTTACAGGCAATGGTGAGCATTCTCATCACGATGACATCGCCAGCCGACCCGGGATCACGCTGCTCCCGCCAGGGTGGGCAGACCAGCTAAGGGAAGCTGCGTGGAGCTACCCGCACCAGCGCACTTCACCCGGCCCGGAGGTGCTTGACCGGCCAGGCAACCTGCCCTGGCCAGCCGAGGCCGGGTACCTCGCACTCGCGCATCTAGTCCGGCATGAAGCACCCGGCCGCACACTCACGATGCTGAACGACCAGCTCTTGGCACGGTGGGCAGCCGCGATCTTGGCCTTGATTGCGTGGCATGGGCTTGTCACACTGAGAGAGGCCCCATCCCCGCAGGGAAAGGCAAGCGTGAGGCCCATGCGTGAGCAGGCCCTCGCCCGAGTGACCACGACCCGCCCCTCGGCGCAGCATGCGCCGAGCCGCGACACAACCACGATCGACACTGCGCGAGCGGACCTGGGGGGCTTCCTCCTGCAGCTCCAGCGCAGCCACGGCAACCGTTATGTGCAGCGGCTGGTGGATCAGGGTCGCTCCGTACCCAGCACGAGGATCCCCGACGGGATCAAGGCGGCCCTCGAACGGCAGTCGGGCGTGGACCTGTCGGGCGTCCGCGTGTACTACCACTCGCCACGGCCGGCCCGGCTCGGCGCCCTCGCGTACACCCAGGGCGAGGAGATCCATGTCGCCCCGGGCCAGGAGAGGCACCTGGCCCACGAGGCATGGCATGTGGTCCAGCAGCGCCAGGGCCGGGTCCGCGCGACGCGGAACGATGCCGGCGTCCCGCTCAATGACGACGCCGGGCTCGAACGGGAGGCCAACCATGCCGGGCAGGCGAGCCTCGCCGCACCACGAGCGCCAGCCAGGCCGTCGGCGGGCCGATCCCCTTCCCGGGCCCCGCAGCCCGGCCAGCCCGCACCGATCCAGCTAACGAGGGATCACGTCGACGCCCAGCTTCGCGAGTACCGGAAGGGAACGGTGACGATCGCCCCCGCCGACTGGCAGAAGCTTCTTGTCATCTTCAGTGAATGGGAGGAATGGCAGAAGAAAGCCGATGCCTGCAACAACCGGTATCCGGCAGGAACGTGGAGATACAACGCAACGGTCATGATCACGAAGAAGGTCATGCAGACTCTCAACGACAATGACGAGATCTCGCTGGCCGTCCGGCGTGCGCTGATCAAGCGCTGGAACAGGGACACTGCTAACGCAGATCAAGTTATCTTCAAGGCGCCGCAAGAGCCCGAAGGCATGTCCTTGGAATCCGGAGTCGTCATACCCTGGGGATCCCTCTCCCCCAAAGCCGAGACCTACGAGTACGACCCTCTTCTGGAGATCTCCGAGGACGTCTCCGGCCCGGCGTCGCCGTCCAGAAAGAAGAAGCGCAAGCCAGCTAGGAAGGAAAAGAAGCGGAAGGATCCCCCAGAGCCGGAAGCAGGGACTCCACCGAAGCAGCAGCGGCGAAAGTCGAAGACGCTCCGCACGGGCAAGGGAAGGGAGCAGATTGAAGAGCCGGTTCCCATCGTAGAGACCGCTCAGGAGGCGGCTCTCATGATCAGATCCTTCACGAAGCAAGAGGAGCTGATCCCCGGGGGGTTCAAGATCATCTGGGGGCCGGGCATGTTCGAGAAGGGTCCCTTCCAGGACATCGTGTACACCCTGCTCGGCGAGACCGAGACTGGCTCCTTCGCCCGGGAGGGCAACGTTGCGAGCTGGAACGACATCTTGAAGCAGGTCCCAAAGGGCCACTGGAAGGATCCAGCTCGCTTCTTCCGCGCTTTGCAGGCCGTGCTCAGCGGACGGCCGCCGAAGGACCCTGTGCTCGCGCTTGTAGTCGGAGCGATGATCTGTGATGTGAAGCACGGCATCACCGAATGGGTACAGCTCCTGAGCGAGCTGTACCCGATGCTCCCGAAGCTCGAGCCGATGCCTGAACCGGCCAGCATCCGGGAGCTGTTCACGAACTGGTACGAGTACTCCGGTCGTGGCGGGCGCGACCAGCGAGAGCGAG
Source organism: uncultured Actinomycetes bacterium (assembly GCA_963739615.1). Lineage (GTDB taxonomy): Bacteria > Actinomycetota > Actinomycetes > Streptosporangiales > Streptosporangiaceae > Palsa-504. Next base: position 56,404 of record CAVUBD010000016.1, read on the forward strand.
CGCATCGCTTTTCGTATCGTGACGAGCCGAGGCGGGTCACGACCACCGAGTGGACGCAGCCGACGCTCATCCCGAGCCGGGGAAGTTACCACTTCCCAGGGGCCACCATGCCCGGATTCTACAAGAGCCACGTATGGCAGATAGTGCTGGAGGCAGGAGACCCAGCGTGGTTCTGGGAGTTCGCGCTGGCGGACAAGTTCTTGTACAACCTTCTCGCCGAGAGGTACCGGAAATCGCGTGGGCTCGAGCCCACGTAGGCCGGAACGGTGGGTCATCCCCACGACCACCGCGCTCAGGGAAGCGCTCGACACCGGCTCTATCTACGCCTACGTCAAGAACCCGTAGCCTGCGAGTTCACCGCCGCTGGCACCTGGCCGTCTTGCTGGGCCACGCCGACCAGCAGTTCCTCCAGGATCTGGATGGCGCCGCTGATACGCAGCAGGGTCTGGCGCAGCTCGGCTTGCTTGGCTTCGAGCTCGGCGAGCATCTGCAGGCCCTTCTGCTGCTCGGCCCTGAGTTCGCTGACGCGTTGTTCTAGCTGTTCCCGCACGCTTGCTCCTTGATCGCACCCGTCGCCCTACGAGGGGAACGAGATCTGCCAGCGGCCCTGACCGACCGTTCCGCCTGGTATCCAGGTGAAGATCCGGCGACGGTCACCGTCGTAGTTAAACCCATCTGACGCCGCGTACGCGTACTCGTTGTGGCCCACGTTCAACAGGTCGAACTGGAGCGTCCCCGCGGCCAGCTTCTGCAGGATGGCCAGCTCGTTCGCGCCGATCGTGACGTTGCCGATCGTAATCGCGTTCAGCACCGCGGTGTTGGCGTACACGTTGATCAGCGAGTTGTCGCCCGGGTTGCCTGTCCTGAACGACAGCCCCTCGGGCTGGCCCTGGATCCGGTGCCAGAACACGTTGGCATGGTGAAACCGCAGGCACGGGTAGACCGCGTTCGGGCTGTTGTCCTGGAACAGCTCCAGGAAGATCTTCGTGCCGGCGGGCGCGTTCGGCTCGCGGCGAAGCTGGAGGTGGGCATCGTCGCTGCTGACGGTGAGCTTGGCGCCCGGGCCGGTCGTGCCGACGCCGACGTTGCCGTTGTTCAGCACGGCGAGCTGCCAGGCGTTGTTGTTCCAGAAACCGATCTTGTTCGTGTCGAACCCGCCGACGAAACGATCCGAGGCCACCCACAGCCCGCCGTCGTTGTTGTTCGACCGCAGCCGCCCGTTGACCACCAGATCGACCGAGGTGCCGCCGCCGCCGGCCACCTCCAGCTTCGCCCCCGGGCTCGCCGTGCCGACGCCGACGTTGCCGTTGTTCAGCACCGCGAGCCGCCAGGCGTTGTTGTTCCAGAAACCGATCTTGTTCGTGTCGAACCCGCCGACGAAACGATCCGAGGCCACCCACAGCCCGCCGTCGTTGTTGTTCGACCGCAGCCGCCCGTTGACCACCAGATCGACCGAGGTGCCGCCGCCGCCGGCCACCTCCAGCTTCGCCCCCGGGCTCGCCGTGCCGACCCCGACGTTGCCCGAATCCTGCACCACGAACCGCCCGCCGGGAACTCCGGGGGAATCGATGCCGAAGGCGCCGTTTCCGCCGAAGCTGAAATAAGCCGCGGAGCTGGACGGGCCCGGACCGCCCTCGATCCTGAGCGCCTTGCCCGTGGCCAGATGCAGCGGATAGGCGGGGCTGGGGATGCCGATGCCGACGCTGCCGTCGACGGTCAGCGAGCCGGCCAGGTCCACCGGGCCGCCGCTCGTCGCGCGCAGGGTGGCCGCGTCGGGGCCGGAGCCGGGCAGGCGCAGGCCCGAGTACGAGCGCACCGTGCCGTCCACCGCGACCCGGCCGGTGTGGTCCAGCGCCACCATGGCGAGCAGCACGGGCGGCGCGGTGCCCGAATAGCTGCCGCCCGGGGCCAGGGCCGTCAGCGCCGGGCGCTCCAGCCAGCGGGTGAAGTCCTGGCTGCCCCCGACGGTCTGCGGGTCCTCCGCGCTCTCCAGGTAGCTGAGGAGCAGCTCGACGCCCTGCTTGTCGTTGAAGTCAGCCCCGGGCAGGTCCACCGTTGTGGCCTGGGCCAGCACGAGCTGACGGCCGTCGCTGTCGATGGCCGTGCCCGGGGCGACGGTCACCTGGTTCGGCGCGGCGGACGTGACCGCCAGGCCCTCGGTGATCCCGGGTCCGTGCAGCAGGCGGTTGTGCCGGTGCTCGCGGTCCAGCTGGTAGTCCTGCTCGTCGACGAAGTCCTGGTCCTGCAGGAACTGCCCGTCGAAGTAGCGGACCCGCTTTTCCACAACGCTGGGCAGGACATAATCGGCCATGGGTTCTTCCTCTACAATGTCGGGATCGACGTTCCCAGCAGGGTGTTCTTGCCGAGGATCAACAGGGGCGCGTTCTCCCGCTCGTGCAGGGCCTCCGACACCAGCCGCATCGTGGGCACCGCGACTTGCAGGGCGTAAAAGGTGTGCGCCGGCTTCTCCTGGTCGATGATGGCCCGGGCGATCTGCTGCTTGGCCTGCAGCAGCGCCGGGTCCGCCTCGCTCAGTGTCAGCCGCACCTCGAAGAAGTAGGGCAGGTTGTCGAACGTGTCGTAGATCTCGACCGGCTCCCCGGTGTACAGCGTGAGCATGCGCAGCAGCCCGGCCTTGGTCCCGCGCAGGCGGTAAAGCGGCACGATCTGTGCGATGAAGCTGCGCTGGGTCTGCTCGTCCCAGTCGGCGCGCAGGCTGAGCGTCACCCAGCCGGCCAGCCAGGGCAGGAAGCCGGCCCTGGTCGTCACGGGGTCGAAGAAGTCGGCGAGGCCGCTGATCGTGGTTTCGAGTCCGGGCCGGCCCTGGCCGCCCGCGCCGCTCAGCACGGTCTCGAAGGCCAGCAGGAAACGGCCGGCGAACGGCTCCTGCCGGAAGATCGCCGGCAGGTAGTCGAGGTAGCCGCTGACGGGCTGCTGCGGGTTCTGGGGTTCCATCGGCGCTACTGCTCCGGGTAGCGCTGGCCGCGTACGTCGTAGCCCACCAGCGGGGTGGCCCGCAGTTGCACGAGCTCGCCGGCCTCCAGCAGCACGGCGACCTGGTTGCCGCTGCCGTCGGTCTGCACCCTGTCCGCCGCGTCTGGGGCCCTGACCTGGACGTCCTCGACGTAGTCGACCCGGGGGACCCGCTCGAGCACCGACGAGGCCTCGGACGCGTAGACCGCCCGGCCGAAGGGCCATCCCGCCTGGCCGGGGCCGCCGGCCCGCGGATCGTAGAAGGCCGCCAGTGCCTGGCTCGCGTCGGTGAGCGTCTGGGACGGCGGCGCGTCGGGGTGCAGAGCCAGGTTCGCCGAGATCTCGACCGGCACGTAGCCGGGTCCCGCCACGTGGTGGCGGGTGGTCAGGGTGCGGCGCTCGTCGAAGAACTGCCACAGCGCGTCGGTACAGCGCGTTTCCGCCATCCGCGTCCGGCAGGACCACCAGGCTCATGTGCGCCGGCGCGTCGGCACGGCGCGCGGCCGGGTCGGTGGCGGTCAGGTCGCGCCGCGGTACGCAGTGCACCCGCGCGAGCCGTCCGCCGCCGGGGAACTGCCCGGCGGCGGCCGTCCGCGGCCAGGTGTTCAGCGCCAGCCACTCGTAGTCGCCGGCGGTGGCGGCCCGGTAGCGCTCGCGCTGGGCCACCATGGTCTGGCGGATCGCGGAGTCCAGGCTCACGTCCGGCGGCCTGGCCCAGTCCGGGCCGTTCAGCAGCTTGAGGAATTTCTCGGTGCTGGCGGCGCGTGACCTGGTTGGCCTGGAACAGCAGCATCTCGGTCAGCCAGGCCAGCAGTTCGACGAGCGCGATGCCGGGGTCGCTCGGGTTGTAGTTGGTCCAGGCCGGGTCCAGGGCGGGGATTAGCGCCTGGGCCTGCGCCGTCAGGTCGGCGTAGCTCCGGTCGTCGAGGTTCGGGAGCGGGATCGGCATCGGCTCTCCTTATGGTCTGCTCACGCCAGGGCCACGCTGACCTGGTGCGGGCCGGAATAGACCAGGGCGCGGTCCAGCCAGTCCGTCAGGTCGCGTTCTCGTTCCGGCGCGTCGCCCGGCTCGGTCAGCGGCCGCGCCAGGATCCGCTGCAGCGCCAGCTTGCGTTCCGCGTCCGAGGTCTGCGGCTCATACGAACGGTCAGGGAGGCGACATGGTCCACGCCCGCGACCGCGGCCAGCAGCGCGGTCAGGTCCGAGCCGTGCGGCCTGCGGCCGAACGCCCAGCCCTGGCCGTCCGGTCCGCCGGTCAGCGGGTGAAGGTAGCGATCCAGCGCCGCCCTGGCCTGGTCGGCGGCCGGGTCGGCCTCGTCCACCGCGGTGACCACCACCGTGGCCTGCACGGTGACCGCGATCCATTCGGGCCCGGCCACCCACAGGTCGGCGGTCGGCGGGCAGCGCTGCCGCAGGTACTCCTGGACCTGGCTGAGCAGGACGAGGCTGGGGGTGGGACGGGCCGATTCCGGCTCGTCCGGGACGATGATCACCCCCATCCGGCCGGCGTCGGCCAGTGCGTGATCGGGGGTGGGAACGGGTGCCTGCGGATCCAGCCAGAGGCTGTACGGGTTGAATATCGGCACGATCGCGGCCGCGGCGGCCACGTCGGCGGAGGCCGCGACGGCCAGGTCCTCAAGATCGGCGGCCGCGACGGCGCGGTCGCGGTGGCGCAGGACCCGGGGCCCCGGGCCTTCACCCGGTCGATCGGCTCGGCGGGCGCGCCGCCCTGGCTCGGCTCGTTGTTGGTGACGCCGTCGATGTACGGGAACGCTGGACTTGAGTTCCACGATCGTCGCGCCGGCCCGGTTGCCTTGCTCGCCGCCGCCGGTGCGGTAGGTCATGCGGATGTTGTTCGGCCCGATGGGCGGGATCAGCCCGTACGAGCCGTCGCCGAACCTGATCAGGCCGGATAGCGGGTCGGCCGTGTAATGCCGGTCCCGCGGGCCGGAGTCGTAGAAGTCCGGCACGGCGTGCCAGCGCACCCAGATCTCATCCGGCTGCCCGGCGGCGTCCAGGGTCACGGTGACGGCGTCGGCGCCCTCGACCTCGGCCAGCGCCTGCTCCTCGGCGGGCGCGGGCCGCTGCGGTTCGCGCACGGTCACCTGCTGGCCCGGCTGGATGGGCGTCTGCGCCGCGGTGAACGCCTGGCCGGCGTCACCGTTGCTTGAGCCGAGGATCTCGCCGTCCACCGTGGTGGCCTGGGCCGCCCAGGTGGTGTTGAGCAGCACCCGGCGCAGCCGGGGCGGGATCGGGAAGGTGCCCGCCTGCCAGCGCAGCCGCAGCCAGGACAAGGTTCTGGCCGAAGCACGAGCGCGGCGCGAGGTCCGCGGGGCCCACGAAGGTCACCAGGTCCCGGCGGCTGAGGTCCTGGGTCTCGTCCACCGCGCCCAGCGGACGCCATCCGGCCGGGCTGGCGTACTCCCAGGTGAGGTGGACGGCCGCGGACCCCAAGACCGGGTCGGCCCCGGCCAACTGGTCGGCCGCCACCTGTTCGGGAAGCGGCGGTTCCACCTCGACGAACAACGTTACGGGCCGCTGGCTGAACGGCTGGTCGAACCCCAGGTAGAGGGCGGGCTCGGTGTCCGCCGTGGGGGTGAACGGAGTGAACAGCGGGCCCGTCCCGGCTCCGGCGGAGGCGATCTGGTCGGCGTAGCCGAAGTCGTTGTAGCTCAGGCAGGCCGCGACGGGTGCGGGCGGCTGCGCCGCGGCCGCCGCGGTGATCGTCAAGGTCTTGACGACCGGGGGCGCGAAGGTCGCGGGATGGTAGGTGTAGGTGTGGTCGGAGTTCTGCTCGTAGCTGGCGGGCGCTCCGTAGCCGCCGCCGGTCAGCCGGGCCCGCAGCCAGTATCCCTGCTGGCCGTTGACCGTGGCCGGCCCAGCGGGATCGGGCAGGGTGATGCTCACCTGGCCGTCGCCCGTGAACGCGTAGTCCACGGTCACCGCGTGCCACTGGCTGCCGTCCGAGACCTCCCAGGCGATCTTGGGGTCGTCCTGGGTGCGGACCGGCGGCACCGGGCCGCTCGTGGCCAGCGGCGGGTTCGTCAGCGTCACGCCGAGGGTGACGACCGCGCCCGGCCTGGCCAGCGCGTCCGGGCACGCGACGTAGAACGTGTCGTTGAACTGCGGCTGCTGGCCGAATGGGTAGAAGTCCTTGCTCAGGTCGATGCCGGTGGCGTTACCGAACGCGGCCTTCGGCGGCACCGGGCTCGCGGGCGCGCCTGGCTGGACGGTGGCGGTGATGCCGCCCAACCGGGGCAGCAGCCAGTCGTATCCGACGGTCAGCGCCGCGACCTGGGGCGGGGTGGTGTACTGCCCGCTGGCGACGTCGACGCGCAGCCAGCGCCCGGTACGGGTGCGGTAGACGGAGCGCGGCCACGACATGGGCACGTGGAAGCTGATCTCGCCGTCCTGGGTAAGGGCCCGGGTGCCGTCCTGGAGGTAGAAGCTGGTGCTTCCCGTCTGCTCCGCGGTGGCGCTGGACTGCCCTAGCGGCAGCCACTGGTCGTTCGCCTGGTAAAGCCAGTTGAGCGTCAGGCCGGAGCCCGCTCCCGGCTGTGCCAGGCGGACCTGCACCCTCACCTGGGCGCCTCCGGCGGCGAAGGCCTCGTCGGCGCTCAGGTAGAACCGCTGGACGGTGCTGTCGGGGGGAAACGGGGACAGCGGCAGCGCCAGGTCCCGCGGGTTCCCGGCGCCGACCGCGGCCGACTCGGGAACCAGGCCGCTGCGGCCCGGCGGGAGCGGCAGGTCGAGCTGCGCCCGCAGCCAGCCCGCCTCGGTCCCGTTGACCGCGGAGGGGACCAGCGCGGGCAGGGCCGGCAGCGTCACCCGCCAGGCGCCGCCCGTGACCACGGCGCTGCTCGTGACCGGGTGCCAGGCCGCGCCGTCCCAGTACGCCCAGCTGATGGGCCAGCTCAGCCACTGCCAGGCGTCCGGCGAGGTGAGGGCGAGCACGACGTCCTTAGGGCCTGGCTGGGTCAGCAGCGGATCACAGGCCAGGTAAAGCTGGTGGGGTGAGGGCTGGTCGCCGGCGAAGACCGCGAACGGCTGGCTGCCCGCGCCCGTCGCCTGGGCGGACCGGTCGCTGTAGCTGTCGTGCTCGGTGTCGCTCACGTAGGCGGCCTGTAGCTGTGCCCGGGTGACGACAAGCAGTCGCTCGGTCTCGAAGACCACGTCGTCCTGCTCTCCGGGCAGCGGGGCCGCCGCGGCCAGCGCGCCGGCCGGGACCACCGCGTCCACCGGGCTGCCCGTCGCCAGGTGGAAGGTCAGCGGCACCCGGGCGGCCCGCGGCGGGAGCGGCGTGGCGCCGATGAGATTGAGGAACGCGAGATAGTTCTTGTCCGGCGCACGGTTGAGCCGCTCTATCACCAGTTCGGCGAAGCGGCCGAAGATGCCGATCAGCGCCTGGCCCGCGTCCGGTGCCCCGTCTGGCCCGGGCTGCCAGCCGCTGAACTGCCCGGCCAGCCGTGTGGTCTGGTCGACGATGTCGGCGTAGCTCCGCGTGTCGATGTCAGGCGCCTGCACGGCTACTCCAGGTAGAACGGGTAGACCAGGTTGAAGCGGCTGTTGGTCGCGCGCACCTGGTAGTTGATCTCGATGACGAGGACGTCGGGACGGGACGGGTCGGGGGCGGCGTAGACGTCGAGGACGTCGATGCGCGGTTCCCAGGTGGCCAGCGCCTCGCGGACCACACGGGTCACCGCGGTCGCCGTGGCGGCGTTGTTGACGCCGAAGACCAGGTCGCTCAGGCCGCAGCCGAAGTCGGGGCGCATCACGCGCTCGCCCGGCGAGGTCGACAGGATCGTCCAGATGGACTGGCGGATACATGTCTCGCCGTCCGGCGTCGGCATGATCTGGCCGTGGTCGCCGAGGCTGATGGGGAAGTTCCAGCCCAGGCCGAGGAAATCGGTGCCCGCCATCGCCTCAGCCGATCAGCACGGTGCCCGTGGCGACCACAGTGCCGACCGGCAGGTCGGCCGGATCGTTGCAGGTGAGGGCCTTGTCGCCGTTGCGGGCCGCGGGCTTGCCGTTGATCATGACCGTCGGGCTGCCCGCCTGGACCGTGCCCTTGTTCGACGGCGGGCGCTGGAAGCCGGTGCCCGGAGTGGCCGGCAGGTGCGGCGGGGCGTTGTCCGCGGTGCTGCCCACCGTCGCGGCCGGCCTGGCCCGAGATCTTGACGTCCGAACTCAGCCCGCCGCTGAGCACCCCGGCGAAGGGATGCGGCAACGGGGCGGGCCCCTGGGGCGTCAGGACGATATGCGTGTCCACGGCCGTCACCCGGTCGCCCTGCTTGGCTGCTGGCTGTCCCATCGCAAGCGTCCCCGTCCTAGTTGATGTTCACCACTTGGCCCTTGAGCGTCAGCGGGCCTGACGCGGTGACGTCCGCGTTCTGGCTGGCCTGGATCTTGACCGTGGACGTGGAGGTGATCTCCACGCCGTTACCGCTCAGCTTCAGCTTCCCGTCACTGGACTGGATGGTCACGTCGCCCGCGGCGGTGATGGTGATGCTGTTGTCCTTGGCGCGGATGACGATCGTGTTCTTAGTGCTGCTGTCGATGATCTCGATCTTCGCGTCGCCGTCGGTGTCGGAAAGCCGGATGACGTTCCCGCTGCGTGACCTGATCGTGCGCAGGTCGTTCTTGCCGTCGCCGTTGGACTCCGGCGGCTTGTCCTTGCCGTTCCACAGCCCGCCCATCACGTAGGGGGTGTCCGGGTTGCCGTGCTCGAAGGCCACCAGCACCTCGTCGTTGACCTCGGGCAGGAAATAGACGCCCCGGCCGGAGCCCGCCATCGGGGTCACCACCCGGGCCCAGTCGGTCTCGACCTGATCGGCCATCCACGGCAGGCTCGCCTTGACCCGCCCGAGGCCGTCGGGGTCCTTGTTGTTCGTCACGATGCCGATGGCCACGCCGAAAAAGCGCTCGTCGGTTCCGGGCGGCATGGTCAGTGCCGAATATGCGTCCATCAGGCGGCGTTCCTTTGCACGGTGAAGGAAGTCTGGTAGCCCTGGTCGAGGGTCATCGTGTGGGTGACCGAGGTGACATAGTAGCGGCCGCTGAACGTCCGGCCGGCCCCGGCGATGTCCACCACCGTGCCGGCCTGCAGCTGAGGCTGCCCGAAGGCGACCACGTCGCCCTCCACGTACGCCAGGGCCATGGCGTTGAACTGGCCCTGGGCGATGGGGCTGGCCTCGGCCAGGTCCCGGGTGGGCTGGCCGAGAATGGCCAGGCTGGAGGCTCCGAACGCCCGGCGCGCGGTGGCGGAGCCGGATGGCGGGGCCGAGTGCTCGGTGGCGACGACCGCCTTCTTCTCCTTGACGTTCCAGCCGCGGACGGCCACCTCGCTGGCCTGGGCCAGCGAGCTCAGCCGCGGGCTGAACTCCGTGATGTCCTGGCCGAGGGACAGCGTGCCGGCGGGCTGGGCCGCGGACTGCGGCGGCCTGAAGTACAGGATCTTGTTCCTGACGAACATCTCGTACCCGATCAGGCTCGCCCGCCGCTGCAGGAATTCCCAGTCGGACTGGTTGGATTGGATTACGTAGCCGTGCGTGACCTTCGTGTCCGTGACCTGGGCGCGCAGCCCGGCCTCGCGGGCGACCTGGCCGGCGATGGCGCTGTCCTTCCGCTGGGCGAAGGTGCGGGTCTTGCGGCCCCGCGCCAGCCGGTGGCGGTGGTCGTAGCCGCGGACCATCAGCACGGGCGGTGCGTCGGCGGTGAACACGGGCTCGAGGCTCGTGACCTCGGCCAGCATCACCTTGTGCAAGTCACCGACATATCCGAGCCAGATCTCGACCTCGTTGCCCACGGCGAAGAGCGGGGAGTCCGACCAGGAGATCCGCAACAGCTTGTCGTCCCAGTTGTGCAGTTCCAGCGTGAACATGCTGAGGGCCTGCAGGTCCTCCTGGACCGTGACCGAGCGCAGGTCCGCCTGAGCCGCCGCGGGCAACGCCGAGCCGTTGACGCGGACGCTGAGGTCGGGCAGGCTACCGCGCGGCACGTCGGCCCTCGCCCCTTCTGCGCCTCACGGCTGCAGCTTGGGGATGGTCAGCGTCGTCCCCGGCCGCAGGTCGCGCGGGTTGACGATGCCGTTGGCGGTCGCGATGGGCCGCCACAGGGCCGGGTCGCCGTACTCGTCGGCGGCCAGGCTCTGCAGCGTGTCGTAGCGCCGCACCTGGCGCGTCTTGATGACGTCGGAGGAATGCAGTTCCGTGGCGTGCGCCTGAGTGCCGACTTCAGCGAAGTCGCAGGTCAGGGTCGCCCGCACCGGCGTCCCGTCGTCCAGGAACAGCGTGAACCGCTGCTGCAGGGTGGTCAGCACGCCGGTGAAGATATCGAAGACGCCCCAGCGCAGGTCGCATACCGGCGGGCGGTGAAGTTCGGCGTCGACCTCGACAAGCTGGGCGATCTGATCGGTGTACTGCCGCACGTCGGTTGCCTCGCGCCCGGGGATCAGGCTGGCCGGAAGGAACGTGGCCGCGGCGCGCGCCGCCGTAAGCCCGCTCGCGCGGGATTCGTAGGTGTCGAAGAACAACTCGATGGAGAACGTCTCCGCTTCCACTGAGCGGAATTCCTGCTCCACCGACGCCGTGCTCTGGCCGACCGTCTGCTGCTGCTCCCACTTCGCGGACCTGGTCAGGCTGATCTCGCTGGGGTTGAACAGCGCCTCGATGGAGCCCTGCCCAGGCGTGCCGCCCCGCTCGTAGTAGATGGTGAGCTTGTGCAGCTCACCCCCGCCGCTGCCCAGGCCGAGGAGCTCCGACACTACCTTGGCCTTGTTGACGCTCATCGCCTCATCCCCCTGCGCTCCCTTTCGATGGCCATCTGGTGCGTGAGCCTGCGCTGCACGGTGCTGACGATGCGGTTCAGGTCGATCTGGGGCGGCGCCGGGCGGGCCGGCTGCTCCCGCTGGCCGGCCCTGCTGGCCGGCCCTGCTGGCCGACCCCCTGCTGGCCGACACGGCGGCCGGGGGGCTCCTCCGGCGGCGTCCGGGACGGGTCACGCGCCGCGCGAGCCGGGTCCGCGGACCGGGCCAGGTCCACGAGCCGGGCCAGGTCCTGGGCGGTGAGGCCGGCCGAGGGCGGCGCGGGACGCCGGGGTATGGCGGGCCGCTGCGGTGGAGACGGGCTGGGCCGCCAGGCACCCTGCGGGGAGACCCGTTCCCGCACCACCGGCACGGGCGGGCGCGCGGGCCCGCCGGCCTGCTCCGGGGCAGGCCGAGGCCAGGCGAGCGCCGTGGCCGTGGCCGTGGCCCCGGCTCCGGCTCGGACGACGGGGCGGCGGTCCTCGCTGGCCGCCGGGGCCGGCCCGGTGCCCCGCGGCATCGCGACCTGGCCGGGGACCAGCCGGGCCGGGACGCTCAGCACCGGGCGCGCGGCCGGGACGGTCACCACGGGCGGGGCCGCTGAGGCGGTCACCCCGGGCGGGGCGAAGGCCGGCCGCCCTGAGGCGGGGACGCCCGAGGGCGCGGGGTTCCGCTGCGGTGCGCCTGGATGGGCGGCGGGCCCGGCCTGGCCGTCGGCCGACTGGGGTCCGGTCGGCTGGGCTCCGGCCCGCGGCGTCAGGGTCTCGGCGGCCGTGGCTGGCCTCGGTGCTCCGGGCTGCGGTGCTCCGGGCTCGGGCTTCCGGGCTGCGGTGCTCTGGACTGCGGTGCTCTGGACTGCGGCGGGGACGGCAGGCCGGGCGGCTGGTCGTAGGGCCTCGTCGGCCTGGCGCGGACCGCTGGCCGGGGGGGCCCTGACGGCGCGGTGGCCCGCGGGGCGGCAGCGCGCGGGGCGGCGGTGCCGGGCGGGGAGGCCTGCGACGGGCGCGCGCCGGGGGCGGCGGTTGCCGGTCTCGCCGTCACGATGAGCGGAGCGCCCGGCTGGATGTCCGCCGTGCCGAGGCCACGGCGCAGCAGCATTCCGGCCAGCGGCGGCTCGCCCGCCATGCGCCGGTGCCGGGCGAGGAGGGCCCGGGCCTGGCCATGCCGGACGCAGCCGGGCTGTTCTGCCCGCCGCCAGAGCCGGGCGAGCAGGGCGCCGTCGAGGGTCGGCCGGCGGACCTGATCCCCCGGCGGCGCCGGCGATGCCATCGGCTGCTCCACTCCTTACCCCCCGGCCATCCCGGCGATGCCGGTCGCCAGCGCGGCCGCCTGGCCCAGCAACGGCTTGGTCAGCCCCTCATGGGCGAGTTCCAGCGACTCGACCCCCACCTCGTCGCTGGCCGCGTTGAAGGTGGGACCGCTCCAGCGTACGGGCAGGGCGTTGCGGAAGTTCCACCACATCACCGGGATCTGCCGGGGATCGAGCAGCATGATCGTGCCGTTCTTACGTTGGATCAGGCCCAGCGTCGTGTTGTAGTACCAGTTCCACAGCGTGCTCATCGACGTCAGGCCGTGGGTGAGCACCAGGTTGGAGTGGATGGTGCGGCTGGGGAGCTTATGGACGAAGCCGTTGACGCCGCCCTCGCGGTACTCCTCGACCTCGACCTGGCCTTCCAGGCCACTTACCTCGGTGAACCCGCCGACGAGTAGTCCCTCGATCTCCACGGCGAAGTTGAAGGTCTGATAGGGCTGCAGCGGCCGCGCGCCCGGCACCCAGTTCCCTGCCACGGACGGCAGCCAGCTCAGCCCCAGCGGGACACCCGTCGTCATCGCCACATACCTCCCGTTTCGCTGAGCCGCTCGTTGATCCGGGCCGCCTCCGCCACCCACCGCTGGCGCTCCTGGTGGTCAAGCCGCATGACCTCCTGGTAGGACCAGTGGAAGTGAAAAGCCAGGTACGCTACCTCCTCGTGCAGCCGGTCGGAGGGGTAGCGCGCTATTCCCCCAGGCTGGCCACCTCCACGTCGAACTCGCCGTCGCAGTGCGGGCAGGTGACCTGGAGCCTGGTGTGCCCGTTCTGGTTGACGCGCAGGTAGAAGTCCTGAAGGTAGGCCAGGTCGGCGGCGTACAGGTTCTCGATCGTCCTGGTGTTGATGTGATCGACGCCGCCGAGCCTGGTGATCACGCGGGCCAGCAGGATGATCACCAGGTAGCCCGGGTTGGCGCGCACCCGCGGGTCCTTGAGCGGCTCGACCTCGTCGAACGCCGTGGCCAGGCGCATCGCGCCGTCCCTGTGCACGGTGCCATCCGGATCGGCCAGGCCGAGCGGCAGGGTGAAGGGGAACTCGGTCTGCTGTGCGGCGGGCGCCACGGTCAGCTCCACTTATCGACCTCGATCCGCTCGCAGGCCAGGACGAGCTGTTCGACGGCCAGGTCGTCGGCGGTCGCGTTGAGGCTCGGCCCGGTCCACTGACGCGGCCAGCAGGCGAACAGGTTCCAGGTGATCTTGGCGTTGCCGTTGTTGTCCAGGAGCGTGATCGAGATGTCATGCCGCTCGACGTTGCCCTTCATCGCCTTCTGACGCCATTCCCACAGCTTGCTGTCGGCCGTGATGCCGCGGCTGAGCGTGATGTCGGAGTGGGTGACGAGTCCGGGCAGCTTGCGGACGCTCAGGTTCTTGTCCGTACCTTCCCGGTACTCCCCCGCGTTCTGGCTGTTCTCCAGTCCGGAGCACTCGCGGAAGCCGGCCCGGGTGATGCCGTCCAGTTCGACAGAGAAGTTGTAGCCGGCATAGGGATCGAGCCGGTCGGCCATGGTCGGACCTCCTGATGCGGTGTTATGCGGTTGCTGAAGCTGGCTGGATGCTGACCCCGCTGGTGCCGTGGATGATGCGGACGACGATGAACTCGGCCGGCGCGGTCAGGGCCACGCCGACGTCGGTCACCACCATCCCCGCCTCGGTCACGTCGGGCGGGTTGGTCTCGCTGTCGCACTTGACGAAGAAGGCTTCTTCCGGGGTGCGGCCCTTGAGCGCGCCGCTCTGGAACAGGCCGTCCAGGTAGGCGGTCAGCTCGCGCATGATGCGCACCCACAGCCTGACGTCGTTGGGCTCGTAGGTCAGCTCCGTCAGGAACCGCTCCAGCCAGCGGCCCATGGTCAGGAAGACCCGCCGGGCGCCGACGGACTGCCAGCCGGGCTCGCCGCTCAGCGTGCGCGCCCCCCAGACCCGGATGCCCCGGCCGGGCACCGCGCGAAGGCAGTTCACCCCTTCCGCGTAGAGCCGGCCGATCACGTCGTCGGCCAGGTTGGCCCGCAGGTCAAGCACCCCGTCGACGGCCTCGTTGGCCGGGGCCTTGTGCACGCCGGCCTGCTGGTCGCTGCGGGCGTAGACGCCTGCCACGTGCCCGCAGGGCGGCAGGTACAGCGGGGTCCCGTCCTGGGCGGGAGCCCACAGCCAGGGGTGGTAGAGCGCGCCGTCCTGGCTGTCCAGCCTGGCCCGCTGCGCCTCGACGGTGGCCGTGTCGGGAGTCAGCACCGCGTCGAGGATCGCGAACCGGCCGCCGGTGCGCTGGCAGTCGGCGAGCAATTCGGCCTGCAGGGCGCTGACGGCCTCGACGTCCGGCGGGGCGGTCAGGCTGGCCGAGGCCATGATGTCCGGGGCGCAGACCAGGTCGACGGGGTCGGCATCGGCCAGCGCCGCCAAGCCGCCGCGGAGGGCGGCCAGCGGGGTAGCCTCCATGTCGAGGGGGACCACGTAGCACAGCAGGCCGCCGTTCTCGAAGAAACCCCGCACGGCGTAGCCCAGGAAGCCGTCGTCCCGCGGGGCGCCGAACTTCGTCTCGAACTGCGGCCACAGCGTCACGGGGTACGGCGCGCCGGGCTTTCCGTCGCCGGCGTAGCCGAGGAAGGCGGGCACCCCGGTCAGCAGGCTCGGCGCGGGCGGCGGGAACACGTCCTGCGGGTAGACCCCGGGCGCCTGGTAGTCGGTGATCGGCGGCACGGCCATCGTCAGCTACTGCCCCGGGCCGGCCCACTGGCTGAGGCGGAAGACGACGAACTCGGCCGGATGCACCACGGCCACGCCGATCTCGGTGACCACCTGGCCAAGCGCCTGCACGTCCGGCGGATTCGTGATCTCGTCGCAGCGGACGTAGAACGCCTGCTCCGGGGTCGCGCCCACCAGCGCGCCGGCGGCCCACTCGCCGTTGAGGAACGCGGTCACGTTGCGGCGGATCTTCGACCACAGGTCCGCCGCGTTCGGCTCGAACACCACCCACTGCGTCCCCGCGTCGATGGACTCGCGGAGGAAGTTGACCAGCCGCCGCACGTTGACGTAAACCCACTCGGGATCGCCCGCCGCGTCCGAGGCCAGGGTGCGCGCGCCGTACACCTTGATCGTGCCGCCGAACGACCTGATGCAGTTCACGCCGGCCAGGTTCAGCGGACCCTGGGCGATCTTGCTGACCGGGTACTTCACGTCGAGCGCGCCCAGGATGACCTCGTTGGCGGGCGCCTTGTGCACCCCGCGCTCGGAGTCGCTGCGGGCGTAGATGCCGGCCACGTGGCCGCTCGGCGGCACCGCGACCCGGTCGCCGGGCTGCCCTAGCGGATCCGCCACCAGGATCCAGGGGAAGTAGAACGCGCCGTAGCCCTTCGGGTTGGCGGCGGGCCGCCAGATGCCGGTAGCGTCCGTCGTGAGGGTCAGGTTGCCGTTCGCGATGTCGCGGCTGCTGTCCAGGACGGCGACCCGGTTTTCCAGCTTCTGACAGTGCGTGACCAGGGCTTCCTGGGCCGCGTTGAGGGCCTGCGCCGCGGTATCTGGGGGCAGCGGCGCGGCGACGATGGCGACCTCGTCGATGCTCTCGAGGTTCTCGAGCGCCTTGGTCAGGTCGTCGCCGGCGTTGCCGATCCGGATCACCCAGCAGCGGGTGCCCCCGTTGTTGAAGAACCCGAAGACGGCCTGGGCGAGGTACTGGTTGGCCTGCTGGATGTCGCCGAAGTCCTGGGTGAACTCCGTCCAGCTGTTGACCGGCCGCGGGGTGAGCGCCGCCGCCTGGGTGTAGGCCTGGCCGGCCGCGTTGACCGGCATGCCGGCCTTGCTCGCGGGATCCCAGGCCCCGGTGATGTCGGCCGACACGCTGATGAACGCGGCCGTGCTCGTCCCGGCGCCGGCGATGGGCTTGATCGCCGAGGGCACTTCCTCCACGTAGACGCCTGGCCACGAGTATGTCGCCATCTGCTCACTCCTAACTGGTTACGGCCGGGCTTGCTCCCTGCGTGATCGTGATCACCCTGTCGGTCACGACCGGGCCGACCGCGACGGGCTCGGAGACGTTGACGCTGATCGTGACCGCGTAGTTCAGCGTGGCCTTGGGCTTGCCGCCCATGGCCTGCCAGAGCTCGCCCAGGCTCTGCAGGTGGGCCTCGGCGATGATCCTGGCGGGCAGCGGGGGCTGTTGTCCGGCGAGCTCGCCGCTGAGATAGGTCTCGGGAATCGTGCGGTGGCGCAGCAGCACCTTCATGACCTCACCGAGCAGGCGGTGCTCGTCCTGGGACGGGTCCGGGGCGCTCGGGCTGGGCCAGGCAGTGATCAGGTAGGAGCAGGTGACGCGGACCGGCGGCGGCGTGCGCGTGAACGTCCCGTCGGACTGCTGGTCCAGCTCCCACTGGGCCGAGCGCAGGCCCTGGTCCTCCCGCACGTCATAGAGGAAGAAGGAAATCGCGGGCAGGCCGACGCCCGACGGCGGGAACTGGTCGTCAGGCGCCGCGAAGCTGACCGCGACGTTCTGCACGGCGAGTTCGGCCCGCAAGACCGCCGCCAGCGTCGCGTCGAGGTCCTGGAGCATGGCATCCGTGATAACAGGCCGGCGTTCGCGCGGCATCTGCCGCCGCGTCAGCGGGCGCGTCTTCGTCAGTGGCCGCCGAGCTCCCCGGCGGTCAGCACCTTGCCCATCTTCTGGTACTCCCGGCGGGTCGCGTGCAGCAGGTGCGCCATCGTGACCACGCCGCCGTCCGCGGCGGCGAGGAACGCGCCGGCCAGCGCGATGTTGCGGATGCTGCCGCCGGCCACCTCGACCTGCCTGGCCAGGAAGTCCAGGTCCAGGCCGGGGTCGCGGGGCGTGGCGGCGGGCCAGATCTGCTCCCAGATGCGCCGCCGGTCGGCCACGCCGGGCACCGGGAACTCCACGGTGACGTGCAGCCTGCGTACGAAGGCCTCGTCCATGTTCTTGCGCAGGTTGGTGGCCAGCACGACCACCCCGTCGTATTCCTCCATCTTCTGCAGCAAGTAGCTGATCTCGATGTTGGCGTAGCGGTCGTGAGCGTCGCGTACCTGCGTGCGCTTGCCGAACAGCGCGTCCGCCTCGTCGAAGAACAAGATGGCGTTGCTGGTCGCGGCCCCGGCGAAGATGCGCGCCAGGTTCTTCTCCGTCTCGCCGATGTACTTGCTGACCACGGCGGAAAGGTCGATCTTGTACAGGCTCAGGCCAAGGCAGTGGGCCAGGACGTCGGCGGCCATGGTCTTGCCTGTGCCCGGCGGGCCGGCGAACAAGATGCTGAGCCCCTTGCCCATCGCCAGCTTGCCGTCGAAGCCCCACGCGTCGTAGACGAGGGTGCGGTGGCGGACCTGGTCATAGATCTCCCGCAGCTGCGCTATCTGGTCATCGGGCAGCACGATGTCGTCCCAGGTGTAGCGGGGCGTGACCTGGACGGCCAGTTCCGCGAGCTTGCCGTCGGAGTGCAGGCGGCAGGCGGCGTGCAGGTCGGTCAGGGTGACCCGCGGCGCGGCTGGGTCCCGGGCCAGAGCCAGGTTGCGGGCGGTGGCCGCGGCGTCGCGGATCTGGCCGCCGCTGAGGCGGAACTTGCCGGCCAGGCCCGCCAGGTCGGGCACCGGCCCGGTGCCAGGAGCGCCGGCCAGCGCCGCGTGCCACAGGCGCAGGCGCTCGCCCGGGCCGGGCAACGGGAACGGGATCCGCAGGAACCTGAGCCCCCGCCGGTCGCCCGCCGGTTCCCAGCTGGCCGACCCGGACAGGAACGCCGGACCGGGAAGCGCCTCGAGCAACCGGAACAAGGCCGTCAGCCGCGCGTCGTCCTCGGCGGCCAGCAGGACGTCGAAGTCCTCCCAGTACAGCAGCGCTCCCTGCAGCCTGGCCTCACGGCCGATCAGGCGCGTGAGCTCGGTGAAGTCGCCGGCCTCGGCGGCGGCCAGCCGCCTGCCCGCCACGACAAGCAGCGGGCGGCCGAAGGCGGTGGCCGCGGTTCGCCTGCCCGCGCCGTAGGCCCCCTGGAGGTACAGCACGCAGGCCCCGGGCGCCTGCCCGGCGAGCCGGGACAGGGCGTCGGGGACCACCAGTTCCCCCGGGCTGGCGGCCGGGGGGACCAGCCTCGCGTACGGCCGCAGCCGGTCATCGGCGGCATCATCCCCGAGCAGGTAGCCGGCCACCCGCGGCTCGAGCCGGAGGCTGCTGCCCAGCAAGGAGCCAGGCTCGTCGCGAAGCTCCACCAGGCAGGACGCACGCAGGGGGCCCGCGTGGGTGAGGCGGGTCCGTGCGGCCACCTTGCCGGCCAGGTCGGGACAGAACAGGTTGAGGGCCAGCTCGACCGTGGGCTGACGGCGGGTGAGGTCGTCGTGCAGGTAGGCGTAGAGGCGTTCGTAGCCCCGGTCGAGTTCCGGCGCCAGGCAGAGCAGGATGACATCGAGATCGAACTCGGTCAGGCCGAACATCCGGCCCAGCTCGGCCAGCCGCAGCGGTATGCCCTGCGCCAGGCTTTCCGCCGTGTGCCTGCCAACCTCGGCCGAAAGCTGGTCGAGCGTGGCCTGGGCGGTTTCCCGCAGCTCGGGCGGGAGCGGGACGCCGGCCCAGAGCGGCGCCCCGAGGGTCTTGTCAAGGAACTCGTCCGCCTCGGCCTCGGGAATGTAGAACGCGGCCAGTTCCCCTGCCTCGCCGCGCCCCTGGCGGGCGCGCCACACCTGGATGCGAAGCAGCAGGTCGAGGCGTTCCAGCTCAGCCAGGATGTGCTGGAGCGATGTAACGTACATCGAGTGGGCATCCGGCTGATCGCGCCAGCTCCTGCTGAACCTGGCGCTGGAGGTCGGTCAGGCTGGCCTGGATACGGTCGAGCCTCGTATGCAACCCGAGGAGCAGATCGCCGTCCGGGTATGCGGCGGCCGTGGCCTGGCGGGGCGGATCCGCCAGGCGGTCGCCGCGGAGAAGGTGGTAGAGGGAGACCGTTTCACGCGAGGGCTCGAGACCGAAATCCTTCGCCATGGCCGCGGTGCAGCGGTCGTACTGACGCAGCGCAGTGGTGCGGTCACCCGCCTGGTAATACAGCCGCATCAGGTGCCGGTGAGTGCATTCCCGCGCCGGGTCATGGCGCAGAATGCACTGACCGTACGCAATTCCTTTCGCGTAGCGCCGCCTGGCTTCGCAGTACGACATCAACTGCTCGAGCATCGCCAGGTAGGTTAGCTGAAGCCGGTTGCGTTCATGAACGCACCAATCCTGATACCACGCCTCAACCAAATCGCCGCTGTAAAGGACGACGGCCGCCTCAAGGGCCTCCGCCTGGCGATCGGTGAGCTCCTCGCCTGGAGTATCGCGATAAAGGTCATATGCCTGTTCAAATGCCGCCACATCGACCCAGCATGACGCTTCCGGATTTACCCGGATCCAGCCAGGATGCACGATGAGCAGCCCCTCGGATTCCTCCTGTGCCGGGTCGGCCTGGCTGGACAGCGTCGAGCCGAGCCGCCAGATTGCCTGGCGGAGGTATTTTCTTGAAAGGGAATCTGGCGCCTCAGGCCAGAATACGCCCGCCAAGGCCTCGCGCGTATGACCGCGTTCCCTGCGGAGCAGCAGGTAGCAAAGAAGCTCCAGCGCCTTGGGCGAGAGGCCGGGCAGCGGCTGCCCGGCTCGCTGAACGGAAATCTGGCCGAACAGGCGGATCGTAAGCCTGGCCATCAGAAAGCCAACCCATGCCGGTAAATAGCGTTCCCCACTCTTTCTCCCCAACAGCGGCAATGCACGCCATCACCCACGCCAAACCTAAGCGAGCAATTTGCGAGAGTCAAGGCGCTGCCGGAAGGTTTAACCTTAATCGCTCAGGCCTTCGGAAAGCGGGGTAGTGGTGCCCGTTGCGCCACGGACGCGCACCGGCTCCGACCGCGCCTGGTTGTGCATCCTCTCGCGTTAGCGGATGGTTCGTGCTGGTCAGGCGAGTGCTGACCGGCGCAGAGCCGGTGGGTGCCGAGAATCCTGTCACGGCTGCTGGCCTGGTCTGTCGGGACGGCGGAGTTGGCCGTGTAGTTGCGCGAACTCCTCTCGTTCGGGCACTGTCAGTACTCATGTCACAACGATTCGTTTATCTAGCGGTGCTCCGCGTGTTCGGCTGGCTTGCCCTGCTCGCCCGGTCCGACCGCGCCAAGGACGCCGAGATCCTGCTGCTGCGCCACACGAGATTCGGGTCATCGAACGATGCGCGTGTTCGCCAGGCTACGCAACAATCGCACTTGCCAGGTGTCCTCTCGAACTAGACGACAAAGGTCGCCCACGCGCTATCGCATGCAATTTCTGTTCGCTATTTCCTATTTAACGCTTTTGGGGGAGAAGTAAATTTGCAGGGTTTGGCAGGATTGCCGCGTCTGCAGCTGCTATCATTTATTGCGGTAGAAGGAAAGCAGTTGCTCACAGGAATTGAAGACGCGACTAGCCTGGTTGATATTACTCTCGAAAAGATCCCCCAACTTAAAAGCGTTGATATTCTTTCTGGGTTGCCGAGCTTGAAAACGGTCAAGATACTTCAAGGTGATGAGATCGATACCACTGCGCTATTGTCCAGGCCGGATATGGAAGTCGAGTATGCAGATGCTGATGAATAGTAATCTGATTGAAACTATTGTCTGTAGTTATGAGTTGGAACGAGTATCGTTGTTTGTTTCAATAAGTTGTCGACAACCCCCAGGCGCGATGCCGCCAGCTGGAGCGCGGCCGGCCATCACCACGTGCAGCCCCGCAGGCAGATGGTCGAGCAGGAACGCCATCACGCCGAGGCAGCCGGCCAGACGGTTTAGGCCACCCACCGGGTCACCGCCGATGGCCTGGAGCGCACCTTCGCCGTCAACCACCTGGCCCCGTTCCTGCCGCTGCCGGGATCGCGCCGATCGGCGATGGATTCTCGGCTAGGGTGGAGGCATGATGGTGCGGCGCCCATGAGGGCCACGATGATGCTTGCCGATCACGCTCAGGTCGCGGACGGCAAGCTGTTCATTTCCGGCGGCGGCTGGACGGCCTGCGGGCCGGGACCGTCCCCGTGCGCGGTCGCGGTGCTATTCCACGTGCCGTGGCAGGAGACCGGCGAGCGGGTCAGCTTCACGCTGCGGCTCATCGACGAAGACGGCCACGGCGTCTTCCAGCCCGGCGCCCAGGACGACCTTCCGGTTCAGGTCAACGGCCACTTCGAGGCGCGCAGGCCGCCCGGCATGCTGCCAGGCGCGGAGATCAACGTCCCGATGACCTTCAACATCGTCCTGCACCTGGAGCCGGGCCAGGGCTACAGCTGGGTCCTGGACGTCGACGGGCATGCCGACGATTCCTGGCGGCTGTCGTTCGAGACGCGGCAGGCGCAGACATCGCCGCGGTAGGCGGCTGGCACAGAAACTGGCACAGAAACAAGTACATGGCCCTGCAGCTACCCAAGGAAGAGCCCGAGGCCGGGCCGTGGCGCGTGGAATTGCTGAGCACCGTGGTCAACGCGGTGACCCGCCGCCGGCCGGGCCGGGACCGTTCCGGCCGGCCGGCCGTGCTGGCCGTGGACGGGCGCAGCAACAACGGCAAGACCACGCTGGCGGCGCGGATCCGCGAACTGGTCCCCGGATCGGCCGTCGTCCACACCGACGACATCGCGTGGGAACACTCCTGCTTCGGCTGGACCGACCTGCTCATCGACGGGATCCTGGGGCCCGCGCGCCAGGGCCGGGCGGTCAGCTACCGGCCGCCGCCCTGGGACGAGCACGGCCGGCCGGGATCCATCGAGGTTCCGGCCGGCTGCCCGCTGCTGATCGTCGAGGGGGACGGTGCCGGGCGCCGGGAGGTGACGCACCTGATCGACACGCTGATCTGGGTGCAGGCCGACGAGCGGGAGGCCGCCAGGCGCGCCGCCGTCCGTGACCTGGATCCGGACGCGATCGACCTGGCTAACATGCCCCCGGACGGGTCGCCGCCCGACCACGACGGCTGGACGGCCGAGGAACTGCCGTTCAACACGGCCCAGCGGACCTGGGAACGCGCCGACATCATCGTCTGCGGCTCCCCGGAGATCCGCTGGGATCCGGTCACCCAGATCGTCATCGCTCCGCCGCCGGGCCCGGTCGGCTGACGTTAGGCCAGGGCCGCCTTCTCCTGGACCCTTTCGCTCACGGGCGCCTCGGAGGCCTGGTGGTGCAGCAGGCGGGCCCGGGAGGCGGCGATCTCGCCCATGGCCGCTTCCCGGCCCTCGAAGCCCGTCGTCGAGGTGGATTTACCTACGTCGATGACCACCGCGTGGTCCAGCGCGGAATCGGCGAGGATGCCCTCAAGTTCCCCGGCCTGTTCGACGGTCCGGGGAAAGCCGTCAAGGACGAAGCCGCCGCCGCGCACATCGGGCTCGGCCAGCCGCTCGGCCACCAGGGCCACCACGAGGTCGTCCTCTACCAGCTCGCCGCGTTCCATCGTCTCCCGCGCGCGGCGGCCGGCCGCCGACCTGGACCTGGCCGCCTCGCGGAGCACGTCACCCACCGAGATATGGGGCACCACGAGCAGCCGGGCCAGCTGCACGCCCTGGGTGCCTTTGCCTGAGCCCTGGCGCCCCAGCATCACCACGCGCAGGCCGAACAGCATCGACGTCATGGGGTGCCGCCGCCGTTCGCCACCTGATGGACCATGGGAACCTCCGTCATTCGTCAGATCCAGCTACGTAGCCCCATCGGCGCAGGTAAGCCAGCAGCTCGCCGGCGGCTTCTTCCGGGGGCAGCGGGCCGACCACGGTCGGCGGAGTGCGCTCTACGAGCGCCCCGGTCAGCTCAAGCGTGCGGCGCATCGCGGTGCCGGTCGGCCCGGGAAGCTCGCGCGGCCGCGGCCGGTACGGGTGGGTGCCGAGAACCCTGATCCGCCGCGCCGCCGCCGCCGCTGGCGCGCTGGCCACCGTGATCGCGGCGTTTCCCCTGGCCAGGGTGGCGGGCAGGCCGGCCCGCCGCAGGCGCACGCCGGCCGCCTCGACCGACACCACGGCGGGCGGCCGCACCATGAGCACCTCGCGGCGGCCGCCGTCGAGGCGGCGGTGGACCCGCAGCGCACCGTCGTCCAGCGGCTCAAGCCGCACGCATCCCAGCGCCTGCTCCGCGTTCAGCGACGCCGCCAGGAACGCGGGAAACGAGCCGGTGGCCCGGTCGGCGGCCAGATCGCCGCAGAGCACCAGGTCCGGCTCACCGTAATGCTGGCGAAGGGCCGCCGCGAGCGCGGCGGCCGATTCCTGCTCCCCGCCGACCAGGCCGATCGGGCGCGGGCCCGCCGTCCAGCTTGACGGCTCGACGCGCAGCGCCTGGGCCGCGCCGACCGCCAGCGCGTCCCTGAGCATCTCATCGGCCTCGGCCGGGGCGACGGTGGCCGCCACCACGCGAGCGTCCCACCGCTCCGCCAGCCGCAGCGCGTACTCCAGCGCCGCGAACTCCGCCACGCTCGGCCCGCGGTCACGGCGGTTGGCCCGCACGGCCCCGGTGAGCGGGTCGACCTCGGTCTCCCGCCAGGACCAGCTAAGAGCGGCCACGATCACCCGCATGTCCGCCTCATCCCCTCCGGAACACCACGCCGTCGCCGCCGGCTGGATACGTCCAAGTGATAGCACCCTCGGCGTTGCACACCTGGTAGCAGGTCCCGCATTCGAAGCACTGCTCGTAGTTGAACAGGATGCCGCCGTCGGTGGTGGGCACGAACAGGGCGGCCGGGCAGGCGTGCACGCAGGCCTTGGTCGTGCAGGAGCGGCATACTTCGGAGTCGACGGTGATGTGGGCGCGTTCCGCGACGCGGAACTCGACCGTCGCCATCCGCTCGTCGAAGGACACGTCGGGGTAACTCATCTACTTTCGCTCCTCACCGGAAGGCCCGCAGGGCCTGCCAGCCGTCCTGCGCCAGATGTCGCAGCCGCACATTGTTGCTGCGGACCGCCCGGTAGAACTCCCTGGCCATGCCGATCTTGGGCTGCGGGTTGGTGACGGTGAACACCTGCTCCACGAAGTCGCAGGCCAGCCTGGGGTAATCCCGCTGCATCCGGTCGGCGAGCACGATATCGGCGGCATTGCGCAGCCGTTTGTGGTCGGCGAGCACGAAACACGACTCCAGCTGCCGCCGGTAGCCGGCCAGCCCGCGCGCCGAGGTGTCGCCGGCCGCGATCGCCTCGGCGGCGGTCCGGCCGGCGGCCAGCCCGGCGCCCATCGCGAAGTTGACCCCCTCCAGCCACAGCCCGGCGGCCAGGCACATGGACGCGGCGTCCCCGGCCACCAGCATGCCGTCGATGGCCAGCCGCGGCATGGCGCGGTATCCGCCCTCGGGCACCAGGTGCGCGGAGTACTCCTTCAGCTCGGCACCCCGCAGGTACGGGGCGATCGCCGGGTGCGCCTTGACGCCGGCCACCAGCTCTTCGGGCCGGATCTTGGCCTCGGCCAGGCCGGTCACGCCGACGACCACGCCGACGCTGACCGTGTTGAGGTTGGTGTAAAGGAAGCCGCCGCCGGGGATGCCGCTGGTGCAGCCGACCATCTCGATGTCCAGGCCCTGGTCGCCGGTCAGGCCGAACCGCTCGTCGATCACGTCGCGCGGCAGCGCGAGGGTCTCCTTGACGCCCAGGGTGGTGTGCGCCGGGCTGGTGCGCGGCAGCAGCCCGGCCTCCTTGGCCAGGAACGAGTTCACGCCATCGCAGGCGATCACGATCCGGGCACGGATGTCGCCGTCGGACCGGTCGGTGCGCACCCCGGCGATCCGCCCGTCCGCGTCCCGCAGCAGGCCAGTGGCCACGGTGGAGGTGACAAGCCGGGCGCCCGCCGCGACCGCCTTGCCGGCCAGCCAGGAGTCGAACTCGGCGCGGTAGGTGGTCATCCCGTTGTAAGGCGGGCGGTCCCAGGCACTGGTCCGGTAGTCCACGGTCAGCGCCTGGGTCGGCGTCATCAGCATGGTGGAGCGCCGGGTTACCCACCGCTGCACCGGCACCTCGGTCCACCACTGCGGCACGATCTCGTCGAGGATCCGTCCGTAGACGACGCCGCCGTAGACGTTCTTCGCGCCAGGGAAGGCCCCTCGCTCCACGATGACGACATCGCGGCCTGCCCTGGCGAGCTCAAGCGCCGCGGCGGACCCGGCGGGGCCCGCACCGACGACGACGGCATCGACGGTGACCGGCTTACCCGGCATGGCTTACTCCCTCAGGCCGCTGTGCTGTTCCGGCGCCGCCGGCGCTGACCCGCCCCCTCGGGCTCGGCGGCTCCGCCGGGTCCGCCCGAAGGAGCCACGCCGAGGCGCCTGGCCAGTTCCCTGAGCACCGCCGGGGCGTCGGCTACGATCCCGAGGTCGGCCATGGCCGTCATCGGGCAGGACGGGTCGGTGTTCACGCTTACCATATGCTCCGGCGCGCCCAGGCCGCCGACGTGCTGCGCCGCTCCGGAGATGCCGAACGCGATGTAGAGTTCCGGGTCGACGGACACCCCGGTGGTCCCGATCTGCCGGTCGTAGCTCATCCAGCCGGCGTTGGTCACCACCCGGGTGGCGCCCGCACTGGCCCCGAGGGCGGCTCCGACGTCGGCCAGCAGCCGCATGGCGGCCGCACCGTCAGCGCCGGCCGGCACCAGGCCTGCCCCGCCGCCCACGATCCGGCGAGCCTCGGCCAGGTCCACTACGGCGGGCTCGGGCTGCAGCACCCCGACGCTCTCGGCATCCCGGCTGGCCTGCGGGGCAGCCGGCGAGAGCACGCTCACCTGCGCCGGCTTCGTGTCGCTGGCCGACTCGAGCTTGCCGCGGCGGCCAGGCCGCAGCGTCACAAGCACCGGCCCGTCCACCCCTACCCGCACCGACAGCCGGTCATCGAGCCTGGCCAGCTCGACCTCGCCGGACGCGCACCGGACGGCGCCCGCCAGCAGCGGCCGGCCCAGGATCACGGCCAGCCTGGGCGCGAGATCGCGGCCGTCAGGCGACGCCGGCAGCACGATCATGTCCACGCCCGCCAGTGCCTGCGCCAGCGTGCTGGCCAGCGCGGCCGGGGCGACCGAGGACACCTCGAGCAGCCAGGCCCGGCTGGCCCCGGCCAGCTCGTCCGCTGCCGCGCCGGTCCCCGATCCCGCGACCAGCGCCGCGCCTCCCGCCTCGGCCACCGCCTCGGCGGCGCCGGCCGGCAGCTGGCCGTCGCGGACCACCACGACGGCCAGGACCTTCACGTCCGCTGGAATCGTCATAGCGCCACCGCCACCCGGTGTCCCTCGATCACGGCCGCGTGCGCCCGGCGCGGCGTGACGCAGTCGCCGACGCGATGCACTTCGAACGGCGCGCCCTGCAGTTGCTGCCACAGCTCGTCCTCGGGCGTCTGATGGACCGCGCATACCACCCAGTCGCAATGCCGCTGCGCGGGCTCGCCGGTCGGATGATGCAGCAGCGAGAGCTGCACCCCGCCGGAACCGCCGTCCGGCTCGTCAGCGGGGGCCGCTCCCACCACCACCAGGTCGGTGGCCTGGCGGATGCCCTTGGCATGCGCTCGCACGTTGAAGGTCTCCATATCGAGGGTGATGCCCAGATCCTGGCCCACGACCATGCCGGCGGTGATGATCTCCACCTGGCAGCCGCGGTCAGCCAGCAGCTCGGCGACGCTGGTGGCCTGATGGAAGCCGAGATCGTCGACCACGACGACCTCACCAGAAGGCTCGGCGCGGCCTTCGAGCACGTCGCGCACGTCCACGACGCGCGGCAGCCCGGCGGCCCAGTACGGCGGCTGCGGCCGCGCTCCGGTCGCCAGCACCACGGCGTCGGGCGACTCGCCGAGCAGCCATGGCGCGGTGGCGGCCGCGCCGGTCCTGATCTCCACCCCGTTGCGCTGGCACTCGGCCGCGAGGTTGCGGACCACGTCGAGGAACTCGGCCCGGGAGGGCACGGACGCGGCCACGGCCACCTGGCCGCCGGTCCGCGGCTGCCGCTCGAGCAGCGTGACATGATGTCCGCGCCCGGCGGCGGTGGCGGCCGCCTGCAGGCCGGCTGGCCCGCCGCCGACCACGATCACCCGGCGGCCCCGCCTGCGCGGCGAAGGAAGCGGGACAGACTCCCGGCCGGTGCGAGGATTTTCGATGCAGCCGAGCCACCGGTTCAGGCCCATCCGCCCGACACACTCCTGGTTACAGGACAGGCAGGTGCGGATCTCGGTGGCATGGCCCGAGCGGGCCTTGGCCGCGAAGTCGGGATCGGCTATCTGCCCGCGCACCACGCCGACCAGATCGCAATCGCCGTCAGCCAGCGCCCGTTCGGCCTGGACCGGGTCCTTGATCCGGCCCACCCCGATCACCGGCAGGCTGACCACCCGGCGCATCGCGTTGGCGATGAACAGGGCGTAGCCGGGCGGGATGCTCATCGAGGCCTCGATCATGAACAGCGTCGCGGTGGCCACGCCAATCGAGGTGTTGATGTAGTCGACCTGGCCGGTGGCCTCCACCATCTTGGCCACCTCGACCGCCTCGGCCAGCGTGCTCCCGCCCTCGATCAGCTCGTCGCCGCAGATCCGCACGCCAAGCGCCCGGTCAGGCCCGATCGCCTCCCGCACCGCGTCCACGATCTCGAGCAGGATGCGGGCCCGGGCCGGCAGCGAGCCGCCGTACGCATCGGTGCGCTTGTTCGTCGCGGGGGACAGGAAGCCCCGGACGATGGAGGAATGCGAGCACTGCAGCTCCACGCCGTCGAAGCCGCCTTCGGCGCAGTGCCCGGCGACCGTGCCGTAGCCGGCCACGATCTCGGCGATCTCGTGCCGTTCCACGGCCTTGGGAACCTCGCGGAACATCGGGTCGGGAACCGCGCTCGGCGCCCACACGGGCAGCCGCGAGAACATCGACGAGGCCTGCCCGCCGTTGTGGTTGAGCTGCGCGAAGATCGGCACGCCGTACGCGTGCGCCGCCGCGGTCATCTCCCGGTAGCCAGGGATGACCGCGCGGTGGAAGCCGTGGATCAGCTTTTCGTAGGGCCAGTCGGTGGGATGAGTCGAGTGCTCCTCGGTGATGATCAGGCCGACGCCGCCCGCCGCGCGGGCCGCGTAGTAATCGGCGTGCTGCTTGGTCGGCAGGCCATCCTCGGCGTAGTTGGTCAGGTGCGCGGAAAACACGATCCGGTTGCGGACCACCACCGGGCCGATCCGCAACGGCGAGAACAGGTACCGGTACCGGCTGGCTCCGCTCATCGGCCACCTCCGGTCGTAGTCATGGCGCCGGTCACGGTCAGGGGCGGCAGCTCGGGAAGCTGATCGGCCGCGGAGATCGTCATCGCCGCCCGGCGGCCCTCGAGCACGGCCTCGAGCACCGTCCGGGGCGCCACGCAGTCACCAGCTCGCAGCGTGCCCGGCCGCCGCAGGTACAGGGCCTGATCCGGGAGCCGGTGCCCGCAGTGCACGACGAACCCGCAGTCCGCCCGGCGCTGCTCGCCGGTCCAGCGGTCCTCGAGCAGCACATGATCCCCGGCCGCCTCGCGCAGCAGGCTGCGCAGCTCGCGCCGCACGCCCGCCCGCTGCAGCCGCGAGTTGGCCTCGGCGAGGTCGCCGGTGAGGGCCAGCTGGGTGCCGGCGATCTGGTCCTGGGTGACGATCGACGTCGGCCGGCCGTTCGCGGCCAGCAGCTCGGCGACGCCGACCCCGACGGGCCCGCCGATCGGGTCGAATACCACGGCCCGGCCTTCCGGCAGCTGGTCAAGCCCGCCGTCACGCACCAGGGCGACCAGGTCGGCCGCCTCCACCACGTGCGCGTCAGGCGCGATGCGGTAATCACGCGGGCCGGGTACGGACCCGGTGGCCAGCAGCACGCGCATGCCCCTGGTTACGGCGTCGTCCAGCTCGGCCGCGCTGACTTCGTGCTCAAGTGAGACCGTCACGTCCAGCCGCGCCAGCTCGCGGGACCACCAGTCCACCGCCGCGCCCAGCCGATGCCGGCCGTGCACCGCGGCCGCGGTGGCCAGCATGCCGCCCAGGACCGGGCCGCGCTCGGCCAGCCGCACCCGGTGCCCGCGCTCGGCCAGTACCCTGGCCGCCTCCAGGCCGGCCTCCGCCGCCGATCACCAGCACCGGACTCGGGTCCTGTTCCCCGCCACCGACATCGCCGCCGTCGAGCTCATGACCGCTGCCGGGCTCGATCACGCAGGTGATGACCGGGTTACGGTTATCACGGACCATGCACGCCTGATTGCACAGCAGGCAAGGGCGAATCCGGTCCTGATGGCCGGCTCGCAGCCGTGCGACCAGGTCAGGCTCGGTGATCTGGGCCCTGGTCATCTCCACCAGGTCGGCCGCTCCGTCGGCCAGCGCCCACTGCGCCTGGGCCGGGTCCACCACGCTGCCCTGCAGGACCACCGGGATCGTGCCGCCCACCGCCGTCCGGACCTGACGGCAGAGCTCGATGCCGAAGCCCGGATCGGAATGCAGGTCGGGCCGGGTCGCCGGCAGCGAGTAGATCGACCCGCGCACGACCACGAGATAGTCGACCTGCCCGGCCAGCCTGGCGGCCGACTCCGCGGCCAGCTCGGGTGTCACGCCGGCCCAGGGAGCGAGCTCGTCACAGCACAGCCGCAGGCCGAGCACCCGGTCGCGGCCGAGCGCAGCACGCACCGAGGCCAGCACGCGCTCGGTCAGCAGCAGCCGGTCCTGGCCGTAACGGTCACTGCGCTGGTTGGTCAGCCCGGACTGGAACTGGCGCAGCAGCGAGTGCTGGCCGGCGTTGATTTCCACCCCGTCCAGCCCCGACCGGCCCGCCAGGGCCGCGGCGGCCGCGAAGCCGTCGGCCAGCGCATCGATCTCGGTCTGCGCCATCTCCATGGGCAGCTCACGAGAACCGGCGTCCGGGACCCGCGACGGCGCCCACAGCGGGCCTTGAGAGAACGCCGAGGAACCCTGCATCCCGGCGTGACCGAGCCCGGCGAGCACCAGGGCCCCGTGCGGCGCACAGGCCGCGACCGTCTGCGACCAGCCCGGTTCGCAGTCCGCGGCCAGCGGCGCGCGCTCATAGGGCCAGTCCGACGGGTGCACGCTGGCGATCTCGGTCACGATGACGCCGCAGCCGCCCGCCGCCCGGCGCTCGTAGTAGGCGGCATGCCGGGCCGAGATGGCCCGGCGCCGGCCGAGGTTGGTCTCGTGCGGTCCGAACATCACCCGGCTGGGCGCGCGGGCCTGACCCGTCTTACCCAGCGGCACCGACTCGAGCAGGTTCATGTCGCTGCCCTCACGGGGATCCGGCCGAGCGGGAGGAATACCGGGGCCGGGCGCCTGGAGTGCCCGGGTCCTGCGGGCGGGCGGTCCGGCAGGCAGACCTTGGCCAGCTCGCGCTCGCCGTGTCCGAGCACGCACTCCGGGTCGGGCAGCCCGCCCTTGAACTGCTCGGTCAAGGTGGCGGCCGGGCGAGGGGGCCCGGCGGCGTCAGCGAGCATCGATAACCTCCGAGTCGGCCAGGGCCGCCCGGGAAAGCGGCCAGCGGTCGCGGCGTCCGTCAGTAGACGCCGCACATGCCGTCGATGGATACCTCTTCGACGAGCAGCTCGTCCACGGCGGTGACGTTTTCCTCGGCCCCCTCGGGGGTTTCATCGGTCACTTCATCGATCCTTTCCGCGGCGCGCACCGGCGCTTTTCGCCTCAAACCTAGGACGCTACGCAGGGATGCGTAACTGCCTGACCGGGCAGCGGCACCTGGCCAATCGGGCAGGTGCTTCAGGCGCCGCCTGCCGCGATCCTGGCAGCATGCCTACGATCGAAACACCGCATTTCCTTATTACCGACGGGAACGTCCGGCCGCGTTTCGATCACGCCGGGCTCAGCAACGAACTCGCCGATCACATCGCGGCCGAGCTCGGGCCGCTCGGGCTGGTGCCTGACGGATCGGCGTTCGAGCGGCTTTTTGTCGATACCGTGCTGGCGGCCGATCGCGACCCGATGCAGGCCTGGGCGGCCTTCTACCGCAACACCATACGGCGGCTGCGCCGCCCCGATCCGGGCGGGACCGGCAGCATCCCTGCGTTCGGCCGCATCTACTCCCATGTAATTTCGCTGATCCGCGGTACCACCGTCCTTGACGCCGGGTGCTGCTTCGGGTTCCTGCCGCTGCTGGCGGCCGAGCAAAACCCGCAACTGAGGGTCATCGGCACCAACGTCGTCCCGTCGGCGGTCGCGCTGGCCGGCCACGTCGCCCGCTCGCTGGCCAGCCGCGCCCGCTTCACAGCGGCTGACCTGCTGGCCCTGCCAGTGGCCGACCAGGGGGTGGACACGGTCCTTGCGGTCCATGTCCTGGAGCATCTCCCGGCCCGGGTAACCGCCCAGGCCGTCAGGCAGCTGTGCCGTGCCGCCCGCCAGCGGGTGGTGATCGCCGTGCCGCTCGAAGACACGCCGGACCCCACCTTCGGGCACGTCCAGGCGTTCGACCTGCCCGGGCTGGCCGGGATCGGCACTATCCCCGGCTGGTCGCGGGCCGTGCACACGGCGGACGGCGGGTGGCTCGTGCTGGACCGGCCCTGTCCGATTGGCTAGGCCGGCGCTGTCCGAATCGACGGTTCTGGCCGGCCAGGTGCCCGGTTTCCGCGCTCGCGTATTCCCCCGCGCCCGGCCGCGACCTAATGTCCAAGCTGTCCGGAAAGGATGACGCCATAGCGCCACGCTCGTTCCGCCAGAGAGGCAAGAAATGCAAGTAGAAGAACTTCTCAAGCCGTTTCCCATCAAGGAGTTCCATCCATTCCCGCGTGCCATGCTCGGCCCCGGCGCATGGGAACTTCTCGGCCCCGAGGCCAAAAAGCTTGGATTCAACCGGATCCTCGTTATGACGTCGGGCCTGCGCGGCAGCGATACCGTGGCTAAAATCGTCGGCTCGCTCCGCTACCACGGGCTTGAAGTCGTGCTCTACGACAAGGTCGAGTCCAATCCCAAGGATTACAACGTCATGGACGCGGTCGCGCTCTACCAGGAGAACAAGTGCGACAGCTTCATCTCGATCGGCGGCGGATCCAGCCACGACGCCTGCAAGGGCGCCCGGATCTCGGTGGCTCATGACGGCCGCAGCGTCAACGAGTTCGAGGGTTTCAACAAGAGCGAGAACCCCAAGAACCCGCCGCACATCGCGGTCTCGACCACGGCGGGCACCGGGTCGGAGACCTCCTGGGCCTACGTCATCACCGACACCACGACCGACCCGGAAAAGCCGCACAAGTACGTTGCCTTCGACGACGCGGCCGTGGCCACGCTGGCCGTCGACGACCCGACCCTTTACTACGACTGCCCGGTCGATTACACGGCGCAGTGCGGCTTCGACGTGCTCGCGCACGCCAGCGAGCCCTACGTCTCCCGGCTGAACTTCCCGCCGTCGCTGGGCAACGCCCTGTACGCGATCAAGCTCACCGCCGAGAACCTGCGCCAGGCGACGTGGAACGGGCAGGATCTGCCCGGCCGCGAGGGAATGATGTACGCGCAGTACATCGCGGCTCAGGCGTTCAACTCCGGCGGGCTGGGGATCATCCACTCCATCTCGCACGCGATAAGCGCCTTCTACGACACCCACCACGGCCTCAACAACGCGATCGCGCTGCCCCGGGTCTGGGCCTTCAACATGCCAGTCGCCTACAAGCGCTTCGCCGAAATCGCCGCCGCGATGGGCGTGGACACGCACGGCATGACCGATGTGCAGGCGGCCGAGGCCGCGCTCGGCGCGGCGATCCGGCTGCTCCGCGACGTCGGCGTGACGGAGAAGTTTACCGACGTGACGCAGGACACCTACTCTAAGAACAGGCTCGGCAAGGGCCCGACCAAGTTCTACGAGAACTCGCCGGTGATCCGCGGGGACGCGGAGGACGTCGACCGGATCACCAACCACGTGCTCGGCGACGCCTGCACCCCCGGCAACGCCAAGGAGTGCACGTTCAACACCGTCCGCCCGGTCGTCGACCACTGCCTGAACGGCGACCTGGATGACCTCCTCAGCTGAGGACCTGTCGCTATGGTCGGGCCCGGTGCCAGCGCACCGGGCCCGACCCGCGATTCGCCGGCCACTACCTGGAGGACGAATGCCGTACTTCAACACCGTCAACGACGTCACCAGCGCGCTGGCCGACTACGGGTACATCGCCGACCGGCAGCTCGCCACGGCGGTATTCGTCCAGACCCGCCTCGACAAGCCCCTGCTCGTCGAGGGCCCCGCGGAGCCGGCAAGACCGAGCTGGCCAAGGCGGTGGCCGCGGCCACCGGACGGCGGCTGCTCCGGCTGCAGTGCTACGAGGGCCTGGACGACACCAAGGCCCTGTACGAATGGGACTACGGCAAGCAGCTCCTGTACACCCAGATCCTGCGGGAGAAGATCGGCCAGCTGCTCGAAGACACCCCTGACCTGCATACCGCGATCGAGCGGATCGCGCAGCAGGAGAGCGCCTTCTTCTCCGAGCGCTTCCTCGCGCCGCGCCCGCTGCTGGAAGCCGTGCACTCGGCCGACCCGGTGGTGCTCCTGATCGACGAGGTCGACCGCGCCGACGAGGCCCTGGAGGCGGTCCTGCTCGAAATGCTGGCCGAGTACCAGGTGTCGGTGCCGGAGATAGGCACGTTCGTGGCCCGCCATCCGCCGTGCGTCATCCTCACCTCGAACAACACCCGCGACCTTTCGGCCGCGCTCAAGCGCCGCTGCCTGCACTTGTTTCTGGACTATCCGAGCGCCGGACGTGAACTCGAGATCCTGCGGAGCAAGAAAACCGGCCTGCCCGACGCGGCCGCGCAGCACCTCGTCCAGGTCGTCCGCGGCCTGCGCGGGCTGGACCTGCGCAAGGCGCCCAGCATCTCAGAGACCGTGGACTGGGCCCGGACCCTGGCCGTGCTCGGGGTAGAGGAAATCACCCCGGCGATTCTCGCCGACACGATCTCGGTCGTGGTGAAGTACTCGCGCGACATCCGGCGGGCGCTTGATGTGCTGCCGTCCCTGGGCGACCCGAACGCCGCCCTGGCCGACGAGCCCGAACGCGAGCACCCGCCCGGGCATGACCACGGGCACGGGCACGATCACGGTGACGGCTGGCACACCCACGCGCCTGACGATCACGCCGGCCAGGAGGACGATGCCGCGGCGAAGGCCGAGCGCTCCGCCAAGGACCGGCCGGGGCGGCACGACGACAACTATTACGGGGCGCCGACATCGGCGGCCTCGGTGGGTTCCGGCGGCCGCGCGGTGCCCGCCGGGCAGGGCAGCCGCTCGTTCGCCAAGGGCCTCGCGCGCCGCCGGGCGCTTTAGGGGTCCCGGTGGAACGCAGCCTGCACCGGTTCGTGAGGTTGCTGCGGCTGCGCGGGGTCCGGGTGTCGGTGACCGAGGCACTCGACGCCATGCGCGCCGCGGCCCAGCCCGGCGCCCTGGCCGACCGGGAGACCCTGCGCGGCGTCCTGCGGGTCGCGCTGGTCAAGGACCGGCGCGATGAGGAGCTTTTCGACGAGCTCTTCGACCGCTACTTCTGGCTCGAGCCGATCGCGGCCGCCGACCCGCACGGCCACAGCCACGCGCACGACGACCTGGCCGACCAGGGCACCGCCGAGTCGTTCACGATCTCGCCGGAGCCGTCGCATACCCCGCAGCAGGGCCATTCGCACGGCAAGCCGGCCGACATCCGTGACTTCTTCCGCCAGCAGGATCTCGCGACGGCGTACAACCTGCATCAGGAGGCCAACAAGATCGACCTGGCGTCGATGACGGACGAGATCGTGCTGGCGAAGGAGCGTGGCCGTTCGGACGTGTCCGGCCCGCGCATCCAGCTGGAAACGTCCCGGCTGCACGGCGGGGGCGTGCCAGGAAAGCTGCTGAGCGGCCCGGGCACCCGGCTCGACGCCGGCCTGACGGTGGCCGAGGAGCAGGCGCTGCTCGACTGGCTCGAGGATCCGGCTGACGACATATTGGCTGGCGACGTACCACCGGACGCGCTCGCGGCGCTGGCCGCCGCCGCGGGCGGCGAGATCGCGAACCTCAGCGAACTGCTCAAGCGCCACCTGGAGGCGCTGGCCGCCATGGACCGGCGGGCCATCGAGTCTCCGGAGCGGGCTGGCGTCCGGGCGTCAGGGATCAACGAGGCCGAGCGTCACCGGCTCGAGGAGACCCTGCGCCGCCTGGCCAAGACCATGCCGGGAGCGCTGACGCACCGGCGCGTCGTTTCCGGCCGCGGCCGGGTGGACCCGGGGCGCACCATGCGCACCAACATGCGCTTCGACGGGATCCCGTTCCGGCCGGTGACGGTGGCCCGCAGGCAGGACAAGCCACGCCTCGTCATCCTCGCCGACGTGAGCCTGTCGGTCCGCCCCACCGCGCGGTTCACCCTGTACCTGGTGCATGGCCTGCAGCGGCTGTTCGGCCAGGTGCGCACGTTCGCGTTCGTGGCCGACACGGTGGAGGTCACCGATTTGTTCGCGGAGCATCCGGTCGAGCGCGCGCTTGACCTGATCTTCGGCGGCGACACGCTTGACGTGGACGCCGACTCTGACTACGGCGCCGCGTTCGGCCGGTTCCGCGAGGAGTTCCCCGACACCGTGACGCGGCGGACCACGGTGGTAATCCTCGGCGACGGGCGCGGCAACGGCCACGACGCCAACATGGAAGTCTTCGAGGAGATGGCCAGCCGCTGCAAGCAGCTCATCTGGCTGACCCCCGAGCGGCGGAACGTATGGCGGCTGGGCCGCTGCGATCTGCCGCGTTACGCGGAACTGTGCGATCGCGTCGAGGTGGTACGTGACCTCGACGGCCTGGACCGCGCGACCGACGACATCGTGGCCGGCCTGACCGGAGGCTGACCCGGCCGGACGAGACCGGGCGACCCATGTTCGCTACGGCGCGGAGCCCCGCCGCAGCTGGGTGAGGACCGCTGCGTCCCGCAAGGTGGTGACGTCACCGGGTTCGCGGCCTTCCGCGATGTCGCGCAGGAGCCGGCGCATGATCACCGACGTGCAGCCGTTGGCCAGCGGCCCGTACACGATGTAGGAGTGACCGGTGATCCAGCCGACATCGGCCGTGCACCAGAAGATGTCGTGGTCGGGATCCAGGTCGAAGACCATCGCCGTGGTGGTCGTGACCCCGGTGAGGTACCCGCCCGTGGTATGCAGGATTCCCTTGGGCTTGGCCGTGGAGCCGGAGGAGTAGAGCAGGAACAGCGGGTGCTCGGCTTCCATCGGCTCCGCCGGGCAGACCGGGTCCGCGGTTGCACGTCGTCGAGAAGCTGGTCGTAGGTGAGGTCGCGTTCCTCGCCCTCCTCGCCCCGCCAGTGGAACGCGACCCGGTCGCCGCGCCCGGCCAGCACATGCCGGTCCAGGCAGTTGTAGGAGACGTTGATGGTCCCGTCGGCGAACCACGTGTAGAACGGCGGGTTGCTGTCATCGAGGACCGAGGAGAACGGCGTATCCCAGTGCAGGCGCTCGGTCGCCTGCCGCGCCCACCAGGCCTCGGGGGCGGCCGCCGCCTCCTCGTATACGGCGGGGTCGCTCACTCGGGCGGTAGCGGTAAAGCCGGCCGGCGGCGGGAACTTCTCAACCTGCAGCAGTGTCTCGAGGCGGTCGCCGAGCGAAGGACGTCGATCTGACATGTGCGCTCCTTGAAGGGATCTCCCCTCTAGCCTCCGCGAGGCACACCGGGCGCGGCACTGTCCGCAGGTCGCGAATAGCGCTGACAGCCGGCCAGGGCCCACCTAGCCGATCGGCCGGTAATAGCGGAGCCATTCAGGCGGTCCGGACGGACCAAGCCGCACCGTCCGTCCGGGATAAAGAAATTGAATTTTCCGAACGAGCGGTGCTGCTTGCCTGCGCAGCGCAGCACGCCGCACACCCGGACCGGGAGGGGGCGGCTGAGCGCGGGCCGGCCCCGGCCCTCCCGGCGTAGCGAACCCGGCCGATCGGGTAGTTGTCGTGGTCCATGACCTGCTGGAGGATGAGCGCTAGCAAGTGCGCCCTGGCTGACGGGCCGGGGGCACGGCACGACGATTGACGCCTGGCCGCGATCAGGTGACCGGCCGACGTCGGCGGCAAAGGAGATGTGTATCTATGACCATGACCCTGGACCGGAGCGTCGAGGAGTTCATCGGTGCGCCGCGGCAGCTGTTCATTGACGGGCAGTGGTCAGCTGCGGCGTCGGGCAAGACGTTCGAGACCCCGAACCCCGCGACCGGTGAGACTCTCGCCCAGGTCGCGGAGGGGGAAGCCGAGGATATCGACCGGGCTGTGCGGGCAGCACGCAGGGCGTTCGATGAAGGCCCGTGGGGCCGGATGACGCCCTCCGAACGCGGGCGCATCATCTGGCGGATCGGCGACCTCATCCTCGAGCACCTGGACGAGCTCGCCCAGCTGGAGTCGCTGGACAACGGCAAGCCCTTCGCCGTCGCCCAGGCGGCCGACGTGCCGCTGGCCGCCGACCTGTTCCATTACATGGCCGGCTGGGCCACCAAGATCGAGGGCAACTCGATCAACATCTCGGTGCCCTACATGCCGGGCGCCAACTTCCATGCCTACACGCTGCGCGAGCCGGTCGGCGTGGTCGGGCAGATCATCCCGTGGAACTTCCCGCTGCTGATGGCCGCGTGGAAGCTCGGCCCGGCGCTGGCCGCCGGCAACTGCGTGGTGCTCAAGCCGGCCGAGCAGACGCCGCTGACCGCGCTGCGGCTGGCCGGGCTGATCGCCGAGGCCGGCGTGCCCGACGGCGTGGTGAACGTGGTATCCGGATTCGGCGAGACCGCCGGGGCGGCGCTCGCGGCGCACCATGACGTGGACAAGGTCGCGTTCACCGGGTCCACCGAGGTGGGCAAGCTGATCGCCAATGCGGCCACGGGGAACCTGAAGAAGGTAAGCCTGGAACTCGGCGGCAAGAGCCCCAACGTCGTCTTCGACGACGCCGACGCCAGCGCGATCGAGGGCGCGGCCAACGCGATCTTCTTCAACCACGGGCAGTGCTGCGTCGCCGGGTCGCGGCTGTACGTCCAGCAGGGCCGCTTCGAGGAGGTCGTCGACGGCGTCGCCGAGATCGCCAAGTCGATCAAGCTCGGCCACGGCATGGAGCCGGACACGCAGATGGGCCCGCTGGTCTCCGATGAACAGCTGCGGCGGGTGACCGGCTATGTCGACTCCGGCCTGGCGGAAGGCGCCACGGCCCGGGCCGGCGGCGGCCGCCACGGCAGCAGCGGCTACTTCGTCGAGCCCACCGTGCTGACCAACACGCACCCGGGCATGACGGTCGTGCGTGAGGAGATCTTCGGGCCGGTGGTAGTCGCGGCGCCGTTCAGCGACCTGGACGAGGTCGCGGCCGCCGCCAACGACACCCCGTACGGCCTTGGCGCGGGCATCTGGACCAAGGACATCTCCAAGGCCCACGCGCTGGCCAAGAAGATCAAGGCCGGCAGCATCTGGATCAACTGCTACAACGTGTTCGACGCGGCGCTGCCGTTCGGCGGATACAAGCAGTCCGGCTGGGGCCGCGAGATGGGCCACGAGGTGCTCGAGGCCTACACCGAGGTCAAGGCCGTCACCACGCTGCTCTAGCACCGAGCCGCCAGTGGCCGCACCTGCCCGCACCGGGCAAGTGCGGCCGCCGGTGCCGTCAGGCCACGGGACCGGCGGGCGTGCCGCGGTCAGATCAGGCCGAGCTTGCTGGCCGCGTACACGGCCTCGGCGCGGCGGCTCGCGCCCAGCTTCTGCATGAGGTTGCCGACGTGGAACTTCACCGTGGCCGCGGAGATGTACAGCCGCTGGCCGATCGCGACATTGCTCAGCCCGCGAGCGAGCAGCGACAAGATCTCCCGCTCCCGCGGGGTAATGTCGCTCGCGGTCGCGCCGGGACGGTGGCCCTCGTGCATCCAGCGGACGACCACTCCGGCGGTCCGGGAGTCAAAGGCGCTCTCACCCCGGTGCACGGCCCTGATCGCCCGGACGAGCTCGGTCAGATCCACGTCCTTCAGCACGAAACCCTTAGCGCCCTGCCTGACCGACTCCAGGATCAGCCACTCCTCCCCCGAGCTCGTCAGCACGAGCACCCGGCTATCGGGGTAACGCTGCGTTATCGTGGCGCACAGGGAAAGGCCGTCGCACTCACTGCCCGCGGTCAGCTTGAGGTCGAGGAGCACGACCCTGGGATGGACCCGGTCGAGCATCGCCGGGGCCAGCCGGGCCGACGCCGCCTCGCCGACCACACGCAGATCCGGTTCCCTGTCGATCATGGCCCGCAGGCCCTGGCGGACTATCGCGTGATCGTCGATGATGGCGACTCGGATCTCATCCATCAGCCTGTTCACCCTTCACCGGGAGCGGGCACGGGCAGCAGCACCTGGACCGCGATCCCGCCCAGGTCAGAGCGGTCAGCGCGGAGCGTCCAGCCCATCTCTTCTGCCCGTGCGGCGATGTCGGCCAGGCCCAGGTGGTAGCCGCCGCCGGTGCCGGGCACCTCACCCCGGATGATCTTCCTGAGCGTCTTCGCCTGATCCGCTCCTGGACGGCCGACTGACCGGGGTGGGCGACCTGGGCCCGGACGGGCGGCTGCGGCCGGAATGGGCTAACATGCGCCGGGATCGTGGTGAATGTCATGTCGTCCCTCCTCAGTGAGAGGGGTCGAGCGTAGGCCGCCCGAGGTTGGCAACTGGTAGGTCGCGCCCTCGGGTGCGGCCGAGCACGTCAAGATCGTGCGGCGCCAGCTCCAGGTACCGGTGCACCGCCGCCGGGTGAGGATCGGACAGCAGCGCATTGCGCAGCGCGACCGTGAGGAAGTGGCCGTACTCGGCGAGGGCCGGGGATTCGGTGCCGGGCAGCAGCTCTCCGCCGTATCGCTCGACGGCGCCCGCTACGTCACCGGCCCGGAGCCGGTGCAGCACGTCGTTGACGTCGCAGCGCACGTCGAGGCTGATCCGGTACGGGCGGGACTCCAGCCGCCCGCCGAGGGCGGCGCGCAGCTGGGACATCTCTGCCTTCAGCGTGCCCTGGCTCACGGCCCGGTCACCGTAGAGCCGGGCGTGCAGCTCCCCCAGGTTAAGACCGTCGGGATTGAGAGCCAGCAGCGCGAGGATCTCCATCTGGCGTCGGGTGAGCCGCAGCCGCGCGCCGTTCAGCCGCGCGCCGGCCCGGCCGAGCAGCTTGAGCTCCAGCAGCCCGGCGGCGGGACTCGCGCTATCCGGCACGGCGTCCGCCGGGGCCATCGCGCGCACTTCGCGTCCCAGCAGCCGGGCCAGGGCACCGGCCGTGGCCAGGCCGATCGGATGAGAGCGGTCCCAGGTCGTCGACAGGTCAAGGACGCCGAGCTGGCGCCCGGTGCGCGGGTCGTGCACCGGCGCCGCCCAGCACACCCAGCCGTGCACGCAGCTGGAGAAGTGCTCCGCGGAGTACACGATGGCGGCGTGGTCGAGCCTGAGCGCCAGGTCCAGGGCGTTCGTCCCGACGCTGGCCTCGTCCCACCGGCCGCCGGGAACGAAGTTCACTCTCTCCGCCTTGCGCCGCATGACCGCGCCCCCGTACGTCCACAGGATGCGGGCGTGGGGATCGGTGACCGCCACCACGAGCTCGCCGTCGTCCGCCGCCGCCTGCAACTGGGGTTCGAGCTGCCGGACGGCCGCGTTGAGCGGGCTCGCCTGGAAGGCGAGCTGCGTTTCTCCGGCATCGGCGAGGGGCGCCTCCTGGACCTCGGGCATGATGTGCGCGGCCGAGCGCTCCCAGCTCGCGGCGATCTCCGTTCGCACGCCCGCACGCTCTGCGTTGATGGGCCGCTTGTCGCAGATCGCCGGAATATGCAGATCCCATGCTCGGGCGAGGATAGAGCGCCGCCGGTGCAATTGCGCGCGAGTGGGCATGATCAACCTCGGGAGCCGGGACTACCCGCTCCTCGGTCAGCGGGCTTTGGGCATTATCGAACGGATAGAAAGACAAAGGGAAGGCCAAAGGTCCCCGAACAAGTTGCTATGGTCCTGCCGCGGCGGCCGCGGACGGCCGGCTCCGCATGGCGTAACCGCGGTTTCACCACGTGCTGGCGTGGTGACGGTCCGGTTTCATCGCGCCTCACGCCGGTCCGGCCGGCTCGGGGGCCGCCTTGGAGAGGTCGACCTCGAACTCCACCACGACCTCATCCCGCAGCTTGAGCGCACCGAAGAAGCCGGTGTACGGCTTGATCCCGAAGGCCGACTGCGTCACGGTCGCGGTGCCGCGGTAACGTCCGGGGCCTGGCTCGGTCACCTGCAGCCGGGCCGGCTGCGTCGTGGCGTTGAACGTGAGCGAGCCCTCGACCGCGCCGCCGCTGCTGCCGGCCGGGATGATCCGCGACGAGGTGAAACTCGCCGTGCCGCTGCCCAGGATGTTGCCGATCTGCTTCTTGATCTGGCTGCGGTCCCCGTCGCTGAGCGGCTTGGCCCCGCCCGTCCCCGCCCTGACCTCCAGCGAGCCGAGGTCCAGGTCGGCGCTGACCCGGGCGGCCGCGACCCCGCCCGCGTCCTCGGCCGGCACCTCGACCCGAGCCGACCACTGGGTGACTTCGATGGTCAGGTCATGGCCGGCCTTGGCGGCGAGCCCGGCCCGGCCCGTCTTGAGGACGACGCGCCCCGCGTCCGGCCCGAGCCGGAAGTTACCTGTGTATGCAGTCACGGGCCTAACCGTAAGGCTCAGCCGGGCAAAGGTCTACTCGCGGTTCCAGCGAGGAAAGCCGAGGTACTCAGGGCAGCGGGAAATCGCCGAAAAGCTCGCGGATGCGCCGCAGGTCACGCAGCCGCGGCTCGGTGCTCCCGCCCACCCAGCGGCTGACCGTCTTCACAGAAACCCCGAGCTGGCGGGCCGCCACCTCCATCGTCATGCCCTCGCGGCGCAGCGCGGCCGCCATCCAGTCGGCGAACGCCGTCTCCTCGGCCACGGCCTGCGCGGTCCTGCCGCCGCCCGCTCCGGCCGCGGCCGCTCCCATGCTCATCGCGTCGGATTTCAGCAGCGACGTCAGGGCGTCAAGGCTCGCGGGCGTCCCGACCTGGGCCCCGGAACGCAGCACGTCAACCTCGACGTGATCGGGAAAGATACGGAAGGAGACGTTGATCGCGCCGGCTGGGCCGGCCGCCTCGAGCAGCGCCTCGGCCACGGTCTCGCCTACGGCGCGGTTGTCTTCCTCCGACAGCGGTGACTGAGCCAGGCAGTGACGGACGAAGTCGCGGATGTTCGGGATAGAGGACGGCCGCGCCGGGAACGTCTGCGACAGGACCACGACAGGTACTACCTCGATGTTGTCGTTGATCGTGTCGCCTCGCTTGTCCATCGCCGCCCTCCGGTTCGGCCAGATACGGAAATCTGCCCGGTGCGCAACGTCACCGGGTATGACAAAGAGAGTACGTTGAAAACGACGCTGAAGACGAGCAAGAACGGTCAGACATATGTGTCCGGCCGGGCGACTGTTCTGTCTTGTGCTGTCGGCGGGGCAGGATTATGGTTGTCCCACCGGTGACGGCGTGGTTGCCATCAGCCGGCCTTAATGAGCATGTGATGAGCGGGCAGCAAGTCGGCAAATGCCGGCCACGAGCAACTGAGGCACCCCGAGAATGGGCTCGGGTGCCCCAGCGATACCGCATAGCCCGGTTTAGCCGGCCCGGCGCCGGCGCTGGGCCATCCGCTGACCGACGGGGACTGGAGCGAGCTTGACATCCCGGTCGCGATGGCGTTCTTCTTCTACAACTCGGCGCTCGGCCGGGTGGTCGCGGGTTACCCGAGTCCGGGCGGCCCGACCGAGTGTGAGCTCGACCTGGCGGCCTGGGACCGGCTGGCCGCCGCATATCCCCTGTTCGCCGCGTTGACCCCCGACGTCGAGGCGATCTTCGTGAACCGCACGGAACTCGGCAACGAGGTTTTCCTTATCCCGATCGACATGTGCTATTCGCTGGTGGGCGAGCTCCGGCTGCGCTGGCAGGGCTTCGACGGCGGATCGGAGGTGCGCGCCTCGATCGCGACGTTCCTGACCGGGGTGCGCAAGCGGGCCGAGCCGGTGGAACGACAGCCGGCCAACCAGGAGCTGGAGCACTGAGATGGCAGACCTTATATTCGGCTGCACGGGCGCGGCCGCGGAACGGTACGCCGCGACTCCGACGCTGGCGTTCCAGCTGGCGATCACCGAGCGGTCCGGCGTCCGCATCCACGCCATCGCGCTGCGCTGCCAGATCCGCATCGAGCCCCACCGCCGCCGGTACTCCGCCGCCGAGGCGCGGCGGCTGCACGACCTGTTCGGGGACCCGTCGCGGTGGGCCAACACGGTCAAGCCGATTCAGCTCGCCACGGTGACGACGATGGTGCCCTCGTTCACCGCGGTGACCGATATCGAGGTTCCGGTGCCCTGCACCTACGACCTGGAGGTGGCCTCGGCCCGGTACCTGCACGGCCTGGACGACGGCACGGTCCCGCTGCTGATGCTGTTCAGCGGGACGATCTTCGTGGCCACCGAGACCGGCTACTCCGTCGAGCTCGTGCCGTGGAGCTCGGAGGCCGCCTACCGGATGCCGGTGACGGTCTGGCACGACCTGGTCGAGGCGCACTTCCCCGGCTGCGCGTGGCTGCGCTGCAGCCGGGAGACGCTGGACGAGCTTGCCGAGTTCAAAGCGGAGCGGGCCCTGCCCACCTGGGACGCCACCATCGCGGCCCTGCTGGCCGAGGAGCGCGCCAAGAAGCTCGGTACTCCAGGCGATCAGGCCGCGCCGTCCGGGGCCGCGCCGCCGGGGGCCGCGCCGCCGGAGGCGAGGCAGCCGTGAACCTCAACGCCGTCCGGCGGATGGCCAACGCTGTCCTGTACGAGGGCTACGTCCTCTACCCGTACCGGGCCTCGGCCGCCAAGAACCGCAGCCGCTGGCAGTGGGGCGTGGTCATGGCGCCCGGATACGCGGCGGCTGACCCCTCGGAAACCGACTCCACCCAGTGCGAGTGCGTGCTCGAGCACTCCG
Source organism: uncultured Actinomycetes bacterium (assembly GCA_963739615.1). Taxonomy (GTDB): domain Bacteria; phylum Actinomycetota; class Actinomycetes; order Streptosporangiales; family Streptosporangiaceae; genus Palsa-504. The sequence goes on from CAVUBD010000016.1 coordinate 100,330, forward strand.
GCCGGCCCGCGGTCCAGGTCATCGTGCGCTTCCTGCAGGTGCAGCGGCGGAGCACCGAGGCGCCTGAGCCCGGCGCCGGCGCAACGACCTGGGACGAGGCGGTGGAACGCGAGATCGCGTTCACCGTCGACCCCGCCGAGGTGCTCGGCGACGGCCACGTGGAGGAGTTCGCGGTGGCCGGCGGCGAGGACCGCGAGCCGCTGGCCGACGGCCGCCCCGGATACGCGGTGCGGCGCCGCGCTCCGCTGGCGGGGGCGGTGTCGGTACGGGCCTTCGCAGTCCCCGGTCCGTGGCAGGCGGTCCGGCTCCGGGTCCGGGTGGAGAACCGGAGCGCGGCCGGCCACGTGCCCGGACGCCGGGAAGATGCGCTGCCCACCGCGCTGGTCGCGGCGCACGTGATCCTCACCGCTGCTGGCGGTGAGTTCATCTCGATGACCGATCCGCCGATGTGGGCCAAGGCCGCCGTGGCCGAGTGCGAGAACGCCGGCGGCTGGCCGGTGCTGGCCGGCCCCGACGGCGGGCGGGACGTCATGCTGTCCGCGCCGATCATCTTGTACGACCACCCCGAGCTGGCCCCGGAGAGCCCCGGCGAGCTCTACGACGGCACGGAGATCGACGAGATCCTCACGCTGCGCACCCTGGCCCTGACCGAGGACGAGAAAACCGAGGCCAGGGCCACCGATCCGCGGGCGGCCGCGCTGATCGACCGCGTCGAGGCGATGGACGCGCAGACCATGGCCGGGCTGCACGGGACCATGCGCTCGGCCCGCCCGGGCGCCGGGGCCGTGCCCTGGTGGGATCCGGGGGCGGACGCCTCGGTATCGCCCGACACCGACTCGGTGATCATCGACGGCCAGCAGATCGCGCGCGGCAGCCGGGTCCGGCTGCGGCCCGGGACCCGCCGCAGCGATGCCCAGGACATGTTCCTGGTGGGCCGGACCGCGGAAGTCCAGGCGGTGCTGCTGGACGTCGAGGACAAGCCATACCTGGCCGTGTCACTGGCCGACGACCCCGACGCGGACATCAAGATCGCGCACGGGCGTTTCCTGTACTTCAGCACCGACGAGGTAGAGCCCCTGGAGGCCACGTCGTGACCGGGCGGACGCTGGTCGCGGGCGTGGGCAACGTGTTCCTGCGCGATGACGCCTTCGGCGTCGAGGTGGTCAGGCTGCTCGCCGAGCAGCAGCATCCGGCGGGCGTGGAGATCCGCGATTTCGGCATCCGCGGCGTCCACCTGGTCTACGACCTGCTCAATGGCTGTGACCTGTTCGTCCTGGTAGACGCGGCGGCGCGGGGCGAACCGCCGGGGACGGTCTCCGTGCTCGAGGTCGAGCTGCCTGAGGCCGACCGGATGGACCGGCCGGTCATGGACGCCCACAGCCTGACGCCTGACGCCATCTTCGCGCTGCTCGCCTCGCTGGGCGGACGGCCCGGACGCAGCCTGGTGGTGGCCTGCGAGCCGGCCGAGGTGGACGCCGGGATGGGCCTGTCCAACCCGGTCCGGGAGGCGCTGCCGCACGCCGTCCGGACGGTGCAGGAGATCCTCGCAGAGGCGGCACGGACTTAGCGCGAAACCACGAAGAACCTCAGCGGGAAGGAGGTGGGCGATTTGTTGGGCAGGCTTATCAAGGCGGCGATCGTAGCCGCGCTGCTGGCGATGGTGATCGAGTCACTACCTGATATCAGGCGGTACCTGGAACTGCGCGAGATGTAGCCGTACGCGCACGACAAAGGATGTGATCGGCGTGGATAACCTGGAAGTGATAATCGGCTTCGCGGTTGGCTACCTCGTGGGCACACGCCAGGGGCGCCAGGGTATGCAGAAGGCACTGGACTCGGCCCAGGCGATCTGGGAGTCTCCGGAGACCCGGAAGCTACTGGGCGAGGGCCTGTCCGCGTTCGAGGCGGTGGCGGCCCCGGCCCTGGACCGGGCGGGGACCCGGTCGGGCCGCGGCCGCGCGACCGTGATCGGCAGCATCGTGACCGAGGTCATGGACCGCCGCCGCGCCCGCGCGGCCTGAACGGCCGGCCGCGGAATGCATGAGTACGGTTTGTCCGAAGGCGTGCTGGACGCGGTGCGCCAGCGCGCCAACGGACGCCAGGTGGCCAGGGTCCGGGTCCGGTTCGGGGTCCGGCACGCCGTCGTGGCGGAGGCGCTTGAGCAGGCGTTCAGCTTCGTAGCGGCGGGGACGGAAGCAGACGGCGCCGCGGTCGAGCTCGTCACGGTGCCGGCCACGATCTCCTGCCGCGACTGCGGGACCAGCGCCGAGACCACCGACGTGCTGGCGCTCTGCCCGCGCTGCGGCGGCGACAACGTGGACCTCACCGGCGGCGATGAGATGGTGCTTGAATCGGTCACCTACCAGGTGCCCGCAGCTAGCCCGCCGGCGTGACCACGAACTGGCGCAGGTAGAGGTCGCGGAAGGTGACCGGGCCGCGCGGTCCTGGCACGGCGTCGATGTTGATCCCGGTCTCGGGCACGGAAAGCAGCTTGAACCCGTCAAGCAGCCGGGTGGTGCAATTCCAGAACGCGCCCGTGCCGGCGTAGGCGCCGAGGAACTCCGCCGCGGCGGCCTCGTCCTGCGTGACGATCGCCGCGGCCAGCCCCGACGTCTCGTCGTTGGCCAGCACGGCGGCCGCACGCGGGCCGCTGGCCGGCGCGAGCGTCACGGTGGCCTCGCGGCCTGCATCCAGCGCCCACTCGTGGCCGAGCCGGTGCGGGTGCGGCGGCAGCGAGGCGGCCAGGCCGAGACGATCCAGCCGGGCGACGAGCCGCGGCACGAGTTCGTCCCACCGCCCGGCGTGCACGAGCAGCAGGTTGAGCCGGTTGCACACGCCAAGCCGGTCCAGGCTGGCCTCGATCAGCCGTTCCGCCAGTTCGGGGTCGGCGGCCGCGTCCACGTAAAGCACCGCGCCGCCGTCGGCGTGCGCCATCGTCCGCACGCCGTGCTGGGCCGCCTCGGCGGCAAGCGCGCGCGTGCTGTCCCCGCTGCCGCGCAGGATGACCAGCGGGATCAGGTCCGGATAGCGGACAAGCTCGCGGGCGGAAGCCTGGCCGGGCACGCCGATCAGCTGGATCATGGCCGGATCCAGGCCCGCCGTGGCCAGGGCGGGCGCGATGACCTCGTTCGCCAGCGCGATCGCCGACCGGATCGCCGCGGATCCGGTCCGCAGCACGCCCGCGTTGCGCGACTTGACGAACTGCGACGCGATGTCCACCACGACGTTAGGCCTGGCCTCGAAGTTGGCCCCGATCACGCCTACCGGCCTGCGGCGTTCGGTGAGCAGCAGCCCGTCCGGCAGTTCCCTGACCGTCCGCTTGGACGGCTCGAACGGGACCTCGGCCAGGGCGTGCAGCTGGCCGGCCATGCCGTCCAGCCGGGTCCGGTCCAGGCGCAGCCGGTCAAGCAGCGCGTCCCTGATGCCGTCCGCCCGCGCCGCCTTCATGTCCGCCTCGTTGGCCGCGAGCACGGGGGCGGCCCGGCGGTGCAACTGGTCCGCCATCGCCCGCAGCGCGTCGTCCAGCCGCTCGCCGGGGACGCTGGCCAGGTCGGCGACCGTGCCGCGGGCCGCCCGGGCGGCTGCTTCCACCACCGTCGCCACTGGGGCCGTCAGCTGTGTACCAGCAGTCATCGCTTGTCCCCTACCTCGGTCGGTGCTGTCGGTTCCAGGCTACGCAGTGGCGTCCCTTCCAGCGCGCAGTACGACCCACGCGGTGTCGTCTTGGCGCACACGGCCCTGGGCGGGTTGCGGATGGTGACCCCCGCGAGCACGCCCCCGGCCGCGCAGAACACGGCGGCCATCATCGCGGCCACCTCGAAGCCGTGCGCGAGCTCGGCCGGATGCAGGTAGCTCTCCCCGCTGATGCCGGCCAGCGCGGGCAGCACCGCCACCGCGATCAGCCCCGCCGCCCGGGCCACGTCGTTATTGACCGCCGAGGCGATACCCGCGTGGTCCGCCGGGGCGGCCGCCAGGGCGGTCGCGGTCAGCGGCGCCACGTTGATCGCCACCCCGAACCCGAACACGATCACCGCGGGCAGCACCGCGGTCCAGTAGTCGCCGGAACCGCCGATCCTGCTGAACAAGAGCAGCGACGCGGCGATCACCAGCGGCCCGACCGTCATCTGCAGCCGCGGCCCTATCCTGGCGGCCAGAGCTCCCGACCGGGAAGAAAGCGCGAGCATGATGAAGGTCACCGGCAGCAGCGCCGTGCCCGCCTCGACGGGGGAATAGCCGTGGACCACCTGCAGCACGGTGGGCACGAGGAACAGCACCCCGCCCAGCGCCGCGTAGACGACGAAGGTCACCGCGTTGGCCGCGGAAAACTGCCGGGAGGCGAATACGCTAAGCGGCAGCATCGGCTGCGCTTCCGTCGCCTCGACCAGGATGAACAGGCCGAGCAGCACCACGCCCAGGCCCAGCGGCACCAGCACCGGCACCGACCCCCACCCGGACGACGACGCCTGGATGAGCCCGTAGGTGATGCCGGCCAGCGCGCCGCTGATGCAGGCCGCACCCTTGACGTCCAGCCGCGGCACCGGACCTGGCGACTTCGTTTCCGGCACCTGCCGGGCGGCGATGGCCAGGACCAGCACGGCCAGCGGGAGGTTGATGAAGAACACCAGCCGCCACGACACCGCGCCGATCAGCCAGCCGCCGAGGAACGGGCCGATCGCGGTGGCCACGCCGCCCAGCCCTGACCACGCGCCGATCGCGGCCGAGCGGTCATCGGCTGCGAAGGACGCCTGCAAGATCGCCAGGCTGCCCGGGGTCAGCAGCGCCCCGCCGACGCCCTGCAGGGCCCGGGCCGCGATGAGGATCCCGGCGGTCGGCGCCAGCCCGCACAGCAGCGAGGCGAGGGCGAACCACACCACGCCGATCGCGAACATCTTCCGCCGCCCGTAGCTGTCGCCCAGCGTCCCGCCGAGCAGCAGCAGGCCGGCCAGCGTCAGCGTGTAGGCGTCGACCACCCACTGCAGGCTGGTCACGCCGGCGTGGAAATCCCGCCCGATGGCCGGCAGCGCGACGCCCACCACGGTCGCGTCGAGCGCGGCCATGCCCGAGCCGAGCACGGTCGCGGCGATCACCCACCGCCCGCGCGCAGTACCGAGCCGCAGCGCCGGCGCAGCCGCCGTGCCCGGGACGGCTGTCTCGCTCATCGGCCTTCCTCACTGAAAGCGCTGATCATGGCGGGGGCGGGGTACCACTGCCCGTTCGGCCCCATTGTTTAAATTAGTCCGAACGGGCGCCGGTAGCACGGTCCCCGGCCACCACCGGCGCCTGCGGGGGCGGCGCGGTACGGCCAGCCGGCCCGAGCCGGCCCGGGTGGCCAGCACCGAGCCGCCGAGGATCAGGACGAAGGACGCGCCGATGGCGGGGGTCAGGGGCTCGCCGAGGACGAGGACGCCGAGCGCCACCGCGACGGCCGGGTTGACGTAGGTGATGACGGTGGCGCGGGCAGGCCCGACCTCGGCGATCAGCCGGAAGAACAGCAGGAAGGCGGCCGCGGTGCAGATCACGCCCAGCCCGGCGAGCGCGCCGAGCACCGCCGGGGACGGCATCGAGCGCGGCCAGGTGAGCGCGGCGAACGGGGCGTAGAGGACCGCGGCGGCGCCCAGGCAGGCCGCGTTGACCGCGACCGGCGGCAGGTCGGCGAGCTTGCGGCTGGCGATCAGCGGGCCGATGGCGTAGCCGAGCGCGGTGAGCAGCACCTGCACGACGGGCAGTGCGTCGCCGCGGCCCGCGCCGCGGCCCGCGAGCAGCGCGACGCCGCCAAGCCCGATGGCGAGCCCGGCCCAGCGGACCGGACCCAGCCGATTTTCATCGGGCCGGTCGCCGCTCCCGGTCGCCATGGCCAGCAGCGCGCTGATGATCGGCACCGCCGCGATGAGCAGGCCGCTGGTGGAGCTGGGCAGGTGCCGTTCGGCGTTGGAGAGCAGCGCCCACGGCCCGACGATCTCCACCACGGTGAACGCGGCCAGCCAGCGGACGTGCCCCCGCAGCGCGCGGAGGTGGCCGCCGCGGATGGCGGCGGGCAGCAGCAGCAGCGAGCCGAGGGCCACCCGGGTGAAGACGAGCACAGGTACCGAGACGCCGCCGTCCGCCACCTTGATGAGCAGATACGGGATGCCCCAGATCACGCCCATCGCGGCGAACAGCAGCCACCCGCGCCTGCTCAACCCGAAGCTCCTTCGATCCGGCCCGACCTGCTGGCTGGATCCAGGGTATGGGGTTTACAGCTTCAGGCAGACGCCCAGCGGGCCGACGTCCACGCACACGCCGCCACCCGTGCTGGCCGTGGCGGTGGGCTGGGGCTGGGCCGCGGCCGCGGACCGGGCCGGCGCGGCGCCCTGGCTGGACGCCGCGGACGCCGTGGTGGCCGGCGCCGTGGTGGCGGGCGCCGTGGCGGCGGATGCTGCCTGGGGCGCCGAAGTCCCGCTGCCGCTGCTGGTGCTGGTGCTGCTGGTGCTGCTGGTGCTGGAGTTTCTGCTGGTGCTGGAGTTGCCGGTGCTGCTGGTGCTGGCGTTTGTGCCGCTGCCGCTGGTGCTGCTGCTACCGGTGCCGCCGGCGGATCCGGTCGTCCCGGCGGGCCCTGACCCTGGTGCGGTATTGATCGTCGATGCGCTTGAGCCCGGCTGGGCCGCGCTCAGCGGTCCGGTGCCGGAGCCTGGCGGGCCCGGTCCCCCGCTTTGCGGGGCTCGTGACCCGCTAACGCGGCCAAATCGCCTGGTGACGCGGGCTCCTGCCGCCGGTTAGGCTGCCAGGGTGAGCGAGCAGGAGGGCACCGTGATATCCGCCCAGGCCGTACCTGCCTCCGGGGCCAGGACGGGCGGTGCCGAGGCGTTCGGCGGGTTCCGGACGCGCTGGGCCCTGCTCATCTCGGTCGCGGGCGGGCTGGCCCTGTGCGCCGCCTTCCCGCCGGCAGGCCTGTGGCCGCTGGCGGCGGCCGGACCGGCCCTGCTGGTGGTGGCGCTGACCGGGCGCAGCCTGCGGGCCTCGTTCGGGTGCGGGCTGGCGTTCGGCCTGGCCCTGTTCGTGCCGCTGCTATCCTGGCTGGTCAACCTGGCCTTGTACGCGTGGTTCGGGCTGGCCGTCGCGCTGGCGGTCATCTTCGCCGCCCTCACCGTCGGGCAGCGGCTGCTGCTACGGCTGCCCGGCTGGCCGGCCGCGGTCGCGGTCTGGTGGGTGACCGTGGAGGCCGTCCGGGACCGCTGGCCCTACGCGTTCCCCTGGGGCCGGCTCGCGATGAGCCAGTCCGCGGCGCCGGACGTCCGCTGGGTCGCGATCGGCGGGGCGCCGTTCCTCAGCTTCCTGGTGGCCCTGACCGGCGCCATGATCGCCAGGGCGATCCTGGCCGCGCTGGCTCCCGGCCGCGCTCGTCCGCGTTCACCAGGCGTGCTCGGGCCGGCGCTGGCCGCGGCGGTGACGGCAGGCCTGGTGCTCGCGGGTGGCCTGCTCCCCGTCGACCCGGTCGCGGGCGCGCCGACGGCCCAGGTGGCCGCGATTCAGGGCGACGTGCCGCGGGCCAGGAACCTGCCCCAGCTGCTCAACGACTCCGTGGTCACGCAGAACCACGCCGCCGCCACGGTCGCCCTGGCCAACCAGGTCAAGGCGGGGCACAGGCCCGCGCCCGGCATCGTGATCTGGCCGGAGAACTCCACCGACCTCGACCCGTTCCAGTACCCCTCCATCTACGCCGAGCTCGGCGCGGCCGTGGCCGCCATCGGCCGGCCGGTCCTGGTCGGCGAGGTCCTGCAGAACCCGCAACGCAACGTCGGCCAGCTCTGGCGGCCCGGCCAGGGCCCGACCACGGCCTACGTCAAGCGCCAGCTGGTGCCGTTCGGCGAGTACATCCCGTTCCGCAGCCTCATCTCGAGCTTCAGCTCGCTCCCCTCGCTGCAGCCGGTGGACTTCACCCCGGGTCACCAGGCGGTGGTCTTCGACATCGGGAAGATCAAGCTCGGCGACGTGATCTGCTACGAGGTGGGCTTCGACAACCTGGTGCGGTCGGAGGTGACGGCCGGGGCCAACCTGCTCGCGATCCAGTCGAACGACGCGGACTTCGAGCTAGACGGCCAGCTGGGCGAGACCGAGCAGCAGACGGCGATGGCCCGGATCCGGGCGGTGGAAAGCGACCGCGCGGTGGTGTACGCCTCGACCACCGGGGAAAGCGCGATCATCGTGCCGGATGGCCGGCTGATCGCGCACAGCGGCCTGTGGCAGCAGGCGGCCCTCGACGCGCGGGTGCCGCTGGTCAGTTACCGCACGCTGGCGGACCGGGTCGGCGCCTGGCCCGAATACGCCTGCGTCCTGCTCACCGTGCTCGCGCTCGGCTGGGCGGTGCTGCGCTCCCGCCGTGGGCGCATAGCTGTGGAGCGACCCCGGCCGGGGGTAAGCAGCACGTAATATGCGGTGGGGCATTACGGGGGTCCCGGCGCTGGCTACGACGCCAAGGAGGGTCATCACCGTGCGTGGCACAGACCGCAGGCCTGGCCGGAAGTTCGCGTCCATGGCGGCGGCGGCCGCCATCGGGCTGCTGGCCACGGCGTGCGGCGGACATGCGACCTCCCCCGCCGACGCCGCCGCGTCCGCTAGGGCACACGCGAGCGCGCTCGCGGAGGAGCTGAAGATCACCCCGGCGAACGGCAGCCACGGCGCCGATCCCTCGGCCGGCATCAGCGTCACCGCGCTGGCGGGCACGGTGAAAAGCGTCACGGTACGCACCTCGGGCGACGCCGTTTCCGGGGCCCTGAGCGACGGCGGCAAGACCTGGCACAGCGCGCGGAACCTGGACGTGTCGCAGGGCTACACGGTGACCGCCACCGGATCGGACGGCGCCGCCGCCACGAGCACGTTCCGCACCGTGACGCCCGCGCAGACCTTCTCCGCCATGATCTACGAGGGATACCACCAGACCTACGGCGTCGGCATGCCGATCATGCTGACGTTCAGCCAGCCGATCACCGACAAGGCCGCCGTCGAGCGGTCGCTCGAGCTCACCACGTCCAAACCGGTGGTCGGCGCCTGGTACTGGGATGGCGACGAGCACCTGTACTTCCGGCCGCGGGACTACTGGCCGGCCAACACCACGGTCAGCCTCGACGGCCGCCTGAACGGGGTCCAGGGCGCCAAGGGCGTGTACGGTGCCGCCAACTTGACCCAGACGTTCGACATCGGCCGGTCGCTGATCGCCGTGGCCAGCACGACCACGCATCGCACGCAGATCTACCTCAACGGCACGCAGGTCTACAACTGGCCGGTCAGCACCGGCCGCGCCAGCCTGCCCACCCCGGATGGCACCTACCTGAGCGTGGAGAAGGCCAACCCGGTCCGCATGATCGGCGGCGGTGCGCCAGGCAGCGCCGGCTACTACGACGAGCTGGTCAACTACGCGGTCCGGTTCACCTACAGCGGCGACTACTACCACTCCGCCCCCTGGTCGGTTGTGAACCAGGGCACCTCGAACGTCAGCCACGGATGCGTGAACCTGGCGCCCGAGGACGCCGTGACGTACTACAACATGTCCATCCCCGGCGATCCGATCACCGTCACCAACAGCACGGCGGCGGGCAAATGGGATGACGGCTGGACCGAGTGGTTCCTGCCCTGGTCGCAGTACCTGAAGGGGAGCGCGCTCGGCCAGGCCGTGACGGCCGGCCCGCAGGGCAGCACGTTCGTCGCGCCGTCGTCGCTGCCGGCCGACACCGCCACCGCGCCGCTCGGGACCTCCGCCGCCGGCAACTACTACGCGGGCGCCGCGAACCTGTCTTAGGGCTTCAGATCCGGTCCTCCCTGGCACGTCGGCCCTGGTGCGTCGGCCCTGGTGCGGCGCGGCCCTGGCGCGGCGCTTCCGGCTTGACGGCACTCGCATCTCATACAGCAAGGTGGTCACGAGCCTGGCCCCGGAACAGCCGCGCGGGTGCCCGGTAACGATCGCGCCGCCGTTCACGTTGCCCCGGTCCGGGTTGGCCTTGAGTTCGTCGACGACCGCCATCGGCTGCGGCACGCAGAGCACTGCGGGGCGGCCCGGCCAGAGCCGGGCCGCCCCGCAGTTCGGGCAGGCGGCGCTAGGAGGTACGCCGCACCTTGGTCGTTTTTCCTGACTCACCTCACGGGCCGGACTAATCAGCGGACCTGGTGCTGATGTCGCCAGCGTTTTGGCGAGGAGAGCGGCGAGCGCTGATTGAACCGGGCCCGCTTGCTACATATGGGACGGGTTGTCGAACCTGAATCCCACCCGGTGGTGCTTGGTCGGCGGGCCCGCGGTGCCGCCGCCGGGACCGCCGGTGCCGACGCTAGCGCTAGGGGCCGGTGTCGCCGCCGCCGGCAGCGTCGCCGCCTGCTGAGCGGTGTTGTAGGTGACCGCGGTGGCCACCTGGTTGCCGTCAAGCGTCACGGTGACCGGGTTCTTCAGGCCGAAGTTGGCGCATCCCAGGTTGACCAGCGACATGCTGAGCCGGTTGCCCATGAACGTCGCCAGGGAGCTGCCGATCGCCGCGACCGGGGTGCCGAAGGCCAGCTCCTTGGTCATGTCCAGCTGGCTGCGGGCCGGCTGGATGTTCGCCAGGTTCTGGCAGTAGTCGGCCGCGACCTGCGCCGGGTTGACGTTGCCTGCCAGCAGCGGCTGGTCGACCAGCGAGCGGTAGACGTTCGTCTTCGCGATGCTGAACGCCGTGTTGACCAGGGTCATCTCGTCGTTCGGCGGCACCACGGCGACCGGTCCCTGCTGGTTGACGCGGGCGCTCAGCTCATTGAGCGCCTGCGAACCTGACGTGCCAGGCCGGGTCGGTGATGTCGGGCGCGGTGAACGGCGTGCACCCGTTCGCCGGGTCGACGAAGGCGGCGAGCAGCTTGTCGTCGCTGCCGTTGACGATGGTGGTGGCGCCGGGGACCGCCGTCGCGTTGGCCGCGGTGTTCTGCGCGGTCCGGCCGTTGCCGTCGATCAGGTACGAGGTGATCACGTTGTCGCTCTGGTCTTGGTCGACCACGGCGAAGTCACGCACGGTCAGGCACGGCTGGCCGTCGGTGGCGGCGCCTGACAGGGGAACGGTGAGAGTGCCGCGCGCTATCTCGGAGTTGGCCAGGTTGTAGAAGTTGACGGCGTTGCACGCAGACACCTGGCCGATCACGGACTGGCCGAGCGCGTCGACGCAATTGCCCTGCTGTGCGCCTCGACCCTGCAGGACCAGGTTGGTGCCGTTGAAGCCGACATCGATGATCACCTGCGAGCCGGGCGCGATCGTCGGCGCCGCCGACGTGGCGGCCGGCGTGGTGCCCGCCGTGATGACCAGCGGGTTGTACACCTGCACCTGGCCGTTCGGGGCGAGGATGGTGGCCTCGACGAACGCGCCCTGGGTGCCGGCGTTCGTCATCGAGCAGCCGTCGCCGAGCTGCCACGGCGTGGCGAGGCCCCGCGCGGTCAGCGGGCGGGCCGGGACGGTCAGGGTGCAGTTCATCGACGCGGCCGCCTGCGCCGCCGTCTGGTTCAGGCTTATCGCGGCGCCGGTACCGTCGACCGGGGCCGTCGCCAGGTCACCGAGCTGACGCGTGGTGACCCGCCCGTTGGCGAAGGTAGCCGCCGGGGGTACTACCGCCGCGGCCGCAGCCGTCGCCGACACCGACGGCGCGGCCGACGCGGCGGCGGCCGCTCCGGCTCCGGCTCCGGCTCCGGCGGAAGCGCTACCGGACGGGCTGGCCGAGGCCCCCATGGCCGACTGCTGAATCTTCGAAACGCCGTTGCCCGAGACCGCGAGAATGATTCCCAAAGTAAGGCCCAATGCCATCGGAATGGCGAGGGGGACCGCAATACGTACCGCGCGACTGTTACGGCCGCGACGGCGCCATGCGGACCTATGCCCGCTGAGCATTCAATCCACCTCCATGATGTCCGCTGTGACGCTCCCGGGGGATTACGCTAGCCCGCCCCGCGGGCGAGATCAGGGAATTCAGAACATTCGCGTTTTGTCCGGTTTCAAAGCCGGACCGCGGCCGAAACCTTAGCAATTCATTGCTAGGTCCTTACGTCGCAGGTGAGAGCGTACCTGTACGGGCCGAGATCGCTCCGTGATAGGCGGGATGCCATCCGCTGCCGCCAAAGGGGCCACCTGTCGTAACAGAAAGTAATTATTACGACTCCCTCAGTAACCATCATGTATTGCGGAAAGGTTACGAGGACGCTGGGGCGCAGGCAGGCCGGGAGCCTGCCATAGCCTTGCCCGGCAGGTCGCGGGGGCCTTGCGTTGGTTAACGGGGACATCAGGCAGTTCAGCCGGCATGCCAGGAAGGCCAGTGCTTCAACGTCCCAGCCGCCACACATCGCACGCCGGACAACGCGCCTCCTGGGCCGTATGCGATGCCTGTTACGCAATAGCGGCGATACGCAAGAACGGGCCCAGGGGAGTTGAATTGGACACCGCAGTCCCGTATTTCGCGATCGTTGTTTGCGGCTATTTGTTTACCGGCCGTTGCGGCAGCCACATAGATCTCAGAGCGGCTCTGGCGGCTGCTGAAGCGACTGGGGCGGCAAATGCTTCTGGGCCCCGGGTTACCCCGGGGCCCAGAGGTTCGCGCGGTGGTGATGTTAGAACGATGCCGTCTGCGGGGCGGTATTCAAGGTGGCCTGCGTGGCCGCGCCGGCCCCGTCGGTGACGACGGTAACGGGCTGGGTCAGGCCGAAGTTCGTGCAGTTGAGGTTGTCGAAGGACGAGGCCAGCCGGTTCGCAAGGAAGGTGAACAGGGTGTCGCCGACCGTGGGCACCGGTGACGGACCCGTGGCGAGCAGGGCCTGGTTAGCCGCGAGGAACGGCGTCTGGATGTTGACCAGGTTCTGGCAGTACATCTGCGGGCTGCTGCTCGCATCGGTCTGCGAACCGATCGGCGCCTGCCCGAGTTCGGCCCGGTACATATCGGTCTTGGCCTGGTCGAACTGGCCGCCTTGGTCCAGCACCATCTCGTCGTTCTCCGGTACCAGGGCCACGTTCTTCGGCTGGTTCCTGGCGGCGAGCAGTTCGTCAAGCGCCTGGGAAGTAGCCAGACGGCCATGGTTCCCCAGGTCGGGGGCCATGAAGGGGGCGCATCCGAGGGCCGGGTCCAGGAAATCGTCGATGAGCGCGTTGTCGCTCCCGTTGACCACCAGCTTGGCATCCGGCATGCGCGCCTGGTTGGCCGCGTTGTCCTGCGCGGTCTGGCCGGTGGCCGGGTCGAGCAGGTAGATGGAGGTCACGTTGTCACTTTGATCCTGGTCGACCATGTCGAAGTTACGCACGGTCGGGCAGGCGGTTCCCGTCCCGAGCGCGCCAGCCGTGGCCACCATCTTCCGGGAGAATCCCGCCGACGGCACGGCCAGCCGGCCCGCGTGCATCAGCCGGTATGCCGCGTTGAAGAAGTTGGCGCCGTTGCAGAACGACACCTGGCCGAAGACCGATCCCGGCATGCCGTCGGTGCAGTTTCCTTGCGCCAGCGCGTTCGGGGTGGCACCGGCCTGGAACAGGTCCGTGCCGTTGAAGCCGAAGTCTATGGTGACGATCGCGTTCCTCGGCAGCTTCGGCACCACCGGCGCGATGGCCGGCTTGGTCCCCAGCGTGATGACCAGGGGGTTATAGACCGACAGCGCTCCGGTGGCCGGGTCCAAGATGGTGGCCTGGACGAACGCCCCCAGGTTGATCGAATTGATCATCTGGCAGCCAGACGCGGCCGGAGTCGTGCCTGCCGGGCCGGTGAGCTGATAAGGCGTCGCCAGCCCCTTCGCCGAGAGCGGGTTGGCCGGGACGATGATGTCGCAATTGGGATTGACCGCCGAAGACGAGACGCCCGCCGAAGACGCCGATTGGCTGAGCTTCGTGGCCTTGCCTCCCGAGGGCACCAGGATGATCCCGAGCGTCACGCCCAACGCCATCGCAACGGTGACGGGCACCGCAATGCGCACCGTGCGGTTGTTTCTGCCGCGACGACGCGAGACGGGCCGATGGCCGCTGAGCATTTCAATCCACCTCCATCAGGTGTCTGCCGTGACACTCACGGGGGACACGGTAGACCTGCGGCGATGCCAAGATCAGGCAGTTCAGAAGATTCGCTTTTTGTCCGGTTTCAGGCCCGAGGCGCGAGCGAAGCCGCGGCAATTTATTGCCAAGTTCTTACGTCGCAGGTGAGAGGGCGGCGATGCGGGCCGAGATTGCCCCGTGATGGGCGAGAGCACCGTCAGGCACCGACCCAGAGCTGGCCGTAAACACAAAAGGTAGCCAAACGAATTCCGATTGTGACAGCAAGGTATTTCGGAGAGCTTACGGCGACGACCGTTCCGAGGCTGCCGGGAAGCTGCCTGCCAGGTCACGGCGTAGCCGTGAGACCGGAGGCGACAGCCGGCCGCCCCGCCTGGACCCGGCGGGCGGGACCTGTGCCCGGCCCGGGCGGCGCGGACCGATGCGACGGCGCAGGCCGCAGCGACGCAGCGCAATCCCGCCCTCGCCCAGGGCGGCATGGCTTACTCGCCGTCTGCGCCATCCTCGGAATCGGCCGGAAATTGTCTGCCGTAAATCTTCATGCCGGCGCATTCAAATCCCGAGCGCATATTTAAGGCTCCGTTCTCTTATCTGTTAGTGAGCCTTCCGCCTGGTGCTGCAACCGCGCTTTCCTGTCCTGCCGCATGCTCCGGAGCGGGCAGTTTCATGAATTTCTGGGATAAATGTTCGATTTCAGGCTATACGGGCGCGATAAGGCGCGGCGGACCTGACGCGGGCCGGAGCGCTGCGGGCCGGAGCACTGCGGGCCCCCGCCAGGACACGCCGCCATCGGGATTCCCGTGTCCAGTCGCCAGGCCGGCTGACCTCAGCCAGCTCGTGTTCCGGGAGCCTGCCGCCCGCGTTCCGACGATATAAACAATTCGTGTTCGCATGACTACACAGAGCGATAGTGAGCTACCTCACCCTGACAGGCCGCTGATCAGGTACAAGATCACTTAGCATCGGCAACCATTTATGGCGGATACGCGTCTGTGTGGGGGAAGAGTTATTCTCACAGTGCCCGCTTGAAGTGCCTGCGCTAACTTTGTTCCATTGTGAATAACGTCGAGGGGACGCCGCCGTGTCGCGATCCGGATGGTTCCGCAGACAGCAGACATTGCTGGAGCCGAGCGGAACTTCCGCAGCCAAACGGCCGCGGCGGCTGGCCAGCGTGCCCGCTCCGTTGAAGCGCCGGGGCACGGTCCTCACCGCCAGCAGCGCCGCTGTCGTTCTCGCGGCGGGCGTGATGATTGTCGCGTTCGACTCGCCGGGAAGCCACGCGGCCCCGGTGGCCGGGCTGTCGTCGGCTCATCAGGCAGCGGCCGTCAAAAAAGCCCGGCCAGCGGCTGCCCTGCAGGTGCTGTCCGTCACCCCGGCCGCGGGCAGCAAGCGCGTCAACGGCGCCAGCCCGATCAGGGTGCGGTTCTCCTCGCCACTCGCGGCCGGGTCCCCGATGCCGGCAGTGTCACCCCAGATCGCGGGAGCCTGGTCGATCCAGGGCAACGCGGCGGTCTTTACCCCGAAGGTGGGATATTCGCAGAACACCCGGGTCACCGTGAAGATCCCGGCCGGCCTGGCCGGCGTGGTCTCGGCCGCGGGAAACAGCGTCGGCGCAGGCGGCACGCTGAACTCTTCGCAGACCATCAGCTTCACTACCGCCTCGTTCAGCACCCTGCGCCTGCAGCAGCTGCTGGCTCAGCTCGGCTACCTGCCGATGACCTGGACGGCGCAGCCCGGTTCCGCGATCAGCCCGGGCAACGCGCACGCCCAGCTCGCCGCCGCGTACAACGCGCCCGCGGGGACCTTCAGCTGGCAGGGAAGTTATCCGTGGAACCTCAGGGACCAGTGGAAAGCAGGCTCCGCCAACATACTGCAGGTCGGCGCCGTCAGGTCCTTCGAGTCGGTCCGCGGCCTCATCATGGACGGGCAAGCCGGGAACACGATGTGGTCCGACCTGCTGACCGCGGTGGCCGGGGGGAAGCAGAACCCGAACGGCTACACCTACGCGATCGCCAGCCAGAACTCCCCGGAGAACCTGAAGATCTGGCACAACGGCAAGCTGGTGTTCACCAGTGCCTCGAACACCGGCATCCCGGCGTCCCCGACCGCGGACGGCACCTTCCCCGTCTACCTGCGGTACTACTACCAGATCATGAAGGGCACCAACCCGGACGGCAGCAAGTACGCCGATCCGGTGTACTACGTCGCTTACTTCGACGGCGGCGATGCCGTGCACTACTTCCCCCGTTACAGCTACGGCTATTACCAGAGCCTGGGTTGCGTCGAGCTGCCGTGGGACGCGGCCAAGAAGGCCTGGCCGTACCTGACCTACGGCAGCCTGGTCACCGTGACCGGCCCGGTGGCCTGAGCAACAGGCGGCGTTCAAAGCAGTGAGGGGCGGTCCCATCCGGGACCGCCCCTCAGCTGCTGGTGTCGTGACGTGTTACAGCGGGTGCACTTCTTCCGCCTGCGGACCCTTCGGGCCGCGCCCAGCGGTGTACTCAACCCGCTGGTTCTCCTGGAGGGTGCGGAATCCGTCGATCTTAATGGTGGAGTGGTGGACGAAGACGTCGGCCGAGCCGTCGTCCGGGGCGATGAAGCCATAACCCTTGTCCGAGTTGAACCACTTCACGGTGCCCTGAGGCATGTACTTCTCCTACTGTGACGATTTCGGGAACCACGGTCGTGCATCCCGGGTTGCTGCGACCACTGCCCATGCGGACTGCCCTGGCGGGCTGGGCGTTCAGGAATGCAGGACGCCCACGGTCAGAATTTCGCAGGCGCTATGACACGTACACGAACTTCGTGCAACCAGAACTATTTAACCACTCTCGGCTACCAGCGTGGTCCCAACCGGCGGAAATGCCTTCAACGAACGGCCGCTACGGCCTGCGAGGCGCCGACGCGCAGCCTGGTCATGCAGGTCGCGAACGCCGATCCCGGCGTGGTGGCGGCGATGTGCTCGGCCTCGCTTACCGTGTCTACGTCGATGAGCTCCGGCAGTCGCCGGACGCGGAGCCCGGCCCGCTCCAGCCGCGCGAGTTGCCGCGACCCCGTGTCCGGCTGCGACATCGGGACGCCGAGCACTAGGGCAGGATCGACCTTGCGCAGGCCGAGCACCCAGAAGCCGCCGTCCTCGGCCAGGCCGAACGTCGCGTCCGCCGAGTTGGACACGAGCGGCTCAGCGGCCGCGGCTAGCAGGGCTGGCGTCACCTGCGGGGTGTCCATCCCGATCAGCACCAAGGGCAACGGCAGGGTCACGTGCGCGTCGGTCAGGGCCCACGCAATGCGCTCATCCAGGCCCGCGCCGCGCTGCCCGATGACGTCAAAGCCGCGCGGCAGCCACGGCCCGGCCGCGCCGTCGAGGGCGAGCACCCGGCGGGCGACGTTCGTGGCCGCCACCGCCGTGAGGGTATCGGTCAGGGCGGCCTCGGCGAGGGCGGCCGCCTCGGCCGGCGTGAAAGGGGGCGTGAGCCGTGTCTTGACGCGGCCGGGAACGGGCTCCTTCGCGATCACGACGACCTGCGCGGGCAGCATGCGGCCGGTCCCCGGCCTGCTCCAGGCGGGCGCGATGACCGGCATGGCGCCGGCGGCTAGCCGGTGCTTACCCAGGTACGCGTCGGCGGTCAAGACGTCGCCTGCCACGACGAGGCGGGCGATGCGATGGAGGCCAGGACCCGGCGCATGTCCCGCACGGTCCGTATCGTGCCGCCCAGCGTGCCGGTGACCTTCGACTTCCCCGTCCGCGGGTAGTACGGGACGTCGGTTTCCCTGATCCGCCAGCCCGCCTCCGCGGCGCGCACCACCATCTCGAGCGGGTAGCCGAAGCGCCGGTCTGACATCGGCAGCGCCAGCAGCGCCTCCCGCCTGGCGGCGCGCATCGGACCCAGGTCGCGCACTGGGACGCCGACCCGGCGGCGTAGTTCGGCCGCCAGGACCCTGTTGCCGATCCTGGCGTGCAGCGGCCACGCGCCCTTGCCCTGGACCGAGCGCCGCCCGAGCATGAGATCGGCATCTCCCGACCGAACGGGATCCGCCACCGCGGGCAGGTCGCCTGGATCGAAAGAGGCGTCGGCGTCCATGATGCAGAACGATGTCGCTGCTCGCCTCGAGCAGGCCGGCGTGGCAGGCGGCACCGAAGCCGCGCTGCGGCACGGGCACGACGTGCGCTCCGTAAGCCGCCGCTATCGAGGCCGAGTCATCGACGGAGCCGTTGTCCGCGACGATGGGCCGGTATCCGGGCGGCATCCGCGACAGAACCCAGGGCAGGGCGCCTGCCTCGTTGAGGCACGGCAGGACAACATCTATTTCCATGGCGCCCGACAGTACTGGCCGGCCAGCCAGATTAAGCACGTAAACAGGCCGATCGGCCCTTACGAACCTGTGACGCTATCCGCCAGGCGGCTGTCCCCCCGGGCACGGCGTGGTTGGCTGAAGTCATGCGCGTTCTAGTGACCGGCGCGGCCGGCTTTATCGGGTCGCATATCGCAGAGACCATGCAGGTGGCGGGCCATGATGTCCGGGGGCTGGATTCCCTCACCCCGGCCGTTCACAGTGGCAGGCCGGACCACGTCCGCGGTGAGCTCGTCGTCGGCGACGTGCGCGACCCGGCGGTGGTCGACGAGGCCCTGGCCGGCATGGACGCGGTATGTCACCAGGCCGCCCTGGTCGGGCTCGGCGTGGACCTCTCCGACCTGCCCGCCTACTCCGACGTCAACGTCACAGGAACCGCCGTGCTGCTTGCGGCCATGGGCCGCCACGGCATACCGCGGCTGGTCTTCGCGTCGTCGATGGTCGTCTACGGCGAGGGGGCCTACGACTGCGCGGCACACGGCCGGGTCCGGCCATCGCCCCGGCATCGGGGTGACCTGGCGGCGGGCCGTTTCGAGCCGCGCTGCCCGGTGTGCGCCCAGCCGCTCAGCACGGCGACCGTAGGCGAGGACGCGCCGCTGGATCCGCGCAACGCCTACGCCGCGAGCAAGGTGGGACAGGAGCACCTGGCCTCGAGCTGGGCCCGGCTGACCGGCGGCGCGGCGGCCGGGCTGCGCTACCACAACGTGTACGGCCCGCGGATGCCGCGCGACACCCCTTACTCCGGCGTGGCCGCGATCTTCCGTTCCTGCCTGGAGAACGGGGTCCCGCCGCGGGTGTTCGAAGATGGCGGCCAGCGCCGCGACTTCGTCCACGTCCGCGACGTGGCCCAGGCCAACCTGCTCGCCCTGGAAGCGGTCGACCGGACCGTGGCCGACGGCGCGGAGGCGGGCGGCCTGCACTGCTACAACGTCGCGAGCGGCGAGCCGCACACGGTCGGCGAGATGGCCAGCACACTGGCCACGGCCTTCGGCGGCATCGAGCCCGTGGTGACCGGCGAGTTCCGGCTCGGCGACGTCAGGCACATCGTGGCCTCCCCCGCCACCGCAGCCCGTGACCTAGGCTTCCGTGCCCAGACGAGCTTCTCCGAGGGCATGGCCGAATTCGCCCACGCCCCCCTCCGCGAGGCGGCCCTCCTCACCGCTTCCCGTCCCTAGACGCCGCTGTTCGTCATCGCGATGCCATCCTTCTGCTAACTGGCACTGCGGGCCGGCAGAACGAGGTCAGCGGGAGGGGATGGCGCGGGGCTGGTCCGGGCTGGCGGGCGTATGGGGGACGGGCCCGCGGCCGGGTATGGTGCGGTTGATGGCGGGAACGCCGGGACGGGCCAGCGGCAGCCGGATCAGGAACTGGCAGCCGGGGCCTGCGTTGCGCACGGCGATCTGGCCGGAATGGGCCTCGACAATGCCGCGCGCGATCGACAGGCCGAGGCCGGCGCCTTCCTGCGGTCCTGGCGTGCGGGCCGACTCACCCCGGAACGCCACGTCGAACACCCTCGGCAGATCGCCAGGCGGGATCCCGCCGCAGGCGTCCGACACGCTCACGCAGGCCATTCCGCTCTGTACCTCGGCCAGCACGTCGACGCCGCCGTCCGACGGCGTGTGCCTGATCGCGTTGGTCACCAGGTTGCGCAGGGCACGGCCCATCTCCGCGGTGTCGACGAAGACCGGCATGCCGCGCACCGCGGCTCCGGATAGCCTGACCCCCTTGTGCCGCGCCACCGGCTCGGCGCTCGCGACTACCTCGGCAACCAGGTCCTCGAGCCCGACCATGCGCTTGGACAGCCGCAGCGCGCCCGCGTGGATCCGGGACAGCTCGAACAGGTCGTCGATCATCAAGGTCAGCCGGTCCACCTCGCGGCGGATCTGCGTGTGGTACTGGGACACCTCGCGGGGATCGATCACCACCTGGTCTTCGAGGGCCTCGGCCATCGCCCGCAGCCCGGCCAGCGGGGTGCGCAGGTCGTGGCTGACCCAGGCCACGAGCTCACGCCGGCTGGCCTCCAGGGCGCGCTCCCTGGACCTGGCCTGCGCCAGCCGCTCGTGGGTGACGACGAGCTCGTCTGACAGCTCACGCAGTTCCACCGGCAGCGTCAGCGGCGGCGCTACGTACACGCCGTTCTCGCTGACGCCCTGCACCGCGGTGGAAATCGCCCGGCTGGCCTTGGTGAGCCGCCGCCCGAGGAACAGCGCTACCACCAGGCCGGCCAGCCCGGCGATGGCCATCAGGTCCAGGATCTCGTCCCGCTGGGCCCCGGTGCCCAGCATGCGGGCGGCGATGACGCCGACTCCCGCGATGGCGGTGACCAGGCACACGGCGACCACGATGGCGATCATCAGGCCGATCGAACGGCCCGCGAGCTGCTTCAGCGCGATGATCCCGATGGTCGTGGTGATCGCCGCGATGATCAGCACGCCGACGGAGATGATGATCAGATCCGGCCACTGGATGCCGGCCGGCAGGGCCACGTCGCCGCCGGCCAGCGCGGTCACGCCGCCTCCGGTTCGTACCGGTAACCGACTCCCCACACCGTCACGATGCGCCTGGGCAGGGTGGGGTCAGGCTCGAGCTTCTCGCGCAGCCGCCGCACGTGCACGGTGACGGTGGAGGTATCGCCGAAGGTCCAGCTCCACACCTCGGTGAGCAGCTGCTCCCTGGTAAAGGCCTTCCGCGGGTTCCGCATCAGGAAGACCAGCAGGTCATACTCCCGTGAGGTCAGCTGGATCAGCTTGCCGTCGGTCCTGACCTCGTGCGCGGAAAGGTCCACCACCAGGTCGCCGTCGGCGATCGCGCCGAGGTCCAGCTTGTCGGGCAGGCCGGCGCCACGGGATCTGCGCAGCACCGAACGCACCCGGAGCGCCAGCTCGCGCGGGCTGAACGGCTTGGTGACGTAGTCGTCCGCGCCCGTCTCGAAACCGACCAGGCGGTCGGTCTCGTCGCCGAGCGCGGTCAGCATGACCACCGGGATCGGCCAGCGGGCCCGGAGCCTGCGGCACACCTCGAGGCCGTCCATGCCGGGCAGCATCAGGTCGAGGACGACGAGATCGGGTGGCTCCTCGGCGACCAGGCGCAATGCCTCGTACCCGTCGTGCACGCACTCGACCGTGTGACCGTCGCGCACGAGGTACCGCCCGACGACATCCGCCACAGTGGGATCGTCGTCCACGACGACGATTCGTCCCGGCGGATCGGGGTTACTTACCAAGGCTTTCCGTTCCAGTAAAAGTAGAAGGCAATGGTTACGCCTCCACGTTAGGACGTGGACACCCAAACAAGCCAGCGAACGGGTTAAAAGCGTCACCAGTCCGTAAGCACAGTGACGATTGTGTTAGAGCAGCGCGGATCCGCGTCGAACTGGCCACTCCGGCCAACCAGCTGGGTTAACACTGAGGGATGTTCCGCGCCGCCGTACTCGGCGGGGCCAGTCGAGCGATCGCCGCCGGGCGCGTCCCGGCCTGGCCATCATCGGAGGATAGGAGATCCGCGTGATCGGAGAACTTTACGAGCACGCGCTGGCCGGCCGGGCGCGGCCGGAGATCGAGCACACCGACGGCAGCCGCAAGCCGCTCTCTGTGGATGGCTGGCTGCGCGAGAGCCCCGGCGACAAATCGATCCTGGACCGCTGCGAGGGGCCGACGCTGGACATCGGCTCCGGACCGGGCCGGCTCACCGTGGCCCTGGCCGAACGCGGCATCCCTGCCCTCGGCATCGACATCACGCCCTACGCCGTCGACATGGCCCGCTCCGCGGGGGCGCTGGTCATGCTGCGCGACGTATTCGACCGCGTTCCTGGCACCGGCCGCTGGACCACGGTGCTGCTCGCGGACGGGAACATCGGGATCGGCGGCGATCCGGCGGCCTTGCTCGGCCGGGTGGCCGAACTGCTCGCGCCGCAGGGCCGCGCCATCGTCGAGCTCGAGGCACCGGGATCACCGCTGCGCCGCGAGCAGGTACGGCTATGCCACGCCGGGCTGGCCAGCGCCTGGTTCCCCTGGGCCTACGTCGGCGCCGACCACATAGCGGAAGTGGCCAGCCATGCCGGGCTCGGCGAGGTGGAGATCTGGACGGTCGACGAACGGTGGTTCGCTTCCATCGGCACCAGCCATATTTTTTCCGAACGAGCCATGGTGACTCTGTTAAGGAATGCTTACAGCCGTGCCCGGGGATGACCCCGCGGCCCCCTCTAGAAGGCACCCTGTCCTGCATGAACGCAAAACTTCGCGTGGCCGCGACCAGCACGGCCCTCATCGTGGTGGCCGGCCTGATACTGCTGCTCGTCTGGCCCAGCCTCAATCCGGCGCGGATACGGCCGCTGCCGCTCCTGATCGGCGCGTGGGTCGCGTTCATAACCGCCGCCTGGCTGCTGCGGAAGGTCCCGCTGCGAACCTCCGTCGTCCTGATCCTGGCCGGCGGCATCCTCGTCCAGCTGGCCGCGCTTTCGGCGCCGCCGCGCAGCAGCGACGATCTTTACCGCTACATCTGGGATGGCCGGGTCCAGGCCGCGGGCATCGATCCGTACGAGTACGTCCCGGCCGCCACGCAGCTCACCGGGCTGCGGGAGCCGGGGTACCTATGGCGCGCGGGCACTGCGCACTGCGTGTCGCAGGCTTACGTCAGCGGCCATCCGGCCGCCGACCTCGTGTCCGGCTGCACGCGGATCAACCGGCCGACCGTTCCGACCATCTACCCGCCGGTGGCCGAGGCGTATTTCCGCGGCGTGCACTACCTGCCCACGGCCGACGACTCGGCCAAGGCCATTCAGGCGACCACGGCGCTGGTCGCGGTGCTCACCACCGTCCTGCTGCTGTTCGGCCTGGGCCGGCTGGGCCGGGACGTACGGATGGCCGCACTGTGGTCCTGGTGCCCGACGGTGGCCCTCGAAGCCGGCAATAACGCCCACGTCAACGTGGTCGCGGTGGCGATCGCCGCGGCGGCGATCCTCACGCTGGCCACGGCCCGCACCACCCGCAAGACCGTACTCGGCGGGATACTGCTCGGCCTGGCCATCGCGACCAAGCTGACGCCCGCGCTGACCGTGCCCGCCTTGCTAGCCCGGGGGGACGCCCCCCCAGACCCCCCCGCGACCGGGGGGACCCATCCCCCCGGACCCCCCTTGGGCGTCGCTGGCTGACGGTCGCCATCTCCGCGACCGGCGCGTTCGTGGCGGTGTACATCCCGCACGTGCTCGCCGTCGGCCACAAGGTGATCGGGTTCCTGCCGGGTTACCTGCAGCAGGAGGGCTACACCAGCGGAACCAGGTTCGGGATCATCGGCCTGTTCGTCACCGGATGGCTGGCCATCGTGGTCGCGGCACTCATCCTGGCCGCGGTCGCCTTGGCCGTGCTGCAATTCACCGACCCCGACCGGCCGTGGGAAGGTGCCGTCGTGATGACCGCGGCGGCGCTCGCGGTCGCCACGCCGCATTACCAGTGGTACTCGCTGCTACTGGTGATGCTCGTCGCGCTTGACGGACGCCCGGAATGGCTGGCGTTCGCCGCGGGCGGGTACTACGCCGCCGAGCCGGGCATGGGACGGTTCACGGTTCCGTACCGCTTCCACGAGGCAGTCGCCTACGGGGTACCCATTCTCGTCGTGGCGGCCGGCTGGCTCGTCCGCCGCGAGCTCGCCCGGCGCGGCCTGGGTATCACCGGCCCGGCGCCGGTCACCGCACGCTCCGCCGCCGCGGCCACGACCGCGGCCAGCCCGGGCGCGCTGGCCGCCCCCGTGGTCAGGGTGGACGCGATCACCGCGGCCCTGGCCGCGATTGGCGCGGACCCGCTGGCGAGCCCGGGTATCCCGCAGGACACTTTCGATGGATTCTCGCCGTTGCCGGCACCGGCCGACCACGCCGGCGGAGGAGTCCGGGTTTAGGAACGCGACGGTAAACGCAGGCGCCGGAACAGGCGATTCTTACCGGTTGGTTACCCGCAGGGCAAAGTTCAAACGATAACGGCCACCAGGACCGTGAATAGAGGCATGAGCTACGATCCGTCGCACCGCAAGCGGCCGCCTCGTCAGGCGCGCTGGCCTCAGGCGACCCCGCCGGAGGCCTGGCAGGCCTACCGGGAAGGTGACGCCTACCCAGGCGACGTCCAGGCCGGCGTGGATAACCAGGGCTCGTACTGGGCGACCGCGGCGGCCGGCGCCCGGAGCCAGCCGGCCTATCAGGGCGCCTCGGTCGGGCTGGCGGCGGACCGCGGGTATCGCGGCTACCAGCCGCCCGGCGGGCCGGACCCCTTCGCCGACACCGCCGGCTATGACGGCTACGGCGGCTATGACGGCTACGGCGCCGCTGGCACCCAGGGCGACGCCGCCCGCGGGTATCGGGCGCTCGGAGACAGCTACGCCGCCAGCCAGGACGGCTATCGTGACGCGGACGGCTACGCCCACGGCGGCTACAGGCCCGGCGTCAACGGCTACGACCAGCGCGGATACGGCTACGACGAGATGGGGGCCGGTCAAGACGGCGTGGCGGCCGGCTACGAGGCGGCTCAGGACGGCTTTGACGGCGCCCCCGTCGGCCCGGTCCGGACCGCGACCGGCTACGCCGGCGTGCAGAACGGCTACGCCGGCGTGCAGAACGGCGACGCCGGGGCCCGGAACGGCTACCTCGGCACGCGGGCCGGATATGCCCCGGCGCCGGACGACCTGACCGGGGCCCCTTACGGCCATGGCGGGCCGCTGGATGACTTCCCGGAGGACGGCTTTCCCGGGGCCGGATTCGCAGCTGGCGACTTCGCGTCCCCGGCTGGCTACCAGGGACGGAGGGACTACGCCGGGCCGGCCCTCGCGGGGCCGGCGCTCACGGCTCCCGACGCTGACATCTACCCGGACAGCTGGCAGGCCGAACGGGACCGGAGATGGGCGGCGGGCCGGCGCGGGCTGGCCGTCGGCGCGGTGACCGGCTTGCTCGCCACCGCGGCCGTGATTGGCGTCGCCACCTTGGCCGCGGCGTTCGTCGGGCCGCAGGCCTCGCCCATGACGGCGCTGGGCAACGTGTTCATCGACCGGACGCCCGCCGCGCTGAAGGCCCTGGCGACGGGGCACTTCGGCGCGCATGACCGGGCGGTCCTGCTGCTCGGCATGTACATCGCGATCGCCCTCTTCGCGGTGGGCACCGGGATGCTGGCCCGGCGCGCGGCTGCTCTCGGCGTGGCTGGCCTGGCGGCGTTCAGCCTGGTCGCCGCCTTCGTCGTCATCACCAGGCCCGGGGGCCGGCTGACCGATATCCTCCCCTCGGTCGTCGGCGGCCTGGCCGGGGTAGCGGCGCTCCTGTGGCTGATACGCGCGTCGGCACCGGTCGCGCCGGTCAGGACAGCTCGCGGCGGCGGCCGCCGGAGGTCACGATGACGACCACCATCGACCGGCGTAAGTTCCTGGCCGCAGGCGGCGTCACCGCCGTGGCCGCGGCCGCGGCCGGGGTCGGCGGCGAGCTGCTGCTCGAAAAGCGCCTCCCGGTGAAGCCCCGGACGGCGGGGGCCGCCCCGCCGCTTCCCCGGGCCACCAATGTGCCCCCGCTCAAGATCGACAAGATGACGCCGCTGCCGGCCGACGAGACGCTGACCGTCCCCGGCCTGCCTGCGTTCTATACGCCGAACTCGACGTTCTACCGGGTCGATACGGCCCTGGTCGTGCCCCAGGTCGCGGCCGACACCTGGCAGCTGCGCATCCACGGCATGGTGGACAAGCCGGTGACCCTTACCTTCGACGATCTGATCCAGCGGCCCATGGTCGAGCATGACATCACCTTGACCTGCGTCTCCGAATCGGTGGGCGGCGGGTACATCGGCAACGCGCGCTGGCAGGGCGTGCTGCTCGCGGACGTGCTGCGTCAGGCGGGGATCCAGCCGGGCGCCGACCAGATCGTCATGCGCGACGTCCGCGGGATGACGATCGGCGTGGCCACCGAGCCGGTCATGGACGGCCGCAAATCGCTGCTCGCGGTGGGCATGAACGGCCAGCTGCTACCGCAGGAGCACGGCTACCCGGTGCGGGTGGTGGTGCCTGGGCTCTACGGCTACGTGTCCGCGACCAAATGGGTCGTCGACATGGAGCTCACCACCTTCGGGGCGTTCAACGCCTACTGGGTGAAGCAAGGCTGGTCCCAGCAGGGGCCGATCAAGACCGAATCGCGCATCGACGTGCCGAAGCCCCACAGCACGGTGGCCGCGGGCCAGGTGACGCTCGCCGGCGTGGCCTGGGCGCAGCACACCGGCATCGCGGGGGTCGAGGTGTCCGTCGACGGCGTCTGGTACGAAGCGAAGCTCCCGGCGCAGGACACCATCGACACCTGGCGCCAGTGGTACTACGTCTGGGACGCGACCCCCGGCTACCATACGGTTCAGGTACGGGCCACCGACCAGTCCGGCTACACCCAGACCGCCGTGGTCCACCGGACCGAGCCAAACGGCGCAACCGGCTATCACACCATCCACGTCACCGTCACATGACGGTGGCCTGGGCTCCCCTGGGCCCCTTGGGGCCCCCAGGGGGGTTTGGGGGGATGGCATCCCCCCAAGATCGGGGGGATCCCGGGGGGTCGCCCCCCGGGGCCAACACCGTTGGCGCGCACCCGCTTTGCGCACCAGCGGCTTACCCCGGGTCCGCTGACCGCCGCCCCCGCCGGGCCGGCGGTCAGCGGGCGCGGAGCGCGGCCAGCAGGTCATCGAGGGCATCGAGGTTGTGCGCGCTCACCACGGCGTCGCAGTAGGGCCACGCGGCGGCCATGCCGCCCACCTCCGGGCGGTAACGGGGCGACTGGGTCCGGGGATTCGCCCACACGATCCGGTGCGCCACCCGGGACAGCCTGGCCATCTGCTCGCCGACCAGCTCCGGGTCGCCGGTCTCCCAGCCGTCGGAGATGATCAGGACCACCGCTCCCCTGGCCATGCCCCGGCAGCCGTAGCGGTCATTGAACTCCTTGACCGCGGCGCCGATCCTGGTTCCGCCCGACCAGTCGGGCGCCGCCTCGCCGGCCTTGGCCAGCATCGTGTCCGGGCTGGCCGCGGCGAGCGCCGGCGTCAGCCTGGTCAGCCTGGTCGCGAAGCTGAACACCTCGGGCCGGTTCTGGCCGCCGCGGCCGGGGCCTCGGCCAGCGGCTCGTCCCCGTTCCCGGCGGACGGGCCGGCCTCCCCGATGTCCACTCCCGAGGGCCAGTCGCCCGGATCGTCCTGAGTCCGGGTCGCAGGCGGCGGTCCGCCATCGGCATCGGGGCGCTGGAACGCGGGGCCGGCGGGCGTTACCTGGTCCGGGAACGGCGAGGGGCCGCCGAACAGGGCCGCGAACACCCGGTCGAAGGTGCTCATCTGGCCCGGGTCGGACACCAGCGTGGCCAGGGCACAGGCGCGGAGCTCGGCCACCGTGGTGGCGCCCATGACCGTCATCGCCCGGGCCAGCCGCTCGCAGCGGTCGGGGCCGACCGGCAGCCCCGCGGTGTAGGCGCCGAACGGATAGGTCAGGTTCGGCGGGTTGTAGACGCAGCTCGCGTCCAGCTGACCCTCCACGCCTTCGGGCAGCTCAA
This sequence comes from uncultured Actinomycetes bacterium, assembly GCA_963739615.1. Classification (GTDB taxonomy): domain Bacteria; phylum Actinomycetota; class Actinomycetes; order Streptosporangiales; family Streptosporangiaceae; genus Palsa-504. The sequence continues at coordinate 128,218 of CAVUBD010000016.1, forward strand.
GGTTGGAGTACGCGGCCCGCGCTATCTCCGCGATCGCGGCGCCCGAGTCCGGGTCGCCGCGGACGAACCAGCGGCCGCGTTCCCACGCCAGGTCCGCCGGGTCGACCTCGAGCATGACCGAGGCGACGATCCGCGCGCGGTCGCGCACCTTCCTGGCGACGATGGCGGTCGCCGCACCCGACACCGGGGTCGAGCGGGATCCGTCGGTGCCCAGGCCGAACGGCGTCTGGTCGGTGTCGCCGTGCACGACCTCCACGTCACCGGGGGGAAAGGCCGAGCTCTTCGGCGACGATCTGGGCGAAGGTCGTCTCGTGCCCCTGGCCCTGGCTCTGCATGGAGATCCGCAGCACGGCGGTGCCCGTCGGGTGAATCCGCAGCTCCACGCCATCCGCCATGCCGAAGCCCAGGATGTCCATGTGATTGCGGGGACCCGCGCCGACGGCCTCGGTGAAAAAGCTCACACCTATTCCCATCAGGTGACCGCGGGACCGTTCGGCCTCTTGCTCCTTTCTCAGCTCCTCATAGCCGGCCATGTCCATGGCCAGGCGGAGCGCGCGCGGGTAGTCGCCCGAGTCGTATACCCAGCCGGTCTGGCAGGTGTAAGGGAACTGCCCGGGCTGCAGGAGGTTGCGCATCCGCAGCTCGGCCGGGTCCAGGCCGAGCTCGAACGCGAGCACGTCCACCATGCGCTCGACCAGGTAGACCGCCTCGGTGATGCGGAATGAGCAGGAGTACGCGACCCCGCCCGGCGCCTTGTTCGTGTACACGCCGGTCACCTGGCAATGCGCGGCCTCCAGGTCGTAGGAGCCGGTGAACACCCCGAAGAACCCGGCCGGGTACTTGGTCGGCTGCGCCGCGCCGTTGAACGCGCCGTGGTCGGCGAGCACCGTCACCCGCACCGCCCTGATTGTGCCGTCCCGGCTGGCCGCCAGCTCGCCGTGCATGTGGAAGTCGCGGGCGAACGAGCCGGCCATCAGGTTCTCCGACCGGTCCTCCATCCACTTCACCGGCCGGCCGGTCAGGATCGAGCCGGTGATCGCGCACAGGTAGCCGTGATGACCGCCTTCACCTTCGGATGGGCCTCGGCCGCGATGGTGTCGATACTCACGATGCGGGCGTGCGGATGCGGGCTTCTCAGCACCGCTCCGTACAGCATGCCTGGCAGCTGCACGTCGTCCACGTAAATGCCCTTACCGCGGACGAAGCGCTGGTCTTCCTTGCGCAGCATCCGCCCGAAGCCAGCAGGCGGCGGCGCGCCTGGCGCGGTCACGTGAGCTCCCTCTCGTCGCCGGTGCCTGCTCGCGGGTGCTTGGCGGCCCAGCGGACGGACCGGACGATGTTCTCATAGCCGGTGCACCGGCAGATCTGCCCGGAAATCGCCTCGCGGATGTCGGCCTCGGCCGGATCGGGGTCATGGTCGAGCAGCCAGCGCGCGGTCAGCAGCATGCCGGGCGTGCAGAAACCGCACTGCAGGCCGTGGCACTCGATGAATCCCTCCTGCACCGGGTCGAGCCGGCCGTCCTGCTCCAGGCCCTCGACGGTCCGCACCGCGTGCCCGTCGGCCATGGCCGCAAGCACCGTGCAGGACTTGACCGGCTTGCGGTCCAGCCACACCACGCAGCTGCCGCAGTTCGACGTGTCGCAGCCCCAGTGGCTCCCGGTCAGGCCGAGCTCGTCGCGGAGGAAGTGGATGAGCAGGAGCCGCGGCTCTACCTCGCGCACGTACTCGGTGCCGTTCACGGTCACCGCGACCCGCATGGTCATGCCTCCAGGGTGGCTCGGGCGGCGGCGCGGCGCAGCGCGCGGGTGGTCAGCTCGGCGACCAGGTGGCGTTTGTAATCCTGCGGTCCACGCTGGTCGGCGACTGGGCGGCAGTGCTCGGCCGCGATCACGCCGGCCGCCGCGAAGCTGTCAGCGTCGGCGGCCCGGCCGAGGAGGAATTCTTCGGCCTCCGCCGCGACGAAGCGCTCGGCGCCCACCGCGGTCAGGCCGATGCCGGCCGAAAGCACGACCGGCCGCTCAGGTTCGCCGGCCAGGCGCAGCACCGCCCCGGCGGCGGCCACCGACCAGTCGCCGACCCGGCGGGCCACCTTCTCGTAGGCGCTTCCCGTGCCGGCCAGCACCGGCACCCGGACCTCGGCGAGCTTATCCGGGCTGGCCAGGCACCGAGATCCTTCGTCAGTTTTGGTTGCCATGAGACCAGAACTGACGAACCATCCCGGCCCGGTCAGCGGCCGCCGATGTCCTCGCTCCAGACTTCGGGGTAGCGCCGCTGGAACTCACCCATGGCGGCCACGCAGCCCTCGTCGTCCAGCAGCACGATCTCCACGCCGCGGCCGGCCAGGAAGGCCAGGTCGCCCTCGAAGGTCTCCGCTTCCCCGACGACCACCCGGGGGATCTGGAACAGCAGGATCGCGCCGCTGCACATCTGACAGGGAGACAGCGTCGTGTACAGGGTCGTGTCAGCGTACGAGGGCCGCCTGCCCGCATTGCGCAGGCAGGCGATCTCGCCGTGCGCCACAGGATCGCCGCGCTGCACGCGCTCGTTGTGCCCGGCCGCGACCACCTGGCCGCCTGCGGCGAGCACCGCCCCGACCGGCACGCCGCCCGACTCCAGGCTGACCCGCGCCTGGCCGAGGGCCAGCGTCATCATCTCGCGATCCGTCTGGTTCGCTTGCCCGTATCCCATGCCGGCCTACGCTACCGGACCCAGCCAGTCGTAACGGAGCTCCTCGCCGACTCGCAGCCGCGCCCAGCGGGCCGCCTCCACCTGCAGCGCCCGCGCGGCCACGGCGATCGCGGCCGGATCCACGTCCGCGTCCGCGTCCGCGTCCGGCAGGCCGGCCAGCTTGGCGTCCGCCAGCCGCCAGATCGCGGCCGGGGTGAGGTGATCCAGCGCCGCGGCGCCCGACACCAGGTCGGCGAGCAGTCCGGCGCGCCGGCCCGGCGCGCTGTCCAGCCGCGCGCCCGCGGCGATGCCGCCCCAGAGGCCGTCGCGGATGCGAAGCTCGCGCTCGACTACGAACTGCACGATGTCGTGCGGCAGCCGCGGCCCGGCCGTACCGCCGTACCTCCGGTACACGACGCCGTCGTCCCGCTCGACCAGCGCGTAGCCGCGCTCGTGGTCGGGCTGCCGAGGGAACGTCACGCGCATATCCCCACTATGCGGACCGGCCGGACGGGGCGCCTAATGGTTTTCGCGGGGCGCGCCCCATGCCGTAGGGTGACCGATCGTGGCAGGACGCGGCACTACGGCGACGATCGCGCTCAAGCGCGCGGGCGTCCCGTTCACCGTGCACGAGTACGTCCACGACCCCAGGCACCAGTCCTACGGCCTAGAGGCCAGTCAGGCGCTCGGCGTCGCGGCGGAGCGCGTGTTCAAGACGCTGGTGGCCGAGGTGGACGGCATGCTGGTGGTGGGCGTGGTCCCGGTCGAAGGCAAGCTCGACCTTAAGGCGCTGGCCGGGGCGTGCGGCGGCAAGAAGGCCGCGATGGCCCAGGTGACCGCGGCCGAGCGGGCCACCGGATACGTAGCGGGCGGCATCTCTCCTGTCGGCCAGCGCAAGCGCCTGCCCGTGGTCCTCGACGCCTCCGCGATGGGCTTCGCCACGGTGTTCTGCAGCGGCGGGCGGCGCGGGCTGGAGATCGAGCTCGCTCCTGCCGACCTGGTCCGCGTCACCGGCGCGACGGTCGCGGGCATCGGCTCCCTCGGGTCCAGCTAAGGCCTGTTCAGGACCTCTTAATTACTTACTGTAGTCGAAAATCCTAGATTGATTACCGGTTGTAGCTGATCGGTCTGTCGGCCTCAACGAACCGCGCTGACTCGTGACCCGCCGGGCCGTCATCAGGACTGGATGCCGCGGTAGACCCGGACGTACTGCACGGACATAGCGGCCCCCGAGGTGGTCTGGACGTTCGGGGTGGTGCAGCGGCAGCTGCTGTCCGGGTATTTGCCGCCGATGGCGAGGTCCAGGATGATCGAGAAGCCGTGGTCCACGGCCTGAGTCCACGTCGCCGGTCCTACCTGGCTCTCGCGGACGGTGAAGAACAGGCGCCCGTCGAGGTACCAGCGGATCTGCTCGCTGGCGCGCTGGCGACGGTCGATGACGACGCTGTAGGTGTGGTAACCGAGCTGGCACCCGGGGCATGGCCGCAGGCCGCTGCTCAGGCCGGTGTATTCGTGGCAGGGCCCGGTCGTTCCGTCGGCGTTGGCCTGGGTGAGGTTCCCGCAGTGCAGAGCACCGGAATGCGCGCTGCCCGCGTTGACGTCCTCCATGATGTCGATCTCGCCCGTGCCTGGCCACTGGCCGGGTCCCAGCAGCCAGAACGCGGGCCAGTACCCGGAGCCGCCGGCCGGATCGGGCTGCTTGATGGAGGCGGTCACCATCAGCTCGCCGCCGGCCGGCGCGGCGAAGCCGCCGCCTTCGGTCTGGATCCGGGCCGAGGTCCACGACTGGGCCTGGCCGACGGCCGTGATGTCCAGGCCGCCGTGACCGTCGAGGCCGACGTTACCTGGCGAGCTGGTCAGCGTGGCGATGTCGCCGTCACCGAAGATGCCCTGGCCGGTGTCGAACTTCCAGCCGCGGGGAGGCTGCCCGGCGGGACCGGCGAAGTCGTCTCCCCAGACCAGGGTCCAGTGGACGGCAGGGGGGTTCGCCACGATGACCGTGACCGTCGCGGCGACGGCGGCCACGACCGCCAGCAGGCATACAGCCAGGACCACGCCGCGCCGAGACGCTCGCAGGCGCGCCCAGGCAGCCCGCAGCCCAGGGTTACCTGTGCGCTTGTGGCGTTGACGATGACCGTAAGGCGGCGTAGTGGGCGCTTCCCCGGATGACGGCAGGCTCGGCTGCGACGGCGGCCGGGGTGCTCCCCTGGCGCGCCGCGACGGCCAGCTGCCGGTGGAGTTCCCATGGCGGGACGGCGGGCTGATGGTGAACCTCCCACGGCGGCGCGACGGATCGGCGGCCCTTCCAGGGCGCGCCGCGCCACCACCGCCGCACCGCGGCGGCCAGCCGCCGGGCCGCGAGGTGCAGGAAGAATCCGGAGAACAGCAGCGTCGTCGCGGCGCCCCAGGCCATGAACACCCACACGGTGTGCCCGAGCAGGACGGCTAGGCCCATACCGGACACTAGCAGCGCGACGATCACCATGTGCGGCGTAAAGACGCTGAGGCGGTCCAGTTCCTGGCTCTGGTTGCCGCCCTTGGGCGTGGTCTTGAACGTCACCCGCTTCTTGCGCAGCACGCCGACGAAGGCCAGGAAATAGATGGGGATCGCGGCGATGGTCACCAGCCGGCCGGCCCACAGCATGCCGCGTTCCTGCGCCGGGCGCACGTTGAACCGCTGCAGCCACAAGATGACGAGCTGCCGCCATATCACCAGCGGCGCGTACCAGTACACCAGCTGGGCGATCTGCAAGTTGCCGGCCTTCCAGCCGAACGCGTAGTAAAGCATCAGCAGCGTCACGGCCACCACCAGCGACAAGCCGCTGAAGTAGAACTGCTCGAGCAGGAAATAATAGAAGGCGTGCGCGCGCCGCATCTTGGCATTGAGCCAGGGCGACTGGCTGAAGAAGATGTTCATGCACCCGGAGGCCCACCGGTACTGCTGGTTAAAGTAGTCCGCCCAGCTCGTCGGCCCTTCCCCGATCGCGAGCGGCAGCGGCACGTACACGCTCTGCCAGCGCTTGGCGTGGAAGCGCTTGCCGGTGGCCAGGTCTTCGGTCAGGTGCCCCTGGTACCAGCCGATCGACTTAAGCGCGGAGACCCGGATGATGTGATTCGCGCCGATCAGCAGCGCCATCCTGCGTCGGCTGAGCGCGCGCAGGATCGGGCCGTAGAACAAGAAGGTCTGGTGCCCGGCCCCGCGGGCCACGAGGTTGCTGACGTTCCCGTAGATCTGCGGCGTGCCCACGAACGCGATCCGCGGGTTGCGGAAGTGGCCCAGCGTCCTGGTCAGGAAGTCCCTCCTGACCAGGAAATCGCTGTCGACCTGCGCCACTACGTCGTACTCCCGGCCCACGGAGACATACCAGGCGTTGTGATTGCCGCCCTTGCTCTTGGCCAGGAAGATGCCCTTGTCCCGGTTGAAGGACTCGATCCCCTTCCGGCTGAAGTGCCTGACCCCCAGCCGCGCGCACAACTCGCGGGCCTGCGGGTCATCACCCTCGTCGAGCAGCCACGTGTCGTGCGGGTAGTCGGCCACCAGGATGCTGATCAGCGTCCGCTTGAGCATCTCGATCGACTCGCTGCCCGGCACGAACGTGGTGATGAAAGCCACCCGCAGGCCAGCGGCAGGCGGCGGGGCCGGCCGGTACGCCTCCACCCGCGTGCAGATCAGCCATGAGCACATATCGATCAGCTGCCGGTGCCACACCACGAAGGTCAGCGCCGCGAACATGATCACGTCGCCCGCGTTCAGCCGTGCCCCGAAGTCCCTGGGCAGCCGGCCCGGCCAAAACCAGAACAGGCCGAACCGGACCACCAGGAACAACCCCGTCGCCAGCAGCAGCAGGTAGGTCAGGCGCTGGCGCAGCGGCAGCTTACGGTCCGCCTGCGGGCCGTAGTCGCCGCGATCACGACCCGCGACGGCCGCCGGCCCAGCGGATCGGGCCGGAAGCGCACCGGCCGGGTCGCGGCCTGCGCCGCCACGCCGTCGGCCGGCTGGACGCCACCAGGGCGGCGAGCGCCGCGTGCTGCTGATGCGGGAGAAGCGGGCGGATCTGGGCCTGCCCCGGGGCAGGCGGCCGGGGCTGAGCCTGGAGGGGCCGAGCCTGGAGGGGCTGAGGTTGCAGGGGCTGAGGTTGCAGGGGCTGAGGTTGCAGGGGCTGAGGTTGCAGGGGCTGAGGTTGCAGGGGCTGCTGGACCGGCGGCTGGGGGGCGAGCGGGCGGGCCGGCGGCGATCCGCCGGCTCCTGGTGTCCTCGGCCTGCCCTTCCCGGCCCCGTGATCGTCTTCCCGCACCCTGCACTCCCGTCATTCGGCCGCCGAACGCGCCGCCCGTCGTTGGTGACAGACATCCTGCTGAAAAGCGCTTTGAAGGGTAGGACGCCGGAGGCGGGCAGAAGTATCACGAGATACATACATTTAACAAGACGTTTGGTAACAGATGGTCGGATGAGGCCAGTGCGAACTACTGTGACCGGGCTGGTTACGCGCACCCATGCGCAGCCATGGCCGAGCCAGCTAGAGCACCGAAGGTGCTCTAGGAGCTGCTCAGGGCCTCCTGCAGCTTGGCGAGCAGGGCTGTTTCTGAGAACGGCTTCTCAATGAGGTGGACGCCGGGCTCCAGCAGACCTTGGGCGCCGAGCAGGCCCTGGGTGTAGCAACGGGCTGGGCCTGCTGGACTACCGGCCTCGGTAATGGCCAGGCCCGTTCTTCGAGGTCGGCGGGGTGACGGTGGAGGCGCTGGTCAGGTTCGGCGGCTGAGCGAGCCATTTGTTGCACGTTGTGTAATCATGCGCGTACTCTTCGCTATAGCCATCGGTGGAAGGCAGTCGAAAGCTCGCTGGATGCTGTCTGAGGGGGAAACGCGATGGAGGTCAGGCGCGAACGTGCCGCAACGGGTCCGGCCCGTTCCGGGACGCGGGCTCGGCGAGGCGTGCCGCTCAAGGTCTACGTGGTGGGACTGGTGGCTTTCGCCGCGGCCAACCAGCAGAGCAGCCATCAACTCGTCGTCACGCTGATCGGGCTGGTGGTGTTCTTGCTGGCGGCACTGGTGCTGTACCGGCGGATCGCCCGGCCCATCGCCAGCTTGAGCGCCGGGATCCGGGACGCCGCGAACCACCTGCCCGCAGCGCCGATCGCGGTGGCGGGCCCGGCCGAGGTGCTGGCGCTCACCGAGGACTTCAACCGGCTGATCGCGGCGGCCAACCGCGAGCTAGAGGCGACGTCACGGCTGGCCGCCGTCGTCGATTCGTCTGCCGACGCCATCCTTGGCGTCACGCTCGATGGTGTCATCACCAGCTGGAACGCTGGTGCGGAGCAGATGACCGGGTACTCGCGCGAGGAGATGATCGGAAACAGCCTGTCTATGCTCGCCCCGCCAGGAGCGGACGGGGAACCCGCGGCCATCCTGGCGAGGGTCCGGGAGGGGGAGCGGCTGGAGCAGGTCGAGGTCAGGCGGCTGCGCAAGGACAACGCAATTCTGGACCTGTCGTACACGATCTCCCCGATCCGCGATGCAGGCGGTGTCGTGGTGGGTGCGGCCACGGTGGCCAGGGACATGACCGAACGCAACCGCGCCGAGGCTGACCGCCGCTCGCTGGAGAACCGGCTGCACCAGTCCGAGCGGCTAACGAGCCTGGGTCAGCTGGCTGGCGGGATTGCCCATGACTTCAACAACCTGCTGGCCGCCATCATGAACTATGCCGGGTTCGTGGCTGCGGAGACGGCCGGCCAGCCAGCGGTCCGGGCCGACGCCGAAGGGATCCAGGCCGCGGCTGAGCGTGGGGCCCGGCTGACCAGGCAGTTGCTCGTTTTCAGCCGCCACGAGCCAATGGAGCCAACCCCGCTCGAGGTCAACGCCATCGTGGCCGACATCAGCAGCCTGCTGTCGCGCAGCATCGGGCCGCACATCGAACTGCGCATCAACCCGGCGGCCGGCCTGCCTGCCATCGAGGCCGATCGCGGTCAAGTCGAACAGGTTCTGCTGAACCTCACCATCAACGCCCGGGACGCCATGCCCGACGGCGGCGCCATAACGATCGAGACCCACCTGACCGAGCTGGACGACACCTACGCGAACGCGCACCCGGGCGCCAGCTCCGGCCGTTATGTAGAGCTCACCGTCAGCGACAACGGTACCGGCATGAGCTCGGATGTCGCTGCGCACATCTTCGAGCCGTTCTTCACGACTAAACCGCGAGGCCAGGGCACCGGCCTCGGCTTGTCAACCGTGTACGGCATCGTCACGCAAGCCGGCGGCAGCATAAGCATCGATTCCGGAGAAGGCGCCGGCACCACCTTTCACGTTTATTTTCCTGCTTCCCCCGCCGCCGCCGCAGCGCAGCCGGACCGCGCCGCGCCGCGCGATGGCGGAAAGGGGGAGACGATCCTGGTTGTCGACGACGAGCCGGTGGTGCTCGCCAGCACCTCGCGGATCTTGCGCCAGCATGGCTATACCACCCTGGAGGCCGCCACCTATCAAGAAGCGCTGGACCTGGCGTCCACCCACGACTTCCGGCTTCTCCTGACCGATTGCGTCATGCCCAAGATGTCCGGGCCCAGCCTGGTCGAACGTGTCACCGAATTCAAGCCGGGAATAGCTGTGTTGTATATGTCCGGTTACAGTCCCCCGGAGCCGGTCGCCTCACCCGGCCGCCACGGCAGGCCGGCCAGTATCCAGAAGCCCTTCACCAGCCAGATATTGTTGCGAGCCGTCCGCAATGCGATGAATGCCCCTCCCGGGAAGGATGGCTGACAGCCTGGCCAGCCGGCATCTGCCGTCGCCGCTGGCTAGCCCGCGGCCTGCTTGGCCTTGGCCTTCCCGTTGGACTTGGCTTCGGCCGCGGTGGCCAGCACGGGCCGACGGTGGACCAGTTGCCGTCGCATGAGAGCGACGACAGGAACCCGCGATGGGAACGCGCTGTACCTCTTATGTGGGGACCGTGTGCTCGTCCTCACCGGTTCCTGTGCCCGGCTCCCGCGCTTCGGGCTCGGATAGTCCGGGACCGGATACTACGGACTCGGATATTTCGGGCTCGGCCGCGGTCGGCGCGGCCGCAGCCGCGGCCGCGGCCGGGACGGGCGCGGCCGGGACGGCCAGCAGGAGGCGCTCCGGCCGGCGCTGGCTGAGATAGAACCAGACCGCGCCGACCACCGCCAGCACCGACGCGATGTACATGTTGAGCCGCAGGCCGAAGATGTACACCGAGGAGTCCACCCGCAGCGACTCCTCGAAGATCCGGTACGCGGAATAGCCGAAGACGTACAAGGCGAACAGGCCGGGCGGCTTGATGTGCCGGTGATGCCCGAGCCAGACGAGCACCCCCGCCCACGCGAAGTCGAAGATCAGCTCGTATCCGAACGTCGGCTGGAAGGTGCTGAAGTGCAGGTACTGGGCCGGGATGCCGCCAGAGACGCGGTACTGGTACGGGATCTCCAGACCCCAGGGCAGCGTCGTCGGCCGGCCGAAGAGCTCCTTGTTGAAGTAGTTCCCGATCCGCCCGATACCCTGCGCCACCAGCAGGCCCGGCGCCACCGCGTCCATGAACAGGGCCGGGCTCACGCCGTGCCTGCGCAGCCGCCAGATGCTGACCAGGGCGGCGACGAAGATCCCGCCCCAGATGCCGAGCCCGCCGCTCCAGACCGCGAACGGCCCGTACCACACGTGCGGGATGTCCATCGGCGTGGTGATGTCGAAGTAGATCCGGCCGCCGATGATCCCGGCCGGGACGCCCCACAGCGCGATATCGCCCACCAGGTCGGGGTGGCCGCCGACCGCAGCCCACCGCCGCCGCGTGATGATGATCGCGGCGGCGATGCCGACGAGGTACATCAGCGCGTAGAAGTGGATGACCAGCGGGCCGAGGTTAAAACTATTGACCGACGGGCTGGGAATGTAGGTAGGCATCGACATTGCCATACGGCGAGAGTACCCGTCCCGCCCGGCTCGGCACGCACTGGACGCGGGCTGTTACCGGTGCTCGTTCGGCCCGGTTAATGGTCGGCGGAATCCGGACTGTCAGCGGCGAGCGGCCTGGTACCGGCGCCGGACGCCGCCGCCACCGCACGCGGCGCCACGGTGATCGTGGGAGGCACCGGCGGGACGGCCGACGAGCGATCGGGCTGGCCGGCCAGCCGGTACACGTCGGATCCGTCCACGGTTTCCCGCTCGAGCAGCTCGCCGACCAGCGCGTCGAGCTCGGCGCGGTGCGCCTTGAGCAACTCGACCGCGCGTTCCTCGGCCTCGCGCAGCAGCCGGGACACCTCACGGTCGATCTCCGCCTGGGTCGCCTCGGCGAACGGGCGGCTGGACATGCCGGGACCGCCGCCGCCGAGGAACACCGACCCGCCCTCGGGGTACCCGATCGGGCCGAGCGTCGGCGACAGGCCGAACTCCCTGACCATCTTGACGGCCAGTTCGGTCGCACCGGCCAGGTCGTTGGCGGCACCGGTGGAACCCTGGCCGATCACCACGAGCTCGGCGGCCCGGCCGCCGAGCCGGACCGAGAGCGAGTCGTGCAGGTAGTCCTCGCCGTACATGTGCCGCTCGACCAGCGGCAGCTGCTCGGTCACGCCGAGCGTCTGGCCGGCCGGCAAGATCGTCACCTTGGCCACCGGGTCGGCGTGCTCGGACAGCGCGGCGACCAGGGCATGCCCGGACTCGTGCACCGCCACCGCGTGCTTCTCCTCGGGCAGCAGCACGTTGGAGCCTTCCCGGCGCCCGAGGATGATCCGGTCCCTGGCCGCGTCGAAGTCCCCGGCCGTGATCACGTCGCGGCCGGCCCGGACCGCGAAGATGGCGGCCTCGTTGACCAGGTTGGCCAGGTCGGCGCCGGAGAAGCCGGGCGTGCCGCGGGCGATCGTGTTCAGGTCCACGCCGGGGGCCAGCTGCTTGCCGCGGCAGTGCACGGCCAGGATCGCGGCCCGCTCGCTGACGTTCGGCAGCGGGATCGTGACCTGGCGGTCGAACCGGCCGGGCCGCAGCAGGGCCGGGTCGAGCACCTCGGGCCGGTTCGTGGCCGCGAGCACCACGATGCCCGTCGTCGGCTCGAACCCGTCCATTTCGGCCAGCAGCTGGTTGAGCGTCTGCTCCCGCTCGTCGTTGGCCACGACCGCGCCCGCGCCCGCGCGGCGCTGGCCGATGGCGTCGACCTCGTCGATGAAGATGATGCAGGGAGCGCGCTTGCGGGCCTCGGCGAACAGGTCGCGGACCCGGGCCGCGCCGACCCCGACGAACAGCTCCACGAAACCGGAGCCGGTCACCGAGAAGAACGGCACCCCGGCCTCCCCGGCCACCGCGCGGGCCAGCAGCGTCTTGCCGGTACCGGGCGGCCCGACCATCAGGACGCCGCGGGGCACCATCGCGCCCACCCTGGTGTACCGGTCCGGCTTCTTGAGGAAGTCCACCACCTCGGCGATCTCGGCCTTGGCGCCCTCGTAGCCGGCCACGTCGGCGAACGTGGTGTCCGGCCGCTCCTCGTCCCACACCTTCGCCTTGGACCGGCCGGCGCCGAGCACGCCCTGGAGCTGGCCGGCCGCGCCCTTGGAGATCCGCCGGAACAGCCAGACCGTGACCAGGATCGGCAGTCCGAAGACGATCAGGTAAATCAGCACCTCGGTGCCGAAGCCCTGCCCCGAGGGCGCGGCTGAGACCTCCACGTTGTTCGACTGCAGCGTGGTCAGCAGCTCCTGGCCGGCCTGCGGCGGGACGACCACGGTGAAGGTCTTCCCGTCGGTCAGCGTGCCGGTGCTCTTACCCCCCGTGGTGCCGGCCAGCTTCACCGTCTTCACCTGGTGCGCGGCGACGTCGGACAGGAACTGGGAGTAGCTGAGGCTGGTCGAGGCCGAACGCGTGGGCAGGAACAGCCACAACGCGAAAATGGCGAAGATCATGATCGGCCAGAGCCAGTTCCGCCAGGTCGGCGGGGGTGGCGGCGCGGTCGGCTTGGACTTGTCGCCAGGTGGCGGCGGCGTGGCTTGCTTACTCATGGCAGCTCCTCGTGCCCAGTATGCCCCTGGGGCCGCAGTGCGATGATCAGCACGGGGTCAGCACGGCGGCGCCGTCGAAGCGGCCCGCCTTCAGGTCCCGTAGCGCCTGGTCCGCGGCATCGAGCGGGTAGGGGTGGGTGGTGACGGCCAGCTTGTGCTCGGCCGCGAAGCCGAGGAACTCCCGGGCGTCGCCGCGCGTGTTGGAGGTGACGCTGCGCAGCTGCCGCTCCTGGAACAGGTGCTTTTCGTAGTTGAGCGGCGGGATGTCGGACAGGTAGATGCCCGCGATGGACAGCGTGCCGCCCCGGTCAAGCGCGGCCAGGGCCGGGAGCACGAGCTCGCCGACGGGCGCGAACAAGATCGCCGCGTCGAGCGGCTCCGGCGGCATGGCGTCCGCCTCCCCCACCGAGGCCGCGCCGAGCTCAAGCGCCAGCTGCCGCGCCCGCTCGCCGCGGGTCAGCACGTGCACGGTGGCGCCGCGAGCCAGGGCCACCTGGGCGGCCAGGTGCGCGCTGCCGCCGAAGCCGTAGATGCCCAGGCGGCCTCCTGGCGGGAGTTCGGCCCGTCTCAGCGCGCGGTAGCCGATGATGCCGGCGCACAGCAGCGGGGCGAGCTCCTGGTCGGTGTAGCCCGCTGGGAGGTGGTGCGCGAACGCGGCGGGCACCGTCATGTACTCGGCGTATCCGCCGTCGGCGTCCCAGCCGGTGTACCGCGAGTGCGGGCACAGGTTCTCGGCGCCCCGCTGGCAGTATTTGCACGTCCCGTCGGTCCAGCGGAGCCACGCGGCGCCGGCCCGGTCTCCCTGGGCGAAGCCTTCCGCCCCTTCGCCCAGTTCCGCGACCTCGCCGACGACCTCGTGGCCGGGCGTGACGCCGGGCCGGTGCGGCGGCAGGTCGCCCTCGGTCACGTGCAGGTCAGTGCGGCAGACGCCGCAGGCCAGCACCTTGAGCAGCAGCTCGCCGGGTCCCGGCCGCGGTATCTCGTCGCCGGTGTGCAGGCGCAGCGGATGGCCGGTGACCGGCCCGGGCGCCTCGACATGCCACGCACGCATAATGCGCACGTTACCCGGTCAGTTCTTGCGCGTCTCTCCGCGGTAGGCGCTGGACGTCTGCTGACCGACGTTGAACCCGGGCCGCCGCTCATACGTTTTACTCAGCAGAATCCCGGTATCGGCCCAGACTTCGGGGTTCTCATTATTTGCGCTGGTAGCGGGCTTGCTGCCAGAATCAGGACCATAACCCCAGTGTACGGGGCCCTGGGGGGCTGTCCCGATTCGGCAGGGGCGAGGAACGTATGCCGGGCCGCTGGCGTTAAAGGGACAACGGGTTGGAGGGGCATGTGGTCATTCGTCCGCTGAACCGCGTCAGAGCCGACGCGGCAGTGCCATCCGGGGGAAGTGATGCATCGGTGATTTCCGCAGATCGCGAGGAGCCTGGTCCGGTCGAGGGCGTCCGGCTGGAGCTGGTTCCGCAGGGGCTGGTTCCGCAGGGGCTGGTTCCGAGGCAGGCCAAATCCGAGCCTGCCCAGCAGCTCGAGCTTTCCTGCCAGGCCGGCGCGGACGGATATCAGGTCATCCGGGTGACCGGCGAACTCGACATCGCCACCGCGGAAAAGGCCTACTCCTATATCAGCGGGGTCATCGACGGCCGGCCGGCGCCGGTCACCGTGGACCTGTCCGGGCTGACCTTCTGCGACGCCTCCGGCCTGGGGGTGCTGGCCAGGATCGCCCGGCACGCCCGGCAGGCCGGCCGCCAGCTCAGGCTGGCCTCACCGCGGCCGTCGCTGCTGAAGCTCATCCGGCTCACCGGCCTGGACGGCACCTTCCCCGAGCTGCGCCCGTCGCTGCACGCTTACTCCGCGTGAGCCATGAACTTAGGCCGCCCAGAATAGGTCGCCGGTGACCATAGAGGATGCTGCCCGCTCGCGTTAAGTTTGGAGTGCTTCCCGCGTTTAACAAATCTGAAAGTAATCCCAAGCGGAGGGACTCCCAAATGGCCGACGACGTTCAAGGGCAGGCCGCAGAAGCACCGGGATCATCCGGGGCTTCCGAGGCGCAGATCTCAGTGCACTGGCGTGAGGAGGAGACCTACCCGCCGCCTGGCGGTTTCACCGCGCAGGCTAACGCCGCCGACCCGGCCATTCTGGAGCGGTTCACCGAGGACAAGTTCCCCGACTGCTTCAAGGAGTACGCTGACCTGCTGACCTGGGACAAGACCTGGGACACGACGCTGGACACGAGCAACGCGCCGTTCTACAAGTGGTTCGTCGGCGGCAAGCTGAACGCCTCCTACAACTGCGTCGACCGGCACGCGGCGGCCAATCCGGGCAAGACCGCGATCATATTCGTGGGCGAGCTCGAGTCCGACGAGCCCGTGCACATCAGCTACGGGGAACTGCTGCGGCAGGTGAACGAGTTCGCCGCGCTGCTGCGCGACCTCGGCCTGAAGGCCGGCGACCGGGTGACCCTGCACATGCCCATGGTCGCCGAACTGCCGGTCACCATGCTCGCCTGCGCCCGGCTCGGCGTGATCCACTCGGAGGTATTCGGCGGCTTCAGCGGCAACGCCTGCGGGAGCCGCATCGCCGACTCGGGCAGCCGCGTGCTGATCACCATGGACGGCTACTATCGCGCCGGAGGGCTGACCGACCACAAGGTCAAGGCCGACGAAGCGGTCGACGTGGCCACCAAGGAAGGGCAGGAAGTCGACAAGGTGCTGGTCTGGCGGCGCCACCCGGGCCAGTACGCCTCGAAGACCCCGATGGTCAAGGGCAGGGACTTCTTCGTCGACGAACTGCTCGCGGAGTACCGCGGGAAGACCGTCGAGCCGGTGTCGATGCCGGCCGAGGCGCCGCTGTTCCTGATGTACACCAGCGGGACCACCGGCAGCCCCAAGGGCTGCCAGCACAGCACCGGCGGGTACCTGGCCTACGTGGCGGGCACGTCCAAGTACTACCAGGACATCCACCCGGACGACGTGTACTGGTGCATGGCCGACATCGGCTGGATCACCGGCCACTCCTACATCGTGTACGGCCCGCTGGCCCTCGGCACCACCACGGTGATCTACGAGGGCGTGCCCAACTACCCCGACGGCGGCAGGCCCTGGCGGATCGCGGAGAAGCTCGGCGTGAACATCTTCCACACCTCGCCCACCGCTATCCGGATGCTGCGCAAGGTCGGCGCGGAGGAGCCGGCCAAGTACAACTACCACTTCAAGAACATGACCACCGTCGGCGAGCCGATCGAGCCCGAGGTCTGGCGGTGGTACTACACCGCGGTCGGCAAGAGCGAAGCGGCGATCACCGACACCTGGTGGCAGACCGAGAACGGCGGCTTCCTCGGCAGCACGCTGCCCGGCCTGCAGCCGATGAAACCGGGCAGCTGCGGCCCCGGCGTGCTCGGCATCTACCCGGTGATCTACGACGAGGACGGCAACGACGTGCCGCAGGGCAGCGGCAAGGCGGGCAACATCTGCATCCGCAACCCCTGGCCCGGCATCTTCCAGACGGTGTGGGGGGACCCGGACCGGTTCCTGTCCACCTATTTCCGGAAGTACAACAAGAACCCGGAAAGCAAGGACTGGCGCGACTGGCCTTACTTCACCAACGACGGCGCCGTTCAGTCCGCTGACGGGTACATCCGGATCCTCGGCCGGGTCGACGACGTGATCAACGTGGCCGGGCACCGCCTCGGCACCAAGGAGATCGAGTCGGCGGCGCTGACCGTGCCCGAAGTCGCCGAGGCGGCCGCGGTCCCGGTCATCGACGACATCCGCGGCCGCATCGTCGAGGTCTACGTCTCGCTCAAGCCGGGCTACGAGCCGAGCGAGGAGACGGCGGCCAAGGTCAGCAAGGCGATCGAGACCGTGATCGGCAAGATCGCGCGGCCGAAGAACGTCTGGATCGTCGCCGACATGCCGAAGACCAGGTCTGGCAAGATCATGCGCCGGGTCATCGCGTCCGTGTCCAACTTCGCCGACGTCGGCGACGTCACGACGCTCGCGAACCCCGAGATCGTAGAGCAGATCAGGCATCAGGTCCAGGCGGCGAAGGTCGCGCACGGCGAGGTGCCGCGCGAGCTCACCGAGTCCGAGCAGGCCGAGATCAAGTCCTTCGGCGCCGAGTAAGCGCTCCTGCCGGGGCGGCGGGCCGCCTGACCTAGGCGGCCCGCCGCGCCCGTTCTGTCTCTTAATGAGGCCGAACGAGCGGTGGTGCACGCACCGCCGCCATGTTTAGCTGGCCCCGGCCTGGCGGCGTAGCCCCAGGCCGGGGCGCAAGTCATGGTACGAGGGGACCTTGGTCTCTGTGTCCCGGGGAACGCCCTGGGTGTGCTGGTGACATGAGCACCACCGTCGCCGATGTGATGACCACCAGGGTTGTTGCGGTCAGGGACAACGCCCGGTTCAAGCACATCGCCACCCTGCTAACGGACTTCCGGGTCAGCGGGTTCCCCGTCCTCGACGAGGACGGCAAGGTCACCGGCGTCGTGTCAGAAAGCGACCTGCTGTCCAAGGCGGCCCTGGTCCCGGCGCTGGGGATGGACGCCACTCGGCTCGGGGACCCCTCCGGCGCCTGGCCGCACGACGAATTGACCAAGGCGGCCGGGGTCACCGCCGCCGACCTCATGACCAAGCCGCCGGTCACGATCACCTCCGGCGAGCCCGTCACCAGCGCCGCGCGGCTGATGTACCAGTGCAAGGTCAAGCGACTCCCGGTGGTCAGCGAGTCCGGCCGGCTAGTCGGGATCATCAGCCGGGCCGACGTGCTGAGCGTCTACAGCCGCCCGGACGCGGAGATCGCGCAGGAGATCAGGCAGAACGTGATCGTGAACGAGTTCCTCACCGATCCGTGCCTGTTCACCGTCACGGTCAAGGACGGCATCGTCACCCTCGAGGGCCATCCGGAGACCGCTCGTCAGGGCCGGGACATCCTGTCCGAGGTCTGGCACGTCGAGGGGGTCGTCTCGGTCCGCGACCGCCTCACCTACCCGCAGGAAAGGTCCGCCCATGTCTAGTCCGAACATCGTCCTGTCCGTGTGGCAGCTGACCATCATGGCCGTGGTCCCCGTCGTGCTGCTCTTCGGGTGGCTCGCCGTCGTCCTGTTCGTCGGCAGGGAGACCCGCGTCGATGATCTCGCCGCAACCGGAAACACGCCCGGCGCTGGGGCTGACGGCACCCAGCTCAAGCACGGCCAGCCTGCGGGCGGCAGGCTGGTCGCCTAGTCCGGCAAAGACGCCGGCTGGCCCGGGGACCGGATGTCAGAGCCGACATCCGGTCTCCGTCATTGTCGTGCATCAGCGTGGCGCGGACCGTGTCGAACACGGTCTCGCCGCCGAACGTCGCCCGCACCCGGCGCGGGAATTCCTGCATCAGCAGCTTGTGCGCGGGACCGTCGATCCGGTAGTTGACGGTCTGCGGCGGGTGACCGGAGAGCGGGCCTGCGGAGGCGGTCAGGGACATCGGTGCTCCTTGCATATCGGCGACGGCTTTAGTAACCGGCGCGGGTAGCCCCGCCATTCCGCCCTGGTACCCGGTCGGCCCGCCGGGGCGGGCGCGCTACAGGCCCGCCAGGGCGGCGCGCTACAGGCCAGCCGGGGCGGTGAAGTCGAGCAGCCGCGCCTGGCCGGGCGCCAGGTCGGGCCAGTCGCCGGTGAACTCCAGGACCGCCACCGCGGCGGTGGGGAACCGGAGCCCGGCCGGCCGGGACGCCGCGGGCCCGGCCTGCGCCGACGGTTCGACCAGGTGAGCGGCGAGCTCCGAGATGGCAGGGTTGTGCCCGATCAGCAGCGCGGCCCGGCACTGGCTGGGCAGTTCCCTGGCCAGGTAGAGCAGGCCCATGGCGCTGGCCTCATAGGCGCGCGGCTCGAACGTCACCGACGGGGACGCGCCGAGCTCGGGCGCCACCAGCTCCCAGGTCTGGCGCGTCCGGCGGGCGACCGAGCACACCACGGTGTCCGGCAGGTAGCCGTGGTCGTGCAGCCACCGGCCGACCGCCGGGGCGTCGCGCCGCCCCCGCTTGGCCAGCGGCCGCTTCTGGTCGGACACGTCAGGCCAGTCCGATTTGGCGTGCCGCAGCAGCATCAGCCGGCGGGTCGTGTCGCTGGCCATCCGGCTAGAGCCAGCCCGACCGGACGCCGGGCGGCTCATCCGGGGATGCCGCGGAGGGCACCTCGGCCCGGGGCGGACGGCCGAGCTCGCCGGACCGCACCTTCGCCAGGAGCCTGCGGGTTGCGTCGACGGCGTAGAGCATTTCCCGGTTTACCTCACATGCTCAGGCGCCGCCGGACGGGCGGACGCGGAAGAAGTTGATCGCGAGGGCGGAGGTATGCCAGCCGCTGGCGATCAGTCCGGCGTACGGCCCGCTCGCCGCGGCCACCGGGTCGACATGGAAGGGCTGCGGGTCGAACTCTTTTGCGAAAGCAACGATGCCCGCTTCGTCGACGCTGACGCTGCCGCACTCATAACTGGTCCCGGGCGCGTAGTCATCGAAGTACCTCAAGGCGTGATTGTTCACGTCAGGATTATCTCAGGACTAGCAAGGCGGCAGCCGCAACATCACAGATGAGTTACAGAAATACTTCGATTTTCCTGCGAGCCTCCGATAGTTACTGCGATGCTTCCGCAGATGGCACAGACCGCCGAAAGCATAGAAAAGCCTCATTGGTTGCTAAAGGCGACTTAACAGGCTCGCCGACAGGACCTACCAGCGGAAACCGGGTAGGCGAGCGCAACAACAACCTGGGGAGTTCTGTGGATTCAACGAACGCTAACCGCCGTATCCGGAAGATTCGACGAACCGGTCGGCACACCACGCCGTCGCAGGTAGAGAAAGTAGCAGAAAAGGCAGGCAAGGCCGCTCCCGTGGTGGCCATAGCGGGCGTGCTTGTCGCGTCGGCGCCGCAGGCGCAGGCGGCCGTCAAGGTGCCCGTCAAGGCCGCGGCCACCGCCACGGCCGAGCAGGTGCGCACCGAGGCCCGTACCGACGCCCTGGTCCGGCCCGCGCAGCCGGCCACCCGCACGTACACGGTCCGTTCCGGCGAGTCCCTGTCCCAGATCGCGGAACGCTTCTACGGCAGCTCGGCCCACTGGACGTGGATCTACGACGCGAACAAGTCCAAGATCCCGAACCCTGACGACATCTACGTAGGTGAGTCCCTGACAATTCCCTACAGCGCGCCGATCAGCACGTCGTCCTACACGCCCAAGCACGCCAAGGCCAAGGCCACCGTGCTGACGTCCGCGACCAGCCTGAGCGGCACGCTCGGCTGCGCGGGGCTTGAGCAACTCTGGGAAGCGGCTGGCGGCTCGTCCGCCGAGGCCTTCATGGCCGCCGAGATCGCGATGGCGGAATCGGGCGGCAGGCAGTACGCCCTGAGCCCGACCAACGACTACGGCTACTGGCAGATCAACGGCTCGCACGGGCCCGCGCAAGCCACGTTCAACCCGATCGGGAACGCCCGGGCCGCGGTCGCGATCTCCAGCGACGGGACCAACTGGAGCCCGTGGACCACCTACACAAGCGGCGCCTACCGCGGACGCTGCTAGCCGGACCTACCGGACTGGCTGCCGGTCCCGCCAGCTGAGCGCTTAAGTTCAAGGGTATGAACCAACCCGACGTGCTCACCTGGCGGGACGGGCACATTGAGGCACTCGATCAGACGGCGCTGCCGCACCAGATCCGCGTGCTGCGCATTACCACCGTGGACCAGCTCCTCGAAGCGATCACTCAGCTGGCCATCCGGGGCGCGCCCGTGCTCGGCGCGGCCGGCGCGCTCGGCGTGGCGCTAGCGGTGCACCAGGCTAGCCGGGAAGGCTGGGGCGCCCCGCGGCTGGACGCGGAGATCAAGCGCATCGCCGACGCGCGGCCGACCGCGGTCAACCTCAGACGCGAGGTCTCGGCGGTCGCGACCCGCATACCGCAGGGCATCACGGCCGTCGAGGCCGCGGCCCAGGCGGTCGTCGAGTCCGCCGTCACGGCCAGCCACCAGATCAGCAGGCGCGGCGCCGCGTACCTGCGAACCGCCTGCGGCCCCGGGCCGCTCCGCGTCCACACCCACTGCAACACCGGCAGCCTCGCCTGCCTGGGCTGGGGCACCGCGCTCGGAGTGATCCGGGCGCTGCACGAAGAGGGCGCGCTCAGCCACGTGATCGTCGACGAGACCAGGCCGCTGCTGCAGGGCGCCCGGCTGACCTGCTGGGAGCTCGGGCAGCTCGGCATCGAGCACCGGCTCGCATGCGATAGCGCCGGACCGTTCCTGATCA
Source organism: uncultured Actinomycetes bacterium (assembly GCA_963739615.1). Taxonomy (GTDB): domain Bacteria; phylum Actinomycetota; class Actinomycetes; order Streptosporangiales; family Streptosporangiaceae; genus Palsa-504. The sequence goes on from CAVUBD010000016.1 coordinate 149,134, forward strand.
GCCAGGGGCTCGCTGACGCGGTGGTGGTGGGGGCCGACCGGGTGGCCGCGAACGGCGACGTGGCCAACAAGATCGGCACCTACGGCCTGGCGCTCGCCGCGCACCGGGCCGGGATCCCGTTCCTGGTCGCGGTGCCCGAGTCGACCATCGACGAGGCGACGCCGACCGGCTCCGCGATCCCGATCGAGCTGCGGGCGGATGAGGAGATCACGGTCCCGGCCGCTCCCGCGGGGACGAAGGCGCTCAACTACGCCTTCGACATCACCCCGGCCGAGCTGGTCACCGCGGTGGTCACGGAGAAAAGACTGATTCGCAGCGGGCCGTCGCTCGCCGCGCCCTTAGCCTAGGGGATCTACCTGGTGGGGCTGTGCTGCTGCGCCTCGTCCGCGTAGGCCGCGCGAAGCGCCTGCAGGAACGCCTCGGCGGGCTGCGCACCCGAAATGCCGTACTTGCGGTCGATGACGAAGAACGGCACGCCGGTCGCGCCCAGCCGCTGGGCGTCGGCGATGTCCGCGCGGACGGCGGCGGCGTACTGGTCGCTGTCCAGGACGGCTCGCACTTGCTCTGGGTCGGCGCCGGCCTCGCTGAGCAGCACGACCAGGGTGTCCCGGTCGGACAGGTCGGCGCCCTCGGTGAAGTGCGCGCGCAGCAGCCGTTCCTTGGCCGCGTCGCCGAGGCCGAGGCCGACGGCCAGGTGCAGCACGCGGTGCGCGTCGAGGGTGTTCACGGTGAGCGCGGCGTCGAAGTCGAAGTCGAGGCCTTCGGCGCGGGCCAGTTCGGCGACCCGGCCGGTCATCGCCGTCGCCTGCGGGCCGAACCGGCGGGCCAGGTAGTCCCGGGTAGGCACAGCCGTGCCCGGCGGCGTGTCGGGGTTCAGCTGGAAACTGCGCCAGGTGATCTCGACCTCGCCGGCGTGCTCGAAGTCGCGCAGCGCGTGCTCCAGCCGACGCTTGCCGATGTAGCACCACGGGCAGACCACGTCAGACCAGATCTCGATCTTCACTTTACTCACGGGTATCATCAACCCCCGTGCGGGCGTGGTTTGTTCCGGTGAGGCGATAGGTTCCATGCGTGGCTAAGGATCGCGGGGCTGGCGGTGCAGCTGGTCCGGGGCGGGCTCAGCAGATCGGTACCGCCAGCGCGATCGGCGCGCTGGCCGGGGCGGCAAAGCGAGCTCCGCTAGTTCTGCAGCGGCACCAGCTCGCGGACGAAGCCGTCGGTGAACGAGCCGAACGAGGTGACCGGGGTGAGTACACGTTCTCCGGCAGCCACAGCGAATCCACCCGGGCCTGCTCGAGCAGATCGACGGCGGCGGCGAACTGCGCCGGCGTCCCGGCCGGCCCCAGCGACACTCCGATCCGAACCTTCATGCCTCCAGCTAACCCCACCTCAGCCGGCGAGGAAGCAGGCGCCCTCAGTACAGCGCTCTCAATACAGCGCCCTCAATACAGCGCCCTCAATACAGGCGCCGGGCGTAGTTCGCCGGGGCGTAGTACGCCTCGAGCTCGGCCAGCGTCTCCGGGGTGTCCTGCACGGACTTGGCCAGGGCGGCGGCCGACGGCAGCGCGCCGGGGTGCCAGGATTCCGGCTGCCAGAGCTGGGACCGCATGAACGCCTTGGCACAGTGGAAGAAGATCTGGTCGATCTCGACGAGCAGCGCCAGGACCGGACGGTGCCCGCGCACCACCATCTCGTCGAAGAACGGCGCGTCGCTCAGCACCCGTGCGCGCCCGTTGATCCGCAGGGTATCGCTGCGGCCCGGGATCATCGAGATGATCCCGGCGTGCGGGTTGACCAAGACGTTGCCGTACCCGTCGGCACGCCGGTTACCGGGCCGTTCGGGGATGGCGACCGTGGCGTCGTCGAGCACGTGGACCAGGTGGCCGGCCGGGTCGCCCTTGGGGGAGGCGTCGCAGTTGCCGTCGGCGTCGCAAGTGGCCAGGACGCAGAAGGGCGAGGCGGCCAGCCACTCCCGGTCCACGGCGTGCAGCCTGGTCCGTTCCTTGGTCACGGCGCGCTCCATGGGCACCCCGAGCAGGTCCCGCAACTCCTGAATCGAGCCGATCTCCGCGTACGCCATGGCTTGCCCCTGTCTGCCGCCTGACATAAGCGAGTCTAAAGTTCGGGAAAGACGCGATCCGGGTTGTGCTCGGACAGAACTGACGGCGGCCCGATGAGCAGCGGGTCCGGCTTGCCGATAGCCTCCTCGTCCCTGCCTTCGTAGTCGAACTTCAAGAGAATGTGCTTCATCGCCTCGAGCCTGGCGCGCTTCTTGTCGTTGCTCTTGATCACGGTCCACGGGGCGTGTCCGGTGTCGGTGTAGTGGAACATCGCCTCCTTCGCCTCGGTGTACCCGTCCCACTTGTCCAGCGACTCGATGTCCATCGGGCTCAGCTTCCACTGCCGGACCGGGTCGATCCGGCGGATGATGAAGCGCGTGCGCTGCTCGGCGGGCGTCACCGAGAACCAGAACTTCGTCAGGTGCAGCCCGGAGCGGACCAGCATGCGCTCGAACTCCGGCGCCTCCCGCATGAACTCCCGGTATTCCTCCTCCGTGCAAAAGCCCATCACCCGCTCCACGCCCGCGCGGTTGTACCAGGAACGGTCGAACATGACGATCTCGCGGCCCCCGGGCAGGTGCGGCACGTAACGCTGGAAGTACCACTGGCTTCGTTCTCGTTCTGTCGGCTTCACCAGCGCCACGACCTGCGCGCCGCGCGGGTTCAGGTGCTCGGTGAAACGCTTGATCGTGCCGCCCTTGCCGGCCGCGTCGCGCCCCTCGAACACGATCACGATCCGCTCACGGACCGACTTCACCCAGTTCTGCAGCTTGACCAGCTCGATCTGCAGCGGGCGCTTCAGGTACTCGTACTCGTGCCGCGACATCTTCTCGTCATACGGATAGTCCTCGCGCCAGGTATCCACCCGGCGGCCGTCGGGCCAGAGCAGCACGGGATCGTCATGCTCGTCGTCGTCGTCTTCGACCCTCAGGCCGGCCAGCAGGACCGGGTCGGAGGCCCAGTCCACCGGCAGCGCGTTGAAGTTTTCGGCGGTTTCAGTAGTCACCCTCTTAGCACAGCACATCCCCGGCGTTTCGTCACCAGCGGGCCGTCCGCGGCGGGTGCCTTTCTCCTGGCCGCTGCTCCCCGGCCGCCCCCAGTCACGATCAAATTCATTTATTCCGAACGATCCTCGGTATTTCTCTCAGTCACCGTGAGCGACGGCGGGAAAAACGTCATCGCCTACCGGTCACCGTGCACCACGGTTCCGCTCGCGACCGTCATGACGACCGAGGTACTGCCGATGTCGCGGGCCGGGATGGCGTACAGGTCCTGGTCGAGCACGGCCAGGTCGGCCCGCAGGCCGGGCAGCAGGCGGCCGGCCTCGTCCTCCTCGTGGTTGACCCAGGCCACGCCGGAGGTGAACGCGTCGATCGCGGCGTCGAGGCTGATGGCCTGATCGGGCAGGAACGGGTGCTCGCACTCGGGCTGGCCCGGCCGGCCGAGGCGCTCGGACAGGACCCGGTTGACCGCGACGTGGATCTCCTGCAGCGGGTCGGCGCTCGACACCGGCCAGTCGCTGCCGAACGCGATCCGCGTCCCGCCGCGGACCAGCGACCCGATCTGGTACTGCCAGGCCGTGCGCTCGGCGCCCACGAACGGGATGGTCAGTTCCTCCATCTGCGTCTCCGCGCACGCCCAGAGCGGCTGGAAGTTCGCCACCGCGTCCAGGGCCCGGAACCGGCCCATGTCCTGGGGCGTGATGAACTGCAGGTGCGCCAGGTGGTGGCGGGCCGCCCGCCGCGGCCCGGCCGGGAGTGCCGCCAGGGCGTCAAGCGCGGTGCTGACCGCAAGGTCGCCGATGGCGTGGAAGTGCAGCTGGAAGCCCTCCGCGGCCAGCCGCCGCGTCGCCTCCCGCAGCGTCTCGGGGTCGATGAACAGGCGCCCCTGGTGGTCGCCGGGATGACCGTCCCGGTCCAGGTAGGGGGATGACATGGCGGCCGTGAACGTCTCGCACACCCCGTCCAGCATGAGCTTGACCGTGGTCGCGCGGAACTGGCCGCCGGCGGCTTGGTCGCGGCGCGCCAGCAGGTCGTCGATCTGGCCGAGGCCGCGGCTGCGGTCCCACCACAGGGCGCCGACGACGTGGCTGCTCAGCATGCCGTAATCGGCGGCCATCAGGTAGGTGCCGAACGAGTCCGGCATGCCGAGTTCGCCCGCGGCGCCGACGCACGCGTCCTGGAACCTGGTGATGCCCAGCGAGTGCAGGTGCGTCTGGCCCGCCAGCAGGCCCGCGAGGAGCTCGGCCGGGCCGGCGGCCGGGACGCGCGCCGCGACCAGGCGCATGGCGCCGTCGTGCAGCGCGCCGGCTGGCCGGCCTCGTCACGTTCGATCCGCCCGTCGGCCGGGTCGGGCGTGCCCGCGTCGATGTTCGCGAGCTTGAGCGCGGCGGTGTTCACCCAGGCGCTGTGGTGATCCCGGTTCGGCAGGAAGGCCCGGCCGCCGGTGACCGTGTCCAGGTCCGCCGCCGTCGGCAGGCCGCCGGGAAACGCCGACATGGTCCAGCCGCCGCCGAGCACCCAGGCGCCGCCGGGCAGGGATGAGCAGTAGCCATCGACGGCGGCCAGGCAGTCGTGCCTGGTCCGCAGGCCCACCAGGTTGCAGCGCAGGCTTTCAAGGCCGCCGCTGACCGGGTGCACGTGCGCGTCGCCGAAGGCGGGCAGGGCGAGCCGCCCGTGCAGGTCGATGACGCGGGTGCGGCGGCCGGTCAGCTCCTTGACGTCGTCGTCGGTGCCGACGGCCGCGATCACGCCGTCCCGGACGGCGAGGGCCTGAACGAACCCGGACGGGTGGGACGGCGTGCGTATCTTCCCGCCCACGAAGGCCAGGTCGGCCTCCTGGCCTGCCGCCATCACGTCACGCCTCTCGTCGAAAATCAGATTGTCCCAGCCGATCAGCCCACGCTACCGTCGCGGAATGAGCTGCTACATGCTGATGGCCCGCCGTGCCCGCCGCCGCTGAACCAGCTTGACTGCCCGTAGTACTTGCCCCGCCGCATCGCCTGCTCGGCGAAGGACACTCACCCGTCCGGCCGGAGCAGCAGCGCCTACCCGGCCGACATCGCGGTGGTCGAGGACGTCGTCATATGGGGTACCGGGTGGGTTCGGTGGTGTACTGGCGTCCGGATGGGGTGGTCCATCGGAAGGTGGCGGGGGTGAGCTGTTCGACTTTCCAGCGGGGGTCTTGCTTGAGCCGGTGCTCAAAACGACACTTAGGACCGCCGTTGCACATACACGACCTGCCGCCAGCCTCGTAGGGGATGTTATGTTCGAAGTCGCACTGGTGAGCTGGTCGCCGGCACATGGGTCCGGTGCAGGTGGCATGCCGGATCTCGGCGAGATGCCGAAGCTTGGCCCCGGGATCGTGCCCGGCGGCCTCGTACCGGTGGTCGCAGGTACCGATCGCGATCGGGTCGAGCGCCAGGAGCAGGCCCGGTCGTCCCGGGATGCCGGTGGCGAGCCGCCAGGCGCCGTATCCGCCGGGCGGCCCGTGCTGGCCGGCGGCGGTGAAGGCGAAGCCTGGCCCGTTCCCGCCGGTACGGCCGGGTGGATCATGTCCTTCCGGCGGGCCGGGTTTCCCTCGCCTGGCGCTGGGCTTCCTGGGTTCTGGCCGGGCGCAGCCGTGGCCGATGGCGTGGCCGTCCTGGTCGGTCACGGTGAGGCACCAGGTGGTCTTCCGGTTGGCGGCGGCGGCGCGGGCCAGGTCCCGGGCCAGCCACGGGTCCAGGGGGCCCAGGCCGGGGATCTCCCCCGGCCGGTCCGCCAGCCCGAGCAGGGTAGCCAGCGGGACGGTGAGGTTTACGCGGCCGATAAACCCGGCGGGGATCAGCCCGGTTCCGGGCGGGGTGCAGGGTCCGGCGGGATGCGGCGGGCCGGACCCGTCATCGCCCGGCCCGCGGGGCCCGTTGCCGCCGCTGTCGCTGCCCGTGGTGCTGTGGCTGTCCGTGGCGTCTTCGGCGGGCGGGGCGGGCCGGGAGTCGGTGCCCAGGAGCAGGTCCAGGTAGGCCTGGGCGCGGAGCTGGTCCATGGTCCCCTCGGCCCCGGCCTGCTTGAGCTGGCGGGCCCGCCAGGTGATCCGCTGGTCGGCCGCCAGGACCTGCGCGGGGGGGAGCTCGCGGCCGGCCAGGGCGGCGTTGCCGGAGTACTCCGGGCGGCGTTCCACCCGGGCCTTGCGGGCCGCGTCCTCGCGCCGCCGGCGGGCCTTGCCCGGCGCGACCTGCATCACCGCGCGGGTGATCGCGGACCGCAGCCCCGCCGGGGTCAGCTGCCCGGCCCGCCCCAGCACCATCTCCTCCGCCGCGCGGGCTTCGTCCGCGTCGAGCAGGGCGGTGGCCCGGCAGATGATCTCGACCTTGGACTGGCGCAGGACCCCGGCCCGGAACGCGGCCCTGGTGCCGGGGAGCCTGACCTCCAGGTCGTGGGCCCGGCCGAGCAGGTCCTGCGCGGTGCCCCGGTACTCCGCCAGCGCGTACGACACCTCGGCCTCGGCACTGGGGTCCCAGCCGGCGGGCAGCCGCGCCGGGCCTTCGGGGGCGGCGCCGGGGGCGGGCCGCCGCCGGATCAGCTCCGCGACGGCGGCGTGCTTGAGGGAGCAGGCGGCGGCCTCGGCGCGGTCCAGCCCGGCGATGATCCCGGTCAGCTCATCATCGGACGCGCCGGCGAACCGGTCATCATCCCCGGCGGCGTACTCGGCCAGGCCGAGCAGCACCGAGCCGCCGGGGGCGGTGTCCAGCGGCTGGCCGGCGGCGAACCCGCCGGCCGGGCCGGCGTACTCGCCGGGGAACCGGTGCGCCGAGCCGGGCTGGCCCGGGCCGCGGCGGCCCAGCGCCCCGGCCGCTCCGGCGGCCAGCTCCGCGGTGTACCCGAGCCGGGCGAGGTGCTCCGCCGCGGCGGCCTGCTCCGCGGCGATCCGCCTCGACCCGGCCCGCAGCTCGTCCGGGTCGATGCCGGACGGCAGCGCGGGATCGTCCGGGTCGGGGAACCAGCCAGGATCCAGCTCGGGGTCCGGCGGGGGGCCCTCGGCCGCCACCACCTCCAGCCACGCCGCCAGCTGCTCCGGATCGTCCAACGGGTTGATCGCGGACGGCACCGGGCGGCAGCCTGCCTTGCCCGCGGAACGGCCAGGCACGTCCCATTTGTCATCTCCGGGATCCGGGGAAGCCGGTCCTGAGAGCACTCGCCACCGCCCGTTCGGATGAAATGATCTTGAACTTGACCCTTATTCTCTACCAAACATAATAGCGAATTAACTTGTAGACTGCAAGCTCATAATTGTTTATCGAATAAATGAACACTAGTGACTGGCATGAAGGCGGGTAACCAGCGGGGGCAGGGAGTCGCGAGAGTAGGAGATGGCGGGTGGGGAGTGTGGGACAGGAGCGGCTGACGCGGATAACGGGGATGGATGCCGCGGGGGCCGGGACGGGGCGGGGACCGGGCGGGGGCCGGGGCGGGGAACGACGGCATGGCCAGCGGGGTCGTCGTGCGTTATCGTCACGACATGCCAGGGATCGTGATCGTCGGGGCCGGATTCGGCGGGATCGGGATGGCTATCGCGCTGAAGCGCGCCGGGTTTGATGACTTCGTGATCCTGGAGAAGAGCGAGGACCTCGGGGGGACCTGGTACGACAACCAGTACCCGGGCTGCGCGTGCGACGTGCCGTCGCCGTTGTATTCCTACTCCTTCGAGCTGAATCCGTCCTGGAGCAGGCTGTTCGCGCCCCGGGAGGAGATCTGGGCGTACCTGCGGGCGTGCGCGCGCAAGTACGGGGTCGACGAGCACATCCGGTATGGCTGCGCGGTCGAGCAGCTGAACTGGGACGACGGCGCCCGGCGCTGGAACATCGCCACCAGCCGGGACTCGGGGGACGGCCGGCACTCGGGGGGCTACCGGGACTCGGGGGGCTACCGGGCGCGGGCGGTCGTGGCCGCGGCCGGGTTTGCGCACCGTCCGTCCTACCCGGACATTCCGGGCACCTCCCGGTTCGGCGGCGCGTCGTTCCACTCGGCGCGCTGGGATCACTCCTGTGACCTGGCGGGCCAGCGCGTCGCGGTGATCGGGACCGGTGCGTCCGCGATCCAGATCATCCCCGAGGCCGCCAGGCGGGCGCGTCAGCTGCAGGTGTTCCAGCGCACGCCGCCGTGGGTCCTGCCCCGGCCGGACAGCGCGATCCCGGCCCCGCTGCAGCAGACGTTCGAGGCCCTTCCGCTGACCGCCCGCGCGGCGCGCGAGGCGATTTACTGGATGCTGGAAGGGCGGGCGTTCGGCTTCGCGGTCCACCCGAAGCTCATGGCGCCGCTCGAGCAACTGGCCAGGCGGCATATGCGGAAGCAGATCGCCGACCCCGCGCTGCGGGCCAGGGTCACCCCGGACTACACCATCGGGTGCAAGCGGATCCTGCTGTCCTCGGATTACTATCCGGCCCTGCAGCGGCCGAACGTCGAGCTGATCACCGAGGACATCACCGGGATAACCGAGAGCGCCGTGGTGACCGCGGACGGCACCGCGCACCAGGCCGACGTGATCGTCTACGCCACCGGCTTCAACGTCATCGAATCCGTCACCGGACTCAACGTGGCCGGCCGCGACGGCCTCAAGTTCACGCCGCAGACGATGGCGGCCTACCACGGCATTACCGTCCCCGGCTTCCCGAACTTCTTCATGCTGCTCGGCCCGAACACCCTCCTCGGGCACACCTCGGTCGTGTTCATGATCGAGAGCCAGATCCAGCACGTGATGAGCTGCCTGCGCAGGCTGGCCCGGGACGAGGCCGACACGATCGAGGTCAGCGAGCCCGCGCTGCGGCACTACAACGACGGCCTGCAGCGCCGGCTGCGGCGCGCGGTGTGGAGCGAGGGCGGATGCCGCAGCTGGTACCTCGACGCCGACGGCATCAACCGGACCCTGTGGCCGGGTTTCTCCTTCGAGTACTGGGCGCGGACCCGCCGGGCCCGCCGTTCGGCGTACGCCGTGCACGCCCCGGGAGCGCCATGAGCACTGAGCAAGCCGGGTCGCCGGTCGTACGCACCCCCACCGTCCGGGCGGGGTCCGGAGCCGGCGACAGCGCCCCGGCACTGCAGGTAGCGACGCTAGCGGATTGCGAGCCGGAGCGGACGGGCGACCGGGAGCTTCGCGTCCTGCTGAGTTCCGGGCTCACGTTTACGCAGTTCGCTGGGCTGATCCCGCCGGGCCGGGCTCCTGCGCACCAGCACGCCTACGACGAGGTCGTGCACGTCCTGGCGGGCCAGGGCGTGGTGCATCTGTCCGGGATCAGCGCGCAGATCGGGCCGGGAACCTCGATTTACCTGCCCCCGTACCAGCCGCACTGCCTGGAGAACACCGGCTCGGCGCCGCTGCAGGTGCTCGGGGTGTTCTACCCGGCCGGGAGTCCGGCCGCCAAGCAGGCGTCCTGAGGTGCGGGGTGTGACGGCCCGCGCATGAGCCCGGTGTGCTAGCGGTCATCCTGGCCCTGGCGTCCGCGATCGGGTACGGCGGCTCCGACTTCGCCGCCGGGCTGGCCGCACGCCGCGCCGCGGTCATCCAGGTGACCCTGTTCGCCTCGGCGGTCAGCCTGGTGCCCACCGCGGTGGCACTGCCCTTCGCCTCGGGTCATCCGCCGTCGCAGGCCGCCCTGGCCTGGGGCGCCGCAGCGGGCCTGGGCGGGACCTTGGGCGGGCTCGCGCTGTACATCGGGTTCCGGCACGCGGCCTTCAGCGTGGCCGGGCCGCTGAGCGCGGTCGGGGCCGCGGGGTTTTCCGTGCTGGCCGGGCTGCTGTACGGGGAACGGCCGACGGCCCTGGCGCTGACCGGGATCGTCCTGGCGCTGCCGGCCATCGTCGGCGTGTCCGCGAGCGCGGCTAGCGGGACGGAGGTTCCCGGCGAGGCCGGTGAGACCGGTGAGACCGGTGAGACCGGTGAGACGGGCGGGCGCGGGCGCGGGGGCGGCCGGGCGCGGGGGTGGCCGGGGGGCTGATCGCGGGGCCGGCTTCGCGCTGCTGTTCATCGGGCTGAACCGGGCCGGCTCGGGCAGCGGCCTGTGGCCCGTCGCGGCCGCCCAGGTAACCGAGCTGGCGGCCGCGGTGGGCCTGGCCGCGGTGGCGGGCGGCTTCCGGCTGCCCGGGGCGCGGCCGCGCGGGCTCGCGGCGATCACCGGGCTGGCCGGGTCGGCGGGCACGATCTTGTTCTTCTTCGCCACCCACGAGGGCTTCCTGGCCGTCACCGCCGTGCTCACGTCGCTGTACCCGGCGGTAACGATCGTGCTGGCCCGGACCGTGCTGGGCGAGCGGCTGACCGGGCTGCGGCTGGCCGGGCTGGCGCTCGCGGGCGCCTGCGTCGCGCTCATCGCCGCGGGCGGGGCGAGGTGAGTCAGCGGCGGCCGGCCAGGTGTGGACCGGGTCGTTGGTGTGCATGTGCTCGATGTAGCGCTGGGTCATCTGCCGCAGCGCCTCCTGGCGGCCGGCGCCGCTGCGCCTGGTGATCTCGGCTACGGTGGCGACCTGCCAGGCGGCGCCGGTCTGGCCGGTCAGGCAGCGCTGCTCGATGATGCCGAGCAGCCGGTCGGCGTGGACCGGGCTGACGCCCCAGCCGCCGAGCCCCTCGCGTGCCAGCGGCAGCAGGCGCCGCAGGATCAGCTCCGCGACCGGGACGTCACCGACGCCCGGCCAGTAGAGCTGGGCGTCCAGGCCATGACGGGCGGCCTCGTGCAGGTTCTCCGCGGCGGTCGTGAACGACAGCTGGGTCCAGATCGGGCGCTGGGCCTCGGCCAGCGCCCGGACCAGCCCGTAGTAGAACGCCGCGTTCGCCACGATGTCGGCGATGGTGGGGCCGGCCGGCAGTACCCGGTTCTCCACCCGCAGGTGCGGCGTGCCGCCCGCGGTGTCGTACACGGGACGGTTCCAGCGGTAGATGGTCCCGTTGTGCAGGCTCATCTCGGCTAGCTGGGGGCAGGCGCCGCGGTCAAGGACGGCGAGCGGATCCTCCTCCTCGCAGATGGGCAGCAGGGCGGGAAAGTACCTGAGGTTCTCCTCGAACAGGTCGAACACCGAGGTGATCCAGCGCTCGCCGAACCAGACCCGGGGCCGCACGCCCTGCTCCTTCAGCTCGTCGGGCCGGGTGTCGGTGGCCTGCTCGAACAGCGTGATCCGGGTCTCGTGCCACAGCTCCCGGCCGAACAGGTACGGCGAGTTGGCCGCCAGCGCCACCTGCACGCCCGCGATGGCCTGGGCGGCGTTCCAGTAGTTCGCGAAGGCATCGGGGCTGACCTGCAGATGAAGCTGCACGCTAGTGCACGCGGATTCGGGCGTGATGCTGTCGGAGTGGGTCAGGAGCTGCTCGGGGCCGTCGATGGCGATGCGCATGTCCTCGCCGCGCGCCGCGAAGATCTGCTCGTTGAGCACCCGGTAACGCTCGTTAGCCGACATGGTGTCCTCGTGCACGTCGTCTTCGCCCAGCGTCGGCAAGATGCCGATCATCACCAGCTGGCTGCCGACGCCGCGGGCCTTGCCGTCCGCCGCGTTGAGGTCGGCGCGCAGTTCGGCCTCCAGGGTCGCGAGCGAGTCGCCGTCGAGCAGCCGCGGCGGCACGTTGATCTCGAGGTTGAACTGCCCGACCTCGGTCGCCCAGGCCGGATCCGCGATCGCCGCGAGTACGTCGGCGTTGCGCATCGAGGGCAGCCCGTCCTCGTCGACCAGGTTCAGCTCGATCTCCTGGCCGACCGTCGGCGGATTCTCGTCGAACCGGCGCTCACGGAGCATCCGGGCGAACACGTCCAGCGAGCGCCGCACCTTGTCCCGGTACTTGCGCCGGTCCTCGCCGCTGATCTTGATCGCCTGGATGTCACGGCCCATGGAGGTCTCCGCTCAATGAGGTAAATAGGGCAGGTACCCCGCTTTACACATTCGCACGCGAGCGACCCGGGCGCCAGCGCCCGCGGCGCCGCGGGTCTTGACGGATGAACACGCAGGTCGCGTCATACGGCGGCCAACCGGGCGCTCTCGTCGTTGACCCAGAGGCGGAGCAGCCCGCGCAGGTGCGCGATGAACTGGTCATGCTCATGTTCTGGATATACCGAACGGACCGTCCGTATCAGCAGCTGGTCAAAGTCAGGGCCCGCCACCCAGTCCAGCACGATCTCGTCCAGGTGCGACAGGCTGGTCGCGCAGAAGTCGTAGTAGCGTGCGGAGTCGAAGTAGCCGTCGGCCAGCACCCGGTAGGCGGCCAGCTTCTCCGCATATGACATCCCGGCCTCGTCGGCGACCGCGAAGTACCGGTCCGTCTCCAGGTCGAGCTCGGCCCTGCGGCCGGTTACCTGGACGAACACGCACCACTTGACCAGTGCCTTCATCGCCCATGGGAAGTAGTAGTGCAAGCTGGTCAGGGCCACGTCCGGGCAGGCGTTGGCGTAGTCGATGGGGTAGACCTCGCGGCCGGAGACCAGGGTCTCGCAGGAATTGAACTCCCACTTGAAGAACGCGTTGACCAGCCGCCCGATCGTCACCACCTCGTCGCCCGCCTGCGGCGAGAGGAAGCTGTGGTCGACCGAGTAGCGCAGGTGCATGGGCTGTTCGGGCTGGAACCGCATGACCATGGTCTCGGCCCCGATGGACAGCGAGCGGGCGAAGACGTCGTAGTCGATGGCCTTCTGCAGGTGCATGAGCATCTCACCGCTGGCGTCGTAGGCGGCGTGCAGTTCGTCGGCGTTACGGATGCGGGAGACGCCGCGCCAGGCGCCGCCGTCGTAGGGCTTCATGAACAGCGGATAGCCGATCCGCCCGGCGATGGCGTCGAGGTCGAACGGCCGGTTGTAGCGGGCGGCGGTGTAGGCGTATCGGTTGTTGTCGAGCGGGTTCTTATAGGGCACGAGCACCGTCTCTGGCACCTTGAGCCCGAGCCGAATCATCGCGCAGTAGGCCGCGTGCTTCTCCATCGACTGGAACGTGAACGGGCTGTTCAGCAGGTAGACGCCGTCCATCAGCGCGACCTTCTTGAGCCACTCCCTCGGGTGGTAGTACCAGTACGCGAGCCGGTCGATGACCAGGTCGTAGCGGGGATGGTCGCGCAGGCTGAACGGCTCGATGGTGATCCGCTCGCAGTCGAAGGCGTGCCGGCCGCCGCCCGGCCCGCCGACCGGGCCCAGCCGGCGCAAGATCTCCTCGAACGCCGTCGGCCAGTCCTCCTCGGTCCCGAGCAGCAGACCGATCGTGTGCCTGGTGGCGGTCAATGAGAGCTCCCGTCGTCAGCGTTGCTTACCGGGGACACCTGGCGCAGCAGCCGGGTGAGATGCGGGTCGAGCGCGTCCCGCCAGGCAGTGTAGTTGTGCATATCCGGCAGCTCGTGCAGCGCGGCCGGGTACCCCCGCGCCCGCAGGGCGTCGGCCATCAGCCGGTTGTTGGCCAGGTTCTCCTCGATCCCGCCGCAGGTCAGGACGACGGGTACAGGGCGGCCTCCGGGGGCGCCCGCGGGCACGCTGGCCACGAAGTCGACCACGCGCGGGTAATGGCGGAACCATCGCTCGTGGTCATCGAAGCGCGGGCAGAAAAAGCTGCCGGACTGCAGGAACAGCCCGTCGAACGCGTCCGGGTAACGCCAGTGCGCGTGCAGCAGGGCCAGCGCGCCGAGGCTGGTCCCCATCCCGATCCGCACGCTTGTCGGCAGCCGGGCGGCCAGGGCCGGGATGACGGCGCACGTCAGGGCCTGGGCGTAGTGCGCATTGGCCGAGTACCAGGGGTCCCGCGGCCCCGGGCTGAGCAGCGCGGCCCGCAGCGGAGGCAGCCAGCCGCCCGTCATGCCCGCAGAAAGGTAGCCGGTGAGGCTGGCCAGCACGTCATATTCCGGCCCGTCGTGCACGACGAGCAGCGGCAGGACTTCATCGTCGCGGGTACCGGCCGGAGCCCAGGTCCAGACCGAGATCGCGCCGTCGAGAGAACCGCCGGGGACCTCGAAGGAGGCGACGCGACCGGATTCGGCCGGGGCCGTGAGCCAGCCCGGCGGCGCGTAGCCGGGGAACTCGAGCACGCTCTTGGGCCCGAACGCGCCCTGGACCTGCCGCGGGTTACCCGGATCGGTGACGGTCTCGGCGCCGCCGTCGCGATGGCGGAGCTCGAGGAGATACTCCATCCGCGCCACCGGCGGCCGGTTAATCGTGAGCATCCAGCCGCCGCCAGGGCCGTCGGGCCGGCGGCTGAACGGGCCGGAAGTCGAGCAGATCCCCCGGGATGCGCACGTCCTGGCTCAGCCGCACGCCGGCCAGCCGGCTCGCGGGGTCGGCGACCCGGAACGTCACGGTCGTGCCGTCAGACCGGGCCGCCGCCGCCGGTTCGATTCCGGATACGCCGGTCACCTGCTCGGGCCGTCCTGAGCCGCTGACGGGCTCGCCTTGACCGGGCGGTCCGCGCGGATGACCAGCATCGTGACGTCGTCGACCAGGTTGCCCGTGATGAAGTCGTACATGGCCTGGCGCATCGACGCCACGATCCGGTCCGGCTGCTCGCCGGCCAGACCGGTCAGCTCATCCGCCATCCGGTCCTGGAAGCAGGTGTTATCCGGGCCGCGGGCTTGCGCCACACCGTCGGTATAAAGGAACAGCACGTCGCCTGGGTCCATCGTCAGGTCCTGGAGGGCGGGCTCGGCGTCGCCGAACAGGCCGAGGGGAAGGCCGCCGCCGTTCATCATCCGGACCCGGCCGTCCCCGCGCAGCAAGATCGCGGCCGGGTGGCCGGCGCTGCCGATGACCACCTGCAACTTGCCGTCCCGCCAGGACAGGTGCGCGATGTTCGCCGTGACGAAGCCGCCGTCAAGCGAGAGCTCCTCGGCCATGAGGATCTCGTTGGTGCCGGCCAGCACCTCGCCGGGATCGGCGCAGCGGCGCGCGAGGACGCGGATCGCGTGCCTGGCCGCGGCCGTGACGGCGGCCGCCTCCTCGCCCTTGCCGCAGACGTCGCCGATGGCCAGGCCCCAGCCGGCCGGCGTCTGGTAGACGTCATAGAAATCGCCGCCGACCTCCGGGTCCTCGGCCGCGGCGAGGTAGGTCGCCGCGTGCTTCACCCCGGGAATATCGGGCATCTTGCGCGGCAGCAAACTGGCCGCCAGGGCGTCGGCGGTATCGGAGCGGCGCCTGAAGGTCCGGTCCACCTTGATCGCCAGGGCCATCTGCGCGCCGAGCTCCTCAACCAGGGCGAGGTCGGCCACCTTGAAGTGGCCGTCAGCGGCCCGCCGGATCAAAGTCAGCACGCCGTACCGGTTCTCGCCGTCCGACAGCGGCACAGAAAGCACGGACGTGGCGTTCAGCTTGACCAGCAGCGGCTCACCGTCCAGGCCGTCGCCGAGGACGCCCGCGTCGTCCACGTGGGCGACCAGGGCCGCGCGGCCTGACTCGTGCACGGCGCACGGAATGGACCCTGGCGGCGGATCCACGGCGCTGACGGCACCGGCCAGCTCGGCGTGCCCGAGGTCGTCGGGTCCGAGCACGAACTGCCGCCGCATCCGGTACCGGCGCTCGAGATCGACTATCACCCAGGCCCTGAGCTCGCCCGCGATCAGCCGCGCGCACCGCTGCAGGGTCCTGGACTCGCTGAAGCCCTCGTTCTCGAGCAGCAGCCTGGCCATCGCGGTGACCAGATCAAGCCGCCGGGTGAGAGCCTGCAGCGCCCCCAGCCGGGCACCGGCGGGCTCCGGCCGGGCACCGGCGGGCTCCGGCCGGGCACCGGCGGGCTCGGGGGCCGCGACCTCGCGGACCGCGACCATCAGCGGGTCGGCCTCGCCGCGGAGCCCGACCCGGCCGATGACGAGCTCGCTCGGCGCCAGGCCGTCCGCGGCCAGCAGGGCGCACCGGATCCGGCGCTCCCGGCCGGTCCGGCCGACGGCGGTGAGCTGAGAGTGCACCGCGGCCCGCGACGGCAAGTTGACGAAGGCCGTGAACGGGCGGCCGGTCGCGTATCCGGGCTTGGCCCCGATCAGGTCGCCCGCCGACCTGTTGACCCGCTGGACCGTGCCGTCGCGGGTGAGCAGGAACAGCGGCACGGGCGTGTCCTGGAAGGCCGCGCGCAGCAGGCTGCGCTCGGCGCTGTCGCCGCCCGGCTGGCTTCCCTGCGGCGGACGGCCTGCCGGGCCGTCTGGCGCGGCCTGTCCCGCCCTGAGCAGGTCGAGCGCGCCTTCAAGCTCGGTGAACGCGGCCTCGAGCACGTCGCCGGGTTCGGCGCCTGGTGACCTGGACGCCTGGCGGAGCGCGGCATACCGCGCCGCCAGTCCGGCAACCTGGTCACCGCCTCCGTCGCGCGCTCCGTCCTGCGCTGGGGTTTCGTTCATGGGCAGGCCCCTATCCCGGCTACCTGGTCACCGGGGTCCGTCGCAGCGCGATCATCGCAACATCGTCCTCCCGGGGACCGAAGATGGACATCAGGTGGTTGGTGAAGGCCTCGATGTCGGCGCCGCCGACTTCCTGAGCGGCCACGCGCAGTTTCTCCAGGTTGACGTCGATCAGCACGCCCCGCTCCTCCACCAGGCCATCGGTCATCAGCAGCGCGGTGCCTCCCGCCGGCAAGAACGTCGTTTCGATGTGCGGCTCATGCATGGGCAGCCCAAGCAGGAGGCCTCCCTCGCCAAGATAAGCCGCGCGGGCGCCGTCCACCAGCAGCAGGGGCATGTGCCCGCAGTTCACGATCTGCAGTTCACCGGAGGCGGGATCCAGCAGGGCCAGGCAGAGGGTGGCGATGATGCCCGGGTGATAGCGGGTCAGGACCTGGTTGACCAGGCCGGTGATGGCCACCGGGGAGTGCGATTCGGTGGCGAAGGCCCGCAGCGCGTGCCTGAGCTCGCCCATGACGGTCGCGGCGTGCAGCGAGTGCCCCTGCACATCGCCGATCGCGACCAGGACCTTGTCGCCCCAGCGGAGCGCCTCGTAGAAGTCGCCGCCGACCTCGGCCTGATCACTGGCCGGGATGTAGCGGAACGACATGGCCAGGCCCGGCACCTCGGGCAGGGCCGCGGGCAGGAAGCTCCGCTGCAGGGTCATGGCGACGAGGTGCTCTTCGGCGTAGGAGCGCAGGGCCGCCACGGCCAGCGCGACGGACTGCACGAGCTGGCGGAGGATCTGCCGCTCCTCATCGCCGGGTACGCCCTCACCCGCGACCGCGATCGCCACCGCAGGCCGGTCTGCTTTCGTCCGGGCCGCCGCCAGGCAGACATCGGACCGTAGCGTGCTGTCCGGGACCAGCCGCAGCCACTCCTGCTGGTTGACCATCACGGCCGTGCTCGCCCCGCCCGCGCCGAGCACGTGCCCGACCACCCGGTCCGCCAGCCCCCGGGGCCCGCCGCGGCGTACGGGCTCAGGGTGCAGCGGGGCGGCCGATATCCGGCGGACCTGGCCATCCGGCATTTCCAGGATCACGACGGCGGGCGCGGCGAAGATCCGCGCGGCGCCCGCGGCCGCGGCGCAGGCCAGCCCGTCGAAGGTGGCGGCCGCGTTGATGTCCAGGGTCGAGGAGGTCAGCGCGGCCAGCAAGGATGCCGTCCGCTCGGCGCGCTGACGCGCGCGGGAATGGCGCAGCACGGCCACGACGACGGCGAGCAGTTCGGCAGGTTCCGTCGGCTCGGTCAGGTAGGCGTCGGCGCCCTGCGTCAGGCCGTGGGCCCGGTCGGCGACGCCGACCGCGGTGGCGGAGACCTGGATCACCGGTATCGCGGCGGTCCGCGGGTCGTCCTTGATCTGCCGGCAGACCTCGTAGCCGGTCATATCGGGCAGGTTGATGTCGAGCAGGACCAGCTCGGCCGCCTGGACCTTATCCAGGCCCTCGCGTCCGGTGGTGGCTTCGATCACCGTATGGCCCGCCCGCCGCATCCAGGTGGCCAGGAGGTAGCGCTTGGCCTCATCGTCCTCCACCAGGAGCACGATCGCCGGGCCGTCGGTCATCGTGCCCCTCGCATGACGCCGCGGATCGTGAACTCCAGCCGTGCGCGGGTGAGCTCGTCCTTGCGCAGCAGGGCGGCCGCGCGCGGCGGCCGGGGCGCATCCCCGCCGGTGATGACGATGGCGGGTACCGAGGAGGGCAGCCGGGCCAGCAGGGTGGCGCCGTCCAGGCCCGGCATCGCCATGTCCGCCAGGACGAGGTCGACCGGGGTTCCGGCGAGGAGGGCGAGGGCCTGGGCGCCGTCGGCGGCCTCGATCAAGCGGTCTGCGATCGGGGTCAGCATGGCCCTGAGCACCTGCCGGAAGCTGGCGTCGTCGTCGGCCAGGACCACGGTACCGACGGCCGGGGTGCCGTGCGGCAAGCTGAGCACGACCGTGGTGCCCACGCCGTCCTCGCTGGCCAGTTCCAGGTCCCCGCCCAGGATCCGGGCCAGCCGCCGCGCGTGCGGCAGCCCAAGTCCGGTGCCGCCGCGGCGGATGCCCGGCACCTGGTAGAACTCCTCGAAGACCTGCTGGTGGAGGCGGGCCGGTATGCCGATGCCGGTGTCAGACACGCTGATCTGGAGGATCTCGCCCTCGACCCGCGCGCTGAGCCGCACCTCACCGCGGTCGGTGTATTTGATGCCATTGGACAGCAGGTTACGCAAGATGCTGGTCAGCGCGACCTCATCGGTGAGGATCCGGTCCGGTGCGCCGTCCTCGCTGACGACGACCTCGACGGGCCTGCCTTCCGCCATCGGGCGGCCAAGACCGCGCAGGCGGCCGAACACCGCGCGCAGGCTGACGACGGCCGGGTCGAGGTGGAGCTGCCCGGACTCGGCCTTGGCCACGTCGAGGAGGTCGTTGACCAGGGCGAGCAGGACGCTGCCGGAATTCTTGATGAGCTCGACCTGGTAGAGCCGTTCGGGGTCGAGCCCGCCCTCGGCGGTGGGCTCGGCCAGCAGCCGGGTCAGCCCGATGATCGAGTTGAGTGGTGTCCGCAGCTCGTGGCTGACGTTCGCCCAGAACCTGTCCTTGGACTCCGAGGCCGCGCGCAGCCGCTGTGATGTCTCGTCAAGCTCGGCGTAGAGGGCTACGACACCGCGGTTGGTCTGCTCGAGTTCTCCGGACAACTCGCGGTGCAGCGCCATGACGCCCTGATTGGTCTCCTGCAGCTCGGAGTTAAGCAGCAGCAGCTGTTCCTTCTGCTTCTTGAGATCTTCGAGCGCGGAGATCAGGTCCTGGTTCTGCCGCCGCACCTCGTCGAGTGCGGACTGGGGCGCGGCGGCAGCCAGCCGCTCCTGGATCAGGCGCATGTCGGGCCGCACATCCGGCGGCCGCCGTTTGGTCATCCGCACCACATTTCCATCCGCGCTGACCCGGTCCATGAGCCGGGCGGCCGCGGCCATCCCATCGGCGGGCGGTTCGCCATCCAGGGTGACGGTCAGCACCAAATCGGTGTCGTCGATGCCGAAGGTGATAACCGCGGCGCGGCCGGCCATGACCGCACTGCGGCTGATCTCGCTCAGGGCGGTGGCCACCCGGACCTGGTCCTGATGTTCGAGCTCCAGGCTGGCGGCCAGGTCCCGGCCCAGCTGGCGAGCCGTGTAGACGTCGCCTCGATCCCGGACGTCAAGGCGGGCGAGTTCGGAGGTCATGACTTGAGCACTAGCACGCCGGCGTCATCACGGTGAATTCCCGCCTCCGCCAGCAGGACGGCCGCTATGAGCAGCGGATCCCTCGCCTCCACGCCGGGCATGGCAGCGACTTCCCAGCGGCTGCTTATGCCGTCGGAGTGCAGGATGATCGCCGCCCCGGGCGGCGCCTCGTGATCAAATTGACGGATGGTACGCGCCTGATGGCCGGCGATTCCTGGCACGGAGAGCATGCTCTTGCGGCGGCCCGCGGACAGGATCGACGCCGCGACGTTGCCGAGGCCCGCGAACCGGGCCACGTTCGCGCAGACCTGGACGATGCCGACGGCGCCGCCGCGGGTCCCGCTCATCCGCCGGTGAGCCCGCTCAAGCAGCGCGGCCGGCTCGCCCGCGGGCTCGTCGAGGACCGCCGCCACGGCCTCAGCCGACGCCGTCGCGGCCAGCGGGCCATGACCGAGGCCATCGGCCAGGACGGCGGTGACGGTGTCGTCGGTCTGGACCGCGCCGAAGGCATCGCCGCATTCGAGCTCTCCGGTGATGGGCCTGATCAGGCCGGCGTAGTGGATCTGGGGCCGGGGAACCGCGGGCCGGGGGCTCGCGGGGCGCCCCGGCTGCGGCCAGAACCGGGCGATCAGCGCCGTCCCGTGGCCCGGCCTGGAATACAGGTCGCTGAAATCGGCCAGCCGCCTGATCGCCCCGAGGCCGATGCCCAGGGTACCGGCGGTGGAGTGGCCGTCTCGCATGGCCGCCCTGACGTCCGTGAGGCCCGGCCCTGAATCGATGGTGACGAGGTCGATCCCGGGTACGGCGTCGTCCCGGTTCACGCACAGCAGCAGCGATCCCTGGCGGGCGTGCTTGTACAGGTTCGAGGCCGCCTCGGTCACGGCGAGCGCGAGCTGGTCGGCGCGGGAGGACGGGAACTGCAGCCGTCCCGCCATGGTCGTCGCCGCGTTCCGGCAGGCGGCCACGGCACTGGCGTCCTCGACCAGCAGCCACCGCATGTCCTGCGGGGGCGGGGCTTGCAACGGCCAGTTCAGCGAGACCATTTGACAACCACGACGCTGGTGCCGCCAGCTGACTTGGAGGTCAGCTCGAATTCGTCCACGAGCCGGCGCGCACCAGACAGGCCCAGGCCCAGTCCTTCGCCCGAGGTCCAGCCATCGGTCAAGGCCAGTTCGATATCGGCGATGCCCGGGCCTTCGTCGGTGAAGTCGATCCGGATGCCCTTCCTGCCCTGGTCCGAGGTGATCACCTCGACGCGGGCCGTCCCGCCGCCGCCGTGAACCAGGGCATTGCGGGCCAGTTCGCTGGCCGCGGTGATCACCTTGGTCTGGTCGACCAGGGATAGGCCGCTCTCCGCGGCCACGACCCTCACCTGCCGCCGGACGCGCACCACGTCGTCTCCCGACTGGATCGGCAACTCATGCATCAAGGGTTTCCGCTCAGCATCTCGAGCCCTTTTTCCGCGTTCAGCGCGGTGCGCACTCCGCGCAGGGACAGCCCCAGCTCGGTGAGGGTGATCGCCACCGCCGGGCGCATCCCGACCAGGACCGTCTCGGCGCCGAACAGCCGGGAGATGGAACCGATCATGGTCAGCATCCGGCCGATGAAGGAGTCGACGATTTCCACCGCGGTGATGTCGATGATCACGCCGCTCGCGCCGGTCGCGGCCAGTTCATCGGCCAGGTCCTCCTGCAGCCGCATGACGCTCTCGTCCTGCAGGTCGATCTGGATGGAGACGAACAGGGTCGGCCCGATCTTGAGGATCGGCACCCGCTCCATCAGGCCGGGCCTATCTTGGTGACCTTCAGCCCCGCCCGGCTCAGCGCGTACGCCAGCGCATCGGCCAGCGTCGCCTTGGTGGCTATGTCGCCGAACTCGATGCCAAGCGAGACGATGGTCTGGGCGACCTGCGGCCGGATGCCGCTGACGATGCACTCCGCGCCGAGCAGGCGCGCCGCGCTCACGGTCTTGAGCAGGTGCTGCGCCACTTCGGTATCCACGGTCGGCACGCCGGTGATGTCGAGTACCGCGTGGTCGGCCCCGGTCGCGACCAGGGTCTCGAGCAGCTTCTCCATCACCACCTGAGTACGCGCGGAATCAAGGGTGCCGACCAGCGGCACCGCGATGATGCCGTCCCAGAGCCGGACCACCGGCGTGGACAGCTCCATCATGCTGGCGGCCTGGTCGGCGATAATCCGCTCCCTCGCGGCCGCGAATGTCTCGAAGATATGCAGGCCGAGATCGTCGACCAGGCGCGAGAAGGCGAGATACTCCGGCATCATCTCCGCCGCGTCTGCCATCAGCTCGAAGACGGCGTCCTTGAGCGAGAACATGCCGAGGGCCGTCTCACTGGGCGTGAAGCCGTTGCGAGCGCGGGACCGGGACAGCTCGGCCAGGGCCGCCCGCAGCTCGCCGAGAGCATGCTCGTCCGTGCCGGATATCACCCGGATCAGCAACGAGTAGATGTCTTCAAGTTCACGCCGGACTTCGATGGCCGAGCTCCGGCCGCGGATGCCCGCCGCCGCCAGCTCACTCCAGCGGCCGACGATTTTCTCCTGATGGTCGCGCAGGTAGACGGCCATCCGCGCCTGGCTGCTGCCAGCGTCCATGGGTGCACATCCCTATACATCTGGTTGCCGGTTACTCGTATTGCGCCCAACAGTACAGCCGCGGGGAAAGGGGCTAACGCGCCCGTCACGCCGGTGACAGGCGGCGCGGTTCAGCGTTTCAGGCATACGATCGGAATGACCGCCTGATCCGGTAAGCCGACCGTTGGAGCGCAGAATGGCCGAGCTCCTTATCTCGCTGGAGCCTCACGACGCCTGCGTGGTCGTGGCGGTCAGCGGCGAGCTTGACGTGGTGTGCAGCCAGCGGTTCGACGACTGCCTATCGGAGGCCAGCGCCCGCAGCGACCGGGTGATCCTCGACCTGTCGGGCGTGGACTTCATGGACACCACCGCCCTCGCGGTGATCGTCGGGCACTGGCGGCGGCAGGTCGAGGCCGGCGGCATGTTCATGCTGGCCGGCGCGCGCTACCGCTACACCAAGGCGCTGTGGATCACCGGCCTCGCCGACCGGTTGCCGATGTACGCAGGTGTCGGCGAGGCCCTCGCGGCGGCCCGCCCCGAGCCTGGCGCCGAGGCCGCAAGCGGCGGCGCCAGGGACTCAGACGAGCCAGGGGCCGCCGTCCGCTAACGGACGGCGGCTCGGCTACCAGCGATACCAGCGGCCTCGCGACGAGCCTTCGCCCATCCGGACTAGGAACCCGACCAGCCAGATCACCAGGACTATCAGGGCAATCCACCACAGGATGTGGATCGCGAAGCCGAGCCCGCCGAGAATAAGGGCGAGCAGTAGAACGAGCAAGATGATACCCATGAGCCGATTTCCTTCTTTCTGTACGGCCACCCAGGACGGGATTCGATTACCCGGCAATCGCCAATCCACACCCGCGAAGCGGGGCGAGTTAACGCCGTCCGGAAGCCGACCGGAGGCTGGCCGGCCGGAAGGTATCGGCCGGTTACGGCTTCAGGCTCTTGCCGGCGTCCTTGACCTTCTCGCCGGCCTGCTTCACGTCGGCCTTGGTCTGATCGGCCGCGCCTTCGGCCTCGAGCCGCTCGTTGCCGACGGCCTTGCCGGTGGTCTCCTTGACCTTGCCCTTGACCTCTTGGGTCTTGTTGCTGGCCTTGTCCGAAGCGCTCATGAACTTCCTTCTCTCGTCTGTCGATCGTGGTGCGTTCACCCCTACTGCCCTGGACGGGGCCTAGGTAACGCGAAACCGGCCGATTTCTGCCCGCGCGCCGCGGCGGAGTTCGACGTTGCTGATAGCAGGCCTGTTTGGGGCGCGCTGCGCGGGTAGGAGGATCGCACGGCAACGAGGCAGGAGGCCGCAGGTTGTGACGGCTGCTGCGCACGACGACGACGCGCTGGGACGGCTCGTGGGCGACGCCGTCCTGGTGCGGAGCGCCTTCGAGCAGCTGCCGATGATCGTGGCGGCGCTGGCGGGGGCCGATCATCGCGTGGTCGCGGTGAACGCGGCCTACCGGGCGTTCACCGGCCGGTCCGATGTGATCGGCGTGCCCTACTGCGAGGCGTTCCCCTGGGTCGACGGGCCGCAGCTGCTGTCGATGCTGGACCGGGTGTACTGGAGCGGGCAGCCGGAAACCGGCACCGAGTGGCAGCTGCCCGGCGGGGACCGGGAAGCCTACGCCGATTTCAGCGTGCTGCCGCGGCGGGCGTCCGACGGCACGACCAACGGCCTGCTGATCATCGCTGCCGACGTCACCGGCCGCGTGGTGGAGCGACGCGCCGCCCAGCAGCAGGCCACGGAGACGCAGCGGAGGTTCGAGGCCGCCCGCGAGCTGGTAACGGGGTGGCAGAGGCCCGGCGCCCGCGGCCGCCACGTAGGCTAAATGGCCGTAGATTAGCTTTCACTCAGTCGGCAAGGTAGGGCAGATCGCTGGTCATGACCCACGCCGCCGTGGACGCGCTCAGGCGCTCGCGGTGACGCTCCCGCTGGACGGCGTGATGGTCGTCGCCCTCGAGCAGGCGGTGGCGGTGCCGTTCGCCACCCGCCAGCTCGCCGATCTCGGCGCCCGGGTGATCAAGGTCGAGCGGCCGCGCGACGGCGACTTCGCCCGCGACTACGACCGGACGGTGCACGGCCAGGCGAGCCACTTCATCTGGCTGAACCGGGGCAAGGAATCCATCGAGCTCGACATCAAGAGCTCCGCCGGGCAGGCCGTGCTGGCCGCGCTGCTGGCCCGGGCCGACGTGTTCGTGCAGAACCTCGCGCCCGGCGCGGCGGACCGGCTCGGCCTCGGCCCCGAACTGCTCCGCGCCCGCCACCCGCGGCTCATCTGCTGCTCGGTTTCCGGCTACGGCCCGGAAGGCCCTTACCGCCACAAGAAGGCGTACGACCTGCTGGTGCAGTGCGAGGCGGGACTGCTGGCGATCACCGGAACTCCCGAGGAGCCCGTCAAGGCGGGCATCTCGGTGGCCGACATCGCGGCCGGCATGTACGCCTACGCCGGCGTGCTCACCGCGCTGTACGAGCGGGAGCGGACCGGGCTAGGCACCAGCGTCGAGGTGGCCCTGCTTGACGCCCTGGGCGAGTGGATGAGCCAGCCGTTCTACTACCACGTCTACGGCGGCCAGCCGGTACGCCGCAGCGGCGCCCGGCACGCCTCCATCTCTCCCTACGGTCCTTACGCGGTACCCGGCGGCCAGGTGTTCCTCGGCCTGCAGAACGACCGCGAGTGGAAGGTGCTGTGCGAGCGGATCCTGCACCGGCCGGACCTGATCACCGACGGCAGGTTCCGCACCAACCCGGACCGGGTGACCAACGACCACCTGCTCACGCCGATCATCGAGGGCGCGCTGGCCACGCTGCCCGCGGGCCGGCTGGCCGAGATGCTGGACGAGGCCGGGATCGCTAACGCCCGGCTGCGGACGCCGCAGGAGTTCGCGGCTCACCCCCAGCTCCGCGCCAGGGACCGGTGGCGCGAGGTGGACACGCCGGGCGGCCCGGTCCGGGCCCTGCTGCCCCCGGTCACCGTGCCCGGCCGCGAGGCGGCGATGGGCCCGGTCCCGGCCCTGGGCCAGCACACCGCCGCCATCCTGGCCGAGCTCGGCCTTGACGACGACAAACCCAGCTAGAAACGGAGCACAGGTGACCGCACGGCAGACCGAACAGCCGAGGTACTCGCTGGTCATCGACGGGCAGCGGGTCGAAGCGGCGGCGGGGCACCGGTACGACAGCGTCGACCCGTTCCTCGGGGTGCCGTGGGCCTCGGCGGCCGACGGTGACGCCGAGGACGTGAACCGGGCGGTCGCGGCGGCGCGGCGCGCGCTGACCGGGCCGTGGGGCCAGCTCACCGGGTTCGGGCGCGCCGCTCTGATGCGGCGGCTGGCCGAGCTGATCGCGCGGGACGCGGGCGGGCTGGCCGAGATCGAGACGCGTGATACCGGCAAGCTGCTGCGCGAGATGCGCGGCCAGCTGGCCAGCATCCCGGAGTGGTTCTACTACTTCTCCGGGCTGGCCGATAAGCTCCAGGGCGCCACGGTCCCGGTGGACAAGCCGAAGGCGCCACCCTGGCCGCGGGCGGGCGCCCCGACAACCGGCTTGGCGGGTTCTTCGTCCAGCCGACCGTGCTCACCAACGTCAAGCCCACGATGACCGTGGCCTGCGAGGAAGTGTTCGGCCCTGTGCTGTCCGTCATCCCGTTCGATTCCGAGGACGAGGCGGTCGCGCTGGCCAACGACAGCCGGTACGGCCTAGCCGGGGCCGTCTGGACCAAGGACATCCACCGCGGGCACCGGGTCGCCCACGCGCTGCGCACCGGCACCGTGTGGATCAACGCCTACCGCGTCGTGGGGCCCGACGTGCCGTTCGGCGGCTTCGGCCTGTCCGGCCTCGGCCGCGAGAACGGCGTCGACGCGGTGCACGAGTACACCCAGACCAAGGCCATCTGGGTCGAGCTCACCGGCGGCACCCGCGACCCCTTCACCCTCGGCTGAGGCGGGCCTGCCCGCCGTAGGAGCCGACCACCTCCGCGTCGGCGGCGGCCGGGCCCTCGGCGCAGCGGCCGGAGATGCCGCGCTGGAACTCGGCGAAGGCAGCGGAACGGGTCAGCGGGTTGTGGTCGCCGTCGAGCGTGGCGACGTGCACGAAGCTGACCTTGTCCGCCAGGCGGAACGCGGCGTACCGCAGTCCCTCCGGCTGGTCCTGCGCCAGTTCGGCGAACACGGCCTGGATCAGGCGCTCGTTCTCGTCCGCGCACTCCGGCTTGGTCGTATAACGGATTACCTTGCTGATGGTCATGGCTAGATCGCTCGCATCCGGTTGTTGCGGGGGTCGTGGGTGACCTCGGCCAGGCCGAGCGCTTCGAGCAGCGGGGGCAGGTACATCCCGAACCGGCCGCGGTAGCCGCTGCGCAGGCCGTACCAGCCGCCGACGGGATTGGCCGGCGAGCGTCCCCACGCCTCGACCGTGCCGTCGGCGGCCGGCTTCTTCTCGTCGGCGGCGCCGAGCGGAACCCAGTCGCCCTGGCCTTTCAGCCAGGCGTGCAGATCCCCGATGGCCCGCAGCTGGTACTTCAGCGTGGTGGAACCGACCTGGCAGACCAGCGTCGGCGGGTCGGCCTGCTCGTCCTGGTACATGGTGTAGCTGGACGTGCCCGGCGGGGTGGTCAGCTCCCACGGGTCATCCTTGGTGCCAGCAGCCATCATTGGTCCCCTTCCTGTTGATCTATCTGGGCCGATCTATCTGGGCCGATCTATCTGGGCCGATCTATCTGGGCCGATCTATCTGGGCGATCGCCGCCGCGAAGTGCGGCAGCAGCGTCTGCCAGCCGGCGCGATTGCGGTCGCGCCATACCCCGGCCGAGGTGCCCAGCCGGTCCCAGCCCTGGTGCTCGATCTCGATCCGGGTGGCGGCGGCCCCCTGGGCCAGGAAGCGGATCTCCACCTCGGTCGCGTCGGCACGGTCCCGCCCGAGGTACCACAGGTAGCCCAGCTTCTCGGGCGGCTGCCACAGCGTCACCTCGCCCCACTCGTGCTCGGCGCCGTCGGGGGTCCGTTCGTAGATCCGGCCGCCCACGCCGCCCTGCAGGACGACCAGTTCGGGCCGTCCGGTCACGGTGTGATCGGGCGGCCACCAGGTGCCGAACCGGGACGTCCAGACGCGGAACGCGTGCTCGGCCGAGCAGGCCACGTCGAAGGACATCCGCAGCGGATCAGTCATTCCGGGGCTCGGGCATTCCGGGGCTCGGGCTTCCGGGGCTCGGGCATTCCGGGGCTCGGGCATTTTCCGGCCGGGTACCGGTGTTCTCGGCCAGCAGCCGGAACCGGCGGGCGGCGTCTCCCCAGACCCGCTCCAGGTACGCCTGGACAGCATGCATCCCCTCTTCCCGCAGGTGGTAGATCCGGCTGGTGCCCTGCGCCTGCTCGGCCACCAGGCCGGCATCCTTGAGCAGCCGCAGGTGGCGCGACACCGCGGGGCGGCTGATGGGCAGCGCCGCGGCGATGTCCCTGACCGCCTTGTCGCCCTCGCTGAGCAGGCGCAGGATATCGCGCCGGTGCGGATCGCCGAGGGCCTCGAAAGGATCACCCGGGGCGCGGGCCTGGATCATCTGCTCAGGTCCTCCTCCCGGCGATCGACGTTGGTAACGACCAGGCTACCGTAACATAGAGGTTACCGATACCGGGACGCCGGGGCGGCCACGCGGCTCAGCGACCGGTCCGATCCGGTCCCGGAGGTAGCGGGCGCCTGGGGCTGATGCTTAGTGCGGGTCTGGCGGGTCGCGGTCATGGCGTCGCTCGCTTTGGTGGGTTTGCCGGGTTTCCGGGTCGGGGGGTCTGCAGGATTCCGTTGATCAGCACGCCGAAGCCCCAGGTGAGCCGGTCCGCGCCCCATCCGGACATGAGCTCGTCCACGCCGATGGCGGCGATCTGCGGATAGTA
Source organism: uncultured Actinomycetes bacterium (assembly GCA_963739615.1). Classification (GTDB taxonomy): domain Bacteria; phylum Actinomycetota; class Actinomycetes; order Streptosporangiales; family Streptosporangiaceae; genus Palsa-504. Next base: position 177,195 of record CAVUBD010000016.1, read on the forward strand.
GGTGGCCGCGGGCGCCTCGCGCAGGGCCGCCACGAGGGCGTCTTCCTCGTCCTGCGCGTCGATCGCACGCTGCCGGGTGCCCTGCTCGGCGGCGGTCGAGGTGGCGAAGTGCAGCAGCAGGTCCACCGCCCACGCGGCCCGGCCGGGGGCCACCCCGCCCGCGCTGAGCAGGGCGAGTATGCCTTCGGCCAAGTGCAGGTAGGCGGCACCGGAGGGCCTGGTCACCAGCGCCGACTGGGCCAGCCCGGGCTGCTCGAACAGGATCAGGGTGTAGGACCACAGGACCTCGATCAGCCGGTCACGCCAGTCGCCCGCGGCCGTGACCGGGCTCAGGTCTACGCGGCCGAGCAGTTCGTCGAGCATGGCCGCGTGCAGCTCGGCGGTGTTGCGAGCCTCGGCCGGGTGCTGCCACCGTGGGCTGCCTCTAAGGTGGCGGCATGATGTCATGGTGGCAGCGCGACGTGATCGCGACGGTCAAACTGCCGCTGATGCTGTGTTTCCTGGCGTTCGTGGTCACGTTCGTGGTGACCCGGATGGTCACGCGCATGATCCGCAGCGGCCGCGGCCCGTTCCGGAACCAGGTCACCGCCAGCGGCGTGCACATCCATCACGCCGTGCCCGGCATCGTCCTGCTGATCATCGGCGCCTTCACGGCGGTCGGCGACCCGGCCTCGCTGGGCTGGCGCTCGTTCGCCGCGGTGGCGGTCGGCACCGGCGTGTCCCTCGTGCTTGATGAGTTCGCGCTGATCCTGCACCTGCAGGACGTCTACTGGAGCGGCGAGGGCCGGATATCGGTCGAGGCGGTGAGCCTGACCGCCGCCTGCCTCGGGCTGGCCCTGGCCGGGTTCAGCCCGTTCGGCGTGAAAGGGGCGGGCAGCGCCGAGATCTCCCTGCGGCTGACGGCCACCGGCGTCCTCATCGGCGACGGCGTCCTCGCCTTGATCTGCGTCCTCAAGGGCAAGTACCGGACGGCCCTGTTCGGACTCTTCCTGCCGCCCATCGCGGTGGTCGGCGCACTGCGACTGGCCCGCCCGGCATCGGTCTGGGCCCATTATCGCTACCGGGGCAAGCGCCTAGAGCGGGCTACCCGCCGCGCCGCCGCGTTCGACCGGCGGTGGACGCCGCTCCAGACGCACTGGGTGAACTTCGCCGGAGGGAAACCGCACCTGCCGAGCCCGCACCGGCCTAACCGGCACGGTGACGACGTCCGCGACCACCCCCCGAGGTAACCGGCTTGTCGTGCCGCCACTGGCGGGCGGCTTCTCGCCCGGGGAAGAACGGGCGCTGCTCGCGCGGCCGGGCCCGGGTACCGACGCCCCGGGCCCGGCCTGATCGCGCATGTCTTACCTGGCGTTATTCATGCTCCTGATATCTCCAAGAAAGGCGGTCCATACGGCCAGGCCGAAGCGCAGGTGCGGCCCGGCGGCTGCCTTACTGTCGCGGACACCGACACGGCCGGTGGCGAGGAAGGCGACCTCAATGCAATCGCCGGCGCTCATGCTGAACGAGCTTTTACGCCACGGCCCGGGGGAACGGATGCTGCCAGCATCCTCTGCAATGTCCCCGGCGGGGTGGTTATCGGCCATGTATGCCCTCTCTAGTCTGATCCCATGGCATTTTGCGCAGGGAATTAGGTGAACTGCCTTAACTCGGCGGGTAACGCCCACAAGTGCCGAGCAGTACGAAAGATAAAATCCTGGGATTCTTCGGGCCCGAGAGACTCGCGCGCGAGGTGCTCGAAAGCACGCCTGAACTCGAACGTGTCAGTCTCGCCCTCCACATAAAGATAGTTGCGCAAGTTTTCGGTACTAACCACGTCGTGCAGCTGGGTTTCGTGCGCCTGACCGAAATGAAGTATCACGAACGAGTCTGTCGCAAGACCTTTTGGCCCATCCAGGGGCAGGACTTGCAGGGTGACATTAGGCATCTCAGAAGCCGCCACGAGGTGCAGAAGCTGCGCGTGCATCACCGCGCGGTCGCCCCGCTGCCTGCGCAAGACGGACTCATCCAGGATGGCCGCCAGGTCCAGCGGCTGATCACGGGTCAGCACCCGCTGCCGGATCAGGCGCGTCTGCACGCGCCGCTCGATCACGGCCGGGGGGGCCGCCCTGACGTCCTGGTATCCCGAAAGCACCTGCCGGGCATATTGTTCGGTCTGCAGCAGCCCGGGCACGACGTTGATATGCCATTGCAGGATCGCGGCGGCCTCGGCCTCAAGGCCGATGAAGGCCAGATGTTCCTCGGTCAGGACGTCGGAGTATGCCTCCCACCAGCCCTTCCGGGTGGCCTCTTCGGCGAGGGCCAGCAGTTGGTCGCGATGCTCGCCGCGGACGCCGTAGACATCGAGCAGGCTCGTCACGTCGCTGGGCTTGAGCCCGCTGCGGGCCAGCTCGTACCGGCTGACTTTCGCCTTAGACCAGCCGAGAAGTACCCCGACGGCTTCGGCGGTCTGGCCTGAGCTCTCGCGAAGACGACGAAGCTCGGCGGCAAGGCGGCGCCGCCGGACCGTCGGGCTTCCAGAGCTGGACATCCTGCCCCCTGCTCTTCTGATACGCAGGCAAAATGCGGGATCAGTGTGCCACTAGAGACTGTGCCGCGATGCGTGACACGCCAAAGGTTCTCGTAAAGATAACCAGCGCGACTCTTGATGAGAGTCTCACTTCGACAGAATAAAACCATCAGGCTGGAGTCCCCGCAACACAAGGGGGCGGTGGAAGTGTCAGGCAGGCTCCGGGGTCAGAGAGCTTCTTCCCCCCGGGCTGTCATCCACCCGCCCAGCGCTGCTTCCTCGCTGGCAGGCGCCACGGACGCCCAGCGCTGGCTGGCCGCTGGCTCCCGCGGCCTGAGACATCGAGCGCGCGTGAGACATCGAGCGCGCCGGGCCCGCAGCCCGCCTGTTCCGCCGGTCCTGGCTGACGGACCGTGGCCGACGGCAGGCACCTTGCTCTCGGTTCGCGGCAGCCAAAAACGGCACGGCCGGTGATGGCACACCGGCCGTGCTGAATCCCCAGACCTGACCTGCTTAGGAGAGGACTTGTGGACCCATTTATGGTACATGGCCCCTTAGGGGATGGCTACCCTTGGTAACCGTCCGGCCTCAGCCGTTCAGCGGTTTCACCAGGGCGTCCCCGGCCGTGCCCCGGGCCCTTTGAGGTTCGCTCTCCGAGCTGGTCTGCCCTACCCCAGGCAACGGTGACAGACCCCGGGAGAGACAATGACACCGCCGCATTATTTCCCGTCCGTCGACATACTCGTCATGCTCGTCGTAGCGCTTTGCGTCCTCTACTGGCGCGCGGCCATCCGGCTGGCCGCTATCGCAGTGATCACGCTCGCGGTTTATGGTGCGATCCTGCTCGTCGAAGAACTGCAGCACGCCGTCAAGTAACGGGTAGCCGTCCGGCCGATGGCGCCTCGGCCGGCTGGCGCCTGCCCCTTACCGCGCGCTCAGTGTGGCTCGGCTGCCTCGGAGTTAGCTGCGGCCAGCATCGCCGCGGCTACCTCCGTTCGCCTGGACACGCCGAGCTTGGCCAGGTAATACGGATCAGCCTTGGCGTAGTCCCGGTTGCCGTAGTGCAGCTCGTGCAGGTTCGTGTACGCGAAGCCGGCTTCGTATTCGATTCCGTTCTCGAGCGCGATCGACAGCGCGCGGCGCAGTATTGGCTCCCAGTCGCCACCCGCGAACCACACGGCCTGCGCCTCCGTCGCTGCCGCCCGGCTCTGCACCGCAGGCACGCCGAACCTGACCGCGAGTTCCTGAGCGCGCTGAGCAAGCGGGACGACGATGTCAAGACGCCCGGGGCCATTCTGAAACACGGCGAGGGTGTCGTATGCCGCCGCGAGTTCCGCAGTGGGGCCGAGCGGTTCCAGGACGGTTCGCAAAGCTCCACACCCGCCTCGCCTTCGAGCAGGACGAGCCGGCCTTCACCGCTGCGCGCTTCCCCCGCAATCCCGGCCAGTGCGTCCAGCGCCGCCTTCCGCTCGAGCAGGGTCACCGGGCCGGCGTCCGGTGGCGATGCGTGAGACTTGACCAGCGAGAGCGCGGGGTCGGGCATATGGCCTCCTCAGTCCCTGACGGCTCCGACACTACGATCGGCCCGCCTCGGACTCCATAGGGAGTACCTCCCCATGTTTCTCAGCCACGCCGACGCCCCTCGGACGCGCAGGCGCTGCAGCCGAAGTGGCTCAGCCGGGCCGCGTGGACATTGACGGGAGAGAGTCGCGACGGCCCGTTCGGAAGTCTAAGCTTGTTTGTTCCTCCCTGACGCTGCGCTGCAGCGGAAGAGCGCGGAACGCCCATGCACCATAATCTTGATCTGCAGTTGGGAGCTTAATGCAAGACGGGCCACGTATTCTAGTCGCTGCCGCGCTGGGAAAGATTATCGAACCCCTAATGCGACAGTCCATGACTGATGCCACGGTGCGGATAGCTGAGGACAAGGCCGCCGTCCAGCACGCCTTCAATGACCGCTTGAGATTTGATGTAGTTGTTGCTGACCTTACCTGGAACGACTATACCGTTGAGTTCTCGTTCGATGGGCTTGACGTGCTAAGCGCCCTACGGCGGACAGGCAGGCAAACACCGGTTATATTCGCCGCGCAAGGTCATGGGCTCGAGCGCGATCACCTGGACGAGGCGGTCGAGCAACCCGAGGTAGTCGGCATCTACCGTAAGGCGACAGGGCCCGGGCCACTTATCGAAGCCATTGATATTGCCGTCAGGGGCGGCCTTCTAACGACATCCCGGTTTCCGCCGGGCGGCAGCCTGCCTGATATACCGAAAATTCATACCTACTTCGGGAAAGGGAAGGGGGCAACCGCGGCCCGCCTGGCCGGGGCGATCGCCTCTGGTCGGGCGGTGAATCATGAAACACTCGCCAGTGCTGCCCATGTCGGATACGATACTGCCGCTAAACTCGTGGATTACCTCGGCCCGCTGATCAAAGATCGAGGCGAACATAGCCCGGAGCTCAAGATGACGCCCGAGGTGGTTTACAGATGGTGTGGCGAACATGCGCGCTATATCCTGAGCTGGTGTCGCCGAAATGGTTATGGCGACATTGCGAAACGAGTTACGGCGACGGTGGTGTAATAAGCTCGCCCCGGCCCGCGCGATGCGGCAGGCCGCGGCTGTGCGCCGGTCCCGGCTTGAGCATGCAAGTTCTTGCATGGACGAACCGCGATCTCGCAAGGATCTGCCCGATAGTCCATGAGCCAAGCTCGTCAACCGGTTTCCGGAGATAATCGGTCCTACCGAAACTGACTGAGCGAGCGGCGAAGCGCTCTGCAGCCTGCGTTAACGGCGCGCCTTCCACCTCGCTCAATGGCAGTCGCCTGAGCAGGCGCGAGACGGCTGGACGGCCGCTTCCAGAAGCTCTCGCGGAAGCAGCCGCCGAGGGCGCCGGGGGGCGTCCTCGGCGGCGGGCTCGCCTCCATCGAGCTCACCGGCCGCAGACGATGCGCAGAATGCTGTACGCGGCGCTGGCTGCGCTGCCGGCCTGCGCCGGGATGTGCTGCTGCTCATCGCCTGGGAGCAGCTGACCTATTCGCCAACGAGTACCAGGGGCGCACCTACCCGGTGCACCACCTCGACACCACGGCTCTCGAAGTGGACCCTGATCACTCCGCGAGCGCGATCGACCTGCAGGTCGCCGACGGCAGCATGGGCGGTTTCGTCGCCAGTGCGGCCGCGACCCTGACCGGGCGTGGCGTGGAAGACGGCGACCCGGCATGCGTCATGGGGTATTACGACGGTGCCGACGTGCCCGTCTACGATCACGTGGCCGAAGAGTTCGCGGTCTGCGACCGCTGGTACTCCCGCAACTATGTCACCGCGATATGTCCAACGGGTCGTCGGCAACCCGATTTCAGCGCATTTACGGTCAGCCTGGGACCAGGGCTCCTGACATAGCGGCTTGGTTACGGGGTGTCGCAGGCCTGCTGATCTGGTCGTTTATCCCTTTTCCTGCTTGCCGGGGCTTGTTTTAGCACCACATTTCCGCAATAATAGATGAAAGGTTTGCTGTCGCTGGCGGGGGTGGGATGATGGCCCGGATGCTGACCCAGGTGCCGTTGCCGCTTCTCCCGCAGGGCGCGGCGGAGATCGCCCCGGGAGTGGGCGTGGTCGCCGGCCCGGACGGCGGCGGGGTGGTCTGGGTGCACGGGCTGGCCACGTTCGCGTGGGACGCGGAAGATGAGGCAGCGCGGCGGCTGGCCGCGGTCCAGCTGGTACAGCTGAGCGCCGCGACCCAGGTGCAGGTGGCGCAGGCGTTCGGGGTGATCCCGGTGAGCGTGTGGCGGTGGGCGAAGGCGCTGGCCGGCGGCGGGGTCGCGGGCCTGGTCCCGGCCGCCAGGGGACCGCAGCGCGCCTCGAAGCTGACCCCGCAGGTCATCGAGCAGATCCGGGAGCTGGACCGCCACGGCGCCGGCAAGGCCGCGATCGCCGCCGCGGCGGGAGTGTCGGAATCCTCGGTCCGCAGCGTGCTCCGCCCGGCCCGCCCGGCTGCGGACGGCGTCCCCGCAGGCCAGGACCCCGCAGGCACCTCAGGCGGCGCGGACACGGACAGCGCGGGCACCGAGCTCGCTGGCGCGGACGCGGGCGCGGGCTTCGCGGAGCCGGAGGTGCTGCCGGTGCTGCCGGACCCGGTGCCCAGGGACGGGGAGCGGGCGCTGGCCAGGTTCGGGCTGCTGGGCGAGGGCGCGGTGCCGGCGTTCACGGCGGGCGCGCGGTACCCGCTGGCCGGGCTGCTGCTCGCGCTGCCGCCGCTGGCGGGCACCGGCCTGCTGGACTGCGCCCGCCAGGTATACGGGCGGCTGCGGAACGGGTTCTACGGCCTGGAGGTCATGCTGACCGTGCTGGTGTTCATGGCGCTGCTGCGCGAGGCCCGCGCCGAGGGCGCCACCCGGATCCCGCCGGCCGCGCTGGGCCGGGTGCTCGGCCTGGACCGGGCCCCGGAAGTCAAGACGATCCGCCGCAAGCTCGGCGAGCTCGCCGCCGCCGGGAAGGCCGCCCAGCTGCAGCTGGCGCTGGCCCGCCACCACGCCGCGGCCACCCCGGATGCCCTGGGATTCCTGTATATAGACGGGCACACCAGGGCGTACTTCGGCAAGCGGGACATCCAGAAGATGCACGTGACCAGGCTGAAGTTCCCCGGGCCCGCGACCGAGGAAACCTGGGTCACCGACGGCGACGGGGACCCGCTGCTAGTCGTGATGGCCCAGCCGTCCTCCTCCCTGGCCGCCCAGATCCGCGGGCTGCTGCCCGCGCTGCGCGAGATCACCGGGCCCGGCCGGAAAGCGACGTTGTGCTTTGACCGGGGCGGCTGGTCCCCGGCGCTGTTCGCGGACATCACCGACGCCGGGTTTGACCTGCTGACCTACCGCAAGAACGACGCCGGCACAGCTATCCCCGACCTGCCCGGGACCGCGTTCGCCACGGCCAGCTGTGCCGGCGACGACGGCCGCCCCCGCAGCTACGACCTCGCCGACACCACCACGGACCTGGCCATCAGCGAGGGCGAGCATAAAGGCCGCGTGCTGAGCCTGCGGCAGGTCACCCGCCGCAAGCCCGGCGACACCCGCCAGGTCCACATCCTGACCACCCGCGAGCCCGGTGACCTGCCCGCCGCCGCGGTGATCTACCGGATGACCTCACGGTGGCGGGAGGAGAACTACTTCCGCTACGGCCGCACCCACTTCGCACTCGACGCCCTCGACACCTACGCCACCACACCCGAGGACCCCGGCCGGATGGTCCCGAACCCGGCGAAGAAAACCGCCGCCGCCGCCGTCAAGGCCGCGAAGAAAACCCTCGCCAGCGCCGGGGCCGGCCGTGAGGGAAAACTCGCCGCCCTGGGCAGCCCCGCCCCCGGCCAGGCAATCATCATCACCAACCAGATGCTCGCCCGGCTCGAGGCCCCGGTCGCTGCCGCCCGCCGCGACCTGAGAACCGCCCAGGCCGCAGCCAGGGCCGTGCCCGCGAAAATCCCGCTCGCGGAGCACAACCCCGCCATGGTCAAACTGGACACCGAGACCAAGCTGATCACCCACGCCATCCGGATGGCCGCCTGCAACACCGAGACCATCCTGGCCCGCGCCCTGAACGGCCGCTACGCCCGCGCCGGCGACGAAGCCTACGCCCTGATCCGCGAAGCCCTGCACGCCAGCGGCGACATCACCATCCGCGGCAGCGTCCTGCACATCCGCCTCGACCCGCTGTCCGCCCCCGCCGCACCAGTGCCCTCGCCGCGCTCTGCCAGCAGCTCAACACCACCTCGGCCTGCTACCCCGGCACCACGCTCACCCTTCACTACGAAGTCAAAGAACACCCCGGCACTACATGATCTATTGCGCTATGTCAGGAGCCCTGGGGACTTGGCCCGGTCGTGGCCCGTAAGGCCGCCGATGTCCGTGATCGCCCGGCGGGACCTGTGCATCCGGCCCGGCTGATGGCGGGCACGGTGGCCGCCCGCCGGAACGCTTCTCACGCCACAACTCGGCCATGTTGATCACACAGATGAGCAACACGAGCGGGTAGAGGATGGTGCTCGGGAAGAACAGAATGCCGAGCGAATGCGGGGGCTCGCCCTCAGAATTCCGAGGCCAGGGCAGAAGGAACGTGAACGCCCATACGCCCGCATAAGCCGCGGTTGCCACCGCCATCATCCGGCCGGGCCGCCGCATAATCCCGCCCTGCGTCCGGGCGGGCCCGGGCGGCTGGGCTGGGGCTGGCTGGGCTGGGGCTGGCTGAGCTGGAGCCGGCTGGGCGGGGATGCCGACGGTGACCGCGGCCAGCTCCGCGTAGGTCCGCGACGTGAACGCCTGGCCTACCCGCAGGCCGAATTCGTCCTTGGCCAGCCTGCCCTGCACGAACGCGACCTTGAGGGTGTCGACCACCTGTTCGCGGTCAGCGTGCGAGGCCAGCAGGTGTCCATGGCCTGCCGCAGCCGCTGCCAGTTCGTCTCCAGGCCCTGTCACCATCGCCCCCAACCAGGACAATCCAGGGGAAGCCTAGCGCGGTGCCCGCCCTGGCGCCATTCTCGCAGGTGCCATGGCCGGGCAGATCAGTGTCATTGGAGACGATGAGCAACGCCCCGACCTCAGCGGCTAGGTCGAGGATCAGGTTGTCTTCGTGGCCGGGGCAGTCCATACCGGTTTCGCGGTCGCTAGCCGACTGCGATGAGGAATCTCATGCCGACCGTAGATGAATGAAAGTACGCCGAGGAGATAGACCCGGACAGGGCGGCATCTTGGGAACGACGCCCAGGCAATCTCGCCTGGCGCTGATCAACGCCTGCGTGCGCCTGATCCGCGAGGACGAGCGCATCTCCGCCGGTAGGACGCCCTCACCTACGCGCCATCCCCCAGTCGGCTCGTTAGGACTGCCGCCGTTGACGAAGCAGATATCAATATGATATCATATTTATAGGTGATCGGGTGACTGGCACCACGCCCACAGGAGGCGATCCCGATGAACGCACCCAACGACAACACCGCTGCGAAAGGTCTGCGCGGGTGGTGGCTATCTCCCCCGCGACCCGGCATGCACCGCCTGATCAACCCATGGGAGTACCGCCACCTCCGCGTCTGCGGGGTCACGCGTATTGCCGGCGGCAGTGTCGCGGCCGCCGCGGGCGTCGTGTGCCTCTCATACGGCGTCTACGGATGGGCAGCCTTCTTCGGAGTTCTTGCGGCGCTGAATCTCGCGGGTGGCTCTTGGTACATCACTATCGCTCGCTCCGCATCTGCCCTGACCTGAGCCTGGTCAGCACCCGCCGGGGCGCCGTTGACGACGCAGATGCCGCCGTCGCCGCCAGACCGGACGGCCCGGGACGGTGATGAGCGGCTCACGTTGCTGATGACCCGGCGGTCAACATTTGACTGGGTGCTGCGGCGATCGGCCCTGGCTCAGGCTGGCGCGACTGTGCAGGGCCGGGCTGCGCAAATATCCGGACCTGGATGCCCCGTCCGGACCGGGAATCTATCGTGGCGCCGGGCATGCCCTCAGCGGCGCGGCAACAGGTTGATCCGTACCTCGATGACCTCCGCTTCCGGTGCGGTGGCGGTCATCGGGCCGAGCCTGCTCAGAAGGCCCAGGACGGCGGTGTTCGAGGCAAGGCACAGGGCGGTCAGGCAGTCGATGCCCGCCGCGCGAGCCCGCACCGCGATCTGCTGCAAGAGCAGGGTCGCGATGCCCCGCCCCCGCCAGTGGTCGGCCACGGCGACCGCCACCTCCGCCGTCGAGGACTGCCGCAGCCGGATATATCGCGCGATCCCGACGACGGCGCCGTCGGGTGTCACCGCTGTGAGGGCCTCGTGGTCGCGGTGGTCAACCTGGGCCAGCTGCGAGCGTGTCCGGTCATCCAGCAGTGCCACGCTGGCGAGGAAGCGAGCGTGCCGTGTCTCTGGCCCCAGTCCCTCGAACCACGAGGCGATCGCCGCGACGTCCCCGGTGGCCAGCGGCCGGACCACGATGGCAGAGCCATCGCGAAGGATCACCTGGTTCTCATCGGACCCGGCGGCACCGGCCGGGGGAATCTCAGTGATCATCGCGCACCCCCTCATCTTGCGGGGCACCAGCGCGGCATTTACCGTGGCCCCCGCGGCCGCCCCCGCCCAGGGCCGGACGTCCCAGCACATAAGGACCTTTGGCCGGTGCGGGCAGCCCGGCCAGCTCCGGCCACCGCAGGTCCGGTGAGCTTCCCCGCGCCGGGCGGCGAGCTCGATCTCCAGGAACGAACCCTGCTCCGCGTACGGCTTTGTGACATCGAGGACGAGGAAGTCCGCGAGCATGAGCTCGGTCAGCGGATGCGCGCCATCCCTGCGAGCTCGCCAGTCGGTCTTACCGTCCAGGCCGTCCCAGAACGCGAGGTTCGCGTTCAGCCTGGCCCGGTACGCGTTTTCGTAGGCACGGCTGAGGTGGAACGCGTCGTCCATGTTGTACAGGTCGCGGATCTCCAGGTCGCGGTTCACCGGGTCGAACTGCTTCGGCGCCAGCATCAGGTTGGGCACCTCGGGCCGCCCGGCGCGCTCGAGGCGGACGTTGAGCCTGCCGCGCGTCAGGGTCTCCGCGACCACGCCGAACAGCTCAGCGTCGCCGGGCAGCACGGCGCGGTCGACCTCGACCACCAGGCTGAGGACGTTCTTACCGTCGAGGTAGATCGCGCCGGGGTCGGTGAACGCGAGCTTGCCCGTGGCGATCGTCTTCAGCGCCGCGGGCGCATCCATGATGAACGGGTCCCACCGCGGGCCGGCGAACACGCGAACGCCGTGAGCCCGGCCTCCATGCTCGCCGTTCACCCTCATCGAGACCGTCTCGCCCGTCGGCGTGCGGTGGCCGCGACCCATCCGGCCGCGACCACGACGAGCGCGGCGTCGATGCTGTGCTGCCCGTCGCGGGCTGAATGGGTGAGCCGTACGCCGGCCGCACAGCGCTCGAAGCGGTCGATCGTCCCGGCGTCCGCGACGATCTGGATGCCGGACGCCCCCATGGCGGCGGCAACCGCGTCGGAGACCTCTTGGTCCTCACTCATCAAGATGCGGGGAGCGATCTCAACGAGATGGACCTGTGAGCCGAACGCGTTGAAGATCGATGCCACCTGCACGCCGGTCGCGCCAGCGCCGACCACGACCAGCGACGGCGGCACGGAGGAAAGACGCCATGCGTCGCTGTGTGTCGCGGTCAGGTCGAAGCCGGGAACCGCCAGCGGCCGCGAGGCTCCTCCCGTGCAGAGGATGACCTTGTCTGCTTGGAGCCGCGACGCGTTGTCGCTTTCGACCGTGTGGGCGTCGACTAATCGTACGGTGCCTGCCTGCTCGTAGATGTCCACCCCGGCGCGCTCCAGATCGTCGCGCAGCAGCGTGTGCCGACGTGCGTTCGCGGTCACGTCGCGGACGCGGGTCAGCAGCCGGGCGTAGTCGAGCGAGGGTTCGCCGCCCGCGATCCCGTAGAGCGGGAGCTGCCTGGCCTCACGGATCAGCCGCGCCGCCTGGGCAAGCGTGCGCACCGGCACGGGCCTGTCGTTCGCGGCCATCCCCCGAACTGATCGCGGGTGATCAGCGCCGTGCTAGCACCGAGACGGGCCGCCCTGAGCGCCGTGACGACCCCCGCGGGTCCTGCACCGACGACCACGACGTCGAACAGCTGACGCGACGATGAGGCCATGACTCGATGATCCGGATCCCCGTCACGGCTGTCATCACCCCTGCAGGGTGAGGCGGACGCGACAGCCGGGCGCCACGATGTGCATATGCGCGCGATGACGGTCGTGCCGGGCCAGCAGGGGACCGCTGGCGTCGAGGAGATCCCGGACCCGGACATGCAGGACAGCGCCCTGCATAATCAGGTGCTGTTCGGCACCGTGAACGCCGGCCGGCGACACTGGGTACAAGCTGCCGAAGCGCTCGCGGCCGCCGATTCCCGCTGGCTGGCTGGCCTGATCACGCGCCGGGTGCCGCTCACGTCCTGGACCGAGGCGCTCGACCGGCACCCGGAAGACATCAAGGTCGTGGTGGAGCTGACCGCGTGACCGCCCCCGGGGTGAGGCCGTGGTCGGTAACCCCGGGGCTGCTGAGCGAGGGCCCGCGCTGGCACGAGGAGCGCCAGGAGCTGTTGTGGGTCGACATCCTGGGATGCCAGATGCACCGGGGAACGCTGAGCCCCGACGGCGCCCTGGAACGCGTCGAGACGATCTCGGTCGACCGGCATATCGGCGCCGTCGCGCCAGCCGCCGGGGGCGGCTACGTGCTCGCGGCCGGCCCGGGGTTCCTGTTCATCGACGACGCAGGCTCGGTCTGTGAACTCGCCCAGCCCGAGAGCGACCGCACTGACGTGCGGATGAACGACGGAGCCTGCGATCCGCAGGGCCGGTTCTGGGCCGGGACGATGGCGTACGACGAGTCGCCCGGGGGCGGGGCCCTGCACCGCCTGGAACTCGACGGCAGCTGCACCACCGTGCTCACCGGCCTGACCATCTCCAACGGCATCGGATGGAGTCCCGACGCCAGCACGATGTACCTCAACGACAGCGGCACCGGATGCGTCGATGCGTTCCGGTTCGACGGCGCGAGCGGCGCGATCAGCGACCGCCGCACCCTCGTGCACATCGACGAGCCGGGCGTGGCGCCGGACGGGCTCACGGTCGATGAGGTGGGCGGAATCTGGGTCGCGCTGTGGAACGGCGCGGCGGTCCACCGGTACGCACCGGACGGAACGCTGCTGGCCCGCTTGCAGCTCCCGGTCCAGCGACCCACCTCGTGCGCGTTCGGCGGGCCCGGCCGGGACACGCTGTTCGTCACCAGCGCGCGGACGGAACTCGACGACGACGCCCGAGCCCGCCAGTCGCACGCGGGCAAGGTGTTCGCGATCGAGGGACTCGGCGTCCGCGGCCTCCCCTGCCTGCCATACCGCGGCCGGACGCCAAGTTCGTCCGATCGCTAAGCTCCCGCTCCCCTCGATAGGCGCCCTTAGTTCTTAGTGCAGAAGTTGTCACAAGCTCAAGAAGTTCCGAAGTTCGAAGTTCCGCAGGACCTTCTGTTCCGTAGGAGTAGGCGGACCGTCCAGGACCGTCCGTCGCCGGTCGTGCGCTGGGCGGGCCCTTTTTCGTCCGGTGCATGAGGTTATGCCCACGCAGCCACGCACGCGAACCGGTTGGGAAGCTAGGCCTGCCGCCTTCTCCACCCAGACTCCACATGGATTGCACATGCCCTCCATCCTGCGCGGCTTCCGTGTCCGGTGATGCTTCCCTGATCCGGCCCAGAGGGGACTCATGGGTTTACAGCCTTGGTCGGCCTTTGCGGCCTGACCGTCCGCTTGATCGGGCACGTGGCGGGCACGATCACCACCGGTGTTCCATTGACTGCGCCAGGAGTCGGAGTGGAGATAAAGGAATCCGGCGGCTGATGCGTGTCTGGAGTGTGGAGCAAACGTCGATGGAATTCGCCGAGTTCTACGAGTCCGCCCGCGATGCCTGCGGGGACCGAACTGAACTTCGGCAACTTCCAGTGTCGAACAGTCAGCAGACGTCTTTCGCGCACTCATCGACACTGGCTCCTACACCTGCACTAGCACCGCACCCACCGCTCCCCCACCCGAAGGCGTGATTCTGCGCTACGGCCACCCGGCGTCGTGATGCCGAAACACAGCTTGTAGCAATCCCGTTCTGGCCCGGCTGGCACCGGGCAGCGCCCGCCGGGCCGGATGCCCGCGGTGGCTACCACTGGTTTACAAACCATACACAAAGGTCGGTTCTCTGTTCGAGAACTGACCCCTGACATTGGTAGTTTGGGTAGGATTTGAACCCGCAAGCTCTGGGGTATGAGCCATACGACGCACGTCGCTGTCATTCCAGGCATGGGGAGGCGGCGTATCCGAATCCGGTCATCGCCAATGACCACGACAGCCCAGACTGCCAAATCTCAGCGATCTGGTCCTGCCGAAGAAACCCGCCGCAGACGTATCACATGCGGCCCCGCTACGCACCTATGGGTGGAGGGCCGTGTCCGGGCTAGTGCGCCTGGGGAGGCGGTCCGGTTACTTGGAGGATGGCGGCGTGGGGCAGGTCCTGCGTCGCAAAGTCGCCTGGATAGTGGGTATACCGGGCATTAGGTGAGGTTTCGCCCGCCTGTCCGGGTGATTGGAGGGTGAGCGCATGGATCCCGGGATTGACGCCCAGGCCGGTAACGTCCCCGGGGAGCCACCCTCGCGGGTGTTCGAAGTGGCGTTCCGCGGCTATGACCGCCATCAGGTGGACGAGCACATCGAGCAGCTGGCGGACCGGGCACGCCGGCACAGGGAACAGGTCCAGGCGCTGCAGCGTGAGCTGTCCGCCGTGCAGCGCCAGCTGCGGGAGCGCCGCGCAAGTGCGGGTCCTGGGCTCCGGATCGAGGCGTTGCTGCGGCTTGCCAAGGAGCATGCCACCGAGGTCCTCGGTGAGGCCAGGATCGCCGCCGACGAGCTGCTGGCTGCGGCTAAGGCCGAGGCGGCCGAACTGCGGGCTGCGGCCGGGAATGAGGCCGCGGAGTTGCGGGCGAGTGCCGTACGGGAAACCGGCGACCTGCGCGCTTCCGCCGGGCGGGAAGCGGACGCGGACGCGGTTACCGCCCGGCGGGAGGCTGACGAGCTGGCCTCGATCACTGAACGCGAGGTCGCCAGGATCCGCGCCACGGCCGGCCACCAGGTGGCAGAGACGCGGGCCGCGGCCGAGCAGGACATCGCCAGGCTGCGCACTACCACTGAGCGGGAGGTCGCCCAGCTGAAGGCCACCGCGAAGCGGGAGCGGGACGAGTTTCTCGCCGCCCCGGAGCGGCAGGCGGACGAGATACGCAGCCAGGCCCGGCGGGTCCTGGAGGAAAGCGAGGCGCAGCGGGCCCAGGCCGAAGCCGAGCTGCAGACCCGGCTTGCCTCCCGCCGCGAGGAAGCCGAAAGGCGGGAGGCAGAACGTCAGGCGGAACCGCAACCAGCCACCCACAAGCGGGTCACCGAAGCCGAGCAGCGGGCCTCCGCGGCCAACGCGCAGGCGGAGCAGATCTTGCGCGCGGCAGACCAGCACTCCCAGCAGCTCGTTTCCAACGCCAACAAGCACGCCGGCCAGATCGTCGCCCAGGCCAGGGCGCAGGCCGACCAGCTCCTGACCGAGACCACGAACCAGATCAGCCGGCTTCAGGCCGCAGCTCAGGACGAACTCGGCGAGCTGACCAGGCAGAAGGAGAGCATCTCTAGCTACCTCGCCCCGATCCGCGAGCTGTTCAGCCCGTAGCTGGCCGCCGCGTGAGTGCGCGTTCGGGCCGGGCCAGTACCGGCGCCGGCGATACCTCGGGACCGGGCGCCCAGAGACCGCCAGCGGCAGCGTCCACCGGGTCCCACGCTGTCTCGTTCCACGCCCGGCACCAGCGGTCGTGGCGGCCCGCACGCCCCTTCACTCCCCGGACCATCCGACCGCGAGCAGGTGATCGAGGAGCTCAAGGCCGCGTTCGTGCAGGCCCGACTGACCAGGGACGAGTTTCATGCGCGGTCGGCCGCGCGTTCACTATGGGGACCTACGCGGACCTGGCCGCGCTGACCGCCGATGTTCACGGCCGACCTTATCTCGACTGACTCGGCCACCGTTGAAGGCACGAGCGACGGCGCTGGTTGAGCAGGCGCCCGTGCGCAAATCACATGCGAGAGGCCCTCGTCGTGTTCGAGAAGGGCCTCTGGCCTTGGTAGCGGGGGCGGGATTTGAACCCGCGACCTCTGGGTTATGAGCACCATGACGCACGTCTCCCCGTCTCCGGCGTTCCGGCGCGTCTCGCTGACCAGGCGAAGGCCTCGGTGAGCGTCGCCGGTGTCTCACGTTGTCTCCCCCGTCCCGGCCAGTCTCGTTAGCAAATCCGTTAGCCGTTGCGCGCTCTTGTCAACGGCCTGCGGCTTCTGGGTCTTGTCTCCGCGTGCCCGCGAAACCGGTGCCGGGCCGGTGATTCGGTCACCCTTCGGCTCACCTGACGCGAAGCCCCTCTTCCGATCGGGCACATAGCGGGCGCGGCTCCGGAGACCGCCAAAGCGATCGCTGGGATACTGCTGTCCTGGGCCTGCTCTTGCCGGGTCTGAGCACTGGCCCGCGTGTTGGCTCCAGAACTGGCGACAGTCTTCGGTTGATGGTGCTGCAACCCCGGTGAACTTCAACCCAAAATGCAACCGTGACCGTCGTCTCGTCGTGGGATCTCGGAAGCTCCGTCCCGTCGTCGTCAGCCGGGACGACGTGCGCACTCGCCGTGAAACGGTCCTGTGCCGCCACACTCCACTGGACGGCGCCTAGTCGGCTAGGCTCGCTGCCTGCAGGAAGATGATGAGATTTCCGCTCGCAGCGGGGCGTCCCGTGAGGAACGGCGCAGGGATCTGTCGCGGGTACTGGCGCTGACCGATGGCGTATTCGCTATCATCATCACGCTGCTCGTGCTCGATATTCACGTGCCGGAACTCGGCCCGCACGAGCAGCTCTCGACCGCCATCTCGGACGTGCGGCCCAGCTTCATCAGCTTCGTGATCGCCTTCATCGTGGCGGCGATGCAGTGGGTTGGCCACCGGGACCTGTTCGCGCTGATCAGATATGCCGACCGCGGCATTATCTGGCTCAATCTGCTGACCCTATTCGCGGTGTGCCTGCTGCCGTTCGGCGCTGCGCTGCTCGGCCGCCACTCCGAGGACCCGGTCGCCCTGCGCCTGTTCGGACTGGTTTTGATGGGCACGTCCGTAGCCCGGACCGCCATATGGGCCTACGCGACGCAGAGGCCGTCTTTGATACATGAGCCGCTGGACCGCGCGTCGATCCGATCGGGGCTGGCCTTGTCTGTCTTTCCTGTGGTCATTTACTTTGTCGCCTTCGCGATCGCCGGGATCTCGCCGGTGGCCAGCCTGGCTGTCTACGCCTCGGGGCCAGTCTTGTATTTCCTCGCCATCACGTTGCTGCGCTGGCTGGCCCCGCACGGTTCAGCCGAGCGGCAGTTCACCTAGTCGGAGGACTGGGTGCTGCTCACATGGCGACCAGAGCAGGTGGCTGATTGTCGCATTACGGATCCCGTCAGGGGTCCGGGTCCTCCGGGGAAAACGGGGTCTGGGGTGTCCCCAGGCGGGTCCGCGAAGGGCGGCGCGCTGTGCGCGTGCGGGGTGATAACACAGGGGCGCAGCTCCCTGGGACCGGGGTCCGGGGCGGGAGCCCCGGCGAGAAAGCCTGGCAAAGGGTGTGAACTCCGTACCGTACCGTACGCTACCGATGGTCTTGGGACGAGCCGTCTGCCAGCCTGAAAAGCGGGAGGTCGGCAGTTCGATCCTGTCCCTGACCACCACCACCACATCCATGCTCCGCTGACCTGCGGCAATGCCAGTCACCGGCTCCTGTGACCGGCAGTCGTGAGTGACCGCCATAGCCCGCTCTTAACCTCTGGAAACCGCACCTTATCGCGCGCGCATGATCACCAGCTCGGGGTTTCGGTCACCGCAAGGGCGAGGACTGCCCGCACGCAGGGGGCGAGGAGCGCGGGGGCATGCCCAGCAGATTGTCCGGGCCTCGCGGAGCAGCAGCGTGCCCGATGGCGGTCACGCTTGCCGTCCTGCGACATCACACCTGAGCGGACTTCGCGTCGGCTTCGATCGCGGCGGTGTCGGCCTTCAACTGCCTGGCCTCTATCTTCCGTGCCTGCTTCATCGCCCGCTCGATCTCCGCCCCGCTATCCGACACCGCGACCACTACCAGGCCCGCCTGGCCGACGTCCAGGTGCTCGCCGAGCTCCTTCAGATCCTTGCGGCTCATCCCCGCTGCTGCGTGACCGGCCACCGCGCCCAGCACCGCGCCGCCCCCGGTGGCGACCGCGAGCAGGCCCCCGCCGATCGCGGCGAACGGGAACAGGGCCACCACCAAGCCGGTGGCCAGCCCCGCCCCGCCGCCGAGCACGCCGCCGGCCCGGGTCGGCGTCTCATGTTTCTTCGTGATCTTGACCTTCCCGCCGGCCCGGCGCTCGATGACCGCGGCGTCATAGGCGTCGATCAAGCCCGCCTTGGTATGCAGCTCCTTGACCGCCTCATAATCGGCGTCCGCGCCGGCGGCGTTGTCATACACCGCGACATACGCCACGAACGTGTCAACTGCCATCGTCATACCTCCAGGACCCGCCAGACGGGTCGGTCGCGCTACCGATGCAGGGGACTGCCAGCCCGGCAGCCACCCGGGTCGATGACCCATCGCTGCGGCCGCTGTAAGTGGTTCCTGCCCGTGCAAGGGTCACCCGGCTGTACGGACGGCGGCTTTCGCTTCGTGATGGTCGGGCGACTTGCCGGGTTCCTGGAGTGTACCGCCGGGCCAGATTCCGGTTGCCTTGCGCGTCCACTCGGCGGCGCCGCGGTCGACAGCCGCCTTGACCAGCGCGTATATCGCGCCATGCAGAACTGCGGCGAGCAGGATCTCTCCCCAGTCCCGCTCTGAATCCATCGGCGCAGGCACGTCAGATCCCCGGCCGACAACCTTCCACACCCTTTTGAAGATCAGCCCGGAAAGCACGCCGCCGACGATTCCAGCCACGATGGCCACCGGCTTGTACAGCAACTTGAGCATCGCCGTCTCCCCCCGCGTGATAACCGCCCGGGGCCATCCCCGGATCTAGCGTTTGCCGGCTTCAGTGCCTGCCGCCCGCGGTGAAGCACCTTCATGCCTTGGACTTGGCCTTGCGCGTTGTACCAGGCGACCGCGCGCCGCACCGGTTGCGCTTGGTTGTTCTTGGTCACGCTGGCCAGCGCGTACGTCCCGATGACGCCGGTAATGACTGTTGCCTGGAAGCGGCGGTCGTGCAGGAGGATGTGCGTTATCACCGCGAGCCAGATCCCGTACCCGGCCATGCGATCGGGGAGGCTGGGCCGCGCGGGCCCGGGCGCAGCCGGGCCTGCTGGCGTCGCCCAAGCCTGACCAGGTGCCGTCTCCGCCGTCATGCTGCCCTCCTTCGGTCCGCAATTTCCTGACCGCGGCCCGGAAGGAACGAGCCGCTGTTGTGTGAATCATCGCATGGTGGTCCCCGGTCTGGTAAGCCCAGCAGTCCTGATATCCGGGGGGTCGCTCGGCTGCCGTGCCGGGTGGTAGCGGCGGCGCCCCAGGCGCCGCCTTGATCTAGTACGGCTAAATTCGGCAACGCTACGCCCAGTGCGCGGCCCATAGCCGACCCATAGCAGTGGTTCGTGCCCGGACCCGTTAGCGTCAGGCTTGTGAGTGATGCGATGAGTGATGGGGCGAGCCGGTGGAAGACGTTCGGTGAGCGGGTGATCTATGACAACCCGTGGGTGTGGCTGGGCCAGGTCGATGTGGAGTTGCCGGATGGGGAGCGGTTCTGGCATCACGTGGTGCGGCTGCACCGGGCGGCGATGATGGTGCTGCTGGACGAGCAGAACCGGGTTCTCCTGCTGTGGCGTCATCGGTTTGTTCAGGACCGGTGGGGGTGGGAACTTCCCGGCGGGCTGATCGATGAGGGCGAGGAGCCGGCTGAGACGGCGGCCCGGGAGCTGGAGGAGGAGACGGGGTACCGGGCGGGCCGGGTTGAGCATCTGATCACGTTCCAGCCGATGGTCGGCATGGTGGATTCGGAGCATGTGGTGCTCGTCGGCCGGGATGCCGAGAGGATCGGAGAGCCGACCGAGGGGAATGAGATCGAGCGGATGGAGTGGGTGCCGCTGGCCTCGGTGCCGCCCGGGCGGGGTCGTCCCGGCGGAGAGGTCAGGGAGGTGGCGGCATGAAAAGCGGCGGCGGGTCGTCCGCACACCTCGGCATGTACGTCGGCCAGGACTGGCAGACGTTCCTGAGCACGTACGAGGACCACACGCCGATCCTCGATGTCACGTGCGGGTCGGCCACGGTGTCGCTGTCCGTCGCCGACCGCCAGACCGGCGCGGCGGCGGTGGAGTTCGCCCGGGACCTGGCCGGCAAGGCGGCCAAGTTCGCCGCCGAGGTCGAGCGGCTGCACGCCCAGGAACACGACGGCGACAGCGAGGCCTGCACGGCCTGCCAGAGCCGCAGGGATGGTGAGGCGGCCTGATGGTAACCGCGCGGCGCTCAAGCGCGCCCGCCGCCGGGACATCCCCGGCAAGGCCACCGTCATCATGGCCGCGCTGCGCGGCGCCCAGCTGGGGCAGCCGCCGACCATCACCGCCGCCTACGCGGCCACCGTCCGGTCCCTGATCGCGGTGATCACCACCCTGAATGAGCAGGTCAAGATCCTGCAAGGGCAGGTGGAGGCGGATTTTTGGCCAGCACCCGGACGCTGAGATCTACCTGTCCCAGCCCGGCCTGGGACCCATCCCCGGCGCCCGGGCGCTCGGCGAATCCGGCGACGACCCGCACCGGTACGCCACCGGCCCGGCGTCCGCTCCGGCGGTGTTCGCGGTCACGCTGAACACCGGGGCCAAGACCGCCGCGGTCGCCCCGTTCTTCGCTGACAACGCGACGGCCACCGGGGTAAACGCCCCGAACGCCGGCAAGAAGGTCACCCTCGCCCTCACGGACCCGGACTCGAACTTGGTCGTCCCGTCGAGCTCGGCGGACTTCGCCGGGGACTTCATGCTGAACTCCCAGGGCGACGAGGAACTGATCTTCTCCGGTGCCAGCGGCCAGAACCTGCAGGTCCTGAAGCTCTCTAACTCAGTCGACGACATCGCCTGGGCGACCTCGGCCACCGGGACGCTGTACACGACGGACTCCGGTGCCAACACGGTCGATGCCATCACGGGCTCGTTCACGCCGGGGACCGCGTACACCGCGGTGACCCCGTGCAACGCCAACAGCGCCTCGTCCACGTGCTCTACGCTCAACACCCTGGGCACGATCAACCCGAAGACCGGCGCGGTCGGCAATGTCGTCGTCAACGGGCCGGTCCAACCCAAGGGCATGATCTTCGTCCCGTAACCGGCACGACCCGTCCCCATTCGAACGGCCTCAGACGGCTCGGCCGTCGCCAGTCAGGCAACGCAAGCGAATTCTTGACGCGTGCCCGACTTACTGCGCTCCTCCGTTCTTCCTCGCAGCCGCCGGATCCTTGCGACTGGGTGCAGGGGTCTAGGCTGGCGAAGCCATCGCGAGACGACGCCCGGAGGGCGGCCTAGACGCGGTGCCCGCGAGGCGGATCGGTCATGCGGACGTGGCGTTCACCATGAAGCAGTACGTCCAGACTGAGCTGGAGGCCGACCGCCAGGTGGCCAACACCCTCGCGGAACTGATCATCGGCGGGTCGCTTGCCTCTACTGCGGTCGCGGCATCGTTAGCAGATCCGTTAGCAAACCACATGCCAGAGGCCCCTTCTCTGTTTGAGAAAGGACCTCTAGCCTTGGTAGCGGGGGCGGGATTTGAACCCGCGACCTCTGGGTTATGAGCACCACGACGTTGGTCTCTGCCGTCTCGGCCCGTCTCTGGTCACCGCGCTGGGCTCGGCGGACCTGCGACATGAAGTCTTCCCGGGCCTTCTGCGTCTCCCCCGTCTCAGCCTGTCCCGCCACGTCTCGTGCACAAATGCGTGCACAAATCGGCCTTCCGGTCTGCTGGTTCGTGTCGGCAAGCATGACCGCCCGATCTGGCACACAACGGTCACGGGGAGCATCTGAGCCGTAGGCTTAGGCAAGTGGTCCAGGACCGTCTGTTGCCGTCCGTGCGCTGGGCCGACATTCCACAGATGTCCACCCGGGACAGGCGTTGTCCAGCGGCTTGGCAGCAGTATTGGCAGCAGTCGCAGCCGAACGGCACTGATCCTTGACCGTCTGCTAATGGCCGGACATATCCCCAGTTGGCAGATCGTGCGAGCGTTATGCGCTGTCGCCGGTCGCTGCTGGTAGCCGTTGGCTGTTGCTGTTGCTGTCACCGTTGCTGTCATCCACGCTGCGCGTCCGCGCCTAGCGATCTTCCCCGCCCGGCTCCGGTCCTGATGCTCCGCCCCTTCCCCGGTCATGTCGCCAGGGATGAGGAGGTCCTGGTCAAGCTGTGGTGAACGGCTGTAGAGCCTGTGGAGACGGTGTGGAGATCTAAAGAGGTGACCATCGGCCCACTGACGGCAGGCCTTCGCCTCTTCCTCAGCGATTACCGACGTGACTAACGGGCCACCGGCGATCGACCTTGGCCCCTATCTCAGCGCTGCAGGCGGCGGTGCACTAAAAGCAGGATTCGTTATCAGTGGCTGGCCCGCCAAAGAGACGGAGGGGTTCTCTATGAGCAGCATCAGAGATGCCTACGAACAGGGCATCGGGTTCTACAACGCTGGAGACGTGGAGGGCCTCGTCAATCTCCACACCGAGGATGCGACGCTGGTGACGCCTTTCGGCACCGCCCAGGGCCGTGCCGCCATCCGAGAAGCCTTGAGCCGCGACAAAGCCGCCTTCCCGGACCACGCCATGACCGTAGATGTGTACGTCGAACAGGGCGACACCATGGCGGCCGAGTGGACCATGGTAGGTACGAACACGGGTCCGCTGCTCATGCCGGACGGCACTGAGCTGCCCCCGACTGGCAAGCGGGTCGAGCTCAAAGGCATGGAGCTGGCGCAAATGCGCGACGGGAAGGCAGCCGTGCACCACCAGTACTGGGACAACATGGCTGTCGCCGGACAGCTCGGTGTTCTGCCGGAGGCAGCCGCCTGATCCCGGCATCTCCGGCGAGACGGCGCGCAGATGGGTTCCGGCAGGTCGGCTCACTGGTCGCGCTGCGGGGCGGGGAGATGGCCGTTGCGGAACCCGTCTGGCAGGCGGAGGTGGCGTACGGGCCGCGTGCTTCGAAGTCCGCGTGAGTCCGCCCCGTGTGCGCCGCGACTGCCGCCGTCTAGCTGGGTGTGACAGGCGGTGCCCTCGCGGCGTGTTCTTCGGCGGGCTCGTCGTCTAGCCAGATGTAGCAGGTGGCTGCGAGTCGAGGTACCCGCGCATTTGCCTGTATCCATAGTCGAGGCGCCGCTCGATCGCCTCCCCGGTGAAATCTCCGGGGCTCTCCCCGGCTGGTTTCATGATGTCGACCGCATGTACGTTCCGGACAGGGTCATATGTCATGGCTTCTTCCCAGTCCTCCGTGCCCTTGACTGCCAGGAGATCTGCCAGGAGATCTGCGAGCCCTGCGGGCGCGGAGGACAGCTTCCTTACCTCTTCCAGTATTCTCTTTGCCTCCTTCTGTTCCAGAATTGTATTTACCTCCTTCAGGAGGCTGATGAACTGCACGTACCTCGCGGCTCTGTGCGTATCGGTTGCCAGGTTGTTCTGCAGGAGCATCTCGAACTCCCGCAGCACCACTTGCAGAATGTTGGCCGGGATCGCCCCAGCGCCAGTGTTGACATTGATCACGTAGATCGGCATCGTCTGGGCCTCTGCCGTCGTCAGGTTGTCGACGACCGGATGCAGGGGCGTGTTATCGGTCACGCCGCCGTCCCAGTAGGACCGGCCGTCGATCACCGTCCAGGGAAAACCTCCCGGAAAGCTGCCGCTGGCCAGCACATGCTCCACTCCGAAGTGCACGGCCGGGTACTCCGGCCCGGGGAGCTCCTTCTTCGGGAAAAGGTTGCTGAAGTAAACGGTCTTGCCGTTTTCGATGTCGCTCGCCGACACGAACACCCGCATGTGGTCCGGATCGCGCACCTGATCCCAGTCCAGGCGCTCCAGCGTCTCCTTGAGCGGCGTATTGTCGGCCGCGTATGTCCAGGTCGGAAGCCTCCAGTAGTCCAGCCGCGGCCTGTACATGTGCGGGACTGCCATGGCCCCCACGTGCTGGACCGGGCCGACCGGGGGCGGTACCAGAATGTCCGCGGTCTTGAGTCCATTCCACATAGCTTCGAGCTCGTCCGGCGGGTAGGTCTTCGCTGCGGCGAGCGTCACCGCATTCGCCGCGCCCGACGAAGCCCCTGCGACAATTGCGCACTCCATGCCGCTGTCATAAAGGCACTTGACCGCGCCAGCCTCGTAAGCGCCAAGAGCGCCACCGCCCTGGAGCACGAGCCCGATCTTCGTCTTCTGCGGACCGCCCGCACTGCCCGTCTTCGCCGATACCGATGTTTCTGCGCTAGCCATGACAGCATTCCCTCCGCGTCGACACGGTTCTGGTAACTCTTCAGAACCCCCTGATTACGTTCCACGCTGTGCCGCCGCCCTGGCGCGCACTAGGGACTAAAGGCCCGTATCTGTTACGGCAGCTGTAGTTCGTTGTGATCATGGTGTTGTCTCTGCATAAGAATTCCAGCGTCGGTGGGCTTGGCGGGCGCGGTGCTGGTGGCGGCGGCGCCAGGCCGACCAGTGCAGGCGGTGGGCCCGGTCTCGCCGGGGCGGCGGGATGACGATGTCGCGCAAGAGCCGCAGCAGCTCCGGAACGGTGACCGGGACCAGCCCGGCATCCAGGTCTGAGCCGGCGTCTTGCTGGCGTTGCACGGCGACGGCGACCGCGAGATAGATGTAGGCGAGCAGGCAGATCGCGGTCCAGCGGTGCCAGGACCTCCAGCGGATGACCTGCCCGGCGTCCAGGCCGGCAATCTGCTTCGCAAGCTGATGATCTTCTTCAATGCGCCAGCGGCAGACCGCGATGGCGATCAGCCGGGACAGCGGGACCGGTCCGGGTGTCCAGCACCGGTAGTACGACAGCTGGCCGGTATAGCGGTGCCGCCGGGCCAGCATCACGCTGTGCCCATCATCGTGCCCGCCGGGAGTATCGTCGCTGGCCACCTCCAGCATCGCCCAGTCATAGTGCCGGGTGCCCTTAGTCCCGGACCCGGTGCGCATCCGGTGCCAGGCGCGAGCGGGAATCATGCCGGCGGCCGCCGCGGCGGTCACGGTGCGGCCTGAACCCGTGGTCAGGGCGTGGTTGGCGCGGACCGCCATCACATAGCCCATCCCGCGCTGGCGGATATCACGGCGCAGCTCACGGCCGCCGTACACCTCATCGCCCGCCACGAAGGCGGCACGGATCCCCAGGCAGTGCGCGCGGTCCAGCAAAGTGCCAGCCAGTTGCGGCTTGCTGGCGAACAGCACCTCCTCCGGGACGCCGGCCAGCTCGCGGTGCTCCTCATCAGCGGCCCACGCCTCGGGCAGGTACAAAGCGCGGCCGATCAGCGCATGCCCGCGGCCGGTGGCATAGGTCAAGGTCACCGCCACCTGGCACAGCGCGACACCGCCCACGGTGCCGCTGTACTGGCGGGCCGCGCCGACCGCATCGGCAGAGGACTTCTCATCGGCAGTCTCATCCACGATCAGCACCGCATCCCCGTCATCGAGGTAACTGACCGCCCAGGCCGACGCGACGTCCGCAACGTGCTGGTCGTCCCAGACCGCACGCGACAGCAAGTGCTGTAGCCGGTGCGGCCCGCGATGGCCCACCGCCTCGGCGATCGTCCAGCAGTTGTGATCTTCCAGTTCCATCAGCAGCCCGCTGACCATCTGGCCGCAGCACTGCCGGGTCTCCCGCCGGGGAAAGCACCCGGCCACCCGCCCCAGCAGATCCGCCAGCAGCGCGGACCGGGCATCATCCGCTACCGTGGCAGCAGCGACTGCCGCATCTTGATCGTGTTCCACAAACCCATCATGATCGCGGCAGCCGCACCTCTACGCGGTTCCCCTGACCTGCGCCAACAACCCCACGATCACGAACTACAGCTGCCGTATCTGTCCAGTGGCTTGGCCTCAGTATCGGCAGCAGTCATAGCTGCACGGCACTAATCCTCGACCGTCTGCTTTTCAGGCTGGACATATCCCCGAGTTGGCACAGATCGTGCGGGCGTTACGCGCTGTCGCTGGTCGCTGCTGGTTGCCGATGGTCGCTGCTGTTGCTGTCACCGTTGCTGTCAGCCGGGTTGACATCCTCAGATTTGTCTGTGGTCTGCTGTACCGGCTCACCGCCCTCCTCGTTGCTCGACCCGGCGAGGTGCGCGGTACGGACTCGCCGACTTTCCGTTTCTCAGGCCGGACATATCCCTACTGGCTGCGGTCCTGGTCCGCTGCCCCTCCCCCCCATCGGACTGACTGCTGCCGACCCATTCGCCGGAGGGCAGGTGTCAAGGGCCGATTTGCGTGTACGTTCACCAGGCACTTTGACCTGTGCTCGTCGTCCTGCGGCCAGATCGGGCCTTGATGCCGTACCGGAGGTGTATCACAATCTGGCGGCAGTCTGGTGGGGGGCCTTTGCAGCTTCCGGGGTCATGTGGACCAGGTGGTCATCGTCAACCCGCTCGCTGTCTCCTCGGTCAACAAGCGTCAGTGTCAGGATCACTAGAGCTTCTAGAGCTCGGGGACTTTGACGTTTGTCTTGAGTTTTGAGCTGGTGCTGGTCGCGGGCCGGCACCAGCTCATGGGCTTAAGCCGCGCGTCCGAGGTGGGCGTCGGCGATGGTGCTGTCGATATGCCGGGTGATGGCCCGCCAGGCGGCGCGGATATCGGCGGGGGCCGCGATCGGCTGGTCGTGGGCGGTGAGGGGATACAGGACCTGGTCGTGGACCCTGCTGTAGACCAGGGCGAAGGTGAGCCCGTCCGGGGTGAGCCGGTAGGTGCTGGTGCGGGCGATCCGTTCGATCAGGCGGTTGCGGCGCAGCCGGGCCAGGTCATAGGAGGCCTGGTTCATGGTGCAGGGGGCGCCGCGCAGTCCGGTCATCCAGGCGCGAAGGCTCTTGTTCGTGATGCCGTTGACGGCGAAGTCCCATACGGTCAGGCAACCGGCCAGGGCCTGCACCCGGGGGTCCGCGAAGCGCATGGCCGGGACCCTCCGCCCCGCCTCGTCGGAGGCGGGGTGCGCGATCCGCTCGATGACTGGATTCGCGAGGATGCCGCTGCCCTGGCCGGCAATTACAGCATCCATCAGCCGGGCGTTGCATGCACGCGCTTTGGCCGCCAGTTCCTCCAGGTGCTCCAGGCCGCGTTTGCAGCCCAGGTCACCGGGGTCGTTGATCACGGTCTCGATCCGCAGCGCGCGGTCTTCCTTCAGGTAGATCTTGATCCGGGAATGCTTGAAGGACAGGTTCACGGTGACCTGGTCCGAGCGGTTCAGCAGCCGGGCGGAGAAGGTACCTGGTGTCCTGCGGGTGACTTTCGAGCCGAAGATGACCTCGGCGTACTCGGGCCGGCCGAGGTTCATGTTGCCGGCCAGCAGCTGCTCAAAGACCGTGCGGACCCGGCGCGGATCGTCGAAGACCAGGGTGCGGGAGACCTCGATCTGACGCATCGACAGCTGCCACCAGCAGTCGTGGTCACGGTCAGCGGCGGTCAGCGGCAGCGGCAGGCGACTCATCCAGTGCTCGAAGAACACCCGTAGCGTGCCGGCCTGGATCATGTCGCACAGTTCCTGCAGCCGGCCCGGATCAGAGGTGGCGGCGAACCCGTTGGCCAGCGGCGTGACCGCGATCCCTTCGGCCAGCGCCGCACGGCGGGCGATCTCGTGCCCGTTGCACCAGACCTTGACCGGATACGGCGCGTACGCGCACACCTTGATGAACGCGGGCCCGGCCCGCAGGTCGTGGAGGTAGAAGTAGTAGCAGGTCACCAGCCGCTCGGTGCGGTAGAACTTAAACCACGGCACCCCGTCCGGGCCGTCTTTGCGGGTGGCGTCGAAGACCCACTGGAACTCCCGCGCCTCCCCGATCGCCACCACCTTCGACGCGCCGGCCCGTTCCGCGGCATCCAGGCAGGGCCGCATAACGTCTAGCTTCCGGTCGCCCTTGCGGAAGCTGACCCACGGGATCTGGTTGTCTTCCGCGTACCGGCGGACCGCGGCCCGGAACCCCTGGCTGATCTTCCCCAGCGCCGCCGGCGACGCGATCGGGAACCCGCGCCAGTCCAGGAACCCCGCCAGCTGCCCGCCCAGCTGCAACGCGGGCACGTAGCCGTTGAGGTAGATCCGGTCGAACCCCTCGATCTCCAGGCTCACGTGCCCGGCGACGATATCGGTCAATGTGACGGGACGCTGCGCCATGCCCATCCTCCGCAACCTTGCCTACGGTTGCCAGGATGAACCCGCCCGCACGATCACGCCTGCGGAACGACGAACCTCGATGGTCTGAGGCGGAGCCTCGCTAGCTTGGAAGGAGGCGAACATCCGGCGGTTTACGGTATGACTTGCCTATCTGACTGGCCGTGAGGCACAGCAATTTACCGGTCGATGCCGTTGCCAATGGCAAGTTAATGCACAGCGACGTCGGATCAGGTGCTCGCGCCGCTCGGCAGAAGACCGAGCTGCCCGATGACAGCCATGTTGTCCGCGTACATGTGGTGCACGGCTATCTTCCCGTCGCGCACTTGCGCCAGATCCATGCCCTTGATCTCGACCCGCTTACCGGTCGGGGGCACCTGAGTGCCGTCCGGCGTGACAAACGGACCCGTGTTGGTGCCCGCCCAGGTGTACTCAATGGCAATGGTGTCGCCCTGCTCAACCATTAGCTCTATGGCCACGGTCTCGTCCGGGAAGGCGGTCTTATCGCGGCTTACTTGTTCGCGTATGGCGGCACGGCCCCGGGCGGTGATGCCATCCGGCGTCACCAGGGTCGCATCCTCGGCGTAGATATTGACGAGGCCCTCTAGGTTTCCAGCGTTGTACAGCTGGACCGCCCGTTCGTACGCATCTGTGGTACTGCCCATACCAGTCCCCTCTCCCTCTCGGCGGGCCAGCCACCCAGCCAGGGCCGCGGTCGCCCGGTTACTTCCACGGTGCGGCTGCCTCCCGGCCGACGGCAGAGGCGAACGTCCCTATGCCGCGCCAGGCGTATGCGGCGGCCCGACGGGGTACTCGTGCGCTGTTTGATATGACCAGCTTGGAAGGTGCAGGGTGGACGGGCGCCAGAGCCGCTGCGCTGGAGACTTTGATGCTCGCCAGCAGTCATGATTGCCCGGTGTTCACCGTGGCTAATGGCCCGGTCGGTACCTTCAGATCCGTAGCCTCGTGAGCAATCCGGATGATAGGCGTGCCGATCACCTGGTCAACAGGCAGCGCTTAGGGCTGTCGAGTCGCCTGGCCACGATCGGCCGCGTCTGGCATTGCTGAGTCGCCTCCACACTCTCGGCGTGTGCCCAGCAGGCACGCTGGACAGCCGCACACGACCGTCGTGCAAATTCGGGCCATCTAGCGGGTCGCATGTGACCTATGCCTCTGCCCAGCTCAGGGCCACGGGCCGAATTCTGTAAGGGAGAGGATGACTGCCCTCAAGATAGTAGGGACTCCCTACGTGGGGAGGGGTCAAGATGAGCTGGAATTCGCCGGGCTGGATACCCGGAGCCCAGATCAAAGACGATGTAGCGGTGTGTGGACGCTGCGGCCATCATGCTAGTGGTCACCACGATGCCGTCAGCTGCTCCGTGCCGATCCGGCTGAGGGGTCGCTGGTGGCGGCGCTGCCGGTGCAGCGGCTACATCAAATTCGATCCAGCTGCCCCTCCGGCGGCTGGCCCTCTCCGTCAAGCTGTCGTGAGACACCCGCTCTTCAGTAACCACTGACTCCTCGGGGGTCCAGGGGGCGGAGCCCAATGGCCTTGCTTTAAGGTCTAAAGTGGTATCGTTACGGTTTCGTGGCGCATGATGGTTCTGAAGGGCTGTCTCCGGACGGCTGGCTGCCGGACCGGATCTCAGTTGGTGTCCTGGCCAGGGTTTTCACGCCGGAGCTGGTGGATGCGGCGGTGGACGCGGCTGGGGCCCGGGAGCAGCGCCGTCGGCTGCTGCCGGCGCGGCTGGTGATGTATTTCGTGCTGGCCTTGTGGTTGTTCCGGGGCCGGAACTGCGGGTACGGGCAGGTGATGACCAAGCTGGCGGACGGCCTGTATCACCAGCGGCGTGCCGGTGACCTGCTGGCCGGGCAGCTGGACCCGGGTGGCTGGGTGGATGCGGGCGGCGGGCGGCGGTGGAAGCCGCCGAACATCTCTTCGCTGTCGCGGGGCCGCGGCAAGCTCGGCCCGGCACCGGTCCGGTTCCCGTTCGAGCAGGTCGCGGGGCCGATCGGGGATGAGGGGACGCCGGGGGTGTTCTGCTGCGGGCTGCGGGTCGTCTCGATCGACGGGTCGATGTCGGACGTGCCGGACGAGGCGCCCAACGATGAGCATTTCGGCCGTCCGTCGAACCAGGCCCGTGACGGGGCGTTCCCGCAGGTGCGGTGGCTGGCGGCGGCGGAGTCCGGGACCGGGAGCCTGCTCGGGGCATCGATGGGCCCGTACCGGGATCCGGAGCAGGCCCTGGCCCGCGACCTGCTGGAGGCCGGATGCTTCGGGCCGGGGATGCTGGTGCTGGCCGACCGCAAGTTCCTGTCCTGGGCGCTGGCGCGGGAGTTCCTCGCCACCGGGGCGCACATCTTGTGGCGCGCCTCGGCGTCCTTTGCCCTCAGGCCGGTGAAGATCCTGCCCGACGGCACCTATCTCGCGGAACTGAAGCCGCCCCGCAAGAGCGACGGCCCGCCGCTGACCATGCGGGTCATCGAGTACACCGTGCACACGGCGCCGGAATTTCCTGCATCTTTGAGGACGCGATCAATTAGTCCATGAAGATTATTTAAAAGTCCTCAGTTGATCTCGGCTCTCGCGTCATAGGCGAGCGTCGTCAAATAGACATTCTTCGGTCCGGCGCGCCTGCCGGGCAACGACTTCTCCATCCGATAGAAGGGATGGTAGCTATTCAGCCTGAGTGATCTATGGTGCGGCCGGTGCTGGCGCGATGGGGTGGGGTTACCAGGCCGGCTCGGCGTGTCGTCTTGCTTACTGCCGGCCGGCTGTGGTGGGGTGCGGCTTGTGCCCGATACGCCGCATGTGCCCGCATCTGATGAGGTGGGGTGGCTGCATGTACGGGTGGCGGAGCTGGAGGAACTGAACGCGCGGCTGCGCCAGGCGGCGCGGGACCGGGATGAGCTGGCCGCCGCGCAGCTGGCCGCGCGGGACGCGCAGATCGCGGCGCTGGCCGCGCAGGTGGAAGAGCTGCAGCGGCGGCTGGGCAAGGACTCCTCTACGTCGTCCAGGCCCCCGTCGTCGGACAGCCCGTATCAGAAGAAGCCGCGGGACCGGTCGCTGCGCGGCAGGTCCGGGCGCAAGCCGGGCAAGCAGCCCGGCGCGCAGTCCTCGACGCTGCGGCAGTCACCCGATCCCGGCGAGACGGTGTTGTGCGGGCCGGCCGCGTGCGGCTGCTGCGGGCATGACCTGGCCGGCGAGCCGGTGCTGGGCACGGTGCAGAAACGGCAGGTGTTCGAGGCGTCGCCGCCTCCGCCGCCGGTGGTGACCGAGTACCAGGTCGCCGCGAAATGCTGCCCGGCGTGCGGGGAAGTCTCGGCCGGGCTGGCGCGGGCCGGGGTGACCGGGCGGGTGCAGTACGGGCCGGGGGTGCACGCGAAGGCGGCGCTGGCGGTCTGCGCGCACTACCTGCCCGTTGCCCGCGCTGCCCGGCTGGTGGCCGCGCTGACCGGGGTCCAGGTCTCCGCCGGGTTCGTGGCCGGCATCCGGGGCAGGGCCGCTGGCAGGCTGGGGCCGTTCATGGACCGGGTCCGGCAGCTGCTGCGCGTCGTCCCGGTGCTGTACGCGGACGAGACCCCCGCCCGGTCCGCCGGGAAACTGCGCTACGTGCACGTGGCGTGCACCGATTTCCTCACCGCGATGCACACCGGGGACCGCACCAAGGAGGCGATCGACGCCGGCGGCGTGCTGCCCGGCTACGCCGGCACCATCGTCCGCGACGGCTACAAGGGGTATGAGCATCTCACCGATGCGCTGCACGCCTGGTGCGGCGCGCACGGCTTGCGGGACCTGGCCGGGCTGTACCGCTTCGACCCCGACGGCCAGGTCTGGGCCCGGTCCATGGCCGACCTGCTCCTGGACGCGAACACCGCCGCCACCGCCGCCCGCGCCGCCGGTCACGACAGCCTCGATGACGCCCAGCTTGCCCGCATCCGGTCCTGGTACCGCGGCGCCGCCGCCAAGGGCCTGGCCGATAACACGGGCAAGACCAGCCAGATCGCCAAAGACGGCCTCACCCTGGGCCGCCGGTTCCGCGCCTGCGAAGACATGATCCTCCGCTTCGCTGTCGACCTGGCCGTCGGATTCACTTCAAATCAGGCGGAACGCGACGTCCGCCCGGTCAAGGTGCAGCAGCGCACCTCCGGCGGGACCTGGCGCACCCTCCTCGGCCTGGCCGACTTCGCGATCGTCCAGTCCTACCTGTCTACCGCCGCCAAATGGGGCATCGACGCCCTCGATGCCCTCACCCGGCTATTCACCAACGGCCCCTGGCTCCCGCCCGCAACCGCGCCTCCGTAACACCACCTCGGGCCGCCGCCCGTCACCATGCGCACCCGCCGGCAATGCCAGCGGGCCATCTCGCACGCCCGCAAACGGCAGCCAGCACCTGAAAGACCGACTCAGGCTGAATAGCTACGGTGGATCGAGCTCCGCTATAATAGGACTCGCCTCCACTCCACGCTCGGGTATCGGACACCGCAGGAAGTCCTGGACGAGTACCTGAACGGGCAGGAAGCAGCGTGAAATAGCCGCAAATTCCCTGTCCGGAAAACGCGGGGCAGCTCATGCTGGCGGCTGCGTGTCGTCAGCCGCTGCCCAGGTGAGGTCTATCGCCCCCTGGGCAGGTGACCTTCGGTCCTGCACCGGCCTGAGCGGTCAGCCTAGCCTCGCCGGGAACCGTCCTCGGGGAAGATGACATGAACACTCCCCTGTTTCTGAACAGAACCCACCGCAAGAGAACGCGGCCCATGGCCCGGCTTGTGGTGATCGTCGCCGCGCTGTGCCTGGCGGCGGCTTCGTGCAGCGGGCACGCGGCCCCGGCTGCTAGCTCGCCTCAGGCGAATACGCTGAGCGTGAAGCCGTGCACGGTCGATGGCATGACAGCCAGGTGCGGGACGCTGATCGTGCCGGAGGACCGGCTGACTGGCAAGGGCCGCACCATCCCGGTCCGGTTGGTGGTCATCCCGGCCACCGGCCCGGACCGGGCGCCGGACCCGGTGGTCTATTTCGCCGGCGGCCCCGGCCGCTCAGCGGTGGACGACATCTCCGGCGAGCGGTCCTTGCTGGCAGACCTCAATGTCCACCGGGACCTGGTGTTCATCGAGCAGCGCGGCACCGGCAGCTCGAACCCGCTGACCTGCCCGGCGTTCCCCGGCCTGGCCGACAAGACCGCGCTGGGCGCATCCGTCGAGTCCTGCCTGGCCCGCCTGCACGGCGACCTGCGGTTCTACACCACCGTGATGTACGCCAACGACGTCAACCAGGTCCTGGGTGACCTGCACTACGCCAGAGCCGATTTCGTCGGCATCTCCTACGGGACGACCGCCGAGCAGGTCTTCTTGCTCCGCCACCCGGCCCGGGTGCGGAGCATGACGCTGATCAGCGGCACCCCGCTGACCGTCCCGCTGTTCGAACGACTGCCCGGGAACACCCAGCTGGCACTGGACTATGTCTTCGGCGTCTGCGGGAGCCAGCCCGCCTGCCACCAGGCCTTCCCGCACCTGGCCACCGACTGGGCCGCCCTGTGGGCCTCGCTCGGCAAGTCCCCGTGGGTGCTCCCGGCGGCGCAGTCGCCCACCAAGACCACCCAGCGCCTAGACCAGGACGCACTCGCCGACTCCATGTACAACGCGCTGTATGACGGCACCATCGGCCCGATACCGGTCGTGGTCCACACCCTCGCCACGGCCACGGACAAGCCCGCCGCCATGGCCGCAGTGCTCGGCCCCTTCCAGGCACCGGGCCAGACCCCGCAAACCGGCACCGCTGAACAGATGATGCGCTACGCGATCGAATGCAGCGAGCCCTGGGAAAGCCGGTCGCCCGCAGCACTATCGGACCAGCGGGACAGCTTCTACTACCAGACGGCCCTGAGGGTGGCCCAGTGGTATCAGTACGTCTGCCCGCTGATCCCCAAGTCCGCCGCCGCGGCGGGCGATCAGCAGCTGACGGCGTCCCGGGTGCCGGTGCTGGCGCTCAACGGCGCCTACGACCCGATCGAGCAGCCGCGGAACTGGGGCGGGGCGCAGGAATCCTTCCCCGGCAGCCGCGCAATCGCCCTGCCCAGCCAGGGACACAACACCAACGCTAGCTGGGGGATCTGCGCCGGTCCGCTGATGCAGACGTTCATCGAGCAGGCCAGCGTGGCCCATCTGGACACCAGCTGCCTGGCCGCCACGCCACCCCCGCCCTTCTACCTGAACCTGCAGGGCCTGACCCCAGGCGGGTAAGACCACAACAAACGAGCGGTAGCCGCCGCTGCCCGGTCAGCGTCGCCTACCGGCAGGAGGCCGCCGTAACGCGACCGCAGCGAGCTGCACGATCGGGGGTTAGGAAGGCGGCTGTTCGGTCTGCTGGTCTGTGTGCCGTATGAGCCATCTTGATCTGCCCGCCTGCGGAATGTGGCCCGGCGTGCGCCGGGCGGGCCTCCCAAGGCTGAGCCCGGCGCTGACGCCGGGCCAGCGGTGCCGCAGGCGCCGCCTTGATAGAAGTACACAAGGTTTATTCGGCAAAGCGGGAACTGCGCGATGCTCAAGTTCGGTAGACGTCGCGCCGGTGTGCGACGTCTACGACCGTCACCACACGGGCCTTATCGTCGATCCGGTAGATCACCCGGTAGGTGCCACGGCGGGCGCTGAACCTGTCATCCATTGGCGGAAGCAGCCTCTTGCCAATCCGGTGCGGATCGGCAAGCAGGGGGCCAGTGATGAACTCGTAGGCCGCCGCGGCAACAGCCTCCGGGAGAGTTTCGCTCAGGGCGCGGCGAACGGTGGACGTCGTCCGCAGCTCATAGGGTTCTTCCGCAGGCTCGCCGCTCACTAAGCCTGGCGCTGCCTCATCGCTTCGGCAAGCTCCTCTGCGGAAACGTACTCGCCTCGGGCTAGCTCCGCGTCAGACTCGGCCAAGCGGTTCATGGTGGCGGCATCGCGCATGATCTCAAGGGTTTCCTCCAGCGCTTCCAGGTCCTCTGGAGCGATGAGGATGGCCGAGGGCCTTCCGTGCACGGTCACGGTCACCCGCTCGTGATGGTCGTGGACGCGGCCGACGATCTCGGACAGGTGAGACTTAACGTCGCCCAGCGGAAGCACGGTCATAGTCAAAAGTATGACCAAAAATACAGGTGGCGTCAAACAGCTGACGTCAGACCACCGTGCACAGATCCGTTTACAACAGGCATGCAGAAGGCCCTTTCTCTGTTCGAGAAAGGGCTTCTGGCCTTGGTAGCGGGGGCGGGATTTGAACCCGCGACCTCTGGGTTATGAGCCATACGACGTGCGTCTCCCCCGTCTCGGACAGTCTCCGGTCGCCGCGCTGTCCTCGGCAGACCTGCGGCATGAAGTCGCCCCGGGCCTTCTGCGTCTCCCTCGTCTAAGCTTGTCCCGCCGTGTCCCGTGCACAAATGCGTGCACAAATCAGCCTCCCGGCCTGCTGGTTCGCGTCGGCCAGCATGGCCGCTCGCCCTGATGCCATGAAGGAGCGGGGCCTCCTCGCTCCCCGTAGCTGTCCCGAGAGTTCATGCTCGGGAGTGTCTACGTCATCTACGACGATGGGAGGCCCCTTGCAGTAGCGTACGACGGCCCGCAGATCGTGGGCATGGACCTGCACCGCCGCCGGTCGGTGCTGGTCCGGATGACCGAGGACGGCCGGAAGCTGGCCACCGCTCGTATCACCAACAGCCCGGCGCGGCTGGCGGCGGAGATCAGGCGGGCGGCCTGCACCCCGAGGTGGTGCTGGAGGCCTGCTACGGCTGGTACTGGGCGGCGGACGCGCTGGCGGCGTCCGGCGCCGAGGTCACCCTAAAAACTATGACTACTGTTGACAACTTTCTCATAGTATGGAGTGCAGTCGGCCCTATTGTTGGCGTCATCGTAGGATCGATGCCAGCGCACTTCTTTCGTAGCATGGCCAATAGTGCCAACGCTCGGGCGGATGGAATGGTCGAAGGCATGGCTAATATGGCCAAGAACATGGCTGAGATGGGAAAAGAGATGGCTCATACGAGAGCCGATAGAAAATGAAGAGGGCTTCGGCTTCTTGCTGTCAAATCGGTGGAGATGAGGCCATCCTTATCAGGTCTCCTCCGCAACCTGGCTCACGTGCGTCAAGCCAGGTCGTGGTGCCTGCGGTGTTGTCCAAGAGTGGCCGTGATGCCTCTCTCGCGACCGCCTCATCGGGCATGCAGCAGGCACGGGCCTCTTCGTCCCGAACTAGTGGCGCCGCTGGGCGTTTACCCGTTGTCCGAGCTTGCTCAGCGTGCTGGCGAACGGGCCCGCTTGTGGTTGCGAGGGGACGTTGCTGTACTTCCGTGCTGTACCTCTCGCGGCTGACTCCTTGCGTGCAAAGCCCAGTTAAGGCGTCCAGCCCGGTCTCTGGCCTGGGGGCGCATAGCACTCTAGGGCCACTGTAGGGCTGCCCCCTAAGCTTGCCGTTTAACCTCCTGGGCTCGGCGTGGTTTCCTGCGTCGTCTTCTTGATGGCGGCCTTGCCCACGTCGTGACGGGTGGCCGGGTGCCGGTTCTTCGAGCCGGGAGGTCTGCCGGGGCCAGGTTTGCCGGGTTTCGGTGCGGCTGTGAGAACGGGCAGTGTGCCGTGGATGGCCCGGAATCCCCGCCGGACCCGCGCGGGGGTCAGGCGGCCGGGCAGGGCCGGGCGCTGCCAGGGCAGGCGAAGGTCTGCAGCCAGGCCGCGGGCGAGCCAGAGCTGGGCGTAGCAGGCGAGGATCAGCCAGGTCCACCGGTCGGCGGCGGCGGGGTCGCGCAGTTTCGGCTTGGTCCAGCCGAGGACCTGCTTCAGGAACCGGAACGTATGTTCGATATCAAACCGGCGCAGGAACGCCTGCCAGCAGCGGTTCACCTCATCGGGATCCGCGTCCGGGCAGGAGGTCCACAGCCACACCGGCCTGGGGGCATGATCGTGCGGCAGGTGCTCGACGGTGAGCTTGACCAGGGTGCCCTCGATGACCGGCAGTTTCCCCTGGTGGGCTGCCCAGGCGCCGCGGGCCTTCAGCTTGGGGTGCATCCGGTGCCAGGCGCGGGCCTCTGCTGCCCCGTACCGGGAGGTCTGCGTCGTGGTGTGCACGTCCGGCCCGGGGCAGGCGGCGTCATCTGAGAGCTTGAGCTCGCAGCCGTGCCGCACAGGCGGGCCCATCTGGCCGGGCCGGCGGGGCGGCGGCGCCTGCCGCAGCACCCGGTTGGTGCCCAGCCGCCCCAGCACCTGCACGGGAAGGTCCGCCAGCAGCCAGGCCAGCCGGGCCGGCTCGTAGCCGGCGTCGAAGACCACCAGGATGTCCGGGTCGCCGTCGTGCCAGTGCCCGGCGGCGATGATCCGCTCGATGACCCCGCGGACCTGGGCGGCGGTCACCGCGGCCAGGTCGTCATCAGGACCCAGCCGGACCGCGTCCAGCAGCCGGGTCCACGACGTCCGGCCCGGTTCCAGCGCGGCTACCAGCGAGTACGGCCAGCCCGGGATCATCTGCGCGCTGTTCTTCCCCCGCCCGTAGCAGTGGCAGAACGACCGGCCCGGGCTGGTCGCCGCGTCCGGCCGCAGCCAGTTGCTCACATCGACCGCCAGCCGGATCCGGCCATCATCCCAGGCCGGCAGCGGCACCCCGGCCAGTACCCAGCGCAGTCGCGAGACCTGCACTTTCCCGCAGTTCAGCGCATCGTACAAGGCGCCATGACCGCGCTGATGCCCTGGCTCCAGCGACAATTCCGCCAGCATATGCACCCGGTCCTGCTTGCACAGCGCCGCGTCGCACAGCTCAGACAGCGCGTCCGCCCGGCCGGTGAAGCACCGGTACAGCTCCCGGCGGAACCCTGCCAGCCGTTCCCGTGCCTGATCTGCCTCATCCCTGGCGCCCGCCCGGGCCTCCGCCCAGGCCATACTGAAAGCCACGGCCACCGCCCTGCCTCTTCAAGTTCTGTGGTGAGAACCCGAAGATGATGACGCGGTGGCCGTCTGTTATCACGGCGACACACCGGACAAGACGGGCAAAAAGTTGCCAGGCGGACAGCAGAGGTTAAACGGCAAGCTAAGACCCTGCGTGCTATGCGCCCGGGTGGACCGGCGTAACGTTCAGGAAGTTCGGGGCGTGACTGCCGCGCGTCGAGCAGGCACTGAACGGGAACGGCACGGTCCTGCCGACCTCGTTGATCCCGGTCGGCGCGAACACCTCCAGCCCGGCCGCTGTGACCGGCTTGCAGGCTGAGGTGGAGAAGTTGCCCGTGTCAGCGATCCTGAGCACCGCGTGGATGGTCTTGCCGTTGCCGACCGTCACCATATTCGCCGGGAAGGCATGGTTGAACACCGCACGGTTGCCGATCTGGTGGCCTGACAGGTTCACCGCGAACACGAATGGGAAGCCTTGAAGCGTGCAAGCGTGCCCGGACAAGTTGGTAAATTCCAGGTGGTAGAAACTCGTGCCCGCCGCGGCGCCGCCGCTGGTGTCGAGCCAGCCGTCGATGCCTGACGACTGGCAGGGCGGCGCGGCCTTGGACGACGCGGCGTTTGCCGGGTGCGACTCCTGGGCCAAGGCTGGCCCCGCGACGGCGAGCCCGGCGACGGCCAGCCCGGCGACGGCAATGCGCTTGACGGTGGAGATTGTCGGCCTCATGTGCGTTCCTCCTAGCGAGTAACCGGACAGGCGCCGTGCACCCGGTCAGGCCGAGGCGCTGGCAACAGCGGGCGGCGGCCACCTGGTCTGCCCACTCTTACTGA
This sequence comes from uncultured Actinomycetes bacterium, assembly GCA_963739615.1. Classification (GTDB taxonomy): domain Bacteria; phylum Actinomycetota; class Actinomycetes; order Streptosporangiales; family Streptosporangiaceae; genus Palsa-504. Next base: position 216,326 of record CAVUBD010000016.1, read on the forward strand.
GCGCCTTCCGTCACGCCTGATACACCGCAGACTGCGGCCAAGTCCCGCTGACCCTCTTATCCGTAGGAGTAGGCAAGTCGTCCATGACCGTCGGTCACCGGTCGTGGGCTGGGCCGACATTCCAGAGTTGTCCACGTGCGTCGGGTGTCGTCCAGCGGCTTGGCTACAGTCTTGGCTACAGTCGGGACTCCGCAGCCTTCTGATCCGTAGATTCCTGTACCGGCATCCTGATCCGTAGATTCCTGTACCGGCATCTGGCCTCGTTCAGATCCGTTCGTGACCCGGGCTCGTCAATGCACGTTGTCCATGTGAGTCCGGAGCACCAGAAGATTGTTCATTCTCGTGGCTCCCCAGCTTTGGCTTGGCTCCCGGCTGATGATAGCGTGACGCCCTGGTCCTCGTCACCATCTCCCGGTCTGTTTCCGGCAACCCGGCCGCGCCGGACAAGGCCTCACATGACGCCTAATGCCAGCTGGCCCTGGAATTTGCCCGGTGACCGCCCGCGCCGTGCAGGGGATGGCCCCGTACCCTGGCCAGGCTCGCTGCCTGGCCCTTGGTTTCTGGCCAGAGTGCTTCCGGAGGCTCAATGTCAAGGGTGGCCGAAGGTCATTTCCGGAGGAAACGCGAAGCGCCCTTGATATTGAGGGGAAGCACGTCACAATTCAGGGGCCATCCTCGGATCTGACCTCTTCCGTGTCATCAGGTCTCCTCCGCGACTCGGCTCCCGTGCGTCAAGTCAGGTCGCGATGCCTGCGGTGTTGTCCGCACGGTCTGTGAGACGGCCGTGAGAGGCCGGGCTGCCCGGCTGGCGGCCGTCCCTACCGGCCACCGAGAGACATCCTTGCATCGTCGTCCTTGTGGCTCCTATCCCGCGGCCGAGATCGTGTCACGGCGGGGAGGACGGCGAGCATCACCACTAATCCGGCGGCAAGCCGACCCGGACCGCAGGCAGCGGCGGCGACCGAGGACCGGAAGCGGCGCGGCAGCATGAATGACGAGAGGGGGCCTTTTGATCCGTAGATCAAAACCGGGCATCCGGTCAGTGTGCTGGAATCCGTATGGGTGCAGCTCGTTTGGAGGGACTTCTGACCTGAGGTTTTGCCTGATTTCCGGGTGATCGGTGCTGCGCTCTTCTACCGTCATGTACAGGGGAAGGGGCGGTGGATGGGCTCGCTGATCGAGGAACTCAAGCGCCAGGAGGAGGCTGCCCGGGCCGAGGCGGACCGGCTGCGCAGCCGGATCGGGGAGCTTACCGGTGATCTGGCCAGGGCGGAGGAGCAGGCGTCGCGGCTGGTGATCGCGCGGGAGGAAGTCACGCGGGTACTGGGAGAGCCGGCCGCGGCGGAACCGCCTGCCGGCAGGCCGGCGGGGGAACCGCGGCCGGCAGCGCCGATCGGGGCGGTGACGGTCCTGCCGTGGCAGGAGGGTGCTGACGCGTCGGTGCTGCCGCAGGCGTACCAGGATCTCCTGGAGGTGGCGGCCGGTGCGGGGCGCCCGCTGCGGGCGGGTGAGTTCGCGGCCGCTGCGGGGCTGCCGACGGAGAAGGCGAAAGTGGAGGGGCTGCGGTCGAAGCTGAGGCTGCTGGCCGCGCGGGGCTGGCTGGCCCCGGCCCCCGGCGGGCTGTTCACACTGCCAGGTCACTCAGAGAAAACACCGAAACCCGGACAGTAACGGGTTCTTCTTCCTAAGTTCGGAGGTGCTTACTCCATCCGGACCTCAAGGAAGAAGAACCCTCCATGGAAGCGTACTGCCCGGCTCCCGGCGATGATCCGTTCACGGCATCGAAAGCCATGTTCACCGCCCTGGCCTGCGAGATGGCCGGCCCGGACGCGGCCGGGATGACGGCCTTCGAGCTGGAGGAGCTCGTGGACCGGCGGGGCCGGGAGGTGCTGCTGCGGCTGCTGCAGGATCACTACGACCTGCGGAGCATGCGGGAAGAACAGCAGGCCGGCGAGCATCCCGCCCCGGTGGCCGCTCCCGACGGGATCACCCGGACCCGGCTGGAGACCGGGCACGGCCGGGCGCTGGCCACCCTGTTCGGCACGGTGCAGGTCACCCGGTGCGCCTGGCGGAAACCGGGAGCACCGAACTGGTGCCCGGCGGACGCGGCCCTGTCCCTGCCGGCTGGGCGGCACTCCCATTCCCTGGCGATGCTGGCCGCGATCGAGGCCGCCCGCGGGTCCTTCGACGCCGCGCACGCGGCGATCACCCGCCGCTGCGGCCCGGTGATGGGAAAACGGCAGGCCGGGGAGTCCGTCGTGCATGCCGCCGCGGACATCCCCGCGTTCTACGCCGCCCGGATCCCGCAGCCGTGCACGCGGGGAACGCTGCTCATCATGTCCGCTGACTGCAAGGGCATCGTGATGCGGCCCGGGGCGCTTCGCGCGGCCACGGCGAAGGCCGCCGCCCGGCTGGGGAAGATGCGCACCCGGCTGACGGCCGGGGAGAAACCGAACCGCAAGCGGATGGCCGCCCTGGTCACCGTCTACGACGCCGAGCCCGCGAAACGCCGGCCGCACGACGTCATCGCCCCGCCCGGCGGGCGCACCGGCACCCGCCCGCTCCGGCCCGGGCCGAAGGCCCTGGCCAAGTGGCTGGCCGGGTCCGTCCGGAAAGACCCCGCCGAGGTGATCGCCGCCGCGTTCGACGAAGCGGAGGCCCGCGACCCCGCTCACCAGCGGACCTGGGTCGTCCTAGTCGACGGGGCCGAGCACCAGCTGGGCCTGATCCGCGCCGAGGCCGCCCGCCGGGGCGCCGCAATTCACGTCATCATCGACATTATTCACGTTCTCGAATATTTGTGGGGCGCTGCCTGGAGCTTCCACGCCGCCAGCGATCCCGCGGCCGAGGACTGGGTTGCGGTCAAGGCGCTCACGGTCCTGGCCGGTGACAGCGCCCGGGCCGCGCAGGAGATCACCGCCGAGGCCGACGCGGCCGCCCTGGCCGGCAGCCAGCGGAACGGGGCCGCCGCATGCGTGCGGTACCTGGAGAACAAGCGGGAGTTCCTCCGCTACGACCAGGCCCTGGCGGCCGGATGGCCCATCGCGACGGGGGTCATCGAGGGCGCGTGCAGGCACCTCATAGCCGACCGTCTCTCGGTGGGAGGGGCCAGGTGGGGCCTGGACGGCGCCGAGGCAGTTCTCACCCTGAGGGCAGTGATCAGCAACGACGACTTCCAGGAGTACTGGCGATTCCACCTCGCTTGCGAGCACCAACGGCTCTATCCCGGCACCGACCAGGGACAATACACGCTCGGCGCCTGACCGGTCAGCTCACTCCAAACGAGCTGCACCCAATCCGTATTCACGGGTCAGCGTCCTGCCGGGTGTCCGGCGTAGATGCCATAGTCCAGCACCGTCCGGTCAGTCCGTGAGAAAGCTGTGAGAGATCCCTGCCCTTCGACGCGGACGCAGCAGTAATGGCAACAGTCGCGGGCCGTGCCCTCTACCCTTCGCCCATGACCTACCCGATATGGAGCTACTTCTCGCGCAACGTCAGGCCGCCAGCGTGGGCGAGCTCGTTCGTGGAGGTGGTGAAGTCAGCCGAGGGGAAGATATCGACTTCGAGCAAAAGACCGGCCTGGACAGCGATGCCGTGCTCAGCAATCTGAGCCCGGGCCTGGTGGCTCTAGGCTACGCGGTCGAGAGCGGCAAGACGAAGCAGGCCAAGATTCACCGGCCAGTCCTGTTCGGCGAAAACGGGACTCCATCGGTCAACTACGAGATCGACGCCTTCCACGACGAGCTCGGCATCGCGGTGGAGGTGGAAGCGGGCCGTGGTGCGGCCGGAAACGCGGACTACCGGGATATCGTCCGTACTTCCCTGATCCTGGATGCCCGCTACATGGTCCTGCTCCTGCCAGTGCGCTACCGCACCACATCATGAGGACGAGAACATGCCATCCATGCTTACGACCGAACCCGGAATCAGCTAGATGCGATCTATGCGTCTCAGCGGCTGAAGCTCCCGTTTGAGGGGGTCTTGCTCATTGGATACTTACAGACCCCAGACTGCTCCGGACTGTCCGGCCACGCCGCGGGCACGGGCTAATGGTTTTCAAGAGCGTACGCGATTCACTGTCCGCCGCCCGCTCCACCTGGGCTTTCAGCATGTCCGCCCTCTACATCATCGAAGATCATCCCGTGAATATCCCGTATCAAGCCCGTGTTACCGAACGGGGCTACTTGGCGCGTGTGCACGACGATGCAGAAGGTGTGGATGGTGTGGATAGTGTGGAAGATTCCTTCATGTGCCGGGTTAGGACCTAGGTCCCTTGCCGGACGGTCCCTGAGCGATCTATTGCTGGGGTGTCTGCCGATGACGGGGCGGCCCTGGCCGTCTCGTCCTCTATCGGTCCTGCGGCGCGGGTCACCGCGTGCCCAATCCGAAGAAACACGAACAGGGGCGAAGGGAACTCAGATGATCCGGCGAATACTCGCCCCCCTGGCCACCCCGCGTCGGGTGTCAACACTGAGATCACCGTCGTCGAAGTTCCGCCGAGATAGCAACCGGCGTCGATAACCTTTCAACCTTCGTTTCAAGGAGCCTCCGAAGACGTGCCTCGATCCAAGCGTCCGTTAGAATAAATGCGCAGGAGGGCGATCATGGAACCTCGTCGTGTCGTTACCGGTGTTACTCCAGAAGGTAAGTCAGTATTTACGTCCGATGATCGGCCCGACGGGATTTCGGTCCAGGCACTGCCGGGCCTGGAGTTCTTCTTGCTCTGGGGCACCGAGGGCGGCCACCCCGTTCTCGGTGCTGGTGACGATGCGGTGGTCAAGCCATACTTCCCGGCTTTGGGCGGCACGCGGTTCCTGGTCGTCCGCTGGGCCCCAGACCGCCAGGTACCGGAGCCAGTCGGCGATCCAGCCGAGGTCTCGGCTGAGGCAGAACGATTGCTGCCTGGCCTCCAGGGCGTCATTGAGCCGGATAGTCCCGGTATGCACACGACTGACACTATCGACTACGCTTTCTGTGCGGACGGCGAGATGTGGCTGAAGCTCGATGACGGCCAGGAAGTGCATCTCACGCCCGGCAGCTGCGTTGTTCAGCGCGGCACCCGCCACGCATGGCACAACCGGGGCGACAGGGCCGCCACGATGATTTTCGTCCAGATCGGCGCTGAACGGGATTCGCGTACAGGGTTAACCCTGATCTTTCATCCGGGTTGATGGCTGGCGCTGAGGGTCGGCTGGCCCCGTTTGCGGTCACGATTTTAGCGTCGGGATATGACAATGGCCCGGCTGTCGGGCCGGTGGCCGGGGTTTCCACAGGCCCCGGGGGGTTCTCCTTCCTGGGTCGCAGGGATGGTTTGCGCTGGTCAGGGTGCTTGCGGGAGCGCGTCGATGCGCTGCCACGCGGCCGTGATCGCATCGGCCCACGGCCAGGTCGCCTGGATTTTCAGGCGCCGTTTCCGCCCTCCGCGGACCAGGCGGGCGGCGGAGTGAAGCACCCGGTAGCGCAGCGTCTTGGGCTCGGCTTTGGCCAGGTCGCCGTCCAGGGCCAGGAGCTTGAGCCAGGCGAGCAGGATCTGCCCGGTCATCGCCGCGGTCAGCCACGCGGCGTTGATCCCGAAGTCAAAGGACGGGAAATGGCCGATTCCGCAGTCTTTCCCGGTCCGGATCGCGTCCTCGACCCGGGCCTGGACCCGGTGCGCGACGTCGATGTAGGCGGCCTGCCCGAGCCAGCCTTTGGTGTCCGCGGGCCGGTTCGTGGCCCACAGGGAGTACCGCCAGCCGTCTGCGGCCTCGAACAGGGTCAGCTGGGCGCCGGGATGGGGCCGCTCGCGGCGCGCGAAGACCCGCATCGCCGCGGGCCAGGCCCGCAGCTGGTCCCCGCCAGCGCTGTGCCGCAGCAGCCCGGTCAGCTCGGTGACGTGCGCTTCTTCGATCCAGCACGCCCGGTGCGCGCAGGACAGGTTCGCGCAGGCGTCATCGGCGCGGCGCTCGCGGACCTCCCCGCGGCCGTCGACCGCGGCCTGCCAGGCCTGCTCCGGGACCAGCCGCAGCGCCGTCTTCTCCCGCTCGCTCAGCGCCCACCCGACCGAGTACGTCAGCTCGTACCCGCGGCGGGCGGCCAGCGTGTCCAGGCGCTTGACCAGGGCGTGACTGGCCCCGGCGCCGTCGCAGGTGACCATCAGCTTGCGCCTGAACTGCGGCGGGATCGCGGCGATCGCCGCGTCCAGCAGCTGCAGGTGATCCGCGGCGGTGTTGCTGCCCGCCGAGCCGCGGCGCAGCATCCAGGCCAGCGGCTCCCCGCCGGTGTTATCACACACCGCCAGCAGCGGGTGATGACCGTAACCTTTGAAATTCGCTTCCGCGAGTTCCTTGTCCGAGTGCGCGAACGTCACGGTGGCATCGAGCCGGATGCAGGTCACCCCGTCCAGGGTCCGGTCCGCCAGCCGCACCCCCGGCAGCGCGCCGTGCCGGGCCGCGACCTGCGCCCACGCGTGCCGGCGGGCCGTGTTCACCGCCGCCGTGATCCGCCGGTCCGCCCGGGCCCCGCCGCGGGCGATCTCGGCCAGCGTCCGCCACGCCGTCGGCACCGACGCCACCAGCCCGAACAGCTCCCGCTGATCGCGCATCACCCGGAAATCGGAGATCACCCGGGCGCCGTCCGCGACCGCGCACGCCAGATCAGCCATCACCCGGCCCCGGTCATGCACCAGGAACCGCGGCGTGGCCAGCGCCCGCGACAGCCCGCCGGTCAGGCCCGTCTTATCAGCCAGGTGCCGCAGCAGCACCAGCCCGGCATGCGACACGACACCCTGACCGCCGCCAGATACCTCCAGGCCCCTGGACCAACCGGTAGTGTGCATGCAGAAAGTGCTCCTCGAACTCGGGCCGGCAAGGACTTCGAACACCCTCACTGTCCCAGCTCAGGAGCACTTTTTACGTCAGGCACACCGCCCAGCCCTCAAACCCCTATGAAAAGCCATCCTTATCCCGGGGGGATGGTCGCATACGCGAGAAAATCCGGGGGCCAGCCTGCGGCGCCGTAGCCGGCTGGGTTTGTCCCGGCTGGGGTGCTGTGCCTGGCACACCTTGCGGTTCGCGGGATGATGGTGCGGGCTGCCCGTGACGCCGAGCTTCTTTGGGACAAGAGCCCGTTGAAAAGCCTGGCGCTGGGATCCGGACCCGGAGGGTCGCTTCCTGTTGCCTCGAGCACGCTGGTCAGACTTCGCGTTCACGCACTGACCGCGGATCCCCGGGCAGCCCGCTGATCTTCCGATCGGTTCCAGCATAGGAGGGTGCGGTGCGCAAGCCGCAGGTGATCCCGGATGAGGATCACGAGGTCGTATATGAGCGGGTGGCCGCGGTGGACGTGGCCAAGGCGGCCGGGGTGGTGTGCATGCGCACCCCGGACCCGGCCCGGCCGGGCCGGTTCGTCAACCGGATCTGGGATAACGTGCCGGCGACCCGGGCGCGGATCGCCGAGCTGGGCCGGGAACTGCTCCGGCACCAGGTGCAGATGGTGACGCTGGAGAGTACCAGCGACTACTGGCGGATATGGCTGCGCCGCGAGGCGCCTTGTTGTATTCCCGGCTTAGCCGGGAGGAATTTGGAGGATATTCCTGGGTCCGATGGCTTACTCAAGATCCGAAAGGTGAAGGGGACAACAGCATGCCAGGAAACCAGTGGCCGTGCCAATGCGTATGGGCGGCGCGCTGGGGGACCCGCGCGATATGGCTAAAGCTAAACTGCCTCAACCCTAATCTCCAGAAGGGGTAACGTCACCCCTGCCGGAAAGACGCCTGAAACCGGTGCCGTCCCTGCGCCCGCATGACCAGATGGCGGGCGCACCTCCAGGGACAGGAGCGATGCCCAGCGAGGGCATTCAAGGAGATGAGTGGGGAGCCTAAGTCGCGCTATCACGTATGACAAGGACGAACGCGGGATCACCGTTAAGGGGCGCGAGCCCTACGGTGACACAGGCCTCGTAATAGTCGCGGGAGTAACGACCCGCCAGGGAGGACGGGAAAGCCGTCCGCAGGGCGAAGGGGGCTAGGTGATGAGGATGTTCACGGACTGGAGGCATGCGTAATGCAGAGCGCCGAAGCGGTCGTGGAGATCCTGCGTGCACGCGGCAGGCGGGGCCTGCCGTGCGAGAGGCTGTACCGGCAACTGTTCAACATTGAGCTGTTCCTGATGGCCTGGGGCCGCATCTACGCCAACGACGGCGCGATGACCCCCGGGATCAACGGGGAAACCGCGGACGGCATGTCACTGGCCAAGATCGGGCGGATCATCGATGCGCTGCGCCACGAGCGCTACCGGTTCCAGCCAGTCAAACGGGTCTACATCCCGAAAAAGAGCGGAAGCAAAATGCGGCCGCTCGGCCTGCCGTCATGGTCGGATAAACTGGTCGGCGAAGTGGTGCGCATCCTGCTGGAAGCGTACTATGAGCCCCGGTTTTCCGGACGATCCCACGGTTTCCGTCCCGGACGAGGATGCCACACCGCGCTGACGGAAGTGGCGAACACCTGGAAAGGGACAACCTGGTTTATTGAGGGTGACATATCCGACTGCTTCGGGTCGCTTGACCATGAGGTCATGATATCCGTCCTGGCGGAGCACATTCACGATAACCGGTTCCTGCGGCTGATCAAGGGAATGCTCCGGGCCGGGTACCTGGAGGACTGGGTGTGGAACGCGACGCTTTCCGGTGCTCCGCAGGGCGGCGTTGTTTCCCCTGTCCTTTCCAATATTTACCTGGACCGGCTGGACAAGTTCGCCGAGACAGTCCTCATCCCGGAATATACCCGGGGCTCCCGCAGGGTAGCCAATCCTGCGGGAAGAAAGGTGGACAGCGCGATGGCCGCCGCCCGCGAGCGCGGGGACCGGGCCACGGCCCGGAAGCTGCGTCAGCAGCGGCGCGGCCTGCCGTACGGGGATCCCCGTGACCCCGGCTACCGCAGGCTCCGGTATACCCGGTACGCCGATGACCATCTCCTCGGGTTCACCGGCCCGAAGGCCGAAGCGGAGGAAATCAAGCAGCGCCTCGCCCGGTTCCTGCGCGACGAGCTCAAGCTGGAACTGTCGGCGGACAAGACGCTGATCACCCACGCCCGTACCCAGAAGGCGCGGTTCCTCGGCTACGACATCATCGCCCAGCACTCGCTGACCCGGCCCGCCGTCAACGGCGTGATGGGACTGCGCGTGCCCCGGGAGGTGATCACGGCCAGGCAAGCCCCCCACCTGGTCCACGGCACACCGTGGTACCGGCCCGGCCTGCTGAACCTGGACGACCTCCAGATCATCAGCACCTACGGCCAGGAGTACCGGGGGCTCATCCAGTACTACCTGCTCGCCGGGAACGTTCATGAACTGGACCGGCTGCACCGCACGGCCCAGGTGTCGATGCTGAAGACCCTGGCCTGCAAGCACCGCTCGACAGTGACGAAGATGGCCCGCAAGTACAAGGCCACGATCGTCACCGAGCACGGGCCGCGTGCCTGTTACGAGGCCCGCAAGGAGCGGCCGGGCAGGAAACCACTGGTCGCACGGTTCGGCGGCATCCCGCTGAAAAGGCAGCGCAAGGCGGTCATCGACGACCGCCTGCCCGCCCCGCCCATCCGCCGCAGGGAGCTGATCACCCGGCTCCTGAGAGGCGAATGCGAGTGGTGCGGCCAGCGGGCCGAGGTGGAAACCCACCAGGTCCGCAAGCTGGCCGACCTCACCTCGCCGGGCAGGCAGCCGCCCGCCTGGGCGGTCCTGATGGCGAGAATGCGGCGCAAGACGCTCATCGTCTGCGCACCCTGCCACCAGGCCATCCACGGCGGGAAGCCAGCCGCGACCTGCACGTCAACATCGCTGGAGAGCCGGGTGCATTGAAAGGTGCCCGCCCGGTTCGGACCGGGGGTCGCCGGAAAAGGACCTGCGCCACAGGCACCTCGCCGGCGGCCTACCGGTGTTATTACGTGCTGGAAAGCCTGGGCCTGGCGGTCCAGCTGGTCTCCGCGTCGCAGGCCAGGAACCTGAAGGGCCGGCCGAAGACGGACCGGCTGGATGCGATGTGGCTGGCCCGGCTGACCCAGCACGGGATGCTGCGGCCCAGCTTCGTGCCGCCGGCCGCGATCCGGCGGGTGCGGGACTTCACCCGGGCCCGGCAGGACCTGGTCCGGGAGCGGACCCGGTGCCTGCAGCGTCTGGAGAAGCTGCTGGAAGACGCCATGGTCAAGATCACCTCGGTGGCCAGGGACGGGATGAAGGCCAAGTCGGTGGTGGCGATGGTGGCCGCGCTGATCGCCGGGGAACGCGACCCGCGCACGCTCGCGGACCTGGCCAAGGGGCCGCTGCGCGGCAAGCGGGACGCCCTCGCCGAGGCGCTGGACGGCATGTTCGACTCCCACCACGGCGTGATCGCGCAGATGCTGCTGGACCAGGTCGCGTTCCTGGACCAGCGCATCACCCAGATGGAAGACCAGGCGATCGCGGCGCTGGCCCAGGTGGAGGAGTCCTGGGGGGTGGACGCCACCGGGGAGACCGGGCCCGGCTGCGGCACCGGCCCGGACTCGCTGGTGCTGGCCGCCGCACACCGGCTGGCCGAGATCCCCGGCATCAGCGTGTGGCTGGCCATCGTGATCATCGCCGAGATCGGCCTGAACATGACCGCCTTCCCCACCCCGGCGCACCTGGTCTCCTGGATCGGGCTGTGCCGGTCCGCCGCCCAGTCCGGCACCCGGCACGGCAAGGGCAAGCAGAAGAAGGGCAACAGCTATGCCCGCGCCGCCGCCGGGCAGGCCGCCCTCGGCGCCGCCGGCACCGATACCTTCCTCGGTGAACGGTACCGGCGCATCGCCCGCCGCCGCGGCGGGGCCATCGCCCAGGTCGCCGTCGCCCGCTCCATCATGATCATCGTCTGGCACCTGCTGTCTGACCCCGCCGCCCGCTACCGCGACCTCGGCCCGGACTGGCACGCCAGGCGCACCAGCCGGGACAAGAAGATCCGCACCCACATCCGCGGCCTGAAGGCCCTCGGCGTCAGCGTCGCCATCACCGACGACGACCAGGCCGCCTGACCCGCACAACCGGACACCGTAACGCTCTGACCAGGCCCGAAACCAGCCACAGCCGCCGGGCCCGCGTCAGCACGCCCGCACGCCTGGCCCACGTGAGATGACGTCCCGCCAGAAACCGCCGGCGTCGCTGCCGCGCTACGGGGCAGGCAGGCTCCCGGGTCCCGCCACCGCCAGCCCGGCGCCGCTGCCGCGCGCATAACCGCAGGCCAGCGCATGGCCGAGGTCCGCTGCCGCGCTGCGGCTAGAGTGGATTTTCTTGGTCAGACAGGGTTAAGTTCGGTTGGGTGCAGCTCTTCTTGAGGGACTGCTGACCAGGAGTTTTTCCGGATGACCGGCTGATCGGCGATGTCGTCTTCTACCGTCGTGTGCAGGGGGCAAGGAGGCGGTGGATGGGCTCGCTGATCGAGGAACTCAAGCGCAGGGAGGCGGCTGCCCGGGCCGAGGCGGACCGGTTGCGCAGCCGGATCGAGGACCTTTCGCTGGACCTGGCCCGGGCCGAGGAACAGGCCTCGCGGCTGGCGATCGCCCGGGAGGAAATCACTCGGGTGCTGGAGGAACCTCCCGGCACGGAACTGGCCGGCGGGCAGCCGGACGTGCCTGTGAAAGAGCCCGGGCCGGGCTCGCCGATCGGGATGGTGACGGTGCTGCCGTGGCAGGAGGGCGCCGATGCGTCGGTGCTGCCGCAGTCTTATCAGGACCTGGTAGAGGTCGTGACCGATGCCGGCCGTCCGCTGCGGGCGGCGGAGATCGCCGCTGCGGCGGGGCTGGACACGGGCAAGGCGAAGGTGGAGGGCCTGCGGTCGAAGCTGAAGCGGCTGGCCGGGCGGGGCTGGCTGGCCGAGGAACCCGGGGGCCTGTTCACGCTGCCGGCACACGCAGGGAAAACACCGAAACCCGGACGGTAACGGGTTCTTCTTCCTAGGTTCGAAGGTGCAACCCAGTCAGAACCCTCAAGGAAGAAGAACCCTCATGGAAGCGTATGCCTCGGTTCCCCCTGATGATCCGTTCGCCGTATCGAAAGAAATGTTCACCGCCCTGGCCGCCGAGCTCGCCGGGCCCGCCGCGGCCGGGCTGGTCGTCACCGAGGTCGAGGAACTCCTGGACGAGCGGGGACGGGAGGTGCTGCGGCAGTTGCTGCAGGACCACCTGGACCTGCGGGCGGCACGGGAGGAACACGAGGCCCGGGAGCACCGCGCCCCGGTGACGGGGACGGACGGGATCACCCGGACCCGGCTGGAGACGGGCCACGGCCGACTCCTGGCCACGCTGTTCGGCACGGTCCGGGTCACCCGGTGCGCCTGGCGCCGCCCGGGAACGGGCAACTACTGCCCGGCCGACGCCGCCCTGTCCCTGCCGGCCGGGCTGCACTCCCATTCCCTGGCAAAGCTGGCCGCGCTCGAGGCGCCCCGCGGCTCGTTCGACGACGCGCACGACGCGATCGCCCGCCGGTGCGGGCCGGTCATCGGCAAGCGGCAGGTCGAGCAGTCCGTGACGGGCGCCGCCGCCGGCATCCCCGCCTTCTACGCCGCCCGGATTCCCGAGCCGTGCACGTCCCGGACCCTGCTGGTGCTGTCCGCCGACTCCAAGGGCATCGTGATGCGGCCCGGGGCACTGCGCGCCGCCACCGCGAAGGCCGCCGCCCGCCTGGGCAAGATGCGCACCCGGCTGACGGCCGGGGAGAAACCGAACCGCAAGAGAATGGCCACCCTGGTCACCGTGTACGACGCCGGGCCGGCCAGGCGCCGCCCGCACGACGTGATCGCCCCGCCCGGCGGACGGCACGGCGCCCGCCGGCTCCGGCCCGGGCCGAAGGCCCTGGCCAAGTGGCTGGCCGGGTCAGTCCGGAAAGACCCGGCCGAAATGATCGCCGCCGCCTTCGACGAGGCAGCGGCCCGCGACCCGCAGCACCTGCGGACCTGGGTCGTCCTGGTCGACGGGGCCGAGCACCAGCTGGACCTGATCCGCGCCGAGGCCGCCCGCCGCGCCGTCACGATCCACGTCGTCATCGACCTCATCCACGTCCTGGAATACATCTGGAAAGCCGCGTGGAGCCTGCACGAGGCCGGCGACCCCGCCGCCGAGGACTGGGTTGCGGTCAAGGCACTCGCGGTCCTGGCCGGCGACAGCGACCGGGCCGCGGAGGAGATCACCGCCGAGGCCGACTCTGCCGGCCTGTCCGGCAGCCAGCGGAACGGCGCAGACGCCTGCGCGCGCTACCTGAACGCCAGGCACGAATACCTGCGCTACGACCAGGCCCTCGCAGCCGGCTGGCCCATCGCGACCGGCGTCATCGAGGGAGCATGCCGGCATCTCATCGCCGACCGTCTCGACATAGGAGGGGCCAGATGGGGCCTGGACGGCGCCGAAGCCGTCCTGACCCTGCGCGCGGTAATCAGCAACGGCGACTTCGACGAGTACTGGCGCTTCCACCTCGCCCGCGAGCACCAGCGCCTCTACCCCGGCACGAAGCAGGGCCAGTACACACTCGGTGCCTGAGCCGCCTCCTCACTCCAGAAGAGCTACACCCAGTTCGGTTTCAGGGTTCAGGCTCCGGCAGGGCGGGTAATGGCGATCGAGCTAGTGCCGCTATGTACGCTGCACGTTCAGCTAAAGCCACCGATCGAGGTCGGTGCTGGGCCGTGTGGAACGCGACTGATCGTCGAAGTGGCGAGCGCGCAGGTCCAGGGAGACCGTCTGCGCGGCGAGATGGTGGGATCCGCAGCCGCGGACTGGCTGCTCGTCGGCCCTGAGGGCACTGGAACGCTCGACATCCGGGCGACGATCCGCACCGATGATGGCGCGACCATCTTTATGCAGTACCACGGCCGGTCAGACCTGTCGGAGGGCCTTGACCCGCCAAAGACGATCTACGTCGCCCCTCGTTTCGAGACCTGTGACGAGCGCTACACATGGCTCAACCAGATTCAGGCAATCGGCAAAGGGATTGTCCACGAAGACTTTTCGCTCGACTACGAGTGGTGCGAGGTGCGCTAGGCCGCCGGGCTGTTCTGCGCCACGGGCTTTCGCGTCAGTCCTGTTCCTGGTCGCGATCGCACAGCGCTTCAAGGTGCGCTCGGTGCGCATCGCGACTACCACGGTCGCTTTCGGCCTGGCTGCCTACACCACGGTGGCGGTGATGACCCTGCCACGGATGTGAGCCGTCTTGCCTACCCGAGTTGCTCACATCTGACTTCCTCGCCGCCGAATCTTTGCGAGCTGGCGACGCGCCAATACTCGGCGTAGCCGACCGCGCGCGGCGCCGACGGGCGGGATTGACGCGACGGGCGCGAGCTGGACATTCGTGGACGAGAAAGACGACCCGGCGCACCGCGCCGGGTGTGCGCGCCGGTCAAACCGTCTCTGATTAGTGGCACAGCGCGGCTGGGACGGCGCGGGCGCGCCGGGCCGGCCTCGGCAAGGCTGAGCCCGGCGTGGGGAGCGCCTCCGTGGTTACCCCCGGCGCCTGCCCCTCATCGACGGCGGCCTGCCGCAGCCACTTACGCAGCCACTTACGCAGCGTCTCCGAGCTCATCCCCAGCCGCCGGGCGACCGCGGTGATCGCCGCGTACTCCGACGGATAGTCGCCGGCATGCTCGCGGACGAGCCGGATCGCCTTGGCCTTCGTGTCCTGGTCGTACCTGACAGGCATGTAACGTGCCACCTTCCCAAGGTAGGAAGTATGCACGAACCTCGGGACGGTTCAGTCCACAGGCGGAAAGTGGCAGTTGCCTGTCTTGACAGGCTACGGACCAAGGTGTTGCGTGGGTCAAAGTCGGTTTCAGGGTTCAGGCTTCGATCAGTGCGGCTTGCCATCGGGCGCGGTCTACCAGGCGGCCCGATGCAGTACCTGCGGAGGAGGGATCAGGGATGACCATCGAGGCCGCGTACCGGGCGGGGGCGATGATGGGTGCTGGCTGACCAGCGATGAACGCCGAGTTCTTCGCGCTGGCGTTCGCCTCGGCGCTGAACCCCAAGCTGCTTGCCCTGGATCTGCTGCTGATCGAGAACCGACGGCCGCGGGCGATGTTCCTGTGCGTCCTGCTCGGCGGGATGACCGTGGCTCTGACGATCGGCCTGCTGGACGTGCTCACCATCCACGCCGACGCGATCACGGCCCAGGGAAAGGCGAGCGCCGGAGTCGACCTGGGCCTGGGCCTGCTGCTGCTGGCCGTCGGCGGGCTGCTCGCCACCGGCCGCTTGCACAGTCGGCAGCGGGCACCGGTCCCGGCAGGCACCGGACCGCCAGAGAAGCCGGAGAAGAAGGACGGCTGGGCGCAGCGAGTACTAGCCGAACCGCGGCTCGGGCTGGCCATGCTGGTCGGCGCGCTGATCGGCCTCCCCGGCGCCAGCTACATCGCCGCGCTGCACAACCTGGTCGCCGGGAAATACTCCACCGTGACGCAGGTCGTCGCCGTCGTGGTCTTCGTCGTCATCGACTTCTTGCTGATCATCATTCCGTTCGCGTTCCTGGAACTGCGCCGTGAGGCCACCAAGGCGCTGCTCAAGCGCTCCCAGGGCTGGCTGCTGGGCCACGCCTTGCAGCTCATGGTCGGCATCGCCCTGCTCCTGGGCGCCTACCTGACAGTCAGCGCCCTGGTACGCCTGAGCTGAGGTTAGGGCGGCTCGGCAAGGCCACGAATGCTAACACCGCCTGCCAGGGACTGCCCCGGGACTGCCCCGCGAGCAACCCTGTTATGCATGTCCCTCGGCTCGGGTCAAGATGAACCGGTTCGGATTTCTCACCACGGGCTTGCCCGGGATCTCGGCTGGCTCCCGGAAGGAGACGATGATGGCGCGAAGCACTCAGTCCGATACTCGGCCGGAGGATGGACTTGCTGCCTCCCCTGGCCGGTTTGACCTGCTGCTGGTCGTAATGGTCTCTGTCTACCTGCTGTCCGCGCTTACCAACGGCCGGTGGATCGATGCGCTACGAGTGTTGCTCTTCACCGTGGCCGCGCTGCTGGCGCTGCGGGGCTCTTTGGTGCCGAGGCGGACGGCGCGGCTGATCCTGGTAGCGGTGCTCGCCGGTTCGGCGATCATGCTCACGTTGTCGTTCACCACCGAAACCGGCAGAGGGATCGCGAGCGTCTGGGCAGGCCTGGTATTGCTGTTCGCCGTCGTAGTGATCGTGCATCGCGTGCTGTCCGTCAGGACGGTTACCGCGCAGAACATCTACGGCGCTGTCAGCGCTTATCTGATGATCGGCGTGGCATTCGCCTCTTTCTTCGCGGCGATCGACCACCTGAGCGGCGGCCACTTCTTTGCCCAGGGCCAGCCGGACAGCACGCAGACCTTCCAGTACTTCAGCTTTACCACGCTGACCACCTTGGGCTACGGAGACTTCACCGCCGCGGACAACTTCGGGAGAGCCTTGGCTGACCTGGAAGCACTCACCGGCCAGATATTCCTGGTTACCCTCGTGGCCTTCCTGGTTGCCCGGTTCCGGGCTCCCGGCCGCTGATACTGGAGCTATGACTGAGACCGAGTCCCTGATCGCCGAGGTCCGCCAACTGCGCGCCGACGTCGCCCGGCTGCACGCCGCGCACACGCCGGCGCACATCCGGCACGGCTGGATGAAGCTGCTCTTCAAAGACCTGTCCACCAACCCGTACACCCAGTACAAGGTCCACATGTGGGGCGCGATCTACTGGCTGATCAACTTCCCGCTGATCTGCTGCCTGTTCTTCTTCACGCCCACGCTGGGCTCAAGCTCGGCATCTTCATCACGCTGATCTACTCGATCTACGCCAACCTTGCGACCGACTACGGCGCCATGTCAGCGGCCGAGGCAGCGTTCGGTGAGCCGCAGCCGCCGCCGATCCCACTTGAGCCGCCGCCGCCGCCGCTGCCGCCGATATGAGGCGGCGCAAGCCTCCGGGCGCTTCCGGTCGCCCGTACCTGACGCTTGGCCAGGGCCGACCGACGGTTTGCCCCGTCCTTCCTCGCAGGCGCCGAATCCTTGCGAGTGGTTGCCGGGTCTAGGCTGACGAAGCCATCGCGAAGCGCGACGCCCGCAGGGCGTCCTAGACGCGGTGGCCGCGAGCTGGACAATGGGTGGCGAGGAAGACGGCCTTGCGCTGTATCGGCGTGCGTGTCGTGTGACCGGTCTTGATCTGCGGACGCTGCCAGTGTGCGGCCCGGCGTGCGTCGGCCGGGGCCCCCAAGGCCGGAGGCCGACGCTGACGCCGGGCCAGCCGCCTTGATAGAAGTACAGAAGAATAATTCGGCAATGCGGAAGTTGTGCGATTCTCAGGTGCGGTAGACATCTCGGCGGTGGGCGACGTCTACTACGGTCACCACACGGGCCTTATCGTCGATCCGGTAGATCACCCGGTAGGTGCCACGGCGGGCGCTGAACCTGTCATCCATTGGCGGAAGCAGCCTCTTGCCAATCCGGTAGGGATCGGCAAGCAGAGGGCCAGTAATGAACTCGTAGGCCGCTGCTGCAACGGCCTCCGGGAGAGTTTCGCTCAGCGCGCGGCGGACAGTGGACGTTGTCCGCAGTTCGTAGGAATCCTCTCCCGCAGGCGCGCCGCTCACTGCGCCTGGCGCCGCCTCATCGCTTCGGCGAGTTCATCTGCGGAAACGTACTCGCCGCGGGCTAGCTCCGCGTCAGACTCGGCCAAGTGGTTCATCGTCGCGGCATCGCGCATGATCTCTAGGGTTTCCTCAAGCGCTTCAAGATCCTCTGGAGCGATGAGGACGGCAGAAGGCCTGCCATGCACGGTCACGGTCACCCGCTCGTGATGGTCATGAACACGACCGACGAGCTCAGACAGATGGGACTTGACGTCGCCCAGCGGAAGCACGGTCATAGTCAAAAGTATGACCAAAAAACCAGGCAGTGTCAAAGAGAGCTTCGCCGGCTACCCTGTGAAAATCCGTTAGCACGAGACAAGCAAAAAGCCCCTTCTCTGTTCGAGAAAGAGCCTCTGCCTTGGTAGCGGGGGCGGGATTTGAACCCGCGACCTCTGGGTTATGAGCAGTACGACGCGCGTCACCCCCGTCTCCGGCGTCCCGGCGCGTCTCGCTGACCTGCTGGGCCGCGGGGCGGGCGTCGCCGGTATCGCGCACCGTCTTCTCTGTCTCGCGCGGTCTCGTTAGCGGATCCGTTAGCCGATACTGGTGCCGGCCTGGTCCGCAGAGCATGACAGACACCATCCCGCACTCTAAGGCGACTATGGTAGGATAATGGTATGACATCATCCGTTAAGCGGAAGGTCTCGGTCACCCTCGACGCGGATCTCGTCGCGGCGATGGAAGCCGATAGTAGTACCACGCTCTCTGCTGAAGTGAACTCGGCTCTGCGGGCGGAGTTTACCCGGCGCAAGCGGCAGCAGGCTCTGGCGGATCTTCTCGATCGCCTAGCTGACGAGCGGGGCAGGCTGGACACGCCAGAAGACGAGGCCGAGATTGCACGGTATATGCGACTGCTCGGCGGTGTCACCGAAGAACCGAGCGAACTGCGGGTCGGCTGATGCGACTGGTGCTCGACGCCGAAGCGGTGAACGCATTGCTTAATCCAAGGCACCCGGCAGAGCGGAAGGTACGGCTGGCCATGGAGGCGGCGCGCAGGCTGCGCCGCGAGGTCGCGATCGCGACAGGAACCCTGGCAGAACTGTACCGGGGGGCCGGACACAATCAGGCGCTGGACGCCCTCCTTGCCCGGGAATCAGGGGATGGGTTGTTGCTACGTGACACCGACCGTACTCTGGCTCGCCTAATCGGAGCGCTACTCACCGAGGCGCGTGCCAGTTCTGCGCTCTTCGCGGACGCCCATCCCGTCGCCGTGGCAGTCGAGGCGGGTGGGGGCGTCGTGCAGACTGCTGATCCGGATGACCTCGGCCGACTGGCAGCCCCATACCGAACGGTAGTCATAGAATCACTGGTTCAGAAGAAAGGCTAACCAGCCTGAGGCCCAGGCGCTGGGCCCTCAGGGCCGACCAGCGTGACCGCGAGCATCCCATCCACAAACCACATGCAGAAGGCCCTCTCTCCGTTCGAGAAAGGGCCTCTGGCCTTGGTAGCGGGGGCGGGATTTGAACCCGCGACCTCTGGGTTATGAGCCCAGCGAGCTACCGAACTGCTCCACCCCGCGGTGCGTGTCTTTACTTTATGAACTCCTGGCGGCCAAAGCAAATCATGGCCGGCGCTCGCGCTGGGCGGTCACCCCGGGTTCCGGCAGGGCGTAACCTTCCGCCATGACCGAGGTCGTGATCTACACAGACGGCGCGTGCAGCGGGAACCCAGGACCGGGTGGCTGGGGGGCCGTACTGTCCTGGAAGGGCACGGAAAAGGAGCTGTACGGCGGCGACCCGCAGACCACCAACAACCGGATGGAACTGATGGCGGCCATCCAGGCGATCGAGTCGCTGCAGCGGCCCGCGCAGGTGAAACTGCACACCGACAGCAAGTACCTGCTCGACGGGATCACCAAGTGGATCAGCGGCTGGCAGCGCAACGGCTGGCGGACCTCGGCCAGGCAGCCGGTCAAGAACGCGGACCTGTGGCGCAGGCTGACCGAGGCGATGAGCCGGCACGAGGTCACCTGGCTCTGGGTCAAGGGACACGCGGGCGATCCGGGCAACGAGCGGGCCGACGCCCTGGCGCGCCGCGGCATCGAGGAAGCGGTCAGCGCGGTCCGTCCGGGATAGCGATTATTCCGCGCGGGCCGAGGGCCGGACGTGCGGGGGGTTGCGGTCGCCGCGCGCGTGCGGGGGCCTGCGGTCATCCAGCAGGAGCAGCCAAGATAGCGCCACCGCCTATGGTCACACGAGAATAGTCAGCTGTGAACGATTTCGGTGTGGTGATAGAAATGCACCCGCTCTGGGCCACGGGGACTTATCCGCCGCACCGATTCGCGCTCAGTGCGCCGGCGGGCTGCGGCGCACCACCAGGAACACAGCGCCGACGATGAGGACGCCGCCGCCGATCATGGCCGGGGTGAGCCGCTCGTTCAGGATGAGCGTGCCGAGCAGGACGGCGATGACCGGGTTCACGTACGCGTAGGTCGCGACCGTGGCGGTCGGCAGCGCCCGGACCGCGATGCCGTAGGCGGAAAACGCCACGATCGAGCCGATCACGGTCAGGTAGCCCAGGGCCAGCCACGAGCTGGCCGACACCCGGGCCAGGTGGAGCGAGCCGAGCTCGCCGGTCGCGGCGGACAGCGCCAGCAGCGCGACACCGCCGCTGAGCAGCTGCATGCCGCTGGCCAGCGGCGGGCTGGCCGGAAGGGTGACCCGCCTGGCCATGATCGTGCCGAGCGCCCAGCAGGCCGCCGCGATCAAGATGATCACCACGCCCCAGGCCGACACCCCGGCCGCCCCAGGCCGGCGCTCCCCGAGGCCGGACAGCAGGGCGACTCCGGCCAGCCCGAGCGCCAGCCCTGTCAGCGGGGCCAGCCCGAGCCTGGCGTGGTTCAGGCCCGCGTCGATGCCGAGCAGCCACAGCGGCACCGTGGCGACGAGCAGCGCGGCGAGCCCGGACGGCACGGTCTTCTCGCCGATGCCCACCGCGCCGTTGGCCACGAGCAGCAGCACGCCCACGACGACGCAGCCCAGCCACTCGGCCCGGCCCGGCCAGTACCGGGTGGCCTGTCCCGCCGCGCGGGCCGCCGCCCGGCGCCCCCGCAGCGCCAGCGGGAACATGATCAGCCCGGCCACCAGGTTCCGCGCCGCCGCCAGCAGCAGCGGCGGGATCGTCTCGACGCCCACCCTGATAGCCAGGTAAGTACTGCCCCACACCAGCCACACGATGAGCAGGCAAACCCACGCGACCATACCGGCCCGCCGCGCCACGTCCGACTTTTCTTTATCCCGAACGATCCGGCCTGCTTGCGGTCCGTCCCCCGCTCGCCGCCCGTCCGGAGCGTAAGCCGCGGGCGCGTTCCGCTTGCTCATGATGTCAAGCCTGCCAGCCGG
The DNA here is from genome assembly GCA_963739615.1 of uncultured Actinomycetes bacterium. Taxonomy (GTDB): domain Bacteria; phylum Actinomycetota; class Actinomycetes; order Streptosporangiales; family Streptosporangiaceae; genus Palsa-504. The sequence continues at coordinate 237,266 of CAVUBD010000016.1, forward strand.
CTTTCAGCTGCACGAGTGGCAGCGATGCCATTGTTCAGCGAGATCCTGCCAGCGCGTTAAAGGAGGCCGGACGCGGGTGCCGAGGCTCGTTCGGACCCATGATCTTCATGATCACCGACGGTGGTGCGGGTACGGCGCTGGGCCGGTCCGGCGGGGAGCGCGGGAACCGGCTGCGACCTGGGCTAGCCGGCCGCGGCCAGCCCGGCCGGCCTTCGCGGCGAGCAGCCAGAGCACCAGCGCGGCCGGGTAGATGAAGTAGCCGAACCTGGTCGAAGGCGCGAGCACGAACATGGCCGAGAGCCCGACCACCAGCCGCACGGTGGCGGCGGGGACGTCCCGGGGCGGGCGGACGACCAGGGACACCGCGACCGCGAGCCCGGAGCCGATCAGCAGGATCACCACGACGGTGTGGCCGAGCGGTCCGGTCTGCGCCAGCACGTGGCCGAGCAGCGGGCTGGCCGCCTGGGATTTGACGCTGGCCAGGCCGAGCGGGAACAAGATCGTGTTCCGGATCAGCGCATCCGGCCGCAGCGCCGCGAACGGGCCCACGATGACCGCGACCACGGCGATCGCCACCGCCGTGAACCGCCAGGCCGCGCGGTGCCCGTCCCGCACCCAGAGCAGCGCGAACGCCACCGCGAGGGCCGGCCAGGCCGTCGCCTTCATCGAGGAGGCGACGCCGAGGGCCAGGCCGGCGGGGATCAGGTTGGCCGGCTGGGACCGCCAGAGCAGGGCGAAGCCGAGGCACATGAACGCGACCATGGGCACGTCGGTGCCGCCGACGCAGAGCTCGAACGCGATGATCGGCGATGCCGTCATCAGCAGCGCCCAGCGGATGGCGTCCCTGGCGCCGGCGATGCTCAGCGCGAACGCGAACACCACCAGGAACACCAGGCCGAACCAGACCCGCGGATCGGTCAGCAGGCCGTGCCCGAACAGGGCCTGCGGCACGCCGAACACGGCCATCAGCGGCAGGTAGGGATTGTACTGGTTCGGGTCGGTGGTGCTGGCCAGGACCTGGGAGCTCCGGTACGGGGTGCCGTGATTGATGAGCGTCCTGGCCGACGTGGCCACGACCCCGACTTCGGGCTCCCCGTGGCCGTGCGCGACCATCCACAGCAAGGGAAAGAGGATGGCGCCGCAGCTGATGACGCCGAGCGCGACGTCGACCCCGGCGGTCCCGCGTGACCGCCGCCAGGCCAGGACGGCCAAGGCGGCCAGCGCGTACGCGCAGGCGCCGGACAGGCCCCACAGCCGGTGCAGCGAGTCCGTGCTGAACAGGTTCACCGCGCCCGCGAACAGGGCCGAGATGACCAGCCCGGTGAACAGCCAGACCCAGGGCATGGTGGTGATCGATTGCCACCCTGATGGGGCGGCTTTACGCGTGCCCCCCGGCCCCGTCGTAGGCGCGATCAGGCGAGTATCGCGTCGTTCCACGCGACATATCTTACGCTCAGCGTGCTCGGGCGCTCGTCGCCCGCGCGGGCTATCGCGCGTCATCCGCGCGGATGACGCGGCCTGGGCACGCAGCTCAGATGATCGGGGGACGGCCGGCCCGGGTCATCCGCCAGGCGGTGCGCAGCGAGATCGGGCGGCGCCGGCCCGGGTCCGTGCGCCAGCCCTCGGCGAAGCCGGCGAACCAGGGCCGCAGGTTCCCGGGCCGGCCGCGCTCGCGGGCGATGGTGAGCGCCGCCCAGTCGGCCAGGTAGGGGACCGCGAACGGCCAGGGCAGGTTCCGCCGGGCCAGCAGGACCCGGTTCCGGCCGTCGCGGCGGCGGAACGTGTCGTAGCGGGCGTTCGGCAGGGTGTGATGGCACATCCGGGCGGTGGCGTCGTATTCCAGCCGGTAGCCGCGGTCCATCAGCCGCCAGGCCAGGTCGGTCTCCTCGTGCCCGTAGAAGAACAGGTCCGGGTAGCCGCCCGCCGCCAGGTAGGCCGAGCGCCTGATCGCGGACGCGCCGCCGAGGAAGGTGGTCACCACCGACGAACGGCCGGGGTCCCCGGCCCGCAGCCGCGGCACGTGCCACCGGGCCCCCGGACCGCCGTCCGGGTCGACGACCTGCATGGACAGCACCGCGAGCGCCGGGTCAGCGGCGAACCTGGCCGCGACGCGGGACGCGAGCGCGGTGTCCGGATACCAGCCGTCGTCGTCGAGGAACAGCACCACGTCGCCCCCGCACGCCTCGACGCCGGCGTTGCGGCCGGCCGCGACGCCGACGTTCTCCGGCAGCAGCACGGTCCGCACGCCGGCGGGCAGGCCGGTCACCTCGGCGCCGTTGCCGACCACGACCAGCTCCACGTCGGTGCCACGCTGGGTTAGCACGCTGTCGATGGCCCGGTTGACCTCGGCCGGGCGGTCTCCCATCGTGAGGATGACACACGACAGGGTGAGCGCACGGTCTGGCGCCTCGTCTGGCGCCCGGCTCGCCAGTTCGCCCGTCCGCACTTCGCTCACCGCGCCCGCCTCTCCCTTATCACCGCAGCCGCCGGGACGCCATGATGGCCACCAGGTGCGCCGCCGTCATGACGACACCCACCACCAGCGCCGCCACCGTCAGCACCCGGGTGGCCGTCAGGCTGCCGGTGGCCGCGTCCGCGATCGCCGCAGCCAGGATGAGGACGGACAGCTCGACGGCCTGGATGATCCGGTGCACGCGCAGCGCCGACGCCAGCCGCCGGGCCAGCGCGAGCCCCTGCGTGCGCGGCGCCAGCGCCTGGTCGTCGTGCTTGCCGTCCAGCCCGGACGAGGCCCGGGCCACGGTGACGATATCGGTTTCCGCCTTGATCAGCGTGGCGCAGATCGCCGCGGCCAGGCCCGCGCTCACGTACCCCCCGGCCAGCGAGAAATGACCCTGCGCGCGGACGCCGAGGCCGGCCAGCAGCAGCGCCTCGGCGATGTAGTGCCCCATCCGGTCCAGGTAGACGCCAGCCGCGGAGAACCGGCCGGTGAACCGGGCCAGCTCCCCGTCGGAGCAGTCGAAGAGCAGGTAGAGCTGGATCAGCAGCGCGACGCCGATCGCCGCGGGCAGCCCGGGCACGGCGGCGAGCACGCCCGCGGCGATGCCGGAGATCATGAAGCAGACGGTGACCGCGTTGGGGGACCAGCCGAGCCTGGCGAACACGATGGTGGCGTAGGGGGACAGCCGGCGCATGTAAAGACGGCCGAACCAGTGCTCGTCGTTGAGCCGCGCCAGCACCTCAGGCGGCTGCCCCTTGGCGCGCACCTCGGCAAGTGATGGCCCGGACATCATGCTCCGCTCGTTACGGCGGTGGTGAAGTCCGCCACCTGCCTGGCGATGGAGCTCTCGCCGAGCTCGAGCCGCTCCAGGATGGTGTACCGGCCAGGCCTGGTCGCGGGGGCGCGCAGCACCGCCTGGGTGAACTCCGCCGGGCTGAGCCCGAGGTCGGCGGGCGTGCGCGGCAGCTGGTGCCTGGCCAGGCAGGCGGACATCAGCGTGAACAGGCGCCGGTCCTGGCGCAGGTGCGTGCAGAAGAGCGCGCCCACGCCGGCCAGCTCGCCGTGGGTGCCTGTGCCAGGGAACAGCTGATTGATGGCGTGCACGATCTCGTGGTCGCCGCCGCTGCACGGCCGGCTTGAACCCGCCACCGTCATGGCGATCCCGGACAGGATCAGCGACTCGGCCAGCACGGTGAGGAAATCGTCGTCGTCGACGGTGCCCGGCTGATGCAGCACCGCCTGCGCTGCCGTCCTGGCCAACGTGACGGCCAGCCCGTCCACCGGCTCGCCGCGGTCGGCGGCGGCCAGCTCCCAGTCCGCGATCGCCGACAGGTTGTTCACCACGTCGCCGATCCCGGCCCGGACCATGCGGGGCGGCCCCGCCCGCACCCGGTCCAGGTCGACCACCACGGCGACCGGCGGCACCACCCCGTACGAGCCCTTGCCCGACTCGTGCTCGAGCGAGCTGACCGGCGAGGCGATGCCGTCGTGGGCCAGGTTGGTCGCCACCGCGACCATCGGGATCCCGGCCATGTGCGCCGCGAACTTGGTCACGTCGATGATCTTGCCGCCGCCGATGCCCGCGACCGCCTCGTACGCGTCCGCCCGCAACTGCTTGCCCAGCGCAATCGCCGCGTCGACGCTGCCGTCCTCGATCCGGAAGACCTCAGCCGCTCCGATGTCGAGTTCGGCCACCACGCCGTCGCCCTGCCCGGGGCCGACGGCGACCGCGACCCGGCCCTCCGTGGCGATCCGCTGGTCGGCCAGCAGCGCCCCGAGATCCGCGACCGCGCCGCGCCGCACGTCGACGACCAGCGGCGCGGTGAGCATGCGAGCCAGCAGCGGCATGAACATCCTTCTCGGTGGCGTGCCCGGCTCGCCTGGTGGCTGGCGGGCAAACATCGGCTACGTTGAAGCTAACGGTGGCTATCCGGGAGACTACCGGGTTACGAACGGCCGTAAGGATATAGCAGCCGGCCAGGCCCGCAATCCTCCGCCGCGGGACGCGGTCAGCAGCGGGCGGCGATCTCCCTGGCCCGGCGCAGGTCGGCGTGGTTGTCGACCTCGACCCAGTCGACCGGGCCGATGGGAGCGACGGCGATCGCGCCGCCCCGGTCGGCGACTTCCTGGAAGCCGTCCTCGTAGTACAGCGAGGGGTCACGGCGCCAGGTGGTTTCGAGCGCCGCCGCGAGCGGCGCCGCGGCGGCGGCCCCGATCAGCGTCGCGCCGATGTACTCGCCGTGGGCAAGCGCGGGGTCCATCAGCTTGGTGATCCGCGTGATCATGCCGTCCGCGCCGACGACGACCTTCATCTCCTCCTCCGCGAGCAGCTTGACGTCATCGACGGCCAGGATGAGGCCGGCCCCTCCGCCGCCTCGGCCGCGGCGAGCAGGGTCTTTTCCACCGAGACGGGATGCACCGTGTCGCCGTTGACCAGCAGCGCACCCGCCGCGAAGTACTCGCGGGCCAGCCAGAGCGAGTAGGCGTTGTTCCATTCCTCGGCCCGGTCGTTGTGCACCAGCGTGAGCCGCACCCCGTGATCCCGCTCGAGGCGGGCGGCCTGGTCCTGGACGGCGTCCGCGGCGTAGCCGACCACGATCACGATGTCGCGCAGCCCCACCGCGGCCAGGTTGCGCAGCGCGATGTCGAGGATGGTGACCTGGCCGTCGACCGGCAGCAGGGCCTTCGGCAGCGCGTCGGTGTCGGGCCGCAGCCGGCGGCCCGCGCCGGCCGCGAGGACCATCCCTATCAAAGCGGGTCTCCAACCGTGGGAAGCAACCATCCGCTGAGGAAATCCCAGCAGAAGAGCAGCCAAAGATAACCAGAAATGATGGCGTACGCGAGCGGCGCGACACCGAAGATGGCCGCGAGGCCGGCCACCAGCATCCGCCCGTCCCAGCCGAGGCCGAACTTGTCAGCCGGGACGCCGCGCCCGGACCTGGCCCGGTAGGCGAGGTCGATGTGGCGCATGATCACGGCGGCCAGCAGGGCGAAGACCAGCGGTGCCGGGACACGGCGGGAGAAGCCGAGGGCGGCCAGGAACACGCATTCGCCCGTCAGCAGCAGCGCGGGCACCAGCCAGTCCAGCCGCCCGTCGTGCGGATGGCGGGCGCCAAGCGCGGCGAGGAGCATCGCCTCGACCGGGGTAAGCACCAAGATGCCAGGCAGGTTCCCCAGTCCGAGCGCGGCCAGCACGAACGTCACGAGCAGGCCCACGAGCACGGGCGGCAGCGGCGGCAGCCGGCCCTGCACCAGGCCGCCCATCCAGCGGGACACCACGCCGTCGCCGCGGTAGTCGGCCAGCCCGCGGTCCGGCGGCCAGCCGTAGTCCGGCGCTCGGCCGCGGTCCGGGGCGGGCGCGGCGGCCGAGCGGGCCAGTTGCCTGGCGAGGACGTAGCCCGCGGCCACCATGCCCCAGCACAGCAGGGCCAGGAACGTCACCCGCGGTCCGAAGAAGACGGCGGTCAGCGCGATCAGCACGAGCCGTTCCCCGGCCGGCAAGGTCGCGGCCTGCTCGACGATGCGCATCGCCGCCCGGCGGAACAGGTTTCCCGGCGGGCGGGCCGTGTATTCGAAGCCGAGCTCGGCCATCCGGCGTACGGCCAGGACGGTCATGGCCGCGATGGCCAGCCGCCACACTCCGGCCGGCCCGGCGCCGCCCCAGCTGGCGGCAAAGGTGTTCCGCAGCGCGGGGCCGAAGATCCCGGCCAGCCCGGCCGGGGCGCCGGGATGCCGGTGGCTGGCCACGGCGGAGCTCACGGCCAGCGCCGCGTAGAGGCCGAACTCGGTCAGCAGCCCGCAGGCGGCGCCGAGCCAGTCGACGACGGGCCTGACCCGGTCCTCGCGGGCGGCGGCAACCAGCAGCGACCCGGCCCTGGCGGCCATGAACGACCCGATGAGCGCGGCTATGGCCAGCAGTTCCGCCCGCACCGCCGGCTCGGAGAACCAGCCGGCGGCGACCAGCCCGAGGCCGAGTGAGATCCCGTACAGCGCGGTCGGCCTGAGCTCGCGCGACGCCGCCCACCTGGCTAGGTCGCGCGCGACCGGGTCGACGAGCTGCGCGACCGCGCCTTCGCTGTCCGGCCCGGCGTCGAGCACCCGGACGGTGACGCCGCGGCGGGTGAGCTCGCTGAGCAGTGCCCCGGCCGCGGCGGGCGCCGCGTTCGCAGTCGCGAGGGACTCGGCGGCCCGGGCGAGCGCGTCCAGGTCGGGCGTGTCCACCACGAGCGCACCGCCTTTTACCCCGGTGAAGGCCGCGGTGGCACCCGCGTCGAGCAGCCTGGCCAGAACCTCTTCCGGCACGGCGTCTTCGCCGACGCAGATGAGCACGCGTTCCCCGGCGGCCCGCGCCGCCGCCGCGACGGTCAGCAGGCCCGGCCCGGTCCGGTCCGCCGCGTCCACCCGGCGCACGCCAAGGGCCGCCAGCTGGCCGCACAGCCCCGCGTCCGCCCGGCCCGCGAGGACCAGCGCAACAGTCATGCCCGCCCTCCCAGCGGCACCGGCCACCGTGACTCGCGCCTAAGCACTACGAACCTAGCCGACGGTCGCGCTGATGACGGGAAGAAACACGCCGTTTACAGTTAGCTATATATTTGCCTCGCATCTCGCCACCGAGCACGCTGTCCAGCGCAATACCCACCCAGGCAGCCGCGAAACGGCCAGCGGGCCGACGCTGGGCCGTCGCTGGGCGCGGGACGGGTAGAGTCCCGCTCATGCGGATGGTCGCGGTGGTGCTCGGCGGCGGCGTCGGTCAGCGACTCGGCGCGGGGATGCCGAAGCAGCTGCTGACCCTGGGTGACCGGACGCTGGTCGAGCACTGCGTAGCCGCCTTTGACCAGGCCCCGGGCGTCGACGAGATCCTGGTCGTGATGGCGCGCGGGTATACCGGCCACGTCAAGACCATGCTCGCCGACGGCGGCTACCGCAAGGTCAGCGATGTCATCGAGGGCGGCCAGACCCGCCCGGACTCGACCCGGATGGCCCTGGCCGCCATCGCGGCCAGCACACCAGCCGACTGCGGCGTGCTGCTGCACGACGCCGCCCGCCCGCTCGTGGATCAGCGGATCATCGCGGACTGCGTCGCCTCGCTGCGGGTTCATGACGCGGCCGGGGTCGCGGTGCCTGCCTCCGACACCATCGTGATCGCGCAGGACGGCGTGATGCACTCGGTGCCGCCGCGGGAGACGCTTTTTCGCTGCCAGACCCCGCAGTGCTTCCGGCTCTCCGTGATCATCCGCGCCCATCAGCTCGCCGCCGCCGACCCTGACTTCGCCCCCACCGACGACTGCGGCGTCGTGCTCCGGTACCTCACGGACGTCGACGTGCACATCGTCCCGGGCAGCGAGGCCAACATCAAGATCACCTACGCGCAGGATCTCGCGGTCGCCGAGGTACTGCTCAGCTGCGTACCGCCTGCTTGACCAGGGTGCGGCCGAACTCCCAGATCAGGCCGCTGCCGCGGCTGGCGTCCTCCAGCACCTGGCCGAACGCCTCGGTGAACAGCTTTACCTCGGTGTCGCCGATCATCAGGGGCGGGATCAGCTTGATGACCTCCATGTGATCGCCTGAGACCTGGGTGAGGATGCGGTGCCGCTGGAACAGCGCCACCACGACCATCTGGGCGAACAGGCCGACCCGCGCCTTCTGCAGCATGTTCCAGCTGGTCCGGGCGCGCAGCGACGATGGCTTGTCGAATTCGAGCCCGATCATCAGCCCCCTGCCTCTTACGTCGGCAAGCACCTCGTACCGTTCGGCCAGATTGGTCAGTGCCATGCGCAGGGCCGAGCCGGCCCGTGCGGCGTTGCCGGTGAGGTCCTCGTCGTCCAGCACCGCCAGCGCGGCCAGGCCGGCCGCCATGGCCAGCACGCCGCCCTTGAACGTGGTGCTGTGCACCATGACCCGGTCCATCGAGGAGTAGACCTTGTCGAAGATCCACCCCTTGGCCAGCATCGCGCCCACGGGCACGAATCCGCCGGACAGGGCCTTGGCGACGGTCACGATGTCGGGCACGACCTCCTCGTGCTGGTAGGCGAGGAACTTGCCGGTGCGGCCGAAGCCGCTCTGCACCTCGTCGCAGATCAGCAGCGCGCCGTGCTCGTGCAGCAGGGCGGACGCCGCGGTCAGGAAGCCGTCAGGCGGCATGTGCACGCCCTTGCCCTGGATGGGCTCGATGATGAGCGCGGCGACGCCGCCCTTGCGCAGTTCCGCTTCCAGTGCGTCGATGTCGCCGAGCGGGATGGAGGTGTCGGGCAGCAGCGGGGCGAACCCCTGCCGGAACTCCGCCGAGCCGTTCACCGAGAGCGATCCGGTGGTCAGGCCGTGGAACGCGTGATCGCAGTAGATGACGCGGCCGTGGCCGGTGGCGTACCTGGCGAACTTCAGCGCGGACTCCACCGCCTCGGTGCCGCTGTTGCAGAAGAACACCCGGTCCAGCCCGGGCGCCTTGGCCAGCAGTCGCTCGGCGAGCAGCCCGGGCAGCGGCCCGCAGTCGAACTGGGTCCAGTCGGCGAGCTGGGCGTCGAGCGCGTCGTGCAGCGCCTGGCGGATCACCGGGTGGTTACGTCCCGCCGCGAACACGCCGAAGCCGGCCAGGAAGTCGGCGTACTGGTGGCCTTCGGAGTCGTACAAGTACGCTCCCTCGGCCCGCTGGTAGACCTTGTCGAAGCCGATGGTGTGCAGCACCTTCGGCTGCTGCGGGTTCAGGTACCGGCCGTAGAGCTCATAGCCGTCGCTGCGATGGGCCGCGAGCAGCCCATTCAGATCGAAGTCCATGATTCATTCTCTCCCGGCCACGGCCTCTCGTTCCCCGGCCGCCGCCGGTTGCCCGACATGAGCGTCGGGTTCGCGGTGCAGTTTCCCGGGGCTGGTGAGGAAGCCGGTCCCCCAGCACATGTGCATGACGCCGAGCACCAGCGGGACCCGTATCCGCACCCCGGCGGGCACGCGCCGGGCGAGCCAGGCGCCGGCCGCGGTGATCCCGGCCAGGTACGTGACGGGGATCACGAGCCCGGCGGTGAGCCATGTGATGCCTGGCGGCGCGCCGGCCGCGAGCCCCGCCAGGCCGGCCAGGCCGGCCGCCAGGCCGGCCGCGACCAGGGCCGCCGCGGCCGGCGGGGCCAGGTAGCGGAAGCTGGCCGTTTCCGGGTGCTCCCGGACGATGACCCGCCGCCAGCGGCCGTAGTGGAAGTACTGGGTGCCCAGAGCACGGACGCTCGCGCGCGGCCGGTAGGTGACGCGCAGCCCGGGGGTGAACCAGATCAGCCCGCCGCCGGTCCGGATGCGGTAGTTCAGGTCCCAGTCCTCGGCGCGGAGCATCCCCTCGTCCCAGCCGCCGGCCTGCTCGATCGCCGCCCGGCGATAGACGCCGAGGTAGACGCTGAGCGTGGGCCCGGCCCCGCCGCCGGTGTGGAACGCGGCCGAGCCGACCCCGGCCTTGGAGGTCATTCCCCAGGCCACCGCCTGCTGGAACGGCGTCTCGCCGACGGCCGCCATGACCCCGCCGACGTCGGCCGCGCCGGTCTCGGCCAGCGTGGCGACCGCGGTCTTCAGGTAACCGGGCGGAAGCAGCGCATGCCCGTCTACGCGGGCGATCACCTCGTGCCTGGCGGCGCCGACGGCGGCGTTCAGAGCCGCCGGGATCCGGCCGGTCGGATTGGCGACAACCGTAACCCGCGAGTCGGCGGCGGCGAGCTCCCGCGCTATCGGCTCGGTCCGGTCGGCCGAGGGCCCGACCGCGAGCACCAGCTCGAGCGGGCCCGGGTAGTCCTGCCCGAGCACACGCCGCACAGACTCCGCGAGATACCGTTCCTCGTTCCTGACCGGCATCACGACGGAAACAGGTGGGTATTGCATGACGCTGGCCACGGTACCGCAGCCAGCGCCCGCGTTCTGCGCTACAGGCCGGAGTCCTCCAGCATCTCGGTGACGAGGGCGGCGATCTGGGAGCGTTCGGACCGAACCAGGGTGACGTGCGCGAACAGCGGGTGGCCCTTGAGCTTCTCGATCACCGCGATCACCCCGTCGTGCCTGCCGACCCGCAGGTTGTCGCGCTGCGCGATGTCGTGGGTGAGCACCACCCGCGATCCCGAGCCGATCCTGGACAGCACGGTCAGCAGGACGCCGCGCTCCAGGGACTGCGCCTCGTCCACGATCACGAACGCGTCGTGCAGCGACCGGCCCCTGATGTGGGTCAGGGGCAGCACCTCGAACATGTCCCTGTTGAGGACCTCGTCGATGACGTCCTGCGTGGTGACGGCGGACAGGGTGTCGTAGACGGCCTGCGCCCACGGGCCCATCTTGTCGGCTTCTGACCCGGGCAGGTAACCGAGGTCCTGCCCGCCGACCGCGTAAAGCGGCCGGAACACGATGACCTTGCGGTGCTGCCGCCGCTCCATGACCGCCTCGAGCCCGGCGCACAGCGCCAGCGCGGACTTGCCTGTGCCCGCCCGGCCGCCGAGCGAGACGATGCCTACCTCCGGGTCGAGCAGCAGGTCCAGCGCCACGCGCTGCTCCGCGCTCCGGCCGCGGAGCCCGAACGCCTCCCGGTCGCCCCGCACCAGCTGCACGGACTTGTCCGGCTTGACCCGGCCGAGCGCGCTGCCGTTGGCAGAGGTCAGCACGAGCCCGGTGTGGCAGGGAATGTCGCGGGCCGCTTCGCAGTCCAAGGTGCCTGATTCGTACAGTTCCTCGATGTCACCGCTGCCGATGTCGAGCTCCGTCATCCCGGTCCAGCCTGAATCGACCGGCAGCTCAGCGCGGTACTCCTGAGCGGCCAGCCCGACCGCGGCGGCCTTGACCCGTAGCGGCAGGTCCTTGCTGACGAGAACGACATCTTCGCCCTCGGCCTGCAGGCTGCACGCCACGGAAAGGATCCGCGAGTCGTTGTCCCCGAGCCGGAACCCGGCAGGCAGTACCTGCGGGTCGGAATGGTTGAGTTCGACCCTGACCGTGCCGCCGAGCGTGCCGACGGGCAGTTCCGCGTCCAGCCTGCCGTGCTCGATGCGCAGGTCATCGAGGTGACGCAGGGCCTGGCGGGCGAAGTAGCCCAGTTCGGGATGATGCCGTTTGGCCTCCAGCTCGGTGATGACGACGACCGGCAGGACCACCACATGTTCCTCAAAACGGGTGATGGCAGCCGGATCGGCCAGCAGAACACTGGTGTCGAGTACATACGTACGGCGACCTTGAGGATTGACCACGCAGACTCCCCTGGGCACCGGGGCAGGCCCGGCGCCGAGACAGGACACAGACGTGTCGGATGGGCCGGGCCTGGCCCCCAAAGGGCCGCGCCGGCCCTTCTGTCATCTCGCCTGCGCGCAGAGCGCGAAGCTCAGAGATTCGAGGGCCCTCCCGGGAACGGCGCCGCGCCGTCCACCACTACCGAAGGTACCCGTGATCGTGTTACGGCAAAAGCACCGCTGAGTTACTAAGCCGCAATTCTGTCGTTAACCTGCGGTAACGTGACGAAGACGCGGTTCAGGGCCGGGTCACGTCAAGCCCTTGCCCACTGGGCTCGCCGGCCAGCGGAAACAACAGGGAAACCGCAAAAGGCCGCCGGAAAAGCGAGTTATGAGCCGAACCTCCGATTACGGGCGGCGTAAGAGCGAAGAGCCCGCAAGAAGTCGACCTTGCGGAAGGCGGGCCAGTAGGCGTCGCAGAAGTAGAACTCCGAGTGCGTGCTCTGCCAGAGCAGGAAGCCGCCCAGCCGCTGCTCGCCCGAGGTGCGGATGACGAGATCGGGGTCCGGCTGGCCCGCCGTGTAGAGGTGCTCGGCGATGTGCTCGACATCGAGCACCCCGGCCAGTTCCTCGATCGTGGTACCCCGGGTCGCGTGGTCCTGCAGCAGGGAACGCACCGCGTCGGCGATCTCGCGCCGGCCGCCGTAGCCGACCGCGACGTTGACCAGGAGGCCGGGGTAACCGGCGGTCACCTCGGCCGCGTCCTTCAGGACCTGGACCGTATCGTCGGGCAGCAGGTCCAGCGCGCCGACCGGATTCACGTGCCAGCGCTCCGCCACCAGGCCCTGCACCGTGTCCTCGATGATCTTCAGCAGCGGCCCGAGCTCGGCGGCCGGGCGGGTCAGGTTGTCGGTGGAAAGCAGCCAGAGGGTGACGACCTCGACGCCGGCCTCGCGACACCACTCGAGCAGCTCGAAGATCTTGTCCGCGCCCTTGCGGTGGCCGCTGCTGACATCACGGAACCCTGCTGACCTGGCCCATCGCCTGTTACCGTCGCACATCACCCCGACGTGGCGCGGTATCGCGTCGGGCGAAAGGGAACGCTCGAGCCGGTGCTCGTACAGCCGGTAGACCAGGTCACGAAGTCCCATGCGCCGGCCTTCCTCATCGCCGTGAAGATCTATGAGAAACGTATCCAACGAATGGAACGCTTCGGTCGGCGGCTAAGGTTTCGGGCAGGCGGGCCGGATTAGCTTGTGATCGAGTTCACGCGCTCGCTGGCCCCTGGTCCCGGACTTCCTCGACATGCCGCAGGGCAGCACGCAGCCGCGCCAGCCAGGCATCGGCATTCTCTCCGGTCAGCCGCACGCACCAGGCCAGCGCGTCGCTTCGGCTGCGCGCCACGCCCGCGTCGACCAGCGTGTCGAGCACCCGGCGCTCGGGCTGGCGCAGCCTGGTCATGACCGGTACCGACAGTGTGGTGAACATCTCAGTCACGCCCGCGCAGGTGACCCCCCACGACACCTTGCGCCGGAACTTGTGCTCGGCCTCGCGCGCGATCTCGATCCGGCGTCCCCTGGTCTCCTCGCGGTACCTGCGGATCCTGCCCTCGGCCGCGGCGGCCCGCTCGGCGTCTGACGCCCCGGCCGCTTCCGGGTCGGCTAGCACCCCCACGACGGTGATCTCCTCGCGGTCCACCTGGACGTCGGGCGCGGCCGTGAACAAGTCGGCTGGCAGCCGGCCGGCGAACCAGGCGCGGACTTCTGCCGCGGCGCTCGCCCGTCCCGACCCGCCTGCCCCGCCCGGCTCGGAGCCGTGCTCGGAGGCCGTCTCGCTACTAGCGTTCGTGTCGTTTCCCGTCCCGGCCGCGTCGTCCGCTGGCCCGGATCCTGCTTGCTCTGTATTCATGTAATTATGATTACACCTATGGTCGGGCGCGTCAAACGCCGGAACGGGTGTCAATCGCCTGGGTTATCCGCCGGACCTGGGCGGGCTCGTCCCTGGCTCGCCGGCGGTCCGCAGCACGGCAGAGCCTAGCCACTGGCTGGCGAGCAGGCCCAGCTCGATGTGCAGGCGGTTCTGGGTAACGGGCCGCCCCAGGCTCTCCTCGGCCTTGCGCACCCGGTACTGGACCGTGTTCTTGTGCAGCATGAGACGTTCGGCCGTGGCCTTGTAGCTGCCGTTTTCCTGCAGGAATACGCGCAGCGTATCGCGCAAGCGGGCGTTGTGGTCGTCGTGTCAGGGCGTTGTTGGTGTCGGCCGGACTATCGACAGCCCGGCCGAGGCCGAGGAACCTGGTCAGCAGGCGAGTACGGCGACCGTCGACGTGGACTCAGGCGGTCACCTTAAGGGATGGGAGGCAGCAGTGGATCTGCAGGTGGGCGTCGCTGACGCCTTGGGCACGGACTACTTCTTCTTGAAGGAACAGCTCACCGACACCCAGTACCAGGTGCTGCTGCGCACGCGGGAATTCGCCGCCACCGAGGTGCTGCCGGTGATCAACGACTACTGGCAGCGGGCCGAGTTCCCCTGGCCGCTGATAGAGAAGCTCGGCGCGCTGGGTGTCATCGGCGATGGCATAGTGGGCTACGGATGCCCGGATCTCGACCCGATCTCAGTCGGCCTGGCCTATATGGAGCTCAGCCGCGGCGACGGCAGCATCGGCACCTTCTCCGGCGTCCAGGCCGGGCTGGCGATGCAGTCGATCGCCAAGTGCGGATCGGAGGATCAGAAGCAGCGGTGGCTGCCGCCGATGGCACGATTGGAAAAGATCGGCGCGTTCGCCCTGACCGAACCCGACCACGGCTCGGACTCGGTCGGCTTGGAGACCCGTGCCCGCCGCGACGGCGATTCATATGTCCTCGACGGCGAGAAGAAGTGGATCGGCAACGGCAGCATCGCCGATGTCATCGTGGTGTGGGCCCGTGACACCGAGGACCGCCAGGTCAAGGGCTTTCTCGTGGAGAAGGGTACGCCGGGGTACAACGCCACGGTCATCGAGGGCAAGGGCGCGCTGCGAGCGGTGTGGCAGGCGCATATCCGCCTGGAGGAAGTGCGGGTACCCGCAGAGAACAAGCTGCCAGGAGCGAACTCGTTCAAGGACACGGCGGAGGTTCTCGTCGGCACGCGCAGCGCGTGCGCGTGGATGGCTCTCGGGCACGCGCTCGCCGGCTTCGACACGGCCCTGACCTATTCGAAGCGGCGAAAGCAGTTCGGCAAGCCGCTGGCTAGCTTCCAGATTGTCCAGGACCGGCTGGTGAAGATGCTCGCGGACGTCACCGCCATGCAGCTGTATTGCCTGCAGATCGGCCACCTCGCCGCCGAGGGACGCTTGCAGCCGACCCTGGCCGGGCTGGCCAAGATGCACAACACCAGCAAGGCCCGCACCGTGCTGCACACGGCGCGAGATCTGCTCGGCGGAAACGGGATCCTGCTCGACTTCCAGGTCATGCGGCACATGGCAGACGTTGAAGCCGTGCACACGTTCGAGGGCACGGAAACAATGCAGACCCTGATCGTCGGCCGCGACATCACCGGCATCAGCGCCTTCACCTGAACCCGTTCTCTGCTCTCATCGGCAGAAAGGACTAACGATGACCGGCGAACCGGCGCTGATGCTGCTCACGGGCATCGGAGCGAGCCTCAGTCGCTCGGCGCCGTTCGAGGACGCGCTGAATCAGTACGGTGTGCAGACGATCGCCGTCGACGCGCCAGGTACCGGAGACTCGACCCGGTACCGCCGGCCGCGACGCATGCCCGGCCTGGCGGCTTCCCCAACCCCGGCCGTCCCGGCCGTTTCACCGGCCCGCTCCCTCGGAACCGCCTTAGACGGGGCCGCCGGCTAGGGCGGTGGCGACCTGGGGGGACACGCGGATGGCGCCCGCGAACTGGGAGCCGAAACTGGCCGGGACGACCTGGACGTCCATGCCGGGCTGCGGCGCCTGGATCATCCACCCGTTGCCCAGGTAGATCGCGACGTGCGAGATGTAACCGGGGTCGGTCGGGTCGGTGTGATAGAAGAGCAGGTCACCGGGCGCCAGCTGGCTGACAGGAACGGCCGGCCCGGTCCGCGCCTGATCGGCGGCGACCCGGGGCATGGACACGCCCGCCTGGGCGAAGGCCCACTGGACGAGGCCGGAGCAGTCGAACGAGGCCGGGCCGGCCGCGCCCCACACGTACGGCCGGCCCCGCGCGCTCTCGGCCGCGCGCAGGGCCGCGCCCAGCTGGACCGTGGTCATGGCCCCGGCCCCGGAGGGGGACCCGGAGGGGACCCGGCCGGCCGGGATCATGCCCGCGGACGCCCTGAACACCTGAGTGACCAGCGGCTCGACGGCCGCGCCTGACGGCAGGAGCTTCTTGATCCGGGCCACGAGCGACGGCACGCTCGAGGGCGGCGCGCTGATGACGATGGCGTTGCCGGCCGGCACCCCCAGCGACCTCGCGGTCGAGTCGGACACCACGGCGTCGACCCCGCCGATGCCCACCGTGCCGAACGCGACGACCGGCAGCCGTTCCTGCTGGCGACCCGCCGCGGTTACCTGGCCGCCGAGGGAGAGCCGGTCCAGGGTGCCCATGGTGTACGACACCGCGACGCCGCCGTTGGCCACCCCCTGCCACAGCTGGTCGGAGGCGGCCATGGACGGGGCGGCGTAGGCGCGGAAAACGGACGGGTCGACGCCGAGCACGGCCGTGTACGTCCCGTTGATCTCGACCTTGGCGGCTTCGAGCGGATCGGCGCTGATGACATCCTGCTGCCGCGACACCGCGGTCCTGACCTGACCGGAAAGCGGGAAGGGCGCGACGACCAGCAGATCCGCCTGCCGCAGCCCGCGCAGCGGGGCCACCGGGTCGGATCGGGTCTTCCCGGTGCCCGCCGCGACGGACGCGCTGGCCCTGGGCCCGGCGCTGGCGACGGGTACCGCGATCGGCCTGCCGCCGCCATCGGCGTTGCCGCCGAGCAACGGCACGACCGGCCCCGTCTTGTCCGCCGGAGCCGGGCGGCCAGGCTGGCGAGTCCCGCTCATCGCGGCCGGATGGCCGCCCATCGTGATCAGCACCGCGCCCACGACGACCCCGATGAGCGCCAGCACGCTGATCAGCGCCGGGACCGGGTGCCTGAGGACAGGAGACCTCTGCGGTCCCCTGTTCGCGATCAGTCCCCACCCACGCATCGCCTCTACGATACGTGCCCAAGCCCCCGTCCTGGCCAGAGCTGGCTGGCCAGAATCGCTAGGCCGGGACGGCGAGCGCCTCCCTGAGCTGCTCCGGCGTGGTGACAGGAGCCAGGCAGGTGAACTGGCGGCAGACATAGGCGGCCGGCGCCCCGTTCACAAGTCCCCGCCCGGTGAGCAGCGGGACGGCAGGGTCCCCGGCGCCGTCGCCGAGGGCCAGCACCGCGCCGGGCGGGGCCGCGTGCAGCGCGGTCTCGTGCAGGGCCCGGGTCCGCTCGTCGTCTGGGCGGCCCACGACGGCGATCTCGGCCGGCCCGGCCAGCCAGGCCTCGGCCGCGGCCAGGCCCGCGCCCGCGGCCCGCGGGTACCTGGCCGCGATGGCGGGCAGCACGCCGAGCGCCGCCGCCGCGGCCGCCCGGTGCCGGGCCGAGCCCGTCAGCGCGGAGTAGCTGAGCAGCGCGTCCGCGACCGCGAAGGTGCCCGACGGCGTGGCGTTGTCGGCGGGATCGGCGGGGCGGAAGATCAGCGCCTCGCCATCGGCGGCGGTGTCGTAGAAGCCGCCCGCCCCGTCGCCGAAGGCAGCCAGCGCGATCTCGAGCAGCTCACCGGCCGAGGTCATCCAGCGCGCCTCCCCCGTCACCCCGGACAGCGTGAGGAATCCCGCCGCGACGCAGGCGTAATCCTCGAGCGCAGCCGCGGTGCTCCCCGCGGTCCCGTCCCGGGAGGTGCGGACGAGCCTTCCGCCCGCCAGGTGCACGCCGGCCAGCAGCGCGGCGGCGTCACGCGCGGCCGCGATGAAGTCCGGCCGCCGCAGCAGCAGCCCGGCTTCGGCGAGCGCGGCGATGGCCAGGCCGTTCCACGCGGCCACCACCTTGTCGTCGCGGGCCGGCCGCACCCGGCGGGCGCGGGCGGCCAGCAGCGCGCTCCTGACCCGGGCGAGACGGTCGCCGTCCGCGGGCTCCGCGCGCCGCTGCAGCACCGAGGCGCCGTGCTCGAACGTGCCCGCTTCTGTGACGCCGAAGGCCCGGGCCGCGAACTCGCCATCATCAGGTCCGAGGACCGTGGTCAGCCCGGCGGGCCGCCAGACGTAGAACCTGCCCTCTTCGCCCTCGCTGTCGGCGTCGAGCGAGGCCGCGAATCCGCCCTCGGCCGTCCGCAGCTCGCGCCGCATCCAGTCGCATGTCTCTTCCGCCACCCGGCGGGCCAGCTCCGATCCGGTGCGACGCCACAGGTGCAGGTATACCCGGGCCAGCAGCGCGTTGTCGTAGAGCATCTTCTCGAAGTGCGGCACCACCCAGCCGGCGTCCACCGAGTACCGGGCGAACCCGCCGCCCAGCTGGTCGTACATGCCGCCGCGGGCCATCGCCTCGCAGGTGTGCCCGGCCATCCGCAGCGCGACGGGGTCACCGGTCCGCTCGTGCCCGGTCCGCTGGTCATGGCGCAGCAGGAACTCAAGGACCATCGACGGCGGGAACTTCGGTGCGCCGCCGAATCCGCCGGCCGCGGCGTCGTACCCGCGGTCAAGCTCCGCGACCGCGGCGTCCGCGACCTCGTCGAACCTCAGGTCCTGACCGCCGTCCTGAGCACGCAGGGCCTGGGCGGTGGCGGACGCGTTCTCGGCCAGGGCGGCGGCGATCTGCTTGGCCCGGTCCGTCACGTCATCGCGCTGCCTCCGCCAGGCCCGCGAGACATTCAGGACCAGTTGCTGGAAATGATCCCGCGGGAAGTACGTGCCGCAGAAGAACGGCTCCCCCTGCGGGGTCATGAACACCGTCATCGGCCAGCCGCCGTGCCCCGTCATCGCCTGCGTCGCGGTCATGTAGACCGCGTCGACGTCAGGGCGCTCTTCCCGGTCCACCTTGACCGCGACCACGTGCTCGTTGAGCAGCGCCGCGGTCGGCGGGTCCTCGAACGATTCGTGCGCCATGACGTGGCACCAGTGACAGGCGGCGTAGCCCACCGAGAGCATGACCGGGACGTCACGCCGGGCCGCCTCGGCGAACGCCTCGTCGCACCAGGGCCACCAGTCGACCGGGTTGTCCGCATGCTGGAGCAGGTAGGGGCTCGTCGAATTCCGCAGCCGGTTCACAGGCCCACGGTACTAGCCCGGGGGGACGACCCCCCGGAACCCCCCGGTGCGCTTCGCGCCCTGGCGGTGGGGCTCGCCGTAGTATCACGCGGCCGGAGGGGGCCGGAGGCCCCCTCGCGGGCCGCGGGATGCGGCTTGCGCCGCGGGATTCGCCGTAGCGGCCGGGCTACGCCGCGGGAATGGCCGTAGGGCTGTGGCGGAGGCTGCGGCGACGGATGGCGGCGCAGGCCTGGCCGGATAGGTAGAAGGCGGCGCCTAGGACGCCGACGAAGAAGCCTAGGGGCCAGTTGGTCTGGTAGGAGACGGCGATGCCGGTCCAGACGGTGACCAGCGCGATCGCGACGGACAGGGTCATCGCGAGCATCGGTCTCGCGGTCAGCGACCTAGCCGCGGCGGCGGGGCCGATCATCAGGCTGAACATCAGCAGGGCGCCCACCACCGGCACCGTCATGCTCGTGGCCAGGGCCATGACCAGGAGGAACCCGAGATCAAGGCGCCGGGGAGACACCCCGCGCGCCTCGGCTACCTCAGGCATCGCGGAGGACAGCAGCAGCGGGCGGGACATGACGACGATGGCGGCGATGGACACCGCGCCGAGCACGAGAATGGGCAGCACCTCGCCCGTGCTGACGCCGAACACCTCGCCGAACAGCAGCGAGTACGCCTCCTGGGCGTACTCGGTGCTCCAGCTGACGAACAGCGCGCCGATGCCGAGCATCATCACGAAGGTCATCGCGGTGGCCACGTCGGGCCGGGCCCGGCGGCTCAGCCCCGCGATGCCGAACGCCCCCGCCACCGAGAACACGGCCAGGCCCGCGAACGGGTTGAGCCCGAGCAGGCTGGCGCCCGCCGCGCCGGCGAAGGCGCCGTTGGGGATGGCGTGCGCCGCGAACGTCGAACCGCGCAGCACGGCGAAGAACCCGGTCACCCCGGCGATCACCGCCACCGCCGTGGCCGCGATCCAGGTGTTCAGCATCAGGCCGGTGAACATACCTGCTCCGTGTCCGGGCTGTGCGCCGCCACCGGCCGCCGGGCGCGCGGGCGCAGGTAGCTGACCAGGTAGCCGCCGACGATCAGGGTCACCACGAAGAAGCTGACCGGCCAGCCCCGGCCCGCGGGCGGCCAGTAGAAGCTGTCGTAGGCGAGCACGATGCCGAGCCAGATCGCCGCCACCCCGATGCCCGCGGCCACGGCCACGGCCCGGACCGGGCCCTTCGCGACCCGCAGCGCGGTCGCGGCCGGCCCGATCAGCAGCGCGGTGCTCAGCACCGCGCCGATGATCACGGCGGAAAGCGCCACCGACACCGCCAGGGCCATCAGGTAGGCCGCGCCCACGGCGCGCACCGGGACGCCGCGGGCCGCCGCGATGTCCGGGCTGAGCGAGCTCAGCAGCAGCACGCGGGCCAGCACCAGGACCGTGGCCAGTGCGAGCAGCGCGGAGACGATCAGCGCCGGGACCGTGGCGGCGGTCAGCACGAAGATGGAGCCGAACAAGATGCTGAACGACGCGCCTGTCGTCGTGCTGTACTGGGTGCCCAGGTACAGGAAGAGCGCGGCCAGGCCGAGCGCGGCGCCGAGCACCACGCCGGTGGCCACGTCCCGGCCGCGGCGGCGCTGGATGCCGATCATCTCCATGAACGCGGCCGCGCCCGCGCCGAAGGCCAGGTACCCCCAGAACTGGTTGACGCCGATCAGGAACGCGCCGGACCCGCCGGTGGTGGCGATGTCGGCGAGGGCATGGCCGGCGAACGACTGACCGCGCGTCACCGTGAACACGCCCACCACGGCGGAGGTGACGGCGATGACGGTCCCGACGGCCAGCGCGATGTGCACCGGTCCGCTGCCGAACAAGCCGGGCTCGAAGACGTACCTCAGCACGGTCACCGCACCACCTGGGCGTCCTCGGCGGCGGCCGCGGCGTCGTCGACCCCTTCCGGGGCCGCCACCACGAGGACCCGCCCGTGCACCCGGATCACGTCGACGTGCTGCCCGTACAGGCGGGAAAGCACCTCGGGCTGGACCACCTCCTCGGTGCGGCCCACCGCCACCCGGCCCCCGGCCACGTAGACGATCCGGTCCATCACCGGCATCAGCGGGTTCATGTCGTGCGCCGAGAGCAGCACGGCGATCCCTTCGGCCCGGGCCAGCCGGGCCAGCACCGAGACGATCCCCTGCTCGCTTGAGATGTCGAGGTTGGCCAGCGGCTCGTCGAGCAGCAGCAGCCGCGGCCGGCTGATCAGCGCGTGCGCGATCATGACCCGCTGCTGCTCACCGCCTGATAGCTCGCCCACCCGCGCGTCGGCGTACCGCTGCGCGCCGACCGCGGTCAGCATGTCGCTGACCAGCTCGCGGCGGGCGCGGGAAGGCAGCCGCAGGCCGAACTTATGCCCGTCGATCCCGAGCGAGACCACGTCCCTGACCCGCAGCGGCATGTCCGGCTCGATGACCAGCCGCTGCGGCACGTACCCGATCGAGGCGTCGCGCGGCGCCCGCGGCGCGCCGTCGATGAGCACCGAGCCCCGGCTGACCGGCTGCAGGCCGAGGATGATCCGGAGCAAGGTGGTCTTGCCCGCGCCGTTCGGCCCGATGAGGCCGGCGAACTCCCCCGGGCCGATGGTGAGCGAGACGTCCCTGAGGATCTCCCGGCCGCCCAGGCTGACCCCGACCCCGTCCAGCCGGAGCAGTCCGGCGCTCACAGGTGCTCGCTCGAGACGTGATCGGCCACGGCGTTGCGCAGGTCCTGGACCTCGGCCAGCATCCACGACTGGTAGTGATAGCCGGGCTCCGGCATCGTCTCGTAGACGCCCACGACCGGGATGCCGTTAGCCCGGGCCAGGGCGACGAAGGATTCGGTCAGCGAGTCCGTCACCTGCTGATTGTAGAGAAGCGCCGTCACCTTGTGCTGCGTGAACAGGCTCCGCTCCACCGCCACGTCCTGCGCCGACGGGTCGGTCCCGTTCATGATGTCGGCCTGGAAGGCCCAGGGCGTGAGGTTGTCCGCGCCGGCCGCCTGCAGCAGGTAGTCGGCCACTGGCTCGGTGGTCGCCACCGGCGTGCCCGGGTACCTGGCCTTGAACGCCGCGATCGCGCTCGTCCACGCGGTCAGCGAGCGGGTGAACGCGGCCGCGTTGGCCTTGAAGTACGCGGCGTGGGCGGGCTGCAGCGCGGCCAGGCCGGCGGCGATCGCCTGGGCGACGGCCGGCATGACACCGGGCTTGTACCACAGGTGCGGGTTAGGCGTGCTGTCCGGCAGGCCGAGCAGCTTCTGCACCACGATCACCTTGCGCGAAGAGTCAGGGACCGCCTGCTCGATCGTGTTCATGAACGTGTCGTAGCCCAGGCCGTTCTGCACCACCAGCCGGGAGGCGTTGACCAGCCGGCCGACCGACGCGCTCGCCTCGAACGTGTGCGGGTCCGTGTCCGGGTTGCTCATGATCGCGCTGGCCTGGACGTACTTCCCGCCGACCTGCTGGATGACGTCCGCGTACTGGCTCTCGGCGCCGACCGCGACGATCTTCCCGTGCACGTCCGGTGAGCCGAGCGCGAACGAGGATGAGCAGCCGCTGGCCAGCAGCCCCGCGCCGATGACCGCGACCGCCGTCAGCCCCCGCCAGTCGCCCCGCATAGTCGCCGCTCCCTGTGTTCGCCGGATTCATCCTCGTGGTAATGATAATGATTCCCAATTTCGTTTGCAACCGGACAGCGCCTAGCATGATCGTGTGCCGGAAGGCGCGGTAAATGACCCCGGCCGGCACACGATCAACGGACGGAGGGGCTGTGACGCAGCCAGAGGAGCAGGGGCGGGTCAAGGGCACCCGGGCGCGCGGGACCAGGCAGGCGCAGGCCCTGGCCGCGGCCCTGGACCGGCTGCCCGGCTTCTGCAGCGCCCAGGAGATCCACGCCGAGCTGCGGCGCAAGGGCGAGCACGTCGGGCTCACCACCGTCTACCGGCACCTGCAGGCGCTCAGCGAACAGGGCCGCATCGACGCGATCCGCGATGACAGCGGCGAGATCCTCTACCGCCAGTGCGGAACGAGCGTGCACCACCACCATCTGACCTGCCGCAACTGCGGGCACAGCGTGGAGGTGGAGGGCCGGGCGGTGGAGCAGTGGGCCGAACGGGTCGCCGCGGAGGCCGGCTTCACCGACGTGGGTCACACGGTAGAACTGTTCGGCCTCTGCCCCCAGTGCGCCAGTTAAGGGTTTACGAGGCGGGGCTCGCGGCCTGGAGTTCGGCTTTGCGGTCCGAGGCGAACATGTGGACGTACTCCTGGCCGGACAGTTCCTGGATCGCGGTCATCACCTGCTCGGTGATCAGGCGCCTGGCCTTGCCCGGCGGCGCCTGGGTGACCTCCGGGGCGAACGTGAGCGGCGCGCCGATCCTGACCTCGATCCGGCCCGGCCGCGGGACCACGCGGCCGGGCGGCAGCACGTGCCGGGTGCCGGTGATCGCGACCGGCAGGACCGGCAGGCCGGACTTCAGCGCCAGCCAGCCGACGCCGGGCCGGCCGCGGTACAGGCGCCCGTCCGGCGACCTGGTGCCTTCCGGGTAGATGCCGAACAGGTTCCCGGCTTGCAGCAGGGCCAGCGCCGCCTCCAGCGTGTCCTGGGCGGCCCGCGGCCCGTCCCTGTCCATCTGCAGCTGGTTGGTGGCCTTGAGGTACGCGGCCCATAGCCGGGCCGCGGGGCCTGAGGCGGTGAAGTACTCGGCCTTGGCCGAGAACGTCACCGGCCGGCTGAGCATCAGCGGCAGGAACACGGAGTCGACGACGGACTGGTGGTTGGCCGCGAGGATGGCGCCGCCGGAGGCGGGCACGTGCTCCGCCCCGGTCACCTTGGGGCGCCAGATCGTATGCAGGAACGGCCCGGCGACGATGCGCGATAGCTGGTATTGCACAGGTCACTTTCTGCTTACGCGGGCGGTGCTCGAGTCGCGGGATCCGGCGACGATCGTACCAAGATAGCGTGCCGGGCCGTCCGGCCACGATGCGCGAGCCGGGGGCCGGCGGCACGCAGGCCTGGGCCACGATTTCGGCGACGTTCACGATCGCGGGTTATGGTTTAACCGATGTCCCCGACAACCGAGCAAGCCCACAGCTTCGTCGTGGTATCCAGCCGGCTGCCGGTCGACCGGGTCGAAGGCCCGGACGGCCAGACCAGCTGGCGCTCCAGTCCTGGCGGGCTGGTAACGGCCCTAGAACCCGTCATGCGCGGTGCGGGCGGCGTATGGATCGGCTGGTCGGGGGACGCGGGCCCGGCCCCGGGGGTATTTGAGGCCAATGGCCTGCACCTGGTCGGGATAGGGCTCTCCGAGACCGAGGTCAGGAGGTTTTACGAGGGGTTCGCCAACGCGACGCTCTGGCCGCTCTATCACGACGTGATCGCGCCGCCCCAGTTCCACCGCAGCTGGTGGGAGGCCTACGTGGTGGTCAACCGGCGCTTCGCCGAGGCGGCGGCGGAGCAGGCCGCCCAGGGGGCGACCGTATGGGTGCACGACTACCAGCTCCAGCTGGTGCCGCAGATGCTCCGCGAGCTGCGCGACGACCTGCGAATCGGCTTCTTCAACCACATCCCGTTCCCCGGCTACGAGATTTTCGCCCAGCTTCCCTGGCGGCGGCAGGTGGTCACGGGCCTGCTCGGCGCCGATCTGCTCGGCTTCCAGCGCCGGGCCGACGCGGCGAACTTCCTGCGCGCGGCCCGCCGGGCCGTCGGCCTGACCACCAGGGGACCGGCCGTGCGGGTCGACGGCCGGGGCGGGACGCGCGAGGTGCAGGCGGCGGCGTTCCCGATCTCGATCGACGCCGCCGGGCTCAGCGCGATCGCGCAGCGCGAAGACGTGCGGAAACGGGCGCAGGAGATCCGTGATGCGCTGGGCTACCCGGAGGTGGTCATGCTGGGCATCGACCGGCTCGACTACACCAAGGGGATACTGCACCGGCTGCGAGCCTACGGCGAGCTGCTGAACGAGGACCGCCTCGGGGCGCAGACGGTCCTGGTCCAGGTGGCGAGCCCCAGCCGGGAACGGGTCGACGCGTACCGCGAGCTGCGCGACGACGTCGAGCAGACGGTGAGCCGGATCAACGGCCAGCACGGGGAGGTGGGGTCCCCGCCCGTCCACTACCTGCACCAGTCCTATCCGAGGGAGGAAATGGCCGCGCTCTACCTGGCGGCCGACGTGATGCTGGTGACGCCGCTGCGGGACGGCATGAACCTGGTGGCCAAGGAGTACGTGGCCTGCCGTAACGACGAGAGCGGCGCGCTCGTGCTCAGCGAGTTCACCGGGGCGGCCGACGAGCTCGCCGGCGCGTTCCTGGTCAACCCGCACGATATCGAGGGCCTCAAGGACGCCATCGTGCGGGCGTCGACCGTCAGGCCGATCGAGGCCAGGCGCCGGATGCGCTCGATGCGGCGGCGGGTACGCGAGCACGACGTGGCCTACTGGGCGGCGAGCTTCCTGGACCGGCTGGGCCAGATCAAAGGCGAAGGCGGCGCGGCCGAAGCCTGACCGCGCCGCGGAGGCTGTTTCACGGCGCCGCCACGTGATCTCCACACGGACTGCACATGCCTGGGATGTCCTAGGCGCGCGGAAACGGCGCCTGAGTCAGCGGGCACCGTCGTCCGCGGGGATAGCGGGCGGTGCCCGCTCGCGGCGCGCCGGCGGCCCGATCATGTGAGGGTGACTGGTGCGGCAACGGGGGCCCGGTGTACCGCGGCCGTAACGCTGGTCAGCGGGCACCGCCGGCTGCTCACGGACACTGGCGCTCGTGAGGAATCCCGGACTCGGCCGCGACCCGTGAGGAGGCAAGGCGTGACTGCCGCCGAGCTGATGGTGCTGGTTCCGTGGCTGGTTTTCGCGGCCGCCGTCGTAGCCATCGGCTGGCGCGTCCTCGTCGGCCGGCGTCCGCGTAAGCGCCGCTAATTGCGGCTGGAGCAGCTAGCTGGGGCTGAGGCAGCCGTCGGCGGCCAAGCGCAGGAAGGCCGCCGCCCGCTCGAAGGTCTCGCCGACCCGATGGCCGGCCAGCTGGACCTGGTAAGCCCGGTATCGCGTCATTTCCCACTCCTGCCCGCGCGCCGACCGCGCGGCGAGCCCCGGCTCGGGCATCGGCCGCCAGGTCCAGTCCGCGACCGGGCCGGCCCGGGACCGGAATCGCCCCGGCTGGGCCGGATGAAGTCATCGTGGTCCGCGTAATATCCCATCCGGTTCCGAACGAACCGCAGGCCACCGAAGGTTGCCTCGATCACCCGGCGCTCTTCGGCGTCGTAGCCCGCCAGGACGGCGTGGTAGAGGTCGGGGTGATAGCGGACCAGGGTGGCGTCGACCATGGTGACCCACCACACGGCCTCGCTGATCACCGCGAAGGCATGCGGCCGGTGCCACCCGCTCGCCCGGAGCAGCCGGTCGGCCGTCTCCTGCATCGCGGTAATGGACCAGTCGAGGGTGCCCGTCTCGGCCGGCAGGTCGCTCGCGTTCTGGCGGTTCCACGCGACCCGGCAGCGGGCCGAGCAGAACCGGGCATGCTCGCGGCGCGGCGCGAACGACGCGCCGCACTGCTCGCAACTCCTGGTGTCAGTCATTAGCGTCTATGTTACGCGTAACATTCACCTGGTCAGGCCCCCGGCGGTCACGCGCTCGGCAGTGTGAGCGTCAGCTGCGTGCCCAGTCCCGGCTGGCTGGTCGCGGTCAGCTGGCCGCCGTGCGCCTGAGCCAGCTCGGCCGCGACCGCCAGGCCGATGCCGCTGCCGGAGATCTGGCTGGCCTGCCGGCCGCGCCAGAACCGGTCGAAGATCCGGGGCAGGTCCTCGGCCGGGACGCCGACGCCGGTGTCGGTGACCTGCAGCAGCGCCTCGCCGTCTCGCCGCCAGGTGCTGATGGTGACATGACCGCCCGCCGGGGTGAACTTCAGCGCGTTGGTGAGCAGGTTCGTGATCACCTGGTGCAGCCAGTGCGCGTCGCCGAGCACCGGGGCCGCGGATAGCTGCCGGCCCAGGATGAGCCCGGCCGCCTCGAACCTGCGGGCCAGGCTGTCGGCCGCGGCGGCGGCGAGGTCGGCCAGGTCGCATTCCTGCCGGGCCAGGTTCAGCGCGGCGGCATCGGCGGCGGCCAGCGTCTGCAGGTCGCTGACCATGCGGGCCAGTCGCAAGACCTCGTCGCGCAGCGAGCCGAGCTCGGCCGGCGTTGGCTCGGCCACGCCGTCGACCAGGGCCTCGTGGCCGGCCTGCAGGATCGCGATGGGCGTGCGGAGCTCGTGAGCGACATCAGCCACGAGGTTGCGCCGGACCTGTTCCTGCCGGTCCAGCGCGCCGGCCATCTGGTCGAAGGCGGCGGCTAGCTCGCGTAGCTCGCCGGGCCCGCGGATCTCACCGGCCCGCGCGGCGCGGTCGCCGGCCGCCATCGCCCGGGTCACCGCGATCAGCCGGGTGATCGGCCGGGTGATCCGCCGGGCCACGGCGAGCCCGGTAAGCAGCGCGAGCAGTGCCGCCAGCCCGGCCGCCCCGGCGATGGCCCACAGCAACGCGGCCTGCAGCCTGCGGTCGGCGGCGTTGAGCCCGGAGCCGGTGAACCGCACCATGGCGGTGCCGACGCGCTGGCCGTGCACCACGATGGGAAGGCTCGACTGGGGCCCGCTCGCGGCGGTGAAACCGGTCGAGGACGTGACGGTACGGCCGGCCTGGTCACTTATCCCGACCGCCGCTCCGGTGCGCGCGGCGAGGTCGATGACCGGGGACAGGTCGGCGGATGACCAGTCCTTGTCCTGGTTCCACACCGCCCCGGCGGCAACCGCGAACGCGTCGGCCAGCTCGGTGCGCTGCTGGCTGGCCAGGGTCG
Organism: uncultured Actinomycetes bacterium; assembly: GCA_963739615.1. Lineage (GTDB taxonomy): Bacteria > Actinomycetota > Actinomycetes > Streptosporangiales > Streptosporangiaceae > Palsa-504. The sequence goes on from CAVUBD010000016.1 coordinate 264,987, forward strand.
AGACGTCCGCGGCCGCGAACGCCGCCGTCAGCCCGGCCAGCAGCGCGACCGCGGCCAGCGCCACGACGAGGAAGGCCAGCGCGAGGCGCAGGCCGAGCGTGCTGCCGCGGGCGGCGTGGACCAGCCCGGGATCATCAGTCATCGCGGGCCAGACCGAGCCGGTAACCGCCGCCGAGGACGGTCTGCACGATCGCGGGATTGCCCGGGTCATCCTCGACCTTGCGGCGCAGGTTCTTCACGTGCGAGTCCACCGTGCGTTCATAACCTTCGAACTCATATCCCCGGACCCGGTTGATCAGCTCGAACCGTGAGTACACCCGGCCAGGGACGGTGGCCAGCGCGACCAGCACGCCCCACTCGGTCGGGGTGAGGGCGACCGTCGCGCCGCGCACCGTGGCCTGGCGCTGCGGTTCGTCGATGACCAGTTCACCCTGGCCGTAGCTGGTGACACCCTGGGTGGCAGGCGATCCTGTCCCGCGGCGCAAGATCGCCTGCACCCGCAGGACAAGCTCCCGCGGGCTGAACGGCTTGGTCACGTAGTCATCGGCGCCGAGTTCGAGCCCGCGGATCCGGTCTTCCTCCGCGCTCCTGGCCGTCAGCATCAGGATCGGCGTGGCCGAGGTGGACCTGAGCTCCCTGGCCACCGTCTCGCCGGCCACGTCAGGCAGTCCGAGATCGAGGACCACCAGGTCCGGTGACGCGCCGGCCGCCATCGTGATCGCCTCGGCGCCCGAGCCGGTCGACAGCACCGTGAACCCGGCCCGCTCCAGGTAGGACCGGACCAGGTCACGCAGCTTGCGCTCGTCCTCCACCACCAGAACCGTCGCCGCCATCACTGCTCATCCGCCTCTCCGCGGGTCCTCCCGGCCGGCTCGCCCGCGCGCCGGGACCTCCCATGATCCCCATGATTCCCGCATCGACCCGGCTCCCGCCAGGTACGGCGCCCGGCCTCCACACCGTCACCATGTCAGCTTCACCGGGTCCGCATGACCACCGGATGCACTCATGGTGACAGCAATGGCAGTTTGGGGGCGCAGCCGATGACCGGACTCAGCTTGATCTTGGTGCTAGCACCGTGGATCGCCTTCGGCGCTCTGCTTGCCGTCGTGTGCGCTCTCCTGCTCCGGTCGCACCGGACGTCCGGGTACCCGCCCGGACGCGGGTCCCGGCCCTCGAGCCCTAATCGACAGGAAGAACGATGCCCCGCCACGAACGCGCAAGCCAGGAAGCCATGACCCAGGTTCTGCCCCGCGGAGCCGATCGCCCGCACTGGCGGGCCGTCCTGGAAGCCCGCTGGCAGCTCAGGGTGCGAGAGGTCACGGAGCTGTCGCTCGCCTACCACGTCGCGGTCGCGGCCGCCCCCGATGACGACGGCGGCGGGGCCGGGCGGCCGGAGATACGGCTCCTGCTCATCCGCACGGTCGCGGCCCGCAGGCAGCTAGCGAACGTCGAGGAGGCCCTGGACCGCCTCGCGGCGGGACGTTTCGGTTGCTGCGAGCAGTGCGAGTCCCGGATCCCGGCCGGGTTGCTCGCCGTCGCGCCCGAGACCAGGTACTGCTCGCGCTGTGCCCCCGCCCGGCCCCCGCCCCGGCCCCCGCCCCGGCCCGGGCCGGGGCGGGGCATGGCCTGCGATGACGCAGCTGACCGCGCTCGCCAGCCTGCAGGTCAGCTCCGTGATCTCGTACCTGATCGCGGTCCTGCTGCCGGCGCTCGACGCGGTCGTCCCCGTGCTGCCCAGCGAGACCGCCGTCATCGCGCTCGGGGTAGCCACCGCGGGCAGCACCGATCCCCGCATCGCCTTGCTGGTGGCCTGCTGCGCGGCCGGCGCGTTCCTCGGCGACAACCTCTGCTATCTGCTGGGCCGCCGCTTCGGGCCGCGCGTAGAGCGCAGGTTCTTCCGGGGCGAGAAAGGCCGCCAGCGGCGCGCCTGGGCCGAGCGCTCACTCGAGAGGTTCGGGACGTCGCTCATCATCGTCTGCCGGTTCATCCCCGGCGGCCGGACCGCGGTCACGCTGTGCTGCGGCATGATCGGCTACCGGCGCCGCCGCTTCGTCATCGCCACCGCGGCCGCCGGCCTGATCTGGGCGTCCTACTCATTTTTCATCGGACGCCTCGGCGGCCGGGCCTTCGAGGACAAGCCCTGGGCCGGGTTGCTTGTGGCGTTCGGGGCCTCCGCCGCGATCAGCGGTGTGATCGAGATAATCCGGCGGATCAGGTCCCGCAGGATAGCCCGGCGGGACAGGTCACGGGGGCGTCACGCCGGACAGGTTCAGCCCGATGACTCCGGCCAGGACCAGGCCGATCGACACCAGCTTCACGGTGGAGACCGCGTTGCCTAGAAAGATCATGCCAGTTACCGCGGTCCCCGCGGCGCCGATCCCCGTCCAGACCGCGTAGGCGGCGCCGACCTCGAGCCGGCGCAGCGCGACGGTCAGCAGCGCGAAGCTCATCAGCGCGCACGCGGCGAACGACACCGTTGGCCACAGCCTGGTCATCCCGTGGCTCAGCTTCAGCGACACCGCAAAGCCCGTTTCGAACAGGCCGGCGGCAAAAATGATCAACCACGCCATCGCGCTACCTCTCTGCATCATGCCTTTTCTAGGGCCCGGGCGAGGAATCCCCGTGTGCCGGTGATGGAGCCCTGATGGAGGACCGGCGTTCGTTCTCCATCGGTTCAACACATCACCGGCAACCTCTCTGCACGCCGCCGGGATTAGATCGGCATGACCGGGCACAGACCGTGGCGCGATAACCGGGAAGGCGGACAGATCGGATGAACGCAGCGGCCCTCGGCCTGCCCGTGCTCGTCACCTCGCTCGCCGGGGTCGCGGCCGTGCTGTCAAGCCGGGTCAGCGAACGGCTGCGGATTCCGGCTCCGGCCTTCTTCCTGGTCGCCGCGGCGGTGGCGGCTGACCTCTGGCCGCGGCTGGGCGGCCTGTCGTTCGACGCCGTGGAGCACATCGTCTCGGTGGCGCTCGCGGTGATCTTGTTCGATGGCGGCATGCGGGTGGGCTGGCGGCGGCTGCGGGGCGTGGCCGGCCCGACGCTGTGGATCGGCCTGGCGGGCACGATCGTCACGGCCGGGGGCGTGGCGGCAGCGGCCCACCTGGTCTTCGCGCTCGACTGGCGCAGCGCCCTGCTCGTCGGCGCCGCACTGGCGCCGACCGACCCGGCGGTGCTCTTCTCCGTCCTGGCCCGCCGCGAAGTGGGGGGCGCGGCGGCGCGCTGCTCGAAGGCGAGTCCGGATCCAACGACCCGGTCAGCATCGCCCTGATCGCCGCGCTCCTGGCCACCTCGGGCACCGGGATGACCGCGGTCGGTCACGTCGCCTGGGAACTACTCTCACAGCTGACGATCGGCCTGGCGGCGGGCGCCGTGGGTGGCTGGGCCCTGCTGGCCTTCATGCAGCGCGTCCCGCTGCCGAGCGAGGGCCTGTACCCGCTGCGGGTCCTGGCCAGCGCGCTGGCCATCTACGGCCTGGCCACCGCCGCCCACGGGTCAGGCTTCCTGGCCGTATTCGTCGCGGGCCTGCTCATCGGCGACGCGCGCGCGCCGTACAAGCGCGAGATCGCCCGGTTCCACTCCTCGCTGGCTCACCTGGCGGAGATTCTCGCGTTCGCCGTGCTGGGCCTGACCATCCAGCTGAACAGCTTGTCCCGTGACTGGGCGTGGCTGATCGGCCTGGTGCTGGCGGCGCTGCTGGCGCTGGTCATCCGGCCGCTGCTGGTCGGGGCACTGCTCCGGCGGGTCCGCCTGCGCCGCGGCGAGCGGCTGTTCATCGGCTGGGCTGGCCTCAAGGGCGCGGTGCCGATCCTGCTCGGCGCGTCCATCGTCCAGGCCGAAGTGCCCGGCGCGCAGTGCCTCTACGCGATCATCTTCGTCGTCGTGACGTTCTCCGTCATCGTGCAGGGCGGCACCGTGCCGTGGCTGCTTCGCCGCCTGCGGATACCGCTGCGGACGGTTGAGCCGGAGCCGTGGAGCCTGGGCATCCGGTTCCAGCACGAGCCCGAGGGGCTGCACCGCTTTGTCATCGCCCCGGCGGCGGTCGCCGACGCCATCCAGGTCAGCGACTTGCCGGTCGGTGAGGACACCTGGATCAGCCTGATCATCCGGGATGGCCGCCTCGTCCCGATCCGGCCCGGCACCGTTCTGCGGGCGGGCGACGAGGTCGTGGTGCTCTCCACCGATCCCGACGCGGACGCGCTGGCGGCCCTGTTCACCGCGCCGTCGCTCACCTTGGGCAATGCCGGACTGCCCCGCTCTTCCCCTTGATGCCCGCATGCATTACTCTGCGCTAGTAGCACATAACACAAGGTAAAGAGAACCAAATCGCAGGCAGCTCCGCAAAGGGGCGTTCGCGCAAAAGCACACAACACGATCAAATGCCAGAAAGCGATATTCCGGCCCGCAGGTCACCATAACGGGCGGGCGCCCGAAGAACCGGCCGGCCGGGCCACAGCAAAGCGGCTAGACGGGGGAAATAAATGTCCGATATATCCGACCTGCAGACGGAAAGCGGACCCATGTATTCCGCGGCGAACGCCGACGGCCACGGGGCGGGGCCACGCAGGCGCAAGCGCCACCCGTGGCGAATCGCACTGGTGTCGGCCGCGTCTTTCCTCGGCCTGATCATCGTGCTCGCCGCCGGCGGCTACGCATACGTCAACCACGTGGCGAGCAGCATCCCGCGGGTGAACGTCGCCCACCTAGTCGCAGCGAGCGGACCTGGCCAGACGTTCCTGGTCACCAGTTCCCAGAAGGGGCCCACCGGCACCGCGCTGAAGGAGGCCGCCCTGTCCAACTCGAGCAATCTCGTCATGCTGCTGCACATCAACGGCGACGGCAAGCACGGCGGAGCGGTGGCGATTCCGGATAACACCGTGGTCAACGTGCCGGGCCACGGCCAGCACCCGCTCTCGTACGCGCTCAAGACCGGCGGCCCGAGCCTGCTGGTGCAGACCGTCGGGCAATTCACCGGAGTCCCCATCAACCATTACGCGCAGATCGATTTCACCCACATGACGAACCTGGTGAACGCCATCGGCGGCCTGACCGTCACGATCCCCAAGGCGAGCAAGAGCTTCGGGTACACGTTCAACGCGGGCATCAACCATCTCACCGGCATCACCGCCATTTACTACGCCCGCGAACCGTCGCTCAGCGGGCAGGCCCGGACGTTGCGCCAGGAGAACTTCATCCGCGCGACCATGACCACGATCGCCAACGACCACCTGCTCACCAACCCGGTGACCATGGTCAGGGTGCTCAACTCGATCACCAGCGCTCTGACGGTGGACAGCAACATGACCAATTCGCAGATCGAGTCACTCGCCAAGAAGTTCGGCAGCCTCGGCGGCAGCGCCGGGACCTTCCTGGCCGTGCCGACGCATACGGTGAACGGCGAGCCGGTCCTGAACACGGCGATCGCCGACCAGCTCTGGACGGCCATCAAGCAGGATTCGATCGCGGCCTTCGCCAAGAAGTACCCGTCGACGGTGACACCCGCGTCCGTGCCCTGATCCGGCCCGGGCCTGGCGGCTGGGCGACTGCTGGTCACCGCCGCAGAGGTCGAGGCCAAGCTGCCGAGAGCAGCTTGGCCTCATTTCAGTTACCAGACGGTGATGTTCGATGCGCGCATGGCGTCATACCAGGCGGCGTAGTCCTGCGCGGTGGTGCCGTAGCCCGCGCCGGGCTGGAGCAGGTTCGCCACGGTGATGAATTTGTGCAGCATCTGCTCGTAAGCTGCCCGGTGGAATTTCGGCAGGAGGGCGGGGGTGGCGAGGATCTTCTGGGCCTCAGCCCGCACGATGCGGGCGTCAGCCTCGAAGGCCAGGTGGTTGGCAACGGTGGGCGAGTGGCTTTCCACTTCCAGGTCCCAGGCCAGGGTGTCGACGGCGTTGTTGAATGTCACCTGGGCCTGCCCGCCGCGCGATTCCAGCCACGCCAGCGACGGGTCGGCAGGGGTGGACCGGAGGACGGCGGCCGTGTGCGCCTTGGCCGGGGCCCAGATCTCCGGAAGGTGAGGGCTTGCACCCATCCTGACCTGGGATGATATGTAATGCATTTCTTGTTAAAAGTGTTAACAAGTGGTACAGTTGGGGCATGCTGTCAGCCGCCGCGTCTGCCATCCTGGAGGGCATGCCAGACGCTGCCGACCTGCGGGTGCTGCGCTCGGACAGGCAGACCTGGATCTTCGCCGGGACGACCGCGCTGTTCCGGTTCGCCGACGGCGACACCGCCATGCGGAACATCGCGGTGGCGGCGCTGCGGCAGATCGGTTTCCCCGGCATGCAGGTCGCGGCGGCGCTGGGGCTTACACACAACTACGTGGCGACGCTGCACCAGCGGGCGCAGCGGGAGGGGACCGCCGGGCTGGTCCGGCCGCGGGGCCGGCCCCGCACGGTGACCGGGCAGGACTGGGAGCGGGCCCGGGCCTGGCGCGCGGCCGGGGTGCGGGACGCGGAGATCGCCCGCCGGCTGGAGGTGCAGCAGTCCACGGTGCTGCGGCGGCTCGGCCCGGCCCGGGTGCAAGGCGAGCTGGCGCTGGAGGATACCGCTGGTCCCGGCCTGGCGGCGGGCCAGGAGGAGACGGCAGCGGAGGAGCCGCCGCGGCCGGAACCGGAAGCCGTGCCGGGGCACGACGGGCAGGAGGCTGAGCCGCCGGAGCCCGCGGTGCGGCCGGAGCCGGGTGTCGTGCCGCCCGGGTTCGGGGGGACGGGGCGGGCGGCGGAGGGCAGCGGGGTGTTCTCCCGGTATGCGGGGGCGATGCTGCTGCACGCCTATCCGGGGCGGGCCGGGGAGATCTTGCCGCAGGCGGCGGGCGGCGACGCGCGGGAGGCGGCGCTGCTGTCGGCGGTGAGCATGTGCTTCGCGCCCGGGGCCGCGACGGCGGAGCAGGTCAAGCATCTGGTCCCGGGCGAGGCGGGGCCGCTGGCCGGCCTGGCCGTGCTGCCGTCGCTGCGGACGCTGCGGCCCCGGCTGGCCGCGATCGCCGATGCCGCTGACCCGCTGGAGCTGCAGGCGGCGTTCGCGGCTGCGATGCTGGCGGCCAGCCCGGAGACGTCCGGGGTGTACTACGTCGATGACCACTTCGTCCCCTACGCCGGGGCCAAGCCGGTGGGGAAGGGGCGGGACAACAAGCGGGGGCGGGCGGAGAGGGGCCGGGCGGACACGCACGTGACCACGGCAAACGGGCGGGCGGTGTGCTTCGTGACCGGCGAGCCGTCCGGACTGAGCGTCACGCTGCCCAAGGCGCTGGCCGAGCTGAAGAAGACCGTCCCCGCGGGGACGGAGATCATGCTGGGGTTCGACCGCGGCGGCGCCTACCCGGCCGTGTTCGCGCACTGCCGCGGCAACGGCGTGCACTGGGTGACCTGCCGGCGCGCCCCGCTGGCCGTCCCGGCCATGCTGCCGGTCCTGTCCGTCGTCACCGTGAACGGCAAGGCCCGCGCCGTCGCCTGGGCCGAGGAGACCGTGCAGCTCAAGGACTACGGCGAAGCACGGCAGATCACCCTGTTCGAGCACGGCCGGGTCGTCCTGCAGATCCTGACATCGGACTCCGGTGCGTGCCCGGCCGCGCTGCTGGGCTGGCTGAAGTCACGGTGGCGGGAGGAGAACTTCCTGAAGTACGCCAGCCAGAACTACGGCATCGACGCCATCTGCGACTACGCCGCGGACATCGAGACGAACACCAAGATCACAGACAACCCGGCCCGCAAGGAAGCCAACGCCGCCGTCCGCGAAGCCGAGAAGAACCTGGCCGCCGCCGAGCGCGGCCTCGCCGTCCTGCTCGCCGACCCGGCTATCACCCCCGCGGACAAGAACACCAGGCTGATCCCCGCCGCCGAACGCCAGATCGCCGCCGCCCGCCGCCAGCTCGGCGCGGCCAAGAAGGCCCGCGACGGCATCCCCGCCAAGCTGCCCGCCAACCAGATCGACCCCCAGGCGCAGGTGGCGCTGCTGCGCACTGCCCGGCGCGGCCTGCAGATGGTGCTGCGGCTGCTGGCGCACAACGCCGAGCACTGGCTATCGGACCAGCTCAACGCCTACCTGCGCGACCACGACGAATACCGCGCCATCACCCGCGAAACCATCATCCGCGGCACCGCCGGGATCATCGTCTTCGCCCCCGACACGATCACCGTCACCCTCCAGCGGCCCGCCGAACCACGTGTCGCCCGCGCCCTGGCCCTGCTCACCGACCAGGTCAACGCCGTCCCGCCGCGGATGCCAGGCGACACCCGGCCCATCACCTACCAGCTCACCGCGAACCCGGCAATTTAACACCAGGCCGACCGCGCCTTCCGGAGATCTGGGTCCTCGCAGTCGCCGATCTCCGCGATCCCGACGCTGACCGTGTAGGTGACCGGTGTCCCGTCGTCGGCGGTCACCAGGCCGGGCGAGGAAGTTAGCTGGGTGGCTACCCGGTCGGCGGCCTGGCTCCCGGCGCCTGGGAGCATGACCACGTACTCGTCGCCGCCGTAGCGCGCGGCGACGTCGCCCGGCCGGACTCTCTCCCGGCAGGACCGGGCCAGGTCGATCAGCACCCGGTCGCCGATCGCGTGCCCGCGCACGTCGTTGACCTGCTTGAACTGGTCCACGTCTATCATCAGCACGGCGAGCGGCAGGCCGTGCTGGCGGGCGTGCGCGAACAGGCCCTCGGCCAGATCCAGGAAGTAGCGCCTGTTGTACAGCCCGGTCATCGCGTCGGTGGAGGCGAGCTCGTGGTACCGCAGCGCGAGCTGGTTGTTGTCCCGCAGGGCGGCGAACTGGCGCGCGCTGACCAGTACCGTGAGCACCACCGCGCCCAGCATGATGCCGCCCAGGCCGTCGAAGCTGACGCTGCCCAGGCCGACCACCATGAGCAGCAGGTAGCTGCCGGCGACGGCCAGGTAGGGCACGATGCTGGGCGCGGCGGCGGGGTTACGCCGCGGCCCGGCCGTGTCCTCTTGCGGGGTGGCCCGCAGTTGGCAGCTGGCCGCGAGGAACAGCAGGGTCAGCGCGATCATCCAGAGCGTGTCCACCGGATCGCCGCCCAGGTAACTGGAATGCGCCGTGATGTAGTCGTAGGTGAGGTCGGCGCTGATGAGGAACAGCTGGCCGGCCACGAAGATCCGCAGCGGGTTGACCGCCGAGCGCGGCGCGCCCTTGGCCAGCAGCGACAAGATGCCGAACAGCAGCAGCAGGTCACCCACGGGGTAGGCGTAGTTGACGATGTTGATCAGCCGGAATCCGTGCCCGGACGCGACCGCCGGGCCAAGCGCGATGTACCAGATGAACGTGGCCCCGCCGACGAAGACGGTGCCGATGTCGAGCAGCAGCCGGAACCGCTCCGGCCAGGAGCGGTGCCGCCCCGGGAACAGCAGCATGCCGGTGAAGGCCAGCGGATAGTAGCTGAGGTAGGCCGCGTCAGCCCAGGTCGGATAGGCCTGCTCGTGCAGTACCACCTCGTAGACCAGCTGCAGGATGTCGCCCAGCATGTACAGCGACAACGCGATGAACAGCAGCCGCCACGCCCGGCGAATCGAGCGGCTGAGCTCGCGCCGCCGGGTGACCAGCCAGGCGCAGATGACGACGCCGGCGTTCGGGACCAGCTGGGCCAGGTCGCCGATCAGGGCCTGATGCGGGTGACCGCCCCACCGGAAGATCTGCCATAGCCCGTATACCACCATGATCACGACCGCTGCCGTCAGGACGCCCGGCCCGACCAGGTTGGCGGCCCGCCGCCGCTGCCGGCAGAGGGCTGCCGCAGGGCCGGCGGCTTCCTCGGCTGACGCCCGGCCGCCCGCCGCCCGGCCGCCCGGGTCAGCGCTCCCGTCAGGCTGAGCCGTTCGGCCAGCGGCATGAACACGGCGGGCGACAGGACGCCGAACTCGGGGTGCTCCCACCGGATCAGCGCCTCCGCAGCGATCACCTGGCCGGTGGCCAGGTCGATCTCGGGCTGAAAGTAGGCCACGAGCTGCCCGCTTGCCAGGGCGCGCGGCAGCTCGGCCAGCAGCCTGACCGCTACCTGGTCGGCTTGGACCGCCGTCACGCTGCTCCCCTTTACGCTCATGCCTGGAGGGCCGCTGGCCCGGTCACCGCAAGCACATAATGTGACTGTCTGCTACTCTCCGTAAGTGGAGATAGCATGCCCGGATAGCAACCGCTGAAACCGCTAGATCCCGCCTGCCTGCGCCGATACCGGGCAGAACGGCCAGAATCGACCCGGGCGGCGGGCGCGGCCACGGTCAACCCGTCGGCCGTCGGCATGGCCCGATGCGGACTGTGGACCGAACTTGACCTGATCATCTGGTTCAAGCAGCCGGGGCCGCGCGGCGGCACCGCGCAGTGGGCCGCCCTTGACGGCGTGAAAAAGTTCTCACAGCGCTGAGGGCCTGCTGCGGAGCCATCAGGAAATCGGCGGCCGACGCCGGGATATGCTGCTCTACCGTAAGTGGGCCGTGGTCGTGGAGATCGAGCGCCATCCGGAGGTCGCCCGCCGCCTGCACGCGGCGGAGCGGGCCCTGATGAGTGACGACCCGCAGGTCCGGGACGCTGCCAGCCGCGACGCGGGCGAGATCGTCCGTGCCGCGCACCGGACAGTGGCTGGTGAGTGACTGGCACTGGGGAGCCTCACCCTGACGACCTTCTCGACAGCCTTTCCCCCGAGGCGCGTGCAGAAGTGGACCGGCCGGCGAGCGACAGGAGGGTGAGCGGCGTCATGGCGTGTCCGGCCAGGTCCTGCCGCCCCTATCTGCTGCGTCCCAGGTCCTGCGTCCGGCCTGCCATTTGCCGGTAGCGTGGGGCGCATGGCGATACCGCGGGATTCCGACTGGTCGTGGCTGCGCGCTGCGGCGGAGGCACCCGAGATGACCCTTGAACTCTACGAGGCACTCCCCGAAGACCTCGCCAGGCAGATCGAGGTATCGGATGGGACGATCATCGTCTGCCACTCGCCCAGTGACAAGCACCTGGCAGTACAGCACGCCCTGCTCAACGCGCTCGCCGAGGCCGCCCGCAAGCACGACCAGCGCAAGGGAACCTGCCATCGGGTCCGCGCTGACATTGACGTCCTGCTCAGCGAGGTGCCGTTCCACTTCCGTCGCCCGGACCTGGCGCTCTTCCGGTGCCTCGACGACTCGCGCGGGGGACGGTGGAAAGGCAAGCCAACCGCCGCCGGCACGTTGATCGCCGTCGAGATCGTGTCGCCTGGCTCCGTCTCTGATGACCTGCTCGTCAAGCGGGTCCGCTACGCCCGGGCGGGCATCGGCCACTACTGGATCATCCGGCTCGCCCAGAACGACGGCCCCGCCGTGTCCGTCGAGATGCTTCGCCTGACGTCGGATGGCACCTACGCGATGGAGCAGGTCACCTTCCGGAAGAAAGACATCCTCGCCATCGACGCGATCGACCCGATCGAGGTCACCGTGACCTGGGATCAGCTGGACGAATGGCTTTAGCGGAACGGGCCTGCCCAGGGCGGCCGATACCGGCGAAGATGCCGTCCCTCCGCGCCAAGATCGTGGATTCGTTGCGACGCTGACCACCGTGCGGAGGCTATCAGGGCGACTCGCCGCATCCTGTTCACCGTCCCGATCATGGCCCGGGTCTACGACCAGGCCGCTGAGCGCTAAGCGGGTACGGGCGAGACTCCTCGTCTCTGCCCGGCGGCGCGATGAGCATAGGCGAGACGCTGTTGGACGTCGCCTGCGGGCGTACGCTGAGAATCTGGACTGTGCCGTGCGCGCTGACGTCGGCGGGGCACCGCAAGTCCCAGGATCAACAGGCGGAGCAGTGGAGCGGCCAGCTTGGCTCGCCATGGCTCTTCCATGAAAGCCACGGAAGACGGCAATGGTGAAGACCAGGCTTGCTCACTGGATTCGTCAGCGGCGTGAGCGCCGTCTGGCTCGTCAGCAGACAAGGCAGACGCCGGAAGCACAAAAGGCGAGAGGTGCCGCGGAGGCGCAGCGGTACCATTCAACGGGCCACGGCCTGTGAAGTAATCGGTAGGGCGTGGCTGACAAGGCGGTAGATTGCCTGCCTGTTATCCTCCGTGACGGATAGGTCCCGACTTGATGGCCGCCAGCGGGGCAGACCCGGTGGCTGTCCACGCGCAGGGCACGCGGTGCGGCCGCACTACAGATGCCGGTGTCGCGCGCGGCGTCGGCCACCGAACGGAGGCCTACCGGGTCATATTCCGCAGGTTCGCCTTCTATCTAGGCTGGGCGGCGCGCACGGGCACCCATGTGCCGGAGCGGATCGAGGAAGAAGAATATCGACAGTGCTAGGTAGAAGACCACGGCGGTCAGCGGCAGGAAGACGCCGACAACGGTCGCGCTGGCCTGAAGCATCGTTGCTGACCGGCGTTCTTTCGCGAAGACCTGCAGTTCTTCCTCGGCCAGGTCGTCGGCCGCGACGTCCGGCGTGCGTCCGGCGTGCCGGAGCATGAAGTAGACCATGAGCGCGGCCAGGGTCAAGTTGAGGCCGAATACGACGACGGCGACGCGCTCTGTCGAGGTTGAGACGGTGGCCTCGTGGAAAGTGAGGTTCGACGCGAACAGGTGAGTCGCGGCGATCGCTGTGGTGAACGGAAGGAACGAGACAAATAGCAGGAGCATCAGGTTCAGGCGCATCAGGTCGGGGTCGGCCGCCTTGATGAACCGGGTCAGGGTGCTATGCGCGATCCACACCCCGCCGATGAAGGTGAAGCTGACGAAGTAGCCCAGGTACCGGGGCCACTCGTGTTCGAGGCCCCTCAGCAGTGCCTCATGCCCGGTCGGCACGTGGAGTTCCAGGACGAGCAAGGTGATAGCGATCGCGAAGACGCCGTCGGAGAATGCCTCCAGACGGCTGGTGGGCAGAAGGTGGTCGTGATTTCCTGTGCGCTCAGCGGCCGCGGTGCTGGCGGTGATGCCGCCCAGTCTCCGCCGTAGTGACCAGCTCATCATGTTCTCCTGTTTCCAGCTACGGTGCGCTACGCAGGGCATTCTCGCCGATTCAGCAGGCCGTCATAGCTGGGCACGACCGGCGGCTGTCTTCGCCCTACCCTTCCGCGGCCTCGCCCGGGTACTGTGTCCAGCCGGTCCCCATCCGGGCGCGGCGCGCGCCAGGAATATGGCCATGATCGGTCAGCCAGGCTTCGCTGTGGTTGCCGGAAACTGGCGTGCCAATGAACACTCCGTCCAAGCACCTCCGGCCAGCATGAGCGCCGGGGGTTTGCCGACCCAGGCATATTGCTGTGGGCCTGGCGGAACGGAGTTGTGGCCTCCGCATTGACCAGCGCCGTACGGTTACCTCAATGACCCCGAGGCGCCGGAAGGGGCAGCGTTATGGTGCAGCCCCGTCGTCAGGAGCGTCAACCTGGCGCTCAGCCGGAGACACCGCGAGCGGCCCCGGCCCCATACAAGGTGCTGGCGTGGGCGCGCGGCCGGTTCAAAGGTTCGCTCGCGCAAAGCTTCCTCATACGGCTGAAAGCCCTGGATTTCGCCAGTCAGGCCATATTGTTCGGCGCGGGCCTGCTGGTCTCGCTGCTCCCGTTCGTCATCTTGCTCAGCGCATTCGCCAGCCACCGCGTCGATGGTGACATTTCCCTGCGCCTGGGCCTGGACCGCCGCGCGGCGGGCATCATGGACCACCTGTTCACCTCCGCGCCCGCCACGCTGAACGCCGCGACCGCGACCAGCCTGGTCTTCCTCATCGCCGGGATGCTCGCGGTGGCGAGCTCCCTCCAGCAGATCTACGAGAAGGTCTTCCGCCAGGATCACCGGGGCATGCAAGCCGTGTACCGCCCGCTGACCTGGATCGTGGTGCTGGGTGTTGCCGTAGTGACGGAAAGCCTGGCCGAGCGGCCGGTAAGCGGTATCTCGGCCGGTGGCTGGCTGGGCCCGCTGGTCACGGTCGCGATCATGACGCCGTTCTTCTGGTGGACGATGCACTTCCTGCTGGCGGGCCGGGTCCGGTGGCGCACGCTGCTGCCGTCGGCGATCATTACCGGGATTCTCTACGGCGGTCTCGGCGGATTCTCGAAGTTCTACTTCTCGGACACGATCATCACTGACAGCAAGACATACGGAACCATCGGTGCCATCTTCGGCATCATGACCTGGTTTATCGCTATCGGGGCGGTGATCATCCTCGGAGCTGTGGCCGGTGCCGTCTGGGAAGACCGGAGGAACTAACGGATCTCGCTGCACACCCCAGCATCCGGCCCGTACGTAATCTTCGTTTGGCTGGCTGCCGTCCGGCTCGGCTGTGTCGCGCCCGGCGATCATATGGCCCGGGCCCGGTCGGCGGCCTGGATGGTGGCGCGCATGCTGCTGAGCATGGCCTCGGTCGGCATGCCCGGGCCAGCCTGCACCGCCTGCCGGAACGCGGCGGCGTGGGCGCGGTGGCCCTTGTCCTGGCGGCCCTTCCACAGGGTACGGCCGTTCCCGAGGACAGACCGGAAGTCGTCGATGATCAGCTGGTGCGATCCGGCGAGCACCTCGATCCGTTCCTTGCCCGCCACCGGCGGGGCACTGCCGTAGGCGATCGACGCGACCGAGCCGTCCGTGAACCGCAGCGCCACCGCCATGCCGTCATTGCCCTGGGCGGGGTCTCCGCCGAGGACGCCCGTCGCGTCCTGGATGTCAGCCCCGGCCAGCGCCTGGGCGAGATCGACGAAATGGCACACCTCGCCGAGCGAGCGGCCGCCCTGGCGCCGGTCGAGATACCAGTGGCCGTCCGGCACCTGGCCCGCGGCGATCCGGTAGATGACCAGCTTGGGCCCTTCGACCTCCGCCAGCACGCGCTGCGCTGCCCGGACGGCCGGCGACCAGCGCCGGTTGAAGCCGAGGGTGAGCTGGCGGCCCGATTCCCGCCAGGCCTTCTCCACCTCGTCGAGGCCGGCGCAGGTCAGCGCCAGCGGCTTTTCGCACCACACGTCCCGCCCGACGGCCAGGGCCCGGCTGGCAAGTTCCTCGTGCACATCGTGAGGGGTGGCGATCACGACCACGCTGACCTCCGGGTCGCCGATCACCGCGCCGCCGCCGGCGACCGCTTTCTCGAACCCGTGCCGCTCCGCGGCCCGCCGCGCGGACACGCCGCTCGCCGTGGTCACCGCCACGAAACGGTCGAAGCCCGCGTCCCGGAACGCGGGCAGCAGCGTCCCGGTGGAGAAGGCGCCGGCGCCGATCCAGCCGACGCCGGGCCCCGGACGGCCAGCCGGGCCAGGTCGCAGGCGCACCGGCTGGTCCGGGACTGCCACGGCCGGATAGGTGAGGCGGATCGCCAGGCAGGGCTCGGTCCGCTCCTCCAGGAGCCGGAAGGCCGCGTCCGCGTCACCGATGCCGAAAGACTGGGTGACCAGGTCGGACACCCGGAGCCGGCCGGCCGCCAGCAGGTCGAGCACCGCCTCCTGGTTCCGGCCCTCGGTCCAGCGGACCTGCCCGGCCGGGTAGTCGACCCCCCAGGCCTCATAAGACGGCTCATACCGGCCCGGGCCGTAGGAACGGGCGAACAGCAGCGAGATCTCCCGCTCGTAGTAGGGGGTACGGCGCGGCGGCATGCCCACGTCGCCCACCATCACCACGGCCGCCCGGTCCCGGCACAGCGCGGGCGCTCTCGACATCGGCTCAGCCGACTGGCCGGCCGCGCACACCAGCACGGCGTCCGCGCCCCGGCCGCGGGACCAGGACAGGACATGACCGGTGGTCGCGTCACCGGACTCGTCCAGGGCCAGGACGCCGGCGCCGGCCGCGGTTTCCCTGGCGAACCCGTCCGGATCGATCCCGGCCACGTCGCAGCCGCAGGCCATCGCCAGCCGGGCCGCGAGCTGGCCGATGAGCCCGAGGCCGAGCACGACGACCTTGGCGCCCGGGCCGGCTCCGGACAGCCGCAGCGCGTGCAGCGGTATGGACGCCAGGGTGGCGAACGCCGCGTCGTCCGGCGGCACCTGGCCGGGCACCACCGCGCACAGCAGGCCCGGCACGGCCTGGAACTCGGCGTGGCTGGCGTGGCCCGCCCCGCCCGTCGCCACCAGCTGGCCCACCGCGATCCCGCCGACAGCGGCACCGACCCCGGCGACCAGCCCGGCCGCGGAATAGCCCAGCGGCAGGTCGGCGGCCAGCCTGCCGCGGACCGCGCGGGCCGCGGCCGGGATACCCTCGGCCTGGGCCTTGCGCACGACCTGCCGGACCAGGTCCGGCCGGGCCCGCGCCTTGGCGAGCAGGCTGGACCTGGCGAGCGCGGTGACCGCCCGTTCGGTGCCCGGGGAGATCACCGAGGCGACCGTCTGCACCAGCACCTCGGTCGGGCTGATGACGGGGCGGGGCACGTCGAGCACCTCGACCGGGCCGCCGCTGACCGGCTGCACGACTTGTTTCACGTGGCTCCCTCTTCGCGCGCGCGGTCGCGGGTACGGCTCCAGACGGTGGTGACCCGGGCGGGCAGCGCCGTGTCCATCCGGCAGGTCAGCACGGGCGCGTCGGCGGTGCTCGCGAATCCCGCCGCAACTGACCTGGTCACGGCCGCGAGCAGGGCCGGACCGTTCGGTATGAAAATGCAGGAGAACGTGCCGGCCGGGCTGGTGACCAGCGCCGTATCGCCGGCGATCCGGACCGCCGTGCCGGGCGCCAGCTGCCAGCGGATGACGATCTCGTGCCGTCCCCGGCCCGTGACCAGGTCTTCGACGCGCAGCCCGTCGCTGGTCAGCGACCAGCGACGGCGATGGCGGGGGCGCCCGGCCAGCCACCGGTATCCGTCGTGGACCGCCTCGAAGCTGACCCGGGAGGAGCAGGCCTCGGCGGCCAGGCCGCTGACCCGGGCTCGCCGGCCGGCCCGGAACACGCCCCAGACCTCGGTCGAGTCCGCTCCGTCCACTTGCACGGTGCTGTGGGCAGCGGTGGACCGCTCGTAGCGGCGCACCGGCCCGGGCTCGTAGGTCGACGTGCCGGTGTCGGTCAGCAGCGGGACCTGGTCCACGTGCACCAGGCAGCCGAACGTGTCGGCCTGCGCGTGGGCGGGCAGCGACGGCGGGCACGGCGGGCCGACGTCGGCGAGCAGGTGCCAGCCGCCGGCCACGGCCCGCACCAGCCCGGTCTGCGGGAGCACGAGCAGCGGGCCATCGGGGGGCGGCCCGGGTCGCAGCGCGGTGAGGAGGTCGCGGTCCACCGGATAGCCGTCGTTGAGCAGCGGCACCTGGCCGTCGGGGGTGAGCACCGCGCCCAGCCAGTGCCGCATCCGGGCCACCGCCGCGGTGAGCTCGCCGGGCGGCGTCCGGCCCGCGGCCCGCAGCAGGTCCGTCACGTCGAGGAGATCGGCCAGCACCTGGCAGTGATAGGCGGGCGAGCGCTCGTAGTGACCGCCGTCAGCCAGGACCTGCGTGGCCGGCTCGCGTCTCAGCCGCCGCATCGCCCACCGCAGCAGCCGCTCGTCGGCGAAGAAGACGGCCAGGCCGGCGAGCGCCTTGAGTCCCTTGACCAGGTGGTTGCCGCCGACGTCGTATTCCAGGTGCCGGCGCATGAATCCCGTGTGAGCCGCGAGCCCGGCGATGAAATGCGGTTCGATATCGCTGCCGGCCGCCAGGTCGTGGTGCAGGCCGCACCAGGACCAGGCGCGCAGCGCGACGGGATACGGGTGCCAGGCATCGCCCCGGCCGAACCCGGCCGGCGTCTGCCAGGACCGCCACAGCCGGGCGAACAGGGCCCGGGCGGCCAGCCGGTCCGGGTCCGCGGCCAGCCCCCAGGCCCAATCCCAGTAATGCAGGTGAAAGCGCCATAGCCGCGGCGCGTCGAATTGCCGCCAGTCGGGGATCTCGCCGAGTTCCCTGACGAGCCCCAGCAGCCCGATCTTGCCTGCCCGCAGTTCGGGCAGGGCCGGCCAGCGGCCAGCGAGCCGCGCGTCCACCGGGCGGAACGCATCCGGCCAGCCGGCAGCAGCCGACGGGTCCGGGCCGGAAAGGATCCGCCGGCCCGCGTCCGGGAACCTGCGCAGGCCAGCCTGCTGGGTCCGCAGCCGTGCCCGGTGGGCCGCCTGACCGGGCCGCAGGTGGACCACGGTGCGACCGAGCTGAGCGAGATCCGCGCCGGTCATGCTGTGTCTCCCGGTCCCCTCATGAGGCGAGTCCCAGCAGGCGGGCCTCGTCGGCGATGCCGTCGGCAAACGTCCGCGGGGCGTAACCGAGATCGCGGATCGCGTCATCGATCGCGAACGCCTTGTCCTCGCCCAGCCGCTGCAGCTGCTCCGCCCGGATCCGGGGATGGCGGCTCAGCGACTCGTAGCCGCGGGCCAGTGCCACCAGCGGCGCGATCGGGACCGGCACCAGCCGGGTCCTGCTGCCGACCGCGCGGGCGCACAGGCGCAGCAGTTCCGCGAACGGGAACGGCTCGGGCCCGGCCACGTTGTACAGCGAGCCGAACGCCGCGGGCTGTTCCACCGACGCGAGCACGGCACCGGCGACGTCGGCGACGTGAACCGGCTGGTGCAGGCAGGTGCCGGTGCCCGGCACCGGCAGCACTGCTGCCCGGCTCAGCAGCCGCAGCAGCCGCGACAGGTTGCGGTCACCGGCGGCACCGTAGATCATCGTCGGCCGCAGGATCGTCCAGTCCAGTCCGCAGCCGCGGATCTGCTGTTCCGCGGCCAGCCGGAGCTGCTTGGCCGGCGGGTGCAGGGTGGTGGTCACCGCGGTGGTGGAGACGAAGACGGCCCGCGGGATGCCCGCCTCCTCGGCGGCGGCGACGATGCGCGGGCCGTGGCCGTAGCCCAGCGACGCGAGGCAGACCAGGGCCTCACCGCGGGCCGCGGCGAACGCCTCGTCGAGCCGGCGGGCATCGTCGAGGTCACCGGCGAGCGGCTGCGCGCCATGGGCCGCCACCGTGCCGGCGGCCCCCGGGGTGCGGGCCAGCGCCAGGACCTGGTGCCCGTGGCGGGCGGCTGCGCGGAGCACGTAGCCGCCGAGAAAGCCGCTGCCGCCGACGACCAGGAGCCTCATGGCCGCCCGCCGGGTGAGTCGAGGAGCTTGCGGTACAGCCGGGCCAGCGTGCCGCGGTCGAAGTACTTCTCCACGTAGCAGCGCCCCTGCCGCCCCATCGCCTGCCGCAGCTCCGGGTCGGCGGCCAGCGCCCCGATCGCGGCCGCCAGGGCCCCGCTGTCCCCCGGCGGTACGACCACGGCGCCCGCCTCCCGCAGGATCTGCGCGGCCTCACCGGCCAGCGCGCCCACCACGGGCTGGCCGGCCGCGAGGTACTCGAACATCTTCGACGGGATGAACGCCGAGAACAGCGGCACGTCGCGCAGCGAGACCAGGCAGATGTCAGCGGCGGCCAGCAGCGCCGGGACCTGCTCGTGCGGTACGCCGGGCAGCAGCGTGACGTCGTGCAGTCCGAGGTCGGCGACCCGGCGGCGCAGCTTCTGCTTGTCCGCGCCCTCGCCGACGAAAGCGAACCGGATCGCCGCGCCGCTGAGCTTGGCGGCGGCGTCGGCCACCGAGGTGAGCCCCTGCGAGATGCCGTGCGTCCCGGCGTAGAGCACCAGGCAGTCACCGGCTCCGGCCCCGAGCCGGGCGCGCACCTGCGCGTCGGGCACGGCGCCCGGATCGAACTCGCCCGGGCAGACGCCGTTGCGGATGGTGTGCACCTTGGCGGCCGGGACGCCGCGCTCGATCAGGTTGGCGCGGAACCCGTCACTCACCACGATCACGGTGTCGGCCGCCGCGTAGGCGGCGAGCTCCAGCCGTTCCAGCAAGCGGATCACCGGTCGGCTGGTCAGCACGCCGAGTTCGGTGAAGATGGCCGGCCACAAGTCGCGGACTTCCACCACCAGCCGCGCACGCTTGAGCCGGGCCAGCAGCCACCCCGCGCCGATGGCGAAGAAGGTGGGCGAGGAGACGACGACGACGTCCGCGGGCCCGCTGGCGCGCCCGCCGAGCAGCACGCTGGTGATCATGAAGCTCAGATGGCCGATCGTCTTGCGGGCGATTCCCTCGTTCGGGGTCGCATACAGCCAGGTGCGCAGCACCCGGTAGCCGTCGCGACGCTCACGGCGCCGGATCGCGCCGCGGTACTGCGGCGGTATCACCCCGGTCGGGTGGTTCGGCATGCCGGTGAGAACCGTGACGTCGTCTCCGCCCGCGGCCCAGGCGGCCGCCAGGGCGGACAGGCGGGCCTGCGGGGCCCCGGTCTCGGGCGGGAAATAATGGGTGACGAGGATAATCCGCATGGCGTTACGACTCCCCCTCGGGCGGCGCGGCGGCCCAGCAGCGCCGGTGATCGCAGGTACGCCAGGAGCACGCCCGCGCCGGCCACGTCGGCGGCGGCCCGCAGGGCGGGATCGCCGGCCAGGCTGACCACCCCGAGCAGGCTGAGCAGGACCGTGGTCGCCGCGCCCACCACGGTCACCCGCTGATGCGACCATCCGGCGTCGCACCAGCGCTGGTAGACATGAGTGCGGTGCGGCTCGAGCCAGCGTTCGCCGGCCCGGATGCGCCGCTGCAGCGTCCAGGCGGTGTCGGCGATATAGAGCGCGAGCGGACCGAACGCGGCCTCGGCCGGGATTCCCGCGAGGACGGCGTAGGCGGCCAAGGTGGCCAGGGCGGCGCCCAGCGCGTAGCTGCCGACGTCGCCCAGGAACACCCGGGCGTGGCCGGCGTTCCAGGGCAGGAACGCGAGCGCGCCGGCGGCGATGGCCGCGCCCGCCGGGGCCAGGAACCCGTCGTGCTGCCACCATCCCAGGCCGGCGTAGACAACGCCGGCGATCAGGGCATGCGCCCCGGAAATGCCGTTGACGCCGTCCATGAAGTTGAACACGTTCACGAACCCGGTGATCCAGGCTGTGCAGAGCGCGACCAGCAAGGCGAGCACGGCCACCGGCCGCGCCAGGCCGCTGACCAGGACGACGGCGACTACCATGCCGCCCAGCGACTGCATGATCAGCCGCCGGCCGACGGCGAGCCCGCGCAGGTCCTCGGCGAACCCGAGCAATCCGAAGGCGGCCACCGCGAAGGCGAAGACCGCCGCGTTCGCGCCTCCGATCAGACCCGCCGCGACCAGCAGCCCGGCGGCGACCGGGATCCCGCCACCGCGGGGGGTCGGGACGGTGTGCGACGACCGGTGACCGGGAACGTCGATAACGGCCGCCCGGCGCAATAGCGGAATCGTCACGGCTTCAGCCGCGGCGACAAAAACGCCGCAAGCAGCCACGGCGAGCACAGTAGTAAATTCCCCCGGCACAGTCCGTCGATACCTCCCCCGGCACGAACCTGTGTACCCCATTAATTACCTCCGGCAATTACGCGTCCGGCGATAGACGTTAATGTGCCTGGAAACGTTTAGCGCGGGCTATGATCTTGCGCCTTGCTGCTCCCGTTTGGGTGCCCTGCCTGCATTGTGTGTTTCGCCGCCCGGTAGGGCTCGTACGTGTATCCGTATCCGTATCCGTAGTAGCGCCCGGTCTGCCTGGTCACCTTGTTGAGCACGATGCCCAGGATCTTGGCACCGACCTGGTCCAGCTTCTCCGCCGCGCGGTGCAGGTCGGATCGCCGGGTCTGTCCCGCCGCCGCGAGCAGCAGCGTGGCGTCCGCGTGCTGGGACAAGATCGCGGCGTCGGTTACGGGCAGTACCGGCGGGCTGTCGATGAGCACCAGGTCGAAGTTGTCCCGCAGCCGCGTGAAGACGTCCCGGGCACGGGCTCCGTTGAGCAGTTCGGCGGGGTTAGGCGGGACCGGCCCGGCCGGAAGCAGGCTGAGCCGGTCGAAGCCCGGGACGGGCAGCAGTGCCTCCTCCACGGTCCGCTCGCCGGCCAGGACTGAAGTGAGGCCCTGCTGCTCGTCCACCCCGAAAAACTCCCCGATCCGGGGGCGGCGCAGGTCACACGAGACGAGCACGACCCGCTCGCCCGCCTGCGCGAAGACGACCCCCAGATTGGCCAGGGTCGATGTCTTGCCCTCGCTGACACCCGGGCTGGTCACCACCACGCTGCGAAGCTGCCGCTCCTGCCGGACGAACTGGATGGAAGTCCGCAGCGACCGGTACGACTCCGCGGCCGGGGACGTCGGCTCGGCGACCGACACCACCAGCGGGTTGCGCTGACGCCGCCACGAGGTCACCACCGGGGTCATGGCCAGCACCGGGGCGCCTCCGGCGTGCTCGGTCGCCTCCTTGGAGCTCAGCTTGTCGTCAAGGCTGTCGCGCAGGAAGGCCGCGCCGAGGCCGAGCGCGAGCCCGGCGGCGAGGCCGAGCAGGGCGTCCTGGACCGGCTTGGGCGAACTTGGCGAGACCGGCGCCTGCGCGGGCGTGACCAGTGCTACGTCACCTGTGTCCACCGCGCCGCTGACCTGCATCTGGGCGAGTTGCTCCTTGAGGACGGCCTGCTGATTGAGCAGCGCCGACGCCTCGGGTGAGGTCGTGTTGCCGTGGAAGGAGCTGAGCTGCTGCCCGATCGAGGAGATCTGCGACCGCAACTGCGCCTCGGCACTCGCCAGGCTGCGGCTGGCCACCCCCTGGCGGTACTGCACGAAGGCCGTCGCGTAGAGGTTCGCGACGAGCGCGGCCTGGGACGGCACCCCGCTGGTGGCCGTGATAGCCATCACGTTCGTCTGGCCCACCTGCGAGGCCGACACGGCCGGCGTGCTTTTCAGCCGGGCACGGACGGCCTGCTGCACCGGAGCGCTGGTGACCAGCTGCAATTCGGTCTGCACATCCGTCTGGGTGACCGGCTGCTGAGCCGCGCCGAGCCCGCTCGCGTTGACGGACGGCTGCACAAGCAGCTGCGCGGTGGCCGAGTACTGCTTGTGCGCGGTCAGGGAGAACGCCAGGCTGGCCGCCAGGCCGAGCACGGTTATCGAGACGACCCACCATTTCCGGTGGCGCAGAATCTGCAGATATGCGCGAAAGGACGGCTCGGTACCGAATTGGGTCATGATGAATTTCTCTCTGATCGGCAAGTGGCAGCAGCCGGCACGGCAAAGCCCCGGAAACCGCTGACGGCATCCCGCCGCCCGGCATGCGCTGCGTGAAATGAGTGTAGTTCACGCATGGACGCGGTAAAGTATTTACCCGCGCCCGGGAAAATGGCGTGTCGCACTCGCCGCGTCTGGAATACCGCGTCAAGTCGGCCGGAAACGACACAAGAGCGGCCGTTTTTCCTGAAAGCGGTAAACTTTACGGCACAATGGCAATAAACGAAATGGACGACATGCCGGGTATTGTCGTGCTGTGCACGGCGAACGTGTGCCGGTCCCCGATGGCGGCCTCGTTGCTCGGCCGACGGCTGGCCGCGCTGGGCGCGGCAGTGCCCGTCCGCTCGGCCGGGATGCTTCGCGGCGGTGACCCGCCCCTCCCGGAAGTCGTCTCGGTCATGGCCTCGTACGGGATCGAGATCGCCGCGCACCGCAGCCGCATCGCCTCCGCCGCCGACCTGGCCCGCGCCGGCCTTGTGCTGGCGATGGCCAGGGATAATCTGCGGTATGCCGTGACCGCCGAGCCCGGGGCATGGCCGCGTGCGTTCACGCTCAAGGAACTCATCCGCCGCGGTGCGGGGATCGGGCCGCGGCCGCCCGGTGAGGCGCTGGCCGAGTGGCTGTCGCGGGTGCACGCGGGACGCGAGCGCGCGTCGCTGCTCGGTGACTCCGCCGAGGACGACGTGGCCGACCCGGCAGGCGGACCGCCCCGCGCCTATGCGGACACCGCCCGTCTGCTTGACCGGCTGGTGACGAGGGTGGCCGAACTTGGCTGGGCGCATGCTGGACCGGATCCGCTCACAACCGCGCCGGACGCGGCCGGCCGGCCGGAATGGCCTGGGCTTCCGGCGGAGCAAGAGCGCCGTCCTCGGCCTGGGGCGGGACCGTAACGGTGCCATCAGGCGAGGGATCGTAGGCCAGCCTGGCCATGACTCGGCACAGCGAGACCGCATCGGCGTCAGGGTCCAGGCCGGCGACCTCGCCCGGGGACAGCGGCCGCACCGGGACCTGGGATATCAGCCGGTGGCACGGCCGGTGGTCGGTCTCTCCCTGTCCCAGCCGTTCCTCGGTCAGCTTCTCGCCCGGACGCAGGCCGGTGAACACGATGTCTACCTCGCGGCCGGCGCCGGCGGCCAGCCGCCGCGCCATGTCGGCGATCCGCACGGGTTCGCCCATGTCGAGCACGAGGACCTCCCCGCCCCGGCCGATGGCGGCCGCCTGCAGCACGAGATGGACCGCCTCGTCAACGATCATGAAGTACCGGCTGACGTCGGGGTGGGTCACGGTGACCGGGCCGCCCACGGCGACCTGCGCGGACAGGGCGGTGAGCACCGAACCGCGGCTGCCGAGCACGTTGCCGAAGCGCACGCTCAGGTACGCGCCGCCGGTCCGGGCCGACATGTAGGCGGTCAGACGTTCGCTGATTCGCTTGGAGTAGCCGAGCACGCTCACCGGGTTCGCGGCCTTGTCGGTAGAGATATTGACGAAGGAACGGACGCCGTGATCCGCTGCGGCCTCCAGGACGGTGAGCGTGCCCCAGACGTTGCTCTTGAGCGCCTCGGCCGGGGAGCGTTCCAGCAGTGGCAGGTGCTTGAGGGCGGCGGCGTGGAACACGATGTCGGGCCGGAACCGGGCGAATACTTCCCTGACCCGGCGCTGGTCGCGGATGTCGGCCAGCACGGTCTCGTCGGAATCGAGCAGGGCGCGCCCGGACAGCGCGAGCTGGACCGCGTGCAGGGCCGACTCATCGCGGTCCAGCATGATCAGCTCGGCCGGATCGAGCCGGTGCAGCTGGCGGCAGAGCTCGGCCCCGATGGATCCCCCGGCCCCGGTCACCAGGACGCGTTTGCCCGCGACGTGTTCGCGCACGGAAGCCACGTCGGTCGTGGCCGCACGGCGCCCGAGCAGATCGCTGATGCGCGGATCGCGCACGCCCTCGATCCGCGCCCCGCCGGTGAGCAGTTCACTGACAGACGGGATCACCTTCGGGACGAGGCCGCACCCCTCGGCCGCCTGGGTGAGGTCATGGACGATGCTGCCGCTCCGCCCGGCTATCGCGATGACCAGGACGCCGGCCCCGGTGCTTGCGGCGACCTTCGCCAGCTGGTCGCGGCCACCGAGGACCGGGACGCCGTGGATCCGCAGCCGCCTCTTCAGCGGGTCGTCGTCAAGGATCGCCACCGGCCGGTAGGCCGCGCCGGCCTGTGTGGTCAGCCGGTGGATCAGCTGGGCGCCCGCGTCACCCGCCCCGAAAACGATGATCTTCACGGCGGTCGAAGCTGGCCGGCGTGTCCGCAGCCGCGCCGCCGAGACGGTGTACCTAGCGCCGAACATCGCCACCATGGCCAACGCCGCGCCACCCAGGACCGTCTCGGGCAGAGCGCGCTGCCCGGCCACCAGAGCCGAGCTGGTGACGGCCAGGCCGCATGCGGTCAGGCAAACCGCCAGCGCCACCCCCATCACCTCGTCAGAGCTTCCCCGCAGGTACCGGCCGCGGTAAAGCCCCGCTATGAGACCGCATCCGGCCACTACCGCACAGATTCCGGCCACTCCGGCCCACAGGGAGACCTCTGTCACATGGGCATCGGCCAGATCGCCCGTGGCCCTAGCCGCCAGCAGCAGGGCGCCAATCCACGCGACGGAGTCGTAGCCGGCCTCCACGCCCAGCCGCACGCACCGGCGCTTGCTCAGGTTACGCATCAGCCGCCCCCGGCCGCTGCCCGCCATCGCCTCCTCGCTCACACAGTCCCCCGTCCCAGCCGTGGCCGCGAAATACCGGCTCTCGTCCCCTACCGCCGACGCTTGGCAACATTACCTCGTGCAATCGATCAATAACACTGGGTGATGACATCTGATTTCCGGAACATAGTGTGATATTCATTCCGATAACCACACGCCGCGATCAAAGGCCGGTAGGCGCTATTTCCGGACCGAATGCAATTGCGCGAAACCCGGCGCGCAAGAATGACCGAAAGGGCTGAATCGTGACGATGTACCCAGGCCAGGTGGAAATGCCCGATTGGTTACTTCGGCGCACCCGGGGTCAGCGTGGCCGGGTACTGCTTGGCGAAAGCAGCCACCGAATCGTGCCTGATCGCCTGCCACAGCTTGGCGCTGAGCGTGGCGTTGAGCTTGACCGGGGTATTGTTCGGCGCCTCGGCGAGCACCGGCGCGGTGACGTAGCTGCCAGAACCAGCTCTCAGCAGGTGCAGCTGCCCGGCCAGGGTCTCCAGACCGTAGTTGGTGAAGTCACTGTCCACGCTCAGCGCGCCCGTGAAGGCATCCAGGAGGCTGAGGTCCTTCAGCGGATTGCTCAGCAGGTCCTCGGTAGCGAACTTCGCCACGATCGCCCGCAGCAGGGCCTGCTGGCGCTGCACCCGCCCCTCTTCGCTAAGCGAACTCTGGCGCAGGTAATCCAGGGCCGTGCTGGCGGTCAGGTGGTTGGTTCCGGCATGGAAAACGACCCCATTGCTCGAGGTCGTGGCGGGCACGTCCACGTTCACACCGCCCAGCGGGCGCAGCGCGCTGGTCAGCCCGCTGAAGCTAACCACCGAGTAATGATCGATCCGCACGTTGGTCAGTTGCTCGACCGTCTGGATCAGCAGCGAGGGGCCGCCGAGCTTGAGCGCGTTCTCAAGCTCGGATGTGCCATGGCCCGGGATCGTCACCTCGGCGTTTCCCGGGATGGACACGACCGCCCCGGCCTTGAGGTCGGCGTTGAAATGCACCAGCGCGATGAGGCCGCTGATGCTTTCCGGGGCCGTCGAGGAGTGAGCGGCACCGTTGCCGCCTCGCGTGGCCGGCACGACGTTGGACCCGGTGAGCAGGATGGTCATGCTCTTCTGAGTGGCCGCGGGCATCACCGGCCGACGGGCCGCGTCAAGCCCGGCGAACACGTTCGGGATCCGCTTGACGTTCCCGGCCAGGTGGTTGACCGTCGCGTAGCCCCCGAGCGCGACCGCGCCGATGATGACCACGACCGACACCGCGCAGATGAGCACGATCCGCCGACCGCGGGTGCGGGTGCGGGTGCGGCCGGGCGGAATGTCAGCAGGCGGCCTGTCCTCGACGAGTTCACGGGACTCGGCCAGGTCATCCGGACCGTGGATATCTGACACCTCTCGCGCCCCCCGTCGCTCACAGTCTTGTTGATGCTGCTGTAGCCGCAACTGACCAACGTGGACTGCGTGATTACAAACATGTTCTACAGCACTACAATAAGTGATGTACAGGCGGGGTGGTCAACTACGCGGCGACGAGGCGACGAGGCGGCGCATCGCGGCCCGCTCGAGGACGGGCCAGCCCCAGTCAGCGGCCCGCTGGCGTATCCGCTGCGCTGCTGGGAGCAGATCCGCCTGCAGCAGCGGGCCAGGTATTTCGGCGCGGCCGTGCCGCAGGCTGGAAGCACATGAGTACGTACACCATCCCCAACGTCATCGCCCAGCATCCCAAAAGGGTCAGGGCATCGCCGCCAGGCGTTTCGCGGCCTGGGGCCCGGCTTCCGGGTGACCGGAATCAATGGCCGCCTGATAGCTGGCGCGCGCTTCTTCCGGGTTCCCGTAGAAATGGAGCAGGTTGCCGAGATACAGCATCGACCAAGGAGCCACGTCCGGATGACCGGAACCGATAGCCGCCTGGTAGGCCGTGTACGCCTGACGGAACCGGCCCTGCCGCTTGAGAAGATGCCCGAGGTTGCGCGCCGCCGCGGGCCCGAGCTCGGGGTGACCGGAGTTAGCCGCCTGCCGGTACGCCTCCCTGGCGCCGTCTATATCGTCCTGCTGCACCAGCAGGATGCCCAGGTTGAACGCGGCCGCCGGGGCATGTTCGGCGTGACCGGAGTCAATCGCCTGCTGGTACGCCGATCGTGCTCCTTCGACGTCGCCCTGACCCTGGAGCAGCTTGCCGCGGCGGAAAGCCTCCGCCGCGGCCTGCTCGAGATCCCCGGAGCCGGCCGGGGGCTGGATCGCGGAGCGGCCCCGCCTGAGCCTCTTCACGCGGTCGGAAAGAACCGTCAGGTTCAGCGGGCGCTGGTCCAACCTCGCCTCCCCGCCTCGAGTTCCGGATAGTTCATGCCGTCATGACTCCTATGGAGTGTACGGCTGGCCCGGAGCGCGGACCATGGAGCCGGCCGGTGCTGGCGCTGCTCAGGTGCCCGAGGGGTTCAGCCGAGCCGGCGGAGCAGATCGGTGTACTGGTCCCAGAGGGGGGCTGGCAGGTGGCTGCCGAAGGTACTGAGGTGCTCGGCGATGAGCGCGGCCTCTCGCTTCCATGTGCCGGTGTCGACGGAGAGCAGCAGGTTGAGGTCGTCCTCATCGATGTCCAGCCCGCCGGTGTCGAGGGCGCCCGGTGCCGGGACCCTGCCGATCGGGGTGACGGCCGCTGGCGCGTCGCCGCAGAGCCGTTCGATGATCCACTTCAGGACACGGCTGTTCTCGCCGAAGCCCGGCCACAAGAACCTGCCGGACTCATTTTTGCGGAACCAGTTGACGAAGTAGATGCGCGGCAGCCTGGCGGCGTCCGCGGTGCGGCCGGCGGCGAGCCAGTGCGCGAAGTAGTCGCCCATGTTGTAGCCGCAGAACGGCCGCATCGCGAACGGGTCATACCGCAGGTCCCCGACCGTGCCCTCGGCCGCCGCGGTCCGCTCGGAGGCGATGGTGGCGCCGAGGAATACGCCGTGCGCCCAGTCGAAGGACTCGGTGACCAGCGGGACGGCACTCGCGCGCCGTCCGCCGAACAGGATCGCCGAAATCGGGACGCCCGCGGGATCCTCCCATTCCGGGGCGATGACCGGGCACTGGGCGGCGGGGGCGGTGAACCGGGAATTGGGGTGGGCGGTGAGTTCCGGCGAGCCGGGGGTCCAGTCGCGCCCCTTCCAGTCCGTCAGGTGCGCGGGCGGCTCGGGGGTCAGGCCCTCCCACCACACGTCGCCGTCGCCGGTCAGCGCGACGTTGGTGAAGATGCTGTTGGCCCGCAGCGTCGCGATCGCATGGGCGTTGGTGACGTCACTGGTCCCTGGCGCCACGCCGAAGAATCCCGCCTCGGGATTGATGGCGCGCAGCCGCCCGTCGCCGCCGAACCGCATCCACGCGATATCGTCGCCGACGGTCTCGATCTTCCAGCCGGGAATGGCGGGCTGGAGCATCGCCAGATTGGTCTTCCCGCAGGCGGAGGGGAACGCCGCGGCCAGGTACCTCGCCTCGCCGCCCGGCGGGGTGACCTTGAGGATGAGCATGTGCTCAGCCAGCCATCCCTCGTCCCGCGCTATCACCGATGCGATCCGCAGCGCGTAGCACTTCTTGCCGAGCAGCGCGTTCCCGCCGTATCCGGAGCCGTAGGACCAGATCTCCCTGGTCTCGGGGAAGTGCGAGATGTACTTGGTCTTGCTGCACGGCCACGGCACATCAGCCTGGCCCGGCTGCAGCGGAGCGCCGACGGAGTGCACCGCGCGCACGAACGAGCCGCGTCCGGAGATAAGCCGCAGCGCCGGCGTCCCCATCCTGGTCATGATCCGCATCGATACCACGACGTAGGGCGAGTCGGTTATCTCCACCCCGGGCAGCGACAGGTCGCTGCCGGGCGGCCCCATGCAGAACGGGACCACGTACATAGTGCGGCCCTGCATGCAGCCACTGAAGAGACCGGCGAGAGTCTTCCGCATCTCATCCGGGGCGATCCAGTTGTTCGTAGGGCCGGCGTCCTCTTGCTTTTCCGAGCAGATGAAGGTCCTGTCCTCGACGCGCGCGACGTCGCCCGGATCGGAGGCGCAATGGAAGCTGTTCGGCCGGAGCTGCGGGTTGAGCCGGGTGAATGTGCCCTGCTCGACCAGAAGCCCGGTCAGCCGCTCCCATTCAGGATACGAGCCGTCGCACCATACGATGCGATCGGGCTTGGTCAGCCTCGCCACCTCGCTCACCCATCCGGTCAGCTGAATGTCGCTGGTCAGGCCCCGGTCTGCCAGGATAACCTGCCTGGTCATGGCATGACTCCTTGCATTTGACGAAACGATCATGAAGATCAATTACCATGCGCTTTGGAATTAAAAACACATGTTGCCATACTCCGGCCAGATCTGCCGATCGCGCAGGGTCAAAGGTCCCATTAGTGCGGGATTTGAGTCACGCCCATTGCCGTTCGGAATCATTTATTAATACGTGGACGCGAATCCGAAACATGTTCGCAATATATTCGTAATAATCGCAATACAGAGCAGGAAGATCCAAATGATCTTCAATTATAGAAGTTACTGAAGGGATGTGAGTCAAGGCCCAAACGCCACGTAGCTTGTGGCCCGACTGCCGGGCGTAAGCGTCGCCGACGAACCCCCGCCCCTCAGACTGGCCCCGGCAAAACGGGTGCTGGTCGTTATCGTGTGCCATGCCACCCCCGATAGAGGGCATGATGTCACGCAAAGATCTGAAATCAGCAGGGCCGGTCGTGTCCGTCCCGGTATCAGATGCGTGCCGTGACCTGCTGGAACTATTCGCCGGGGTGCCGGATGGCAGGGTGGGCCAGGGCCGGGATCATCCTGTTGCGGCGGTGCTTGCGCTGGCCGCGGCGGCGGTCGGGGCCGGGATGAAGGGCTATACCGCGATCACTGGCCGGGTCGCTGACGTCCCGCCGGCGATCCTGGCCGATCTGTACTTTGCGTAGTGGCGCCGCTCCCGCCCCGCCGCCGCCGGAGACCACGATCTGGCGGGTACTGACCGATGCCGGCACCGAAGCGCCTGACGTGGCGGCCGGCACGTGGCTGATGGATCTCGCCGGGTTCACCACGGCGGCCACGGCCGGTGAGGAGGACTGCTCGGGGGCGTTGATGCAGGTGAGGCTGGACGGCAAGGCGGTCAGGGGCGCTAAGGACGCCGGCGGGAACCAGGTCCGCCTGCTCGCGGCCCTGGCCGGCCCGGACGCCGCCGCCTCGGTGGTCGCCGCGCAAAACCGAGGTCGGCGTGAAACCAATGAGGTGCCGATGGCCGTGGTGGTGCCCGGCCAGACCGACTTGACCGGCAAGATCGTGACCGCCGGTGCGCTGCATACGGTGAAGGCCACCGCGAACCATATCCATGCGCATGGCGGCGAGTTCGTGCTCCCGGTGAATGAGAACCGGCCGGCCCTGTCCGGCGCCCTTAGCGTGTCGGACCGGAGGGCGCGCACTGGACTCAAAGTAGCCTGAACATCACATTTCGTAAGATATTTAAATATGTCAGTTTTATACGGCACGGAGTGCCAGCATTCGCTAGAGTTGCGCCACTTGTCTCGGGCGGGATCATCCACGTGTCGGAGGGGATTGGCGCATGAACATCGAAACGGCTCTCAAGGAAGCGATGAGCATTGATGGCGCGCTGGGAGTCGCACTGGTCGACTGGGACAGCGGCATGCCGCTGGGCACCCTCGGCGGCGGCAAGTACCTGGACCTGGACCTGGCGGCCGCGGGGAACACCGAGGTGGTCCGGGCCAAGATGCGCACGATGGCGTCGCTCAACCTGAACGACGCGATCGAGGACATCCTGATCACGCTGGGCAAG
Organism: uncultured Actinomycetes bacterium; assembly: GCA_963739615.1. Lineage (GTDB taxonomy): Bacteria > Actinomycetota > Actinomycetes > Streptosporangiales > Streptosporangiaceae > Palsa-504. The sequence continues at coordinate 296,421 of CAVUBD010000016.1, forward strand.
CAGTACCACCTGATCCGGCTGATGGCCAACGCCGACGGCGCCCACAACCTGTTCCTGTACCTCGTGCTGGACCGGTCCAAGGCCAACCTGGCCCTCGCCCGCCACCACCTGAAGCGGGTAGAGAACGACCTCAACATCTGACCCGGGATTCCCCCTGGCGTCCGGGCATGTGAGGGTGCCCATTATCGGTACTGGCTCCCGCAGGCTTCATGTCATGCGGTATCGAGCACTTGATGACGCTTTCGCCGTCCTGTCAAAATTAGGCGGACGGTATCTTCCCGGTGGGCATCCGGTGACCCGTATTTGACGTGCGCGGCTTGCTGCCTGCGGCAGCAAGCCGCGTTCCGTTTGGCGCCGTACCTCCACCATGTCTTCATCAGCAGGCCTTACCGGGTTGAGCCCGGCTCCGTGGTCCCCGGGCGCGTAGCCGCGCGGGCCAGCCAATGTACTCCGTGCACGGTAATCAGCGCAGAAATTTGCCGCATCCCAGATCGGGCAGCAGATTTATTTACGTAGAATCTTGCTGTATTTACTTAGGCGGAGGGACTCGTGCATGTCCGCGTTTCCTGTCGAAGGGACGCTTGCCCCGGTGCGGCAGATCGAGGGCTTCGTGCTCGCGTGCCTCGTCGACGCCTCAAGCGGCATGATCCTTGACTCCATGCAGGCCCAGGACGACATGCGCCTGCCGGTAACGGCGGCCGCAGCGGCCGACGTCGTCAACGTCCTGTCCACGATGACCGGCGAGCTGGCCACGGACGGCGACGTCGAGGATGTCATCGTGACCCTGAACAGTCACTATCACCTGATCCGGCTGTTCAGGCCCGGGCCGCGACGGCTGCTCCTGCTGCTCGTGACCCTGGAGCGGCCACAGGCCAACCTGGCCATGGCCCATCGCGAGATCCGGGACTTCATCAGCAGGCTCCGCAGGGAGCAGGACTGGGTGGCCTGAGTCCCGAAGATGAATGACGCAGCTCAGCGGGACAGGAAACGGCCATGATCCCGCTCAGGAATCCGGCCGCCATCCGGCTGGGTAAACTCGCGGACGCAGGCCGGACGGGCGCCCTTCACCTGTCCGGTGAATCAGGCGGGGTTATCCAGCTCAGCGGGGGTGCTGTCGTCTCCGCGGATTCCAGGCGCACTCCGGACCTAGCCGCCAGGCTCGCGCGGGCGGCGGTGATCTCCGGCCGGGACCTGGTCAACTCGCTCGACCGGAGCTGGCTGCTCAGGGAGGCCACCGTCGATGCGGCGCTGGATTTGCTGTCAGCCAGGACGCGCCATGTGCGGTTCCGGGCCTCCGAGGACGAGCCCGGCGGCGGTGACGCGAGCGGCATGCCCGTCCCGGTGCTGATGACCGAGGTAAGCCGCAGGTACGAGGTAATGCTGCAGGTGGCCGTGCTGCTCACTCCCGATACAGCCGTCGCGCGAGATCCGCGCCCCCGGGCAGGCGCCTTTCAGGTGTCCGACACCCAGTGGGCCATCCTGATACGGGTGAGCAGCCCTGTTACGCCGCGCGGCCTCGCGCTCGAACTGGGGCAGAGCGTTTTCAGCACGACGATTGAAGTATTCCGGATGGTGACCCTGGATTTGCTGTCGGTCGTAGGTGCCTCTTCCCGGCCAGCGGGCCAGAACGGCGGATTTAACCGCGACAGGCCAACCATATCCTTTATTCGCGCGCTGGCAAATGAGCACGGCCACGGCTAATTAAGCAGTCATGGGACAGGTAATACTTCATAGGGGAATCCGATGGAGCAGGTCGCGTGATAACTGTCGAGGAGCTCGTGCTGAGGGAATTGCGGTCGCTGCGCGACAACGTAGTCGGCGTCCACGGCAGCATGGTCGCTACAGGTGACGGGCTACTGGTCGCTCACGACATTCCTGACATGGAGCCGACCCGCATCGCCGCCATCGTGGCGACAACTCTCAGCCTGGCCAGCCAGGCCGCCCAGGCAACCGGACGAGGACAATTCCGCGAGGCGGTGGCCAGGGGCACTTCCGGTTACCTGGCGGTATACGCGGCCGGGCGCACCGCCGTCGTGGCCGTCATAGGCACCGACGAACTCAACATCGGAATGCTGCACTACGAGATGCGGGACACGATCAAGCGGATAACAAACTACTCAGCGGAGTTCGCCCGGTGGTCTGTCCCGCGCGCGCCGACGCGAGACCCGGGCCGGGATTGGTTAACATCAACCGATGCGCTTGAGCCCTTTCAGTATCCGATGCAGCAAATCGGCACGCGGCACCTCCGGCGGCGGCCGGAGGACTTCCGGGTGCCGAAGCGGAACGTCAGGTGTCTCGGCCCTGGCTGATCTGGCCGCCAGCGCCGCCCCGGGCTTACGCTGAGGCAGCATAGTACCTGCGCCATCGTCAGCCGACGCTGACGCAAGGACCGTGTCATCGGCCGCGGCAGGGGCGCCAGCAGCGGGGGCAGTTAGGGCAGGGGCGCTGGCGGCGGCGGCTACGGTGCACAAGCCCGCCTGGATGAGTTCTCCTACCAATTCCATCGTGTCGCCCAGAGCGAAGCCGTTTCGCCAGGCCAGGTCTGCGATCGTGGCGCGCCCGTCGATCTGCCAGGCGATCGCCCACGGCCTGGGTCTCGCGACCGCCCATGAACGATTCAGGTCACACAACCGCGGGAGGGCCTCCGGCCGGAGGTTGTGCCGGGCCAGCGGTGCCGCCTTCTGCCCGGCATCTGCCAGGGCGGACGTAACGTCAAGACGGAGCAGCGAGCCGATCCAATGCGACCGTCGCGGCCAGAACCGGATGCTGGCCATGAGCGGCTCAGCTGATAGCGGCACAGCCAGGGCGATGAGCACGTCCAGCGCGATCGACTGGAGCAGATCCCGCAGCTCGCCCCAGGTGAGGATGTCGCGGCTCACCAGGAGGGCACCAATGCCGCCATGCGCCTGGGAGCCCTCAATTACCTCGTTCCATTGATCTGCCGTGAGCCGCCGAGAACTGATCAGCCGGCTGCGGAGATCCGGGACCACCGGTGACTCGGCAAAGGTGAGATAACCTCCGCTCAGAAATACGGTCCCACCCGGATTACCGCTGATCTCAAGAGCTCCCGAGGCGCGCTGCTGTGCCAGCATGGCAAGCTCATCGGCAACCTGAATTCTCACGTTTACTTCTGGTGAGCTCAGTCGAAATCACATCCTCTGCGCTGCCGCTTGCAACTGGCAGCCCCGGCCCGGCCTGCTCATGGCCCTCCGCCCGCTGGCTGGCAGCTGAGCAGAGCGTATAACCGTCCCATGGACGCTTTCCAGAGGTTGCTTGCAAACACCTTGGAAATACGCCGCGTCATCGCCAGTTACTTACCTTGCGTAACGCATCCGCCACGATCGCCGGATTTTCGGGACTCGCAATCGGGGAACATCCGCAAGCCGCCTACCTGCACATCCAGTGCATGGCATCCTATGAGCAACGTTGTCCAGATCCCGCTGCACCGTGCAGAGAGGCTCACCGGCGAACCGCACTCAAGTCATCAGCAGTACGCTCAAGGAATTCCGCCAGAACGTCCCCGACTATGTCGGCTGCGGATTCGTGGATATGTCGACTGGAATGCTGCTGTCAGTGGACACGGTTGATAATCATCCGCGTGAGATCCTAGACGTAGTCGCAGCCGCTACCGGTGATCTGTTCCAGGGCAAGAACGTGATGCAGATTGAGGCACTATGGAAGCAGGTCCGCGGCGTCACCGATGGCGGGAACTACTTCAAGGAAATACTCGTCAACAGCGACAACCTTGTCCATCTGTTCATGCGGAGCACCAGCAACCCTGATGTCGTAGTGGTCATAATCTGCACACGCCATGTAAGTATCGGGATGCTCTTCGCGCAGGCACGTCAAGTCATGCGGGATTTCGACGAGACTCGCTGATCACGCAACCGGCGGTCATCCCGCTTCCCGCAGCGGCACGGGCCGAGGATCTAACTGGGGGGTGAACGGCTCTGCCCGCAGGCTCAGCCTGCGGGCAGAGCCGTTCCATGACGTTGAGGATGCCCGGAAATCCCGGGGTCAGATGTTGAGCTCGTTCTCTACCCGCTTCAGGTGGTGGCGGGCGAGGGCCAGGTTCGCCTGGGACCGGTCCAGCACGAGGTACAGGAACAGGTTGTGGGCGCCGTCGGCGTTGGCCATCAGCCGGATCAGGTGGTACTGCTTGCCCAGCGTGATCAGGATGTCCTCGATCGCGTCGTTCAGGTTGAGCGACGCCATCGTGCGCATCTTGGCCCGGACCACCTCGGTGTTCCCCGCGGCCGCCAGGTCCAGGTACTTGCCGCCGCCGAGGGTGCCCAGCGGCATGCCGCTGTCCCAGTCGACCAGTGCGACTCCCAGCGCGCCATCAATGCTCATCGCTTCCTTGAGAGCCGTTTCGATGTTCATGCGCCAATCCCCTCCGACATGCGGACGATCCCGCCCAGGATAAGTGAGGCAGGACTAGCGTCCGTGCCCCCTTTGATCGCACGAAACCGGCATTCTCTGATATCTCACGAAATGTGATGACCGGGCTACTTTAAGTCCCCGGCGCCGGGAACCGGGCCCGGCACGGAAGCGCGTGAGTGAATAGTGTGCTTTGAGAGCATTGATTACTGTATATTCCTGATGTTCTTGCCTGCGGCGACGACCCGCCGGAGGTCGACGACAGGCGGGCGGAGGGAATGTGTCCAGCCTTACCGAGTCACTCTGCCAGGTCATGGCGGTCGACGGTGTCCGGGCGGTGGCGCTGATCGATATCGCGACTGGCATGGTGGTGCGGTCGGCCGGAGAAGTGGGTGCGGATTTCCCGGTAGCCGCGGCCAGCATGGCCGACGAGGCCAGGATGGCCCGCACGGTGCTCGGGCCCGGTCGGCCAGGAGGCGACCTCGATGAGATCTCCCTGGTCACCGAGGGTCGGCTGCACGTTTCTAGGGTCCTGGGCTCCCGGCTAGGCGAGGGCATGCTCTTGTTCGTCGACCTGGACCGGACCCGGGTGAACATTGCCCTGGCTTCCCTGCGGGTCGGACAGCTGGCACCAGCGGTCCTGGCGTAGGCGATGACGACCGCGGGATCGCAGAACGGCTCGGCCGGGCAACTCCGGGAGGCGCTCATGGTCTGCGCGGCCGCGGGGATGCCGGGTGTCCTGTGCGTCACCGGTAATCCCGGCGGAGCGATCCACCTCGCCGACGGCCTGGTGACCGCCATCGAGACGCCGGGTGCGCCCGGCCCCGAGGTCCTCCTGCTCCGCTCGCACCGGGTGACCGAATCCGGCTGGGACGCGGCCTTCGCCGCGGCCGCCGCGTACGGCGGCCCGATGAGCGGCGAGCTCATCTCGCGCGAGCTTGTCGGATCTGGAGAACTCGAGGCGTTGCTGCGGACCGCCCTGGCCGATGCCATGTTCGCCCTGGCCAGCGGGACCGTCGAGGACTACAGGGCCGGGCCGGGGCCGGCCGAGATCATCCTCCCGCTTGAGCCCGGCGCGGAACCGGACGGGCTGCTGGCCGAGGCAGCGCGCCGTATCGCCGTCCTCGCCTCGCTGCCCGCGCGGCACCACCGCGACCGGATCGTGGCCACCCCGCAGGCGGCACGGCCAGGCGTCAGGCTCGGCGACGGCCAGGACGAGATCGCGGCCCTGGCCGACGGGCGGCGGACCCCCCGCGACCTGGCGTTCGCCCTGGGCCGCGGTGTCTACGCGACCACCTTGCAGCTGGCCCGGATGCACCAGGCCGGCCTGCTGGCGACCGTCCCGTCCCGGACGGCACCCGGCCCGGCCCGCCGGGAACCAGGCGCGGGCGGCGAGAAGGTAGCCGCTTACGGGCTGCCGCGCCGCCAGCGGGACCTCTCAACCGTGCCCCGGCGCTCCGGGACACCGGGCCGGATGCCCGACCTGCACACGCCGCCCGGTCTGCTGCGACCGCGTACCGCCTGGGGCACCAGCCCCAGCGAGGCACCATAACCACAAAGCGAAATGTAATACACCGTAAAAGGGGGGCCGAATGGCCGAGGACAAGCTGCTCGACGAGATGCAGGCGCTGCGCGAGCGGATCACGGGGATCACCGGGACCGTGGTGGCCAGCCGCGACGGCCTGATCATCAGGGAAGACACCGGCGGGGTGAATCCGGACAACCTGGCCGCGCTGACCTCGGCCGCTTTGTCCCTGGCCCAGCGGCTGGCCAGCGAGGCACGCCAGGGCACCCTGCGCGAGGCCGTGACCAGGAGCAGCGGCGGCTACGTCGCCATCTACGCCGTCGGTGCCGCCGCCGTCCTGGTCCTCCTGGGCGACGAGGGCCTGGACATCGCCAGGCTGCACCGCGAGTCCCGCGCCGCCGTCGACACCATCGAGATGCTCCTCACCTGAGACCCGGCTTCACCTGAGACCCGGCTTACGGGCGACACCGCCGCGCAGCGAGCGGGGATATACCGAGGGCGGGACGGCCGGATCAGGCCGCCACTCGGTCATCCAGACCACCCCCGGGTCGACGAGGTCGAAGCCGTCAAAGAAACGCTGGATTTCCGCCAGTGAACGGACATGCAGCGCGGTCGGCGTCTGCCGGTAGACCCTGGTCGCGGAGCCAACGGTGTCGTGGGGGTCTTCTTCCGCGGTGCCGGTGGTCCCGTGGCTGATGGCCAGGTAGCTGCCTGGCGCGATGCGGTCGCGGTACCCGGCGATAATCCGATGCGGATCTTCCTCGTCGGAGACGAAATGCAGGACGCTCGCGCACATCACCGCTACCGGCTGCGCCAGGTCGAGCAGCGCGAGAACCTCCGGGTGCCGCAGGACCGCGGCCGGGTCGCGCAGGTCAGCGTGCACCATGGCGACCTGGTCACCGTATGCCAGCAGCGCCTGGCCATGCGACCAGACCACGGGGTCGTTGTCGACGTAGACGACGCGTGCGTCCGGCGCGGCCTGCTGGGCCATCTCGTGCACGTTGGCCTGGGTCGGAAGGCCGCCCCCGAGATCCAGGAACTGCCGCACGCCTCCCTCCGTAACCAGGTACCGGACGACCCGGCCAAGAAAAGCCCGGTTATCGTGCGCTATCGTCGCGATTCCGGGGATCGCTTGGGTAAGTTGCCTGGCCGCTTCACGGTCGGCGGCGAAATTGTCTTTGCCGCCGAGCAGGAAGTCGTAAATCCTGGCGACGTTCGGCCTGGTTATGTCGATGCCGTCCAGAGCAGGCCGCTGCGTGGTCATCTGCGTCATCACTCCCGATCTCGGGTGGATGCTACCAGGGCGGGCGCGTACGCCCTGGAACCATACGCACCACAGCTCCCCCGCATCACGTAGTAGGTGCAGACGCCCCCGGCCCCCGGATACGCGAGGGGATATCCCTGGCGCCGGCTACGTCCCCCGGCAGCGTGAGCGGATCCCGGCCAGACGTCAAACGCTGCGGACATGCGGCCCGGCGAACGGTCAGCCAAGGCCGATCCAGGAGGCGAACAGGCTCAGTTCCTCGCGCCCCCGGCGCGAGGCCGCGATGGCCAGAGCGGTCTCGCGGACCATCGGATGATGCCGGGTCTGCTGCGGCGCGATCCGGCGCGCCTGCTCAAGACAGCGCAGCCCGCCCGCATGATCCCCGGCCATCACATAGCCACGAGCCAGATCAATGTAATGATGCCCGCGGCGAACCGCCGGGACCGATGGCCCCAGACGTACTCCCCGCGACCGCCGCACGGCCTCCTCGCCGTCCTCCAGTTCAACGGCAACCGCCACCTCATGCTGGGCAACATTCGACGGGCCGAACGCCAGCCCGTAATCATTACGGTCCGCGCCCATCCGATCCGCCACCAGCCGGGCCGCCTCAACGTGCGCCCACGCCTCCTGCGCGTACCCCGGCCCAAGTGTCCTCGCGGCACGCGCCGCCAGAATCGCTGAGCGCAGATGAGCCGACCCATACACCGACAACGTTGGCCCGTCCATTACAGACAAGTCATCGCCAAGATCCCCCCGGACCTGCTCCATCAGCACCAGCGCCTGAGCGTAGGCCCCGGCCGCCATCAGCGACGCGGTGCGCTGCCAGCGCACCCGCTGGACCCGGAGCGGATCTCCGCACCGCTCCGACGCCCACCTGATCCGGTCGACAACCTGGCCGCGCAGGTCCAGGTACCCGAGAAGATTCACGATTGCCGACGCGCCCGAGTACGCCTCGGCCAGCAGCCCGAACAGGGCAGGCTGGTCCTCGTCACGGGCGGCATGCGCAGCAGCGCCGAGCTCATCCAGCAGCCCCGGAAGCTCCGCGCCGATCTGCACGTATCTCGCGGCCTGCCCGAGATCCGAAATCCGCCGCACGTCGGCGCCCAGCTCACCGAACGGCCTCGGAGTCACGCTTTCGTCGGGCAGGTCGAACGTGTCCACGCTGCGCCGGATCGGGGCCACCGCCTCATGCAGTCGCCCGGCCTGCCCTCGCGCGTCCTCGTACGGCTGCCCGGTCACGCGCGGCACGTCCACCCGCAGAGCGCGGGCCACCGCGCCGATCAGCGCCGGGCTAGCAGGCGCGGCGCCGGACTCGACCTTGGCCAGCAGGCTGTACGACACGTGCGCGCGCTGCGCGAGCTCCCGCGCCGTCCACCCGCGCGTCTTGCGGATCACCGCAATCCGGGCGCCAATCCGATCCTCGTCAGCCATCCGCCCGCCCCAACGACTTTCAAGCGATTTGAAATTTAACAGGCAGTACTCAGCTCCATGCTGCTCTGTAACGACCGAAACCTGCAACCGGAAGACATCATGAGCGAGGAACACCAGACTACAACCGCCACTGGCGAAGCCATCGAGGCCGATTTCGGCGGCCGCTGGGGCGTCTGGCTCAGCGACACCGGCCGCTGGTGGGCTACGCGCACGAGCGCGCTCACATCCGCCCAGCACAACGCGGGATGCCGGCCTAGTATTGACTACGTGGAGCCGCCGTGTCGCCTGGCGATCCCAACCTGCATCGGTTGCGGAGCGATGAGGCATTATGAGAGCTGTGCGGGGGCCTGCTCCGAGCGCAAGCTGGAGCTCGTCAGCGGCGGCTTGTACGACGAGCTGTCGGCGGCCGCGGCGGCGTGCCGTATTCGCATCCAACAGCTCCGGGTTGTAATCGAGGAACTGGCGCGCACGGAGCCAGGCCCGGATGAGTGGCGGGCCGCGTACGAGGAGCTCCAGCAATCGGCGCGTGCGGTGCTGCGACGCTTTGGCTCGGCGTCCGGGGGCTGGGACGATGGGCTGCTTTCGCCTGCCAAGACCGTGATCGTCTGGCGCTGCCCGGACTGCGGTGGCCTTGATGCGCCGCAACCGTGCCTCGATGTGTGCATCTGGCGTCCGGCCGACTGGGTGGATGCGACCTCGTACGAGTCGGAGCGCTCGCGGGCCGCCTCCGACCGCGTGATTGAGCAGTCGCTGGCTGGGCTGCTCCGCATGCTCGTGTCCGCAACGCCGCGTGACGGGCAGTGGGAGCGAAGCTGGCGTGCCTTTCAATCGCAAGCGCGGCTCGCTTTCCAGCCGAGGGACGACGCACCGGTCCCGGCGCGGAACCGTCCGTGTCCGAGGTGAACGCTGTGCATCCTGGGTGTCTTGAGCACCGCGGCCTGCTGGATCATCCGCTGGGTTTCCGGCCTTTCCTGGGTACTGACCTGTTCGAGCGGATCGGCGGTCAGCCGGTGATCGACAAACTGGTTGACCTCCTGTACGAGGGGCTCGAGGACGACGAGCAGCTGCGCCCCTTGTTCCCGCGCGACCTGGCTGACGGCCGGTCGATGCAAAGGCTCTTCTTCGCTGAGTGGCTGGGCGGTCCCCGCCGCTACAGCGAGCAGTCCCACGCAGGTCTGAGGCACCGCCACGACAGTCTCCCGATCACGCCGGCGCTTGCCAGCCGGTGGCTGGGGCACTTCCGCCGGGCGATGGAGGCCACGGTCGCGGCGGAGAACGACCGCAGGGCGATCTTCGCTCAGGTCAGCTCCCTGGCCTCGGTTCTAGTCAGCGGAGGCGAGCCGACGAACGGCCCACGACACGTGGCCTGGTGCGGGATCGGCGCCCGTAGCATGGGGCAGGCCAGGGATCTCGCGCGTCGTGGTGATGCCGCCGGGGTCGGCGCGGCGCTGGCGGAGGCACCGGATCTGCTGCGTCCGGCATACGCCGCTTCGATCATGCAGGCGGCGTCCCTGGCGGGCCGCGCCGAGATCGTCCGGATGCTGCTGGACCACGGCGTCGGAGCGGACCATCCTTTTTACCTTCCGGTGGGCGTCACCGGGGTGGCGTTCGAGCGGGTGGTCTTCGTGACGCCGCTGTGCGCGGCCCGGATGAAGCGCCGTTCCGCAATCGAGACGCTGCTCATGGCGGCAGGTGCCCACGAGGACGTCTTCACCTCGGCATTTCTCGGCGACCTCACCTCGCTCGCGCGGATGCTCGCGGCCGGCCCGGACCTTGCCCAGGCGGCGGATCCGGCGGTCGACGTCCTCGACATCACCCCCGTCGAACACGCGATCGCGGGCCGGCAGGTCGCCGCGCTGCGGCTCATCCTCGGCCACGTTGCCTATCCGCTCCCGGGCGGTGGTGTACGGGCGTTGCGCGGTGCCGCCGCACAGGGCAGCCTGGCGATGGTCGAGCTGCTGCTGGCGCATGGGGCGGACGGGACACGGATCGGCGCCGGACGCTGGGTCCTGCATCCTGAGCTCGCTCCCCTGCTGGCCAGCCGCGGGGCGGCGATCGACTCCGCCGGATCGTGGATCGGTGCCAGCTGCACGGGAAACCAGGGCCGCAAGGACGACCCGGAGTACGTCCGCGCGCTACTACGCCACGGTGCCCGCGCGAACGATCGCCGTACCGGGGACACCGGCGTCCGGGCTCTCAATGCGACGGCCCTGCACTACGCCACCAAGGCAGGCTTCCTGAGGACCATCGAGGTACTCCTCGACCATGGCGCAGACCCGGACGCCCGCGACAGTCACGGCCGCGCACCGCTCGACTGGCTGGAACAAGCGGCACCATCGGTCTCGCGAGCCGCAGTCAGAAACCTGCTCGCGGCGAGGCTCAGCCCGCCAGCAGGACGCCCAGGAGCAACGCGGCCAAGGCGCTGACGCCGGTCAGCGCGATCCACGCCACCTGGTTAAGCGCCGGGCGGCCGCCTGCGGCACCTGAGCGCCGAAACGGCGCAGAACCGGGACCAGAGCGGCGAGGACGAGCTGACCACCCACCCACGCGGTGGCTCGCGAGAACATGGAGGAACAGCCGGACGATATCCCAGGTGACCGGCAACATCTTGCGCCCATCCCCTCCAGTTGCGACTGACCCACCGCCATGACCCACCGCCATGACTCACCGCCATGACCCACCGCCATGACCCACGCCGCACGAGACGACTCGGCGCGGAGAAACCGGAATGTCCTGATGCTGGCCCTGGGCGATCATGGCCGGGATCACCGGAGGGGGTCCCTCACCCCGGCTGTTCCGTCCGAGGTTGCGGCTAGAGCTTTGGGTTCGGTTGCGTTTGCTCGGCTGGCTGATCGTGTGACCGGCGGTTCAGGCAGCCAGTCCAGCCGCAACGATGTGGCATCGGTGCGGTTGTATCCGCCTCGTCGTGACATCGTTGCGGTCGGTCAGGCCGTCCGGCGACCGGATGGCGGTACCTGACAGGCTGGTGAGAAACCGGAGGCGGGGAGAGGTAATCTGCTGCGGCACTAAGTTAGTTTGCCGTGTGAGTCACTTCAGACGGCACGCCGCTTGCTCGTCAGTAACCTAAATGCCGTTGCAGTATTGGCACTACATATGGTGGGCGGGCGCTAAAATCTCACGTCAGAGGCCTTGAGGCCCTCGTCGATTGATCCCAGCCATCAAAGTAAATTCCATTTGCTGCAACAGCCTCCATGCGATCTCCATACGATCTCCACGCGATCTCCACAGGAATCTGAAAAATCTTTTATGGTACTTAAAGGTATTACCTGGCCAACCGGAAAGGGTGTTGAGTACCTCACGCGGTCAGGCAAGGACCTTGACATCGGGGCGGGATCGAGATGGGTTCCGCCTGAATTCAAATCACTAGATCCGCAGGAGCTTGTCATGGCCGAAGAGGACGTTCAAGTCGAACGAGTCGTTCAATCCGCGATCTTGGACGCGATCAAGACACGTGTCGCCAACCTGAATGTCAGCTCAGCCCTCGCCGACGCGACTGATCTGTACGCCAAGAACACCCCGGGCGACGGCTACGCGAAGAACCAGGCGCTGACCAACGTCGGTGACATCAAGACGCTTCCAGCGTTCGACGTCCAGACCCCTGTCGTCAAGTCTCAGTGAGCGTTTGCGAAGGCGATGGCGGACCCGATGACCTTGATCACGGAGGCAACTGCACCGCTGTCCTGCTTTGAATCAGGTTCGAACGGCCTGCTAGCCGAGACCATCGTTGCCGAGTACAGCAAGAGTGTCGTCGATCTCGCCCGCACCGAGTTCGGGAACCACCACCCAGGTCTGTTCGCCGTCATAGAGAACTTCGTCGATGACGGCGGCGGGTGGTCACCACCGTTCGGAGCCTTCGAGTCCGCGCTTCGCTCAGGTTCATCAGAGGCTTTGCTCAGCTGTTCGGTCCAGTTGGGTCTTCTGGCACACGACCGCGGTGTGTCCGGCCAGTGGCAGGAGGCCCTCGGGGAGGTGACCTGCCTCAGGCTGGGCCAGCAAGCCGTTGTCCAGCTCAGCGAGGTCTCGGTCGATGCCGGGCCCCTCGGATACGAAGTGCGTGGACGAACGGCGAACGGCAACCAAAGTGTCTGGGTTGTCAATCGCGATGCGAGCTCAACGACCGACTCCCGGCTCCTTGAAATTCAGTTTGACGACGTTCCTGTCCGGGTGACGACGATGTACGACCTTGATGCGGTCACGGGAATGGATTTTCTCGGCCGTGACCACTGGAACGTTTCCCGAGACCTGGAACGTGTTCGACGGGAAATCAAGGATACCGAGCGATGGCTGCTGCGGCACTGCCCCAGCAGCCTTCCGTGGATCACCGCAGTGTTGCGGCACCTTGTTCTCACAGACCCCGGGCCAGGGCTGATGGAAAGCGGAAGCAGCCGGGGCCTTCCTGGGTTTGCGCATATGTCGCACGGAGATCAACTCAGGCTGGCCGAGATGCTCGTTCACGAACTCTCACACCAGTATTACTACATCGGCACACGCCTTGGGCCAGTCGACGACGGCACAGACGACAAGCTGTACTGGTCACCAGTAAAGCAGACAGGCAGGCCAATTGCGAATATCCTTCTAGCGTACCATGCCTTTGGAAATGTTGCCCTTCTCATGCGGCAGTTGCGTGACGGCTCCGCACAACCCGCGGAGCGGATCGCCGAGAACTTGGCCAGCGTGATTGATGATCTCAGACCGTTGCAGGAAGCACTGGAGTCGACCCGTTCGCTCACCGAGGTTGGCATCGGTCTATATGAACCGCTGAGCAATGCGCTTCGTCTGTGCGAGGTGCAATGAGCGCCTCCGCACCGATCGTTCGAACGCTGATCGTAAAGCTAGCGTCTCGATGTAATTTGAACTGTCAGTATTGCTACCTGTACAACCACTCCGATCACTCTTACGTCGACCGGCCACGCTTTATGTCCGCAGACATCTTCGATGCCACCCTGGATATGGCACTGGAGGCAGCAACGACCAACGACTGTGGTTGCGTAACCCTTGTGATGCATGGCGGCGAGCCAACACTGCTGCCGGTTAACATGTTCGAGAACTACCTTGAACGCGCCCAGAGCCGGCTCGGTTCAAGGCTGAACCGCATTGCATTGCAGACCAATGGCACCCTATTGTCAGACGCATGGATCGACTGCCTCCTATGTTTCGGCGTGGACGTGAGTGTCAGCATCGACGGCCCGGCTTACATCCACGACGGAGTCCGGCTGACACACGACGGGCGAGGAAGTCACAAGAGCGTCGTCAACTCCGTTCGCCGACTGCAGGACCGGGGTATGGACGTCGGATCTCTTAGTGTCATTACGCCGGGAGCCGATGGGCTGGAAGTCTTCAGACACCTCCTGTCGCTCGACCTGCGCCGTATGAACTTCCTCCTCCCAGATGTGTCTCACGACGACTTCGACGCATGGTACGGCAACTTCGGTGCTACACCTGTCGCCGACTTCTTGCTGCCAATTTTCGACGCCTGGTTCGCGATGGACAACCCGGAGATCGTCATTACTGTCTTCTGGGACATCATCGAGCGTCTGCTGGGCGGGCCAGGGATCACCGACATGTTTGGGAATCCGACTCTCAAGTACGTCGCAGTGGAGACGGACGGATCGGTGGAGGCACTCGATGCCCTCAAGGTTGGACGGCAAGGACTCGCGGATACGGGGCTCAACGTCCAACGTGAAGCACTCTCGGATCTGTCGGGGAGCACCACCTTGGCCGCACGATCGTTGACTACAGGGTTCCCGTTGAGCGCGGAGTGCCGCGCGTGTACTTACGCGGACTCGTGCGCTGGTGGCTATCTGCCTCATCGCTATGCGCACGGGAACAGCTTCGATAATCCGTCGGTTTGGTGCCGCGACCTGAAGAAGTTGTTTGCACACGCCAGTGCTGTGGCGGGTACAGCCAACTTCGGGGCGTGACGCGCAGGATGTTCGTGATCTGCCTGCTTAACGCTCGGGGCGACTACCTGCTGAATCTGCCCGCCTTGCGTGCCCTCGCTACCGTCGCGGACTCGCCGACGGTCCTCGTCGTCCGGTCCGGTGCCCACTGGACCTTTCTCAGGGACGTGTCCGTCGAGCATGTCGTGGAAGTCGACGTTGAATATCGCGATCATGCGTACCATTTCGACCCTGAGTCGGCCGCCTGCCACATACTCAAGATGGGAAAGGTAGACACCTTCGTCTCCTTGAATCCGTGGTGGTCCGACTCGCTGGAAGCATTGGTCATGTCATTGCGTCCTCGGCTGTCCGTCGGCTTTGGTTCGGGACCATGGCATGAGCTTCTACCCCTTGACTTTACCTGTCACAACGTCGATCTCGCCTTCATGGCCGCGCAAGTTTTCGACGCGGACCTCAAACCAGATTCCTTCTCCTGGTCTCCTGCCTACCCGCCGGAGGCCTTTCGTTTCGCCCGGGGACTCCGTGACGAGCTCACGGGCGGTCCTATAATGGTGGTCCACCGGGATACCAAGCCGCCGAAGGAATGGATTGACGGTCGGTGGTTGGAGTTCCTTCACGCGTGGCTGGCCGAAAACCAGTCTGGCATTGTGATCGACGTCAGTCTTAAGCCTTTGGTCATCACAGATGCTGACAAGTGCTGGGGTCGAGTTCTGCATACATTGGGTCTACCGCTCGAGCACGCCCTTGCTGTCACCAGCACGGCAGACATGTTTGTGGGGGTGGACAGCTGCTTCTTGCACGCTGCTGACCTGGCACGGATCCCGGCTGTGGGTCTCTTCTTCGCCACAGAGCCGCATGAGTTCGGGTTGCGATGGTCGACGCATCGCAACCTCGCCGCAGCAACACCCGAGGACCTAGGAGCAGCTTCGGTGCACGAAGCGCTCGCTGCACTCGTGCGTATTCCCACCAGAAATCGTGTGAGGGGGACGGCTACATCGAACCATACTGCAGCGTTCCGCGAACGACACATCGGGGCGCGCTCGGGCTTCCGAAATCGTGAGGACCTTCACCTGTCCACGGTCGGTCTGGGGACGGGTCGCTTGGCCCTCGATCGAGATCTCGACGCAATAGAGGTTCTGCTGTCCAGTCTGGTCTCAGGCTGCAACGTCTTTGATATTGCCGGTAACTACGGCGACGGCGATGCGGCCTCCCTCGTCGGTCGTGGCCTAAGTCGTGCATTCGTGCAGAGTGCGGCGACGCGGTCAGAGATCTTTCTCTGCGGTAAGGCAGGATTCACCGGACATCTCCGTGGATCATCAGCTGCTCGGGATCGCGGCTGGGCGGATCTCGAGCACTGCATGGAACATGACTACCTATTGTGGGAGTTCGAACGGCAGTGTCGCTGGCTCGGAGTTACGTGCCTAGATGCCTTCTTGATACAGAACCCAGAGGAGGCTCTGGTTGCGCTGGGCGCTGAACATTTTAAGCGTCAACTCAGGTCCGCCTTCGACCTGTTCGAACATCTGGTGTCCCGAAGGCGGCTGCAATTGTACGGTGTCAGCACGGCCGAAGCGCTGCGGGTGCCGCAGGGAGATCCGCGGCATCTTGACTTGCAGGAACTGCTTGACGCAGCGCGCCAATCCGGTGGTGAGGGGCACAAATTCCGCGTGGTTGAACTTCCGGTCAGCGTGCTGCGACTGGAAGCTTTGGAAGTGGCCGCACACACTCCGAAGCATGGAGGAACGGCAGATGCGATACCCGCTCTGATTTGGGCCGACAAAGAAAAAATGATTGTGCTTGGTAGCAGCCCGCTCAACGGCGGCTGGCAGTTGCAGGCCGTTTCAGAAGCTGTTGCCGACGTGATCAACAGTCAGGATCGCATCTCTGCCCTCCTCCAGGTGGCTCGCAGCCTACCCGGCGTCACAACGACCCTGGTTGGAGTAACAAGCCCGGAACATCTGACGAGTGTGAGGGCTGTTCTCGGCGAGGAGGTGCTCGATCTGACAGACGAGAAGTTCATGTGATGCGCCGGAAGTCACTGTGATTGTAGAGTTTCGGATCCGCTCGAGGCGGCAGCCCCAACTGGCCCGTCCGAGCGTCATTCAAGAGTTGCTCAACGACGAGCTCAATATGCCGGGACTTCTCAAGGGACCGTCGGTACATCTCTTTGCATTGTTCGTGACGCTGCTGAGACAGCCCCGGATCGTCGCCCAAAGCTCGAAGACTATCCAGCTTTAGTTGCGCGACAACCATAAGATCAGCGAACTCCCCAATCGTCAGCTGATAAAGCTGGGCAGATGCAGTCGCAGCCACATGAAAAGGAGCCGGATCGTCGGCTCCGCCGGTCGGAACGGAATCGATTCCGTCCACGATCTTATGCCGACGCGAATTAGCACGATCAATCTGACGTTTGAGCGCCCCGACTTCGTCATCAGATGCTTCAGCGCTGCGACATTGATCCTCCAGCCGCCAGAGCCGTTGATGGATATGAATCAGTTCGTCGAGTTGCTCGCTGGACCGATGAAATGCTCGGAGCAGTCTTCGCGCCGACTGGACCGGCCCCGGTTCCATGGGTTCTATCACCCTGAGAGCACTCACCTGGAAAAGCTCCAACAACCCAGCTCACGCGTACAGACGCTAGCTAACGGTGATTTCCGTACCCGCAACACGCATAACAAGTGTACCGCATAGTGCCGTTTCGTCTCGGGATTCCTGTGGGATCATCACCGCGGGGCCCCGGCGTGTTCCGTGAATGTCCGCATCTGCCCTAATCGAGGCCGTGAAGGCGGTGAGTTTCGGCGGGCGTGGGTGGTCACGGCGGCCTTCGGGAACGTGCAGGTAGCCGACGTCAGTGATGGCGGCGCGGATGGTGGCCAGGTTGGCGGGGCCCCGCGGTTCGCAGCGAGATCTTCTCGGCCGCCGGCGATGTGTATAACCTGGTGGGAGATGCATACGATCCCCGCCATGCGCAACGGGGCAGGCGGCAAGACCTGCGCATTGCCGCAGGTGTGCACGCTGGATCGGGACGGAAGCGGGCAGGAGGTGGGCGGGATGCCCGCGGTGCGGATCCGCCGGATTTATGAGGACCCCTCGCCTGCCGACGGCAGGCGCATCCTGGTGGACCGGCTCTGGCCGCGCGGGCTGGCCAAGAGCGCCGCCGCCATCGACGAGTGGGCCAAGGCGGTGGCCCCCTCCGACGAACTGCGCCGCTGGTACGGTCACGAACCAGGCAAGTTCGCCGAGTTCCAGCGCCGCTACCAAGATGAGCTGCAAGAGCCAGAACGGGCGCAGGCTCTCCAGCACCTGAGCGAACTGGCCAAGTCCGGGACGATAACCCTGCTGACCGCCACCAGGGACGTGGAGCACAGCCAGGCGGCGGCGCTCGCGCACCGACTCGCGGCGGATCCCGCTACCCGCTGCGAGGAAGAAGAACGTGGCGGCGATCCGCCCTGCTGGCTTCATCGCGTCTGCCCGCAATGCGGTGCCATCGCCAGCACCGACCCGCCCACCACCTGCCCGCAATGCCGAGCCGACATGCCCGGGGTGTGACCTGCCCGGATTCGGGCTACGTGGCCAGGATCCTCGCCTTCTCGGCGGCGAACTCTTCGTCTGTCAGCAGGCCCTGGGACCTCATCTCGCCAAGTTCTCTGATCTTGGCCATGCGGTCCTCCGGCGCCGCCGCGGGCGGTGCTGCCGCCGGCGGCGCTGCCTGCTGGGCCTGGACGTTGGCCGCCGCCTGGGCAGCCGCCTGCTCCGCCGCCTGGTCGATCATTGCCTGCTGCTCCGCCGCCGCCTGCTGCTGCTGATCCGCGGCCGCCTGCTGCTGCTGGGCGGCGTTCGCCGCGCCGCGCCGCGACACGCCGCCGGCGACGGCGGTGGCCGTGCCGGCCACGACTGCGGTACGGGCCACGGTGCCAACCAGGCCCGGGCGTCCTGCCCTTCTGCGCATGACTTCTCCTACTCCTCGTCGAGTGCTGCGATGGCCTGCAGCACCGTCTCGCGGGGAATCCGGTCCTGGCTGATCAACTGGCCATGCGAAGCGCGGATCGCCGCCGCGATACGGCCAGCCCAGGTATTTTCCCACACGATCACCAGCGCCGACGAGCCTGCCTTCAGCCCGCTTGCGATCTCGTTCAGATCCTCCTCGCTCAGCAGGTCGAAATGCGCGTCGTGGAGGCGCTCGAACGCGTCAGCGACAGCTGCATCAGCGACCTCAGCGTACGAGATGGACTCATCGTCGTCCTTGCTCACGAACGCCAGGTCGATGATCCGGACTGTCCCGCTGTCGTTCAAGTCCGACAGGGCCGGAGCCACGTCCCCGCTGAACTCATTCCCCTCGAACAAGATCACGGCCACGTCGACCGGGCCGATCGTGTCCGCATCCAGGCCTACCGGCATGACATGGCCTCCCTCGACTATGGCTAATGCTCAACAGACTCTATAGTGCGGCGGTCTTCGGCCACATCACCCCCGGCGAGGGATGCTGATCAACTTGGCGGTAGGTACACGCTGGGCAAGAACCCGGCGCCTTGCCGAGCCGCTGATCGCGGTTGGCGCGCCGACGGCCCGCACTCTCGACAGGCTAGCTCTAGCTATATAGAGTTCTATTTATGAAGTATGCCGTCAGGATGACCTGGCCGGTCCAGCAGGTGCTGCGCGCCCTGCTGGACCAAGCGGACCTCCCGAGGTACGGGCTGGAGATCAGCAAGCTGGCCGACCTGGAGACTGGCACGTTGTACCCGGTCATGGCGAGGCTCGAGGGCGTGGGGTGGGTGGAAAGCAGCTGGGAAGACCCGGAGCTCAGCCGGGCTTCGTCAGATCGTCAGGCAGCCCGCCCGGATGCCGACGTCGAACTCATCCAGCGAGCCTATGACGTAGCCGCGCACTGGCATCAGGGCCAGACCCGCCGGAGCGGTGACCCCTACATCACTCACCCGCTGGCTGTCGCGACCATCCTGGCGGGGATCGGCGCGGACGACCAGATGCTGTGCGCGGCGATGCTGCATGACACGATCGAGGACACCCGCTGCACGCTCACCACGCTAAGCCTCCAGTTCGGCGCCGAAGTCGAGGGCTTGCTGGCGGGAATCACCGCGCTCGGCCGGATCAAGAGCGGACGGGGGCGCAAGGCGGCTCAGCTACTGGCCGCCGTGGAATCCGCCGACCCCAGGGTTCTCGCGATCAAGCTGGCGGACCGGCTGCACAACATGCGCACCGTGCAGTTCATTCCGCAGGCAAAGCAACTGCGCAGGGCCAGGGAAGCACTCGATATCTTCGTCCCGGTCGCTTCCCGGCTCAGCTTGGACACGATCGAGGCGGAGCTGGAAATCCTCTCCCGCGCCACGATGAAGCGCAACCGGTACACGCGCTCGGTTTCCGGCCACCTGCTCATCGCGGTGACCACAGTGCTGCCAGCGGCCGAGTCCCGCGCCGCCCCGCGGCGCTCGCGCTGGCGTGGACCGCGCTGCTCATCGCCGCCGCCGGCCTGTCCGGCCGCGCGGGCCTGGGCACGGCGCTGACCGGCGCGTTCCTGCTGCAGGTCACGCCCTCGGTCTGGACGGCTTACCAGGCCGACCGCACCGCGGGCATCGCCACGGGCACGTGGCTGCTCATCTTCGGCGAACTGGCCTGCTGGGGCGTCTTCGGCATCTACCAGTCCGACCCGCGGCTGATCGTCCTCGGGGCGACCGGCGTCGCGGCCAGCCTGCTCGTCCTGGCCCGGGTGGCCAGGCCGCGCGCGCCTCGCGCCCTGGCCGCAGAACTCATGGAGGTGCCGTGACGGCGAGCATTTCCCGCTGTTCGCCCGCGGCCCGGCGGCCGTGGCGTCCTGGTTCGGCGACTACCGGGCGACGAACGTGCGGCTGTTCACCTACCCGCGCCCGACGGTGGCCGCGGTAAACGGGCACGCCTTCGCCGGCGGGCTCATCACCGCCGCCGTGTGTGACCACCGGGTCGCCGTCGCCGACGGGGCGCGGTTCGGGCTCAACGAGGTGCCGATCGGAATCCCGATGCCCGCGGTGTACGTCCGCATGCTCGCCTATGCCTGGGGCGAGCCGACCGCGGCCCGCACATGCCTGCTCGGGGAGGTCTTCACCTCGGCGCAGGCGCACGCGCTGGGCATGGTGAACGAGCTGGCGCCGGCCGGGGAGCTGCTGGACCGGGCCGTCGCGATCGCCGAGCGGACGCCCGAGGACTGCCTCGGGCAGTACGCGTTCACCAAGCGGGCCTGCCAGGCCGCCGCCCTGCGCGACATCGCCGAGCTCGCCGACCCGCTCGATGCCGAGCTCCCCGACGCCATGACGAGCGACCAGGCCCGGCACGCGCATCGCCGCTACTGGCAGCAGCTCAAAGGCCGCCGGCCGCCGTGGTGAGCCATAGCAGCCAAGGCGCAGGCACGGTGCCGCGTCGAGCCGCAGTAGCGCCGGGCGGAAAGGGCCCGCCCGGCCGGCCCGGCGGCGGGCGTCGTGTAGCAGGATGGATGCATGCTGGTCGTTCATGTTCATGCGCGGGTGCGGCCGGAGCGGTTGGGCGATTTCCTGGCCGCGACGGTGGTCAACGCGCGGGAGTCGCTGGCCGAGCCGGGCGTGGTGCGGTTCGATGTGATCCAGGATCAGGCCGACCCGGCGCATGTGGTGCTGACCGAGGTCTACCGGGACGAGCAGGCGCCGGCGGCGCACAAGCTGACGCCGCACTATGCGGCCTGGCGTGACGCGGTCGCCGAGATGATGGCGGAGCCACGGCAATCGGTCCGGTATTCCGCGGTGTTCCCCGATGACAGCCGCGGCTGGGCCAGTGGCTCGCCGTGACGGCGATGAGCTTCGAGTTCGCCACGGCCGGCCGCATCATCGCCGGGGCCGGCCGGGTGGCGGAGCTGCCGGGAGTGCTGGCCGGGCTCGGATCCCGGGTGCTGGTGTGCACTGGCGCGAACCCGGCGCGTCATGCCGGGCTGCTGGCCGGCCTGGGGTTGCCGGCCGCGGTCCTGGAAGTGGCGGCCGAGCCCACGATCGAACTGGCCCGGGCTGGGGTCGCCGCCGCACGCGAGCACGGCGCTGACGTCGTGGCCGCGATCGGCGGCGGCAGCGTCATCGATGCCGGCAAGGCCGTGGCCATGCTGCTGGGGAACGGCGGTGACCCGCTGGACTACCTGGAGGTCATCGGGTCCGGCCGGGCGATTACCGGGCCCGCCGTGCCGTGCGTCGCGGTGCCCACCACGGCCGGCACCGGAGCGGAGGTGACCGCCAACGCCGTGCTCGCCGCGCCGGAGCATCGCCTCAAGGCGAGCTTGCGCAGCCCGCTGATGATCCCCCGGGTCGCGCTGATCGATCCGCGGCTCACCGTGTCGTGCCCGCCGCCGGTCACCGCCGCGAGCGGCCTGGACGCGCTCACCCAGTGCCTGGAACCGCTGGTCTCGCCCCGGGCCAGCCCGCTGACCGACGGGCTGGCGAGCGAGGGGCTGCGCCGTGCCGCCGCAGGCTTGCGTGCCGCCTACGCCGACGGCGAGGACCTGGCGGCACGGGCCGACATGGCCACGTGCGCCCTGGTGGGCGGGATGGCGCTGGCTAACGCCAAGCTCGGCGCGGTGCACGGCCTGGCCGGCGTCATCGGCGGCATCGCGGACGTGCCGCACGGCATCGCCTGCGCGACGCTGCTGGCTCCCGTCATCGAGGCGAATGTGCACGCGCTGCAGTCCGAGGGCCAGGGGGGCCATCCCGCCCTGGACCGCTACGCCACGGCGGCCCGGCTGCTCACCGGCGAGCCCGCCGCGTCCGTCCAGGACGGCCTGGCCTGGATCCGCCAGACCCTCAACCTGCTCGCCGTGCCCGGCCTGGCCGCCTTCGGCATCGACCCGCAGCACGCTGACGAGATCGCCGCCAAGGCCCTGACATCCAGCAGCATGCAGGGCAATCCCGTCGCGCTGAGTCACAGCGACCTGAAAGCCATCCTCCTGCGGGCCCTGTAACCCGCATGATCCGTGCCAGCTGGCGCTTCCGGTCGCTGCCATGCCCCTGCGGCCAGAGCCTGCCCGGCAGGCCTGCTCGCGGACGAGGTGCATCCGCGGTTTCACCACCCGGCGTCACACGGCACGACAGCGCGCCGGCGGCGGGCGGCCAGGGCACCGAACGGCCAGGCAGCCCGGCGCCGGCCCGCAGGCCCGGCCTGGGCCATCCTGCTGACCCGCTCTTCAATCCGGCGGATCTCGGCGAAGGTCCTGGCTCGGTCCATCTGCTGTGTCTGGTAAACCAGGTAAGCGTTCATCGGGCTTGCTCCTTGACTGCCGAGTGCCTATATCCGCAACTTACGGCTAAGGCGCGCGCCGCCGCATCGGGCGAAAGCCGTATCCGGGCGCCGTTCGCGCGGGCGCGGGAGCTAAGAGATGGCTTAGGGGCCGCTGCGGTTGCTGGCCGTCGAGGACGTGCAGCCGGTTGACGCCGGCAGCACCCCGGCGCCAGCCATTCGTGCCTCTTGCCCGATCGGCCGGCAACTGGCGACCGCCGCTCGTGCCGATCAGGGGATCTGGCGGATACTGTGGCCATGGCAGCGTGGAAGGACGTGGAGCAGGCCGAGCCCGGGTTCGCAGCGCGGGTGCGGCGGCTGTTCGACGCGGGCAGGCACAAGACGATCGCGACGTTGCGGGCCGACGGCTCGCCGCGGATCTCGGGCATCGAGTGCGAGTTCGCTGACGGGGAGCTCAGGTTCGGGTCGATGCCAGGGGCGCGCAAGGGTGCGGATCTAAGGCGGGATCCGAGGTTTGCCCTGCATGGTCCGGCGTTTCACCCCCAGAAGGGTAACGAGGCCGGGTGGCCGGGCGAAGCGAAGATCGCCGGGCGGGCGGTTCTCGCCGGGCTGGCCGGCGAAGGGCCTGCCGGGGATCTGTTTGTTGCCGACATTTCCGAGGTCGTCACCACCCGGCTGAACCCGGAGGCGACGTTGCTGGTCATCGAGTCATGGACGCCGAAACGCGGGCTTCGCGTGGTGGAACGCGAATGACGAGGGCACCTGCGCGGGGCCCGCTAGCGGGTTTGCGGTGGCGGCTGTCTCCTTACGGCACATCAGGCACAGCACCCGCCCGCCGCGTGACACCCCGCCCGCCGCACACGGCCCCGGAGCCGGGCGGCTGTCGCCGATGATCCCCGATACCGTCTAGCTCGTGGAGGACCATCGCATGGCCGACGGATCCGGACGATTCGGTGAATCCGGCGCTGACCTGCTCGCTGACGCGGCCGAGCGGGCCGGACGGTACCTGAGGTGGCTCGCTGATCGCGCCGTAGCGCCGTCGCCTGAGGCGGTGCTCGGCCTCGGTGAGCTGGACTTCCCCTTGCCGGAGGCGGGGCTTGAGCCGTCCCGCGTGCTGGCGTTCCTTGACGACGTGGGCTCGCCGGCGACGCTCGCCAGCGCCGGGCCACGTTACTTCGGCTTCGTCACCGGGGGCGCGCTGCCGATAGCAGTCGCGGCGTCGTGGCTGCTCGCCGCGTGGGATCAGAACGCCGCGCTGTCGGTCATGTCCCCGGTGGCAACCCGCCTCGACTCGATCGCAATCCGGTGGGTCTGCAAGCTGCTCGGCCTGCCAGCAGAAACGTCAGGGGGTTTCGTCTCCGGGGCGACGATGGCCAACGCGGCGTGCCTGGCGGCGGCACGGGATGCCGTCCTGACGCGAGCCGGCTGGGACGCTGCCACTCTCGGGCTGGTCGGCGCGCCCCTGCTCCAGGTCGTGGTCGGTGATGAGGTCCACGCCACGGTGCTCAAGGCGCTGGGCTTGATCGGGCTCGGGCGCGGCCGGGCCGTGCGGCTGCCGACCGATGATCAGGGCCGCATCGTGCCGCAGAATCTGCCAAGGCTCGGCACCCCGGCGATCGTCTGCCTGCAGGCCGGCAATGTCAACAGCGGCGCAAGCGATCCTTTCCCGCCGCTGATTGAGTGGGCACATTCGAACGGGGCCTGGGTGCACGTGGACGGCGCCTTCGGGCTGTGGGCCGCCGCGTGCCCCGAACTCGCGAGCGAGGTCGTGGGCGCCGCGGCCGCCGACTCCTGGGCGACCGACGCCCACAAATGGCTGAATACCACCTACGACTGCGGCATCGCCCTGGTACGCGACGCTGAGGCGTTGCGTGCCGCGATGCAAGCGGAGGCCTCCTACCTGCCCGCCGCCGCCGCACGCGACCCGATGATGTTCACCCCCCAGTCGTCGCAGCGTGCCCGCGGCGCGGAAGTGTGGGCAGTGCTGGCCGCCCTCGGCCGCGACGGGGTGTCCCGCCTAATCGCCGGCCATGTCGCCCTGGCCAGGCGGTTGGCGTGCGGCCTGGCAGCGGGAGGGCTGCACGTGCTCAACGAGGTTCAGCTCAACCAGGTCGTGGTGGCATGTGATGACGCCGGCGCGACTGACGCGATGATTGCCGCGCTGCAGCGCGAGGGCACCTGCTGGTGCGGCCCCACCACCTGGCGGGGACGCCGGGCCATGCGGATCAGCATCAGCAACTGGGCGACAACGGAGGCGGACATTGACCGCAGCGTGGCCGCGATTCTCGCCGCCGCGCAACGTACCAGCGCCTGACCGGCACCGAGCCGACGTCCGCGCATATCAGCGGCTCCCGCGTTCGGCTGGCCATCCGTTCGGCACCGACCGTAGCTGTTAGGACCGCCCGGATGAGGAATTCCTTGGTCAGCTTCCGTTTCCGAAGGCCGGGAACAGGCTGCGCGCGGTATCGGGGTGGGAGCAGGCCATGGCCAGCGATGCCGGGCACTTGCCAGGGCTGCCGCTGCGGCTGGATACCAGCGCGACGGTCATCAGCGCGAGGGTGATCGCGAGCCACAGCAGTGGCGGGGCCCACTGGCCCGGGTGCCGGTGCCCCTGGCGCGGGTACCGGCATCTGCGGTGCGGGTGCCGCCGTCCGCGGCCCGCACAGCCGGCCGCCTCCCGCGAGCCAGCCCGGATCTTCTCGCGCACCGGCATCTCCTCATCCGACGCGAGCCGGTTGAACGCGCCCAGCAGCGCGGCCAGCCCGGAGTCGGAACCGGTGAGTCCGTCTTTGATCAGGTCCAGGGCCTGCTGCTCGTGTGCGCTGAGGCTCACCGCTGGTCCTCCCGCCGTCTAGCGATGGCCGTCTTATGCCGCAGCGTCATGGAAGCCAGGACAATCCTCCGCCGTGTCGTAGGCCGCAGAAGGGCCAGACCAACATAAAAAGCCTCCGCCTACGGGTGCGGGGCACCGATGCCGCCGGACTAGGTAGAGGCCATCACCGTGGGGATACGAGAACCCCAGGTACTACGCGAGCTTCGTCGCTATACGAGGACGATATAGCAGCCTGTCCGGCAAGGGCGAAACGCGACCCCGGGTGCTCGCGCATGAACCGGGCATGCGCTTCGCCCGCTTGATGCTCATTCGCTGAGGTCAGGGCCATTCGCGTGGGCGTCCCGCGGGTGTGCGCGCACGCGCCGGGTCTCGCCGAGGTGTCAGACATCACACGGCTGCGCGTGCTGATCGCTGGCCTGCTGCCCAAACGGCCGAACTGCGTGATCGGCACGTGCTTACCGTGCCGACGTTCGCCGATCAGCCCGCGCGCGGCCTCAGCGGTGAGGACGGTCGTGAGTGCGCTCGCCGTGGCCTCCCACGGCCGGGTGCGCCACACCCAGTCCGGGTAGCCGGGCACGAACGCCTCGGGAAACGCCACCAGCCGGGCGCCCTCGGCCGCAGCCTTCTCGCAGAGCGCGACCACCTTGGCGACCGTCGCGTCACGGTCCAGCAGCACCGGCGCGGCCTGCACGGCGGCCACCGTCACCGGCTCCATCGCTCATCCCTTCTCTCTGGCGGGTGCCGTGGCCGCGGCCGAGGGTAGCTGGTCTATGAACTGGGCCAGCAGCTCATTGACCACGGCGGGCTGCTCCATGTTGATCATGTGGCCGGCGCCGGCGACGACGCGGTACTGAGCGCCGGGGATGCGGCGGGCCAGCACCGCGGCCATCTCCCGGAAGCCGGGCACGTCTCGCTCTCCGACGGCCACCAGGACCGGCGTGGCCAGGTGTTCCAGCGCGTCGATGGGCCTCGGCCCGGTTTCCTGGTGCGGGTCGTGACCTGTCCAGTGCTGACCCGGGTAGCCGCCGACCATGGCCGCGAGCGAGCTGGCCACGTCTGGCTGCTGGCGGGCGGCGGCGAACAGCGGGTGGGCCAGCCAGGCCTCCCGGCCGGCCCGCAGCCCGCGGGCCCGGGCCTGCCGGGCGGCCTCGTCGAGCGCCGCGGCCGAGGCGGGGTCCCAGGGGACGCCGTCAAGCACCGCGTCGAGCAGGACAAGGCCGACGACCCGTTCCGGGGCAGCCAGCGCCGCTGCATCACCACCGGCCGCCGAACGACAGCCCGGCCAGCACGGCCCGCTCGACGGCGAGGTGGTCCAGCAGCGTGAGCAGGTCCCCGGCGTGGGTGTAGCCGACTGCGGGATCGAACGGCCCGGAGGCGCCGAACCCGCGGCAGTCGTAGCGCACCACCCGGAACCGTGCGGTCGGGTGCACCAGGTATTCGCCGGGCTGACCAGCGTGTGCGTCACCGCGGATGACGCTTTCGGTACGTCGTGCATCGACTTCGGCCCGCCGCCCCAGCCGGAGCAGTTCTCCCAGTCCTCCGAGCCAGGCCCGCTACCCGATCAGCTGCAGGCTGACTGGCCATTGTGGTGGTAAGCGAGGTACCCGGGCCATGCTAACTGGCTGTTCGTTCCGGGGTCTAATTCCCGGTAGCCGCCTTGAATTTAACTACCAGCTCAGCGGGGACCCGTCCGCGGTCTTTCACCTCGATACCCTGCGCCTTGGCCCACTCGCGAACTTCGGTGGTGTTCAGCCCGCTCCCCGAAACCCTTTGTCCGCTTCGGGCCGGCCGCCGGGCACCGCCGCTGACCCGGCGGGCCGCACTCATATAGCGCGCCAACGCGTCCCGTAGATCCTGGGCATGCTCCGCGCTCAGGTCGATCTCATATTCCGTACCGTTGACCCCGAATCGGACTGTGCCATCGGCCTCACTGCCGTCAAGGTCATCGATGAACAGGGTCTGTATCTTCTGGGCCACGGGGTATTCGATTCCTCTCAGTGCCTGCCGCACCAGCGTATTCAATCCAAGTAGCACAACCGTACAGCCACACCGGTGCGCTCAGTACTGGTCAATCCCGATAAGCTTGGTCACATCGGACCGGTGTCTGATCTGGCGCGACTGCGGGAGAACGAAAGTCAGCGCACGGAGGGAACCGGTGACCGACCTTCAGGCCATCGCTGATCGCGTAGAGATCGAGGCGCTGCGCGGCGAGTTCACCGACGCGGCGATGATGCGCGATCGCGCCCGCCTCGCGTCGCCACCCCCGACGGCGTGCCGCGGATGCCCAACTCTCGCACCGTGTTCAACATCCTGGTCGGCAATACCGACGATCACCCGCGTAACCACGCGGCTTTCGTTGATGCCGATCGCAGCCTCACGCCCACGCCTGCGTATGACATCTGCCCGCAGCCACGGTCTGGCCCGCAGGCGACCGGATATGCGGGCAACGCGGCTGGAGCCCGCGATCAGTTCGCCGCGCTGCTACCCCTTCGTGAGCAGGTCCTCGGCCCGGAGCATCCGGACAGCCTGGCCGCCCGCGCCGGCCTCGCTCACTGGATCAAGGAGGCAGCCAGCGATCTCTCGCCCGGAGCAAACTAGATACCGGGCGGCCTGACCTAGCCGCCTCCATCACCGAGGCGCGCCCGGGTCGACTATGCGATGCCTTGCGCGTCGAGCAGCGCCTGAACCGCGGTTCGTGCAGCGTCGGTGTGCAGGCCAGTACCCATGACGGCCTGCACGATGGCCCCGTCGAAGACGACGATCAGCTGATCGGCCAGTCGCTGCGGGTTCTCGGCGCCTGCTCGCTCGGCCTGACCGGCGAAGTAGTCGCGTAGCCGCAGTTTGTAGTCGCGGGCGACCTGCCGGGCCGGATGGCTGGGGTCGGCCAGTTCGGTGGCGGTATTGATAAAGGGACAGCCGCGGAACGCATCCGACGCCATCACCCGCCAAGCCCGTCGAAGACTGCCAGGATCCGCTGGCGAGGCGCTACCGCCGCTTGCGCTCGTCGGCCACCTCGTAGCCTGGTCCGATGATGTCCAGGTCCGGCCATGACATGCGCCGGCCGCGGGACCATCCGGTGCTTTCTTGGATTGCATCACGATCGCTCCGTTTCCTGGGCGTGTGAGATCGATTCCAGGGCTGCGTTGCCGAATAGCGCTTCGACGGTCGTTCCCAGACGACGGCAGATCGCCAGGGCAAGGTAGACCGACGGCGCATAGTCGCCGGCCTCGACCGCCACGATGGTCTGCCGGGTCACGCCGACCGCGGCGGCGAGCTGAGCCTGCGTCAGGTCGGAGGGCGGCTGGATGTCAGCCCCGGGGCCGTCCCTCAGTGGCCGTGCGCGGCGACGTGACGTCAGCCCGGGCCGCGGTCATGGTGAAGGGTGCTGTGCCGCCGCGTGCCACGTTCCGTGACGTGCTCGCGGTGCGCGAGTTCCGGGCCCTGTGGCTCTCGGTGATCCTTTCCGTAGCCGGGGACCGCCTGGCCCTGGTCGCCCTTACCCTGCTGGTTTTCGACCGCACCAGGTCGCCGCTGCTCGCGGCCGTCGTGTACGCGGCCGGGTACCTGCCGTGGGTGATCGGCGGCCTGTTCCTGGCCGGCCTGGCCGACCGGCACCCGCGCCGCCTGGTGATGGTCTTCTGCGACGCGGTCCGCGCCGTCCTGGTCGCGGCCATGGTGATACCGCAGATGCCCATCGCGATCCTGGTGGCGCTGCTGTTCGCGGCCACGATGTTCGAGCCCCCGTTCGCATCGGCGCGGGCCGCCATCACCCCCGCCCTCCTGCACGGCGAACGCTACGTCCTGGGCACCGCGATGATCCAGACGACCTCCTACGCCGCCCAGGTCGCCGGCGCGGCCGGCGGGGGAGCGGCGGTCGCCGTCCTCGGCGTACGGCCCTCACTCCTCATCGACGCCGTCACGTTCGTGTTCTCGGCCCTGCTCGTCGGCCTGGGCACCCGGGCCAGGCCGGCCGCAGCCGGGCAGGGAACCGGCCTGCTGCCGGCGCTGGCCCGGATGCGGGACGGATTCCGGCTGGTCTTCGGCGACCCGGCGCTGCGGACCTTGCTGCTGTTCGGCTGGCTCGTGGTCTTCTACACGATCCCCGAGGGAATCGCCGCCCCGTACGCGGCCAGGCTCGGCGGCGGACCGGTCGTCACCGGCGGCGGTGCCGGGGCGGTCGTCGCGGTCGTGCTGACACTCAACTGGCGCCACGTGTCACCACCCGGCGGGCGTCACGCATCCAGACGGCGCCCCGGTCACGCCAGAAACTCAGTGCCGCCGCCCGACCGGCATAAACGGCCGTTTTGTGCCCCTGTGTACGAAACAGGGCGTGTCACATACAGGACCGGAGGGCCGCAAGCGTGACACAGTGGCATGTCGCAATTCAGGCCTCGGAGGCCGGCGCGGCGCCGCGCTCGGCGACGTCCGCGAGCTCGGTCAGAGCCGCGGCGACGGCCCGGGCCTCGCCGGGGGTGATCTCCGCGCACAAGTCGGTGCGCTCCCCGGCGGTCCCCAGGTTGAGCTCGATGAGGGCCGTGACTTCCCGGTCTGACCAGCACGATCATGCTCGTCTGGGGCTGGTGACACGTTTCTTACCGGCATTAGGTGGCGGCTGCCTGCTCGCGGGCGGCGGCCTGGGCGGCCGCGGCCTGCTCGCGGGCGGCGCGGAGCGCGGCGGCGGCCTCGGCGGCGGCGGTCTCGGCGGCCTGCTGGGCGGCGCGGGCGGCCTGCAGCGCCTCGGCGAGCGCGTCTGCCTCGGCCTGGGCGGCCTGGGCGGCCTGGGCGGCCTGGGCGGCCTGGGCGGCCTGGGCGGCGAGGGTGCCCTCGGCGACCTGGCGCGGGCCCTTGTCTTCGGGATGACGACCGGCCTGGACATGTTCAGCGCGCCGGGCATCGTGCGGCGGCGCGGCCAGGAAGCCGGTGATCAGGGGCGTGAGCAGGCTCGGGCGGGTCACCAGCTCGACGTGGCCGCCGCGGTAGACGTGCAGCGTCGCGTGCGGGATGCCCGCGGCCAGGATGCGGCCGTTGGCCACCGGGATGATCGGGTCGTCGTCGCCAGTGAGCACCAGGGTGCGCTGGCGGATGAGCGGCAGCAGCGGCAGCGTGGTGAACCCCAGTGCGGCGGTGTGCTGGTACAGGTAACCGATGCTGAGCTGGCTGATCCGCGCCTTACGCAGGGCGCCGGCCAGCGCGTCCGGGTCGGTTTTCGCGCTTCCTCCCCACAGGTCGCCGTAGCGGCGCAGGATGAGGTTCTTCACCGGCGGCAGCGGGTTGGGCGGCACCATCGTCTGCGGCCCGGTTGAGGTCGCCACCAGGATCAGCCGCCGGCACAGGCGCGGGTTGAGCAGCGCGAACTGCTGAGCCAGCCCGCCTCCCCAGGAGATACCCAGGACGTCGGCCTGCTGGTGGCCGAGATTGTGCAGCATCTCGCGCAGGAGCAGGGCCAGGGTGGTGAAGCGGTAAGGCAGGTTTGGCAGCTGAGAGCCGCCGACGCCGGGGGCATCGAAGCGGATCACCTCGATGGCCGGGTCGAGTGCGTCCACGAACGGCTGGAAGGCTTCCAGTCGCATGCCGATGCCGTTGCACAGCAGCAGCGGAGGCCCCGTCCCGGTGCCCGGCCGGATTGCGACGCGCAGCGGCGTCCCGCCCACCTGCGTGATCTGTTCGCGCGCGGCGTCATCCCTGACAGGCATGTCCATTCCTCCTCGGGCACGCCGTGGCTACCGCCTCTGTGACGGCAGTCACACGGTTACAGGGAATAGTAACGACTGCTCGAAATAGTACGCAAGTAGCCGAGTATAGTTAACGCGACTGGATTCCCGGCGGGTGAGCGGGGAGCGGGCGCAGGCGCGCAGGTTCGCCCGCGACGTGAATATCACGGCGTCGGGCGGCGCGGTGGCTGCCGGGACGGTTCACCCTTACCATCTCTGAGCAGAGAGCGAAAAGCACAGAATTACGGGGCGACAGTGACCGGTACCTGGAACGCGCAGGCGCAATGCCTGGGCGCCTTCATCCGCAATCGGCGCAAGCTCGCCCGCCTGTCACTGCGTCAGCTTGCTGAGCTGACGTCTCTCTCCAATGCCTACCTGAGCCAGCTCGAGCGGGGCCTGCACCTGCCATCGGTGCGCGTGCTCAAGCTGCTCTCCGAAGCGCTGAACGTATCCGCCGAGACGCTGCTTGCCCAGGCGGGCCTGCTCGACTTGACTCCCTCCGGGGATGGGACCGCGGCGGCTGACGAGCCTCCAGCATCGCCGGTGGAGTCCGCCATCAGCGCCGAAGAGCGCCTGGCCGACGAGCAGAAGGCCGCGCTGATCGCCGTCTACCGCAGCATGCTCCGCTCCTAGCGCACCTCTCCGCCGCTGCTGCGCTACCCGCCGGCACCCCAGCTGCGGGGTGCGATACCGTGCGCTGCCGGATCTGCTGTGTCGTATTCCTCCGCGCGTCGGCACGCGGAGCCGGGTCGCTCAGCGCTTCACGCGGCCGCGGAGGGCGAGCAGTACTGGGCATGCCGGAACTTCTGAGCGAATCAGGATGTCCGTCAGAGGACCCACTGCCGGACACGCAGGGATACCGCTCTGCACGCTGCGCAGGCTAGTCGTAGCATCACG
This sequence comes from uncultured Actinomycetes bacterium, assembly GCA_963739615.1. Lineage (GTDB taxonomy): Bacteria > Actinomycetota > Actinomycetes > Streptosporangiales > Streptosporangiaceae > Palsa-504. The sequence continues at coordinate 328,618 of CAVUBD010000016.1, forward strand.
GATGCTGACAGTGCCATGTCCAGCTACGAGGTGCTCGCACTGGCCGAGATGCCCGCGCCGACGCTGACCGGCGAGGCGCAGCCCGAGTAGCGCGCGCGGATTAGCTGGCAAAATACGCTCTGAGCGTCTCGCCGAGCGTAGTCGCGCCTTCGCGCGCAACCGGCTCGATGACCGAGTGGTCCTCGCCGAGGAGGTTCGGCAGCCACTGCAGTCGTGGCACGTCAATGGCCAGCGCCGTAGCGGCCTCGCCTATGGCGGTTACTGCCAGCAGACCTCCTGAGCCACCGTATTCGTCCCGGGTCCCCGGTATGGCGCGAGATCGGGGCAATGTGACTTTGGGCTCAGCGGCATGAGCCTTTGTGCTCTATCAGGACCGGCAAGCGACACGTTCGCTAACAAGAACTGGTCATGCGCCAGGAAAGGAACGCTCTGCAGAAGGGAGGCGTTCCGTGGGAATGTCGCCGCTGGTGTTCGCACCAAGCCGGGCACCGGGTGCAATTGATGAGGTGCTGCCGCAATTTTGCATCCAGTGCGGCACATGCAATGTTTTCTGTCCGATGATCGAATACATGGACTATTCTCCGCGGGTCCTCAACGCGATGCTGATGGCCGGACGCTATGACGATGTTCTGCGCAGCCGCGCCATCTGGGCCTGCACAGGGTGCTACGCGTGCACGGTCGAGTGCCCGAAGCAGCTCCCGGTTACCGAGTCGATCTATGCGCTGAAGCGGGCGTCGATGCGGGCCGGCGTCTATCCGCGGCGGTTCGTCACTCCAGTCCTGGCGCGCCAGTTCGTCCGGACCATTAACAGGCGGGGGCGGAGCAGCGAGGCGTGGCTCTCGCTGTCCCTCTACCTGCGAACCCGCCCCTTCCAGCTGCTGAAATACGCGCCGGTGGCGCTGCGCCTGATACGGCGGGGCAGGCTGCCGCTGCGGCCTGAGTCGGTGCGCGAGCCGGCACAGCTACGGAAGGTCCTCGCTGCCCTCGATGTGACGACTGGGGAGGACGCATGAGTTACGCCTACTATCCCGGATGCTCGGCGAAGGGGACCGGCCGTGCCTATGAGGAGTCGCTGCACGCCGTATTCGGGGCGCTCGGGACCGGCCTGGATGAACTCGAGGACTGGAACTGCTGCGGCGCTTCGGGGTTCCCCGCGGTCGACGCGGCCAAGGCGGCCGCCCTGTCGGCCCGCAATCTCGCGCTGGCCGAGGGTGCGCGGCCCGGCCCAGGGCCGGTCGACGTCGTTGCGCCATGCGCAGGCTGCTACCGCGCGCTGCTGAAGACCGAGCGCACGCTCGCCGACGACGGCGCGATGGCCGCTCGCGTCGGCGGGGCGCTGGACGCGGCCGGGCTGCGGTATGAGGGTCGTGCCCGGGTACGGCACCCGCTGGACGTGCTGGTTAACGACATCGGGCTCGACCGGATCGCTCAAGCCGCGGTCCGGCCGCTGGCGGGACTGCGGGTCGCCTGCTACTACGGCTGCCTGCTCGTGCGCCCGTATGCGACATTCGACGACCGGCGCACGCCGACGTCGATGGAGCGGCTGCTGGAGTCGGTCGGCGCGGAGCCCGTCGACTGGCCGTTGCGGACACGCTGCTGTGGCGGCTCCTGCTACTGTGGCGGGCCGCTCATCGGCGCGCTGCCCGAAGCGACGCTTCGGCTCAGCTACCGGCTGCTGAAGGACGCGAAGCGGCGCGGCGCAGACGCGATCGCCACCGTCTGCCCGCTGTGCCAGTTCAACCTCGAGGCGTTCCAGGGCCAGATGGCCCGCAAGTTCGGCGAGCCCCTGGACATCACGGTCGGTTTCTTCACCCAATGGCTGGGGACGGCGCTCGGGCTCGACGAGCGGGCGCTCGGAGTCCGCCGGATGCTGCGCTGGCAGCTGCCGGAGCCCGCCGGGGCGGAGGGAGGCTCCCATGGAGGGACCTGACGCAGACCGCCCACAGGCGGCGCTGCCCGCGAAGGTCGGAGTGTATGTCTGTCACTGCGGCCATAACATCGCCGCCAAGGTGGATGTCGAGCGCGTCGTCGCGTGCGCCGCCGCACTGCCTGGCGTGTCGGTCGCGCGTGACTACAAGTTCATGTGCTCGGACCCGGGCCAGGAGCTGATTCAGCAGGATATCCGCGACGGCCTGGTGAACCGGGTCGTCGTCGCCTCATGCTCGCCGCTCATGCACGGGGCGACGTTCCGGCGGGCTACGGAGGCCGGCGGGATCAGTCCCTTTTACTCCCAGATGGCGAGCATCCGCGAGCATGTGAGCTGGGTAACCGGTGATAAAGGGGACGCGACGGAGAAGGCGAGCGCGCTCGTCGCCGGCGCGGTCCGCCGCGTCGCCGTGCACGAGCAGCTGGACCGGCGCCGCGCGCCGGTCCACCCGGACGTGCTCGTCGTCGGCGGCGGGATCGGGGGGATCCACGCGGCGCTCACCCTCGCCGAGGCCGGCAAGCACGTCTACCTGGTGGAGCGCGAGCCGTGCATCGGCGGCCAGATGGCCAGGTTCGACAAGACCTTTCCGACGCTCGACTGCGCGGCGTGCATCCTCACCCCGAAGATGGTCCAGGTCGGCCAGCACCCGAACATCGACCTGCTCTCCTTCAGCGAGGTGGAGGAGGTCTCCGGCTATGTGGGCAACTTCAAGGTCAAGGTGCGCAGGAAGGCCCGCTACATCAACGAGGACGCCTGCACCGGCTGCAATCTCTGCGTCGAGAACTGCACCTGGGACGGGATCCTCTCCGAATTCGACTACGGCCTCGGCACCCGCCCCGTCGCCTACAAGCCGTTCCCGCAGGCCGTGCCGGCCTGCCCGGTCATCGACCGCGCGGGCACCTCGCGGTGTACCTTCAGCTGCCCGGCCGGCGTCAAGGCCCACGGCTACGTGTCACTGGCCAGGAAGGGCGAGTACGAGAAGGCGTTCGACCTCGTGCTCGATGCGACGCCCCTGGTCGGGAGCCTGGGCCGGGCCTGTTACGCCCAGTGCGAGGCCGAGTGCACCAGGGCGGGCCTGGAGGGCCCGCTGCCGATCCGGCGGCTGAAGCGCTTCATCGCCGACACCCACTACGACCGGGGAGCACCCGCCGTCACCGAGGTAGCCCCCCCGAACGGCAAGCAGGTGGCGGTGGTCGGCTCGGGGCCGGCCGGCCTGACTGCCGCCTGGCACCTCGCGCGCAAGGGCTACCGCGTCAAGATATTCGAGGCCGCGGCCGAGCCTGGCGGGATGCTCAGGCTGGCCATCCCGGGTTACCGGCTGCCGGTGGCGGTGGTCGAGCGGGACATCGAGAACGTGACCGCGCTGGGCGTGGAGATCGCTACCAGCACGCGTGTCGGGAACCTCGAAGGACTGCGGCGCGAAGGGTACGACGCGATCCTGGTGGCAACCGGCGCACCGGTCTCTACCCGCCTCGGCGTGCCGGGCGAGGACCTGGACGGCGTCGTCTCCGGCCTGGAGTTCCTCGAGGCGGCCAAGCGCGGCGAGGCGGCCGGCCTGGAGGGGAGGCGGGCCGTCGTCGTGGGCGGCGGAAACGTGGCGATGGATGCCGCGCGGACCGCCCGGCGGCTCGGCGCGCCAGCAGAGAAGGGGGAAGGGGAGGCGGGTGGGGAGCCGGAGGAGATCATGGTGACCGACGCCGCGCGGACCGCCTGGCGGCTCGGCGCGCCAGAAGTGACCGTGGCCTACCGGCGCGGCCGCGGCGAGATGCCGGCCTACCCGGAGGAAGTAGAAGCCGCGGAGCAGGAGGGGACCAGGCTGAGCTTCCAGGTCGCGCCCGTCGAGGTCCTGGGCGACGAGCACGGGCGGGTGAGCGGGCTGCGCTGCGTCCGGACCGAGCTCGGCGCGCCCGACGCCTCAGGCCGCCGCCGCCCGGAGCCGGTCCGAGGGAGCGAGTTCGTGATCCCCTGCGAGGTGGTGATCGCCGCGGCCGGGCTGCGGCCGGAAGCGGCGACCCTCGCCCCGCGGCTGGCGATGGCCGCGAACCAGACGATCCAGGTCGACCCGGGAACGCTGCAGACCGATGTCCCGTACGTCTTCGCCGCAGGCGACGTCGTGTCGGGCGCGCTCGACATCGCGCACGCGGTCGGGCGCGGGCAACTGGCCGCCTTCATGATTGACCGCTGGCTGCAGGGGGCCGAGCTTGATCCGGCGAGCTTCGACGCGAAGCTGCCGGTCGTCGAGGCGGCCGACGTGCTGGCGAAGCAGCATCCGGCGCGCGGCCACCTGGGCCCGCGGACGCCGGCCACCCGCTTCGCCGCCGCGCCGGCCGATTTCGCGGAACTCGAACCGCCGCTGACCGAGGCGGAGGCGCGGTACGGCGCCGCGCGGTGCCTGGACTGCGGCGTCTGCTCCGAATGCGGGCAGTGCATCGCGGCCTGCGAGGCCGGCGCGATCGACCTGGCGATGCGTGACACGGAGGTCGAGCTCGACGTCGGGGCGATCATCGCGGCCACCGGCTACAAGCCGTTTGACGCCAGGCGGATCCCCCAGTACGGCTACGGTAAGTACCCGAACGTCTTCACGGCCCCCGAGGTGGAGCGCCTCCTCAACGCCTCCGGCCCGACCCAGGGCGAGATCGTGCTGCGCACCGGAGGGCGCCCGCGGACGGTAGGCATCATCCATTGCGTCGGCTCGCGCGACGCCAGGTACAACCCCTATTGCTCCCGCGTGTGCTGCATGTACTCGCTGAAGCTGGCCCACCTGATCAAGGAGCACACCGGCGCGGAAGTTTACAACTTCTACATCGACATGCGGACTCCGGGCAAGGGCTATGAGGAGTTCTACGAGAAGGTGATGAAGGAGGGGGTGTACCTCATCCGCGGCCGCGTCGCCGAGGTGAGCGATGAGCCGGACTCGCCCGGGGACGAAGGAAGGCTCATCCTCCGCGCCGAGGATACGCTGGCCGGCTGCGTGCGGCAGATCCCGGTCGACATGGTCGTGCTCGCGGTGGCCCTGGAGCCGCAGGCCGACGCCGAGCATGTCGGCAGGATGCTGAACATCAGCTGCGGCTCGGAGGGTTTCTTCACCGAACGGCACCCGAAGCTCGCTCCCGTGTCCACGTTCACCGACGGCGTCTTCCTGGCCGGCGCCTGCCAGGGGCCCAAGGACATCCCGGACACCGTGGCCCAGGCCGGCGCGGCCGCCGCGGAGGCCCTGGTGATGATCGACCGCGGCTCGATGGAACTCGAGCCGAGCACAGCCTTCGTCGACGCGGCGAAGTGCTCCGGCTGTCGCGTCTGCGTCGGCCTCTGCCCGTTCGGTGCGTTGTCCTTCGACCCGGAAACGGGGGTCGCGGTGGCCAACGAGGTGCTCTGCAAGGGGTGCGGCGTGTGCGTCGCCGCCTGCCCGGCGGGCGCGATGCAGCAGCACCTGTTCACCGACGAGCAGGTCCTCGCCGAGATCGAGGGGGTGCTCAGGAGTGTCTGAGAACCGCTTCCAGCCGAAGATCGTCGCCTTCTTCTGTACCTGGTGCACGTACACGGCGGCCGACCTGGCGGGTATCTCCCGGCTGACCTACGCGCCGAACGTCCGGCCGATACGCCTGATGTGCTCGGGCAGGCTCGATCCGCAGTTCGTGCTTGCGGCCTTCCGCCACGGCGCGGACGGAGTGCTGATCGGCGGCTGCCACCCCGGTGACTGCCACTACCAGGAGGGCAACTACAAGGCCCGCCGCCGGATCGAGCTGCTGCGAGCCGTGCTCCGCGACCTGGGCATCGAGGACCAGCGGCTGCGCATCGAGTGGATCTCGGCGTCGGAGGGCGAGAAGGTGCAGCGGGTCTGCAACGAGATGACCGAGGAGCTGCGCGGACTCGGGCCGCTGCGCCTGGAGGGCCCTCAGCGCCAGGCCGCTGAGCCCGCCGCGGCGGGGGCCGAGAACGGAGGCGGGGCACGATGATAAAGCCGAAGATCGCTCTCTACTGGTGCGCCTCCTGCGGCGGCTGCGAGGAAGCCGTCGTCGACCTCGGCGAGGACCTGCTGGCCGTCGTCGAGCTCGTGGAGGTCGCTTTCTGGCCGGTCGCGCTCGACTTCAAGCGCGAGGACGTCGAGGCGCTGGAGGACGGCGAGCTGGCGGCGGCGTTCATCAACGGCGCCGTCCGCACGTCGGAACAGGAGGAGATGGCCAGGCTGCTGCGGCGCAAGTCCGCCGCAGTGGTCGCATTCGGCAGCTGCGCCGTACATGGCGGCATCCCCGGCCTGGCCAACCTGTACGAGAGCCAGGACATTCTCGACGCCGTCTACCGCGAGGCGCCCAGCGTCCAGAACGGTGAAGGGACGCTGCCCGCGCAGGAGAGCCATGTCGCCGAGGGAGCGCTGACCCTGCCGGAGTTCAGCGCCTCCGTGCGCACCCTGGACCAGGTCATCGACGTCGACTACTACCTCCCCGGCTGTCCGCCGCCCACCGGCCTGATTGCCTCGGCCGTGATGGCGCTCGTCGAGGGAAAGCTGCCAGGTAAGGGAGCCGTGCTCGCGCCCGACGTGGCCCTGTGCTCCGAGTGCCCGCGTGCCGCGACCAAGCCGGACAAGCTTCTGGTGCAGGCGTTCTGGCGGCCGCACCAGAAGCTCATCGATCCGGACCTCTGCCTGCTCGCGCAGGGCCTGGTCTGCCTCGGCCCCGCCACCCGTGCGGGCTGCGCGGCCGCCTGCCCCGGCGGGAACATGCCCTGTACCGGCTGCATGGGACCCACGAGCAATGTCATCGATTTCGGGGCGAAGGCGCTGTCCGCCGTCGCATCGGTCCTCGACGCGGACGATGAGGGCGAGATCGCCGCTCGTGTCGCCGAGATCGCGGACCCGGTCGGGACCTTCTACCGCTACAGTCTGCCGGCTTCGCTGCTGTACCGTCGCGTGCGGCCGGCGGCGCGGGAGGAAAGGGAAGAGGTAGCGCCATGAGCCGTGAGATCATCATCGACCCTGTGACACGACTGGAGGGACACGGGAGGATACACATCTTCCTTGATCCCGACGGCGGGGTTGACCGGGCCTACCTCCAGATCCCCGAGCTGCGCGGCTTCGAGAAGTTCGTCCAGGGGCGGCGCGCCGAGGACATGCCGCAGATCACCTCGCGCATCTGCGGCGTCTGCCCGATGGCCCACCACATGGCCGCGACGAAGGCCCTCGATGACCTCTACCAGGTGGATCCTCCGCCCGCAGGCCGGAAGATCCGCGAGCTCCTCTACAGCGCCTTCATGGTCGAAGACCACGCGCTGCACTTCTTCTTCCTCGGCGGGCCCGACTTCATCGTCGGCCCGGATGCGCCGCGGCAGAAGCGGAACATCCTCGGCGTCATCGACGCCGTGGGCCTCGAGATCGGCAAGGAGGTGATCGGCGTTCGCAAGCAGCTCCGTGACCTGGTAGCCGCGGTGGCGGGCAAGGCGATCCACCCCGTCTTCGGGCTGCCGGGGGGCGTGTCGCGCTCCCTGAACGGCGAGCTCCAGCAGCAGGCGGCCGCCGCGGCGGCCCGGGCCGTCGAGTTCAGCCAGTTCGCCCTCGGCGCGTTCCGCAAGGCCGTGCTCGGCAACCCCGGCTACGTCGACTTCATCACCTCCGAGGCCTATACGCACCGCACCTACTACATGGGCCTCGTCGACGAAGCCAGCAAGGTCACCTTCTACGACGGCGCGCTCAGGGTTGTCGGCCCGGACGGGAAGGAACTGCTGAGGTTCACCGGGAGCGACTACCTCGACCATATCGCCGAGCACGTCGAGCCGTGGACGTACATGAAGTTCTGCTTCCTGAAGGACATCGGCTGGAAGGGATTCGCCGACGGGGCCGGCAGCGGCGTCTACAGCGTCGCGCCGCTGGCCCGGCTGAACGTCGCCGATGGCATGGCGACCCCTCTCGCACAGGAGGCGTACGAGGAGTTCGTCGCGACCTTGGGCCCAAAGCCCGTCCACCACACGCTCGCCAACCACTGGGCCAGGATCATCGAGCTCGTGTACGCGGCCGAGCGGATGGCCGAACTTGCCGCCGACCCGGAGATCACCGACCCGCGGGTGCGCACGCTGCCGACCGCCGTGCCGCGTGAGGGCGTCGGCCTCGTGGAAGCGCCGCGGGGGACCCTCTTCCACCACTATCAGACGGACGAGCGCGGGCTCGTCACGGCCGCGAACCTGATCGTCGCCACTCAGAACAACGCCGCGAGGATCGCGCTGTCCGTCGACAAGGCGGCACGCGCGGTGATCAGGAACGGCCAGATCGACGAAGGGCTGCTGAACCAGGTCGAGATGTCGTTCCGCGCCTACGACCCGTGCTTCGGCTGCTCCACGCACAGCCTGCCTGGTCACATGGCGCTCATCGTCGAGGTCAGGGACGCGGGCGGCACGCTCGTGCAAGAGATCCGGCGGGACTGACCGTGCGAACGCTCGTCCTCGGCCTGGGCAACGAATACGCGGGAGACGACGCCGTTGGCGTGCTCGCCGTGCGGGCGCTGCGCGCGGAGCTGGCCGGGGACGCCGACGTGGTGGAGAGCGCCGCCTCGGGCCTGGCGCTGCTCGAGGTCTTCGCCGGGTATGACCGCGCGGTGGTCGTCGACTCGATCCGCACCAGCCGCAGCCCCGCGGGCACGATCATCGAGGCCAGGCTCGCCCAGCTGGGCCCGGCTATCGCACCCAGCCTGCACCAGGCCGGGCATCCCCGAGCTAGCCGCGGTGGCCAGGCGGCTCGGGATGGGCTTCCCTGACCGGACGCGGGTGATCGCCGTCGAGGTCACCGGCCCGCTGCTGTTCGGCGCGCCGCTGAGCGAGCCGGTGGCCGCCGCGATAGCGCCGCTCGGCCGGCGCGTCCTGGACCAGGTCAAACGCTGGGTGTCGGAGGACTCCGGACGCGGGCTGCCGGAGGGCGCCGGGCGCGGGCTGCCGGAGGGCGCCGTGCCCAGGGGACCAGTGGAACACCGTGCATGACTACCACGCGGTCAGCGCGCTCGTAGCGCGCCTGGGCCGCTATCCCGGCCTCGCGGAAGGCATCGCCGAGGTCCGGGTGCGGGCGAGCCCGGTGTTCTCGCCGGAGGCGCTGCAGCAGGCCTGGCAGATGCTGACCGAAGACACGCCACTCAGCGGATCGTGCCTGCTCGTTGAGGAGCTTGCCGACCGCCGCGAGTGCGCGCGGTGCGGGACAGCCTGGGCGGTGTCTCCCGACGACGTGGCCGGCCACCTGGTCATCTGCCCGTCGTGCGGCGCCCTCGCGCCCCTCGATGCCGGAGCCGCGATCGAGCTGCTTGAGATCAGGAGTCACCCGGCCGCGTGACCTGCCGCGTCGTGCCCGGCGGGCAAGGTGGGGCGGAACCGGCGCAGCCGCAGGCTGTTGGAAACCACGAACACCGAGCTGAACGCCATCGCGGCCGCGGCGATCAGCGGGTTGAGGAACCCCAGGGCGGCCAGCGGGATGACGGCGGTGTTATAGCCGAACGCCCAGAACAGGTTGCCCTTGATCGTGGCCAGCGTGCGCCGGGACAGCAGGATCGCGTCGGGCACGGCGAGCAGGTCGCCGCGGACCAGGGTCAGGTCGGACGCCTCGATCGCGGCGTCGGTGCCGGTGCCCATGGCCAGCCCCAGGTCGGCCTGGGCCAGGGCGGCGGCGTCGTTGACCCCGTCGCCGGCCATCGCCACCACCCGGCCGGCGTCTTGCAGCCGCCTGACCGCCTCGACCTTGCCGGCCGGCAGCACCCCGGCGATCACCTCGCCGATGCCGGCCGCATCGGCCGTGAACCGGGCGGCACGGTCGTTGTCGCCAGTGAGCAGCACCGGCCGCAGTCCCATGCCGCGCAGCCGCCTGACCGCCTCCGCGGAGGTGGGCTTGATCGTGTCGGCGACCACCAGGACGCCGCGGACCTGCCCGTCCCAGCCGGCGAACACGACGGTCTTCCCCGCGGCCTCGGCCCGGGCCGCGCAGGCGGCGAGCTCGGCCGGGACCTGCTGCGCCCACCGCGATTCCAGCCAGTCTTTCCGGCCAAGCGCCACGGCATGCCCGTCAGCGACGCCCGAGACGCCGGACCCCCGGGCACTGGCGAAGCTCTGCACGGCAGGCAGCTTCCCGCCGCGCCGGACGTCCCGCAGCCGTTCGGCGGCGCCCGCCACGATGGCCGCGCCGACCGGATGCTCGGAGGCATCCTCCACCGCCGCGGCCAGCCGCAACAGCTCGCCGGCATCCACGCCGGGCGCGGCGGCCACGTCCACCAGGCTCATCCGGCCGGTGGTGATGGTGCCGGTCTTGTCCAGCACGATCGTGTCGACGGCCCGGGTGGACTCCAGCACCTGCGGCCCCTTGATCAAGATGCCGAGCTGCGCGCCGCGGCCGGTGCCGACCAGGATCGCGGTCGGGGTGGCCAGGCCCATCGCGCACGGGCAGGCGACGATCAGCACGGCGACCGCGGCGGTGAACGCGGCCCCGGCGGGCTGGCCGGCCGCCAGCCACCCGGCCAGCGTCACGATCGCGACGGCGATGACGACAGGGACGAATACGGCGGAGATGCGGTCCGCCAGCCGCTGCACGGGCGCCTTGCCGGCCTGCGCCTCGGTCACCAGCCTGGCCATCTGGGCCAGCTGGGTGTCAGCACCCACTGCGGTGGCGCGGACCACCAGCCGCCCGCCGGCGTTCACGCACCCGCCGGCCACGCCATCGCCGGGGCCCACCTCGGCCGGCACCGGCTCACCGGTGAGCATCGAGGTGTCCACCGCCGAACTGCCCGAGGTGACGACCCCGTCGGTGGCGATCTTCTCCCCTGGCCGGACCACGAACTCCTCGCCCACGGCTAGCTGCCCCACCGGGACCCGCACCTCGCGGCCGTCCCGCAGCACGGCGGCGTCCCTGGCGCCCAGCGACAGCAGCGCCCGCAGCGCCGCATCCGCGCGCCGCTTCGCCCGGGCCTCCAGATAGCGGCCGAGCAAGATGAGCGCCGTCACCCCGGCGGCGACGTCCAGGTAGATGGCTCCCGTCCCGCTGCGCTCTGCCAGCCCGCCCTGGGCCAGCCAGTCGAAGCTCATGTGCATGCCCGCCCGGCCCGCGGCACCGAAGAACAGCGCGTACACCGACCACAGGTACGCCGCGGTGACCCCGACCGAAACCAGCGTGTCCATGGTCGCGGCACCATGCCGGACATTGACGACGGCGGCGCGGTGGAACGGCCAGGCCCCCCACACGGCCACCGGGGAAGCCAGCGCCAGACAGGCCCACTGCCAGTTCCGGAACTGCAACGCCGGGATCATCGCCAGCACCACCACCGGGATGGCCAGCGCCAGCGACACCAGCAGCCGCTGCCGCAGCGCGGCCCCGAGGGGGTCCGGGGGGAACGGCTTCCCCCCGGACGGGGGGTCACCGGGGGGTCGTCCCCCGGGGGCAGCCAGAGGCAGGGCCGCGGTGTAGCCGGCCTGCTCGACCACCGAGATCAGCTCGGCGGCGGGCATCGCGGCCGGGAAGCTCACCCTGGCGGTCCCGGTGGCGAAGTTGACCGTGGCGGTGACGCCGTTGAGCTTGCTGAGCTTCTTCTCCACCCTGGCCGCGCACGAGGCGCAGGTCATCCCGCCGATCGCCAGCTCCACGGCCCGCACCGCACCGCCCGGCGCGGCGGCCGGGCTCACGCCCGTGACCGTGCTCATCCGCGCATCGCCCCCTTCCTTACGCTGTTACGTGCACCACGGCCCGTTCGGGAAAAGATCTTCAGGCCGAACGGACCGGATACCACGCCCGGCGCCAGGGCTTGACCCGGCGGCCAGGCACAGCCACCCGGCGGCCCGCTCAGCTCCTGGCGAGCCGGTAGTCGCCGGCTTCGTCCAGGGCGTCCGCAACGGCCTGCCCGGCCAGCGGCCCCTCGCTGGTGACCATCACGGCGGAGGCGCCGCCGGGGACGAGATCAACCGTCACCTCGCTTACGCCGTCCAGGGCCTTGAGCTCACCGGAGACCGCACGCACACAGTGCTCGCAGCTCATCCCGGTGACCCGGTAGGTCGCCGACGTCATAAAGCAGCCTCCCTTCCTACCGGTGGACCGGACCCGGCGGGCGGTCGCGTCGGACACCTCGCGGACGAGGTGTATCCGTACAGCGCCTCCGCTCCGCCGCGCTATCCAGCACCGCTGCCGGATAGTCTTCCTTACCCTGGCACGGTGTCCATCAGGCCAGACGGCCCCCACGACCAGGACCTTCGTAGGTACTGCCAGCCACGATTGGCCGACGCGCTGGCCGGCCTGCTCGCTTTGCGGGACGCCAGGCCGGAACCCTAAGAGCCGACCCAGCAGGCCGGTCGTGCTGCGGCCTGCCCGGGCGCAGCGGGCTCAAGCCTGGCTGGGCCGAGAGCGCGCGGGACGGCCTCCTCACGCCCCGTAAGACTCCACAGACGGCCGGTACCGCGCCCTCCTGATCGGCAACTCGACCTACCCGGCCGACGAGCACAACCTGCAGCCGCTGAAGGGGCCGGTCAAGGACATCGCCGCGCTCAACCGCGCGCTGATCGACCCGCGGACCAGGCTATTCGCTGGCTGGTCAGGCACCAGGACAGCGTCGCCGCATTCGTCGCCTACGGCATCGGCGGCCTGGTAGTGCCGCTGGCCCTGTTGTTCTTGTCAATGCCCGGCGCGCCATTATTACTGCGCACCTTGACCCACGCGCACCACAGAACATCACTGCGGCTGATCTTAACGCTATCTAGCCCACGCCGACGAGGCTGATCCGCTTCCTCATCCCCGAGCATTGGCAAGAACCTCGGCTACCGGATCATCGATGCGCTCCGCGACGCCGGACTTCGTCGTCGCCCGACAGTGCTGACCTGGCTCAACGCGATTGTATGTACCTGATGACAGCAGTCTTACCGACACCCCCACTCGCCGGAGTCGTACATGCGCTGCGCCTGGTCGAGCTGCAGCTGGGTGAGCTTGGGCCGACGGCCGCCGACCCGGCCCCGGGCCCGGGGTTGTCGGGGTTGACCCCGTTGGCGATCGGCGCGACGGTGACGTGCGGCACGGTGGCCAGCAGCACCCGGCGCGCGGGGACCGGCAGGAGCCGGCGGATGAGTTCGGCGTACTCGGCCTGGAAGTGCACCGGGTTCCAGACGGTGTACGCGTCTTTTTGGTCTAGGTCCTGGAATTGCGGTCCCGACCAGACCACGCTCTTCTTCACGACCGACCCGAGCGCGTTATTGGCGCCCAGCATCACCACCAGGGTGCCGATGCCGCCGTCTCGACCGTGGGAGGCGACCGCGTCGATCTGCGCGGCCGCGGAACCGAACGGGGCCAGCACGGACGCGGCGGCGATGTCGTTATCGTTGTCGGGCTTGGCCCCGAGCAGGTCATCGTGCGGCGGGTGGCTGGCGATCCTGGCAAGAGCCCGCGCCGTGGTCGAGGACAGGCAATCACGCACGTCCCACCCGTAGATGCCCACGTTCTCATAGCGCAGGTCGGTGCGCGGGGGGCGGCTGCCATCCCCTCGTTCCCAGTAGTCCTCGTTGGCGTCGGCGAGGCTGTGCAACTCCAGCGGCAGCTGGATCATCTCCAGCAGATTGAGCGTGTCCCCGAACCTGCCCTGCAGGCCGCGCAGCAGCTTCTCGAGGTTCAGGGGCAACCCGTCAAGCGGGCCCCCGTAAGCGGGGACGACCAGACCTGCTCCCAGGGACCGCGCGACCAGGGCGGGCCATGACAGGCCGGTGTGGAAAACCGCGCCGCTGGACATTTGTCCGCAGCCCCCGCGAGGTGCAGGGCGTGCGGGAGGCTCTGGGGCTCCCGCTGCGGGGTGGTGGGCCTGGAGGTCCACCACCCCGACATCGAGCGGCGGCTGACTATTTCCAAGTCATCTCGTACGCCAGATTGTCAGGCTATTTAGCCTCTTCTTGCGCTGGCCGCAGGCATCACATTCACGAATTCCTAGTCTGCTCGTCATCCAACTGACAAGATCTCCGAGCCCCAGCCGTCCGTGCCTACTCTGAGAGTCAGCTGAGCCTGCACCTAGACTATGCAGCCTCGCCGCACCGATGCCTGGCAGACTTTCCTCGATTCGCTGGGCTTCATCACCCGTCAGTTCTCTCACGTCAGACTGCAGGAGAAGGGTATCCGCCGCTTCGGCCTCCTTCAACGCAACATATACTCTGTCGTTGCGATAAACTAGGAGGGCATTGCCTTTGATCATGTGCCTCGGTCGTGCTGGTTTCCCTGGGGAGGTATCCTCTGAGACTGGCATTTCCACCCAGACTGCGGTGCTCATCAGCTACCCGCCCCTACTGAGAGCAGCAACCGACGGCCCACTTGCACCACCAGCTGCAGTTACACGTAGCACAGCCTGCGCACTTCACCCAGCAGCCACCGCAGTTCCATGCTACACAGCCGAGATATGCGATCCAGCTGCTGCTGCTGGTCGTAATGCAGGTAGCGAGTGAGTTCGCGCATACCGTGACGCACTGCCGAGTGAGACAGCCTGTGACAGCCGTCCACCAACTGCTGGTCGGCACGATCCTGTCGCCGACGACTGTGTACTCGTTGGCGGCCAGGAAATCCCCATTGAGAGCCTCGAGAAGTACGGGGTAGCTCAGGCTTGAGCTGCCGCCTCGGACGGTCGCGATACCTACTGCAAGTTGGTCAGAGGTATCTGACGGATATTGCTGCAGCTGAATCTCGAATTCGGCGGCATTGACCTCCCCTCCAGCCTCGCCTGGTCGAGGTCGAAATGGATGCGTAGCCTCAAAGCTGTGACGGTATCCGAGCACGTTAGTGGCCACGTTATCGAACCGGCCGCCGCGACGCTGAGCCTCGTCACTTAGCAATCGCAACGTAACATCCCTGTTTGCTCGATCCCGGAAATCATCCAGGACGCTGGCCGGATCGAGGAGCTCTACCCTCTCGCTACGAATCTCTGCTACACGTTCTGCCATTTGCGTGCTCCTTTCAGATCACCCAGGCCTGTTGGAGGCCACGAAGGGTGTAAATAATGGACCGAGTCGGCTCTCCTTCCGGCTCGCCTAGCCGCGAAACTCTCCCTTCGCTTAGTAGTGCGGACGCTGCATGTAAGCATCGCTCTCGGAGAGTCACAGCGGGATATCTATGCGCGTCCTTATTTCCGTGGACGGGACGTATGCTCCCGCGCCGATATCAGGATCGGGAGCCTGGCTAGTCATGCTCCCGGGCTTGGCGGGTGCTGCAATCAACAGCCCATTTGCCGAGCGGAAGCACAAACAGGGAAAATTTGTCATGCTGGGTCTCGCCGCATGCAGCCCTGAAGAACGGGGTAACCGATCACGTCGACGGGACCAAGCGACTTCAGAGTGGCGGCCCGGCCGCGCCTGAGATAATGTCTCGTAGCCAGGCTTGGACGGCACGGACAACTTCCTCCGGCTCAGCGGCAGCGCGTGGCGTGGCGGGGCCAGCCATCCAGTCGGAGATCACCATGATGCGCGCGAGGAACTGGCCATCAGCGTCGACCGAGGCGCGGATGACGAAAATACTGGTCCGCCGTCCAGGCCTCACGTCTTCTGGCATCTGCCGATCATCGGACAGCGAGCATCACTAAGGAGTGTGAGCTGTGATCAACGGCTGCATGAGCTCATCCATTGCCATGGTCGGGGCAAGGTTCAGCTCGCGGCGGAGCATTCGCTGATAATCCTGGTAATGCTGCATCGCAGCCCCCCAGTTGCCCTCTGCGAGGTAGACGCGGATGATGACCCGGTGGGCGCTCTCGCGGAATAGCTCCGACCGCGCCGCCACAAGGCTCGCCTCCAGCGCGAGCAGATGCTGGCCGCGGCAGAGCAGCACCTCAGCGGCCGCCTCGAGCGCATGCAATCGGAGCTGGTCCCAGCGCTCCTGCTCCAAGACAACCCAGTCGTCGTACCAACCCGAAAGCAGACGCAGGGACAGTCGCGATACGGTTCCAGCATTCACCGCAGGCAACTCGACGTCCCGGCCGGCAGGAGCGTCGATGAGTGCCCGGGCCTCCTTGGCGACATCCTGCATGTCAACAGCGACCGTATCAGCCAAAGCCAGCCGACCCGGCGCAGTCCAGACAACGCCATCACCAACCTGCCCGCGCACCCGCCACAGCGCCGTCCGGAGGTTCGCGGCAGCCTGGCGCCGACGACTATCCGGCCACAGCATCTCTCCCGCGTAGGCTCGCGTCACCCAAGAGCCTTCGAGCGCCAGATAGGAAATCAGGCGCTGCGCACCCAGCGGAAGCTCCACCACACGATCATGAAACCGCAACCTGAATCCACCGATCAGGTCGACTCTGCATCCAAACGTGGTCGCACTGCCGAAATTCCCCACGGCTACCTCCTCCTAGTGAAGGTCTTCGCTCTAGAAAGTAACGAGGAGGCATCACGCTGATGTCTTCTCCTCCGCCGATGGAGAGGCCTAAAGCTAGCTCTGACTGCGGATCCACCGCGTAACCTGGTCGCCGCCAGACGGCTCCATTTGGGATCGGCGGCTACGTTGACGGATGTATCGAAGACGCTCATATCGACTGTTGATTGGTCGATCAGGGAAAGCACGTCAAGCACATCTCGTCTGTGCCGCATCACGGCCACTCTTTCTCACCCTGGGCCTCAGGCACCCCGGACTAGGTATGCTAAAAGACGTTCTGGATAAGCAGAACCAGGGCATATGCCAGCAGTTTGTGCACATTGTGTAGATCGTGTGGAAATTGATGATCTTGTTTCGTGGCCTGCGCGTCCCTATGCCCGTGATCCGCGACCAACCCGGCCGCTCGTCCTATCTGCGCAATATCGCGCCTGCCGAGATCATCACCACCATGCAGCAACGGCAGTGGACCGAGCCGCCAGGGGGCCCGGTAGTCCTGGCCGAAAAAACGTAGGCATTCAGGCCGCCTGAGGGTTATGGGGTCTTGGGACTATGCGGCCTCTCGGTAAGGGAGCTACCATCAGCCGCCACCCGAGGCGTTTCCGCAGGCAGTGGCATCGGCTGAGTGTCGTCAAGTGGTTTGGCCCACTGGGTGGCGTGAATTTCGGCCCGGCTGGACGGTCTTGGGGTTTAGCTGGGCTTTTTGGCGCGGCTGGCGGTCTTGGTGGAGAGCGGGAAAAACCGTGGGAGGCTACGCAGTCGGGGTCGGCGGGTGTTCACCGACCGGGCCTCGGGCAAAGACGTCGCCCGCCCCCAGCTCGAGGCGCTGGTCAGGTAGCTCGGGGGTCTCGTGGCGCGGGTGCTCATGATGCAACCTTGCGTGCGGCTGGGGCGGCACGCGGGCCGGCGTGGATCTTGTCGAGGTATCCGTAGACGGTAGAGCGGGGCACGCCGAAGATCGCGGCGATCTGCTGGACGGTGTGCTTGCCGCCATCGTAGAGCTCTTGCGCGAGCGCTGCCTGGTCTGCGCTGAGCCTGGGCCGACGGCCGCCGGTGCGGCCGCGGGCCCGCGCGGCGGCCAGGCCGTCGCGCGTGTTGGCGGCGATAAGCTCGCGCTGGAGTTCCGCCAGGACGGACAGCATGCCGAACATGGCCCGGCCCTCCATGGCGGAGGTGTCGATGCCCTGCTCGATCACGTGCAGGTCGACCCTGCGGTCGCGGAGCTCGGCGCCGAGGGTGACGAGGTGCAGGACTAAGCGGCCGAGCCGGTCCAGGCGGTGGAGACCCGCGCGTACCCGATCAGCACGGTGTCGAGAATACCGAACGCATGGTTTCTCGTCGTTGTTTTCCGACATGGGTTATCGACCCTGGTCACCTGGGGATCAGCGCCGACTGTCAGTTCCGAAGTCGCCTGCATGGATGGCTGAAGTCGTCTGCGCTACCGGGCCAGGCTGCGGTGTGGTGCCGAGGTCCCGGGTGGTTACGCAGGGACGGCGAGCAGTCCCTGGGCGGTTAGCTGGCGGATCGCTGCGGTAACGATGTCCTCCGGTGGCTGGGTGGCGTCGACGTTGAGGCCGACCTCGGCCTGGAGGGGCTCGAGGTCGGCGAGCTGGGAGGGGACGAGTGAGGCGCGCATGAAGTGGCGTGGGCGCGCGGCGACGCGCTGGGAGGCGGCCGCCTCGTCGATGACGAGGTGCAGGAACCAGGCCCGGGGATCGGCCTGGCGCAGCTGGCTCCGGTACTGGCGCTTGAGCGCGGAGCAGGAGACCACCGGCCTGGGGCGGGTGCTCGCCGCGATCTGCCCGGCGATCGCGGCGAGCCATGGTTGCCGGTCCTCGTCGGTGAGCGGGGTTCCGGCCCGCATTTTCGCCACGTTGGCGTCCGGGTGGAAGTCGTCGGCCTCAAGGTAGGGCACGCCCAGGCGCCGGGCGATCAGCGTGCCGATGGTGGTCTTGCCGCAGCCGGCCACTCCCATGACGACGATCGTCACGCCGGGGCTATCCATCTGCGGCTCCCTCCAGCCTGCCGGCAGCGGGCCTGGCGGGGGCCGCCACCGCCGCGATGGCCTTGTAGAAGGGATCGCGGTCGGCTTCCTTGAAGCCTTCCAGGTCCAGCTCACTCAGCGCGATCCGGAGGGCGTCCTGGAGCAGGGGATCTCCGAGTTGCCCGTGGTGGTACTCGGCGATGAGCGCCCGGGAGAACGTCTCCGCGGCCTGCGGGAGGCCCTGGTCGATGGCGTAGGCCACTCCGTAGTGGAGCCACATCGCCAGCGGCTCGGGCCGGAAGGGGAATTTCTTCATCCTTCCGGGCTGGCTCCTCACCGGGGGCATGCCGCCGGCGAGCCTCCACTCCGCCTGGCGTTTCGCGCCCTCCCATTGGCTTGTGATGCGGAAGTCCAGGGCCTCTTTTATGGGAACGCCGAGGGAGCGGAAAAGCTCGTTGCCCGATCCTTCGAGGATCACGCGGTGAAGCCTCGCGTCGACATCGCGGAACTCCCTGCGGCATGCCTCGCCGCTGTCGTCCACCTCCTCGAACCGGGGGTCGACGGCCAGCGCCCTCAGATGCGCGGCGAGGCTGACCAGGTCCCGGCATACGTCGCTGGTTGCCCGCTGGGCTGTGAGGAACGCCGCCCGGGGCTCGACCGCCTCGCGCAGCTCGGTCATCGACCGCATGGGAAACCGCGGGGCCGCCTCCAGCCGCCACTCGATCACGTCGGGGTCAAGGACGTTCCACTCCTTTATGGGCAGGACGGTGGCGCCGACCCGGGTCCTGAGCCTGACCATGCCCTTGTACTGCAGTGCCTGCAGCACCTCCCTGGCCAGTGCCCGGCTCCCGCTTATCTGCTCCATCACGGCGTCCAGGCGCAGGACGTCGCCGGACCAGTAGCCTGGGCCACCGGCGACGACCAGGGCTCCGAGGCGGCGCACGGCGGCCGCCCGCGGATGGCCGTCATCTTGCCCGTCGACCTCGCCCACCTCGACTTCTTCATTATCCATGACAAGAGCCTATCTGTAGGATCTCTAGAATAGAGCGATGGTCCATGATACACCTCTCATGTGATACTTAACCTCTACTAAATCCGTGCTGATACCTACTATATACAAGGCTTTTAGATGGTATAAGTTGTCGTTAGCTCCTCGTGTCGGTGCCGCCTGGGAGGCGGCCCTGCACCGGGACGCGGGATCGCCTGGCGATGCCCCCGGCTCAGCTTCTGGCGGGGCCTTGCGGCACCAGCTCCAGGACCCGTTCCCGCCGGGGTACCCGCCCGCGCTCAAGCGCGGCTGACAGTCAGGAGACATGGGGTGCGCAAGTCCAGGGACGGCGACCTGACGGACCCGGAGCCACCGCCGGACGGAGGCAGCAGCCCGCCCGTCCGGGGAGGCTGGGACCTCGCGGGCCAGCTGATCGACCGAATCGCTTCCGGCAGCTGGACATGGAGCAAGACCTGGCAGCTTGCCGTGCTAGTCATGGTCCTCGCCGCCGCGCTGGCGATCCTCGCCTGTGCAGGTCACGGCTGGGCCGCGTGGACCTCGGCCAGCGCCAGCGGGGCCACCGTCGGCGTCATGGCTTACCAGCACCGTAATCCACCGCGTAAATAGGCAAGCAGGACGTAGCGGCGGACCTTGCCTCCGAAACCGGTAAGCGCCGAGGCGTTTCATAGGCGGTCACCTATGAAACAGCCGGGCGGCTGTGAATGTCCGAACTTCTCTGCACGGGTGACGTGGAGAGGCGGCTACGGGAGCGCGGCCGCGCCGACGTCGACGAGAGCGCCCTGTTCGCGATGGTGGGCCAGATGCGGGAGATCACCGAGACCGCCGCCGCGTCGACCCGCAAGGCCCGCCGCGACAGGGAGCGACGCAACGCGACACCGGTCCGGCCTGTGCCGGTTCCGGTGCCTCCGCCCGCGCCGGATGCCGAGAGCGCGGAGGCGAAGCCGCCAGGGGTGACGGGCGGCGAGAGCGGTATGGCCATGTTCAAGAGGCTCAAGCGCTACAAAGTGACCCGCACGGCAGCTCCCCGTTCACCGAGCTCCTGATCATCGATGAGACCGACCGGCTCAAAGTCCCCGCCCTCGAGCAGCTCCGCGACCACTACGACTGCAGCCGCCTCGGCCTCATCCTCATCGGCATGCCCGGCATCGAAAAACGCCTCGCCCGCTACCCCCATCTCTACAGCCGCGTCGGCTTCGTCCACCACTACCGGCCGCTGTCCGCCGGCGAGCAGGCCTTCGTCCTCGTCCGCCACTGGCCCCACCAGCACCTAGACGATCCCGACGACTACACCGCCACCGAAGCCGTCGCGGCCATCAACCGCATCACCAGCGGGAACTTCCGCCTCACCAGCCGCCTCATCGCCTAGGTCGAGCGCATCCTGGACATCAACCAGCGCCACACCGTCACCAAGGAAGTCGTCGAGACCGCCCGCGAATCCCTCGTCATCGGCGTCATCTGAAACCGCTTCCAGCCGCAGCCCCACCCCGTGGCCACGACGCCCGGGCCCCTTGCGGTCGGCGCGGATCCGCCCGGCCGCAGTCATCCGGCGCCACCTCAGCGGATCGACGGACAGTATTTTACGATTACTCTTTGTCGTGATACTTGAGGGGCGGGAGTCCTTGCAGAGCATTACAGTACCCGCTGCGGTCGCACTGGCTGCCCTAGGGCCAATGCAGGGCCAGCCCTAGGGATCACTAGAACATGCGTTTGAGCCGGCGGGCCAGCGGGCACCTGGGCGCTCGGCGATCTTCTGGACTATCAGCTTGGGAATCTGTGCCGTCCGGACTGCTATGCAGCCTGACCTGCGGGACGGGGTGTCCGCCAGTGGCTCGCCTCGGTGGTTAGCATCCGGCTCGCGGTTTCCGCGGCGCTGGTCGAGATCGTGGCCGACGCGCTGGCCGGAAACATCCCGGGCATCCACCAGCACATCACCCAGACAGAGTTCGTCACCTTCCTGGCAGGCGCGGGTTCCCTGGTGCTGACGTTCCTGGCCGGAGCCGAGATCGACCCGGTATCCCTTCGCGGGCACTGGAAGGCGAGCCTGTCTATCGGGCTGGTGTCCTTCCTGCTGCCCTTCCTGGCCGCATTCGGGTTCTGCGGGCTCGTCCTGGGGTGGCAGCTGCACGCCGCCGAGATCATACTGGGTGCTGATCGGTTTCCGCTTCCTGCTCGGATTCGGGGTCGGCGGTGATTATCCGGTCAGCGCGGTGATGGTGAGCGGGTACGCCAACCGGAAGGACCGCGGCAAGCTGGTCGGGATGGTGTTCGGGACCCAGGCGCTCGGGCTTATCGTGGGGCCGCTGATCGCGCTGGCCTTGCTCGGCTCCGGGGCCAGCGACGATGTGACGTGGCGGGTCTTGCTTGCCCTCGGCGCGGTGCCCGCCGCCGCGGTGATCTACCTGCGCTGCCGGATGCCGGAGTCGCCGCTACCAGGCCCAGGTGCAGGGGAAGGCGGAGCAGGCGGTGCGCCGGATGTCGGAGTTCACCGGCGGCCAGGTGAGCGGGAACGGGTCCGGCCGGCCGGGTCACGAGATGGGGCTGCGGGCTTTCCTCACCGACCGCCGGTGGCTGATCATGGCAGACGTGCGGCCGGCACCCGGCCCGGCGGTAGTCGTGGCCGGGACCAGCTGCTCGGTCTTGACAGTGGACTTGAGGCAGATGGCACGCCGGGTGAGCCGATCGGTCCCGGCGTATACCGAGACCCGGAATGACCCGCTCGGCAGCTGCTCTACGTGCCCCGTGGCGACCCTGGGCATGACAGCAAGACAGCCCGATCAGTGACATTCGTTCCACGGATCGAGGTGGCAGCGAGGGCTTACCCTCTCCGACCTGGAGCCGGTGAGCGGGATCGAACCGCTGACCTGCCGTTTACAAGAAGTACGGCCCCGCACACCGTACGCGCCAGCTGCGCTAATAGCACACGTAATCGCACGGACAGCACTCACTGCGCTGGGACTATCCAGAGCGCCGTTCCACGAACCGTTCCACGCGGACGACAGGCAATGATCATGTGCGTAACCGAACGTAGTGACCGGAACCCACCGCAGCGGCATCTCGACTTCACGACATGGGTCGAACAGGACAGAACGCCGTCTTTCCACGCCGTCTTTCCACTGCGCTGCCGAATCGGGCCTCATTTGGTCGAGGCGGCGCCCTGGCCCGGCGTCAGCGCCGGGCTCTGGCCTCGGGAGGCCCCGCCCGGGCGCACGCCGGGCCAGCACGCGCAGCAGACCCACCTGATCACGCAGCTCATTCACCGCGCATCAGGACGCTACCCGCAGCACATGGCGCCAGGTCCGTCCGGCCGCTGCGGGACTCGACGCGCCTGCACCTGATGGGGAGCCCCATCCGGTTTCGATGTGTAGCCGTCCAGGATGAGCCGGTGACGGTATCGCTCCGGTCGCAGGAACGATTAGAACTGGCCGGCCACATCCACAGCGTCGAGCATCGTCACCTCTGGCTCTCCGACGACGCCTGCTCCGCTGAGGAACTCTCCCATCCTCGCGGCACCTGCGAAGAACTTATTGAACGTATCTGCGTCCGGCCACTCGTCGATCACGACCAGGTCTTTGCCGTCCGTGAGCATCCTGTGTCCTATCTGACCCAGGCTCTTGCCGTACGCCGTGATGTCCTCGGCTATATCTCCGTTGGCCTTGCCCCACTCGAGAGCCTTGCCCAGATCCGCAACCGCACATCGAACAATGACGAAAACGCTCACAGTAACCCTGTTCCTCCCCTTTGCGCGGCTGATGACCAGCCGCAACTGCCCAGGCCTGGCCGGCCGGGTGCTGGTCGAAGTATGCTCCCTCCGCTCATCAGGGGACAGGGTCTGGAGGCATATTCCGGGATATTTCCTCGCCTCTGACACACGCGTCCGGCATGAGAGCACCAGAGCGGTCCGTATAGAGCCCAGCCGCCGGGACACCTGTTCAGCAAGATCCGGAACGGATCAGGGAAGGTCGGGACCCATTCCGAACGTCGTACTGAACTCGACGTTCCGCGGGATGCCAAGCCGGTCGAGCTGCGCCTCGGCGGTTGTGATGCTGCGTCCGCAAGAGGTAGCCAGGTAGGGCAGCGAGCTGAACTGCTCCAGGGACAGCGTCTCGCCGACGGCCTCGTAGTGACGGTCGACCGCGCAGAGCAGGCGGTCGGAGAACAGGAACGTATTCCGGAAGCTCTGGTAGCCGGTGAACGCCTCACGGGGCGTGACTACAAGGTCTACCTGATTGCGCCTGAGCTGTTCGGCGTCATCAACGGCAGGGGGCAAAACCCGCACGCGGACGCTGGGCGCCTCGATGGCCAGCCGCGCCCGCAGCGGTTTAATCAGAATGACTGACAGGACGTCACTGGCGATGATGGTGAACGTCCGTCGGGCAAGGGCCGGGTCGAAGTCGGTGCCGTTGGTGCTTGCGACTGTAAGACTTGGCGTCTTACAGTTGCGGTATGGCTGACACGATCACGATCCGCACCGATGACGAGACCGAGTACGCCCTGCAGGTGCTGACTCACGATGGCCTCTCGCGATCGGCCGCGATCCGGCAGGCGGTGCTCGAGGCAGCCAGCCGGCGCGAGCGCGCAGCCCGGATGCGCCGGGAAGTACTGCGGATGGACCTGGGCGAGACCGACGGCGTCAATGTGGCAGAGGAAATGGCCCGGGATCGCGCCGGGGAACGCTGATGATCTACCTCGACTCGGCCGCTGTCGTCAAGCTCGTCCACGCCGAGCCGGAATCTGCGGCGCTGCGCGGCTGGCTGGATGAGCGAGCCGAGACCGGGTGGATCAGCTCCGTCCTGGTGGAGATCGAATCATTCCGGGCGCTGGCCAGATATGCGCCTGACGCCGTTGCCCGCCTGCCTGCCGTGCTGGACCAGATCGACCTGATCGACCTCGACCCCCGTATCCGCATCCTGGCTCAGACCGCCAAGCCCGCCACGGTCCGCAGCCTGGACGCGATCCACCTCGGCACAGCCCTGCAGGCACAGCCCAGGCTGATCTCGTTCGTGACCTACGATAAGCGCCTGCTGGACGCGGCCAGCGCGGCAGGCCTGCCGGTCGACTCGCCTGCCTAGCCCGCAACGACGTGATCTGCGCGCCTTACCTGATGGGCACCAAGAGCGCCGCGGCCCACCAGATCGGCGGCCACACGCGGCCACGCGCGCGGACTCGATCCTAGGCACGGGTCACCCGAGTGATGAAAAGAGTGTCTCGGCCTAGCTGTCCTATTGAGCCGAGCTGCGGGCAGCAGCCTCGGCTTGACGCCGTTAGCTCTCGTGAAGCATTGGCCAACCCGGCGTCTCCCGGATCGCAGTGGCGCCGCTAAGAACTAGGACCAGATCTGCACCGGCACGGGATTAATCAAAACGAAGTCGGCGTCCGCACCGCCCGATGGGCTCTTAGGTGCCTTATCGACTCCGCCGCCACCGTCGGTGACAGCAGCCGGAGCGCTGCCACACAGACCGGCCAATAACATTCGTTCCACGAACCGAGACACGCAGAGGCTACTTACCCCTTCTGACCTGGGGGAGCCGGTGAGCGGATTCGAACCGCTGACCTGCCGTTTACAAGACGGACTATCCCGCCTGAAACCATCATCTTCAGCCAGATGACTCAGCCCAGCTCACCCGCATCTTTGCTGGTAACTAGGCTTGCATAGCCATCGTAGCAGTCGTGCCGACGGGTACCGGGTAATGCCGTCTTGTTCGTGTTATCGGTGTGCTGATCTTCTCTCACGCCCGGATTTGTGTTGCCCTTGTGTTGGTCGCGGAACGGCTGGAAAACCTGATTTCTTGTTCTCGGCAGACCGTGGTCGTGCCGTCAGCCGACCCGCCGTGGATGGAGTGCGGCGAGTTCCCCGGAAAGGGCCGGCGAGGCCGACGAGCAGGGGCGTGCTAGGGGCGTGCTGCTCATCCGGGGCCAGTCCACCGGCGCCGATCTAGCTGGCCTGCCGCTGCCTGACGGCTGCATGGACCTGATCGTCTCGACCGCGAGCCTGCACCACTGGACCGACGCCAGCGCGGTGATCGTCTCCCCCGATCGGGCCCTGCGGCCCAATGGCCGGGATCTGGGTCTTCGAATACGTAGCGCGCGACCGGCAACGGCACCGCCGCCCGGCGTGCTGGCCGGGTGGATTCGAACGACTTGACTCGGCGATCCAGCGGAATTTCCCCGGGATTCGTGTTCAAGTCCACCCTCGGACACATTTTCGAATTTCTTCTGTAAAGAAGGCTTTCGTGGTTGCATGTACACTGCAGGGCTATGCATTAGTATTCAGAGGTATTCATATCGTTACAGGTATCGTGTGCTTATGGGTCAAGGACGCTGCAGGCCGCCACTCACTCCAGCACACTGACTTTCACTGGCCCGAAGTCCCGCAGGGAGCTGGGCCCTGAAGTGCGGCTTGTCCACTGCCAGACACATAAAATACGACCGTATGTGATATGATCGTATGCATGGCGCAGGTAGACAGGTTTTCGGTGACGATGCCGCCCGAGCTTGGAGAGGGCGTCCGGCAGGCCGCTGCCCGGCAGGGCACTAGCGTGTCGACGTGGCTTACCGAAGCGGCGGCCGACAAGCTGCGCAATGAGCTCCTCGGCGCTGCCCTGGACCAATGGGAGGCGGAGGACGGCTCGTTCACCCAGGCGGAGCTGGATGAAGCGGCGTCTCGGCTCGGGCTTGCGCCGCGTTCGGATGTGGCGTGAAGGCGATCCTGGACGCAGGTGCCCTGGTGGCAGTTGATCGCCGAAACCGCCTGATCGGCGCCCAGCTGCGGGTGCTCCAGCAGCAGGGAACGCCGATCCGGGTCAGTTCCGCGGTGGTGGGCCAAGTCTGGCGAGACGGGCGCAAGCAGGCCAACCTCGCCCGGGTGCTGGCCGGCGTCGGCATCGAGGCACTTGGTAAGGACGACGGCAAGCGCATCGGCGAACTACTCGCGCTGTCAGGCTCCGCAGATATCGTCGACGCACACGTAGCGCTGATAACAACGCACGCCAACCTCGTCTTGACCAGCGATCCCGGCGACATTCGCAAGCTACTGCACGCTCGCAGGGTCTCGGCGCGAGTCCAGACCGTGTAAGGCTTCTGGACCCGCGAATCTCTGCTTCCAGCGGCGAGTTGCGCGTCCGGGCATATCCACGGTCGGATCAAGCGCCCGACAGATCCCGGACGGACCGGCGGGCCAGCCGGCTCGGCAGGGGGACAGCCTTCAGGCGCCGGCGTCTCTCCCGGCGCCCGGCCGCCGGTACAGCCACTCCGCATAGGACCTGGATTCATCCGGGCCGGGGTCCACGCCTGTGGCGTTGTCCTTGCCGAAAACCCCATCCATGCAGCTCATGCCGCATGTTGATACTCATGAGGTACTCCACCGAGTCGGTCGCGTCGTCGTATGTGAAGGCTGGCGATTTGGTCAGGAGCCGCGAGCGGCACGGGCAGTGGCTGGAGCGGGCGGGCGTTCGCGATGCCCTGATGCGGCCGGTGCCCGTTGTAGAACTGCTCGAACTCCCCCAGAACGTGCAGGAGGTGGGGCTGGTTCCAGATCAGCGTGCGGTCCAGTAGCTCGCGCCGGCAGGTCTGCACCCACCGCTCCATGATCGAGTTCATCCTCGGCATCCGGACCCCGCTCAGTACAGTTTCGATGCCCGCGTCAGCGAGAATGGTGTCGAACAGGGCCGGGAACTTCCCGTCCCGGTCCCTGATCAGATACCGTGCCCGGCAGCCGACATCCGCCAGGTCCATCACGAGGTTCCTGGCCGCCTGGGCTACCCAGGGCGCCGTCGGGCGGGCGGTGGCGCCCAGGATCCTTATCCTGCGGCTTGCGTGCTCGATCACCGCGAGCACATGCAGCCGCGCCCCGGACAGGGTAACCGTCTCGAAGAAGTCGCAGGCCAGCAGGGCCTCGGCCTGGGAGCGCAGGAAACCGGCCCATGTGGCGGAGCTGCGCTCGGGCGCCGGGTCGATCCCGGCCTCGTGCAGGATCTCCCAGACGGTGGAAGCGGCGACCTTCACCCCGAGCACCAGCAGCTCGCCATGCACCCGGCGATACCCCCACCCGGGATTCTCGCGGACCAGCCGCAGCACCAGGACGCGGATCGAGCGCACAGTGCCCGGCCGGCCCGGGCGCGCGGGCCGGGACCGCTGCGCGTGCCAACGCGCGAGCATATCGCGGTGCCAGCGGAGCACGGTATCCGGACTCACCACCAGGCGCAGTCGCTTGAGCACCTCCCTCGGGAGCCCGGGCAGCAGAGCCGCCAGCAACATCCGGTCAGCCCGGGTGAACCGCACCCTGTCAGGACCGAGGGAGGGTTACACGCCAGACCAGGGGTCGGCGTGCGGCCCGCTTATCATGGGGGATCTGTCCTTGCCCCTGACCTATGCGGCGACGACCGAACAGCCAGTTTGGCTGGTGTCGCTGGCCGAGACGGTCGATCGATTCCCGCGCATCGGCGAACTCGTTCCGCGCGGCGAATGGGCTGCAGTGGTGGAGGGAGTTCAGCGCATCGAGCGGGCGAGCGACCTCGACGGTCCAGCTCGGCCACTTGGTGCAAGCTCTGTCCCGGGCAGAAACCGCGGATGAGGTGGCGCGGGTGATCGCAGAGGCGGGAGCTATGCCGGCGGGTGCAGAATTTGCCAACATCGCCGTGGCGGACCTCGGCGCAGGACGGCCGGCCACCGCGAATCTCTACCACGCGTCCAGCCTGATCGAGGACGTCGCACAGCGATACATGGTGATCCCGCTGGATGAGTCCACCCCGCTGGGCACCGTCCTGAGATCGGGGGGCGAAGTCTGGCTGCGGTCCCTGTCCGACATCGGGACGCGCTACCCGTCCCTGCTCGAGGACACCATCGCGGCCGGGCTGGCTTCGACAGCATCCCTTGCCCTGCACGGCCGGGGCCGCCGTGTGATTGGTGCGATGGGTGTGGCCTGGGCGCAGGCCCAGGCGTTCACCGATGCGCAGAAGGACACGGTCCGGGTCGTGGCTCGGCTCGCCGCGGACGCTCTGGGACGTGCGCAAATGCTGGAGGCCGAACGTGCGGCACGCGAGCGCACCGAGCGGTTGCAGCGAACAATGACTGCACTGGTGGCCTCGGCGTCACTGGCCCAGGTGACTGCTGCCGTCTTCCAGCACGGACTGCCTTTCGGCGCGTCGGCGGCCCGGCTGGCCCTGGTCGATCAGCAGCAGCCAGGCCTGCTGGTGACCCTGAACGAGGTCGGCTTCCCGGAGTCCGTTGGCGCCGGATGGGAGGCGCTGCCGGTCTCGGCGCCCTCCCCGTCGCGGGAGTCGGCCGCCACGTCCACCACCATCTACCTGCCAACCCCCGAGGACCTGGCGGCAGAATACCCGGATGCCTCCAAGGTGCTCATCCGCTCGGGCTACCAGGCCTGGGTAGCTCTGCCGCTGCGCAGCGGCGGGCGTACGCTGGGCATCTTGACACTCGCCTTCCCCAAGCCGCACCCAATCGACGACGGTCCCGATCAGATCATTCTCACCGCGCTGGGCTCGGCCGTCGCCGACGCACTCAGCCGCGCCATCCAGCACGACATCGACCGTGACCTGGTTATGACGGTGCAGCGCAGCTTGCTTCCCGAGACCTTGCCCGAACACCCGGGCGTGCGCCTGGGCGCCCGCTACATGCCTGCGGAGACCCGCTACGGCATCGGCGGTGACTGGTACGACGCCGTGCTGCTGCCCGGCGGCCGGATCCTGCTCCTCGTGGGCGATGTCGCCGGCCACGGGCTTAAAGCCGCGATCACTATGGGGCAGATGCGAAGCGCCGCCCGCGCGCTCGCCCCGACCCACGGACCCGCGGCCCCGACACCCCCACCCACGCAGCCGCAGAACAGGCACGGCTGGCAGTGACGGGCGCGGAGGCCAGCTCGTCCGGGATGTCACGCAGGCTGAGGCACGACTGGCCGCTGCGGGCCTGGCCACCGAGCCCGAGTCGCGCGACCTGCTGTTACGCGTTGCAAGACTAAGGTGCGGACGCACGATCCCGATGGGGTGGTGGCCGGTGACCGTGCCGAGACCAGCATTGCCGGGCTGATGCTCACCGCGGGCACGGCCATCTTCTGGCCCCGCTGCTCACTGTCAGGGGCTACTGAGAAGGCTGGGCAGCGCCAGCAAGGCTGGACTGGCGCCGCAGTCGGCCGGGCCTGCGCCATAAGCTGCCGTCGGCGGGGACGCCGCTGGCGGCGGTGGCGAGAATTAGGTGCGGGCGACGACTCGTATGGTCTGCAGGGTGGGGTCGGCCGGGTCGGGTAGTTGCATGCAGCCGCGCGGCGCAGCGAAAATCGGCTTTCCGGCGCCCTAGCCGCCCGAAGACTCCTCTTGTTCCCGGCGGGGATGTCCCGGTACGGCCAGCCCGGCGCCCGTACCCGTCTCTTCCGTGGTAGCGGCATACGGATTCTTCGGAGTTTGATCAGCTATCGGGACACCGGGCAGGTCGGCGCCCTCCCCTGACATCAAAGGCCAGTCCCGCTGGCCGCTGCGTTTCCCCGGACGGCGTGACAGGCGCCGGCGTGGCCGTCTTCTTAGCACGGTCCGTACTGGCCTGGTCTTGATCACTCACAGGTCTCATCCCCTTCGGCAGAGCCCTGGAGTACCCGTGGACAGCCGGGCCAATCCCCCGCCACACTCCACTCGGCCGCTTCGCCGAGATCTCGCTCGCGCTGGCGGCAATTGCAACGACTAGCTCGTAGGAATAGCAGTAAAGCTCGGCGAGGGCGATGCGGAGTTCGATGAAGCTGCTCGGCAAGTTCATCGTGGCCGCCCGGGAGCACATCGCGTTCGAGGAGACGCAGGTCTGGTCGGGACTGCGCACGGCTCTGCCCCTGAGATCGCGAGCGAGCTGGGCAGTAAGATCACCGCAGGCAAGAAGACCGCATCCACGCGGCCGCACCTGCATACGCCTCCCCGCCCGGCATGTTCAAGGAGGCCGGACCCGTGGCCGCCGCGGCAGACAAGGCACGCGATGCGGTAACCCGGCGGGGGCACCGGCTAACCGGACACTTGGGTTGGACGTCACGCCAGTTCGCAACGCACCGTCCTGGCCCGGACCGTAGTACCCACTGCCCGTTCGGATCAATTAATTTTCCTGAACGAACGGTGGTGCGCGTACCTGGCCCGGTCCGAAGGCTCGCCAGCGGCTCTTCCGAACTACGGAGCCCGTCCTGAGCGGAAGAAGGCCGCCCGTTAAACCGGGTCGGCCGCGGGAAGCTGGGTATGGCACGCAGCGGATTTCCTGCCTGATCAGAACCGCTAGTGATACCCGAGGTCGGGCTGGTAGGACTGGGCCGGATGGGTGTCCCATCTGCGCGAACTTGGTCCGCGCCGGCTACCGGGTTCAGGCGGGCGATCGGCGTCCCGAGGCGGCGGAGCTAGCCATTCGGTGCGGAGCACAGTGGGTCTCGCAGATAGCATGGCTCGCCGCGGAATCAGATGTCCTGATCACCGTGCTGCCGGGCCCCGGCGAGGTTCGAGAAGTAATGCTCGGCCCGGGTGGCGTACTGGCAGTACTCCGGCGCGGCACGACCTGGATCGACACGACCAGCAATTCGCCGGCCGCGATGACCGAGATCCAGCAGACGTTGCTCGCGCGTGGCGTGCAGGTACTGGAAGCACCGGCCGCGAGGACACCGCGGGCCGCCTGGGCGGTCAGGAACTCCTTCCAGGTCGGGCCGCTGCGGCGGGGTGCGGGGCCGATCCCGGCGTGGTGCAGGATCTGCCACACCGTGGAGGTGGCAATCGGATGGCCGAGCTTGACGAGTTCGCCCTGCACCCGCCGGTGCCCCCAGCCCGGATTGCCGGTTGCCATGCGGATCACGAGCTTGCGGATCGAGGCTGTCGTGGACGGACGTCCGGGACGCCGCCGGCTGGTGCAGTCCTACTTGCGCGCGACCAGCCGCCGGTGCCAGGCGAGCAGCGCCGCCGGAGTCACCGCGAAGACCACACCCCACCGGTGCCGGGGGACCAGCCTGGACAGTGCCGCGAGCCACAGCCGGTCGCCCGGCTGGTAGCGGACCCGGCTGATCTGGCGGCGCAGCACCGCGTTCTCGTGCCGCAGCACCAGGAGTCCGGCATCCTTGGACACCTCACCCCCGGGCCAGCACCATCAGGCAGCTCAGCAGACAGCGCACAAGCAGGTAGACGGCCGAGAAGATCACTAAGGGATGATCCCAGCCCGCCAGGCCGTCCAGGCCAGATCCAGTAATCGAGCCCCCCAGGGGCGGCCGGGGCGCCGGTACAGGGGCGGGAGGTAGCGCAACATGAGGAGCGACCAGGTGAGGTGGCTGAGCGCCGGAGCCAGGATGCCGCCGGAGGTGCGGCGCTGGAGGCCGAAGAGCACGCTGGTCGCGGTCCCGGCGAGCACGAGCGCGGGGTTGCGGGTCACGGCGGTCGTGGCGGCGTAGGCGAGGGTGGTCTTGGCAATGGGGTGCGATTTCCCCGTGAGGGGCCAGAGTGCGCCGCGGAAGAATAGTTCCTCGGCCACCGCGTTGGCGGACGCGGTGAGCAGCACGAGGCGGGTTGAGCCGTCGTCGGCGTAGCGCAGGACGCTGGCGATGGCCCGGTTGAGCGGGGGGATGTGCCGGGCGAGCTGTGCGGCGCCGTAGAAGAGCCCGAAGGCGCCCGCTCCGGTGAGCACGGGCATGACCACGGGGCGGCGCCACGTGCCGTCCCGGTCCTTGGTTATGTTCAGCGGGAGGGGTCCGGAGCTGAGGGCGCCGGCTGCCCAGGTGCCGGCCAGGCCCATTGTGAGGATGTAGAACTGGGGGGAGCCGGCTTTGGTGGATAGCGAGATCCCGAGCAGGCCGGCGCCGCCGATGCCGGTAGCGGTGAGGATCAGCCGTCGCCGGGCGCGGGCCGTCTCTGGCTCTGCGCGGGCCGAGGGGAAATGGCCGGGCAGCGGCGGGGGCGGGGCGCCGTGCCGGACTGACGTGCTGCGTTCCCGGCGCCGGCTCGGGCGGCCCGCGGTCATCGGCCGTCACGTTTGGCTCGGGCGCGTTCGCCGAGCGCCTTCCGCACGGCGTCGTCGTAGGGCATCGGATCGAAGGGGATAAGGTCGCGGATCGAGTGGTCCCGCACGATGACCTCGTTGGTCATCGAGTCGATGAGCGCCCGGCCGGTGGCTGTGTCGACGTCGGTGACCAGGGTCAGCCACAGGGAGGACAGCCGGGGGGTGAGCAGCGGCACCGGCAGGATCGGGAGCGGGCGGCCCTGGATGGCGGCGACGCGGCGCAGCATGGTGACGTACTGCAGCACCTCGGGTCCCCCGGCCTCGAAGACCCGGCCCGCCGCCTCTGGCCGGGCCAGCACCCCGAGCAGGTAGCGCACAACGTCGTCGATGGCGATCGGCTGGGTGCGGGTGGCGACCCATCTGGGCGTGATCATGGCGGGCAGGTGCTCGACGAGCTGGCGGGTCAGCTCCCAGGAAATGCCGCCGTATCCGACGATGATCCCGGCCCGGATGACGGTCACCGGGACGCCGGCCGATCCGAGCAGTTTCTCGACCTCGCGGCGGCTGCGCAGGTGCGCCGACAGCGCGTCCTTGTCGTCGCCGAGGCCGCCGAGGTAGATGATGCGCTGCAGCCCGGCCCGCGCGGCCGCCTGCCCGAATGCCGCCGCGGCGGCGGCGTCCTTGCGTTCGAAGTCCGCGTCGCTGAGCGAGTGCACGAGATAGTAGGCCACCTGGCAGCCGGCCATCGCGGCGCCCAGGGTCCCGGGGTGGTGAACGTCTGCGCGGACGGGCGTGCCGGCTCCGGCGTAGGCGGCGGGGTGGCGGGTCATGGCGGCGACGTCGTGGCCGGTCCCGGCCAGGGCCGGGCACAGCCGGCGGCCGACGAAACCGGACGCGCCGGCGACGAGCACTTTCACCGCGACCACCCGGCCCGCTCGGCCTCGGTCACCGGGTCGCCCCCCATCAGCCTGGCCCCCACCGCAGTTGCGGTCTGCGCCGTGGCGCCAGCTCCGGCGAGGGCGAGCGGGGCGCGCCGGGCCAGTGCGGCGAGCTCCGGGCGGAGCGGCTCGAGGGTGTCCGAGATGGTAGCGGCGAGGACGACCAGGCCAGGATGCGAGGCGTCGATGGCCCGCTCCACTTCTTCGATCGGGGTGCTCGCCCCGAGATAGCCGATCCGCCAGCCGTTGAGGTGGAGCACGATGCCGAAAACCGTCAGCGCCATATCGTGCAGCTCGCCGGGCGGGCAGGCGAGCAGGGCCTGCGGCCCGTGCCCGCTCCCCCAGCCACGGGCCAGCCCCGCGAGCCGGCCGCGGATGAGATTGCTGGCGAAATGCTCCATGGCCACGCTGGCCGTCCCGCGCTGCCAGCGCTCGCCGAGGTCAGCGAGGTAGGGCAGCACGACATCCCGCAGGACGGCCGGCACGGACAATTCGGCGAGCAGCCGGTCCAGGACGGCCTGCGCGGCCGGCTCGTCGAAAGAGTCCAGAGCCTGCCGCAGCGCGGCGGACGGCCCATTCCCCGCAGACCCGGCGAGGGGCGTCCAGGCGGGCCGGCCGGGACGGGTACTCGCGTCGCCGCTGAGCGTGGCGCGTGCCGCCTCGGCCGCGGACAGCCCATCGGCGAGATAAGCCTGCATCTGGCGGATCCGCCACTCGTCCGCCTCGGAGTACAACCGGAAGCCGCCTGGCGAGCGCACCGGCTGCAGCAGGCCGTAGCGATTCTCCCAGGCCCGGAGCGCATGGTCGCTGACCCCTAGGCGCCGGCTCAGCTCACCGATGCGCAGCAGCGGGCGATCCCCTGGAAGCTCCATGGCAACACTATACAATCTCTCGACAGTAATTTGACAATTCCTCCAAGACGGGTCTAGCTTCCCCTTGAACGAACTCTTGACGAAACCTAGACGAGGCCACGCACCAGCGGGCCGGAAGGAGAAGACATGCGAAGGTTTAAGTATCTGGCGGCAGGCATGGCAATCACGGGCCTGCTGGCAGGCTCCGCGACGGCAGCGTCAGCGGCAACGTCTCAGCCCGTGAGGGCTCAGGCCGCGGCGGCTGTGCACCTGAGGAGCGGAGCCACCGCGGTCACCACGGCACCCGGCATTGCGGCGGCGCTGCTGACCCATGGCATCGTGCCGCTCGCGACCTGGCCAGGCAGCCAGTCGGTGCAGTCTCCCGCCAGCGGCCCGGCAGTGCGGTTCATGTTCCCGGTGACGGGGGGCCGGGTAACCCTGAGCCCGCTCGGCGGCACGATCGATCACAGCGGCGGGATCCTGTTCCTCAGCGTGAAGAACGGCAAGAAGATCAAGGTCAGCCGGTTCATCATCGACCTGACCCACGCTGACCTGACCGGGATCGTGAACGGCAACCCCAAGGCACGCGTGCCGCTGTTCGGCCTTGACCTGTCGCACGCCAGGCTCGCGGCAGGCAAGCACATCGTCACCGCCAGGGGGATCGGCCTCACGCTCACCGCGGCCGCAGCCAAGGCCCTTAACGCCGCGCTGGGAACCCAGCTGTTCTCCGCCGGACTCAAGCTGGGCACCGCAAGCACGCTTCTGCGGTTCTAGGCCCGTTCGGATCGCGGCGGGCTGGTGCAGCGGATCGCCACATGGGTTCTCACAGCGCCCGCCCGCCGTCCACGGCGCCGCGCCGCCTGGTCGCGGATCGCCGCCGCCATGCCGCCGTCGATGGCCGGCCGGGCAGGTTGCCATTGCAGCCCGAGCGCTGGCAGCTCAACGAACCGAAGCCCCCGGGGTAGGCGGCTGCCCGCTGTTCCAGCCAGGGCACCTACGAGTCGACCAGCTGTTACTGGTCACGCCGGAAGGCGACGAGGACGACGTTCCGCTCGCCGGGCAGTCCGGCCGGCAGTGCCACCTCGCGTCCGCCGTGGTCACGGGCCGCCAGCTGCGGGAACGATACCCCGTTCATTATCTGGGGGTGCGCTGGGACGCCGCCTGGCGGAGCCCCGGCGCCAGGGCGGGCACGCGGACGGCGATCCAGTCACCAGCCGCGTTCCAGCAGGAGCTGGCGGACATCGAGGTAGCCGGTCCGGAAACCGGCTTGGGAGTAGGCGAGGTAGAGGTCCCACATGCGCTGGAAGGTGGGGCCGAACCCGAGTTGCCCCACGGCGCCGTCGGCGGCGAGTGGGCTGGGTGCGGTGCTGACCGGCTTCGAGTGACCATCACGGGCAGGTGCTCAACGAGCTGTCTCGCCAGCTCCGACGAGATGCCGCCGTGCCCGACGATGATTCCGGCGCGCAGGGCGGTCACGGGAGCCCCGCAGCACCCGAGCAGCTTTCTCGCCCTCGCGGCGGCTGCGCAGGTGTGCCGGCAGGGCATCGGCGCCGTCCAGCCGAGCCGTCCGAGGTAGATGATGCGAGTTAGGCCCGCGCCGCCGCTTCGCCGAACGCTTCGGCGGCGCGAGCATCGTTGCGCTGAAGTCCGTGTCGCTCAGCGGGTGCACGAGGTAGCAGGCCGCCTCGCAGCCGGCCAGAGCCATGCTGAAGGTGGCCGGGTCGTGCACGTCACCGTGGACGGTCTGCTGGCGCCGTCGTAGCAGCCGGGGCGGCGTTGCCGTGGCCCGGTCTGGGCCAGGGCCGGGCACAGCCGGCTGTCGTGAAGCCGGAGGCGCCGCCCGCGAGCGCCTTCACCGCGGCCACTCAATATTCTCGGCTGCGGTGACTGGGTCGCCGGTCAGCAGCCGGGCCCCCGCGGCGGCGGCGATCTCCGGCGTGGCGCCGGCTCCTGCCAGGGCGAGCGGAGCGCGCCGGGCGAGCGCGGTGAGCTGCGCGGCGAGGGGCTCGAGGTTCTCCGGCAAGGTCGCGGCGACGACAACGAGGTCCGGGCGCCTGGCGTCGACCGTCCGGGTCAGCTCCTCGACCGGGGTGTCCATCCCGAGATAATCGATCCTCCACCCGCTGCGGTGCAGGACGATGCCGAAGACCATCAGCGCCAGGTCGTGAAGCTCGCCGGGGGGGCAGGCGAGGACGGCGCGGGGGCCGTGCCCGTTCCCCCAGCCCCGGGCCAGCCCGGCGAGCCGCCCGCGGATGACGTTGGCGGCGAAGTGTTCCTGGGCGACGCTGGCCGTTCCGCTCTCCCAGCGCTCCCCGAGCTCGGTGAGATACGGCATCACCACCTCCCGGAGGACCGTCGTCAGGGAGAGGTCATACAGGAGCCGGTCAAGGACTGCCTGTGCGGCTGGCTCGTCGAAGGCGTCCAGGGCCTGCCGGAGGGCACCGGACAGCTCACCCGCCGCCGGCGCGGCGCGGTGCGGGCCGGCGGCTCGGCCGGGGTCCGCCCCGGCCCCGCTGTCCTCCCCGAGCACCGCTCGCGCCGCCTCGGCGGCCGACAGCCCGCGGGCGAGGTGAGCCTGCATCCGGCCGACCCGCCGCGCGTCCGCCTCGGAGTACAACCGGAACCCGCCCGCCGAGCGCACCGGCTGCAGCAGGCCGTATCGGCTCTCCCAGGCCCGCAGTACGTGGTCGCTGACCACCAGGCGCCGGCTCAGCTCACCGATGCGCAGCAGCGGCGAGCCCCGGGAAGCTCCATGACGACACTCTACAGTCATTAGACAGAAGTTTGACAAGGCTTGGCAGCGAGAGCTACCGTCATATCTAGACAAACTTTAGACGAAGGCTTGACATCATGGGCTCCCACGTTAACGGCCCGACGACCGCCCATCGGCTCCGCTCCCCAGGAGCACGGCGCCGCCGCCGACTCCCGGCGGCCGTCCGTGGCCGTGATCGGCGCCGGGGTCTCCGGCCTGACCGCGGCGTACCTGCTCTCCCGCACCCACGACGTCACCCTCTTCGAGGCCGAGGACCGGCTCGGCGGCCACGCGCACACCCACGACGTCACGGACTCCGATGGCCGGCAGCACGCTGTCGACAGCGGGTTCATCGTCCACAACGACGTGACCTACCCCTGGTTGCGCAGGCTCTTCGGCGAGCTGGACGTCGCAGGTGCGTCCCGCCGAGATGAGCATGAGCGTCCGCTGCCAGGGGTGCGGGCTGCAGTATGCCGGCGGCCGCGGGGTACGCGGCGTATTCGCCCAGCCACGCCGCCTCATCGACCCCCGGTTTCTCCGGATGCTGTGGCAGGTCAGGCGGTTCCACCGGCGCGCATCGGCCTTCCTGCGCACGACCGACGACGAGAACCTCACGACCTACGGCGAGTTCCTGGAGCGGGAGGGGTTCAGCGGCTACTTCATCGCCCACTACGCCGTCCCGGTCGTCTCGTGCGTGTGGTCCGCCGGGCGGGAGACGACGCTGGCCTACCCGGCGCGCTACCTGTTCCGGTTCCTCGACCACCACGGCATGCTCCGGGTCGGCGGGTCACCCCAGTGGTACACCGTCGCCGGCGGGTCACGGATCTACGTCGAGCGGCTCGCCGGGCTGCTCAAGGACGTGCGCGCGTCCCATGCCGTCACCGACGTCACCCGCGCGCGAGGACGGCGTCCAGATCCGGGACGTCACCGGGCAGGTCACCCGCGTGGACCGCGTCGTCATCGCGACCCATGCCGATCAGGCCCTGGGCCTGCTCACCGACCCGAGCGACGCAGGAGATCATCACCCTCAAGCAGTTCGGCTACTCGCGCAACGTCACCGTGCTGCACACCGACAGCTCGGTCCTGCCGGACGCCGCGCGGGCCCGGGCCTGCTGGAACTACCGGATGACGTCCTGCGGCCGGCCCGGCCAGCCCGCCGTGGTGACGTACTGGATGAACCGGCTCCAGGGACACCGTGCCGCGCAGGAGTTCCTGGTCACGCTCAACGACCGCGAACGCCTCGACCCGGAGTCCATCGTGGCGACGATGGACTACGAGCACCCGATCTACACCCCCGAAGCGGTCCGCGCGCAGTCACGGCTGAGCAGCCTGGCCACCGGCCGCACCGTGTACGCCGGCGCCTACCACGGGTGGGGATTCCACGAGGACGGCTGCCGCTCCGGCGTGGAGGCAGCACGGCACTTCGGAGTGACCTGGTGAGCACCGCCTCGCTCCTCACGCCGGCGTCCGCGCCCGCGCGCCCGCAGCTGCCCCCGCTGCCAGCCCTGGTCGTCGGCCAGGTCACGCACCGGCGCCCCGGACCGGTGCGGCACGCCTTCCGGCACCGGGTCTACCAGTGGCTGGTCGACCTGGACTGCCTCCCCCGCCAGCCCTGGCACCTGCGGGCGTTCGCGCACTTCAGCAGCGCTGACCACCTCGGCGACCCCGGCCTGCCGATCAAGCGCAACATCGAGAACTACCTGGCGCTGGGCGGCATCGGCCTCGGTGACCGGGGCCGGGTGCTCATGCTGGCCAGCGCCCGGGTCCTGGGCCACGTGTTCGACCCGCTCTCGGTCTTCTGGTGCTATGACCCGACGGGGTCCTCGTGTGCGTCGTCGCAGAGGTCCACAACACCTACGGCGAGCGGCACGCCTACCTCCTGCGGCCGGACGAGGCCGGGACCGCCGTGACGGACAAGGGCTTCTATGTCTCCCCGTTCTTCGACGTCACCGGCACCTACGAACTGCGGTTCACCCTGAGGCCGGACCTTGTCGCCACGACCGTGACGCTGCGACGCCACGATGCCGTGGCGTTCACCGCGACCTTCCGGGGCCGCCCGGAACCCGCGACGCGCCCGGCCCTGGCCCGCCGGCTCATCCGCCAGCCCCTCATGCCCCAGCGGATCTCGGCCCTGATCCGGGTGCACGGCATCTGGCTCTGGCTCCATCGCCTGCCCATCCGCTCCCGGCCACACCACACCCCACAGGAAGGGGTCTGACCATGACCGTCTCCGCCTCCATCAGCTGGCCCGCCGCCGCCACACCACGGGCGCCGCTCAGGGCCACCATCGCGCGGATCATCTTCGAGCATGCCGTACAGCGGGTCCCTGTCCGGGTGACCTACCCCGACGGGCGCGTACTCGGCGGCGGCTCGGGGACCTCACCGGAGTTCAGGCTCCTGCGTCCCAATGCATTCTTCGCCCGGCTCGGCCGCGATGCCAAGGTCGGCTTCGGTGAGGCCTACATGGCCGGCGACTGGCGGGCCGGGCCCGGCACGGACCTGGCCGACCTGCTCACGCGCTTTGCCGCGCGGCTAGCGACCCTGGTCCCCGCGCCGCTGCAGAAACTGAGGGCCCTCGCGGACAAGCGCGTCCCCCCCGGCCATGAGAACACCCCTGACGGCGCGCGCAGCAACATCGCCGCCCACTACGACCTGAGCAACGACCTGTTCGCCTGCTTCCTGGACCCGACGATGACCTACTCCGCGGCGTGGTTCGACGAGAGCGAGCCCGTGCAGACCGCAACCCGGCTCGAGGAGGCACAGCTACGCAAGATCGACGGGATTCTCGACCTCGCCGGCGTACGCAGCGGCACCCGGCTGCTGGAGATCGGCACCGGATGGGGCACGCTCGCCATCCGCGCGGCGCAACGAGGAGC
The DNA here is from genome assembly GCA_963739615.1 of uncultured Actinomycetes bacterium. GTDB lineage: Bacteria > Actinomycetota > Actinomycetes > Streptosporangiales > Streptosporangiaceae > Palsa-504. Next base: position 368,226 of record CAVUBD010000016.1, read on the forward strand.
CCAGGTCACCACGGTCACCCTGTCCCGAGAGCAGCTGGAACTCACCTGCGAGCGGGCCGGCGCAGCTGGCGTGTCCGACCGCGTGGACGTGCGACTGCAGGACTACCGCGAGATCGAAGGCAAGTACGACGCCATCGTCAGCGTCGAGATGATCGAGGCGGTCGGCGAAGCCTACTGGGCTGCCTACTTCGCCACGCTCGACCGCCTTCTGGCGCCCGGAGGGAAGGTGAGCATCCAGACAATCACCATGGCTCACGACCGGGTCCTCGCCACCCGGCGAAGCTTCAGCTGGATCCAGAAGTACATCTTCCCCGGCGGCATCATCCCGTCCCTGCAGGCGATCGATGACACCCTGGCGGCGCACACCACCCTGCGGGTCACCCAACGGCGTGAGCTCCGGCCGCACTACGCCCGGACCCTGCGCCTGTGGCGGGAGCGCTTCAATGACCAGTGGCCGCACATCCAGGCCCAGGGGTTCGCCGGGACCTTCCGGCGGATGTGGGAGTTCTACCTCGCATACTCCGAGGCGGGCTTCCGCAGCGGTTACCTCGGCGTGAGCCAGCTCCAGGTGGCCCGGGAGCCGGCATGGAGCTGAACGGCAAGGTCGCCTGGGTCGTCGGCGCCTCAAGCGGAATCGGCGCAGCGGTCGCCCGGGAACTCACCTGCCGTGGAGGCACCGTCGCGATCTCGGCCCGCCGCGACGAGCAGCTCCGGGAGGTATCGGGAGGGCACATGCTCGTCGTGCCACTCGACGTCACCGACGCCGCGTCGGTCGCGGCCGCCGCCGCACGAGTACACCAAGAGCTCGGCCCCATCGACCTTGCCGTGCTGTCCGCCGGCTACTGGAAGCAGATGGACCCGCAGGACTGGGACACCGAGGTCTTCGACCAGCACATCCGGGTCAACCTCGCCGGGATGAGCAACTCCATCGCGGCCGTGCTGCCCGGCATGCTGCGGCGGCACCACGGCGTCATCGCCGGCATCGCGTCCGTGGCCGGATACCGCGGGCTGGCCGGCTCCGAAGCCTACGGCGCGACCAAGGCGGCGCAGATCAACCTGCTCGAGTCCCTGCGCGTCCACATCGCCCGGACCGGGGTGCAGGTGACGACGATCTGCCCAGGCTTCGTCCGCACCGACCTCACGGCCGGCAACCCCTTCCCCATGCCCTTCATCATCGATGCCGGCCAGGCCGCACGATCCATCTGCGACGGACTGGAGCGTGACCGCACCGAGATCGTCTTCCCCACCCCGATGGCGCTGCTGATGAAGACCGCGCGCCTGGTCCCCGCCCGTGCCTGGACCGCCCTGTGGGCCCGCACCTCACTCACCTGACCACGCCCGACCCGGCCACCTCGCCCAGGACCAAGGAACCCGAAGGAAACCATGAGACTGCAGAAGACTGTCGTCACCGACAAGCCGCGGGACGCGGTGTTCGATTACCTCTCCGACTTCACCACCACAACCGAGTGGGACCCGGGCACCGTGCTCACCGTGAACCACCACGGCGACGGAGGGACCGGCACCACCTACCTCAACACCTCCACCTTCCTCGGCCGGAAGACCCAGCTGACCTACATCGTGCGCGAGTTCATCCCCGGTGAGCGCATCCGGCTCCGCGGAGAAAACAAGACGGTCATCGCCGTCGACACCATGACCTTCCGCAGCATCGATGCCGGCACCGAGGTCACCTACACAGCCGAGTTCACCTTCAAAGGCCCGACCCGTCTCCTCGCCCCGCTGCTCAGGCCCGCCTTCGAACGGCTCGGCAAACAAGCGCAGGCCGGCATGCGCACAGCGCTAAACCAGCTCTGACCAACCCGGGAGGAAGGGGCCTGCGATGACGCGGAAAGAGACGGGTGCTGCGGATGTGACGCTGGACCTGATGGCGATTCAGTCCAATGCGCTGGAGGCAATTCGGGACTATGGCCATTACCTGCGCGACGCAGAGAGCGCAGGGCTGCCGGAAGTGGCGTACTTCGGCTAGCTCATGGAGGAGGATTCTGCCCGCGCGGCCGCTAGCGCATGGCGCATTATGATCATCCTAAGATTCCTTCGCCGCATTGACCGGGCTAGTCCCAGTCGGCCGTCAGTACCGACGGCCACATACCCCATGGGTGTGGTGCAGACCGGGGTCACGCAGGCACCGAGACTCTTCAAAAGCTGGACCGCCGTGCACCTTCGCCATGCCGCGCTCGGCAGCGAAGGCCTCCGCATGTCCACGGTCCGGGGCCGCGACCGCGACCAGCTCGTGGCCGAGAACCTTCACGGGATCCAGGATGCCGTCGTCGGCGATCTGGGCAGCACGCGCGAGGTTACCCATGTCGCGGGCCTGTACGGTGATACCGCTGGGCTGATGACCGGTGTCCTGGGATTTATCGGTGAGGGGCTGGCTGGACCGGGATGAGGCCGTTCAGGTCGTTGCTCCGGCACCTAGGATCAGCGATCTCCGTGATCGTCTAGACGGCCGCGGTCAGCGGGTGAGCTGGGCGGACATGACCGGGGCTGGTACCAACCCGGCGCTGATCATCCCCGCCATGCACGCCTTCGCCAGCGCCCAGGCCGCGCCGGTGGCCCGGTGCGTGGTGGAACTGGGCTGGGACGCCCAGACTGCCGCGGAACAGCGCGAGCTGATCCGGCACGAGGCGCTGATCAACCTGGCATTTACCGAGATGCCCGTCACGGTCTTGCGCCCATATGACGCGACGCGGCTGGAGCCGGGCATCCTGGCGTACGCCGAGCGCACCCACCCGGCGCTGATCCGGGACGGCGAGACTGGACCCAGCTCCGCCTACCGCGCCGCGGCCGGTCTGCCCGCCGAATGCGACGGGCCGCTCGACCAGCCACCCCCGGACGCGGCCCGGCTGGCCTACCGGGCCGAGCTGGCCGCAGTCCGCACGTTCGCTACCGGGCGGGCTTACCGACCAGCCGATCTCGATGGGGATCATTCACCGGGGCCTCAAACCGGCCAACGTCCTGCGCTACGCCGGACGGTGGAAGCTCGCGGATTTCGGGATCGCCCGCGATCAGGAAATCGGGACCCGGGACCCGACCTTCGTGGGGTGGGGATCGTTCCCCTACATGGCGCCCGAACTGTGGGAACTGAAATCTCCCACGATCAAGACTGACCTGTACGCACTTGGGTGCCTGGCACACGAGCTGCTGGCAGGCTCCCGCCGTACACCGGGGACCAGGCGGCCCTCCGGGCAGGCCACCTTACCCGGGCCCCGCCCGAGGCGCCGTGCGGCGACGTCGTGCTCAAGAGCCTGATCGGCCGGCTCATCGCCAAGCGCCCAGAAGACCGCCCGCGCCGTGCTGGACCGGCTGCGGCGGGCGCTGGTAGCCCGCGGCCCGGTCCAGGAATCCATCGCGCGCGGCCTTGGAGCCCACGCTACCGAGGAGGCCCGCGCCGCCGCCGACCAGTCGGCGGCCCGGGCCGCCGAGGATGCGCGCCGCCAGCAGATCGCCCAAGCCAAGGCAGACCTGCGCGAGATCGTCAACGACGCGCTCAGCGACCTGCGGGCCGTTGAACCAGACGCAACGTCCGAAGAGCGCGGGACCACCAGGTCGAGTTTCGTCGCGACGCCGAGCTTCAGCCTGACCGCTGGCGGAGTCAGGCTCCGGATCGACCTGTGGGAAGGAATGGCCACAAGCCAGCCAGTCCAGGGCGACACGATGGTCTTGGCCGGCTGCGTCATGATCACCAACCCGAGCTATCACACGGAGCTGAACTCGGCCAACCTCATCTACGAGCGGGTCGATGACCGCCTCGCCTGGCAGATCTACAAGTTCCGCAGCGGCCTCGTGCCGGCCGAAAGGTACCCCTATGGACCCTACGGCCGCACCCACGGACTCCGTTACGGAGAGTTCTTCGACTCCCGGGAGCGCTCCTTCATGCTGCGCCCGGTGATGCACGTCTGGAGCAAGACGGTCACCACGCTCACCGCCGAAACCCTCCTGGAACTGTTCCAGCAGGCTGTCGACCTCGGCCCCCGGACCCCCGCACCGGCATCTGGTGAGCGGCGCGACCCGCCCGAGGCGGCCACGCTTGGATCATTCCGCATGCCTCTCGCCGATGGCCACAGTCGGGCCGTCGCTGTGTGGCGTGCTGGCATCTGCGGGTCTGACAGGACGGAATTCGCGGTTAGGGACGGTGTGGCGCACATGGTCATCGTGCGCCACCAGGGCGTCGTGATCCTCGGTGACCGAGACCTGCGACCAGCTGCTCGGTGGGCCGCCGTCCGCGACCAGCTCGTCGAATCGTTACCCGCTTTACGAGCGGGTCCTCGGCCCAAATACCTACTTGCCGACGTGTCTAAGGCATCGAGCGGGCTCGCCGCCCTGTGCGAGATCGGGCGCGAGTGGGACCGGGTATCCGCTGACCGCACGTGTGGCGGCAGGCGCTGCCGGCCGACCCGTCCCTGGGCGAGTACCCCGAGGCCAGCAAGGTCCGCCCGGCCCCGTTCACCCGGTTCGTGCCCGTCGCGGGACGAGGCGGGCAGCTGCCGCCGATCGAAACCACGAGCGTTTCCGAGGCGCCGCTCACGCCGCTGGGCCGGGCCGGCCAGGCACTGAAGCGGCTGGTCTTCGGCCCGCCGCTGGACGCCACCGCGATCGCGGTGGAGCGGATGCGCAAGCTCGTGCCGCTCCCCGTGCTGCCGGCGGACACGCTGTCCTGGGTCGCCTACAGGCCCCAGGCGATGCTGGCCGTCCTGGTCCTGGCCGGCCTGCCCGGCTTGTCTACTCGCTGCCTGTCGGCGCGGCGATCGCGTTCTTGATGCTGGCGGTCGGGATCTCCTGCCGCCAGACGATCCGGGCCTGCCCGCAAGGCGGAGGGTCCTTCATCGTCGCGAGCGAGGAACTCGGCCGCGTCCGCGCCGTGGTCGCCCACTGGTCACCTATCTCTGGACCCTGCCCGAGCAACGGCCGGACCTCACGCTGACCGTCGCCGTCCCGGAGCTCGTGGACCGGCACTGGTGGCACCGCATCCTGCACGAGCACGTCGCCGAGAGGCTGCAGCCCGTCCTGCAGTCCCTGCCCCGGGTGGTCGTCACCAGCGTGCCCTTCCATCTAGCGGACTGACCTGTCCCGGAGCGTGAGCGCCCCCGGCTGCCGGCATTACGACGACGCCGGTGCCATACTGCGATGCTGTGCAGCCGCTGTCGTGAGAGTGCGCAAAGGTGGGGTTGCCGCGCCCGAGGCGCTCACGCGGCGTCCACGGCCCGACGGTCCGCCGCGCGAGTCGTTCGTGGTGCCCTCCCGGTCGGGTATCCGGCCTAACGCGGAGCGTAGGTGATCGACGAAGGAGTCCGCTAGGCCGCGGCTCTCGTACTGGCGGATGCCCGTGACGGCAGACTACCGTTGGACCTGTCCATCGGATAACCCGCCTGGGGAGATGCCATGGCTGAGAAGAAACCGCTGCTCGTCTACGCGGCAGCGTACGAGACTGTCGAAGCCGCGCTGGCGGACCTGGACGCCATCGAGCAGGCGCATAAGGACGAGATGATCGGCCAGTACGACGCGGCCGTGATCGACAAGGAGGACGGCAAGCCCCACGTGGTCAAGCGGATGGATCGCCCGCACATCCGCGTCATCCCGGAGTGGTTCGGCGGCGGGACTCTGCCCCGCAAGGAGCTCCACGAGGCGGCTGAGCAGCTCACTGCCAACCAGGCAGGGCTCATCGCGGTCGGCGAGCCGACCATCGAAAAAGGGCTGGACAAGGCGCTGACCAAGGCCGCCAAAGTCGTGAAGCGCACCGTGGAGGCCACGACCGACGAAATCACCAGCGAGCTGCAGGAAGCGCTCAAGAGCTGACGCTGCCGCAGCAGTCGAAGGCGGCCTTATCGGGGGCTGCCTTCCTGGTAGAGGTGGCTCAGCACCGTCGCCTTAAAACGGTAGATACCGCGGGTTTTCCGGATGAAGGCGAATTCCGATCGGGGCGGGTCCCTGCTGGTTGCGTGCACCTATCCCCTCCTGCCCTGAGATCGGGGTGGGTGGCCTGGGAGGGGCAGGCGCGCTGATGGCGAGGCCCCCGGGTGGCGCGAGGAGATCCGGACCCGCAGCGCCGCCGGCCGGATAGCGAACCACAGCGGCGGACTGAGTTCCACCGCCTCGCCGTCAACTCCGGCGTGGACCGGTTCCGGGGCACTGACCTCCAGACGCGGCGCGCTCCAGGCTCGCCCTGGAGGGCGCGGGCTGTCGCCGGGCGCGTCGACGACGACGATCCCGAGCTGCCCGCCGCCGAGCGTCGGGCGGGTGCCGCGGGCCAGCGGGCGATCAAGCGCGTAGGGGTTGTTCGACACGAGAACAACGGCGAGATCACGGTGCTCGCGCCCCAGGTCGTCGACCAGGTACAGCGCAGGCGCCTCTGCGCTTGGGCCCATCACCTCGGCCGCGGTCTCCAGGAGAGTACGCACCTTGGCATCGCGGTAGGCCGGGCTGCGAACCGCGTCTCCGTAGATCCCCAGCGAGGCGTTGTTGAGGAATGCGCGGCCGTTCACCTCGGCCATGTCGATCTGGCGCTCGACCCCGTCGGTGAACGCGTCGAGAGCGCCGATCACGTCGTGCCGGTCCACCCCCACGTCGAGCGCAAAGTGGTTGCGCGTCCCGGCCGGAACGCACACAAACGGGATCCCGTGCGCAGCCGCCACTGCGGCCACGACCGCCAGCGACCCGTCGCCACCGGCCATCCCGAGCGCATCCGCGCCGGCCGCCACGGCTTCCCCGGCCAGCGCGGCCAGGTCCTGGCCCGCGGCGAGGATGACAGCCTCGATCCCCTTTTCGCGCGCCCGCTCGGCGACCCGGGCGTGTGCGGCCTTGCCGCCACCCGACCCCGGGTTGACGAACAGCACTGGCCGGCGCGGCGGATCGGCAGGCCGCCAGCCATAACGGGACAGCTGTCGCTGTGATGGGTTCATCGCGGATGTGGGGAGCATGGACGAATCACGACGCCGGCATCAGGTCCAGGCCACGGTAGCTCTCCAGCTCTCCGCACCTGGTATCCCCGGGCCTGCGATCCCCGCGGCCGCGGCGACCCGGCCACCCGGCGTTGCTGACGGGGAACGCGGTCGGCGGCATCGTCGCGGGTGTTACCACGTGCCGGTGTCCGGGAGGGGGAGGGCGGCGAGGCGGGCGGCTTCGTCGGCGGGGACGCCGAGCATGCGCAGATCGGCCTCGGCAAGCTGGTCGACGGTGGCCTCGGTGACGCGCTCCGGGTGCCGCTGGCGCATCCGGAAGAGCCCGAGCATGCCGCCGGCCGCGGCGCTGAGCGCGATCTCGGCATCGGAAACAGTGAAGCGGCCCGCGGCCTTCCCAGCCTCGATGTCGCTCAGGGCGCGCGGCGCCAGGCCGATGGGGATGTCCAGGACGGCCAGGCCGGCGCCGGCGAGGAACCCGGCGATCTCCGGGTGGGTCCAGCCCAGCCGCCCGGTGATCCGCGTGCCGACGGCGAACAGCTCCGCCGGGTCGGTGATGCCGGCGCTGGCGCGGTCGATCAGCTGCCCCCAGCGTTCCAGCACCTCCTCCGAGGCGGTCGCGAACAGCTGCTCCTTGCTGTCGAAGTGGTTGTAGAACGACCCGAAGCCGATGTCGGCCTCCTCGGTGATCTCCTGGATGCTGGCCCGGTCCCCGCGGCCCTCGGCGATCAGCCGCACGGCGGCGTCGATGAGGGCCTGCCGCGTGCGGGCCTTACGCCGGTCCAGCCGCGACACCCTCGGCGCGCCGGCTGCCGGTACCGCCTCTGCCATCATCTCCTCCTCCTGCTGTCCACCTGGCACCTTAGCGGCCACGCTGGCTGGTCATAGCCCGGCCGCGGCCGCCGCCTGCCGGTCGTTGCTCAGCATCCATCTTAGTGAACCCATCATCACTGCTGATAAGTTGTAACAAGATTGACTATACCCGATCCGACGCCGATGCACATCTCCGCCACGGGCGTCTGGCTTCGCCGGTTGCGGCGAGGGGGTCCCGCGGGCCTACGCCGTGGAACGCCGTTGCTCCCCGGGTGCTGCCTGTCCCGCCCGGGCGAGGAGCCGTGCTACCAGCAGGCCGAAGATGAACCCGCCGACGTGGGCGAAGAACGCCACGCCGCCCCCGTTCGCCGAGGCGCTGAACAGCCCGAAGCTCGCCTCGATGAGCTGGTACAAGAACCACAGCCCGAGGAAGATCCAGGCCGGGATCCGGACCAGGAAGATCGGGAAGATCCACGTCCGGATCCGCGACCCCGGGTAGAGCACGAAGTAGGCGCCCAGCACGGCGGCGATGGCGCCGCTGGCGCCCAGCTCCGGTACCCGCGCCTCAGCGGCCGTGCCGAACAGCAGGGTCATCGCGGCCTGCGTCATCATCGCGGCGAAGCCGCCGGCGAAGTAGAAGACGAGGTACAGCAGCGGCCCGAAGGCGTCCTCGACGTTCTTTCCGAAGATCGCCAGGAACAGCATGTTGCCCAGGATGTGATCCCAGCCACCATGCAGGAACATGGCAGTGATCCAGCTGAGGCCCCACGGCTCCGGCCCGTGGCAGGCGTTGTCGACCGTGCACGGGTAGAACGAGGCGTGGTAGACCGCCGTGTTGAGCTGCGGGAGCTCGTAGAAGATCCACACGGCGAAGTTGGCCACGATCAGCAACACATTGACGATCGGGAACCGTCGTGCGGGGATGCCGTCTGACAACGGAAGCATTTCAAGACCTCCCTCGGCAAGCTCTGCCGCCGGACCGCACGCCGGCACCGGCTCAGTGACACTGAACCAGGCCGGCGATCGGCTTGGCCCAGCTCAGGCCGGGTTCGTTTCCTGGTGAGGGGAGTGTGCCGGCTGCAGGGTCTTGCCGGTGCGGCGCAGCTCGATGCCCTGCACCAGCATCCAGGTCCCGGCGATCAGGTTGAACAGGGCGAACAGCAGCGCGAGGGTGATCGCGCCGAGGCCGGGGCGGGCGCACAGCACCACGCCGAACGCGATGGTGGCCAGCCCGCCCAGGATGAACATGACCCGGGTCCCGGCCGGCTCGCCGGAGGCGAAGGCGGCGGAGAACTCGACCAGGCCGGCGGTGATCGCCCATACGCCCACGATCAGCACCAGGACCAGCGCGGTGGGCCCCGGCCAGGCCAGCGCGATCACCCCGGCGGCCAGGTCGGCCAGGCCGAGCAGCAGGTGCCCGATGACCGGGCCGGCGGTGCGGCTGCTGAACGCCCGCGCGGCCTGCAGGCCGGCGGCGATGAACGCGTAGACGGCGAACAAGATGACCAGCGCCAGCACGGTGACCGAGGGCCAGGCCAGCGCGATGATCCCGATGATCACGGCCAGGATGCCGCGCGCGATCAGGGACGTGCTGAGTGACTTGAACATGACGGTTCCTTTCTTGGTTCGCTGCCCGGCGCTCCGGCGGTGTCCGAACCCGGCCGGGCCAGCTCTTGACAGCATCGTAATCATAACTGATGATTATTACAAGAGTGATCGAGAATTCAGCCTGTGTGAGGAGCCGATCATGACGACACAGACCGTCGACGAGGAAGAGCTGCTGGTGCACACCTGGCGCGTGGCACGGCTCACTCAGCTCGGCATCTCCAGGGCGGTGGCCGAGGTCGAAGCCGACCACCTCGACTGGCACCAGGTCGCCCGGCTGGTCCAGCACGGCTGCCCCCCGCGGCTGGCCCTGCGTATCGCCCGCTGATGAGCGGACCCGTGAAGTGGCCCGTACGGGACGAACGTCCCTGGCTACCTGGGACCGATAGTCCTTGTTTCCCTGATCGCCGGCGAAGACGGTCAACCGCAAACTCACGCGGCCTCCGGCCAGCGCCGTGTGCCGTGCGCCTCACCAGCGTGAGGGCGCCCGCACGCGGCGGCTCGCTGAGCAGCCTCACGGTCCGGGGCCCGGCAGGTGCGCCCGTTAAGGCGCCGAACCCCAGGAGGCGGTCGTCATGGGACTTATCAGGAAGGTCGCCAGCATCATGATGCTCGGCGGCGTGAGCAGCCACACCAGGCGCGAGCCGCCGGGGAAGGCCGAACGGGCCCGGGCGAAGGCCGAGAGAGCCCAGGAGAAAGCCGCGCAGGCCCAGGCCGTGCGGGCCGAGGCTGAGGCGAAGGTGGCCGAGGAACAGGCCGCGGCACTCGCCCGTGCCTTGCACGAGGACGAGGCGCACCGGCAAGCGGACCTGAGGGAGGTCGCCGAGAAAGAGGCCGAGGCCGTGCCGGAGTGGCCACCAGACCCCTGACAGCGGCACGGAGGGCGGGGCCCACCTTGACGGCATGGGTCATCATGATGCGGAGAACGACCTGGAACACGCCAGCGACATCGCCCGGCAGATGGTGGGCCGATGGGGAATGTCACCGGCCATCGGGCCGGTGTCGGTGCTTCCCGCGGCTGGCCAGGAATCGGGCGTGGACGGCGTGGCGCCGGCCACCAGAGAGCTGATCGACACCGAAGCCCGCCGGATCATCGAGGAATGCTACGAGCAGGCGCTGGCCACGCTGCGCGGCAGCCGGGACCGGCTGGACCGGCTGGCACATACCCTCATGGACCGGGAAACCCTGGACGAAGACGAGGCGTACGCCGCAGCAGGCGCCCGCCGCGACACCGCCCCCGCCGCGGTCGCCCGCGGCGAGGCAGGAGAATCACCGCGGAAACCAGGAATGGCGGTGTCAGGCGGCTGACGCGGCCGGCGTGCCGACCGGCCGGGCCAGGATCTGGCTGAGCGCGGCGGTGAGGACGGCCCGGGGGTCGCTGGCGGCGGCCGGGTACCGCCAGGCGACGAACCGGTCCGGGCGGACGACGATCGCGCCGTCGCTGGCGATCTGCCGGTGGCGCTGCCAGGCGCAGCGCGGATCGTGGTAGTCGCCGTCGAGGTGGCCGATCCGCAGCGCGTCGAGCGGGACATCCGCCTCCGCGGCGAGTTGCCTGGCCGCTTCGCACCAGGCCTGGCCGTCCTCGCCGGCGATCAGCAGGAACCGCCCCGGCGCGACGAGGTCCTTGACCGGGCGTCGGCGCGCGTAGTCACCGGGCCGGGACCGTATGCCCTCTTGACAACGGGAGCCCTTATGGGTGCCGATGAGCGGGCTCGACATCGCCGTAGTCTGAGGCAGGCGCTTGTGTCGCAGCAACGGAGAGGAACTGATCTTCCATGACGAGGTACGTGATCGGCCCGGACGTCGCCATTCACCTAGCTGGCGAAGAGGCCGTGATTCCCGACGGACATCACATGCTGGCCCCGGCGCTTCTTCGCTCGCAGATGCTGTCACTCCTCTACCAGGCAGTACACCGCGGTGACATGACCAAGGAGGATGCCGAGCGACGCCTCTTCTACGCGCGCGGGATGCGGATCCGGCTGCACGAAGACCACGATCCTTCAGAACGCGGCATGGAATGTCGCCGACCAGCTCGGGTGGCCTGACACGTTTGACGCCGAGTACGTCGCTTTGACCCAGCTCGAGGCCGACGCTTTGATCACGCTCGATCGGCAACTCGCCGATGCCCTGAAGGATCTGGTGACTGTCGCACCCATCGAGGCGCTGTTCTGATCGAAGCAATCCTTGCGAACGATCATGCCACCCGATGGCACTCATCTGCGTAGTGCACGTCGGGTCAGGGCGTGATGCAGCCGTCTGGCGGCTGGGGCGTCGCTGGACCGGGAATTCGGCCGCGGACCGCTGGCGGGCACGACGACCGGTCACAGGAGGCAGATCCTGAAGGTTGACCTGGGGGATATCCCGAGTGGCGGCATCACGCTCGGGACGCGCCCTCACGACAGCGCGCTGGGACCAGTCGCCGGGCTTGCACCACCGTCCGTTCGGGTTGAATAGATCTTCCTGACGGACCGGAGTGTTACGGACCTCTACCCGGCACCAGCCGTGGGTGCCGAAGGACCCAAAGACCCTCCTACCCGGCGCGCCCGGTCCGCATAGTCGGGACATGAGCAGATCAGTTTCCTCCGCCTGCGGCCGCGGGGTGACGCTGAAGGACCGGCGGGTGTCCTGGCGCACGGTGCCGACGTTCGCCGCGGGAGCGCCGGTTACGGCGGCCGGTGCCGTGCTGGTGTGGTGCCGCGGGGCGGCCCAGGCCGACTCGGCCGTCACCGACCGGATGCTGCGGTGGTGGGCCGGGGGGCGTGGGTGGGCGTCGACGGCCTTGAGCATGTCAGCGCGGCCGGCCCCTGCGTGGTCGTGTCCAATCACCGGTCCGGCCGGAGCCACTACCCCTGAACGCACGTCAGGTGCCTGACAAGGCCGGGTACGCTCAGATGCCCACCTGGGCCTGCACGCGCCCGGAGGCAACCGCGTCGGCCAGCGCCGTGTGGTCGCGTTCGGTCTGGTCGGCATAGCTCTCGGCGAAGTCGGCCACGGCCTGGTCGAACTTGTCCGACCCGCCGAGGTAGGCGGCGATCGCGATCCGGTCCCCGGTCCGGGCGTGCGCGCGGGCGAGGGTCCAGCCGCACATGCGGCCGTAGCCGGTCATCGCGGCGGCGTTCATGCCTACGATCTCGGCGGAGTATTTCCAGTCGCGCAACTGGCGGAAGTAGAAGTCGGCAGAGCGGCGGCCAGGAGGGGTGGCGCTCTGCCAGCCGAGGAAGATGTCGCTGACGGCTTGCATCAGATGCTGGCCGGCGACGACACGCTCGCCCTGGTTGCGGTATCCGCTCTGGCCGGCGTAGTCGGCCAGCACCGAGCACTGGGCCTGCTTGGCCTGCAGGAGCAGCGGATCGATGCCGTCGTCGGGTTCCATCAGCAAGATCCAGGTTTCGGTGCCGACGCTGCCTACGCCGACGACCTTGCGGGCCACGCGGGTCAGGGCGAATCGCTCCACCAGCCGGCGCTGGTAGGCCGGCAAGGTCCGCGCGTACCCGCTGAACAGGCGGCGGAGGAACCGGTAGACAGCGTCGACGTCCAGGTGGCCGGCCAGTTCTTCGAGCGGGACGATCAGCGGCGGGTCGCTGATGATCCGGCGCCGCCCGTCCTTGATGGTCGTCAGTTTCGCCAGCGCCTGCGTGCTGTCCCGCGTGCGGGCTTTCGCGATCTGAGCCTTGGTCTGGCGCACCGCCTTCTTGGGCATGTCAGATTTGAGCCGGGCGAGGGCGTCTTCGACGTCGAAGCGGGCGTACCAGACGTTCAGGATCGACATGGCGGCGAATTCCCGCATCGCGGTACGGTAAGCCGCCGCGGTCGCAACGGCGACCCTGCGCCGTTTCCCGGCGGTCAGGCCGTTCTCGCGGCCTGCCACGGCCATGCTCGCGACCAGCCGCTTGACGTCCCACTCGAACGGGCCGGGCAGCGTCTCGTCGAAGTCGTTCAGGTCGAAGACCAGCCGCCGTTCGGGTGAGGCGAAGGCACCGAAGTTCAGCAGATGAGCATCACCGCACAACTGCACCCGTAGCCCTGAGGACCTCGTACCGGCCAGGTCGGCCGCCATCGGCAGCGCAGCACCCCGGTAGTACGCGAACGGCGACACCAGCATCCGCCCGTGGCGCACCGGCACCAGCTCCGGCACGCGGGACTCGGCCTGGCCCAGGAGCAGGCCTACCGGGTCCCTGGATGCCGCGGCAGCGAAGTCCCGGTGGGACTCCAGCGGGGCTAGCTGGCGTGCCGCCTTGCCTGCCGCGACGCTCTGCTCACGAGCCGGATGCGCGCCCAGGTCGGCTGTCTTGTGCCCGCCCGTCCCTGGTGAGGCGGGCTTGGTCCGTGCCGCCACCTATCGGACGTTAGCACCGGGGGCCCGCTGGCGACAGACTGCCATCAGCGCTGCGCAGCACCCGCGCCGGTCAGGAACCTGCCGACCCCGCCTGAGCAAACGGTCTGCGCCCAAGGATCTGGCTGAGCGCGGCGGTGAGGACGGCCCGGGGGTCGCTAGCGGCGGCCGGGTGCCGCCAGGCGATGAACCGGTCCGGGCGCACCAGGACCGCGCCGTCGCTGGCGATCTGCCGGTGGCGCTGCCAGGCGCAGCGCGGGTCGTGGTAGTCGCCGTCGAGGTGGCCGATCCGCAGCGCGTCGAGCGGGATATCCGCCTCGGCGGCGAGTTGCCTGGCCGCTTCGCACCAGGCCTGGCCGTCCTCGCCGGCGATCAGCAGGAACCGCCCCGGCGCGACGAGGTCCTTGACCGGGCGGCGGCGGCCGTCCTCGTCGTCGATCCAGGCGTGCGGCAGCGGGGCACCCGGGCGGGTGGACGGCTGATACACGCGGATGTCGTCGGCCGGCGCGGGCGCGGTGCCGACTGCCGTCGGGCACGGCGGCGGCGGACTGGTAGCAGTAGCCGTACTCGACGTTGAGCTCGCCGAACTCCATCGACTGCGCGCGAATCGCCCGCAGCACGGCCGAGCGGTGCGCGGCGTCCCCGGGCCGGCCGCTCCACATCCGGCGCAGCTGCGCCATGTTCTGCTCGGGCGTGTGCTCGTGGGAGAGGCCGAGCGCCGCGCCGATCGCGAAATGGCTGGCCGCGTTCTCCAGCGAGCGCTGCGCGTTGCGCTCATCGACCGGCCGCCGCTCGACTTGGTAGGTGTCCAGCAGCGCCGGTGACGCGTGGCCAGCGAGAACCAGCGCCAGCTTCCAGCACAGGTTCTGCGCGTCGTGGATCGCGCTGGTCAGTCCGAGCCCGCCAGTGGGCGGGTGGCGGTGCGCCGCGTCCCCGAGCAGGAACACCCGGCCGGCCCGGAACGCGGAGGCCATCACCGCCTCGACCGACCAGCGCGTGATCTTGTGGATCTTCACCGGCAGGTCCGGAACGCCCAGCGCCTGGCGGGCGTCGGCCTCGACCTGCGCGTCGGACTGGGCCCGGGGATCACCGGCCGGGTAGTTCAGGTGGATCACCCACTCCTCGGAGGCGGGGCCCCACCGCTCCGGCCCCATCGGGACCATCACCACCAGGACGCCGGCCTGCGGCGAGTAGATCCAGCGGATCAGGACGTCGGGGTCCCTGGCCCATGGCGAGAAGTCGGCGGACACGTGCAGCGTCGCGGTCTGCGTCACCACGCCGAGCCCCTCGTACCCGACGCCGGCCAGGCCGGCCACCCGCCGGCCTCCGTCCGCGCCGAGCAGGTACTGGCAGCGCACCACGTACTGGCGGCCGGAGGCGTTGTCGCGGATGCTGGCCAGGTCAGAGGTCTGCGGCCGCGCGCTGACCAGCAGGTGCTCCACGCCCAGGCGCGCCAGCAGGATCGAACCGGTCAGGTCGGCACCGCCGCCGCCCACGATCAGGACCGGGACTTCTTCCTCGGCACCTGCGGTGACACGCATGGCGCCTCCTCTCTCTAGAACTGGAGTGAACATTACAATAGTCAAATTGGAGTGTCGACTCCAATACTCGCGGTATCCTGAACGCATGGCAGTACGCGCAGAAGCGACGCCCAACCGCCGGGGCGTGAAGTCCCGCGAGCTGGTGCTGGACGCCGCCGAGCGGGTGATGGCCGAGCACGGCTTCGAAGCCGCGACGCTGGCCCGCGTGGTGACCGAAGCCGGCATCCCGATGAGCTCCGTCTACCATTACTTCGGCTCTAAGGACGGAATCCTGCTCGCCGTCATGGAACGCGGCGCCGATCGCTTCTTCGCCGACCTACCCGGCCTGAGCCGGCGGCCCGGGCGTCCGGCGCAGCACCTGGCCAGGGTGGTGTCGGCTGCCGCCCGCACGCTCCACCGCCACCCGGACTTCCTGCGCCTGCTGATCGTCTTCGCCGTGCAGCCCCGGCCGCCGGCGACGGGGAGATACAAGCTGTCGTCTGCCGGGTACGCGAGCACGCGCTCGAGCTCCTGCGGGAACAGATCGCGGCCGCGTTCGGCGACGATCCGCAGAGCCCGGTCACCGACCAGCTCGCGCGCTTCGCGCTCGCCGCCATCGACGGCGCCTTCGTGGCCGGTCAGGCCGACCGCGGAACCACGCTCGAGCACCTGCTCCAGCCGCTCGTGCCCTCACTGGTAGCATCCCGCCGGATACTGCTGGCCAAGGCGGACTGACGATCGCAAGCTCCGCGAGCCCGGGATTCGGGCAAATACCGGGCCGGGCACGTGTGCTAGCCGAATACGTCCGGGCCGAACGATCTGACCTGCGGCATGGCCGCGTCGCCCAGGTGCGGCAGGCCGAAGATGTCCTCCACGGTGCGCAGCAGCGAGTAGTGGTTGTAGTCCACGGTGCTGACGGTGCCGGGCCTGATCAGGGGGGACAGCAGGACCGCGCCGATGCGGCCGCCGCCGGGCCCGTTCTTGCCGGGCAGCGGCACGTTCGGGTGGTCAGGGCCGAAGCCGGATGCCTCGCCGCAGCAGGCGGCCGAGTCGCTGCCCTCGTCGAAGGTGATCACGATCAGGCCGCCGTCCCGGTAGGCCGGCGCGGCCATGATCTTCGGCACCCACTGCGACAGGAACGCGTCGGCCTGCGCCAGCCCGCCCGGGGCGCCGGTGACGCAGGGTGCGTCGTGGCCGTCGTCGCACAGGTTCGGCGAGATCCAGGAGAACGCCGGGGTGGTGCCGGCCCGGGTCAGGTCGCCGGGCAGCGGCCGGA
Source organism: uncultured Actinomycetes bacterium (assembly GCA_963739615.1). Lineage (GTDB taxonomy): Bacteria > Actinomycetota > Actinomycetes > Streptosporangiales > Streptosporangiaceae > Palsa-504. Next base: position 384,684 of record CAVUBD010000016.1, read on the forward strand.
ACGACAGGATGTGCGCGTCGCAGTAGGCCTGGTTGCCGGTGACCGAGCGGAAGAACGTGAACCCGTCGTGGCGGGCGGCGTACTGATCGCCCTTTGCGGCTTTCTGAGTGTGATCGATGGCCCAGGTGGCGGGATGACCGCAGGCGGGCCCGCGCGCCGTGCCGACCGTGTGGTCCCGGGCCGGGTCGTTGCCCATGTCCTGCAGGTACGCCGCCCAGCTGCGCCCGGCGGCTGACAGCTGGTTGCCGAGCGTCTGGACTGCCGCCGGGTAGACGCAGCCCTCGCCGAGAACCTGGTGGTACGGCCCGGCTATGACCTGGCCGGCGAAGGGCACCCACAGCGGGCAGTCGCTCTGGGTGGCGATGTCCGGGGCCTGCCCGGAGATCTGCGCGACGTAGTTGGCCGCGCTGCTGTGGCCGATCGCGTAGTAGTTCTCCAGCAGGGCCCCCATCCGCGGCAGCGTCCGGGCCAGGTACGGATCGGCCGACGGGGTGCCGAAGCTCTGCGCGTACCCCTGGTTCTCCAGCTCGATGACCCACACGTGCCGGACCGCCCTCAGGCCGCCCGGTGCCGCCGGACCGGACCCGGCCGGGGTGCCAGCCGTGCCGGTCCCGGGGCCCGGGCGGCCAGCCGTGCTCGTGCACGCCGCGAGGACCAGCAGGAACACCGCGGCGGCTAGCAGCCACCGCCGGCCCTTCACCATCGCCATCGCTGAGATCCGGCAAGCCGTGCTGCGGCGGGCTCCGGGGATGCCGGTCAGCCGGTGACCTGGAGTTCGTCGCGGATGTCGATGACCCCGCGGGCCATCAACGCGGCGCCGACCACCGCGTCGTGTTCGGCCCAGGTGCGGACATGGCCGGTCAGCGTGATGATGCCGTCCTTGGTGTCCGCGGTCACGTCGCTGTCGTCGGGGACCAGCGCGGCGCGGTCCAGCGCCTGCTGGACGTGCAGGTCGACCTCGACCGGGTCGAGGGCGTAGCTGATCTCGATATCGTTGCTGACGTTACGGACCCCGGCCAGGCCGGCCACGGCCGCTTCGGCGGCAGACAGCTCCGTGCCGTAGGACACGGTCCCGGTCAAGATGATGTTGCCGTCCTCCGCGGTCGCCTCCACGCTGTCCGGCACGGTGACGTTGGCCGCGAGCGCGTTGTTCGCCGCGGTGGCCAGCTTGACGTCGTCACGGTAGTCACGTTCCGGGAGCACCACCTCCAGGTTGTTGTGCACGCCGGTCACCCCGGCGACCCGCCGCGCGGCGGCCGCCGCCTCCAGGTACTGGGGGTAGCTCGGCACGGTGCCGGTGAGGGTCACGTCTCCGGCGATGTTCCTGACGGTGATGTCCGCGGCGTCGACCAGCGGGTCGAAGCCGAGTTCGGCGTCGACCGCCGCGCGGACGTCCTTGGTCTTGCTCACTGGGTCCTTGCTCATCTGCCTGCATCCTTTCGCTGGGCCGGCCGCTCGTTAATCGGCCGACGTTACCGTCTCGCCCGGCGGGCCGTAAGGGACGAAGGGCCCTGGCAACCGGGGGGACGGGTAGTCCCTTGCTTCCTGCTGCCCTGGGCACTCGCGGTCCTTGAACTCCGCCAGGCCGGCACTTGACAAGAGCATAATCATAACTGATGATAAATGACAAGAGTGATCGATAGATTCATTATCGAGAGTGAGGGAACCGATCATGACGACACATCTGGACCCGGCCCGAGTGCCGCCGCCCCAAGGACCCAG
>CAVUBD010000017.1:0-135420 GCA_963739615.1 uncultured Actinomycetes bacterium
GTCTCCACACTTCCAGGGGATTGCCAGAAGCCCTGCTCACCGCGTTCGACATCCAGGCCCTCTACCGGCACGACCAGGACCAGGTCACCATCTGGGCTACCCTGACAGAAGACACCCCCCGGACCATCGCGGCCCTGCTTGACGACCCCCGCACCGACAGCGACACCGGCACCGCCGCCCCAGGCCAGGACACGTTTTACCATTCAGTACCCGCCCCTATAAGGTAAGCAGTCAGGGGTACCCGGTTAGTTGATCATGTTGGGATTGGCGGCATCCAGCAGGTTCCGCCCAGGGCGTCGCGAATGGCGGCCAGGGGGTGGTGACCGTGGTTGCGGGCGCTGGTGAGGTAGGAGCGGATGCGGCAGTGGCGTTGCAGGGTTGCCAGAGTCCGCCAGCAACCGCTGATCTTCGCGGCGAGCTTGTAGCCGCGGATCGCGTTCTCCGACCCGTTGTTCGTCGGGGGCACGTCGAAGCGGCTGGCGAATAGCCACACCTGGCAGGCTTTGCGTTTCAGCCGTCTGGCCAGGACGAGGGCCGGGTGGTTGCCCTTGTGCCACCGGCGGGACAGGTTGACTGAGATCCCGGCCGCGACGGCCTGGTCGTATTGGTGGCGCAGGCTGGCCAGCAGGACGGGGTTGAGGCTGGTGCGGCCGGCGTTGCGGGCGGTCCTGACCGCGGTTGCGGCCTCGCGCAGGGCGTCGCCGGCCTGCCCGGTCCACGCCTGTGCGGCCGGACCGGTCGCACAGGCGTCGTCCAGGTACCTGTAGAGGTGGGCCAGGCATTGCTGGACGCCGGCTAGCTGGGTGTCGTAGCTGAGGTAGCCGCCGTAATCGTCACGGACCAGGACCCCGCGGAAGCCGTCGAGGATCCCGAAGCCGGTGATGGAGGGCTTGGTGCGGTTGCCGGCCGCGCCGTACCAGACCAGATCCGCCCCGCCGCCGGTGTATGCGCGCATGGTACGCACCGTGTACACGTGCGGGTTGCCGCAGTCCTCCTGGCCGGTGGCCTCGGTGGTCAGCGGGGCGGGGGACTCGTCGGTACCCAGCACGTCCGCCGCTTTCAGCGCGTCCTTCAGGGCCTCTTCGAACCCGGCGGCCTGCAGGGCGTCGTCCAGGCGGACCAGGCACCGCGAGACGAACCCCGTCGACACCGGTGCCCCCAGCAGGGTGCTCATCAGGTCCGCGGCCCGCTCGATCCCGATCACGTCCGTGGAGGCCAGCAGCGTCGCGGCAGCCACCGCATTGGCGTAGCATGCGGGCCCCCCGCGCACCCCGGACGGGGCTGGCGCGGTCGTGACATGCCCGCACCCGCACGACCGGCGCATCATCAGGTACTCCGTCACCCGCAGCGCGATCGCCGGGATGTCGAAGACCTGCACGCTGGAGGAGATCTGTCCCGGCGCACCGGCCAGGTCACCCCCGCAGCCCGCGCACGCCTCCGGCTCCAGCACCCGGGTCTGATCCGGGACCGCGACTCGCTCCAGGCCCGTTCCCGGGTGACCCTCTGCCCGCCCTGGCTACGACCCGGCCGCGCCCGCCGTGCCTCCCGCTTGCCTGCCTTCGCTTTGGCCGCCGGACCGTCCTGACTCGGTGGTTGCGACGAATTCGACGAATCCCGGCCTGCCGTCCGCCGCAACGCCGCCACCTCGGCCTGCAGCGACTCGATCAGCGAGCTCTGCTGCGCCACCAGCGCCAGCAGCTCTGCAACCCGGGCAGCCAGCTGCTCATACGACGGCTGCTCCGGATGCGGCACCCCTGAACCCAAACATGATCACAAACCGGACGCCAGCACCGACACGCCGCAGATCAGCAAGGGATGTGACTGGTTACCCTATAAGGGTAATAAGTACCCACGATCTTCACATTCACGTTCGGGGGGCGGGAGGCGGGCTGGGCGGGATGAATACCGGTTCACGTGGACGTGAACGATCGGTGTCGTGCGGTGTCGGAAAGTGTCCTCGACGCTGGCAGGTTGTGTAGGGACGCTGGCTATGTCCTCCGGTCTCCTGGTGGATCAAAGTAGGTGGCTGTGCTTAGGCCGCCAGCTGGTCACCCGAACATGGAGGCATTGTTGATGACGCAGAAGGTGTACAAGACGCTGCTTCGGCCTGCCCCAGAGGACGCCCGGGCCCAGCTGGACGGCCTGGCGCTGAGGCTGGCACCTGAGGAGTTCGCGGCCGGCGAGCGGCTCCGCGCGGTGGCGGCGGAGCTGGTGCGGTGCGGCCTCGAGGTCACCGCCGTCGACTACCAGGACGGATCGCAGGAGCTCGAGGTGGTTCTCCCGCAGGCTCGCCCGCACGCGCCGGTGACGGTGGACCGTGACGGCAGCGGTAACGGCTGCCAGCTCAGCTGGGAGGAGTGGGTCGACATCGCCGACGAGGCCGCGGCCCGGCGCGCCGCCGGCATCGTGAAAGCCGTCCTGCACAGCATCGCCGCTGCCACCCAGGGCCCGGAGTGAGCGATGAGCCAGACGAGCTAGCAGAATTGCGAGCCGCGTTCCCCGGCTACCGGTTCAGGCGAAAGGAAATCCGCGGCGCACCCTGCTACCTGGCCGAAGCCAAGCCCCCCGCCCCAGCCGGTGCCGCCGGCCCTGGCCGGTGCCGCCGCCCTGGCCGGTGCCGCCGCCCTGGCCGGTGCCGCTGCCGCTGCGGCTCCGCTGGCGGCCGCGCGGAGCCCGGCGATCCTGGCGGCCATGCTTGCCGCGGCGGCGGGCCTGCCGTTGCGGCTCCGGCCGGAGGCGGTCGCCGACGCCTACCGCGACCAGTTAATGACGGTCAGCCAGTGCGCCCAGGTGTTCGGAGTGTCCAGGGCGACGATCGTGACGGTCCTGTCGGCCCAGGGCATCGCCATGCGCAGGCCAGGAGACGGAGTGAATGAAGAGGCCGTAGTCGCCGCCTACCGCGACCAGAGGCTGAGCCTGCACGAATGCGCCGCCCGGTTCGGCATCAGCCAGCGCCGCGTCGCCGCGATCCTCGACCGGCACGGCGTGAATCGCCGGCCCGCAGGCAGGCCCGCGCAACCTCACGGCTGAAACGCCGCATTCCTCCCGAGCCGCACCAGAGCCAGCCGCATCGCGGAGTCAGGCCCGGCTGCTCCCCTCGCGGCCCGGGCGGAGGGCGCCCCGCCCTGGGACCTGGCCCGTGGCCGCCCTCTGACTAGCCCAGGCGGTCCCTGCAACGTCGTGAAACCGCACGTTCACCACGCCACCACGTGGTGAAACCGTTGTTTCACCGGGGCGGCGACCCGCCCGAGGCTGCCGCGCGGCCGAACGTCCGGGGCTGATGTGGCCACTGAGGCACCCGGTGAGGCAAGAGCCGTCATCCGGATCGTTCCTGTCCGTCCAGGAGCGGGTCTTAACCGTGACACGGCCGCCCGGGCCGGTACCCCCGAGCGGCATCGCCGCTTCGATGGCGGCCCAGCGGGCAGCCCCGGTGCCGGAAGCGTGCTGTCTGCGCTATCACGACCAGAACGGACGAAGATCTCCGCCCGTGCCACTGTCGGTCGCCGCGTCCACAGGCCCGGGTCACATGATCCCCGCAAGCTCACCCGAGCCCCATGCCGAAGACCCGCCCATTGGTGTGGATGTGGCACCCTACCTGCTCTTCTGGGTAGGGTGCCACATCCATGTCGTTGCGGCGGGGGTGTTTGGGGCCGCGACGTGGCTGTAGGGGCTGGCGAGGCGAAGGGGATGGAGGCTGTGGTCACGACCGGAAAAATCCGGTAACGGACACGGCCGCCAGGGAGCAGCCGCGCTACGCTTGACTTGCATCGTGTGAGCGGGGAGGTGCCGGTGATGACAGGACCGCAAGACCCGGCAGCGGCGGGCCGTGACCGGCTCAGGGCGGGGCACGCCGACCGCGAGCAGGTGATCGAGACGCTGAAGGACGCGTTCGTGCAGGGCCGGGCTGACCAGGGACGAACTCGACGCGCGAGCGGGCCAGGCGCTGTCCGCGCGGACCTGTGCCGACCTGGCCGCGCTCGCCTCCGACATCCCGGCCGCGGCCGGGACGGCGCGCCCGCCCGCCCCGGCCCGCCGGTGGCCGCTGGCCAGGGCGGCCGCCGGGTCGGGCAGCTGCCTGATCATCGCGGCCGCCGCCGTGTGGCTCGCCGCCCTCGCCGATCCGGGCCCCCCCAGCCCCACTCCCTATCATTTCTTTGCCCCCCTGTGCCTTCTCATAGCCTTTTCCGCCGTATTGGCGGCACTGGGCTTCTTGGTCCACGGGGCGGGCACCTCGTGGGAGCAGAGACGCTCCCGCCGGCAGCTGCCGCCCCCGCCGGGGCCAGGCGGCCACGCCCTCCAGGCCGGACAGCGCGGCGGCACCGGCCATGACGGGGTTCCCCTCGGCCCCCGCACCGACCAGACCTGCGCCGACCTGCGGGTTTACAAGTCACCGCAGCGCATTCCCGCGCGGGCGGGGCGGGCACCCCGTGGCGTGCGGCCGGCGCCAGGCGCGGTGTGATGCCGGTAATACCTGGCACCGGTACCGGTTCCTGCCCGGTTGCCCGCCGGACTGGGCTTTACGTCTTAGCCCGCACCGGATTTCCGCATGACCACGGGGAAACAGCCAGCCAGAGAAGGCGCGTAACCCGTGCTCCGCAAGCGAGGAGCACGCTCACTCTGCAAATATCGCCCCGGCCGTCGGCCGGCCACCGAAGCCGCGGTGAACCTGTGATCGCCCCGTGGCCGCTGTTCACCATGGCGGGAGTTGATGCCCCGCGCTCCGATCGGAGGAGTGGCCGTCACTCCCAGCGAGGCGTCAGAGCGAGTACGCGGCCTCGATCACGAGACGGCGTGCTGAACTGGCCAGATGGTTGTGGGATTTATCAAAGACGCCTCTTCTGGGTAGGGTGCCACATCCATGTGCTTTACGCGAAGCCAGAAGCGACCAGGCGTCACGGCAAGCGGGGTGTCAGGGCTGCGCCAAACTGACGAACGATCTTGGCCCGGATCTGGTGAGGCGAAAGTGGCTGCTTACGCCGCCGGGGATGCGGGCGCGCCGGGGAGCTAGCGCTGCTCGACGATCTCCATGCCGTTGCCGTCCGGGTCGCGGAAGGCGAACATGGGCGGGACGCCCTCCCAGCGCAGCACCTCGTCCGCGTCGACGCCGCTGGCTCGCATGCCCGCGTGCACGGCGTCGGCGTCGGGGGAGGTGAACCTGATGCCGGTCTCGACGCCCGCGGGCAGCCCCTCGTGCGCGCGGATCAGCGCCACCGAGGTGGACGCCCCGGCCGGTGCCACCTCGATCCAGCGCCTGCCGCCGCCCATGTCGACGTCGAGGCGCTTGTCGAAGCCGAGCGTGCCGACGTAAAAGTCGATCGCCCGGTCCTGGTCAGACACGGGTATGCCCACCGTGCGGACGTCGGTGACCTTGCCTGCTGCGGTCATGTCTTCCTCCTCGACGGGCTCCGCAGTGCAGACGGCGCCAGCCCGCCGGAATAATCGCCGGGTCACGACTCCAGCGCGAGCAGTTTGGCGGCCACCTCGGTCAGGTCCTCTCCGGTCACGTCGGGCGGGGCGAACGGCGCGCCGAAGCCGCCGGATTTGCGGCTGACCCAGCCGGTGGTCAGCCCCGCTCGCTTGGCGCCATGGCAGTCCCAGTCGTGCGCGGCCACCAGCGCCATCCGGTCCGCCGGGACGTCCAGGACTTCGGCGGCGTACAGGTACACCACCACGGCCGGCTTCCACCGGTAGACCTCGCCCACCGTGATCACCCGGTCCACCAGTTCGCCGAGCCCGGAGCGGTTGACGAACGACGAGGTGAGATACGCCGACCCGTTGGTCAGGCACGCCACCCGCAGGCCGGCGTCGGTCAGGCTGGTGATCGCAGGCAGCGCGTCGGGGAAGGCTGGCAGCTCGCTGAACCCGGCCATGATCTGCGCAACCTGCTCGTCGCTGAGCGTGTAGCCGGTGAGCCCGCGCAGGGCCGCCTCGGCCACGTCGGTAAACGGCGCGTAGTCGCCGGTGGCGGACAGCGCCATGCCGTCGCGCAGGGTCCGGGTGTACCAGGCTTCGAGCAGGTGCGGCGGCTGGCCGGCCTTCGATGAGCCGCTCGCGCAGCGGCTCGAGCGACATCAGCGTCTCGATCACGTCGAAGGCGACCACCGCCGGGCGGTGCGTCATGACGACGCCAGCTTCGCCAGCGCGTCGCAGACGGCGCGGTAGAACGTCGGGTAGGCGTACGGCATGTTCCGCAGCGTGGCCACAGGCACGCCGGCCCGGACCGCGACCTGCAGGGCGCTGAGCGCCTCACCGCCGCAGGGGCCGGCCGAGGTGGCACCCGCCAGCGCCGGCCGGTCCGCGTCCTCGACGAGCTTGATGAAGCCTTCGTTGCCCGTCACATGCAGTCCGGCCTCGGCCAGGGTCCCGGCCGCGTACTCGCCGCCCGGGCCCATGCCGATGACGACCACATCGGTAGGCTGTGGTTGGTCCATGCCCTGCTCCTGCCCTGTGCGGCTTCCCATCATGCAGCCCAGGCCCGGTCAGGCCTACCTTTTCGCCGGAATTCGTCAGACCGGCGTAAGGCGGCGTAACCTGGCCATCCCCGGCTAGCCGTCGAGGGCTGATCACGCGCGCCGGGCGCCATTCGCGGCCCTGATCTAGCTTAGGGCGCGCTGCCGCGGATCCTAGAGTAGGCGTAACGCGTCATGGAGTGATATTCGCCGGTCAGGTGCTGTCGCCGTCGTCCTCTAGATCGGAAATGTCGAGTTCGGGCTGGCCGTGCACGAACGCATCGGGGTTTTCCAAGTCATCGGCGGCGGGCAGCAGGTCCGGGTGGGCCCACAGCGCGTCCCGGCCGTCGATGTCCCTGGCCTGCGTGAGGCCCTGCCAGATCGTCGTCGCCTCGCGCAGCCTGCGCGGGCGCAGCTCGAGCCCGACCAGGGTAGCGAACGTCCGCTCGGCCGGGCCGCCGGTGGCCCGGCGGCGCCTGATCGCCTCGGCCAGGGCGTCGGCGTGCGTCAGGCGTTCTCGCGCCGCCGCGCTGACGACCGTGGCCACCCAGCCTTCGACCAGCGCCAGCGCGGTCTCAAGCCGGGTCAGGGCGGCCTTCTGCGCGGGCGTGTCCTCGGGCCGGAACAGGCCCTCACCCGACAGCGCGTCGCGGAGCGCCTCGGGGTTGGTGATGTCGACCTCCGGCATCGCCTCCTGCAGCCGGGCCATGTCGACGGTGATGCCGCTGGCATACTGCTCGACCGCGCTGAGCAGGTACGCGCGCAGCCACGGGACGTGGGCGAACAGCCGCTGGTGCGCCGCTTCCCGCAGCGCGAGGAAGAGCCGGACCTCGCCGGCGTCGACGGAGAGCCCCTGCCCGAACTCGGCCACGCCCGCGGGCAGCAGGGCGGCCACCCCTTCAGGACCGAGCGGCAGCCCGATGTCGGAGGAGCCGACCACCTCGCGGGCGAGTTCGCCGACGGCCGTCCCCGTCTGGCTGCCGATCATGGCCCCGCCGATCTGGCGCATCATGGCCGCCAGCCCGCCCAGCCCGCCCAGCCCGCCCGCGCCGCCGCCGAACGCCCCGAGGGCCTGCCGCAGCTCCTCAGGGATCTCCTCGCCGAGCTGCGCGGGATCGGCGTTGAACATCCCGCTCATGGCCTCGACGCCCTTGGCCGCGATGGGCTCGCAGAACTTCGCCCACACGGGGAAGGTCGCCTCCAGCCACTCGGACCGGCTCCAGGCCTCGATCTTGCGCACCCCGGAGGGGAACGAGGCCGCCTCGTCCAGCCACAGGTCGGCCAGCCGGACCGCCTCGGTGATCTCCCGGCGCTGCGCGTCCAGGACGCTCGGGTCCCCGGCCGCCACGATCGCGTGCCTGGCCACGTTCTTGGCCAGGTCCCAGTTGACCGCGCCGCCCCGCCAGGACAGCATGTCGGCGAACTGCCGCAGCGCGTCGGCGAACTGCTGCGGATCGCCCATCGCCCCGAAAGGCCCCAGCGGCCCGCTGGCCTCAGGTCCGCCCGGGCCCGGCGGCCCGCCCGGCTGGCCGGAGCCGCCCGAGCCAGCTCCCTGGCCGCCCTGGTCTTCGGGGTTATCGGGCAGACCGAAGCCAAACTGACGGTCAGTCATCGTTGGCTCTGAGGCAGGATGGAAGGGTCATGATAGTCACGTTATCTCGGGAGAAGCACACTGTGACAAACGCCGGGCGGCCGGTTCGCCAGGAGCGCAGCGCCTCACACCACCAGCCTATGCCCGTCGTGGCCGTGACGGGGGCGGCTAGCGGCATCGGGCACGCCCTGACTTCCAGGCTGGCTTCCTCGCGGCACGTCAGGAAGGTGGTCGCGATTGATGCCCAGCGGGGCGATATCGCGGGCGTGACCTGGCGGGTGGCCGACGTGCGTGACCCGGCGCTTGCGGGCAGGCTGGCCGGCGTCGACATCGTCGTCCACGCCGACTTCGACCTGACGCCAGGCTCGGACGCCAGGCAGCGCCGGGCCTTTAACGTCAGGGGCGCGCAGACCGTCCTCACCTCTGCTGCCGCGGGCCGGGTGGGACGCGTGGTGCTCGTGACGAGTGCCATGGTCTACGGCGCCCGCCCGGACAATCAGGTACCGCTGCCCGAGAAGGCTCCGCTCGCCGCCGACGTGGACAGCAGCGTGGCCGGTGACCTGCTGGAGGTCGAACAGCTGGCGCGCCGCTCGCCGCGGGCCAACCCGGGCCTGGCGGTGACCGTGGTGCGGCCCGCCGCCCTGGTCGGCCCGGATCCCTATGCGGTGGACACGCTGGTGACCAGGCACTTCGAGGCGCCGCGGCTGCTCACGGTGAAGGGGTGCGCGCCGCGCTGGCAGTTCTGCCATCTCGATGACCTCACCTCGGCGCTCGAACTCGCGGTGGGCGGCGGGATCGACGGCGACTTCGCGGTGGGCTGCGACGGCTGGCTCGAGCAGGACGACGTCGAGCGGATCAGCGGCCTGAAGAGAGTCGAACTGCCCGCGCGGCTGACGTTCGGGGCCATGCAGCGGCTGCACCAGGTCGGGGTGACCCCGGCTCCGGCGATGGACCTGCGTTACGTGGTGTACCCGTGGGTGGTGGACTGCGCCGCGCTGCGCGAGGCCGGCTGGCGCCCCGGGGTCGGCAACGAGGCGGCCCTGCGCGTGCTGCTCGATCAGCGCAAGGGCAGGCACGCCGTCGCCGGGCGCCGCATCGCCCGCAAGGAGGCCACGATCACCGCGACCGCGGCCGGCGCCACGGTCGCGGTGATCGGCACGGCCGCCATCGTCCGCCGGGCCCGCCGCCGCCATCACGGTAAACCGTGACCCGGGCCGGCGAAGTGATCGATCGCGGCGTGACCGGGTAGCCTGACCTGGTGAGCGTGGTACGACTGATCGCCGTGCGCGAGTCCGAGCTGTCGGTGGACGAGGTCCGGGCCGCGGTCGCGGACCCCGGCGCCGGCGGCATTGCCCTGTTCGCAGGCGCGGTCCGGGACAGCGACCATGACCGGCACGTCAGCGGGCTTTCCTACAGTGCGCACCCGTCGGCGGAGAACGAGCTCAGGCGGGTCGCGGAAGTCATCGCGGAGAAGTTCAAGGCGATCGGCGTCGCGGCCGTGCATCGCGTCGGCGACCTCGCGGTCGGTGACCTGGCCGTGGTCGCGGCGGTGTCATGCGCGCACCGGGCGGAGGCCTTCGACGCCTGCCGGGCGCTGATCGACGAGCTCAAGGCCACGGTGCCGATCTGGAAGCACCAGCGGTTCGCCGACGGCGACAGCGAATGGATCGGCGGTGCCTGACTTCCCGGGGCCTGACTTCCCGGGGCCTGATTTCCAGGGCCTGATCCTCAGGTTCCGCGCGTAGTCTTCGCACCATGTCCCGACGCTCCCTGACGCTGCTCATCGCCTCCGTCGGCGCGGCCGCGGCGATCGCCGTCAGCGTGCTCGTGCCGGTGCCCTACGTCATCCTCGGGTCGGGTCCCACCCTGAACACGCTGGGCAAGGACTCCTCAGGACAGCTCCTGATCACGGTCTCCGGGCACCCGACCTATCCCACCAGCGGGCACCTGAACATGGTGACGGTGAGCTACCAGGGCGGCCCGGGCACCAACCTCAACATCTTCTCCGCGCTGGCGGCGTGGCTGAACCCGGACGAGGCGGTGGTGCCAGAATCCGAGCTGTTCGCTCCCGGCCAGACCCAGCAGCAGAGCCAGCAGCAGGACACCCAGCAGATGACCGGCTCGCAGCAGGTCGCGACCGCCGCGGCCCTGACCGAGCTGCACATCGCGTACGGCACGCAGGTCGTCGTCGTGCAGGCGGAAGCCGGCTTTCCCGCCCACGGCGTGCTCAAGGCCGGGGACGTGATCACGGCCGTGGACGGCCAGCCGGTGACCGGGGCCGCCCGGCTGACCGCGCTGATCGCCGCGCACCCGGCCGGCGCCGCGCTGACCGTGACCATCGACCGGAGCGGCCAGACCCAGCAGGTCCAGGTCGGGACCAGGCTATCCCGGGGTCATCCCGTGATGGGCGTGGAGATCCAGGAGCAGTACAAGTTCCCGTTCGACGTCAAGTTCAGCGTGGGCGACATCGGCGGCCCGAGCGCGGGCATGATGTTCGCCCTCGGCATCATCGACAAGCTGACGCCGCTGAACCTGACCGGCGGCAGGTTCATCGCCGGGACCGGGGAGATCGAGGCCAGCGGGAAGGTGGATGCCATCGGCGGCATCCAGCAGAAGATGGTGGGCGCGCGCAACGCGGGCGCGACCATCTTCCTGACCCCGGCGGCGAACTGCTCCGACACCAAGGGCGCGGTGCCCGCGGGCCTGCGCCTGGTCAAGGTGAGCACGCTGGCCCAGGCCGTCAGCTACCTGGAAGCCATCAAGTCCGGTCAGGCCGTTCCGTCATGCTGACTCCCACCGCCCGGGCCCCCAGCGCTCAGGCCCCCAGCGCTCAGGCCTCCAGCGCTCAGGCCTCCAGCGCTCAGGCCTCCAGCGCCGGCCACGGCCGGCGCGCCGGGGCGCCAGGAACGCGCACCGAGGACCGTTCGGCCCATAGATTTTCTGTCGGGAACGGTACTGACGCGGGCCGCGCCGGAGCGCCCGCGGCCGGGCCCGGGGGAAGTGCTCGTCGGTGACTCGGCACAGGGCGTAGGCTTCATCATTGACGGGACATCCACGCAGGCGTGCCGGGGCCGTGCGGTTGACGCGAGCTCTGCGTTGCCAGCCTGCCCGGGTGGCCCAGGAGAGGAGCAAGTGCGGTCGTGGCACCTCGCGTACTAGTTGATGCGACCGACGTGCCAGCCGACCGGGGAGCGCTCGGCCGGTACGTTGACGGTCTGATCGGCGCGCTCGACGCCGCGGGCGCGGACTTGGCCGTGGTCTGCCAGCGTGCCGATGACGAACGCTACGGCCGGCTCGCCCCGAGCGCGCGCGTGGTCGCAGGCCCGACGGCGCTCGCGCACCGGTCCGCCCGGCTGGCCTGGGAGCAGAGCGGGCTGCCAGTCGTGGCTCAGCAGGTGAACGCCGACGTCATCCACGTGCCGTATTACTCCATGCCGCTGCGGCCGGGCAAGCCCACCGTGGTGACCGTGCACGACGTCACCTTCTTCACCGAGCCCGAGATGTACAGCCAGGTCGGCGCGATGTTCTTCAAGTCGGCGATCAGGACGGCCGCCCGCCGCGCGGCCCGCCTCATCGTGCCGTCCAAGGCGACCAGGGACGAGCTCGTGCGCGTCCTGGACGCCGACCCGACCAAGATCGACGTGGCCTACCACGGCGTGGACCACCGCCTGTTCCACCGGCCCGACCCGCAGCAGGTCACGCAGGTGTCGAACCGGCTGGGCCTGCACGGCAAGCAGTACGTGGCGTTCCTCGGCATGCTCGAGCCGCGCAAGAACGTCGCCTCGCTGATCACCGGCTGGGCGGCGGCCGTGGCCGACATCGACGACCCGCCCGCGCTCGTGCTGGGCGGCGGCGGCGGCTGGAGCGACGAAGTGGACGCCGCGGTCGCGATGGTGCCGCCGCACCTGCGCCTGATCCGCCCTGGTTACCTGCGCTTTTCTGACCTGCCCGGCTTCCTGGGCGGGGCCACGGTGGTGGCGTTCCCGAGCCGCGGCGAAGGGTTCGGGCTGCCGGTGCTCGAGGCCATGGCGTGCGGGGCCCCGGTGCTGACGACCCACTGCACCTCGCTGCCTGAGGTCGGCGGTGAGGCGGTCGCGTACACCGAACCCGACGCCGAGGCCATCCGCGACGCGCTGCGCGCGCTGCTCGATGACGCCGCCCGCCGGGAGGCGCTCGGCGCGGCCGGCTACGCCCGGTCGCAGGAGTTCTCCTGGGCCGCGTCGGCAGAAGCCCACCTGGCGTCCTACCGGCGCGCCGCCGAACAGAACGCCGCGGATGTCAGCGCCGTGTAGCCTCATCTCTCATGCCGCGCGAACCACTTGAGGCGATCGTCCTGGTCGGCGGGCAGGGGACCCGGCTGCGGCCGCTGACCCTGTCCGCGCCCAAACCCCTGCTGCCCACGGCGGGCGTCCCGTTCCTGGCCCACCTGCTGGCCCGGGCGGCCGCGGGCGGCGTCACCCACGTGGTGCTCGCCACCTGCTATAAGGCCGAGATGTTCGCCTCGAGCCTGGGCGACGGCGGGGCGTTCGGGCTGTCCATCGACTACGTCACCGAGGACGTGCCGCTTGATACCGCCGGCGGGATCCGCAACGCCGCTGGTTCGCTGCGGGGCAGCGGGCCGTCCGATCCGGTCGTGGTGCTCAACTCCGACATCTTGTCCGGCCACGACCTGGAGGCGCAGGTCGGCCTGCACGTCAAGACCGACGCCGCGGCGACCCTGCACCTGGTCGAGGTGGCGGACCCGTCCCGGTTCGGCGTCGTGCCGACCGATGCTTCCGGGCGGGTGACGGCGTTCCTGGAAAAGACGCCGGACCCGGTGACCAACCGGATCAACGCCGGCTGCTACGTGTTCAGGCGCGAGGTCATCGACCAGATCCCGGCCGGGCGCCGGGTCTCGGTGGAACGGGAGACGTTCCCGGCCCTGATCGAGGCCGGCGAGCTCGTCATGGGCTATCACGAGCCGGCCTACTGGCTGGACGTCGGGACGCCCCAGACGTTCGTGCGCGGCTCGTGCGACCTGGTGCTCGGGCGGCTGCCCGCCCCGGCCGTGCCCGGCCCGCCCGGCCCCTCGCTGCTGCTCGCGGACGCGTCGGTGGCCGCGGACGCGTCGGTAGCCGGCGGGACCGTCGTCGGCGCGGGCGCCTCGATCGGCGCGGGCGCGACCGTCTTCGGCAGCGTGCTTTTCGACGCCGCGCGGGTGGGCGAGGGCGCGGTGGTGCGTGATTCGATCCTCGGCCGCGGCGCCACGGTCGCCCCCGGCGCGGTGATCGACGAGGCCGTGATCGGGGACGGCGCGTTCATCGGGCCGGCAACGAACTGGCCCGCGGTATCCGGGTGTGGCCCGGCGTCCGGCTCGAGCCGACCTCGGTCCGCTTCTCCTCCGACGTGTGACGGCCCGCCTTGACGGCGAGCCCGGCCCCGGCCCCGGCAGCCGGAGCCGGAGCCGGGCGTAGGCCTTGCGCGGGACCGGGGCCTGAGCCGTGAGTGGCTGGCGCCGTTCCCCGTCAATGCCCGCCTCACCCTGTCGGTGCACCGCCGCGGCGGCGGTGATCCCGCCTACCGGGTGGACTCGGCCGGCGCCGTCTGGCGCACCTCGCTGACCCCGGACGGCCCGGCCACGCTGCGCGTCGTCTCGCGCCAGGCGAGCGCTTCGCCCGGCTCGCTGGTGACCGGGCAGGCCTGGGGGCCGGGCGCGGGATGGCTGCTCGCGCGGCTGCCCGCCCAGCTCGGCGCCGACGACGACAGAGCCGGGTTCGCCGCCCAGGACCCGGTGGTCCGCGAGCTAGCCCGCCGTCACGACGACCTGCGGGTGGGGCGCAGCGGGCGGCTGTTCGAGGCGCTCGTGCCCGCGGTGCTCGAGCAGAAGGTGGTCGGCCGCGAAGCCCATCGCGCCTGGCGGTACCTGCTGGGTAAGTTCGGCGAGCCAGCGCCCGGACCCGCCCCGGACTTCATGCGGGTGTGTCCCCCGCCCCGGGTGTGGGCGCGCGTTCCCTCCTGGGACTGGCACCGCGCCGGCGTCGAGGGCGTCCGGGCCCGGACGATCATCACCGCCGCCGAAGTGGCCGGCCGGCTCGAGCAGACCCTGGAACTGGGCACGGCCGAGGCCGACCGCCGCCTGCGGTCGCTGCCCGGCATCGGGATGTGGACGTCCGCCGAGATCAGGCAGCGGGCCTCGGGTGACCCGGACGCGGTCTCCGTGGGCGACTACAACCTCCCCAGGGCGGTCGGCTGGACGCTGGCGGGCCGGATTACCGATGACGCCGGCATGCTCGAACTGCTCGCCCCCTACGCCGGGCACCGCTACCGGGTGACCCGCCTCATCGAGCTCGGCGGCAGCCACCCGCCACGCCGCGGCCCGCGCATGTCCGTCCGCGACTACCGCGCCTTCTAGCCCCGCCCGCGCCTGCCTCCCTTCTCCGCTGAGCGCACGCCCAGGCCAGCCGCTGCGCGAGGCGGAGAAGTCCGCCGCGTAAGGTTTCGAGCATGAGTGTTTTCGGCGGCGACTCTGATACTGGTGAAGTCACAGGCACTGAGGAGACCAGGAAAACCAGCGCGCCCGCGATGCGCCGGGCGCTGGCGCGGGCCAGGGACGGTAAGGCGCTGGACCGGGACGAGGCCACGATCTTGCTGCAGGCCCGCGGCGAGGACCTGCAGACGCTCCTGAGCTACGCGAGCCGCACCCGTGACGCCGGCCTGACCGCCGCCGGCAGGCCGGACGTCATCACCTACTCGCGCAAGGTTTTCATCCCGCTGACGAGGCTGTGCCGGGACCGCTGCGGCTACTGCACGTTCGCCACCGTCCCGCACCGCCTGCACAGCCTGTACCTGGAGCCGGACGAGGTGCTCGCCATCGCCCGCGGCGGCGCCGCCCTGGGCTGCAAGGAGGCCCTGTTCACGCTGGGCGACAAGCCCGAGGACCGGTGGCACCAGGCGAAAGAGTGGCTGGATGCCCACGGCTACGACGACACGCTGTCCTACCTCCGGGCCATGGCCATCCGCGTCCTGGAGGAGACCGGCCTGCTGCCGCACCTAAATCCCGGACAGCTCAGCTGGCAGGACTTCCAGCGCCTCAAGCCGGTGGCCCCGTCCATGGGCATGATGCTGGAGACCACCGCGACCAGGCTGTTCACCGAAAAAGGCGGCCCGCACTTCGGCAGCCCGGACAAAGATCCCGCCACAAGACTGCGCGTCCTTGAGGACGCCGGCCGCAGCAACGTCCCGTTCACCACCGGCATCCTCATCGGCATCGGCGAGACGCTGGCCGAACGGGCCGACTCGATCTTCGCGATCAGGAAGGTCGCCCGCGAGTACGGCGGCATCCAGGAAGTCATCGTGCAGAACTTCCGGGCCAAGCCGGACACCAAGATGCGCGACGTGCCCGACGCCGAGCTCGATGACCTGGCCGCGACGATCGCCGTGACCAGGCTCGTCCTCGGCGCCAAGGCCCGGATCCAGGCGCCGCCGAACCTGGTCGGCGCCCAGTACGCCCTCATCCTGCGGGCCGGGATCGACGACTGGGGCGGCGTCTCCCCGCTCACCCCCGATCACGTCAACCCCGAGCGGCCCTGGCCGGACATCGACGAACTCGCCGCCCGCACCGCGGCCGCGGGTTTCACCCTGCGCGAGCGCCTCACCATCTACCCTCCTTACCTGCGCGAGCCCTGGCTAGACCCGCGGCTCGCGGGTCACGTGCGGGCCCTGGCCGACCCGGACACCGGCCTGGCCGCCGACGGCGCCATGCCGCGCGGCCTGCCCTGGCAGGAACCAGACGGCGGCCTGGGCCAGTGGGCGCAGGCCGGCCGCACCGACCTGCACGTGACCATCGATACCACCGGCCGTACCCATGACCGGCGCGATGACTTCGCTGAGGTCTACGGCGACTGGGATGAAATTGCCGAACGGACCGGCCTGCGTGCCCCCGCCCTCACTACCCCTTCCGTGCTGGCCGCGGGGGAGGTAGCCGCCGCCCTGCGCCAGGCCGAGCGGGACCCGGCCGCCCTGACCGACGCCCAGGCCATCGCCCTGCTGTCCGCGGACGGGCCCGACCTCGAAGCGCTGGCCGCCCTGGCCGACGGACTGCGCCGCGAGGTCGTCGGCGACGACGTCACCTACGTCGTCACCCGCAACATCAACTTCACCAACGTCTGCTACACCGGCTGCCGGTTCTGCGCGTTCGCGCAGCGCCGGACCGACGCCGACGCGTACACCCTGTCGCTGCAGCAGATCGGTGACCGCGCCGCCGAGGCCTGGGATGCGGGCGCCACCGAGGTGTGCATGCAGGGAGGCATTCATCCCGACCTGCCAGGAACAGCATATTTCGAAATCGCATCCGAAGTCAAGCGGAAATGCCAGGATATTCACGTACACGCGTTCTCGCCCATGGAGGTAGTGAACGGGGCCTCGCGCACCGGCCTGCCGATTAAGGAGTGGCTGGTCCGGGCCAAGGAGGCGGGCGTCGGCTCGCTGCCAGGGACGGCGGCGGAGATCCTGGACGACGACGTGCGCTGGGTGCTGACCAAGGGCAAGCTGCCGGCCTCGGTGTGGATCGAGGTAATCACCACCGCACACGAACTCGGCCTGCGGACGTCCTCGACGATGATGTACGGGCACGTCGACACCCCGGCGCACTGGGTCGGCCACCTGCGGGTGATCCGGTCGATCCAGGAGCGGACCGGCGGGTTCACCGAGTTCGTGCTGCTGCCGTTCATCCACTCCAACGCCCCCATTTACCTGGCCGGCCTGGCCCGGCCGGGGCCGACCCGGCGGGAGAACCGGGCGGTGCACGCGGTGGCCAGGCTGATGCTGCACGGGGCCATCGACTCGATCCAGTGCTCCTGGGTCAAGCTCGGTGACGACCTGTGCCGCGACGTGCTCCAGGGCGGGGTCAACGACCTCGGCGGCACGCTCATGGAGGAGACCATCAGCCGGATGGCCGGCGCGGACCATGGCTCCTACAAGACGATCAGCCAGCTGCGCGCGATCGCCGAACCCCTCGGCCGTCCGATGCGCCAGCGCACCACCACTTACGGCGAGGTCAGCGAGGAACGGCGCGCCGCCGCCGCCGCCAGCGACGGCGTCTGCGCGTCGGTCCGGTCCGGCCTGCCGCTGCTGGCTTAGTCAGCGCTCGAGGATAAAGTCGCCCGGATCCCGCGGCGGCCGGGCCTTGGCGTGCTCGGCGGGGCGGCCGACCGCGATGGCGCCCATCGGCCGCCACCCGTCCGGCAGGTCCATCGCCAGGGCCGCGACGTCCTGGCAGAACAGCGTGCTCGAGATCCACGCCGAGCCGAGCCCGTCGACGGCGAGCGCGATGAGCAGGTTCTGCACCGCCGCGCCCATCGAGACGACGAACATGGCCTGCTCGGCGCGGCCGCGCCGCTCGTCGGGGTAACCGTGGGCCGCGTCGGTGACCAGGCAAGGCACCACGATAAGCGGCGCCAGCCGGAGCGGCTCGCCGCGGCGGACCCGGCGGGCGATCTGGTCTTCTGTGAACCCGTCGCGGCGCAGGTCGGCGATCCAGGCGTCGCGCATCGCGTCCAGCAGGGCGATCCGGGCCGCGGCCGAGGACAAGATCACGAAACGCCATGGCTGGCTGTGGTGCGGAGCGGGCGCGGTCAGCGCGGTGGCGACCGCCCGGCGGACCACGGCGACGTCGACGGGTTCGGCGGTGAACGCCCTGATGGTCCGGCGGGCCAGCGGCACGTCGGCCGACCCGAACCGGAACATGTCTTCCTCGGCGGGCCTGATCAGCGCCCGCGCGCCCGGGCCGTCCTGCTCGGTGACGAGGTCGGCCAGCCCGCGCACGACCGCGACAGGGACGTGCCGTGCCTTCCCCTTCACCAGGTCCGCGGCTGCGGCGACCTCATCGGCGACCGCGGCCACCGTGACCTCCAGGATGTTGCCGAACGTGTCGGCCTCGCCGCGGTGGTCGCGCGCCGGCCAGACGCCGGCCGCGCCGATGGCGTTGTCGGTCTGGCCGGCCCGCCACGGGCGGCCCATCGTGTCGGTGACGATCACGCCCACGGTCCGGCCGGTGCGGCCCGCCACGGCCTTGCGCAGCCGCCGGGCGGACTCGTCGGGGTCCTCGGGCAGCAGCACGACGGTTCCAGGCGCCGTGTTGGACTCGTCGACGCCGGCCGCGGCCAGCACCAGGCCGTGCCGGGTCTGCGCGATGATGGTGGCGCCGCGCCGGGCGATCACCCGCACCGTCTCCGCCTCGATCGCCGCCTCGCGGGAGGCGGCCGTCACCCGGCCCTCGGCCTTGCTCACGATCTTCGACGTGACGACGATGATGTCGCCGTCGCGCAGGTCCGGGACGGCGTCCGCGATCAGCGCGGCCAGGTCGGCGCCCGCGGTGATCTCGGGGAGCCCGGCCACGCCGGTGACGGTGAACGCCATTACCCGCGTCCTGGCCCGAGTTCGCCGGCCAGGTCCAGGGCGGCCCGGGCGATGGCCGTGGTGGCGGGCAGGTCGCGCATGTAGAGCGGGAGAGCGCGGACCTCGATGCCGGCCAGCGCCGGATCGTCGGCGGCCGCCTTGTCCTGGTCGTCGACGAGCCAGCCGTTGATCAGCCCGGGGCCGTAATGCGCGCCGACCGCGGCGGCCGAGGTGGCCACCCCGATCGCGGCCAGGCAGGCGTCGGCCATCCCGCGCACCGGCGCACCGCCGATGATGGGGGACACCGCGACCACGGTCTTGGCCGCCACCGCCGCCCTGATGCCGGGCACGGCCAGGATGGTTCCGATGCTCACCACGGGATTGGAGGGGGGGAAGAGCACCACATCCGCGTCGGCGACAGCCTCGAGCACGCCCGGGGCGGGCACCGCCTGGGCCGCGCCGGCGGCGGTGATCTCCCGCGCCGGCGTCTCGGCGTGCATGCGGACCCACCATTCCTGGAAATGCACGGTCTGCTCGCCGGCTCCCTGGAGCGTCACGTGCGTTTCGATCCGGTCATCTGACATCGGCAGCAGCCGCACCCCCGGCCGCCAGCGCCGGCAGAGCACCTCGGTGACGGCGGACAGCGGCTGGCCGGCCGCCAGCAGCTGGCTGCGCACGATGTGGGTGGCGAAATCCCGGTCGCCGAGCGTGAACCAGTCCGGGCTGGCGCCGTAGGCGGCGAGTTCGGCCCGGACCGCGAAGGTCTCGTCGGCCCGCCCCCAGCCCTGCTCCTCGTTGATGCCGCCGCCGAGGGTGTACATGACGGTGTCCAGGTCCGGGCAGACCCGCAAGCCGAACAGGGTGATGTCGTCCCCGGTGTTCCCGATGACGGTGATCTCGGCGTCCGGGGCGGCTCGCTTGAGACCGCGGAGAAAGCGCGCGGCGCCGACGCCGCCCGCGAGCACGGTGATGCGCATACCCGCCAGTGTGGCAGGTCCCCGCCCGCCCGGCGGAGGCTCCCCGCCCTTGACGGTGATTACGGAGTGTATCGAATTGAATTCGCTGAGTGATTTATCTCGCATCTAGGTCAACGAGGGGACCATTATCACCTTCTCCGCTTGACTTGAAGCAAGACACGCAGGTGTAATTTCATTGGTGTGATTCTCGCCGCCGCGGGGAGTGGTGAGATCGGGGGCTCCGTGAGTCGGGGAGGGAGGACGCGCTATGACTGAGGTCATCGTCCCGCTGGGGCAGGTCATCGTCAGCCCGGATGATGCTGATGAGCTGGGCTGGCAGGACCAGGCATTGTGTGCGCAGACAGATCCGGAGGCGTTCTTCCCGGAGAAAGGCGGATCGACCCGGGAAGCCAAGCGGGTGTGCCGCAGTTGCGAGGTCCGGGCCGAGTGCCTGGAGTACGCGCTCGAGAATGACGAGCGGTTCGGCATCTGGGGCGGCATGTCCGAGCGGGAACGCCGTCGCCTCAAGCGCCAGGCCGTCTTACGGCTGATCCAGCCGCGGCTACGCTCCGTGGTCGCGGACATCCCGCGTTCGCCCTGCTGGGCGTGTTCCGCCTGTGTATCTTTGGACCTGTCGTGAGCGCTGGGGAGTCGTCGTTCACGTAGTCCACGCGCTCTCGCCGGGCGGATAGCCGGGCGAGACGCCGTTGCCCACGCCACCAGACAGGTCCGTTGTCACAGAACGCATCGCACCTCCGTCACGTCGTCACCGCCGTGGTGGTAACCCACGACGGGGCCCGGCTGCTGCCTGGCCTCGTCCAGGCGGTCCGTGACCAGACCCACGTCGTGCACCGCGCCGTCGGGGTCGATACCGGCAGCCGGGACCGCAGCGGTGCGGCGCTGACCGAACTGCTCGGCCCGGACGCGGTCTTCGGCATGGAGGCGGACACCGGTTTCGGCGCGGCGGTGGCGCGCGCGCTGAGGCATCCCGCGGCGCGGACGCCGGTGCCCCCGCCTGCATCCTCGCCGGTGTCCGAGCGCGGCGTCCCCGCCGGTGCTCCGAGCCGGCGTCCCCGCCGACATCCTCGGCTGCGCCCGAGCCCGGTGCCGGCCAGGATCCGCCGGTGGAGTGGATCTGGCTGCTGCACGATGACTGCGAGCCGGCCGCCGACGCGCTGGAGCAACTGCTCCGGGCGGCCAGCCGCAGCCGGTCGGTGGCGGTGCTCGGCCCCAAGCTCAGGGACCTGTCGAACCGCCGCGTCCTGCGGGAGGTGGGGATCACCACCGACCGGGCGGGGCGGCGCCTGACCGGGATCGAGCCCGGCGAGATCGACCAGGGGCAGCACGACGGCAACCGCGCGGTGCTTGCCGTCAGTTCGGCGGGCATGCTGATCCGCCGCGACGTCTGGGACCAGGTTGGCGGCTTCGACCCTGACCTGCCGCTGTTCCGTGATGACATCGACTTCTGCTGGCGAGTGCACGCGGCCGGCTATGAGGTCCGGGTGGCCACCGACGCGGTGGTCTATCACCGCGAGCTGGCGGCCAGGCAGTTCCGCCAGACGCCCGCCACCGGCGGCCATCCGCGCCTGGTCGACCGCCGCAGCGCGCTGTACGTTCTCGCGGTCAACCTGCCGCTGTGGCCCATGCTCGCAGTCGTGGCCGGCGGCATCGCCGGTTCGCTGGTCCGCGCGTCCTACTTCCTGATCACCAAGCAGCAGCGCAAGGCGGCGGCACACCTCGGGGCGGTGGCCTGGCTGCTGCGTCACCCGCCGCTGCTGTGGCGCGCGCGCCGCCGCCGCGCCGCCGATCGCCGGACCGCCTACGCGGTCCTGCGCCCGATGCTGCCCCGGTCCAGGACGCTGTCCCGGCTCGCCGAGGCCGCCTCCCGGCTGCTGACCCCCGGATCCGGCTACGAGACCGGGCTGCACCACGCCGTGGTGGACGATCCCGGCGACGATATGCCGCTGCCGCAGACCAACTCGGTCGTCCGGCGGGTACTGACCAGCCCCGGTGTCCTGCTCTTCGCCGGGCTGGCCGTCGTCGCGCTGGTCGCGGAGCGGTCGCTGACCGGCGCGGTGCTCAGCGGTTCCGGCACCCTTGCGGGCGGCGCGCTGGCGCCGGCCTGGGGGAGCGCGGGGGCCATGTGGCGCGAGTACCTGGCGGGCTACCACGGCGCGGGCGTCGGGTCGGCCGCGAGCACTCCGCCCTACGTGGCCGTGGTGGCCGCCCTGGCCACGCTGCTGGGCAGCAAGCCCTGGCTGGCGGTCGACGTGCTGCTGCTCGGCTGCGTGCCCGCGGCCGGGGTGACGGCGTTCATGGCCACTCGCCGCGTCACGTCCGTGCTGGCCGCCCGGGTATGGATCGCGGCCACCTATGCGCTGCTCCCGGTGGCCATGGGGGCGGTCGCGGCCGGGCGCATCGGCACCGCGGCCGCCTTCGTGCTGCTTCCGCTGGTCGCCATCATGATCGGGCGGATGCGCGCCGGGCCCCCGCGGGCTGCGCGCCGGGCGGCGTGGGCGGCTGGCCTGCTGCTCGCGCTCGCGGCCGCCTTCGTCCCGTTGATCTGGCCGATCGCGGTACTCGCCGCGCTCGGCGTGGTGGCGGCCTGGCGCTGGCTCGGCCTGCAGACGGCCGTCAACGCCGTCATCGTCGCCGTGGTACCCGCGGCCGTTCTCATCCCCTGGACCTTTCACCTGGTCACGAGCCCGTCCGCGTTCTTCGGTGAAGCGGGACTGACCCGGCCCGGGCTGGCTGCCTCCGGCCTGGGGCCGCAGTCCCTGCTGCTGCTCAGCCCGGGGGGACCGGGGCTTCCGCCCGCGTGGGTGACCGCGGGGCTGGTGCTGCCCGCCTTCGGCGCGCTGCTGGCCCGGCGGCGGATGCCCCTGGTGTACACCGGTTGGAGCATCGCCCTGACCGGACTGGTCATCGCCCTCGTAGTGAGCCGGGTGCGGGTGACGCCGCCGCAGGGCGGGGCCGCCGTCACCGCCTGGCCCGGTATCGCGATCGCCGTGGCGGCGGCGGGCCTGCTGCTGGCGGCCGCGCCCTTGATCGAGGCGCTGGCCCAGCCTCAAGCCGAGCCCCAAGCCGAGCCCCAAGCCGAGCCCCAAGCCCAGCCCCAAGCCCAGCCTCTGGGCCAGGCCGCAGGTCGCGCCCAGGGGACCGGCCGGCGTGCCGTCGCGACCTTGGCCGGCTTGGCCCCGCTGGCCGGCTTCGCGGTGGCCGCCTCGGCGCCGCTGCTGGCCGCCGGTTACTGGCTCGCCGCCGGCGTCAGCGGACCGGTGGCCACGGCCCGCCCGCAGCTCCTGCCCGCCTTCGTGGCGGCCTCGTCGGCCGGGCCCGCCCGGAACCGGACGCTGGTCCTGCGGCGCGACGGCGGGACGCTGACCTACGCCGTCCTTCGGGACGCCGATCCCGTGCTCGGCGAGCCCGAACTGCCCCAGAGCGCGGATTCCGCACGCGCGCTCTCGGGCGTGGTGGCCACGCTGGACGCGGTCGGCGGCGGCGACGCCGGGGATACCGGTCAGGCGCTCAGCCAGTTCGACATCGGCTACGTGCTGCTCCCCGCCCCGATTGACTCCGGGCTCGCGCAGCGGCTTGACGCGGCCGCCGGGCTGCAGCCGCTGACCTCGGCGCCCGCGTACTACCTGTGGCAGGTCTCCGGGACGGTAGCCCGGGCCCGCGTGATGACCGCCGGCGGCACGGTGGTGCCCGTTCCTTCGGGGGCGGTCGGCGTGAACACGGTCATCACGCCGGCCACGTCAGGCACGCTGGTCCTGGCGGAGGCCGCGGGCGGCTGGTCCGCCACCCTCAACGGAAAGCCCCTGACCAGGCTGGCCCGGCCGGTGGACGGGTGGGCTCAGGGCTTCGTGCTGCCGGCCGGCGGCGGCCACCTGGTCATCACCCGCGATGAGCTGGCCAGGGACCTCGGCCTCGGCGGTGAGGCCGCCATCGTGCTCGTCGCCTTCGCGCTCGCCCTGCCCGGCACCAGGTCCTCGCTGACCATGCCCGCCGCGGCGGAGGTCAGTGCGGACGGCGAAGCCGCCCTCGGCCCGCGGCGCCGGCGAGAGAGCGCCGACAGCCCGCGAGCGGCCCGCCGCAGGCGACGGCCTCAGCTCGCCCCGGCGGGCAGCCGAGCTCACGCCCTGACCAGAGCCGGCCGCGCCGAGGCCGTCGGCGCCGGATACGCCCCCGCAGCCGTCGGCCACGGGCCGGCCACGGCCACGCTCAGTCCCGATGCCGAGGCTGCCACCGGATACGCCCCGGCCGCGGCCGCCTTCGAGCCGGCCGTCACGGCCACGTTCGACCCGGCTGCCGAGGCCGCATTCAGCCCTGATCCCGACGAAGCCTTCTTTCCGGGAGCCGGCTTCAGCTCCCCGGCCGACGCCGGATACGCCGGTGCTGGTGCGGGAACTGGTTCCGGCCATCCAGCCCCGGTCGCAGCGGTCCGCGCCGCCGCCAGCGGTCCAGGCCCGCTGACGACCGCCGCGCCGCGGCGCGGCGGAGCGCACGCGGCGCGGCACGGAAAGCCGTCGCGGCGCTGGCGCGGCGGCACCCCGGCCAAGCCCGCCGACCCCCAGGCGGACCGCGACGCCGACGCTGGCGCTCCGCCTGAACCTGCCGCCTCCGACACGCGGGCGCCCTGGGAACGCGGTGACGGCTCATGAGGCTGGGCCTGCTGGCGCCCGCCGGGGTGGTGGTGCTGGCCCTCGGCGCCATTGGCGCGGCCGCCCAGCTTGACCACCCGCGGGCCAGCCCGAAGCCCGCCAGCACCGTGGTGCGGCAGGTCGCGGTCACCTCCATCGCTCGTGCCTGCCCGCCCGCCCTGGGCGGCGGATCCGGCACGATCGCATCGATCGCAGCCCCAGCACCAGCCCCAGCCCCAGCAGCACCAGCGGCATCCGGCACGGGAGGGCAAGCGCAGCTGACCTCCCTGCCCCCCGCTGGCCTGCAACTGCGGACCGTCACGCCCATCACCGAGACAGCCCCGGGCACGCTCTCCCTCCTCACGGTCCCCGCCGCGGCGAGCGCGGCCAATAAAGGCACCCCGGCCCCGGCCGGCTGGTCGGTGACCGCGACCGGCACGATGGCACAGGCCGCCGAGGCCGAAGTAGCGCAGAGCTCAGGCCTGGCCAGCGTGCGCTGCGGCGAGCCCGGATCCGATCTGTGGTTCGTCGGGCCCGGCCAGCAGAACGGCGCGGCCCAGATCCAGCTCGATCTGATGAACATCGACTCGCTGGCCGCGACTGTGGACGTCAGGCTGATCACCGACGCCTGCCCGGTCCAGGCCGGCAACGACACCGGGATCACAGTTCCGCCTCGCCAGACCGTGACCGAATCCCTGTCCGCGGAGGCCGGCAGCTCCAGCGTGGTCGCGATCGAGGTGCACACCAGCGCCGGCCGGGTCGCCGCCGACGTCTCCGAGGGTTCGGCGCACGGCGGCGCCACGAGCTGGCTGCCGAGTGCGGCCGCGCCAGCGACTCACCTGGTGATCCCGGGCGTGCCTCCGTCCGCCAGCACCGCCGGGCTCTTCCTGGTGGTCCCCGGCGGCTCCAACGCCAAGGTCAACGTGGTGGCGATCACCCCGCAGGGGCAGTACCGCCCGTTCGCCTCGCAGGCGGTCGACCTGCCCGGGCAGTCGGCGTCCTATGTGGCCCTGACGCCGCTGGGCGGCGCGGCGGCGGCGCTCGAGGTCACGGCCAACGTGCCGGTCACGGCCGAGGTGATGGTCCCGGGCAGCGGCGTGGGCGCCTTTACCGCCGCGACCGCCCCGATCAGCGAGCAGGCCGTCGTGGCGGGAAACACCAGCGGGTCCGGCTTCGCCGCCTCCGCCGTGCTGTCGGCACCGGCCGGAGCGGCGCGCGTTCGCCTGACGGAGATCGCCGCGGCCAATACCAGCGTCAGCACCAGCCCGGGCGCGACCGCCAGCCAGGTCGTGCCGGTCCGGGCCGGCCACACGCTCGTCGTGCCGGTCACCGCCCCCGAAGGCGCCAAGCGCGGTTCGGCTTTCGCCGTCGTGATCACGCCGCTGGCGGGGTCGGGGCCCGTTTACGCCGCCCGGGTGGAGACCCAGGGCCAGCGCACCGTGGTCTCCATCATCCCCGCGGCCAGCGCCCTGACCACGATCACCCTGCCCCCCGTCCGCGACTCCTACGACGCGATCTCTCCCTGAGGCAGATCAGTCCAGCTCGCCGTAGCCGGGATCGACGATCTCCGGCTCCACCCCGAGGATCTCGGCGAACTCCTCGACCACCACGTCGAAGACAAGCTCGCTCAGCTCGTCCTCGTCGTCGGCCCGGGCTAGCAGCGGCCGCCGGAACAGCACGATGCAAGGGCCGCTGGCCGGGTTCCCCGGATCGCTGGTATCAGGCGAGCCGCGCACGATACGGGCCAGCGGCACGCCGTCGTCACCCATGGTGTCGGCATCCGGCACCTCCTGGACCGCGAACTCCACGTCGGAAAGCTCGGTCTCCCAGCGGGGCTCGAGCCGGGCGACAGCCTCAAGCACGATGTCGTCGAACTGCTGGGACCGGCTGCGGTACAGCGGAACTCCCGGCGGTACCAGCCTGCCGCGCAGCCCGCGCCCATGGCGGTCGCGCCGCCGCGGCCGCGCGCCGTCCTCGCCGGTGTGCACAGTTACCGAGCGTATCGGATCGCGCCGATGCCAGGGAACCCTCCCGACCCAGGAGGCCGACCCGGGGCAAGACGCGCAAAGCACGACACGACCGAAGCGCAGTGGCCAGGTGGTGGCGTTACCGGCCGCGGACAGATACCGTCACGGGTGTATCCGACGCCGTCCCGAAGCCCGGGACATGGTCCCCAGGGTGACGTGAGCGAGGTGGGCTGGTGCGTTCCCGTTGCTGCTCGCGCACCGCGTGCAAGCATCCTCCCGTCTACACGCTGACGTACGTGTACCGCGACTCGACCGCGGTGCTCGGCCCGCTGGCGGCGTACGTGGAGCCCCACTGCTACGACTTGTGCGAGAAGCACGCCACCCGGCTGACCGCGCCGCGAGGCTGGGACGTGGTGCGGCTGCCCGTGGATCCGGCTCAAGATCGCGCCGATGACCTGGAGGCGCTTGCGAACGCCGTCATGGAGGCTCAGCCGAGGGTGGCGGCACGCCCGGAGAAAGAGCCGGTCGGCCAGGGGGTCGAGGTCGGCCGCCGGGGCCACCTCCGGGTGCTGCGTTCCGGGCCCCCGCAGGACCGATAGGCTCGTGGCCAGGCCGCAGCGTGCGGCGTCGTCTGGTCACGGGAGGCAGATCCAGTCGTGGGTGATCTCGCGAGCATCGTCAAGGCGTACGACATCAGGGGAGTCGTGCCAGACCAGCTTGACGAGAGCGTAGCGGAAGCGGTCGGTGCGGCCTTCGTCCGGCTGACCGGGGCCAGGACCATCGTGACCGTGCACGACATGCGCGCCTCGTCGGGCCCGCTGGCGGACGCCTTCGGCCGCGGCGCGGTGTCACAGGGCGCCGACGTGCTGGCCGGCGGCCTCGGCTCCACCGACATGCTGTACTATGCCAGCGGCGATCTCGGCGTCCCCGGCGCGATGATCACCGCCAGCCACAACCCGGCCAAGTACAACGGCATCAAGCTGTGCCTGGCCGGCGCCAAGCCGGTAGGCATCGAAACAGGTCTGCTAGAGATCAAGAATCTGGCCGAACGATCCTGCCTACCAGCGTCCGCCCCCGGCACCGTAACCGGCCTTGACCTGCTCGCCGGCTACGCGAATCACCTCAGGAAGCTGGTCGACATCTCCGGGATCAGGCCGCTGAAGGTGGCCGTGGACGCCGGCAACGGAATGGCGGGCCACACGGCGCCCAAGGTGTTCGAGGGACTGCCGGTCACGCTGATCCCGCTCTACTTCGAGCTGGACGGCACCTTCCCCCACCACGAGGCGAACCCCATCGATCCGGAGAACCTGCGTGACCTGCAGCGCGCGGTGGTCGAGCACAGGTGCGACATCGGGCTCGCCTTCGACGGCGACGCCGACCGGTGCTTCGTGGTGGACGAGCGCGGCCAGCTCGTCTCGCCCTCGGTCCTCACCGCGCTGATCGCGGCCCGTGAACTGGCCCGCGAGCCCGGCGCTACGATCATCCACAACCTGATCACGTCCCGCGCGGTGCCGGAGATCATCTCCGCGCACGGCGGCGTCCCGGTGCGCACCCGGGTCGGGCACTCGTTCATCAAGGCCAAGATGGCGCAGACCGGCGCGGTGTTCGGCGGTGAGCACTCCGGGCACTTCTACTTCAGGGACTTCTGGTTCGCCGACTCCGGCATGCTGGCCGCCCTGCACACGCTGGCTGCCCTCGGTGGCCAGGCCGGACCGCTCTCGCAGCTGCTTGCGCAGTATTCGAGGTACTTCGCCAGCGGGGAGATCAACTCCGTGGTGGCGGACCAGGCCGAGGCGACCGCGCGGGTCAAGGCGGCATTCGCGGCCCGTCCCGGCATCAGCACCGACGAGCTTGACGGGCTGACGGTCAGCGCGGATAACTGGTGGTTCAACGTAAGGCCCTCCAACACCGAGCCGCTGCTGCGGCTCAACGCCGAAGCCGGCACCGAGGCCACCATGGCCGCCCTGCGCGACGAAGTACTCAGCGTGATCCGGGACCCGGCAGAATCGAGCAGAGCAGAATAGGGAGAGTTCATGCACATCGACGGCTGGCTGCTGGACATCCTGGCCTGCCCGGAATGCCACGCGCCGCTGCGGGCCGACGAGGACGCCAGCGAGCTCGCATGCACCAGCGCGACCTGCGGCCTGGCCTACCCGGTTCGTGACGATATCCCGGTGCTGCTGGTGGAAGAGGCCAGGCGGCCGGGGGCGCCCGCGTGAGCGACGACGACCTGGGCGGCTGGGGCGGAGCGGAGTTCGTCCTGGCGGCGGACCGGCTCGACACCCCGGACGTGATCGAGGCGGCGGATCCCGGCGACATGCTGCGACAGGTGGCGTCGGCGGCCGCCCAGGTGCGGACCGCGCTGCGGTCGTGCCAGGAAACGGACCTGTCGGCCCTCACCCCGGACGCCAGGCCGCGCGCGATCGTGGTCGCGGGCATGGGCGGCTCGGGCCTGGCGGGCGAGCTGCTCAACGGCGTGACCGGCCTGGCCAGCCCGGTCCAGATCGTGGTCTCGCCGGCCGAGCGGCTGCCCGGCTGGGTCGGGGCGGCCGACACGGTGATCGCGGTGTCCTGCTCGGGCACGACGCCGCAGACGCTGGCCATCGCCGCCGAGGCGGCCCGGCGCGGTTGCCGCCTGGCCGCCGTCGGGGCCGCGAGGTCCCCGCTGCACCAGATCGCGGAGCAGGCCCGGGCCCCGTTCGTCCCCGTGGTTCCGGCGGGCCTGCCGAGGTCGATGCTGTGGGCGGTGGCCGTCCCGCTGCTGGTGATCGCCGAGCGCCTCGGCGTGGCCCGGATCGGCGCGGACACCTGCGAGCAGGCCGCGACCCGGCTCGAAGAGGTATCGCACCAGTGCCGGCCAGCCAGCGAGTCGTTCGTCAACCCGGGCAAGTCGCTGGCGCTCGACCTCGTCGGCGCGCTGCCGATGGTCTGGGGCACGTCCATGCTGAGCGGGGTCGCCGCGCGGCGGTTCGCCAGCCAGCTTGGCGAGAACGCGAAGTACCCGGCGATCGCGGGCGTGCTGCCCGAGGCGGCGCACGATCAGGTCGCGGCGTTCGACGGGCCGTTCGCGCCCCGCTCGTCGCGCCTGTCCGCGCCGAGCACGCAAGAGCCTGACCCGCCCGCGGCCGGGGAGGACATCGCCGATCACCCGGATCTGGCCGCCTGGGACCTGGACTACGACGAAACGGACGACGGCGAGGCGAGCGGGTTCACCCCGCTGCGGCTCGTCCTGATCGCCGACCCCGACCAGGACCAGCGCGTCGCGGCGCAGCGGGCCGCGGTCACCGAACTCGCGGGGCAGCGCGGGGTGGCCATGTCCGAGCTGGCCATGGACGGCGAGCATCCGCTGGTGCGGCTGGCCGGCGTCATCCAGCTGACCGACTACGCGAGCGTCTACCTCGCGATCGCGTCCGGGATCGACCCGGGCCAGGCCGTGGCCGTGGCGGACATTCAGGCGCGGATCGAGTAACCCTGGTGCGGGTTTCCTGGCGCGAGATGCGGGCGGTCATCGCCGCGTTTGCCGCCAACCTCGGCATCGCCATCATCAAGTTCGTCGCGTACCTGCTCACCGGCTCCGCGTCGATGCTGGCCGAGTCGGTGCACTCGGTCGCCGACACCGGCAACGAGGTGCTGCTGATCGTCGGCCGCGGCCGGTCGACCAGGCCGGCGTCGGATGAGCACCCGTTCGGCTTCGGCCGCGAGCGGTACTTCTACGGCTTCGTGGTGTCGGTGATGCTGTTCACCGTCGGCGCGGTGTTCTCGATCTACGACGGCGTGCACAAGATCCTGAATCCGGAGGAAATACGCTCGCCCGCGATCGCCTTCGGTGTACTCGCGCTGTCCGCGGTGCTCGAGGCATTCTCGCTGCACACGGCGATCGGGGAGGCCAACCAGGTACGCGGCGAGCGCAGCTGGGGCACCTTCATCCGGCGCACCAAGGCCCCGGAACTGCCCGTGGTCCTGCTTGAGGACCTGGCCGCCCTGATCGGCCTGGGGTTCGCGTTCGCCGGGATCGCGCTGTCCGTGCTCACCGGCAACGACCGCTGGGACGGCGTCGGCTCGCTCGGCATCGGCGTGCTGCTCGCGACGGCCGCGGCCATCCTGGCCATCGAGATGAAAAGCCTGCTGATCGGCGAGTCCGCCAGCCCCGAGATGCAGCGGAAGATCATCACGGCCCTCGAGGACGGCCCCGAACTGTCCCGGGTCATCCACCTGCGGACCGTGCACATGAGCCCGGACGCGATCCTCGTCGCCGCCAAGGTCGGCATCCGGGAGAGCGACACTGCCAAGCAGATCACGGCCGGCATCGACGCCGCGGAGCGGCGCGTCCGCGCGGCCGTCCCCATCGCCAAGACGATCTACCTGGAACCGGACATCTACCGCCCGTCCCGCTCCGACCGCACCGACCCCTCGATCCGCGCCGTCCTGGCCAGCCACGCCAACCGCCCCTCCCGCCGCCGCCCCAAGAACCCCGCAGCGCCCCAGAGCCCCGCAGCGCCCCAGAGCCCCGCAGCGCCCCAGAGCCCCGCAGCGCCCCAGAGCCCCGAGTAGCCTGGCCCCTACGCCGACTGCTTCCATGAACGTGTGACTCCGCGTTAACGTCGCTTGGGGCAGGCGGCCACTAGTACCGAGGAGCGCCTAGCGGCGGGACAGCAGGCGGAGGGCGCGTTCCTTCTCGAAGTCCAGGGCCCGGCCTGGGGTGTCGGGGAGGCGGCCGAGCCTGCGCCCCAGATCCGCGATGGCCGCCCGGACCGGCGGCTCGGCCAGCACCCGCAGCCCGAACGCCAGCGACGCGGGGCTGATGTCGTATCGCCGCTCCAGCTCAAGGGCCACCGCCGCCGCCTCCAGGTCCGCCTCGCTAAACCGCCGAT
Organism: uncultured Actinomycetes bacterium; assembly: GCA_963739615.1. GTDB lineage: Bacteria > Actinomycetota > Actinomycetes > Streptosporangiales > Streptosporangiaceae > Palsa-504. The sequence continues at coordinate 30,852 of CAVUBD010000017.1, forward strand.
GCGCCGCCCCCGCCGCCCCGGCCCCGCCCGCCCCAGCCGCCGCCCCCGCCCCCGCCCCGCCCGTCCCGCCCGTCCCGGCGAACTGGTCGCGTACTTGCGGCAGGAGGCCTAGTTCCTCGCGGTAGCGGAGCATGCGAGCCGACGTGCCGAGCCGCCTGGCGGCCTCCGAGATGCGCATGAACGCTGATTCTAACAATTTTACGTCAAGAAAGCCCGTCCGAACGTGCGACGACCACCCCGGCTCACGTACCGTATGAGCGGTACGAGCCACCAGCGCCCGTTCGGGCCAAATAACAGGGGAGAACGAATGACCGCGGATCAGCCGCCGTATCTAGTGGCGGACCTCTCGCTCGCCGCCTTCGGGCGCAAGGAGATTCAGCTGGCCGAACACGAGATGCCCGGGCTGATGTCGGTGCGCGCCGAGTACGCGCCCAGCCAGCCGCTGCGCGGCGCGAGGATCACCGGATCGCTGCACATGACGGTGCAGACCGCGGTGCTGATCGAGACGCTGACCGCGATCGGCGCGCAGGTGCGCTGGGCGAGCTGCAACATCTTCTCCACCCAGGATCACGCCGCCGCCGCGGTCGCGGTCGGACCCGATGGCACCGCGCAGGACCCGAAGGGCATCCCGGTCTTCGCCTGGAAGGGCGAGACGCTGGAAGAGTACTGGCGCTGCACCGAGCTGGCCCTCACCTGGCCCGGCGGCGACGGCCCGAACATGATCCTGGACGACGGCGGGGACGCCACCATGCTGGTGCACAAGGGGGCCGAGTACGAGCAGGCCGGCGGCGTCCCGTCGGCCAGCAAGGACGACCCGGAGGAGTGGCGGATCATCCTGGACGTGCTGCGCCGTTCCCTGGCCGAGCACCCAGGTAAGTGGACGCAGGTCGGCGGCCAGATCCGCGGCGTGACCGAGGAGACCACGACCGGCGTGCACCGGCTGTACGAGATGGCCCGGGCCGGCGCGCTGCTGTTCCCCGCCATCAACGTCAACGACTCGGTGACGAAGTCCAAGTTCGACAACAAGTACGGCTGCCGGCACTCCCTCATCGACGGCATCAAGCGGGCGACCGACGTGCTGATCGGCGGCAAGGTCACGGTCGTCTGCGGCTACGGCGACGTGGGCAAGGGCTGCGCGGAGAGCCTGCGCGGTCAGGGCGCCCGGGTCATCGTGACCGAGATCGACCCGATCTGCGCGCTGCAGGCGGCCATGGACGGCTACCAGGTGGCCACCCTCGACGACGTGGTCGAGACGGCGGACATCTTCGTGACCACCACCGGCAACCGCGACGTGATCACCGCCAGTGACATGAGCCGGATGAAGCACCAGGCCATCGTCGGCAACATCGGCCACTTCGACAACGAGATCGACATGGCCGGCTTGGAGAAGTGGCCCGGCATCCGCCGCGAGAACATCAAGCCGCAGGTGGACGAGTGGGTCTTCGAAGACGGGCACGGCATCATCGTGCTGTCCGAGGGTCGGCTGCTGAACCTGGGCAACGCCACCGGGCACCCGAGCTTCGTCATGTCCAACAGCTTCACCAACCAGGTCATCGCGCAGGTCGAGCTGTTCACCAAGACCGACGAGTACTCACTCGGCGTGCATGTGCTGCCCAAGCACCTGGACGAGAAGGTGGCCCGGCTGCACCTGGACGCGCTCGGGGTCAGGCTCAGCCAGCTGACCAAGGAGCAGGCCGACTACATCGGCGTCCCTGTCGACGGCCCGTACAAGCCGGAGCACTACCGTTACTAAAGCTCACGACGTCCCCCCGCGGCCAGCCGCGCCGCGGGGGGACGTCGCAGAGCCGGGGCTCGCCGCCGAGGGTGACGCCCGGATCCGCTACGCCGAGCGGGCCATGCCGCTGCTGGCCGGCCTCATGCGGCGGTTCAGCGCCGAACGGCCCTTCGAGGGCCTGGCCATCGCGGCCTGCCTGCATATCACGGCCGAGACGGCCATGCTGGTGCGGCTGCTGCGGGCGGGCGGGGCGACCGTCTCGCTGGCGGCGTCCAACCCGCTGTCCACCCAGGATGACATCGCGGCGGCGCTCGCGCATCGGTACGGGATCGCGGTCTTCGCCCGGGCCGGGGTAGACCGGCGAGCCTACTACCGGCACATCGAGCTGGCCCTGAACGAGACCGCCAACGGTCCCGACCTGGTCATCGACGACGGCGGAGACCTGGTCAACACCCTGCACACCCGGGCCGCGGCCCGGCTGAACAACGTCAAGGGCGGCTGCGAGTCGACCACCACGGGCGTGATCAGGCTGCGCCGGATGGCCGCTGAGGGCGCGCTCGCCTTCCCGGTGATCGCCGCGAACGACACCGCGACCAAGCGCATGGTCGACAACACCTGCGGGACCGGCCAGTCGGCCATCGACGGCATCCTGCGGGCCACCAACACGCTGCTGGCGGGCAAGACCGTCGTGGTGGCCGGGTTCGGGGCGAGCGGGCGGGGGGTGGCCGAACGGGCCCGTGGCTTCGGGGCTCAGGTCATCGTCACCGAGGTCAACCCGGTCCGCGCGCTCGACGCGTCGCTGCGCGGCTTCCGGGTGCTGCCGATGGCGCAGGCCGCGCCCGCCGGCGAGGTGTTCGTCACCGCCACCGGATCGGTTGACGTCATAACCGCGGAGCACATCGCGGTCATGCGCGACGGTGCCATCCTCGCGAACGCCGGGCACTTCGACGTGGAGATCGACCTGCGGGCGCTGGCCGGCCTGGCCGCCGCCGTTCACCGCGACGTGCGGCCGCACGTCGACGCGTACGACCTCGGCGACGGCCGGACCGTCCTGCTGCTGGCCGAGGGGCGGGTGGTGAACCTGGTCGCGGCCGAGGGGCACCCGCCCGAGGTCATGGACCTGGCGTTCGGCATCGAGGCGCTCGCGCTGGCCTGGCTGGCGCTCAACGCAGGCAAGCTCGGGGCCGGCGTGCACGAGGTGCCCGCGGACCTCGACGCGGAGGCCGCCCGCCTGGTCCTCGCCACCATGGGCACGTCGATCGACGCGCTCACCCCCGCGCAGCTCACCTACCGCGAGTCCTGGCGCATCGGCTCCTGAAGCTCCCGAAGTTCCTAAAAGCTCCAGAGCCCTAGTGCGCGCCCGCGGCCAGGCTCTGGTTCCCGGCCTGCGCCGGCACCCCGAGGCCCGCTACCGCCCGCTGGCCGTGGCCGTGGCCGTGGCCCGAGCCGGAGCCCGAGCCCGGGCTCCCGGTGCTCCTAACGGCGGCCGGCGGCTGGGTCAGGACCATCCATCCGACCAGCCCGATCGGGTACACGAAGTACCCGAACCGGGTGGCAGGCGCCAGCGTGAACAGCACCGCGAGCCCGAGGGCCAGCCGCCAGGCCGCGGCCCGCGCGTCGGCGGGCGGCCGGACAATGAGCGAGATCGCGAAGCCGAGCCCGGCCGTGACCAGCAGGCCGACCGCGACCCAGTGGCCCGCCATCCCGGTCATGGCCAGCAGGTGCCCGGGCAGCGGGCTGGCCGCCGGGGTCTTGTACTTGGTCAGGCCGAGCGGGAACAGCACGGTGTTCTGCAGGAACGCGTACGGGTTGGTCAGCGCCGCGGGCGCGAGCGCGACCGAGAGGATGACGGCCACCACGCCGGTGACCCCGACGAAGCGCCAGGCCGACTTGGCCGCGGTCCTGGCGGCCAGCATCGCCCCGAGTACCGGGACGGCGGGCCAGGCGGTCGCCTTCATGGCGCACGCGACCCCGAGGGCCACGGCCGCCCGGTACACGCTGGCCGGCCGGGCGATCAGCGCCAGGGTGAGGAACATCAGCGCGATCACGGGCGGGTCGGTGATGCCGACCGCCAGCGGGAACGCGATCACAGGCGAGGCCGCGAGGAACGTGGTGGACAGCACCACGTTGCGCCGGCACCGGCCGCAGTGCCGGTGCGGGGCCGCGATCGTGAACGCCGCCCAGATTCCGGCGATGGAGGTCGCCGTGAGCCATACCCGCGGGTCGGCGAACAGGCCGGACGCGCCCAGCGCCTTGGGCAGCCCGAACACCGCCATCACTGGCAGGTACGGGTTATAGGACAGGTAGCTGGACAGCTGCCCAGGCGGCAGGTACGGCGTGCCGTGCTGGAGCAGCAGGACCGCCGACCGCGAGATGACCTGCACCTCGGGGGTCGGCGCCACCCGGGTGACCAGCCACGTCACCGGCGCGGCCAGCGCACCGGCCAGCGACACGAGCAGCGGGACCACCAGCGGGATGTTCTTGTTCCTGGTAAGCCAGAAGATGAGCGTGGTCATCCCGTAGCCCACGGCCGCCCAGATCGCCCAGGTCCGGTCCGCGTGCCCGGTGTCGACCGCCAGCGCGGTCGCGTACACCGCGAACGCCCCGTTGGCGGCTAGGAGCCGGTTACGGCTCAGCCAGTGCCGGTGGACTGGCGCTGGGTGCTGATCGTCTTCCTGCGTGTGTTCCACGATCTGCGTGTGTTCCACGATGCCGGTACCCGCCCGTCCACGTGTTTCTTCCCCTGTTGCCTAAACAGCTCTGTACTGTTGTCCCACTCAGCTCTTGCCATAGTTCGAGCCGTGAAACAAATGACCGGTAGAACTGCCCCCGAATGCAGTCAAATCAGCCTATCACCAGGTGTTAACAACCCGCCTTTCGGGCCGTTCTCAGGTCGCGTGGCTCTGTCCCTGGGTCGCACAGCTAGGGCAGCTTCCAGTCGACGGGCTCAGCGTCCTGCTGCTCAAGCAATTGATTAGCACGGCTGAACGGACGTGATCCGAAAAAACCATTAGCGGCCGAATACGGGCTCGGGTGAGCCGATTCGACGCGGCCGATGCCGTCGAGCAGCGGCACCAGCGTCCGCGCGTCGCGTCCCCACAAGATCGCGACCAGCGGCCGGGCCTTCCGCGCGGCCAGCGCCCGGATGGCCTGCTCCGTCACTTCTTCCCACCCCTTGCCCCGGTGCGATCCCGGCTGGCCGGGCTGGACGGTCAGGACCCGGTTAAGCAGCAGCACCCCCCGCTGGCTCCACGGGGTGAGGTCCCCGCAGGCGGGAGCCGGGTAACCCAGGTCGTCGGAGTACTCGCGGAAGATGTTGACCAGGCTCCCCGGCAGCCGCCTGACCTCCGGCGCGACCGAGAAGCTGAGGCCGACGGGGTGCCCGGGGGTGGGATAAGGGTCCTGGCCGACGATCAGCACCCGCACGTCGGCCAGCGGCTGCTTGAACGCCCGCAGCACGTTCTCCCCGGACGGCAGGTAGCGGCGCCCGGCCGCGACCTCGGCCCGCAGGAACTCTCCCATCGCCGCGATCCGGTCCGCGACGGGCTCGAGCGCCTCGGCCCAGCCCGGGTCGACGATGTTGCGCAACGGCTCTGCCATGGGCAGTAACTGTAGCCCTGTACCGGTCCCGTCAGAGCTCAAAACCTTTGGTGCCGAACGAGTCGTCCTATCACCGGTCCGGCCGGCCGCCCGCTGCGGGGCCAGGTCGCCTCCCCGTGTGATCCGCTGCCCGCCCCCAGGAGGCAGCCGGCCCGCCCGGCGGTGCCGGGTGAAATGGGTTTGATTTTCCCGCTTGTCGGAAACGCTATCCCCGAACGGGTGACGCGTGGCTGGTAAATGGGGGTAGCCTGCGTCCACGCAGAATAAACCACATGGAACGATGGGGCCAATGAAAGGTCGCGTGCTCGTCGTCGATGACGACGCCGCCCTCGCCGAGATGCTCGGGATCGTGCTTCGCGGTGAAGGGTTCGAGCCGACGTTTGTCGCGGACGGCGACAAGGCGGTCGAGGTCTTCCGGGAGTCCCGGCCTGACCTCGTGCTCCTTGACCTGATGCTGCCGGGCTCCGACGGAATCGATGTGTGCCGCCAGATCCGGGCCGAGTCCGGGGTCCCGATCGTCATGCTGACGGCGAAGACCGACACGGTAGACGTGGTACTGGGACTGGAATCCGGTGCCGACGACTATATCGTCAAGCCGTTCAAGTCCAAGGAACTGGTCGCCCGGGTCCGGGCCCGGCTGCGCCGCACCGATGAGCCCGCGCCCGAGATGCTGCAGATCGGCAACATCGTCATCGACGTGGCCGGCCATTCGGTCAAGCGCGACGGCGAGGCGCTCAACCTCACTCCGCTCGAGTTCGACCTGCTGGTCGCGCTGGCCCGCAAGCCGAGGCAGGTATTCACCAGGGAGGTGCTGCTCGAGCAGGTCTGGGGTTACCGGCACGCGGCGGACACCAGGCTGGTCAACGTGCATGTGCAGCGGCTGCGCGCGAAGATCGAGAAAGACCCGGAGCGCCCGGAGATCGTCGTGACAGTGCGCGGTGTCGGTTACAAGGCGGGTCCTGGCTGAGTCCAGGTCTACGAAGGTGGTAGCGGTCAGCAGGGGGCGGAAGCGCAGCTTGGTCAGCGCCTTCCGCCGGTCGTCTTTCCGGCGGGCCATCATCAGGCGCCTGCCGAGCCGGGTCACCCACTGGCTGCTGGCCGCACGCCGCCGGCAGCGAAGTGTGGTCACGCAACTGCGGGGCCGCTGGCACCGCTCGCTGCAACTGCGCGTGGTCTCGACCACCCTGGTCCTTTCCGCCTTGGTCATCGCCGTGCTCGGGTTCTTCCTGGTCCAGGCGATCGCGGCCGGCCTGCTCGGCAGCGTGGAGAAATCCGCGACCGACCAGGTGAACGCCGGTCACACGTCCGCCCTGGGCATCAACGGCGTGCTGCAGCAGCCGTCCTCGCCGGCCAATGCCACGTACCTGGCGGAGTTCACCGCCCGCACCTTGCAGGCGCCGAGCGGGAGCACGGGTAACTACCTGGTCTTCGTGCACCTGACCAATTTTCCCCCGGTGGCCAACGTGCCGTGGGTGGCTCAGAACAGCGTCACCCCCTCGGCGACCATCCCGGCCGACCTGATCAAGGAGGTGTCATCGGAACAGCGGCTAGGCAAGTTCGACAACCAGAACAGCCCCGTGCCCGCCTATGAGCCGACTACCCTCGTCTACGCCAGCGGGCAGTCCTCCGTCGCGGCCCTGGCCGTCGGCGTGCCGCTTGGGCAGTACTACCAGCTGTACTACGTGTTCCCGTTTACCCAGCAGCAGGCGGCCCTGCTGCTGGTGCAGCGGATCCTGGTCGGCGTCGGGCTGGCGCTCGTCGTGCTGCTGGCCGCGATCGCGTCGCTGGTCACCCGGTGGGTGGTGCTGCCGGTCCGGCACGCCGCCCAGGCGGCTCAGCGGCTGTCGGCCGGGCATCTCGAGGAACGAATGCAGGTGCTCGGCGTGGATGATCTCGCCGCGCTGGCCACGTCGTTCAACGAGATGGCGGCCAGCCTGCAGGGCAAGCTCCGCGAGCTCGAGGAGCTCTCCCACGTGCAGCGGCAGTTCGTCTCGGACGTGTCGCACGAGCTGCGGACGCCGCTATCCACCATCAAGATGGCCGCCGATCTGCTGTTCGACTACCGCGCCGACCTCGACGCGGCCGGCAGCCGCTCGGTGGAGCTGCTGCAGAGCCAGCTGGACCGGTTCGAGACGCTGCTCGTCGACCTGCTCGAGATCAGCAGGTACGACGCTGGCGCGGCCACCCTGGAAGCCGAGCCCGTCGACGTGTGTGACATGGTGCGGCGCTCGGCCGATGACGCACAGCAGCTGGCCGAGCGCAAGGGCGGCCGGATCGAGTTCAGGCTGCCCGCGGCCGGCTGTTTCGCCGAGGTGGACCGGCGCCGGGTCGAGCGCATCCTGCGCAACATCTTGGTGAACGCGGTCGAGCATGGCGAGGGCAAGGAACGTGGTCGTCACCACCGCCATCGACAGTGACGCGGTCGCCGTCTCGGTCCGGGACTACGGCGTGGGGCTGCGGCCGGGTGAGGAGCAACTCGTCTTCGACCGGTTCTGGCGGGCCGACCCGGCGCGGGCCAGAACCAGCGGCGGCACCGGCCTCGGCCTGGCCATCTCGCTGGAGGACGCACGGCTGCACGGCGGCTGGCTGCAAGCCTGGGGGGAGCGCGGCAAGGGCTCGGTGTTCCGGCTGACCCTGCCCCGGCTCGCCGGCCACGAACTCGCGGGTTCACCGCTGCCGCTCGGCCCGGACGACGCCGAGCTCGCGCCCGGCCGCGGCCCGGGGCCGTACCCCGCGGGCAAGGTCGGCGGGGTGGTGCCACGTGGCTAGCGCGGCCGTCCGGCTCGGCCCGCGCGGACCCGGCTGGGGCGGGCCTGCCTGCTCGTCGCGGTGATCGCCACGGTCGCGGGCTGCGTGAACATGCCGGACAGCGGCCCTACCGGCACGATCACCGCCACCCCGCAGAGCACCGCCGCGGGCGGCGACTTCATCGAGCCCGTCCCCTCGGGACCCACGCCGGGTGAGAAGGCGACGGATATCGTGAACGGGTTCCTGGCCGCCAGCGCCAGCTACCCGGTCAATGCCGCGATCGCCAAGCAGTACCTGCTCGGCTCGGCCGCCAGGACGTGGCACCTCGGCTGGTCCGTCACGGTGCTGAGCAACGTCAACGTGACCGCCGTACCGCAGCTGCCGTCCGCCGGCCACGGCAGCCAGCAGACCATGGTCAGCGCCTACGGCGACGTGCAGTCCGCCTTCGACGGCACCGGGCAGTTCGTCTCCGCTCAGCCCAAGGCGGCCAAGACGGGGGGCTGGCCCTTCCGCCTGATGCAGGTCGCCGGCCAGTGGCGGATAGCCAATCCGCCGGATTTCCGGCTGCTCACCGTGTCCCAGTTCACGGACTTCTACAACGCCCAGGACCTGTATTTCGTCAACCCCTACATCCCGGCCTCGTCGGCGAACCAGGCGCTCGTCCCCGCCGCGGTGTTCGTGCCGCACGGCACCACGACCGCCGACACCGCGGCTAACCTGGTCAACGCGCTCCTGCCGGACCCGGCAGGCCAGCCGAAGAGCCTGCCGGACGGGGCGGGTCAGCCGAAGAGCACCTGGCTGCAGAACGCGGCCGAGACCTTCCCGCCGGGACCACGCTCGGCAGCGTCGCGCTCGACGGGACGACCGCCGTGGTGAACCTCAACGGCCCGGCGGCCGTCAGCAACGGGATGCTCAAGCAGGTCTCCGCCCAGTTGACCTGGACGCTGGTCACCCCGAGGTCCGGCCCGCCCGCGGCCATCCAGGCGGTCGAGCTGGAGTGGGACGGCAAGCCATGGATACCGCCCGCTACGATCTGCGGCAGCACGCAGCCGCGCAGCCCGGTGCAGAACCTGGCCACCTACCCGTGCTACAACCCGTATCCATCTCAGCTGGCCGAGTTCTCGTTCACCTCCCGCGGTCAGGTCTGGTCGCGTTGCGGCTCCGAGGAAAGCGCGCAGCGCGGCCAGGTCGGCCAGGTCGTCCCGGTCTTCCGGCCCGCCAGCGCCGCCAGCCCCCAGCCGTGCGGCAGCGGGTACGTGGGCACCGGCTCCCTCGCCGCGCCCGCGTCCACGCTGCTGCCGGCCAAGGATGGCACGCCCTCCCTCGTGGCGGTCTCGCCTGACGGGGAGTACGTGGCGTACTACGCGCCAGACAAGAAGGCCGTGTTCATCGGGCAGGCCGCTACCGGGGCGTCGCCGGCCGCCGGGAGCCTGCACGCGGTGCAGGGCGGGGTCGGCTCCGGCGTGACCGCACTCAGCTGGGATAGCAGCCACGATCTGTGGATCGCCCAGGGCGGCGATGTCTTCACGACCCCGGCCAACGGAACGGCGATCCAGGTCACGACCGCGCCCCCGGGCGTCACCGCCCTGAGCATCGCACCGGACGGCGTCCGGGTCGCCCTGATCGCGCAGCCCGGGTCGGGCACCGAGGTCGAGCTTGCGGCGGTCGTCCACGGCGAGCAGTCGTCGCAGGTCCAGCGGGGATCGCCCGCGCCGGTCGCTTCCTTCAGCAATGCCGTCCAGATCGGCCCCGACCTCGTCCAGCCAGACGCGCTGACCTGGTACGACGCCGACAACCTGATCGTGCTCGCGAGGAGCTCGGCCAAGACGCTTTCGGAGGTGCCTGTCGACGGGCAGGATTCCTCCAGCTCTCAGTTCGCTCCGCCCGGGGCGGATGCGATCACCGCGAGTGGCGCCGTGAACGCTCTGGTGGCCGGCCTGTCCGACGGGCACCTGGCCGTCTCGACCGGTCTGGAAGGCCCTTGGCAGTCTCTCGGCGTCCGCGGCGAGAATCCCGCCTACCCCGGGTAGTGCTCCCCGCACCCGGATCTGGGCCCCGGATCTGGCCGCCGGATCGGGCTACTCAACGTTATGCCACCGTTATATGACTATATGTCACTGATCGCCTACAAGTCCCTCCTGACATTCGGCCGCCGGCAAGCTAGCGTTCAGACATGGCACTCGCCCGGGCCCGTGGTTGCGCCGGGCGTGGCTCCCCCGCGGGGGGCCACGCCGGGCAAGCCGATGCCAGCCGCAGGCGAAACGGTCCACGTAAGGCGACTTTTTGTCGACTGATCACGGTGCGGCTTAGGAGTAAGTCCTGCCTCGCCGGGAGATACCGAGTCTCCCGGACCGGGAGAAGGGCAGTAGTGGCCATCGAGGCCGCGAACCCCTCAGCAGGCGAATGTGGGGTCGAAGACCAGGTCGGCCGGGCGAGTGCCCCCCCGCCCGATCAGACAGGGCGAAATCGACTGAATGGGGATCGAGATGGAAATCATCGTCAGGGGACGGCACATCACAGTCCCGGCACGTTTCCGTCAGCACGCCACCGCCAAGCTGGCCAAGATCGAGAAGCTTGACCAGAAGGCGGTGAGGGTCGACGTCGAGGTCTCCGAAGAACGTAACCCAAGGCAATCCGCGCACCGCGAGCGCATCGAACTGACCATCTTGTCCGCCGGTCCCGCGATCAGGGCCGAGGCGGCGGCCGATGACAGATACACCGCGCTCGACCTCGCGTTTGCCAAGCTCGAGTCCAGGCTCCGCCGGGCTTCGGACCGGCGCAAGGTGAAGCACGGAGAACAACGTCACGGTACGGTCGCCGGGAACACTGGCCGACGGGGCGCCCGATCCCGTGGCCGCGGGAGGGGCGGAGCTGGCGGCGCCTGGATCGCGGCTCAACGGTCATCGCGTGGTGCGGCCGCGCAGCGGAGCGATGGACAGCCAGTCCGGCCTGACTGAATCCGGCGCCGCCGATGACGGGGCCGGTTACGACCCGGCCGATTTCGATGGGGCCGGGCCGGACAGCCATTTCGTTCCCATCGAGATGGAGGGCGACGGCCCGCTGGTGCTGCGCGAGAAGGTACACGCGGCCAGCCCGATGACGATCGACCAGGCCTTGCTTGAGATGGAGCTCGTGGGGCACGACTTCTACCTGTTCCATGATTGTGACTGTGACCGCTTCAGCGTCGTCTACCGGCGCCGTGGCTACGACTACGGGGTGATCCGGCTGGTCGAGGAATAGGAACCAGCCCGCCGGGGTCGTAGTCCCCTGATGCGAGCCGGGCCGCTGGCCCGGCTTGCATCGCGGCTCCAGGTCGGCAAGAGTCTGATCACATGACGTTTCGTGCCAATCAAGGTCAGCCTGGCTGCCTGGTGCGGCGGATGCGGGCGATGGTCCCTGAGGGAGGCAACGAGGTGAGCGCCATGGGCGACAGTGCGATGTCTGCTGCTCGGCGGCAAGTGAAGGGGGCCGGGGAGGCGGGCGGGAAACGCCCGGAGGCGATCCGGGTGCTGATCGCCGATGATCATGCACTGTTCCGGCGCGGCCTGGAAATGGTCCTCGAGGAAGAGGACGGCATCGACATGGTCGGGCAGGCGAGCGACGGCAAGGAAGCAATCGCCGTGGCCGGCGAGTCGCTGCCCGACATCGTGCTGATGGACATCCGGATGCCGAAGATCAGCGGCATCGAGGCCTGCCGGGCGATCAAGGAGGTGGCCCCGAGCGCGAAGATCGTGATGCTGACGATCAGCGACGAGGAAGAGGACCTGTTCGAGGCCATCCGGGCCGGCGCCAGTGGCTACCTGCTCAAGGACATACCGCTGGACGAGGTGGCCGAGGCGGTCCGGTCGGTGCACGGCGGCCAGTCGCTGATCAACCCGTCGATGGCGGGCAAGCTCCTGTCCGAGTTCGCGACACTGGCCAAGCGCGACTCCGAGGAAGAGCCGGTCCAGCATGTCGCCGCGCCCAAGCTCACCGACCGGGAGATGGAGGTGCTCAAGCTCGTCGCGCGCGGCATGAACAACCGCGACATCGCCAAGGAGCTTTTCATCTCGGAGAACACGGTGAAGAACCACGTCAGGAACATCCTGGAGAAGCTGCAGATCCACTCGAGGATGGAAGCGGTGATGATCGCCGTCCGCCAGAAGCTGATCGAGTTCTCGTAATACCCCTACCCCGCCTGAGCCAGTGCTGCCGTGAGGCGGGAGGCGTGCTGGGGAGGGTCGACTTGCTCGAGGCGGATGGTGTCGCAGCCGACCCAGCCGGCGGCCTGGCGGAGGGCCTGGGCCATCGGCTCGGCGGCGGAGGCGCGTTCGAGGGAGAGCTTGCGGGCGATCAGGGTCGTGCCTTCCCTGCCCGGATCGACCCGGCCCGCCAGGCGGCCGCCCGCGAGCAGCGGCATGGTGAAGTAGCCGTGCACCCGCTTGTGCTTGGGCACGTACGCCTCGAGGCTGTGCTCGAAGCCGAACATCTGCCGCGTCCGCCTGCGGTCCCATATCAGCGAGTCAAAGGGCGAGAGCAGCGTCACGCGGTTCCGCTCCCGGCCCGCAGCCGACGCCTCGGCCAGCGCCCCGGGATCAGCCCAGGCCGGCCCGGAACTGCCCGGGCCCGCGATCGTGACCGGGGTCAGGCCCGCGGCCAGCGCCGCGTCGGCGACCAGCCGCGTGTGCTGGCCTTTCTCGCTGGTGAGGGAGTTCAGCCGGTGATAGTCGACCAGGTCCGCATGGGTCACCACGCCGAGCGCCCGGGCGGTGACGCCCGCCAGGTACGCGAGGCACTCGGGATCGGACGGCTCCGCGGTCAGCAACTCGCCCGGCAGGACCCGCTCCGGCAGGTCGTAGACCCGCCGCCATCCCGTCCGCCTGACGCAGATGACGTCCCCGGTGTCGAGCAGCCATTCGACCGCGATCTTGACGTCCGACCAGTCCCACCACGGGCCGCCCGCCTTGGCCCCGCCCAGCTGGGGCGTTGTCAGCGGGCCCTCGGCCCGCAGCCGGGCCAGCACCTTGTCGCACGTCTCCTGGTGGCTCTGGTGCCACCGAATCCCCCGGGCCCGCAGCGCGCGGCGGCGGAAGGCGAAATACGGCCACTGCTCGATCGGCAGCACGCAGGCCGCATGGGCCCAGTACTCGAACGCGGCGGGCTTTGCGGCGTGCCAGTACGCCTGCTCGATCTGCTGCCGGGAGACCGGCCCCAGCCGCGCGTAGGCGACGAGCTCGTGCGAGCGGGCCAGCACGCTGATCGTGTCGAGCTGGACGGCCCCGACCCGGCGGAGCATCGCGGCCACGCCGCCGCGCCGCGAGGTCGCGCCGAGGAACCCCTGCGCGCGCAGCGTCATCCGGCGGGCGTCGTCCGGGGTGATCGCCAGCTCAGCCGCGGGAACGTCCAGACCCATGGGCCGATCGTAACCGGGGGTAATGACATTTACGGGCGCACCAGGCGAGACCGGGGGCCGGAGGAGAGAGCGACGCCCCGTTCGGAAATATAATGAACTTTAGTACCAGTCGTCGAAGATGCGCGTGGCCGCGGCGATGAGACCGCCGACGATCACGATCCCGGCGCCGACCCAGACAAGCCACCAGCGCGGATGAGGGACCATCGCGACCCCGCCCACGACGAAGCCGACGATGATGATCGAGACTGCCACCCAGGAGGAGCGCCGGCCGTGCTGTGCATGATGCACCTGCGGCAGGCCGGTCTGCACGTCAAGCGCGTGCGCCCCGGTGTCTCCCGCGGCCTCCGCCATGGTTCCTGATGACCCCTGCTCGGTCACTCCTGGCTCCTCTCCTCGTTAAGGCTCCTATTATTCTCCGGGAAGTGCGAGACTGAGCACCAGCCGGCCCCTGCCCGCTGCCGTGCGACTCGGTTTGGTGCCGCTTCTCGCCTACCATGACATGTTGGGGCGGTGAACGGGAACCGGTTACGGTCACCGCCCATGACGAGGTCAGACGATCCGCGAGGAGCGCGACGAGAAGTGCCAGCCATCATCGACAGTGTCCTTCGCGCCGGCGAAGGCAGGATCCTGCGCAAGCTCAAGCGGATCAGCGAACAGGTTAACTCGATCGAAGACGACTTCGTCAAGATGAGCGACGCCGAGCTGCGGGCCATGACCGATGAGTTCCGGCAGCGGTACGCCGACGGCGAAACGCTCGACGACCTGCTCCCCGAGGCATTCGCGGCCGTCCGCGAGGCCGCCCGTCGCACCCTGGGGCAGCGGGCCTTCGACGTCCAGCTGATGGGCAGCGCGGCGCTGCACCTGGGCAACATCGCCGAGATGCGGACCGGCGAAGGCAAGACGCTCACCGGCGTCTTTCCCGCCTACCTCAACGCGATCGGCGGCGAGGGCGTGCACGTCGTCACCGTCAACGACTACCTGGCCAAGCGTGACTCTGAGTGGATGGGCCGGGTGCACCGCTTCCTCGGGCTCGAGGTGGGCGTGATCCTGGGGGACATGGAGCCCGCCGAGCGCCGTAAGCAGTACGCCGCCGACATCACCTACGGCACCAACAACGAGTTCGGGTTCGACTACCTGCGCGACAACATGGCCTGGTCGCTCGAGGACTGCGTGCAGCGCGGCCATCACTACGCGATCGTCGACGAGGTGGACTCCATCCTCATCGACGAGGCCAGGACGCCGCTGATCATCAGCGGGCCGGCCGAGCAGAGCCCGCGCTGGTACACCGAGTTCGCCAAGATCGCGCCCAGGCTGCGCCGGGGCGAGGACGGCGAAGGCGACTACGAGGTCGACGAGAAGAAGAAGACCGTCGGCATCCTGGAATCGGGCGTCGAGAAGGTCGAGGACTGGCTCGGCATCGACAACCTCTACGACCCGGTCAACACGCCGCTGGTCAGCTTCCTCAACAACGCGATCAAGGCCAAGGAGCTGTACAAGAAGGACAAGGACTACGTCGTGATGAGCGGCGAGATCCTGATCGTGGACGAGTTCACCGGCCGCATCCTGCACGGCCGGCGCTACAACGAGGGCATGCACCAGGCCATCGAGGCCAAGGAGAGCGTGGCGATCAAGGACGAGAACCAGACGCTCGCCACGATCACCCTGCAGAACTACTTCCGGCTGTACGACAAGCTGTCCGGCATGACCGGTACGGCCACCACCGAGGCCAACGAGTTCCACCAGATCTACAAGCTCGGCGTGGTCCCGATCCCGACCAACAAGCCGATGGTCCGCGCCGACCAGGCCGACGTCATCTACCAGACGGCGCAGGCCAAGTTCGAGGCGTGCGTCGAGGACATCGCGGAAAGGCACCAGGCCGGGCAGCCGGTCCTGGTGGGCACGACGAGCGTGGAGAAGTCCGAGATCGTGTCCCGGATGCTCAAGCGCCGCGGCGTTCCGCATGAGGTGCTGAACGCCAAGTACCACGAGCGAGAGGCCACGATCGTCGCCCAGGCCGGGCGCAAGGGCGCGGTCACCGTGGCCACCAACATGGCGGGGCGCGGTACCGACATCATGCTCGGCGGCAACCCGGAGTTCATCGCCGACGCCGAACTGCATCAGCGGGGCCTGTCCCCGGTCGAGACGCCGGAAGACTACGAGGCGGCCTGGCCGGAGGCGGTGGCCAAGGCCCAGCGCGCCGTGGTCACCGAGCACACCGAAGTCGTCGAGGCGGGCGGCCTGTACGTGCTTGCCACCGAGCGACACGAGTCGCGCCGCATCGACAACCAGCTGCGCGGGCGGTCCGGCCGCCAGGGCGACCCGGGCGAGAGCCGGTTCTACCTCTCCCTCGAGGACGACCTGATGCGGATGTTCAACTCCGAGCGGGTCGGCGCGATCATGGAACGGCTGAGCATCCCGCCGGACGTGCCGGTGGAGTCCAAGGTCGTCACCCGCGCGATCAGGTCCGCGCAGACCCAGGTCGAGCAGCAGAACTTCGAGATCCGCAAGGACGTGCTCAAGTACGACGACGTGCTGAACCGGCAGCGCAAGGTCATCTACGGCGAGCGCCGTCAGGTGCTCGAGGGCGCTGACCTGCATGAGCAGATCCGCGAGATGGTCGACGAGGTGGTCGCCGGGTACGCGGCGGGCGAGACCGCCGACGGGTACCCGGAGGAATGGGACCTGGACAAGCTGTGGCGGGCCTTCCGCCAGCTCTACCCGGTCGGCATCACCATCGACAACGTCGTCGAAGAGGCGGGCGGCGAGCGAGCGGGGCTGACCAGGGAGTTCATCACCGAGGCGGTCATCGCGGACGCGCATACCGCGTACGAGCGGCGTGAGCAGGAGTTCGGTTCGGAGGTCATGCGCGAGGTCGAGCGCCGGGTGGTGCTCTCCGTGCTCGACCGCAAGTGGCGCGAGCACCTGTACGAGATGGATTACCTGCGCGAGGGCATCGGCCTGCGCGGCTACGGCCAGCGCGATCCGCTGATCGAGTATCAGCGCGAGGGCTACGACATGTTCGGCGCCATGATGGACGGCATCAAGGAAGAGTCTGTCGGCAACCTGTTCAACCTGGTAGTCCAGATCCAGGAGAACCCGATCGTCGAGGAGACCGACGCCGGCGCCGACCCGGTTCCCGGCACGATCGGTGCCTCCGCCCCGGTCGACACGCCGCCCGCCGCCCGCCAGCCGTCCCGGCCCGCGGTACCCGCCCAGGGCACCCCCGGCGCCGCGGGCACCCCGGCCCGCGGTAACGCCCCGGCCCGCGGCGGATCCGGGCGCGGCGGATCCGGGAGCGGCGCCCACGCTCGCGGCGCCACGCCTGCCAGCGGTGCCACGCCTGCCGGGGGCCCCAAGCCCGCCGGCGGCCCCAAGCCCGCCGGGGGCCCCAAGCCCGCCGGCGGCCCCAAGCCCGCCGGGGGCGTCCCGGCGGCTGCCGCCGGTGACACGACACGTCCGGCCCAGGGCCGGGCCGCGGCGGCCAAGCGCGACGGCCGGACGAGCGGCGCGTCGAGCGGGGCGGCCGGCACCCGGCGAGACGGCCGGGGGACTGGCGCGCACGCCAGGCCAGCCGCGGGCGCGGCGGCACCCATACCGGCCGGGCTCGCGCCGCGCCGCCCGCAGCGGCTGCAGTACTCTGCCCCGTCCGTCGACGGCGGAACGCACGTGGAAACCAGCCAGGGCCCAGGTCCGGACGACGATTTCGCTCGCGTAGGCCGCAACGACCCGTGCCCCTGCGGCTCCGGCCGCAAGTTCAAGCGCTGCCACGGCGATCCCCGCAACGCCCCCTGACGCCTGCCGCTCCGCGGGCCGCGGCCCGTTGCCCGCGGCCCGTCGAGGTCCGTGAGGTTAGCAGGGGCCGGCTCGCGCCTTCGGGGCAGGGGCCAGTTCGCGGTGCGGAACGCGGGATGCCGCGTTACGAGCGGACAGGATGCGGGCGGCTTAGCCTGTTTCCAGGTCGGTGCAGAGCCATCGGGCTGGGCGGGCCGGCAGGCCTGGAGCGGCCGGTCGGGCGGGCATCCGCTCGAAGCGGATGGCCAGAGCTCGTGAGCGCGGCCCGAAGCTGACCACCACGGTCATCTCGATAACGTGCGCCGAGGGCCGCGATGTCACGACGCGCCTTATCCTTGGACGCTGATCCGAGGTGAGGAACGGCGCTAGGACACCAATCTGCCTGCGGGCGCGATCAGTGGTCAACGGGATGATCTGCCTCGGTGATCGCAAGCCCGCCAGGATCTCGACGATCACCTGGGCGAACTGCTCCGGCCGCACATCAGGATCGCCCGGCGAGGCCGCCTTCCGCGCGGCGCTCGCGGACGCGGCGCTCGCGGACGCACCAGGGCTTTTCGCCGCCGTGCCCGGAACTCCAGCCGGCTTCCCCGCGAACGCTGCCGCTCGGCGTGGCCTGGCGGCCCCACACGGCTGGCCAGTGCCGTGCGGTTCCGCGCCGGCCGTGGCGCGCGTTGCCGTGCACCCGGCGCCGTGGGTGTCGCAGTCATAGGCTGGTGCGGCATCGGGGACCGTGATAAGCCGCAGTCCCGGCAGTTCGCCCCAGTCCGGCGCGGGCGCGCCGGGCTGTTCAGCTGTGGGCGGCAGATCAGCAGCCAGGGTCCTCGACGGCATTTTCCCGCCTTCCAGATCCGGAGAATACGAAACGACCGCGTGCGCCCTGGCGGCCGTATTCGCATCAGGCTCCGGCTGGACTCGTTGTACCTCAGGGCAGTGACATTCCGGCGACCTTGCTACATACTGCCTGGTCACCGACCCTTCATGTATGCGACAGATGTTGTTTCCCCGGGCTGCGAATATGCGCCTAGAATTATTTCGTGATTAACGGGACGGAATTCCGGGGTGTCATCACGGACTGGGGCGGCGTGCTGACCACTCCGATCCTGACCACGGTCCAGGCCTGGATCCAGGCGGATGACATCGACTGGGACAGCTACCGGGCCGTCATGCGGACCTGGGTGGTAGAGGCCTACGGCCCGGACGGCAGCCGCAATCCGGTCCATGCGCTGGAGCGCGGCGAGTGTCCCGCTGCCGAATTCGAGCGCATCCTGGCCGCCGAACTGCTACGCGTCGACGGCGGTCCCGTGGTGGCCGAGGGCTTGCTCCGGCGTATGTTCGCGGCCAGCGTGCCTGTTCCCGTCATGTACGACACGATCCGCGCGCTACGCGGCGCCGGTTTCGGCATCGCGCTGCTTTCCAATTCCTGGGGGTGCGAGGAGTACCCGCGCGCGGACTTCCCCGGGCTCTTCGACACCGTGGTGATTTCCGGTGAGGTCGGCATGCGCAAGCCGGAAGAGGCCATCTTCCTGCATGCCGCGCAGACGCTGGGCCTGCCGCCGCAGGAGTGCGTCTTCATCGACGACATCGAGGCCAACGTCAACGCGGCCGTCGCGTGCGGCATGGCCGGGGTGCTGCACACCGAGCCGGCGGTCACGGCAGCGGCGCTGCAGGACCTGCTGGGCGTGCCGCTCACCTGGGGCAGGCCAGGCAACCTGGTGCGGTAACGGCCACCCCAGCAGGCCACCCCAGCAGGCCACCCCAGCAGGCCACCCCAGCAGGCGGCCAGGCACAGGCGACCAGGCCGGGCGAACTCGGATACGCAACTCGATGCGCCCGCCACGTGCACAGGACTAGCCTTTGCGCGTGGCGGACTATCCGCATCCGGCCAGTGCGGGCCGGTCGGCCAACATGCGGGCCAACCGGCGGACGGACACCAAACCCGAGCTGGCGCTGCGCCGCGCCCTGCACCGGCTCGGCTACCGGTACCGCAAGGATTACCGGCTCGACCTGGACAGCGGACGGCGCGTCCGGCCGGATATCGTGTTCACTGCGCGCAAGGTCGCCGTCTTCGTGGACGGCTGCTTCTGGCATGTCTGCCCGGAGCACGGATCTAAGCCGAAGGCGAACGAGTGGTACTGGAGCCCGAAGCTCATCAGGAACGTCGAGCGTGACCGGATCAACGACGCGGCGCTTATCCTGGCCGGCTGGACCGTGGTGCGGCTCTGGGAGCACGTCCCGCTCGACGAGGCCACCGCCACCGTGGTGACCGCGCTCGCGGCGAGCCACCCCGCCGGCCCGCCCGGAACCGGCCGACCCGGCCTACCCAGCCGACCCGGCCTACCCAGCCGACCCGGCCTACCCAGCCGACCCGGCCCCCTTACCGGCCGACGCCCCCGAGCGGATGCGACTGTGGCAGACTCTGGGGCACCATGCGCGTGTTCTTGCCGTCGACGCTCCCGGCCCTGGCCAAGGCCCTGCAGGCCGGCCAGGTCCAGGCCGGCCAGGCTGGCCAGGCCGAGTACGCCGCGCAGGCCCACGCCGGCCAGCTATCCGGCTTCGCGGTTACGCCCTCGCTGCGTGAGGCGTACTCCAGCGGCGATGAGGAGGAGCTCGAGTACACCGCGCTGACCGAGGCGAGCCGGGCCTCGCTGCGGATGCTCGCGGCCGATCCGGGCGCACCGCCCCGGCGGGTGGTACTGGCCGCCGAGATTCCGGCCGAGAACATCAAGTGGGACACCCGGGACGACGAGCCCGCCCGGGTGCTTGTCGGCGTGCCGGTCCCGGTCAAGCTGCTGGCATCGGCGCACGTGGACGACCTCGAGGCGGCCGCCGACGTCCGGGCGGCGATCCAGGCGCTGGCCGCCGCCGACGCGGGCGAGGAGGACGCCAGGTTCGCCGTCGACGGGGCCGAAGGCCACGAGCTCGCCTGGTACGCCACCCAGGAGCTCCCCTACCTGGCTGAGTAAGCCAAGCGACGCGCACATGCGACGATACAGCTATCCACTAGGGCAACACCGAACGCCAGGAGCGATCGTGATGGACGCCGTCTCCAGGACACCAGTGCCGGTTAACGAGCCGGTCAGGCAGTACCAGCCGGGCAGCCACGAGCGAGCCGTGCTGGAAAGCAAGATCAAGGACCTGGCCGGCCAGCGGGCCGAGCTGACCATGACCATCGGCGGCGAGCAGAAAATGGCCGCCGGCGACCGGGTGGACGTAGTCCAGCCGCATAACAAGGCAAGCGTGCTCGGCCAGCTGGGCCACGCCGCGGACGTGGACGTGGCCGCCGCGATCTACGCCGCCAAGCAGGCGGCCCCGGCCTGGCGCGCCCTCAGCTTCGACGACCGGGCCGCGATCTTCCTCAAGGCCGCCGAACTCCTGGCCGGGCCCTGGCGGGCCACCCTGAACGCCTCGACCATCCTCGGCCAGTCCAAGTCGCCGTTCCAGGCGGAGATCGACGCGGCCTGCGAGCTGATCGACTTCTGGCGGTACAACGTGTACTTCGCCCGGCGGATGCTCAGCGAGCAGCCCGAGTCGGCGCCCGGGGCGTGGAACCGGATGGAGTACCGCCCGCTCGAAGGCTTCGTGCTGGCGATCACGCCGTTCAACTTCACCTCGATCGCGGGCAACCTGCCGACGGCCCCGGCGCTGCTCGGCAACGTGGTGGTGTGGAAGCCGTCGCCGACCCAGCAGCTCTCGGCGCACTACATCATGCGCCTGCTCGAGGCGGCCGGGCTGCCACCGGGCGTGATCAACATGGTGACCGGGGACGGCGAGGCGGTCTCGAAGGTCGCGCTGACCCATCCCGACCTGGCCGGCGTCCACTTCACCGGCTCGACGGGCACGTTCCAGCACCTGTGGCGGACCGTCGGCGAGAACATCGCGAGGTACCGTAACTACCCCCGGCTGGTGGGGGAGACCGGCGGCAAGGACTTCGTGATCGCGCACCCCTCCGCCGAGCCAGGCACGACCACGACCACCTTGATCCGCGGCGCCTTCGAGTACCAGGGGCAGAAATGCTCGGCGGCGTCCCGGGCCTACCTGCCCGAGTCGCTCTGGGACCGCGTCCGCGACGACTTCGTCGCGCAGGTCGAGTCGCTGACGATGGGCGACGTGGCGGCCGACCTGTCGCTGTTCATGGGCGCCGTCATCGACGCGAGGGCGTTCGCCAAGCACGCCGCCGCGCTCGAGCGCGCCAGGCACACAGAATCCATAACCATCCTGGCCGGCGGCACAGCCGACGACCGCGAAGGCTTCTTCGTCCAGCCCACGGTCCTGCAGGGCGCCGACCCGGCCGACGAGATCTTCACCACCGAGTATTTCGGCCCCATCCTGGCCGTGCACGTCTACCCGGACGCCGGCTACGACCAGATGCTCGGCCAGGCCGCCGACGCCACCCCCTACGCGCTGACCGGCGCGATCCTGGCCACCGACCGCGCGGCCATCGCCCAGGCGGCCGACAGGCTCAGGTACTCTGCGGGCAACTTCTACATCAACGACAAGCCCACCGGGGCGGTGGTCGGCCAGCAGCCGTTCGGCGGCGCGCGCGCGAGCGGCACCGATGACAAGGCCGGCTCGATCTACAACCTGACCAGGTGGGTATCCGCCCGCGCGATCAAGGAACTCTTCGTGCCCCCGTCCGACTACCGTTACCCTCACATGGGCTGATTCATGTACCGGAGGACGTCATTCACCGGCTGGTTCTGTGGAACATAGATCTGACCTTGGTCGATGTCGTACGGGTGACAAGGGATGCCTATGTCGAGGCCTTCCCGGCCGTGACGGGACGCGCGCTGCTCCGGCTGCCGCAGGTCGCGGGCCGTTCTGAGTCGGAGATCTTCTTCGACGCGCTGGCGCTGAACGGCGCCGACGTCAGCGCCGCAGGGACCGCGGAAGCCCTGCTCGAACCGTTCAGCGCCGCGCTGGCCGCGGCGCTCGAGGCCAGGCGCGACGAACTGGCCGTCCAGGGCCAGTTGCTGCCCGGGGCGGCCGAGGCGGTCGCGGCCGTGGCCAAGCTCGACGGCGTGGTGCAGACCGTGCTGACCGGCAGCAGCAAGCCGAGCGCGATGCTGAAGCTGCGCGCGTTCGACCTGGACGGCTTCGTCGACTTCGGCATCGGCGGCTACGGCTCGGAGGCCTACCCCAAGGGCACCCTCATCCGGGTGGCCAGGGAACGGGCCGGCATCAAGCACCGCACCACCTTCGGCGAGCACGCCACCGTCTACGTGGCCGACTCGCCCAGGGACGTGGACGCGGCCAAGATCGGCGGGGCCTCCTCGCTCGCCGTGGCCAGCGGCCGGGCCAGCGCGGCCGAGCTTCGGGACGCCGGGGCCGACGCGGTGGTGCCCGACCTCACCGGCACCGCCGGCCTGGTCGCCCTGATCACCCGTCTCACCACGCCGCCGGCCTGATAGCCCCCAATCATGTGATCTGTCCGACAAAAGGGGCCAAAAGGAGCGTTGCCAGCGTGCCTGGATGGCACGATGCTGAAAGCATGGAAGCCAGCGACAATGATCAGCTGAGCCGTGGCTACGGCACGGTGCTATGGGAGCCGGATCAAAAGACGGTGAGCCAGGCCCGGATCACCGGTTTCATGCGCTGGCTGGCCGACGGCGGAGGGCCGGAGTTCGGCTGCTACGACGACCTGTGGCGGTGGTCGGTGACGTATCCGGCCCGGTTCTGGACCGCGATCTGGGACCATTTCGACGTCCTCGGCGAATGGGATCATGACCCCGCGTCGGTGATCACCGGCGAGACCATGCCGGACGTGCACTGGTTCGCCGGGGCCACCCTCAACTACGCCCGTAACGCGCTGCGGACCGCATGGACCGATCCCGGCCGCATCGCCATTATCTTTGACTCCGAACGGTCCAGGGCGGGTGCCCTCACCTACGCTCAGCTCGCGGCGGAGGTCGCGCGGGTGGCCCGGGGCCTGCGCTCGCTCGGCGTCCGCCGGGGAGATCGCGTGGCGGCGCTGCTGCCCAACGTGCCCGAGGCGGTGATCGGCCTGCTCGCCACCGCGAGCCTGGGCGCGATCTGGTCCTCCTGCTCGCCCGATTTCGGCGCGTCCAGCGTGGTGGACCGGTTCGCGCAGATCGAGCCGACGGTGCTGATCGCCTGCGACGGCTACGCCTACGGGGGCCGGGAGTTCTCCCGCGCCGCCATGGTCGACGAGGTGACCTCGGCCCTGCCCGGCCTGTCCGCGGTGGTGCTGGTGAAGGTGCTTGCTGGTCTCGGGGGGACGATCCCCCCCAGCCCCCCCCTGCTCCTGGGGGGAAACCGTTCCCCCCAGACCCCCTCGGCCCCCTCGGCCCAGGCCATTGCCTGGGAAGACCTGGGCCGCCAGCACGAGAACATGCCGGAGTTCGAGGAGGTCCCGTTCGAGCACCCGCTGTGGGTGGTGTACTCCTCCGGCACCACCGGGCTGCCGAAGCCGATCATGCACGGGCACGGCGGCGTGGTGCTCGAGCACCTCAAGGCGCTCTCGCTGCACCAGGACCTGCGCCCAGGCGATGTCTTCTGCTGGTACACCACGACCGGCTGGATGATGTGGAACTACCTGGCCGGCGGCCTGCTGGCCGGCGTCACGACCCTGCTTTACGACGGCAGCGCCACCTACCCGGCGACCGGCCGGCTGTGGCAGCTTGCGGCCGAGCACGGCGTCACCTACCTGGGGGTCGGCGCGCCTTACCTGGTCGCCTGCGCCAAGGCGGGGCTGCGCCCCGGCGAGGAGGCGGACCTGTCCGCGCTGCGGGGCATCGGCTCGACCGGGTCGCCGCTGCCGCCCGAGACGTTCGGCTGGGTCTACCGGCACGTCAAGCGGGACCTGCTGCTCGGATCGTTCTCGGGCGGCACTGACGTGTGCACGGGGGTGGTCGGGCCGTGCCCGCTGCTGCCGGTGCGGGCCGGGGTGATCTCCGGCCGCTGTCTCGGGGCCGCGGTGGCGGCCTATGACGAGGCCGGCCAGCCGGTCACCGGCCAGGTGGGGGAGCTGGTGATCACCGAGCCGATGCCGTCGATGCCCGTCGGGTTCTGGAACGATCCCGCCGGCGCCAGGTACCGGGAGAGCTATTTCGACGCCTATCCGGGGGTCTGGCGCCATGGTGACTGGATCGAACTGCGGCCAGACGGCGGCTGTGTCATCTATGGCCGTTCCGACGCCACCCTCAACCGCGGCGGCGTCCGGATGGGCACCAGTGAGTTCTACCGCGTGGTCGAGGCCTGCCCGGAAGTCGCCGACAGCCTGGTCGTCGACACCGGCAGGCTGGGCGCCGAAGGCCGGCTGCTCCTGTTCGTGGTGCCGGCGCCGGGATGTGAGCTCGACGACGACCTGAAGAGCAGGCTCCGCGCCGCACTCCGGGCGCAGCTGTCGCCCCGGCACGTACCTGACGAGATTCACCAGGTACCGGGCATTCCGCGGACCCTTTCCGGTAAGAAGCTAGAGGTACCGGTGCGTAAGATCCTGCTCGGCGCTCACCCGGAGCAGGCCGCGGATCCGAACGCCCTGGCCGATCCCGGTGTGCTGAGGTACTTCGGCAGCTTCCGAGGAGGTACCGATCTCTCTTAGTTACGTGAAGTAACAGATTTGTCACAATGGGGTGGCAGGGTTTGTCCGGCCCGGGACGGACCGGGATGAGGCAAGACGACGGATCAGGTTGTGGACACGAAGGAGTGGACGCGATGCCGGACATTAAGGCGGACGAGGCTCGGGACGCCCTGCTGGCCAAGGCGGCACAGGCATGGTCAGACGATCCCGCCCTGGACTCGGCGCTGGGCGCCAGCAGCGGGGAGAGCGTCTCCTGCTACCTGCAGGCTTACTACCAGCGCGTCGCCACCGAGGACCTGGTGCTGCCGTCACGGCTGGCGGCGGTGGCGCAGGCGCACGCCCGGCTGGGCCTGCGCCGGCCGCAGGGCCGGGCCCTGGTGCAGGTCCGCGAGCCGGGCGACGCCCAGCTGGACCCGGCCGGCCGGTCTGCCCTGGTCGTGGACATCGTCACCGACGACATGCCTTACCTGGTCAACTCGGTCACCACCGAGCTGAACCGGCACGAGGCCGAGATCCAGCTGCTTATGCACCCGCTGCTGCGGGTGCGCCGGGACGTAACCGGCGCGCTGCGCCCAGGGGGGGACGGGGGGACGGGCAGTCCCCCCGTGACCGGGGGGGACCTGGGGGGAGTCGTCCCCCCCGAGATAGCAGAATCGTGGATCCACGTCGAGCTCGCGCCGCCCAGGGACCAGGTCAGCGCCGATCAGCTCGCCGCCGACCTGCGGCACGTGCTGGACGACGTGCGCGTGGCCGTCGAGGATCAGCCGCGGATGGGTGCGGTGGCCCGCAGCCTGGCCGACGATCTCGGCCGCGAACCCGGCAGTGAGCAGGCCGAGGCCGGCGAGCTGCTGCGCTGGCTGGCCATGGGCAACTTCACCTTCCTCGGCTACCGCGAGTACGATCTGGCGCGGACCGAGGAAGGCGCCGGCCTGCGCGCCGTGCCGGGGACCGGGCTCGGCATCTTGCGTCACGCCAGGCAGGGCCGGGATTCGTTCCGCAAGATGTCGTCTCAGGTGGTGGCCCGGGCCCAGGACCCGGCCGAGCGGCTGGTGCTGGCCAAGGCGAACTCCAGGTCCACCGTCTACCGCGCTAACTACCTGGACTACGTCTCGGTCAAGAAGCTCGGCCCGGAGGGGACCGTCACCGGCGAGTTCAGGTTCCTCGGCCTGTACGCGCACACGGCGCACACCGCGCCGATCGCCGGCGTTCCCGTGCTCCGGCGCAAGCTGGCGCGGGTGCTGGCCGCGTCCGGGCTGTCGAGGGACAGTCACGACGGGAAGGACCTCATCGAGATCCTCGAGGACTTCCCGCGCGAGGAGCTGTTCGAGATCTCGGCGGACGAGCTCACCCCGATCGCGCTGGGCGTGCTGCGGCTGAGTGAGCGCAAGCAGACCAGGCTGTTCCTGCGCCGGGACCGGTACGGACGGTACATGTCCTGCCTGGTGTACCTGCCCAGGGACCGGTACACCACCAAGGTCAGGCTCCGGGCGCAGGGCATCTTGGTCGGCGCGCTGCATGGCGTCGCGGTGACCTACAGCGCCATGGTCGGCGACTCCGCCCTGGCCCGCCTGTACATCGTGATCAGGGGGGAGCACGGCCGGCCGGTGCCGCACGTGGACGCGGCCGCCCTCGAACGCCAGCTGGCCGCGGCGGTCAGGTCCTGGGATGAGGACCTCGCCGCCGAGGCGACCCGCGTGCTCGGCGAGGAGCGCGCCGGGCGGCTGCTTAACCTCTACGCGGCGGGCATCCCCGAGACTTACAAGGCGGACGTCTCCGCGCCGGACGCGGTCGGCGACCTGTTCACGATGCTCGAGCTGCATGAGTCGGGGACGGAGTTCGCGGTCCGGCTGGTGGAGCACCCGGAGCGGTGGACGCTGGTGGTGTACCGGTCAGGCACGCCGATCACGCTGTCCGACGTGCTGCCCCAGCTGCAGCACATGGGGCTCGAGGTCGTCGACGAGCATCCGTATAAGTTCTCCGGATCGTCGAACGCCGGTTCGTTCTGGATATATGAATTTGGTCTTCGCCCTCCGGCCGCCGCCGCTTCCGGCGGCCTGCGCCGGCTCTTCGAGGAGGCGCTGACCGCCCTGTGGTACGGCCAGACCGAAGACGACGCGTTCAACGCGCTGGTGCTGACGGTCGGCCTGAGCTGGCGCGAGGTCACGCTGCTGCGTGCCTTCGCCAAGTACCTGCGCCAGGGCGGGATGCGGTTCAGCGAGGACTACGTGCAGCGGGTGCTGCGGTCCAACCCGGCCATCACCCGGCTGCTGATCCGGCTGTTCGAGTCCTGGTTCGACCCGGCCAGGCAAAACGGCGTCAGCGAACGCTGCGAGGCCATCGCCGAGGAGATCCGCGGCCAGCTGGACGAGGTGGTCAGCCTCGACCACGACCGCATCCTGCGCTCCTACCTGGCCCTCGTCGACGCCACCCTGCGCACGAACTACTACCAGCGGCCGAGGGGGCCGAGGGGGCCGAGGGTCCCCCCCGAAGGGGGGCCGAGGGGGTCTGGGGGGAACGGTTTCCCCCCAGGATCGGGGGGGTCTGGGGGGAGCGTCCCCCCGAGGCAACAGAGCCTCGTGCTCAAGTTCGCCCCGGGCAGCGTGCCCGGGCTGGCCTCGCCGCGGCCCAAGTTCGAGATCTTCGTCTACTCGCCCCGGCTGGAGGCGGTGCACCTGCGCTTCGGCCGGGTGGCGCGCGGCGGCCTGCGCTGGTCCGACCGGCTCGAGGACTTCCGCACCGAGGTCCTCGGCCTGGTGAAGGCGCAAGAGGTCAAGAACGCGGTCATCGTCCCGTCCGGCGCCAAGGGCGGCTTCGTGTGCAAGCGCCTGCCCGATCCCGCCCACCGCGAGGCGTACCAGGCCGAGGTGCTCGCCTGCTACCAGACGTTCATCTCCGGGATGCTCGACGTGACCGACAACATCGAGGGCGACCAGGTGGTGCCGCCGCCGGACGTGGTCCGGCGGGACGGCGACGACCCGTACCTGGTGGTGGCGGCGGACAAGGGCACCGCGACGTTCTCCGACACCGCCAACGAGGTGGCGGCCCGCTACGGCTTCTGGCTGGGCGACGCGTTCGCCTCCGGCGGGTCAGAGGGTTATGACCACAAGAAGATGGGCATTACCGCGCGCGGCGCCTGGGAGTCGGTGAAATGGCACTTCGCGGCGCTGGGGATGAACCCGGATACCGATGACTTCACCGTGGTCGGCGTGGGGGACATGTCCGGTGACGTGTTCGGTAACGGGATGCTGCTGTCCCGGCACATCAAGCTGATCGCGGCCTTCGATCACCGGCACGTGTTCATCGATCCCGATCCCGATCCGGCGGTGAGCCTGGCCGAGCGCACCCGGATGTTCGACCTGCCCAGGTCCTCGTGGGCGGACTACGACCAGGCGCTGATCTCGCCGGGCGGCGGGGTCTGGCCGCGCACCGCCAAGGCGGTCCCGGTCTCCCCGCAGGCGCGCGCCGTGCTCGGCGTCGGCGCGGGGCCGGCGCGCTCTCCCCGGACGAGCTGATCTCCGCCATCCTGGCCGCCCCCGTCGACCTGCTCTGGAACGCAGGGATAGGCACCTACGTCAAGGCCAGCTCGGAAACCCACGCCGACGCGGGTGACCGGTCCAACAACGCGGTCCGGATCAACGCCAGGCAGTTGCGGGCCCGCGTCGTCGGCGAAGGCGGCAACCTCGGCTTTACCCGGGCGGCGCGGATCGAGTACTCGCTCGGCGGCGGGCTGATGAATACCGACTTCATCGACAACTCGGCCGGGGTCGACACCTCGGACCACGAGGTCAACATCAAGATCTTGCTGGCCGACGCGATCCGGGACGGGGCCATTCCCGCGTCCGGCCGGCATCGGCTGCTTAACGACATGATCGGCGAGCTGACCGCCCTGGTGCTCCGGCACAACTACCGGCAGAACATGGCGCTGGCGGTCGCCAGGTCCCAGGCGCCGTCCCTGCTGCACGTGCACGCACGGTACCTGCGCAAGCTGATCAGGGACAAGCGGCTCGCCGTGGAGCAGGACGTGCTGCCAGACGAGCGGGAGATCGCCGAACGGCGCTCCTCTGGTATCGGCCTGACCAGCCCCGAGCTGGCCCTGCTGCTCGCGGTCACCAAGATCTCAGCGGGCGAGGACGTGCTGGAATCCGGCCTGCCCGACGACCCGTACCTGCGCCGGGCGCTGGACGCGTACTTCCCGGCTCCGCTGCGGGCCAGGTTCGCGGACCGGATGGAATCGCACCCGCTGCGCCGGGAGATCATCACCACCTCGGTGGTCAACGAGATGATCGACACCTCGGGCACCACGTTCTTGTTCCGGCTGATCGAGGAGACCGGCGCCTCCGTGCCTGACCTCACCCGGGCGTGGCTGGTGGCCCGGGAGGTGTTCGACATGCCGGCCTTCTGGCATCAGGTCGAGGAACTGGAGGGCCGGATCGGCATCGCGGCCCAGATCACGCTGCTGCTCGAGGGGCGCAAGCTGACCGAGCGGGCGGCCAGGTGGCTGCTGTACAACCGCCGCCCGCCGTTCGACATCCAGGCCACGGTGGCCTTCTTCGCGGACGGGGTCAGGACGGTACGTTCGGGCCTGCCGAAGCTGCTCACCGGCCGCGACCTGGCCGGGTTCGAGGAGCGCAGGGACACCTACCTCGACATGGGCGTGCCGGTCGAGCTAGCCGAGCGGGTTGCGGCGATGGTGCCGACCTATTCGGCCTTCGACATCGTGCGGGCCGCCTCCGCCGCGGGCCGCGGTATCGAGGAGACCGCCGATGTCTACTTCGACCTGGCCGGCCGGGTGCAGATTACCCGGCTGCGCGATCGCATTACCGCGCTGCCCCGCGAAGACCGCTGGTCGACGATGGCCCGTGCGGCCCTGCGCGACGACCTGTACGCCGCGCACGCCTCGCTCACCCAGGACGTGCTCGGGGTCAGCGGCCCGGAGGTGCTGAGGAACCCCGAGGAGCGCCTCGCCGCCTGGGGCGCGCGGAACGAGGCCGCGGTGGCCATGGCCGCCCAGACCCTCGGCGAGATCTGGGAAAGCGAGCGCTTCACCTTCACCACCTTGTCGGTAGCCCTCCGCGCCATCCGCACCCTAGTAGCCGCCAGCTCCCTCCCCCCATCCTGACCCGCCCCGCCCGCCCCTACCCCAACCCCGGCCCTAACCTCAACCTCCCGGCCCTAACCTCAACCTCCCGGCCCTAACCTCAACCTCCCGGCCCTAACCTCAACCTCCCGGCCCTAACCTCAACCCCCGGCCCAACCCCAGCCCGACCCCTACCCCCGACCCCCGAAGGGGGTCCAAGGGGGGTCTGGGGGGATGGTTCCCCCCAGTCCCGGGGGGATCCCGGGGGGTCGCCCCCCGGGACTACAGAGCGTGGCTGTAGGTGGGGCCGCCGGTGGCCGCGATGATGTCGACCTTGGTGTTATGCGCGGTTGCCGGGGGGTCGACCGCCGCGAACTGGTAGGTCCAGTTGGCGAAAACCACGTGGTAAGCGATCTCGTGCGGCAGGGTGAACAGCTGGGTGAACTCGGCGGGCACCGGAATCGGCGACCCGGCCGCCAGGCCGGGATGCTCGGTGGTCGTGTTCAGGTACATCCCGTACATCGTCAGGGCCCCGCCGTCGGTGGTCCGCAGCTCGAACTGCGGGTAGGACGCGCCCACGGCCAGCCACGCATAGTGCAGGCCCCGGGCCGTGTCGGCGCGGCCGATCGCAGCCTGCCCGGCGTAGAGCCCGGTGGTCTGCGGCCCCGCCGCGATGGCCGCCGCGGCCGCGCTGCCTGGGCCGTCGTCCACCATAGCCGCCTGGCTCGCCCCGACCACATCCGGCCGCAGCAGCAGGCTGGGGTCGTTGTTGACGACGCCGATGGCGTAGCCCGCACGGTCGCGGGCGATCGCGGGCATCGGCTGGTCCAGGACCGCGGTGCCGTTAAGCGTCCAGGGAACGCCCTGCTGCGGGCGATCGAACAGCATGATCGTGTTGACCGCTGGACCGAGGTGACCGCCCGAGTCGGTTTGCCGTGGCACCGTCACCATGAACCACTGCGGGTAACCGTTCAGCGCGGGCACGTAGAAGACCGGCTTGCCGTACTCGTACCTCGGGACCGGGACGCCGGCCCTGGCCAGCGCCGTGTACTGGCCCTTCAGTTGCGCCCACTGGGCGTCCGCCACGATCGCGAGCGCCCGGGTCTCGTTGCCTTGCGCCGCGGCCGAGTCGCTGGCCGCCAGGTAGGACTCGTAGACGACCTGCGCCGCGCTGACGCTCAGGCTGTGCTCGGCGCTGGTGACCGCGTTCCCCGGCGCGGCCGGGGCGCACCCCTGGACGGCCAGCAGCGTCACCGCGGCCAGCGCCGCGGATCCGATGGCGGTCCTGGTCCTGCGCCTTCCGAATCTCACGCTAAGGCAGGATACCGGGTTTGGCTGCCCGGTTTCGCGGGCACCGCCGGGTTGCGGCTGTACCCTGCGCTTCTCGCGTAGGCTTGCGAGCATGGCAAGCACCGATCCCGCCGATGAGATCGCGGCGCTGACCTCGAAGCTCGACAGCATAGAAGCGGTGCTCGATCCCGGCGAACTGCAGCGGGAAGCGTCCGGGTTGCGCGAGCAGTCCGCCGACCCCGCGCTGTGGGCCGATCCGCCTCATGCTCAGAAGGTGACCAGGCGGCTGTCTTACCTGGAAGCTGAGCTGGCCAGGCTGGCCGGCCTGCACCAGCGCCTCGCCGACACCAAGTTGCTTTTCGAGCTGGCCGAGAGCGAGGACGACGAGCCCACCCGCGATGAGGCGGCCCACGAGCTGGCCGCGCTCCGGACCGAGATCGACCAGCTCGAGGTGCGGACGCTGCTCAACGGCGAGTACGACGCGCGCGAGGCGCTGATCTCGATCAACGCCCAGGCGGGCGGGGCGGACGCCGCCGACTTCGCCGAGAACCTGCTGCGGATGTACCTGCGCTGGGCGGAGCGGCACAAGTACCCGACCGAGGTGTACGACACCTCCTACGCGGAAGAAGCGGGGATCAAGTCGACCACGTTCGCGGTCAACGCCCCCTACGCGTACGGGACGCTGCGCGGCGAGCACGGCACGCACCGGATGGTCCGCATCTCCAAGTACGACAACCAGGGGCGCAGGCAGACCTCGTTCGCCGGGGTGGACGTGATGCCGGTGGTGGATACGGCCGATCACATCGACATCAACGACGATGAGATCCGGGTGGACGTGTTCCGCTCGAGCGGCCCCGGCGGCCAGGGCGTGAACACGACCGACTCGGCCGTCCGCATCACGCACCTTCCCACCGGGATCGTGGTCTCCTGCCAGAACGAGCGCAGCCAGATCCAGAACCGCGCGTCGGCGATGGCCGTGCTGCAGGCCAAGCTGCTCGAGCGGCGCCGGCAAGAGGAAGCCGAGGAGATGGACAAGCTGCGCGGTGACGGCGGTCGCGCCTGGGGGACCCAGATCCGCAACTACGTCCTGTACCCGTACCAGAACGTCAAGGACGTGCGGACCGGGAAGGAGACGGGCAACGCCGTCGCGGTCCTCGACGGCGAGATCGACGATTTCATCGACGCGGAGATCCGCTGGATGCGCCAGACGGGCCGGTAGCTACCTCAGGTGAAGGGCGAGGAGCAGCAGAAAGCTCAGCACGAGAACGGCGGCGATGATCAGCTGCGGACTGGCACCCGAGTGCTCATGGTGAACATGCTGTCGCGAAGCGCGACACGCCGGGCAGCGGCCTTCCACTACTGGCCCGGCGCATTGCGCACAGATCAGGTGTTCGCAGCTCATCGGAACCCCTTCCACCTGGCCCGCACCTCGGCACTTGCCGTGATGTAGGGCCTTAGCTGCCAGTTTCGCTCTAGACTGTTCCCTGGCCTAACCAGGTTACCCGTAAGTTGCCAGGTTGGCGGCAGCCGCCGCGGTCCTCATCCACCTACATCGATGTGATGGTCCCGTGATCAACTTCGATAACGTCACCAAGGTCTATCCGAATCAGAGCCGCCCGGCGCTGGAGAGCGTGAACATAGAAGTCGCCAAGGGCGAGTTTGTCTTCCTCGTGGGCCCGTCCGGTTCGGGGAAATCGACCTTCCTCCGGCTGGTCCTGAAGGAGGAGCGGCCTTCAGAGGGCAGGATCCACGTGGCCGGCCGGGACCTGGCGCGACTGACCAACTGGAAGGTGCCGTATCTGCGGCGGCGCATCGGCTGCGTGTTCCAGGACTTCCGGCTGCTGCCGAATAAGAACGTCTATCAGAACGTCGCGTTCGCCCTCGAGGTCATCGGCAAGCAGCGGCGCTTCATCCGCAAGGTCGTGCCCGAGGTGATCGATCTCGTCGGCCTGGAGGGCAAGCACGACCGCATGCCCGACGAGCTATCCGGCGGCGAGCAGCAGCGGGTCGCGATGGCGCGCGCGTTCGTCAACCGGCCGATGATCTTGCTTGCCGACGAGCCGACAGGGAACATCGACCCGGCGACCTCCATCGGCATCATGAAGGTGCTTGACCGGATCAACAGGACAGGGACCACTGTCGTGATGGCTACTCACGACGCGGCCATCGTCGACTCGATGCGCAAGCGCGTCATCGAGCTCGAATACGGCAAGGTTGTCCGAGACCAGTCGCGCGGGGTGTACGGCCAGGCATACTGACCTGTTACCCGCCGCACCGGTTCCCCGCGAGGCGGTACCCGCGGCGGTAACCCGCCCAGGACTATCAAGGGATCAGCCAGCATGCGTTCACAGTTCGTCCTCTCCGAGATCTGGATCGGGCTGCGCCGGAATCTCACCATGACGATGGCGCTCATCGTGGTCGTGGCCATCAGCCTGTCCCTGCTCGGCACGGGTCTGCTGTTCGTGAAGCAGGTGGACAGGACGCGCACCTACTGGCAGGGCAAGGTCGAGCTGTCGATCTACCTGTGCATCAAGACGAGCCCGCAGCCGCAGTGCCAGCAGAACGGGCCCTCCACCCTGGCCGAGCGGAACCGGCTGGAAGCCCAGCTCAAGTCCATGCCCCAGGTCCAGGCCGTCTACTACGTGAGCCAGGGGCAGGCCTACTCGGAATTCAGGCAGTACTTCTCGAACGAGCCGGCCCTTGTCCAGGACACTCAGCCGGGCGACATCCCCGACTCGTTCGAGGTGAAGCTGAAGAACCCCGAGGCCGACTACAACATCGTGGCCAGCGCGGTGACCGGGGCGCTCGGGGTGGAAACGGTGGTCGACGAGATGACCATCCTGGACAAGTTCTACCGGCTGCTCGACGGGGCCAGGAACGCGGTGGTCATTATCGCGCTGATCCTGATCGTCGCCGCGGTCCTGCTCGTGGCTAACACGATCCGGCTGTCCGCGTTCAACCGCCGCAGGGAAACCTCCATCATGCGCCTGGTCGGCGCGTCGAACTTCTACATCCAGCTGCCGTTCCTGCTAGAGGGGACGATCGCCGGGCTGATCGGCTGGGCCATCGCGGCGGGGCTCCTGGTCGCAGTCAAGTCCCTGATGCTAGATAGCCTGGAGCAGTACTTCTCATTCAACGTGGGTTTGTCCGTCGGCGACCTGATCGAGGTCATCTTGATCTCGATGGTCGTGGCGGTGGTGCTGTGCGGTGCGACGTCGTTCCTGACCTTGCGCCGCTACCTGCGGGTCTGAGCGGCTGCTGGCATGGTGATGGGAGAGACGTGGCTCGGGAGCAAGGGCAGAAGGTCATCGCCCGTAATCGCCGCGCCTATCACGACTACACGATCGAGGACACCTTCGAGGCGGGCCTGGTCCTGACCGGCACCGAGGTAAAATCACTGCGCGAGGGCCGTGCATCCCTCGCGGACGGGTTCGCGCAGATATCCGGCGACGAAGTCTGGCTGCACAACGTGCATATCCCTGAGTACGTCGGGGGTACCTGGACCAACCACACCCCGCGGCGGATCAGGAAGCTCCTGTTGCACCGCAAGGAAATCGACCGTCTCGATAGCAAGATCGCCGAGCAGGGCCTGACCCTGGTCCCGCTTTCGCTGTATTTCAGGGATGGGAACGTCAAGGTGGAGCTGGGTCTGGCCCGCGGTAAGCGCACCTACGACAAGCGTCAGGCCCTGGCCAAGCGAGATGCGGCCAGGGAAATAGACCGGGTGCTGAAACGGCGAAGGTGACAGGCAGGCGAATCGTGTCCTCTCCTGGAAGCGAGCGCGGCGGCCACGCCAGGCGGCGAGGGCCCTTCGCGTCCGAGCCCCGCGAGGCCGCCCCGCCCGCCCCGCCCGCCCCGCCGGCCCCGTCTGTTCCGCCGCCCGCGCCCGGGCCGCCCGCCTCGTCGGCCGCGCCCGGGCCGTCTGTTCCGCCGGCCGCGCCCCCTCCGCCGGGCCAGCTCGTGGCGGGGGCGCCCGGTCGGCGCGGCACCGGACCCGCCAGCCCGCCGATTCCCGCCAGCCCGCCGATTCCCGCCAGCCCGCCGATTCCCGGCCGGCGGCCGACTCGGCCCGCCCGGCCCGGCATGTGGCGCCCGGGTCGTCACGCAGGCCCAGTCCCTCGCCCGCGCGCCGGCGGGCGAAGCGGTCCCGCATGGCCGCGCTCGTCATCGTCGCCGTGGGCGTGCTAGCCATCGGGCTCGCGTCCGGGTTCGGCTCTGAGCTGTCCGCGGAACCCGCCGCCCAGACATTCCTGCTTGACTGGCAGCAGCAGCAGTACAACGCGGCCGGCACGCTGACCACGGCCGCGCCCGGCAACGTGGCAGCGGCGCTCAGGGGAGCCTTCGCGCAGGTCGACGCCACGCAGCTATTCCTGTCCATGAGCTCCATCGTCCAGCACGGCGGCACCGCGAAGGCTTCCTTCAAGGCGTCGGTCAGCCTGGCCGGCTCCGAGCACGTGTGGACCTACAACGGCCAGTTCGATCTGCGCCGCGTTGACGGCAGCTGGAAGGTTGACTGGGCACCCAGCATCATCAACCCGAGCCTGGGCCAGGGCGAGCGGCTGGCGCTGGTGACCCAGTTCCCGACCCGGGCGTCCGTCCTTGATACCGCCGGGGACCCCCTGCAGCTGCCGGCCCCGGCCTACGAGGTGGGCGTGTGCAGGCCCGCCTGGCTAGCCAGGCGGCGACGGCGGCAGCCTTCGCCAGGGTCACCGGGCTCCAGGCCGGGCAGGTCCTCGGTCAGATCACGGCGGCCCCGCCGGACCAGTTCGTCCGGCTCGCCACGCTCGAACCCGACAGGTACGCCAGCCTGCGCGCCCGCCTTGGCGGCGTGCCCGGCCTGGTGGTCCGGCGCGTATCGGAGCGGCTGTTCCAGGCCAAAGCCGCCGGGCTGGTCGGCGAGGTAGGCAGTGAAGTCGACCCGACGCTTCGTGACGACGGCGCGTTTTACCTCCCTGGCACTACGGTCGGGCTGTCCGGGCTGGAGGCGGCCTTCCAGCGCCAGCTCCTCGGCACGCCGACGACCGAGGTGGTCGCGGTGAACCCGGCCGGAGCGCAGACCGATGTCCTCGCGCGCTGGCCGGGCGTGCCGGGCACGCCGGTCCGTACCACGATCGACTCCTCCGTGCAGAACGCGGCCCTGAGCGCGCTGGGAACGGTGCCTGACTCGGGTGAGATCGTCGCCGTCCGGGCGTCGACGGGAGAGATCCTGGCGGTGGCGCAACATCAGGCATCCGGTGCACTGCCCGCGGCCGGCCCGCTGAACGCGAAGCTGGTCCCGGGCATGGCCTTCACCATCGTGTCGGCCGCGGCGCTGCTCAGCGACGGGGTACGTGCGTCCGACACGAGCCCGTGCGAAAACTCCTTCACCGTCGGCGGGCAGACCTTCACCAGCTACGGGACCGGTGAGCAGAAGCCGTTCAGCTCCAATTTCGCCGACGGCTGCGGAACGGCGTTCGCGGGCATGTCCTTGCGGCTCACGGCCGGCGAGTTCGGCGAGGTGGTCAAGGCCTTCGGCATCGGGGCGGACTGGTCACCGCTCCAGGTACCTGCCTTCTCCGGGGCGGTGCCTTCGGCCACCGGGGCCGACCTCGCCGCCGAAATGATCGGCCAGGGGAACGTACGGATGAGCCCGCTGTCGATGGCCATGGTCGCCGCGGCGGTCGACTCAGGCGGCTGGCACGCGCCGCAGGTCGTCGTCGGCTCGGCCGATCCGGTCAGCGGCCCGGGCGTCACGCTGGACGCGGACGCCATGTCCGCGGTGCAGGGCCTGATGCGCCGTGCGGTCACCTCGGGCGCGGCGCACGCCGCCAGCTTGCCAGGCGCGCAGGTATACGGGCAGGTCGGCCTGGTCCACAGCGGCTCAGGCTGGATGAGCTGGTTCGCCGGGTACCGCGGCGACATCGCCTTCACCGTGATCGAGTCAGGCAAAACACCCCAGCTCTCCGCCGCGGCGCTGGCCGGCGCCTTCCTCTCGGCCATCCGCGGCTGACTGTCCCTGCCACGACCGGTTACGTTCCGTTATTAATACGTGACCTGAATCTGGTCGCGCTAAGCAACCGTGCGAACACTTAGTGGCGTCTATACCTATGACTGGGGTTCGCTTGGGGGGTTGCGGCCCAGTCAACGTGAGGGTCCGGGTCTCATCTCGGGGGAGACCCGGCCACCAGGCCGGCTCCGACCCTGCCGGCCTGCCCCTGCGGGCGCATCTTGGCCACCGCCAGCGCCCGCAGGGGCCACATTCTTCTCTGCCGCGGGAATCGAAGTTGGCTATCGCGTGTTGTGGGAGTACGGTCAGGTACGGCGGTAAGGCTCAGCCGTACGGCCGCACAACTCAATAGCGGGGGTGATCGGTTTCGACTTCGGTGGTCGAACCAGGGGAAGCGGGCCGAGGGTTGCGGTTGTGACCTCGTTAATCCTGTGACCGCAAACCAATAAGTGCCACTCCAATGCGCACTGAACTTACGCTCGCCGCCTAAGACGAGTTAAGAGTTCTGTCAGCCCGGGGATGCCTTCGACCCGGTGCCTGGCATCAGCTAGAAGGATTTACCGCCTGACCCGGCCGCGGGGCTAGGCGGGACATCTAACAGTGGCTGAGCCCGTCGGCGACTTGCTTGCGTGATCGCCGGGGCTGAGAAAAACACAGCAAGCTGCGCCCGGAGAAGCCCTGGTGAGGTACTGAAGGACGCGGGTTCGATTCCCGCCACCTCCACTTTTAGCCCCGGACCCTCAGCGGGTCCGGGGCCTTCGTTTTGCACACGGTCCGTAGTGGCCTAAAAAGCCCAAAATCATTCATCCGAACGGGCCTGGGTGCATGTCCCAGCCCTCCAGCTACGTGTCAAGTGGCGAGAAGCATCTCGTCGGAGCGCGGCGCCCGCCCGGTTCGGGGCGGGCGCCGGCTGGTCATGCGGACCGGTTCTCGAAGTAGTGGCCCTTATCGAGGTCGTCGATGAGCCCGGGCTGGGTCGGCTGCCAGCCAAGCAGCTCGCGGGTCAGCGCGCTCGAGGCCGGGCTGTCGGCGCCGAGGAAGCCGCCAAGGAAGCCGAAGTGCTCACCGGCGTCCTCGGGAGAGATGGCGGCCACGGGCAGGTCGAGGTGCCGTCCGATCACCGCGGCGATGTCGCGGATCGGCACGCCTTCGTCGGCGACGGCGTGCAGCGTCGATCCGGCCGGAGCTTGCTCAAGGGCCAGGCGGAACAGGTGCGCGGCGTCGAGCCGGTGCACGGCGGGCCAGCGGTTGGCCCCGTCGCCAATGTAGCCGGATACGCCTTTGGCGCGGGCGATGCCGACGATGGCCGCCATGAAGCCGTTATCTCCGTCCCCGTGACACGTCGGGGGAAGTCGCACGACGGATGAGCGGACGCCGCGGTCAGCGAGGGAGAGCGTGATCTCCGCGGTGCCGTGCCGGGTCCGCGGACCGGCGCCCCAGGCGGCCATAGCCGGGTCGGAACCATGCCCGTCCCGTTCGGTCGCCAGCCGCCCGACGGCGAGCCCGAGCGTCCCGGAGGCGATGACGAACGGCCGGTCAGAGTCGGCCAGCGCCTCGCCGAACGTCTCGACGGCGCGGCGGTCGGCATCGGCCGCGTCCGCGAAGCCGCCCGAGAAGGCGATGTCGTGCTTGAACGCGAGGTGGATCACGCCATCGGAGGCGGCCGCGGCACTGTCCTGCTCCAGGAGCGCCGCGAAGGCGCCCGGCAGCGTTCGGCCATCATTGCCGCGCACGCAGAGCTCCGGGAACGCGAGCTGATCAAGCTCGCGTCACTCGCCTCGGCGCTGGCCGCGGCGCTGCGCCAGCGCGGCGTCGGCGAACCGGCCGCGAGCCTGACCGCCGAGGCCGGTGTCGCCGTCTTCAAGGTCGCGTTCGAACGCTGGGTCAGCGAAACCAGCCAGCCGGACCTGTCGCGATTCATCCGGGAGTCGCTGGAGGAGCTGAAAGCCGTGACCGCCGCCGGCAGGCCGCGCTAACTGCGGGGCAACTGGCTTCTCGCGGTCACCGGAGTGAACGGCGGTGGCCGCCCGCTGCCGGCGAAAACCGGGTAGCAGGCGAGCCAGCACGAGTGCGCCCGCGATGCAGGCCAGTCCGCCGGAGACCACTGATACGGTGTCGCCGAAGGCGGCCGCGACCACGCCCGACTCCAGGTCTCCTATCCGGGGACCTCCCGTGACCACGGCGATCTGCAGCCCGGCCAGGCGGCCCCGCAGCTTGTCCGGCACCGCCAGGCGGCCGGCAGCACCGTCCGGGGCACCAGGCCGCTCTTCAGGCCCGACGCGGGGGCGGCCGCCGGCTGATCAAGACGACGCGCCGGCGAAATCGCCAAACGGCCGTTCGAAAAGCCGTTGCGCACGTTTTCGTCGCGGCAAGGATCTCCGATCATTACCAATCTGCTTCCGAACACGGGATAATAGGGCGACGGATAGAAACGATTGTGGCTGGCCGGTTTCACCGCAGGCACCGCGGTCGCGGCGTACGCAGAGCCTGTGCGTCTCGCGCGGTAGGACCTGTAGGAAGGGGATGGGAGAATGGCGGCGATGAAGCCGCGGACGGGCGACGGTCCGCTTGAGGTCACCAAGGAGGGGCGCGGCATCGTGATGCGTGTCCCGCTTGAAGGCGGGGGCCGACTCGTTGTTGAGCTAACAGCCGACGAAGCAGCAAGGCTTGGTGACGCATTGAAATCGGTGGTCGGGTGACCCGATCCCAGCCGGTCCCAGCGTTTCTCTAGTCGCCCCTTTTAACCGCGGCGAGCAGGCCATCGCCGAGGGGCAGCAATACCGGGACCAGACGTTCGTCCGCTCGTACCTGGCTGGCCAGGTCGAGGGAGCTAGCGTCTTCATCCGCTGAGCTACCGTCATCCCCGGCGGGAGCCGAGGGATCGGCGGGACCCGCCAGCAGGGCGTTATTGAAGGCCACGATGCCGCCGACCCGCAGCAGGCGCAGCGCGGCGGCCAGGTAGTCCGGGTAATCCCGCGCATCCGCGTCACAGAACACCATGTCGTAAGCGCCGTCGGACAGCCGGGGCAGCACCTCGAGCGCCTGGCCAAGGATGAGGCGGCACTGGTTCGGCGCGAAACCCGCCGCAGCGAACGCCTTACGAGCCATCCGCTGGAACTCGGGTTCGGTGTCGACGCTGGTGAGCGTCGAGCCCGGGCGCATCCCGCGGAGCAGCCAGATGCCGGAGATGCCGCAGCCGGTGCCGATCTCGACCGCGGTCCTGGCGCCGACCGCACAGGCCAGGAAACGAAGCGCGGCGCCGACTGCCGGGAGGACCGGCTCGGCACCGCCCAGGTCGGCCGCGTATCCCCGCGCGGCGAGCAACGGCTCGTCCTCGGGCACGTATTCGGCAGTGTACGCAAGTGGCCCCACCCGCAGCAGCCTAGCGCCAGATGTGCAGGTCCGGGAACTCTCTACCTATCCTGGCCGTTACCTAGACGGCTGGAAGCGGGCCACCGGGCCCGTTGTAGCCGGGTAGGCACAACTAGCGCAACGGAAGAATCCAGGGCACGATGGTGACAGTCGCGGCACTTTGTGACCCGGAGGGCGGAGTGTTGGAGGAGGCCAGCGGACGCCAATCCCAACCAGATCAAGCCGAATGGGACCTTCCGACCTGGGAGGATATCGTCCGCGCCCATTCCACTCGG
The DNA here is from genome assembly GCA_963739615.1 of uncultured Actinomycetes bacterium. GTDB lineage: Bacteria > Actinomycetota > Actinomycetes > Streptosporangiales > Streptosporangiaceae > Palsa-504. The sequence continues at coordinate 71,659 of CAVUBD010000017.1, forward strand.
GTCTACCGGCTGGCCTACAGGCTGACCGGCAACCCGCATGACGCGGAAGACCTGACCCAGGAGGTATTCGTCCGGGTGTTCAGGTCGCTGTCCAGCTACACGCCGGGCACGTTCGAGGGCTGGCTGCACCGCATCACCACGAACCTGTTCCTCGACTCGGCGCGGCGCAAGCAGCGGATCCGCTTCGAGGGGCTGGCCGACGAGATGGCCCACCGGCTGCCGGGTTCCGAGCCCACCCCGGCCCAGGCCTTCGACGACTCGCACCTCGACGACGACGTCCAGGCCGCGCTGAAGGCACTGCCGCCTGAGTACCGCGCCGCGGTGGTGCTGTGCGACATCGAGGGCTTCTCCTACGAGGAAATCGCCGCTACCCTCGGCGTCAAGCTGGGCACGGTGCGCAGCCGGATTCACCGCGGGCGGGCTCAGCTGCGCTCCGCGCTCGAGCATCGCAGGCCGGTTCCTGTCGGCGTGGCTCCCCGGGAAGACCCGGAAGAAGCCCCGGCCGAGCCGGATGCGAGCCCCTGGCGCCAGGGCCTGGTCCCGCGGCGTCGGCTGAAGCGGGCTGGTGAGTCATGAGCCATCTCGGCGACCGGCTGTCGGCCCTCATCGACGGTGAGCTGGACGGGGCCGAACGCGATCGTGCGTACGCTCATCTGGCCAGTTGCGAGCAGTGCCGGGCCGAAGCCGCGGAACTGCGGGCCCTGAAGCACAAGCTGCGCACGCTTATGACCGGGGCACCGTCCGAGGCCGCGATGACCAGCCGCCTGATCGCCATGACCGGTCCGGGCGGCCCGATGCCGCCGCGGCACAGGCCGCCGCGGGTGCTGGGGATCCTGGGGGGAGTTCCCGGCCGCAGGCCCGCGGCCGACCGGGCGCCGCCGCGGCCCGGAGAGCGCGGGCCGCGATCCGCGCGCCGCCGCCGCTACCTGGTGCTTGGCGCGGTCTCGCTGGTCGTCGGCCTGGGCACGGCCGCGTTCTCGGTCGGCGGCGGGGGTGGCGCGGCGCCGGGACCGAGGATAACCCCGCCGGTGGAGATGTACAGCGTGGAGCACGCCATCACTACCGGTGAGGTCCCGTTCGCTCCGCCGTCGGCGCAGCCCGTCGATCCGGCGTCCGCGTCTGACTCTGACGCGCCGTCACCGTGAGGCCCGCGTGTTCACGCTTAGCTCTCCCGTGAGCCCCTGTCACAACAGCCCCCGTCACAACAGCGGGCGCCGTGACAGCCGGCGCCGTGACGGCGGGCGCCGTGACAGCCGGTCGCACCTCCTGCTGGCGGCCGCGCTGGCGGTGGCCGTGCCCGGGTTCCTGGTCGCGGCGTGCAGCGGTCAGGGCAGCGGTCAGGCCAGCGGCCGAGCCAGCCGGACCCCGTCGCGGCGGCGGCCCGTTCCGCCGCGGTCGCGGGCAAGGCCCCCGTGGCGGCTCGCCGGCCAAGCAGCGCCCGGGCCGCGAGGCTGCTTAAGCAGGCGGCCCAGGCGGCGATTGTGACGTCTTACCAGGGCGAGGAGGTGGTGACCCGGTGGAGCAACGGCAACGGCAGCGTGCTCGTTTCCGACATCTGGCACGTCAGCGGTGGCCGGACGGTCACCAAGACCCTGGCCGCCGGAGCCGCGGTCAACAGCCGGCCTTACCTGTCCGCGGACAACGACGGCCAGGCGCCGGAGGGCGTTCTCGGCGTCACGCTGTCTCTCGTCCAGTTGCTCCAGACGCATTACACCATGGTGTACGCGAGGGCCGGCTCGGCGGACGGCCGGGCCGCTCAGGTGATCGAGGCCTGGCGTGACAATGGCAGCCTGGCCGCGAGGTTCTGGCTGGACGACGCCACCAAGCTGCCCCTCGAGCGGGTGGTCTTCGACTCCGCCGCGCACGTGATCAGCCAGGACATGTTCCTCAACGTTCGTTTCGCCAGCTCGGCGGCTGACCCGTCCGACTCGTCCGATCCGTCCGGGCCGTGGACCGATCCGCTCTCGCACGTCCAGCTTCTCGCGCTGCATGCCTGGGGCTGGCTGGTCCCCGCCCAGCTTCCCGGTGGCCTCTCGCTGTTCATCGGGGCGCAGACCATGACGAGCGCGGGCACCGTGCTCGATCTTGGCTACTCGGACGGCCTGTCGGTGGTCTCGGTGTTCGAGCAGCGCGGCGACCTGGCGGACCGGCTGAACGGCTGGCAGCAGGCCAAGGTGGACGGGCACGTGGTCTACGTCGCGGAACCGGACCAGCGGTCCCTCACCTGGTCCAGTCACGGCATGGTGTACACCGTGATGGCGGACGCGCCGACCCAGACCGTTGACGCGGTGGTCGCAGCGCTGCCGCACGACGCGCCGCCTGGCTTCTGGAAGCGCATGTCCCGGGGGTTCGTCCGGCTGGCCTCCTGGGTCAATCCCTTCGGCTGACGGTTTACAGTGGACGTGCGGAACCGTATGTTCACCTGCCCGACGGAGAGCTGAGCGTGTTCGACCTGTCCATCCCCAAGCTGCTGGTCCTTGCGGTGATCGCGCTTGTCATCTTCGGCCCCAACGAGCTGCCGAAGATCGCCTCGCAGGCCGGGCGGGCCCTGCGCGACCTGCGCAGGATCGCCGAAGGCGCCAAGAACGACCTGCGCGAAGGGCTGGGGCCGGAGTTCGATGACTTCGACATCCAGGATCTGAACCCCAAGCGGTTCCTGCAGAAGCATCTCCTGGATGACCTCAACGGAGACTCAGCCCAGGCCGCCGCGCAGCCGCCGCGTCAGGCCAGGGCGAACGGGACGCTGCTCGCTCCGGGTGAGCGTCCGCCCTTCGACACCGACGCGACCTGACGTTACCCCCTGCGTCTAGCGGGGCGTGATGCCGAGGTTCCGCCCCGCCAGCCCGCGGCTGCGGGCGCCGAGGTCGTCCGCGATCTTGCGCAGCGCCATCCCGGCGGGGGAGTCGGGGTCGCTGAGGACCAGCGGCACCCCCGAGTCGCCGCCTTCGCGCAGCCGGACGTCGATCGGCACCTGCCCGAGCAGCGGTACCTGCGTGCCGCTGAGCTGGCTGAGCGCGACCGCCACGGTGGCGCCGCCGCCCGCGCCGAACAGGTCCGTGTGCTCGCCGCAGTGCGGGCAGACCAGGTAGGACATGTTCTCGATCACCCCGGCTATCCGCTGCTGCGTCTGCGTGGCGATCGAGCCCGCCCGTTCGGCCACTTCGGCCGCGGCCAGCTGGGGGGTCGTCACGATGAGCAGTTCGGCGCCCGGGAGCATCTGGGCCACCGAGATGGCGACGTCGCCCGTGCCCGGCGGCAAGTCGAGCAGCAGCACGTCCAGGTCGCCCCAGAAGACGTCGGCGAGAAACTGCTGCAGGGCCCGGTGCAGCATCGGCCCGCGCCAGACCACCGGCGTGTTGCCCTTGGTGAACATGCCGATCGAGATGACCTTCACGCCGTGCGACGACGGCGGCATGATCATGTTCTCTACCGGCGTAGGTCGGCCGGTGACGCCCAGCATCCGCGGCACGGAGTGCCCGTAAATGTCCGCGTCCACGACGCCGACCTTCTGGCCGGAGAAGGCCAGCGCGGCGGCCAGGTTCACCGTGACCGAGGACTTGCCCACGCCGCCCTTGCCGCTGGCCACCGCGTACACCCGGGTCAGCGAGGTCGGCTGGTTGAACGGGATCTCGGGCTCGGCCCGTCCGCCGCGCAGCTGGGTCTGCAGGGCGCGCCGCTGCTCGTCGCTCATCACGTCCAGGTCGACGCGGACCGAGGTCACCCCGCCGATCCTGCCGACGGCCGCGGTCACCTCCCGGGTGATCGTGTCGCGCAGCGGGCAGCCCAACACGGTCAGCCATACCTCGACCAGCACCGCCCCGTCGGGCGCGACGTGGATGTTCTTGACCATGCCGAGCTCGGTGATGGGCCGGTGGATCTCGGGATCGTTCACCCCGTCAAGCGCCTTGGTAACCTGCTGGGGGCTGGGCGGGGCCACGGTCGGGGAGGTCATGCCTTCATGCTACGAACCTGCGCTCCTACAAGCTAATTTGACCTAACGAGGCCCGGTGCTTGCCATCGGACCACGATGCCCGCAGACGGGGGCGGGCCGGGCCCGCCAGGCCGGCCCGGCCGCCGCGCGGCCTTTCGCCTTAATGGCTCGCCAAGAAGACGCGGCAGAGCCCGGCAAAGGCCATGAGATGGGCCAGAAGGAAGCGACTGGCACGTTTTGGTCAGAAACGGAAAAATAGGATTGTAATTGCCGCTATAGCCCCAGAACCCCCCAGGCGGTAAGAGCTTCGGCCAGGCCTTCGGTGATTTCGAGGGCGGCCAGGTCCGTGGTCTTTACCCAGCGCGCGTCGGCGGCGTCGTCGCCCGGCCGGAGCGTCCCGCCGACGACGGTGACCGCGTAGTCCCTGATGTCGATGACGTCGCCCCGGAGCCAGGGACGCTGCACGGTGCCGAGCAGTCGCCCGACCTCGACGGTGAGGCCCGTTTCCTCCAGCATCTCCCTGACCAGCGCCTCGGCGTCCGTCTCGCCCGGCTCGATCCTCCCGCCTGGCAGCGACCAGAGCCCCGCGCCAGGCTCGTGCCCGCGCTTGATCAGCAGCAGCCGGCCCTGCTCGTCCTTGATGACGGCGCCGACGCAAGGGATCACTGAACCCGGCATGCCGTTAAGTATCCGAAATGCCACCTGGTGGCGGCAAGTGGTGGTACGGTGCGTCGCGTATCAATAGATACCGCCGTAACTGGTGTCAGGATGATATTAAAGTTTCGATTTGGTCACGACGGATAATTCACCTTAAATCCGGGTCAACCAAACTCTGGAGCTCCACGTCTTCCTGTACGGCAGTATTCGGTCGACAGTGCCTGTTTGACGGTAATACCCCTTTAGCTTCCGGGTTCGCCCGGGTCTTCTCCTTCTCTATCGCATGACCGGTCAGGATGGCCGTTCCCGTCCTGATCAGGCCGCCGCGTCGCGGGCGGGCCGGAGGGTCTCCGGTCGGCGCGTCGCGGGGGTGGCTCCGACAGCCGTGCGCAGGGTACGGCTGTGGTTCCACGAAGGGAACATTCATGTCCATCAAGAGCAAGGTCCTCGCCGCTGCGGCGACGCTGACCCTGGTCGGCGGTGTCGGCGCCGCGGGCGCGATCTCCGCCAGCGCCGCGACCCCGTCGTGCGGCTTCGGCTGCGTCGACATCTTCAACCATGACTTCGGGACGCACGCGACCCCGAACTTCGTGCTTGACACGCTGCGTCAGGGTGAGAAGGTCGGCCAGCCGCAGATCCTGTTCCGTGTCGCCAACAGCGACCCGGCCGAGGACTACACCTTCTCCTACCAGGGCCTGGTGTCGGACTTCTACGCCGCCAAGCTGGTGTCGGCGGCCGTGGATCTGCACTACGGCGGCGGCGCGACCCTGATTCCCGCGCATCCCGGCCCGACCCCCACCTCCAGCCCGGTGGCTGCGGTGCCGTTCCCGGATGACGCCGCGTTCGAGATCCAGTACTCGCCGTACGGCGTGGACAGCGGCCTGTGCATGGGCGTCGCCGCGACCGCGGTGGCGGGCGAGAAGGTCACGCTGCAGCCGTGTGGCGTGACCTCCAAGACGGTGTGGATCGTGGACGCGCAGGACACGGTCCGTCACGGTTACGTCCCGCTGATCAACGGCTCGGACACCAACTTCTCCCAGCCGTACGTGCTCACCTACCCGTCGGCCAGCTACCCGACCGACAAGCCGCGGGCGGCGCTGTACGTCAGCAACCTGACCGGGTTCCAGGGCGCCAACGGGTTCCCGACCGGCACCATCAACAGCAACCAGCTGTTCGGCGCCGACTTCGGCGTCCTCCACTAGGGAGCACGCTCAGCCCAGCCGATTGACGCTCAGCCGATTGGCACCGTGGCGCCGGCCTCCATCGGAGGCCGGCGCCACGGCCGTGTCCAGGCGCTGGCCACCTCTGACGCATCCGTTTTGTACGAAATGCCGCCCGGCGACGGCCGACGGTGGTACTGTCCCACACGTATCGATTGGTACAGCAGCAACAAGGGTCAATGTGCCGTTAAAGTTTCAACTGGTTCACGCTGGATAATTCACCTCAATCCCGTGTAAACCAAGCACGGTAGCCCCGCGTCTCCTTGGCAGGGAAGACGAAGACTCCGTGAAGTGCGGTGAGCGTCGTTTGGCTTCAGCGTGTGGCCAGCGCCGAGCCTGGCAGGACGGCGTTTTCCCGTTAGCTGTACGTGCAGTGCCTGTTTGACGGTAATACCCCTTTAGCTTCCGGGTTCGCCCGGGTCTTCTCCTTCTCTATCGCATGACCGGTCAGGATGGCCGTTCCCGTCCTGATCAGGCCGCCGCGTCGCGGGCGGGCCGGAGGGTCTCCGGTCGGCGCGTCGCGGGGGTGGCTCCGACAGCCGTGCGCAGGGTACGGCTGTGGTTCCACGAAGGGAACATTCATGTCCATCAAGAGCAAGGTCCTCGCCGCTGCGGCGACGCTGACCCTGGTCGGCGGTGTCGGCGCCGCGGGCGCGATCTCCGCCAGCGCCGCGACCCGTCGTGCGGCTTCGGCTGCGTCGACATCTTCAACCATGACTTCGGGACGCACGCGACCCCGAACTTCGTGCTTGACACGCTGCGTCAGGGTGAGAAGGTCGGCCAGCCGCAGATCCTGTTCCGTGTCGCCAACAGCGACCCGGCCGAGGACTACACCTTCTCCTACCAGGGCACGGTGGCCGACTTCTACGCCGCCGCGCTCGTGTCCGCCGCGGTCGACCTGCACTACGGCGGCGGGGCCAAGGGCTTCCCGAACGACGCCGCGTTCGAGATCCAGTACTCGCCGTACGGCGTGGACAGCGGCCTGTGCATGGGCGTCGCCTCGACCGCGGTGGCGGGCGAGAAGGTCACGCTTCAGCCGTGTGGCGTGACCTCCAAGACGGTGTGGATCGTGGACGCGCAGGACACCGTCCGTCACGGTTACGTCCCGCTGATCAACGGCTCGGACACCAACTTCTCCCAGCCGTACGTGCTCACCTACCCGTCGGCCAGCTACCCGACCGACAAGCCGCGGGCGGCGCTGTACGTCAGCAACCTGACCGGGTTCCAGGGCGCCAACGGGTTCCCGACCGGCACCATCAACAGCAACCAGCTGTTCGGCGCCGACTTCGGCGTCCTCCACTAGGGAGCACGCTCAGCCCAGCCGATTGGCACAGTGGCGCCGGTCCCCATCGGGGGCCGGCGCCACTGTCATTCCCGGGCTCCTCGGGCCAGCCGCGAAATCACAATCAATCAATCAATCACGGGAAGTTGACGACTGAATGGGTGTGCGGCGCATCCTTTGTCCGGAATAGCACCAGGTGATGGCGAGTGGGCGCTATGGTGTCCCACGTATCTATAAATACCGCCGTAACTAGGGTCAGGGTGCTATCAAAGTTTCGATTTGGTCACGCCGGATAACTCGCATTAAATCCGCGTCAACCACCCGGCCGGGCTTCGCGTCCTCCTAACGGATAAGCGAATACGTCCGACGGCGGTCGGGCGGAACGTCCGGCGGGAAGCGTTTTTCCGTTGGCGGTGCGCGCAGTATCTCTTGGCCTGCAGTTCCCATAGCTTCCGGGGTCGCCCGGGTCTTCTCCTTCTCTATCGCATGACCGGTCAGGATGGCCGTTCCCGTCCTGATCAGGCCGCCGCGTCGCGGGCGGGCCGGAGGGTCTCCGGTCGGCGCGTCGCGGGGGTGGCTCCGACAGCCGTGCGCAGGGTACGGCTGTGGTTCCACGAAGGGAACATTCATGTCCATCAAGAGCAAGGTCCTCGCCGCTGCGGCGACGCTGACCCTGGTCGGCGGTGTCGGCGCCGCGGGCGCGATCTCCGCCAGCGCCGCGACCCCGTCGTGCGGCTTCGGCTGCGTCGACATCTTCAACCATGACTTCGGGACGCACGCGACCCCGAACTTCGTGCTTGACACGCTGCGTCAGGGTGAGAAGGTCGGCCAGCCGCAGATCCTGTTCCGTGTCGCCAACAGCGACCCGGCCGAGGACTACACCTTCTCCTACCAGGGCACGGTGGCCGACTTCTTCGCCGCCAAGCTGGTGTCGGCGGCGGTCGACCTGCACTACGGCGGCGGGGCCAAGGGCTTCCCGAACGACGCCGCGTTCGAGATCCAGTACTCGCCGTACGGCGTGGACAGCGGCCTGTGCATGGGCGTCGCCGCGACCGCGGTGGCGGGCGAGAAGGTCACGCTGCAGCCGTGTGGCGTGACCTCCAAGACGGTGTGGATCGTGGACGCGCAGGACACCGTCCGTCACGGTTACGTCCCGCTGATCAACGGCTCGGACACCAACTTCTCCCAGCCGTACGTGCTCACCTACCCGTCGGCCAGCTACCCGACCGACCAGCCGCGGGCGGCGCTGTACGTCAGCAACCTGACCGGGTTCCAGGGCGCCAACGGGTTCCCGACCGGCACCATCAACAGCAACCAGCTGTTCGGCGCCGACTTCGGCGTCCTCCACTAGGGAGCACGCTCAGCCCAGCCGATTGACGCTCAGCCGATTGACGCAGTGGCGCCGGTCCCCATCGGGGGCCGGCGCCACTGTCATGTCCGGCCCCGGGAGGCGCCGCGCGAAATCGCGCACGATCAATCACGGAACGTTGGCAACCAAGCGGGCGTGTGATGCGTCCTTCTACGTAGACACAGAGCGTGAACGAGAGATTACGCTCTGGGGTCATATCGCCGCAAAAACGGGCAGGACGGCTCAATGCGACAGCGTGGCTGCGGTGATAGATCGGCAGCCGTACGCAGGGTACGGCTGTGGTTCCACGAAGGGAACTCTTCATGTCCATCAAGAGCAAGGTCTTCGCTGCCACGGCAGCCATGACCCTGGTCAGCGCCGTCGGCGCGTCCGCCGCGCTGACCGCCGGGGCGGCCCACGCGGCCACCCCGTCATGCGGCAACAACTGCGTCGACATCTTCAGCCGTCAGTTCGGCACGCACGACAGCCCGAACTTCGTGCTTGACACGCTGCGTCAGGGTGAGAAGGTCGGCCAGCCGCAGATCCTGTTCCGCACCAGCGTGGCCGACCCGGCGGAAGACTACACCTATGCCTTCGCTGGCACCGTCGCCGACTTCTACGCGGCCAACATGGTGTCGTCCGCGGTAGCGCTGCACTACGGCTGCGACCCGGCGAGCCCGGCGCCTTTCAAGAACTGCATCGGGACGGCCAACGACCCCGCGTTCGAGATCGAGTACGCACCTTACGGCGTGGACAGCGGCCTGTGCATGGGCGTCGGCACCACCGCTGCTCAGGGCACCAAGGTCGCCCTCGAGCCGTGCGGAGTGTCGTCGAAGACCGTCTGGATCGCGGACACTCTGGATGCCCCCAGCGTCCTAGAGCACGAGTACGTGCCGCTGATCAACGGCTCGGACACCAACTTCTCGCACCCGTTCGTGCTCACCTACCCGTCGAACGGCTACCCGACCGACACGCCCCGGCCGCAGCTCGAGACCACCAAACTGACCGGCTTCTCGAACGGAGTCGGCCCGGTCATCGGCACCGTGCCGGACACCCAGCTCTGGGGTGCTGTCGACGGTCAGCTCCGCTAGGAACGCGGGAAGCTCGAACTCTGAGTGAGACAGTGGCGCCGGCCCCGGTGGGGCCGGCGCCACTGGCATACCCGGCCCGGCATGTTCCGGCCGTAAGTGGGGTAGGACCGCTCACGTCAAATCGATGGCCAGCTTGCCTTCCGCTGCGATGAGGTAACACGTGGGTCAGGAGAGTCACCGTCGCTCGGCAGCGGCCTGCCCGCGATGCGCCAAGCCCGTCCATGAGCCGACCGCCTGGTCCAGTGCCTGGCGTTGCGACCTGCACGGTGAGATCAATCCCTTGCTCCCGGCCTTCAGTCCCTCCCAGGAGGGACTGGACGGGCTGCTGAGCACCGCGGGCGTTCCGGTCTGGCTGCCGTGGCCGCTGCCCGCCGGCTGGCTGGTGGCGGGTTTCGCGGGCGCGGGTGACGGGCGCACCGGCGTGCGTGCCTGCGCGGTGGCGTTGTCGGGCCCGAACCCGGTCGGCGGCCCCGCGGACATGGTGGTCGTCGCGGAGGAGCCGGGCGTGGGCCTCGGCGCGGGGCTGGCCGGCCTCGACGGCGTAGATCCGGGTGCGGGGTTCGCCACCGCGCCCCCGGTGGCCACCGTTTCGTTCGGCAAGCATGACTTTCCGCTGTGGTCGGTGGATTCGCCGGACCGCGCCGTGTTCGCCGGTGAGATCAAGGGCAACTGGCTGTGGCTGGTGCTGTGGCCGGTGACCGCGGGCGTCCTGCTCGTCGAGCCGATCGCCCTGCGGGACCTGCGTGACCCCGGTCAGGACCTGGACCTGCCCTTCGGGGCCGCCTCGGTTCGCCTGCCCGCCGGCTGACGCCCCCTAAGCTGGGCCGATGCGTGCCGACCTGCATGTGCACAGTAATGCCTCGGACGGGACCGACCCCCCGGCCGAGGTGATGCGCCGGGCCGCGCGGGCCGGGCTCGACGCCGTGGCCCTGACGGACCACGACACGGTTGCGGGCTATGCCGAGGCCCGCCGGGCGCGGTCCGGATCGCTGCTCTTCATACCCGGCCTGGAACTGTCCTGCCGGCTCGGCCATCGCAGCCTGCACCTGCTGGCGTACCTGTTCGACCCGGACCACGCGGAACTTGCCGCCGAGCTCGGCCGGATCCGCGACGACCGCGTGCTGCGCGCTCGCGCCATGGTGAGCCGGCTCGCCGGCCTCGGCGTCGACATCAGCTGGGACCAGGTGGCCGCCATCGCGGGCCAGGCCGTGGTCGGCCGCCCGCACATCGCTCGCGCGATGACGGCGAGCGGCGCTGTCGCGGAGCCGCGCGAGGCGTTCACCCGCGACTGGATCGGCGACGGCGGCCGGGCCTACGTGGACCGGTACGCGCTAGCGCCCGTCCACGCGATCAGGCTGGTCCTCGACGCCGGCGGAGCCGCCGTCCTGGCCCACCCGCGGGCGAGCCGCGACGCGGTGGTCAGCGACGAGGAGATCGCCCGGCTGGCCGCCGCGGGCCTGGCCGGGGTGGAGGTCTTCCATCCCGACCAGCCAGATTCCGAACGGGCCGCCCTGCTCGCCCTCAGCCACGATCTCGGCCTGCTGGCCAGCGGCGGGAGTGACGACCACGGCAGCCTGAGCGGTTACCGGATCGGCGCCGAGACCGCGGCCGCCGGTGTCTGCGAGGCTCTCCTCGCCAGAACCGCGGGCAACCGTCCCCGCTAGTCGGGCGGCTGTGGTAGGAAGGGCGGCGAGTCAGGCCAACGAGGAAGGAAGCGCCCGGATGAGCGCACGGATTGATCAGGTGTCCACTGATATCAACACCTGGATCATCGGCGATGACGAGGAGGTCATCGTCATCGATCCCGGTCGCGATGCGGCGCTGGTGCTCGACGCGGCGGGCGACCGGGAGGTGCTCGCGGTCATCTGCACGCACGGCCACGCCGAGCACGTCGCCGCGGCGCTTGAGGTGGCCGAGCGGGACGAAGCGCCGGTCGCCCTGCACTCCAAGGACCGGCTGCTGTGGCGGGAGGCGCATCCAGGGGACCAGGCGGACATCGAGATGGAGGACGGCGGGATCTTCGAGGTGGCCGATGCGACGCTCGAGGTCATGCACGCGCCCGGGCACACGCCCGGCTCGGTCTGCCTGTACTGCGAGGAACTCGGCGTGGTGTTCACCGGGCACGTCCTGGTGGCCGGGGGACCAGCCCCGCACGACGATGAGTTCCCCGACTTCGCCCGCCAGCTGACCGCGATCGGGGAGCACCTGCTTGCCCTGCCGGCCGGCACCCGCGTGCTCCCGGGCCACGGCCAGGAGACGACGATCGCGGCCGCCGAGAAGAAGTTCGACTCCTGGGTCGCCGCGGGTTCTGATCCCTCCTCGCTGGCCTGGCCTGAGCGAGTAGGCCCCGGCAAGAATGGAACAGCTGGGATTCGAGGGGATGCCCCGCCGGCTGTTCACGTGCACGCCGACGCGGCTGACCACCTGGCTTGACTGCCCCCGCCGGTACCGGATGAGTTACCTGGACCGGCCTGCGCCGCCGAAGGGACCCCCGTGGGCGCATAACAGCCTCGGCGCCAGCATCCACAACGCGCTGGCCGGCTGGTGGCGGCTGCCGCTGGCCCAGCGGACCGTCGCGGCCGCGGGCACGCTGGTTGACCGGGGCTGGATCGACGAGGGGTTCGCGGACGAGACTCAGTCGGCACGCCAGCGCACGCGTGCGATGGCCATGGTCGAGCGGTATGTCGCCGGCCTTGACCCGGCTGACGAGCCGGTCGGGGTGGAACGGACGGTGGCTACCCGCACCGACAAGATCGCGCTCTCCGGGCGGATCGACCGGCTCGACGTCCGGCTGGCCGAAGACGCCGGCCCCGAGCTCGTGGTCGTGGACTACAAGACCGGACGGCACCTGCTCACCGTGGACGACGCGCGCAGTTCCATGGCGCTGGCGCTTTACGCGCTGGCGGCCGGGAGGGTGCTCAGACGGCCGTGTTACCGGGTGGAGCTGCACCATCTGCCCACCGGCACGGTTCTCAGCTGGCTGCACACCGACGTTGGGCTGGCTAGGCACCTGGGCCGCGCCGAGGCTATCGCGGCGGAGTGCGCGGTCGCGGATGAGCGGATGCGCGACGGGCTGCCCGCCGGGGCCCGGGACGAGGTGTTCCCGCCGCGTCCCGGCTCGTTCTGCGGCTGGTGTGACTACCGGCGGCACTGCCCCGAGGGCGCCGCGGCCGCGGTGCCGCGGCGGCCGTGGGATGGCCTGGAAGCCTAAGCCAGCCTGGTGGCGGGGTGCTTCCACGTCATGGTCTCGACCGCATCCCAGAATTGCGTCAGCGCGCTGGCCGTCGTCGCGGGCGCTTCGACGGCGGGCGAATGCACGGCACCGGGAATGCACACCCGGCACGCGCGCAGCCGCCTGGCCATCTGCTCCTGCGTGGCCGGGGACCAGGCATTGTCGTCCTCACCGTAGATGACCAGGATCGGGACCTGGCCATGCCGCCTGACCGAAAGCCCGGCCAGCTCCGCCGTCCGGTCCCGGGCGGACAGAATGTTGCGGGCCATCATGACCAGCCCGACCGGATCGTTGCTCAGCATCCGCCTGGCCAGGAACGCCACGACCGGAGCAGGGGTGCCGGCCGCGACGGCCTGCGGTTCCAGGTGCGCGTGCCAGAGCCGGGAGATTCCGGCTTCGAGCGCGGCCCGGTCCGGCCCGCTGTCGTCCTGGACGCCGAGCTCGGCGAGCATCGCCTGCAGTTCCCCGGCCCGCGGCCCGGTCAGCGCGCCCGGTCCCGAGCTCATCAGCGTGAGCGACACCACGTCGCGGCCCGGCGCGAGCACGGCCTCACGGGCCACCAGCCCGCCGTAGGAGTGCCCGACCAGGTGCCTGGTGCCCGTCGCGCGGACGACCGCGGCGATGTCCGCGCCGAGGGCGGCTGCGTGGTAGCCATCCGCGGTATCCGCGCCTGGCGTCTCGAACTGCCCGCGCATGTCGATCGCGACCACCTGGCGGCTTCCGTCGGCCAGCAGGTCCAAGATCGCGAGGAAGTCTTCCTTGCTGCCGGTGTAGCCCGGGATGAGCAGGGCGGCGTCCCGTTCGCACACCCCGGAAGCCGGGACCGCCTCGAATGCCGCGAACGGACCACGGCTGGTGCGGATCGTGGTGCGCCTTACTCCGCCGGGCAGGTCAAGCGAGGTTGGTATGCTCACAATGGCGAACCTTACCCGGCGACGTTGAACAAACCGATCAGGAGGCTTTGCGCCGGGTTTCCTGCGGCCCGTCTTCTGCTGGCTGGCTGCCCGGCGCAAGCTCACGGCCCGCCCTGGTCCGGCGCCGCCGCCTGCTCCTGGCCACGCTTCCGGTGTCCTCACCGGCATCACGGGCACCAGCATCGCTGGCCATGGCGGAAGTCTTACGTGCCTGACCGGAACCGCCGCGGACCTGGCCGCCGTTCCGCCCGGTTCCGCTGCGCCCGGTTCCGCTGCGCCCGGCCGCTGGCTGGCCCCGCCCGCGGCGTGACTTAGGTGAGCGGATCTTGCCGGTCTCGCCGATGTCCTCGACCGCCTCCGCCTCCAGGCCAGCCCGGCCGCGCATGGCGCGGGGGAGCGTACCCCTCGCCTCGCGCGGGATGTCCAGCTGGGTGAACAGGTGCTCAGAGGTGGAATACGTCTCCTCAGGCTCCGGCTTGCCCAGGCCCAGCGCGTCGTTGATGAGCTTCCAGCGGTGCATGTCCCGCCAGTCGACGAACGTGATCGCGACGCCGGGACGCCCGGCTCGCCCGGTCCGGCCGATGCGGTGCACGTAGGTCTTCTCGTCGTCGGGGCATTCGTAGTTCACCACGTGGGTGACGTCCTCGACGTCCAGTCCGCGTGCCGCGACCTCGGTCGCGGTGAGCACGTCCACCTTGCCGCTGCGGAATGCCCGGAGCGCGCGCTCCCGCTGACCCTGACCCAGGTCGCCGTGCACGGTCGCCACCGCGAAGCCCCTGGTTTCCAGCGCACCCGCGACTTGGTCCGCGGCTCGCTTGGTCTGGCAGAACACCATGGTCAGGCCGCGGTCCCTGGCCTGCAGCACCCGGGCCAGCACCTCGATCTTGTCCATCTGGTGCGCCCGGAATACGTACTGCCGCGTGCCGGGCGCCGGCGCGGGCTCGTCGTGGCCTTCGGCCCGGATGTTGGTCGGTTGCCGCATATGGCGGCGCGCGAGCGTGATGACGTCCCCCGGCATCGTGGCGGAGAACAGCATCGTCTGCCGGTCGTCGGGGGTGAGCCTGACGATCCGCTCGACGTCGGGCAGGAAGCCGAGGTCGAGCATCTTGTCGGCCTCGTCGAGCACCAGGGCCTGGATCGCGCCCAGGTCAAGGTGGCGGCGTTCGGCCAGGTCGAGCAGCCGTCCGGGGGTGCCGACGACGATGTCGACGCCGGCCGTCAGGGCGTCGATCTGCGGCTCGTAGGCCCGGCCGCCGTAGACGGTCAGCACGCGGGCGCGGAGGTTTACCGCCGCGGTGCGCAGGTCGTCGGCGACCTGGATCGCCAGTTCCCTGGTCGGGACGACGACGAGGGCCTTCGGCGCCCCCGACGGGCCGTCCCCGGCCAGTTCCAGTAGCGGGATGCCGAAGGCGAGCGTCTTTCCTGTGCCGGTCCGCGCCTGCCCGATGATGTCCTGCCCGCGCAGGGCCAGCGGGAGGGTCAGTGCCTGGATGGGAAAGGTGGCGAAGATGCCTGCCGCTTCAAGCCCGCGGCAGATCTCATCGCTAATGTCAAAATCACGGAACGGGACTGCAGTACCGCCGCCGTCGGTGACCGGCCCGGTGGCACCGTCTCCGGACCCGGCGCTCGTCAGAGCGGTCACGGACCCGGGGGCCAAAGCCTGCGGCTCTGCCGTTTCCCCGTTAGAAGTCTGAGTTGTCAGGGGTTCCATCCTTCATCGTGGCCCTCCCCATCTGTCACGGGTCCGGCCCGGTCGTGCCTGTACGCTGCCCGCAACGACCCGCCTCGATGCGAGCTGCGACCATCTGGCTGGCTTCGCGGCATTTAAACCCACCCGCCGCAACCTGCCTGGGAGCCCGCTATCACCGTCGGGACGCCGCTGTTTGCTCGGGTAACCCCCCCGGGATGCTAAGCAGCATAGACAGCAGCTGACTGTGTAACACGACCATTGGTTACGTCATTCCATTGACCAGTCGTGACTAAGTGTACCAGGAGCGGACAGTGTGGCTAAGCAGGCGCACCGGCGCACCCGCCCCTCCCGCCGCGCCGGGGTCAGGCGATGTTGCCGAAACCTACCCGGCGAGCTTCCGGCGCGCCGAACTCTACGTAGGCGATCTTGTCGGCCGGCACCAGGACCTTGCCGCCCTTGCTCACCGAAAGCGCGAAGACGGAGTGGCTTCCGGCCGCCAGGGCCGTGGCCAGGTCGCGCTCCAGGTCGTCCGCGGTCGTGTCGGTCTCCACCACCAGTTCACGCGGGACGGAATGAATTCCGATCTTGACTTCCACGAAGCTCCTCCTGGCCTGCGGCCGACGTCCTGCGGAAAATGATGCCCGTAAAGCGCCGCCCGTAAAGCGCTGCCGGTGAAGCGCTGCCGGTGCTCAGTGCTGCCCGTTCAGCGGCGGGTACTCGGCGCTTTCGCTGCGCGGCCAGCCGCTGATGCCACGCCAGGCGAGCCTAGCGACGACCTGTTCGGCCGCTTCGCGCGGGATGTGGTCGCGGGTGCTGAGCCAGTACCTGGCGGTGACCTGGGCCATGCCGACCAGTCCCACGCTCAGCAGACGTGCCTCGTCATCGGAAAGCCCGGTGTCTTCGCTGACCGCATGGCTCACCAATGCGGCGCACTCGCACTGGACCCGGTCGAGCCGGTCGCGGACGAGGGTCTCGTTCGACAGATCCGACTCGAACACCAGCCGGTACGCCTCGCCCTCGCCCTCCACGTACTCGAAGTAGGCGCCAAAGGTGGCGGCGACCCGCTGCTTGGGGTCCGGGTTGGAGCGCAGCGCGTCGCGCACCGTCTCCAGCAGGGTGTCCACGCTCTCGTCGAGCAGGGCCAGGTACAGCTCGAGCTTGCCGGGGAAATGCTGGTAAAGCACGGGCTTGCTGACTCCCGCACGCTCGGCGATCTCGTCCATGGCCGCAGCGTGGTAGCCCTGGGATACGAACACCTCAAGCGCCGCGTCCAGCAGCTGCCGCCGCCGTTCATGCCGTGGCAGCCGGTTGCTGCGTGGCCTTGCGTCGGACGTTGCAATCAATGTTCGGTCTCCGCTTGGTTGGATGCGGCTACTTTTCCTCGCTCGCATTCATACTAGGCCGCTCTCAGCGGTAGTCGTCATCGTCGAAACCGACAGAGACCTCCTGCTCGGCTAGATCGGCCTCGTTGACGTCAAGCGGGATCTCGCGCCTCACGCGGGTCGCGTTCTCGTCCTCGACGATTTCCTGGCGCTGTTCAATGGCGTCGCCCTCGGGCGTCTCCATATCTGATTCGGTCAACTGCCTGATCCCTCTTTCCTTCTGACCGGCGACTCCGGCCTGATCGCCAAGTCCGGGCGTATCCCCGGTATCCCCGGTTCCTGCTAGCTCCCGGAGCGCCGTCTCCAGTGCTTCCCCGTAGGTCGGGAAGGCGTGCACCACGTCGGCCAGGACCGCCACCGGAATCTTGGCCCTGATGGCGAGGGTAACCTCGCCCATCCAGGTGGCTGCGTCCGGCCCCACCGCGACCGCTCCGGCCAGCACGCCGGTGTCGGCGTCGGCGTAAAGCTCCAGGCAGCCAAGGTCGTCCTGGCTCAGGTAGGCCCGCGCGGTATCGCCGAGGTCGGCTCGCACCGTAATCAGCCCGGTCCCGTCCGCGGCCCGCCCGTCCGCCCGAACCCCGGCGCCCTCCACCCGAACTTCAGCGCCATCCGCCGCCCCGGCGGCGGCGCCCGCCGTTCGGGCGCCGTCCGCCCGAACTCCGGCGGCCGTTCCGGCTCCGGCGGCCGTTCCGGCGCCTTCGTCATCCGGCGCGGCCGGGGCCTGCCCGGGCACGATGCCCACCGCGAACACCGACGGCGTGGTGAAAACGCAGCGCGGGATGGCGCTGTAATCGGCTTCCCGCCGCTGGCCGAGGATATTTCCGGCGACCACCCTGGCCTGGTAATGGCTGGCGTGGGTGTGCGTGATGCCCGTGACATCTCCCGCTCCCCAGACCCGGCCGGACCCGGAAGCCCCGGGAACCCGGCACATGGTGGTCGTGGGCAGCGCCATGCCGGGGGTGACGGCGATGCCGAGCGCGTCGAGGCCGAGGCCGCTGAGCCTGGGGCGCCGGCCCGAGGCGAGCAGCAGCCGGTCGGCGTCGATCCTGGTGCCGTCCTCCAGTGCGAGCGTGAGGCCTTCTGGCGTTCGTTCGGCCTTGGAGGCGCGGGCGCCGAGGTAGATCTCGGCTCCGGCCCGGCGCAGCGCGGCGGCCAGGATCTCCCCGGCGAAGGCGGGTTCGCCGGGGAGCAGGCCCGGTTCGGCTTCCACTAGCGTCACGGCCGAGCCGAACGTGGCGTAGATCTGCGTCAGCTCACACCCGGCGGGCCCCCCGCCGAGCACGATGAGCCGCCGGGGCAGGTCGGGGGAGCACAGGCTCTCGGCGGTGGTCCACGCCGGGATGTCGGACAGGCCCTCGATCGGCGGTGCGACCGGCTCGCACCCGGTCGCGATGACCAGATCCGAGTAGCTCAGCGACACGGTTGACCCGTCGAGCGCCAGCCTCGCCTCGACCGTGCCAGGGCTGGCGATCCGGCCGGTCCCGCGGATCACCGTCACGCCCGCGCCGGCCAGCCGGCGTGCCGGGCCGGAATCGTCCAGGCCGCCGGTCACCTCGTTCCGGCGGGCGACCGCGTCTTCCCAGGTCTCGCCCCGGGCCGCCGAGAGCAGCAGGGAATTTGACGGCAGGCAGGCCAGGTACGGAGACTCTCCGCCGATCAAGCCCGCTTCGACGAGGGCCACCGACTTGCCGCCGCCGGCCACGTCCGTGGCGACATGCAGGCCCGCGGTCCCGCCGCCGAGCACCACCACATCGAAAGCGCCCATATCTCTCCGTCCCCCTCCGAACTTCGAGCCGCTGCCCGGCCATCATCTCAGCCGCGGCTAAGCTCGTTAGCAGAGTTGGGCTAAATCCACCCACGATAGTCGTTTGCCAACTCGAATGCAGTGTCGGCTATTCGAATTAATGGTCGATTATGATAATTTGGGGCAACACCGGATGTATCAGAGTGCGGCCAACCGGGGTAGGTGAAGGCCATGCGCAGCATATGGGCCGGCGCGATCTCCTTCGGCTTGGTCGTGATCCCGGTGAAGCTCTACGCCGCGACCGAGCAGCGGGACATCACTTTCCGTCAGGTGCACCGCAAGGACGGCGCCCGGATCCAGTTCCGCCGGGTGTGCACGCTGGACGGCGAGGAAGTCCCGTACTCCGACATCGCCAAGGGCTACGAGCTGGCTACCGGCGACATGGTCGTGCTGACCGACGAGGATCTGGCCGACCTGCCGCTGGTGACCGCCCACCGGATCGAGGTCCTGCACTTCGCGCCGGCCGAGCAGGTGGAGCCGATCCTCGCGGCCAAGAGCTACTACCTGGAACCCGAGGCGGTCGGCACCCGGGCCTACGTGCTGTTCCGTGACGCGCTTGAGAAGTCGGGCAAGGTGGCCGTGGCCAAGGTCGCGCTGCGCCAGCGCGAGACCCTGGCCTCCCTGTGGGTCAGGGACGGCGTCATCACGCTGGAGACCCTGCTGTGGCCCGACGAGGTGCGCAAGCCCGATTTCGCCTTCCTGGACGAGGACATCGAGGTCCGGTCCCAGGAACTGAAGATGGCCGAGTCGCTCATCGACACGATGACGGAAGACTTCGAGCCCGAGCAGTACCACGACGCCTACCGTGAGGCGCTCGAAGCCGTGGTCCAGGCGAAGGTCGAGGGCAATGACGTGGTCCGCCCGGCCGGGCTCGAGCCGCCAGAACCAAGGAAGCAGCCCGCCGACCTGACCGAGATCCTGCGGGCCAGCGTGGCCGCCGCCAAGACCGGCCGCACCGAGTCCGGCGCCGCCAAGAAGGAAGAAAAGCCAGCCAAGCCCCGCACCCGCCGCAAGGCCTCGGCATGAGGCGAGCGGGAAGCGCAGCGTGACCGGGCCGATCCCGCACTGGCCCGGCCGCCTGATCTCGCTCGGCGACTACGACGTCTATGTCCGCAGCGCGGCCTCCGCCGAAACCAGCCCCGCCGAAACCAGCCCCGGCGAGGCCAGCCCCGGCGAGGCCAGCCCCGAGCCCGCCCTGTGCGTGCACGGGCTGGAGGGCTCCTCGCGCAACTGGACCGACCTGATGGACGTGCTGCGGCCCCGGCTCGACTGCGACGCGCTCGACCTGCCCGGCTTCGGCGACTCCCCGCCCCGTCCGGACGGCCGCTACTCGATCGCCGCATACGCCCAGACGATCGCCAAGCTGATCGAGCACCGAGCGCGCGGCCCCGTGCACCTGCTCGGCAACTCCCTCAGCGGCGCGGCCTGCGTGAAGGTCGCGGCCACCCGGCCCGAGCTCGTCCGGACGCTGACCCTGATCTCCCCGGCGCTGCCCGACCCCCGGCCGAGGCGGGACCTGCTGAACTTCCCGCTGCTGAGCCTGCCCGGGGTCGGCACCAAGCTGATCAGGCGGCTGCGCCTCCTCCCGCCGGAGAGCCGCGTCGCCAACGTCATCACCAACTGCTTCAGCGATCCGCAGCGGTTCGCGCCGGAACGGTTCGCCGCCGAGGTCGCCGAACTCGCCCGCCGCGACGCCCTGGACTGGCCTCCCGCCGCGCTGGCGGGGAGCGCGCGGGCGCTCACCGCGGCGTACTTCCGGGTCGGCCGCGCGTCGGTCTGGCGGGAGGCGGCCCGCGTCCGCGCGCCGGCCCTGGTCATCTACGGCGCCGACGACCGCGTGGTCGATGCCAGGATCGCCGGCCGGGCCGCGCATGCGTTCCCCGGCGCGAGGATCGTGGTCATGCCGCGCACCGGTCACCTCGCCCACATGGAACATCCGCACCTGGTCGCGGCCGAGATCGGCGTCCTGCTCGCGCAAGCGGCCGGGGTCGCCGGCCAGGACCCTGCGGCCCGCCAGGCCCGGGAATTCCCGCTCACTCGCGCCGGTTGATCGTGGCATAGTGCCGGGAAGGGAAACCCCGGACCGTTCGGAAAAAAGATCTTCTTCTTCTGGAGAAACCGTGTCGCTGCCCCCCCTGGTCGAACCCGCCGACGAGCTGACCGTTGATGAGGTGCGGCGTTACTCCCGCCACCTGATCATCCCGGACGTCGGGATGACCGGCCAGAAGCGGCTGAAGAACGCCAGGGTGCTGTGCGTCGGGGCCGGCGGGCTCGGCTCGCCCGCGCTGCTCTACCTGGCCGCGGCCGGCGTGGGCACGCTCGGCATCATCGACTTCGACGTGGTTGACGAGTCGAACCTGCAGCGCCAGATCATCCACGGCCAGTCCGACGTCGGCCGCCCCAAGGCCGAGTCGGCCCGTGACAGCATCCGCGAGATCAACCCCCTGGTCAACGTGGTCGTGCACGACGTGCACCTGGACTCGGACAACGCCATGGAGATCTTCGCCGGCTACGACCTGATCGTGGACGGCACCGACAACTTCGCCACCCGGTACCTGGTCAACGACGCGTGCGTGCTGCTCGGCAAGCCGTACGTGTGGGGCTCGATCTACCGGTTCGACGGGCAGGCCAGCGTGTTCTGGGCCGAGTACGGCCCGTGCTACCGCTGCCTGTACCCCGAGCCGCCGCCGCCCGGCATGGTCCCGTCCTGCGCCGAGGGCGGCGTGCTCGGCGTACTCTGCGCCTCGATCGGGTCGATCCAGGTCAACGAGGCCATCAAGGTGATCACCGGGATCGGCGAGCCGCTGGCTCGGGCGGCTGATGATCTACGACGCGCTGGAGATGTCCTACCACTCGGTCCGGGTCCGCAAGGACCCCGAGTGCGTGATCTGCGGCAAGAACCCGACGATCACCGAGCTGATCGACTACGAGGCCTTCTGCGGCGCGGTCTCCGAGGAGGCGGCGCAGGCGGCCGTGGGCTCGACGATCAGCGCCAAGGACCTGGCCGCCATGCTGGACGCGGGCGAGAACATCTTCCTGGTCGACGTCCGCGAGCCGAACGAGTACGAGATCGTGTCCATCCCCGGCGCGACGCTCATCCCGAAGGGCGAGTTCCTGTCCGGCGCGGCCCTGGAGAAGCTGCCCCAGGACAAGCGGATCGTGCTGCACTGCAAGAGCGGCGTCCGGTCGGCCGAGGCGCTTGCGGTCGTCAAGAACGCCGGCTTCTCCGACGCCGTGCACGTGGGCGGCGGCGTGCTGGCCTGGGTCAGCCAGGTCGACCCGTCCCTGCCGACCTATTAATTCATTCCGAACGAGCGCCCGTTCCAGCTCCAGGAGGTCCGCCGATGAAGGGGGATCGCGTTGAGGTCGTCATCGATTCCGGCGACGGACCGCAGACGTACGAGGTGGAGGCGACCCGGGCCTGCCGCCGGGTCGAGATCGCGAACCGGCGCGGGGTCGTCGAAGTCAGCGAGGTGACCAGGACCGGGACCCCGGTCCGGACCGCGCGGTTTATGGCCACCCGCGTGGTGGCCTTGGTCGAGCATCCCGCCGACACCTCGGCGGCCGGGTTAGTATCCGCGGGTGGATGTTCTCCGTCCGGTAGTGCAGCCCTACGCCTGGGGCTCCCGGCACGCGATCGCGGAACTGCAGGGCCGTCCCGTCCCGACGCCAGACCCGGAGGCGGAGCTGTGGATGGGCGGCCATTCGTCGGCCCCGTCCGGCCTGCACCGCGGCGTTCAGGCCACGCTGGACGTCATCATCGCGGCCAATCCGAGGGCCGAGCTCGGCCCGGCTTGCATGGCCAGGTTCGGGCCGCGGCTGCCGTTCCTGCTGAAGGTGCTGGCCGCCGAGAAGGCGCTGTCGATCCAGGTGCATCCCTCGCGCGCGCAAGCGCAGGCGGGGTTCCGCGCCGAGAACCAGCGCGGCCTGGCCCCCCACGACCCGGCCAGGAACTACGTCGATGACTGGCCCAAGCCCGAACTGCTCTACGCACTGTCTCCCTTCGAGGTGCTGGCCGGCCTGCGTACCCACGAGGACGCGGCGGAATTCCTGCGCGCCCTGGCCGTCGACCAGCTCAAGCCGCTGGCCGCCCAGCTGGAGACCGCCACCTCGGACCCTGCCGCTAATCAGCCTGCCATGGCGGCTGCGCTCGGGTCGGTTCTCGACTGGCCCGCGGCCGGGCGGGCGGCCCTGATCGCCGACACGGTCACCGCCTGCGCGCGGCTCGCGCCGGGTGGCGGCCCCTACGCGGCCGCGGCCGACGCGGTAGTGCGCGTCGAGCAGGATCATCCCGGGGACATCGGCCTGGTCGCCTCCTTGCTGATGCGGCACGCCGTGCTGGCGCCCGGTCAGGCGATGTTCATGCCGGCCGGCGGCCTGCATGCCTACCTGCGGGGCACCGGCATCGAGCTGCTGGCCAACTCCGACAACGTGGTCCGGGCCGGCCTTACAGGCAAGCACCTGGACGTGCCCGAGCTGCTGAAGCTCCTCGACCCGTCCGTGGCCGTGCCTGTCCTGGCGCCCCGTACGCTCCCGGACGGGATCACCTGGTACGACACGCCAGTCCCGGAGTTCCGGCTTTACGTGGCCGACCTGGCCGGTCCCCAGGTCGGCCTGCCCAGCGCCGGTCCGCGGATCCTGCTGTGCACCGAAGGTTCGGTCCTGCTGCGTGCCGCGGCCGGCGCGGCGATCGAGCTGAGCCGCGGTGGCTCCTGCTTCATCCCCGCCGCCGACGGCCCCGTCCGCGCCACCGGCTCCGCTCGCCTGGTCCTCGCCACCGTCCGGCCTCAGCAGGCGCCGGCCTGACAGAAAACCGGCCCCCCGTGAATTGGCCGCTGCGAGGTTCCCGTTTTAATCCCGGGCGGTTTCGCGTTGGCTGACGCGCCTGGAGTCCGCTAGACTGCGTGGGCGCACCGAGCCGCAAGGCCCGATGCCAGTGGGGTATGGGGTAATTGGCAGCCCGACAGGTTCTGGCCCTGTTAGTCTAGGTTCGAGTCCTGGTACCCCAGCAAGCAAGCTGGCCTGCACGACAGCGCGGACGTGGTTCACGTCCGCGCTTTTCATGCCAGGTCTCGCTGAAGGCCTTCCCGGCCGGCGGTTGGCCTCACTGGTTGCGAGGCGGTAGTGTTCTGTCGGCACATATGCACGGCCCCGTCGTCTAGAGGCCTAGGACGTCGCCCTCTCAAGGCGGTAACGCCGGTTCGAATCCGGTCGGGGCTACGAAAAGGGCCTGATCGCTGGCTTCAGCGGTCAGGCCCCCGATCATTTACGGGGTCATTCACGAGATCACAGCACCCGGGCCAGCTGGCTGATCTGCCCGACCGGATCGTCGCCGGCCGGGCACATGACCAGATGCCCGGCCCCGGCGGCGTGCAGTTCGGCGAGCCGGGCGCGGACCGCGGCCGGCGGCCCGGCCAGGGCGAGCCGGTCGATCCACTCGCCGGGCAGCCGGCCGGTGAACTCCGCCGCCGATCCGGCCGCCCGCCGCAGCGCCGCGAGTCCGGCCGCGAACGGCAGCGGCGCTATCTCGGGCTCCCAGTCCGGCTCGCCCGCCCACCACAGCGCCGCCCGGACCCGTTCCCTGGCCCGACCCTGATCGTCGTCGACGGCCGCCACGTTGTAGGCCACGACGTGATGCTCGCCCGCCGCGTCGATACGTGACCGGGCGAACTCCAGGTAAGCCGGGGTGACCGGCTCGGCGAGGATGGTCCCGTCAGCGTGCCAGGCCGGATACCGCCAGCGATTTCGGGCCCCGGACGCCCGCCAGCACTATCGGCGCGATCGCCGGGGGATGGGCCAGCCGGACATCGGTGAGCGTGACGTACCGCCCGCGCGTGGTGACGGCCTGCCCGGCCAGCAGGGCCCGCAGCGCGTCCAGGTACTCCGCCAGCAGCGTCAGCGGACTGGCCTGCCGCAGGCCGGCCTGCCGCAGCCAGCCGGTCATGCCGTGGCCGACGCCGACCATGAACCGTCCGGGGAACGCGCTGGCCAGGAAGGACACTTCCAGCGCCGCGAAGGCCACGTTGCGGGCCGCGGCCGGGATGATCCCCGTCCCGACCGTGATCTGAGTCGTCGCGGCCAGGGCCACCGCGGCCTGCGCGATGCCCCCGGACAGGAAGCAGTCCTCCGCGACCCACAGCTCGTCGAACCCGGCCCGCTCGACCGCGGCCGCGAACGGCCCGAGCAGTCCAGGCGGCAGACCGGGCGGGGCCAGGATTCCGGTCAGGTAACTCATCAGTTCACTCCCGGCACCGGGCCGGGCAGCGGATCAGGGGGCGGCAGCGGCGCGGGCGCGCCGGGGAACTGCGCCCGCCAGTACGAGCCGATCCATTCGGCCTGCGGTGCGGGCAGTTCCGCCACCTCACAGAACTGGCGTGCCGCGAGGTAGACCTCGCAGGCCCCTTCGACCACCGCCGCGGTGTGGAACGCGTGCTCCAGGTCGGCGCCGATGGCCAGCAGCCCGTGGTAGCGCAGGAACGTCGCGCCCCGGTCGCGCAGGGCCGGCGCGGTGTAGGTGTACATCTGGTCGGTCTCGGGCTGGGAGTACGGCGAGGTGCGCACGGCGCCGCCGGTCGCCTCGCACAGCCCGGTCAGGATCGGGGGCAGCGTCCAGCCCAGGTTCGCGAACGTCATGACGGCCTTGCCGTGGGTATGCACGATGGCGCCGATCTCGGGGCGGTACTTGCAGAACATCGTGTGCATCCGCAGTTCCGAGGTCGGCGGCCTGCGGCCGTCCACCTGCTCGCCGTCGAGGGTGACGATGGCGATGTCTTCCGGCTCGAGCAGGTCATACTGCGTGGACGCGGGAGTGCAGGCCAGCAGGCCCGGCTCGGCCGGAATGCGCAGGCTGATGTTGCCCGCGGTCGAGTAGACCAGGCGCTCCGCCTGCAGCTTGAGCGCGTACGTGATGACCTTCTGCCGGGCTTGGAGCCACTTCAGCGGTTGATCAGCTCGGTCCACCCTCGCCCTCCCCTGATAAAACCCGCCGGCGTATGGACAACGTCGTGCCGCCGATGTTTGCTTAGCTGATCATGCTGGAAAGGACACGTATTCCGCAGCCGGTCCTCGCTGAGCTGCGCGCCATCGCGGGACCGGAGCACCTGCGGCTGGCCGATGGCGAGCTAGCCGTGTACGCGCGGGACGCGACGCCGCTGATCAGCAGCCTGCCGGATGCCGTCGTCGCGCCGGCGGATACCGGCCAGGTCGCCCGCATCCTGCGGCTGGCTACCGAGCACGGCATCCCGGTCGTACCGCGCGGCGCCGGCTCCAACCTCTGCGCGGGCACCGTTCCGCTGAACGGCGGCATCGTGCTTTCGACCGTTCGGATGAACCGCATCCTCGAGGTCGCGCCGCAGGAGATGCTGGTCCGCGCCGAGACCGGGGTGACGACGCAGGCGGTCAATGAAGCCGCCGCGGCCCACGGCCTGTTCTACCCTCCGGATCCGGGCAGCCACACCGTCTCCACGATCGGCGGTAACGTCGCCACCTGCGCCGGCGGCCTGCGCGGGCTCAAGTACGGCGTGACCCGCAACTACGTGCTCGGGCTGACGGTGGCCCTGCCGACCGGCGAGATCATCCGGACCGGCGGCCAGGCTCTGGAAGGATGTCGCCGGCTACGACCTGACCCGGCTGATCACCGGGTCCGAGGGTACCCTCGGCGTCATCACCGAGGTGACGGTGGCGCTGCTGCCTGACCCGTCGACCCGGCGTACCGGCCTGGCGTATTTCGACTCGCTGACCCAGGCCGGCCACGCCGTGGCCGGCATTCTCGGTGCGGGCGTGATCCCGTCGACGCTGGAGTTCCTCGACCGTCGCTGCATGGACGCGGTGGAGCAGTACGCGCAGCTGGGGCTGCATGCCGGCGCGGGCGCGCTGCTGCTGTTCGGCGATGACGGCGACGAGGCGGTCGTGACCCGCAGCTTCGAGCGGATCGCCGCCGCCTGCGCGGACTGCGGCGCCATCTCGGTTGAGACCGCCGGTGATGCCACCGAGTCCGAGGCACTGCTGACCGCGAGGCGCTGTACGCTGCCCGCGCTGTCCAGGCTGGGTTCGGTGACGATTCTGGAGGACGCCAGCGTGCCCAGGCCGAGGCTGGCCGAGATGGTCGCGAGGATTGACGAGATCGCGGCGCGGCACCGGGTCACGATGGCGACGTTCGGTCATGCCGGCGACGGAAATCTGCATCCGACCTGCGTGCTGGGTTCCGCTGAGGACACCGAGGGAATCGCCCGGGCCGAGAGCGCCTTCGCCGACGTCTTCCGCACCGCGATCGAGCTCGGCGGCACGATCACGGGCGAGCACGGGGTCGGCGCGGCCAAGCTGCCCTACCTGGGGGAGCGTCTTGGCCGCGAGCAGATGGCCTTGCTCCGGCGGATCAAGACGGCGTTCGACCCGGCCGGCATCCTCAATCCAGGAAAGCTGGGGTCGTGATGACCGGTGCGAAGGTGCCGCCGCCCGGCTCGGTCTTCGACCCGGACCTGCTGTCCCGCTGCATCTCCTGTGGCTTCTGCCTGCCGGCCTGCCCGACCTACGCGCTCACCGGGGACGAGGCGTCCTCGCCGCGGGGCAGGATCACCCTGATGCGGGCGCTGGATTCCGGCACGCTCCCGCCCGGCGACCCCACGCTGGCCGAGCAGTCCTCGTTCTGCCTCGGCTGCCGGGCGTGCGAGCCGGTGTGCCCGGCGGGAGTGCAGTACGGCGAGCTTCTCGAGCAGTGGCGCGGGTACCAGTGGGCGGGGCGCCGTCGTCCGCTCGTCGTCCGGTTCCTGGTCATCGCGGCCGAACGCGCCTGGGCGCACCGGATCGCCGGCCGGCTGCGCGGCGCCGCCCGCACTCCGGCCTCGGCGTCAGGGCCCTCGCTGATGCTCGGCTGCTTCGAGCGCAGCCTGTTCCCTGGAGTGAGCAGGTCGGCGCGGGCGCTGGCGCCCGAGCTCGCCGTCCCCGGCCGACAGGGCTGCTGCGGAGCGCTGCACGCGCACAACGGGGAGCCCGAGCGGGGCAGGCAGCTAGCCGAGCAGCTCGGCGCCCGGCTGCCGGGGCTTATCGTCAGCACCGCGGGTGGCTGCGCCGCGTACCTGGCCGCCGTGATCGGCCGGGATCGGGTCGCCGAGCTGTCGGAATACCTGCGGGACAAGTCCTTCGGCGAGGTCCGGATCGGCGACAGGCGGGCCCGGGTAGCCCTGCAGGATTCCTGCCATCTGCGCAACGGCCTGGGCGTGTGGCGTGAGCCGCGGGCGCTGCTCAGCGCCATCGCCGAGTATGTGGAGCTGCCCGGGGCCGGGCGATGCTGCGGAGCAGCCGGTACCTATGCGCTGGTGCGGCCGCGCGACTCCCGGCGGGTCCTGGATCCCAAGCTCGACGCGATCGAGGCGGCCGGGATTGATTACGTGGTGGCCGTCAATCCCGGCTGCCTGCGTCAGCTCCGCCAGGGGCTGCGCCGCCGGAAATCAAAGGTGCGAGCGGTGCATATCGCCGAGCTGCTGCGTCAGGCCGCCAGCTGACCTGACACAGATGTGTGCTTTGGCCCTGCTTAGCCCCCGACTTTGGGTCGGCCCGATGGTGACCTGGGACACTGTCAGCGCATCGGCGGCGGCGCGCATGCTGTAGCAAAGCCGTGGCTGCTCTTGTCTGTCGCGGGGCGGACCGTCAAGCCTGAGTCAGGGGCCGACGAGGATGACCTCGAGGGTACGGGGGCCGTGCACGCCCTCTACCCGCTTCAGCTCGATGTCGCTGGTGGCAGACGGCCCGCTGATCCAGGTCAGGGGGCGGTCGGCCCGCGCCGCCAGGCGGGCGATGGCCTCGGGAACAATCTCGACGACCTGGGCGGCGCGGACGATACACAGGTGGTAGTCCGGCACGAGGGTAATGGCGCGGCGGCCCTGATCGGGTGAGCCGTCGAGGACGATCGTCCCGGTCTCGGCGATCGCGACGGCCGCGCCGGTGATCACGCCGTCGAATGCGTCAAGATCGTACGCGGACAGGCCGTCGTCGGTCACGATCTCCATGCCCTCGGGCAGCACCGCCGGGTCGAGGCCGGGCGGCACGACCATCCGCCGCGCGCCGCGCTCGGCGAGGGCCACGCTGGCCGTGGCGGCCAGTTCGGCCGGCGACGTGCGGCGGACCAGAGCCCGGTAATCGGTCAGGCGCTCGGACAGCAGGTCAAGCAGCTGATCCGGATCACGGCCGCCCTCGGTCCTGAACGCGATGCCAGCGCCCGCCCCGGCGCCGTCCGGGCCGGCCCGTGGCCCGCGCTGCCCGGCCCGTGGCCTGCGCCGGCCTGGCCGCCGCCGTCGGCCAGCGCGGTGCGGATACGGGCCAGGACCTCCTCGCGCGCGCTCATGACGGCTTCACGTGCTCGTCGCGCCACCACTGGCGGAAGGTCTGAACGGGCGGGAGCGGCAAGTCACGTGCCCGCGTCCAGGCCGCTAGCGGCGGCGGCAGCTGGCCGATGCGGCCGCGGCGGCGGCCAAGCGGCCGTCCGAGCCGGCTCGCCCGCTGCGCGGTGGCGAACCGGCCAGGCCCGGCCATCACCCACGATGCCGCCGACATCAGCATCGCCTCAGAGCTAGGCAGCCGGTGACTCTGGCGCGCCTCGTCCACATGCCTGGCCCGGAGATGGACCAGTACGGACGGGATGTCGATCTTCACCGGGCAGGCGTCATAGCAGGCACCGCACAGCGAGGATGCGTAGGGCAGGGTCGGGTTCTGCTCTACCCCCGTCAGCTGCGGCGACAGCACCGCGCCGATCGGCCCGGGGTAGACGGACCCGTACGCGTGCCCGCCGACCCGTTCGTAGACCGGGCACACGTTCAGGCAGGCCGAGCAGCGGATGCAGTGCAGCGCCTGACGGCCGGTCTGGTCGGCGAGCACCGCGGTCCGCCCGTTGTCCACCAGTACGAGGTGGAACTGCTGCGGGCCGTCGCCCGGCGTTACCCCGGTCCACATGGAGGTATACGGGTTCATCCGCTCGCCGGTGGAGGAGCGGGGCAGCAGTTGCATGAACACGGCGAGATCCGCCCAGCTCGGCAGCACCTTCTCGATTCCCATGACCGTGATAAGCGTGTCCGGCAGGGTCAGGCACATGCGGCCATTGCCCTCAGACTCGACCACGCAGACCGTGCCGGTCTCGGCGATGGCGAAGTTGGCGCCGCTGATGCCGACCCGGGCCGACAGGAACCTGCGTCGCAGGTACACGCGGGCGGCCTCGGCCAGCGCGGCGGGCTGGTCGGTCAGCGCCGGATCCACGTCGGCCATCTCCCGCAGGAAGATCTCCCTGATCTCAGCGCGGTTGCGGTGGATCGCCGGCACCAGGATGTGCGACGGGCGATCGTGGCCGAGCTGGATGATGAGCTCGGCCAGGTCGGTCTCGTGCGCCGTGATGCCGACCGCCGCGAGCGCCTCGTTCAGCCCGATCTCATCGGTCACCATGGACTTGACCTTGACGACCTCGCGGCTCCCGGTGGCTTCGACCAGGCCGGCCACGATCTGGTTGGCCTCAACCGCGTCCCTGGCCCAGTGCACCGTGCCGCCGTTTGCCTGGACCCGCGTCTCGAGCTGCTCGAGATAGCGGTCCAGGTTCTGCATCGCCCCGGACTTTACCGCCTGCCCGGCAGCGCGCAGTTCCTCCCAGTCGCTGAGCTCGGCGACGACCGCGGCTCGCTTGGCCCGGATGGTCCTGGTGGCCATCGCGAGGTTGGCGCGCAGCTGGGTATCGGCCAGCGCACGGCGGGCCGCGTCGGGGAATCGCTCGGCGCCGCGCAGGTGGCCGACGCCCGGGGGCGCGGTCGGCAGGCCCAGGTAGGTCGTCATGTCGCCGCCTTGGTCGTAGCGAGGATCTCGGCCAGGTGAACCGTCTTGACCCCGGTGCGCAGCCGCGACAGGCCGCCGCCGATATGCATCAGGCAGGAGCTGTCGCCGGCCGAGCAGACCTCGGCGCGGGTGCTGAGCACGTTGCGCATCTTGTCCGCCAGCATGGCGGTCGAGGTATCGGAGTTCTTCAGGGCGAAGGTGCCGCCGAACCCGCAGCAGACGTCCGCATCCGGCAGCTCCACCAGGTCCAGGCCATCGACGTGGCGAAGCAGCCGCAGCGGGCGGTCGCCGACCCGCAGCATCCGCAGCGAATGGCAGGTCGGGTGATAGGTGACCCGGTGCGGATAATGGGCGCCAACATCGTCTACCCCGAGCACGTCGACGAGCAGCTGTGACAGCTCGAATGTCCGCCGCGCGGCGGCCTCTGCGCGCTGCGCGAGCGCCTCGTCGCCGTAGGCCCTGGCGACCATCGCATGCTGGTGCCGGACCGAGCCGACGCACGACCCCGACGGCGCCACGATCACGTCGCAATCCTCGAACGTCTCAACGTAGCGGCGGACAAGCGGCAGCGCGTCCTTCTGGTAGCCGGTGTTAATGTGCATCTGGCCGCAGCATGTCTGGCCTTCCGGGAACTCGACCTGATGGCCGAGCCGCTCAAGCAGCGTCACGGTCGCCCGCCCGACGTTCGGGTACAGCGTGTCCGCCAGGCACGTAACGAAGAGCGCAATCCGCATGAGGAATATACTGCCGCCTCCGCACCCACCAGGCCAGCCCGGAAGGTAACGGAACCACGACGGAGGCGGCGTCAGCCCAGTCCGGCGACGCCTAGCCGGCCAGCGCCGCCAGCAGCGCCTTCATCCACGGGCCGAGATCGGCCGGTGTCCTGGCGGAAATGAGATGGCCGTCGACCACGGTAGCCTCATCCACCCAGTCCGCTCCCGCGTTGACCATGTCGTCGCGGATGGCGCCCACGCTCGTGGCCCGCCGCCCCTTGATGATCTTGGCTGAGATCGGGACCCAGCCCGCGTGGCAGATGAAGGCGATCGGCTTGCCCGCGTCATCGAACTCCCGGACCAGCCCGAGCACGGTTTCCGAGCGCCGCAGCTTGTCCGGCGCGTAACCGCCCGGGATGACCAGGGCGTCAAAGTCGCCGGAGGCCACCTGGCCGACGGTGGTGTCGACCGGCAGCGGCCCGTAGCCCTTCTTGCCCCGCACCGGGTGGTCGTCCAGCCCGGCTACCGTCACCGCGACGTTTTCCTCGATGAGCCGGTGGAGGGGGTAGAGCAGTTCCATGTCCTCGAAGTCGTCGGCCGCCAGCAGCAGAACCTTGCGTTGCGCGAGTGCCATGAAACCGACCCTACCCATGGCGCCGGTGCGGCGCACGCCCCCGGTGCCGCGTATACCGCCGATGGTGGTGGGCCCTAGCGTGCCCGGCCTTCCGTCGTGCCGCCGCGTGCCGCGCCGCCGCCTGCCGCGCCGCCGCGTGCTCAGCCGCCGTGTACTCAGCCGCGATGGCCAGCACGTCCCGGACGTACCAGTGGGCGTGGTTATAGGCGAAGATCGCGGCCCTGAGCCCCCGGCGCGAGCCGCCCCTGGCGCCGTCCGCACACAGCATCCGGGCGGCGGAGAAGATCGCGTCCGCCGGGTTGTACGGGCTGAGCTTGGCCGAACGGTCCGCCCGGACCGCGTATTCGGCGAAGGTGGGCGGCTCGAACTGCATCGGGCCCTCGGCGCCCTTGCGGTTCTTGCCCCTGTGCACGCCGCGGGCCCGGGACCGGCCGTTATCCGATTCCATCGTGCCGATCCCTGCTAGCACCTCCCAGGCCAGCCCGGGACAGGTCCGCGCCGCGGCCCGGTACCAGCCCAGGTACCGGGCCGGGATCGCGTCCAGCCGGTATACACCGACACCGGCCCGAACCCTCGAAGCCCCCGAAGCCCTCGCCGGCCACAGGCTCGCCCCCGCCAGCGTCACCGCCAGCACCGCTGCGAGCACCGCGGCCAGCGCAGCCGCCCGCCCCCCGCGCGTCATCGCTCTTGAGTTATCGCCGCTAGCCGGGCTGTAATGGTCGTTCATCTAGCGGTTATGCACGCTAATGACATTTAGTAATCGCGCGACTCGTTAAGTAATCAAGATCAAGGCCTTTTGTCCGAACGGTCCCCGGTGCTTCTTACCGCCCACCTCAACGCGATCAGGCGGCGCGGCGCCGGACCAGCCAGATGGCGGCGGCGAGCAGGACCACGGACAGCGCGAGCAGCCACCCGCCCTCGATGAGCTGGAAGTGCCAGAACCGGCCGGCCGGCTCGTACGACGTCCACTGCGTGTAGTGCTGCTGGGTCAGCCAGTTCTGCATGGCGTTCGGATTGGGCGAGTTCTGGACGCTGGCGCCAGGTGACGTAGGCCAGCCTGGTCCACGGCACCGGCCGCCGGGGCGCGGTCCTGGGCGGGGAAACAGTTGTCGCGGTCATGCCGCCACCTCCAAGCGCCTTCGCGCAGGTAAGTAAGGACGATGTGTTCCAGGTCCATGCGGTGCGCGGCCATCAGGTCCTCGACCTTGCCTGTCACCTGGACCTTGCCGTGCGAAAGCACGATCAGGTAGTCGGCCATCCGTTCCAGCTCGGCGACCACGTGCGACGACAGCACGACGGAGATCCGTCGGCGGCCACCGCCGCCAGCACCGAGTCCATGAAGTCATGCCGGGCCAGCGGGTCGAGCGCGGCCAGCGGCTCGTCCAGGACGAGCAGGTCGGGACGCCTGGCCAGCGCTATAGCTGAGCGCGAGCTGCGCCTTCTGGCCGCCGGACAGCTGGCCGACCTTCTTATCGGCCTGGATGCCAAGGCCGGCGAAGCCGCGGTCGGCCCGCGGCGGTCCCAGCGAGAGGTCCAGGTGCGGGCCACCTGCACCATGTCCGGGACCGGCAGGTCTGATCAGCGGCGCGTCCTGGGCGACGAACGCGATCCGCCAGGGCGCCCGGCGACCCACGCGGCGAGCCGTCAGCACGGCACGGCCCCCGTCGTTGGCGTGGCAGGCCGAAGGCCAGGTTCAGCAGGGTGCTTGCCCGCGCCGTTCGGCCCGACGAGGGGCGACCACGTGCCCGGCCGGGATCTCCAGCGTGCAGCCTGCAGTGCCCGAGGACCTGCGGTAGCGCTTGCCGAGCCTGGCGCACTCGATGATGTTCATGCGATTCCCTTCGCTAGGTCACCGCTACCGTAAGAACGGCGAGCTGAGGTTGGGGTTCGGCTCGAACGGCGTTTGCCGGGTAGACATAGGGTACACCCGGTATCCGGGGCTCAGCGTCACTTCCGGCCGGCCTCCCGGGGCGCAGACTGACAGGGACGGCCAGACTGACGGGCGAGGCAGCCGCGAAGGAGGCACAGCGATGATCACCGCGATCCCGGCCCGGCGCGAGCGAGGAACCGGCCGAGGCTCGGCCTGGGCGCGAGCTTCACCGCCGCCATGCGCGGGCTGGCGTTCTGCGGCCTGATGCTGGCCGGGCTCGGGCTGCTGCTGGCGGTGCTGGCGGCGCTCGCCCTGGCCGCGGCGAGCGTGGCGCTCGTCCTTCAGGACCAGGGGCGGCCTCGACGCAGGACCCGTTCGCTGGTGATCTTGGGTGCTAGTGGTGGCGGCCGGGCTGGGCCTCGGCCGCCATTTCGGCTCAGCCGTGCTGGCGGGCCTGCGCGGGCTCGCCGTCGTGACGAGGCGGCTCGTGGGGGAGTGGTGCGGCGTGCCGATCGCCGATCCGTACGCGCGCGCCGGGCGGCGGCGCTGATCGGAGGCCAGCGTAGGGGGCGGCTCATGTGGATGCTTGGTGACGTGGTCACTGGCGGGACCTGCTCTGGGCGACAGTGAACGTTCGCGGCTGGACCCTGGCGCCGCGTCCGCGGTAGGGTCGGGGTGGGCACGGTGGCCACGTCGCGCTGACGAAGGCGGTTCGCTTGCTGGGAACAAAGCCGGTATTGTGCTGTTGGCCTCGCGATCATCGCGACGGGGTGGCGGCGGGTGGCTGCTCGCGGATACGGCTGCTGGCAGCTCGATGCTGGGCGGTAGGGGGAGCTGGCGCTGCGGGTGCAGCACCTGACCGAGACCCGGACCGAGGCCCTCGACGCCGGCGCGGCCGAGATCCGCCGGATCGAGCGGGACCTGCACGACGGAGCGCAGGCCCGGCTGGTAGCCATGGGCATGACCCTGGACGCCGCCGGGCAGATCCTCGAGACCAATCCGGACGCGGCCCGGGCGCTGCTCATCGAGGCTCGTGACGCCTCGGTCAAGGCCCTGGCCGAACTACGCGACCTGGTTCGCGGCGTCCACCCGCCGGTGCTGGCCGACCGCGGCCTGGCCGACGCGATCCGGGCCCTGGCCCTGGACGCCCCGATACGGATCGACCTGGTCAGCGACCTGGCAGGGGCGCCGTCGCCGGCCCCGGTCGAGTCGGCCGCCTACTTCGCGGTCTGCGAGCTGCTGGCTAACGTATCCAAGCACGCCGAAGCCCGGCAGACCTGGATCGACATCCGGCACACCGACGGGATGCTGCGGGTCGGCGTCACCGACAACGGGCACGGCGGCGCCGACCCCGCTGCGCGGCACCGGCATGCGCGGGATCGAGCGGCGGCTGGCCCCCTTCGACGGAGTCCTCGCCGTCGGCAGCCCGCCGGGCGGCCCGACCGCGGTCACCATGGAGATCCCGTGCGCGTTGTCATCGCCGAAGACCTCTTCCTGCTGAGGGACGGCCTGACGCGGCATGCTGCAGGCCCATGGCCTGCAGATCGCCGCGGCCGTCGACAACGGCGCCGACCTGCTCGCCGCGATAGCCGACCGAGCAGCCGGACGTCGCCATCGTGGACGTCCGGCTGCCGCCCACGTTCACCGACGAGGGGATCCGGGCCGCGCTCGCCGCCCGGAGCGAGGTGCCCGGCCTGCCGGTGCTCGTGCTTTCCCAGTACGTCGAGCAGCTCTACGCCCGCGAACTGCTGGCCAGCGGCAGCGGGGGCATCGGCTACCTGCTCAAGGACCGGGTATTCGACAGCGCCCAGTTCGTCGACGCGTCCGCCGCGTCGCGGCGGGCGGCACCGCGATGGACCCGGAGGTGATCGCCAGCTTGCTCGACCGCAACACCGGCAACGGCAGCCTGGCCGTGCTGAGCCCGCGTGAACGCGAGGTCCTCGCGCTGATGGCCGAGGGCCGGTCCAACGCGGCCATCGCCCAGCGGATGGTGATCACCGAACGCGCCGTGGCCAAGCACACCGCGTCCATCTTTCTCAAGCTGGACCTGCAGCCCTCCGACGACGACAACCGGCGTGTCCTCGCCGTCCTCGCCTACCTGGGCGGCTAATTCCTACCTGGGCGGCTGATGCATAACCTGGTCCCGCGGGGGCAGAATGGGGGCGCATCGTCTAGCCAGATCTAACCCTTGGGGGGTCACATGACCACGGAACCCCAGCCGACACCAGCTGCTACGTCCTTGCCGAGGCCCGCAATAGGCGCCGATGTGCCGCCTCAGACCGAGCCGGGCCCCGAGCCGCCCGTCGCCCCTCGGCCAGCCACACCGCTCCCGCGGCACAAAATCAGGCGCACCAGGATCAGCGGGCTGTGGGTCGCCCTGGGCTTCTTCGCTGTCATCCTGCTGCTCCTGCTGATCTTCATCCTGCAGAACGGCACCAGGGTCGACATCTCCTACATGGGCGCGCACGGTCACCTTCCGCTCGGCGTGGCCCTGCTGCTGTCCGCCGTCTGCGGGGTGCTCCTGGTCATCGCGGCCGCCGCGGCCCGCATCAGTCAGCTGCGGGCGTCGGCCCGCCGGGATCGCCGGGCCGACGCGAAGGCCGCGAAAGGCGCGCCCGCGGCGAACCCTCCCGCATAACGCGCGCCCGCGCCTCCTCATGACGGACCCGATGCGCCGCGCGGCCTCCCGCAGCTGATCGGGCGTCTGCGCCGCGTAGCCCAGGATGATCCCTGGCGGCCCCGGCCGCAGGCGGTGCCAGGACAGCGGGTGGACCAGGACTCCGGCCGCCAGGATCCGCTCCGCCAGGTCCGTGTCCGGACCGGCCA
This sequence comes from uncultured Actinomycetes bacterium, assembly GCA_963739615.1. GTDB lineage: Bacteria > Actinomycetota > Actinomycetes > Streptosporangiales > Streptosporangiaceae > Palsa-504. The sequence continues at coordinate 108,061 of CAVUBD010000017.1, forward strand.
GATCACCGAACGTGATGAGCAGGTGGAGCCCTGCGGCGACACCCTGCACGCGGGCCTCGGGCAGCTGCTCGGCGAGCGCCCGCAGCAGCGCGTCACGTCGGCTGCGCTGCCGCTTGCGGACCCTCCTGATGTGCTGTTCGAGCTCGCCGGACGCGATGAGGTGCGCGAGCACCAGCTGCGGCAGCGCGGGGCTGCCGAGGTCGCTGGCGTGCTTGGCCTCGACCAGCTCCGCGTGCAGCCGCGCCGGCGTGGCCGCCGCCCTGGTGGTCACCGGCGGCGCCGCGCTGGTGCAGGGCCTGGGCCGGACCGATGCCATCGGCGTCGCCTGGGCCGTGGTGGTCTTCGCCTGCGAGGCCGGGTTCACCCTGCTCGCCATACCGGTCCTGGGGCGGCACGGCCCGTGGGGCGTATCGGTGCACGCGACCTGGCTCGCGGCGGTGATGTTCGCCGTCCTCGGGGTGACGCGGGAAGGACCCGCCGCCGCCGGGCACCTGACCCGGACCGACTGGCTCGCCGTCGGCTACCTGGCCGTCGCGGTCACGGCGGCGGCCTTCATCATGTGGTATTCCAGCGTCAGGTGGCTCGGCGCCAGCAAAGCGGGCCTGCTCACCGGCGTGGCCCCGGTCGCCGCGGCGGCCGCCGGCGTGCTCCTCGGCGGTCCGTCCCCCCGCCTGCTGGTCTGGGCGGGTATCGCGGTGGTCGCCGTCGGCCTGGCGCTGGGCTTCCGCCCGAACCAGAGAGGATTATGTACGTTGCGCACTGCGATGACATCTGGGCCAGGAAGCTGATTTCAGATCTTTGCGTGACATACACGCCCCATCGGGGGTGGCATAACACACGATAACGACCAGCGCCCGCAGCCGGGCCGATCCGGCGGGTGAGGGCTCGTCCGCAGCGGTCACGGCGCCTTCGTAAACGGCCGCGCGTGCGCAGAGGGGGTATAGCCCCCCAGCGCTCTAGGAATTGTCCGGAGATGGCCAGCTCCGTCACGGATTGTGCCTGGATAGTAAGTTGCGGTCGCCATCCGCGTCGCGTCGGAGACGCTCAGCCGCCATTGTCCGGGCGCGCTCGCGACAGTAAGCGCTCGCGCAATAATTAATTCCCTTCATTCGGGCGTGTCGTGTCGCCGGGCGGGTCTGCTGGGATGGTGTAGTTCCAGTTGCCGTGGAACTGGTGGCGCTGGAGGTGCCGGGCCTCGAATGCCTTCATGTCCTTGTCCGGGATCCTGATGCCCTTGGGGTAGATTCCGGTGTCCAGGACGGCGGTGACCTTCAGGCCGGTCCTGGTGGTGACCGCGCTGATCGTCTCGATGATGACCTCGTGGGAGACCAGCGGCAGGCCCCGCCAGTTCATGGTGATCGCGGAGAACAGCCGGTGCTCTATTTTGTTCCACTTGCTGGTTCCCGGCGGCAGGTGCAGCACGGTGATGTCCAGGCCGGCCTCGGCGGCGAACGCGGCCAGCTCGGTCTTCCACAGCCGCAGCCGGGCGCCGTTGGACCCGCCGGAGTCGGCGGTGACCAGCAGCCGCCGGGCGCGGGGGTAGGCGGCCCGGCCGGGTCCGTTCCACCAGGAGCGGATCGAGGCGACGGCGAACGCGCCGGTGTCGTGATCGGTGCCCACGTTGACCCAGCCGGTGTTCGCGGTCAGGTCGTAGATCCCGTACGGGGTGACCTTGCCCAGCTCCTCGTCGGGGAAGTCGTGGACGCTGACCCGCTCGGGCTGCCCGGCCGGCGCCCATTCCGTCCCGCCGTTCCTGAAGTTCCCGACATTCTCCTTCTTCTTGGCGTCCACGCTGATCACCGGGCTGCCGTCGGCCTGGAACGCTGTGACCTGGGCGTTAATGTACCGGAACTGGGCGTCACGGTCGGGGTGCTGCTTCCCCTCGATGGTCTTGGCGTTGCCCTGCAGGCTGTACCCGGCCCCGGCCAGCAGGCTGGCCACGGTCCGCGCCGTCACCGCGTGGCCCTGACCGGTTAGCTCGCTGGCCAGATGGGCGGTCGACTTCGTCGTCCAGCGCAGCGGCGACATCGGGTCACCCCGCGTGGCCGGATCAACCAGCGCCTCCAGCGCGGGCACCAGCCCGGCGTCCAGCTCCGCCAGGCCAGGCCGCCCGCCGCCGGGACCGCGCACCCTCCCGCCCGGCTCCGCGCCGGACTCGATCTCGGCCGTGCCCCGGCGCACCGTCTTCACGTCCGCGCCGGTGGCGCGGGCAATCACGGCCACGCCGCCGCTGCCGAGCGCCTGAGCCTCCACGCCCAGCCACAGCCGCCGCTGGCGCTCATCGAGATAAGGACGGATCTTGACATACCGGGCGGCTATCTCCGCGTCAGTCAGCATCCATTCGACATACCACAAACGACCAGGGGATTATTCGGACAACTCCCTTTAGTTTCTGCGCGAGCGCTAACCAAGTTGGCCGAGTGTCTTCCCGTCCCATCTGGACGTTTTTTTCTACCTATGTAGAGTCATGCCCGTGAATGCGCGCGTGGACCCGCTCGCCGGTGCGGCTGAGCCGACAGCGCGGCCGACGGCGCGGCCGGGAGCGCGGCCGGGAGCGCGGCCGGGAGCGCGGGCGGCGCGGACCAGGCCCGGAGTGGCGACGGGGGTGGTGCGCCAGTGAGAGGGCTGAGTCGGGTGGGCGCCGCGGTATGGCGCGGTGCGGCGCGGCTGGTGCCGGCCAGGCGGCGTGACTGGGTGGAGGCGGTCTGGGCCGAAGCGCCCGAGGTGCCGCCGGGACTGCGGCGGCTGGCCTGGCGCGCGGGTGGTGCGCGGCTGATAGCGAGGGAGGCGTGGATGCGACGCGGTATCGGCAGCGCGATGCTGTTCGCGGTGGCGGCGGCGGCCGCGGCGTGGGCGGCCTGGCCCGGCTCGTCGGCCAGCCTTGACACCCCGGGCGACCGGGTTGTATGTGATCACCATGTCGTGGTCCAGCCAGGCGGCGCGGTGGGTGAGCCGGGGGTGCACCCGGTCCCAGGCGGCGGCCGCGGCCATCCCGTACCGGGAGGTCTCCGTGCTGGTGGTGACCTGCGGGTCCGGCCAGGTCGCCGGGTCGGCCAGCGCCAGCTCCCCGCCGTGCTCGCGGGGCCGGCCGAGGGTGGCGGGCTGGCGTGGCGGCGCGGGCAGCTGCATCACCCGGTCGGCGCGCAGCCGGCCGGAGACCTCGGCCTGCAGGTCCGCCAGCAGCCAGGCCAGCCGGGTCACGTCGTAGCCGGCGTCGAACACGATCAGGATCGCCGGGTCGCCCGGGCGCCAGTGCCTGGCCTCGGTCAGCCGGGTCACGACGTCGCGTACCTGGCCGGCGGTCACCTCAGTCTCGTCATCATCCGGCGCCGCAGCCGGACCGCGTCCAGCACCGCGGTCCAGCTGGTGCGGCCCGGCTCCAGCGCGGCGATCACCGAGTAACGGCCGAGCGTGATGCACTGCACCCGCAACGGCACCGTGCAGGCCTGTAACTGCCAGCTCCCCCGCTCCGATGACGGGCTGGTCCTAGCCGCCCGCGCCACCCAGGACGCCAACGACGCCGCCCAGGCCGGGCCCACGCTGGCTGACATCACCGCCGCGCAGAAGATCATCGCCGCCGGGCACCAGGCAGCCGGGCACTCCCCGGCCTGGTCCCGCATCGGCACCGTGGTCTACGACGCCGGGTACTTCAGCAAGGACAACTGCGAAGCGCCCGGCCCGGACCGGCTGATCGCCGCCGGCTCCTGGACACCGGCCGGGAGCGAAGGCCCGCACACCCCGGCCTGCCAGCATCAGGACCCCCGCGACCAGATGGCCCGTAACCTGTCCACCCGGCAGGGCCGCGACATCTACCGCCGCCGCGCGCCGCTGTCCGAGGGCGGATTCAGCTTCCTCAAGGACAGGACCGGGCTCCGCCGGTTCTCCATGCTCGGCCTGCCCTTCGCCCAGGCCGAGCTCACCGTCGCCGCGACCGTCAGCAACCTGATGCTGCTCCACCGCAGGCTCCCCAGCCTTCCCTGACCGGCACCCGGCCGCCACTATCCACAGCACGCATGCCACCCGGCCAGCCCGGCATGCCCGGAACCGGTCTCTCCCGCCGCGCCGGGCCTGGCTCCGGGCGCCCGTCATCGGCGTGGCCGTGCTCGCCGGCCGCCACGGCGGCGATCCCGGCGTTGGTCCCGTAGGCGTAGATCAGAAGCAGCAGCCGCTGGAAGAGCACGGCCGGGTCGATGTCGCTGCGGGTGCCGGCCGTGCCGAAGGCGTTCAGGCAGCCGGTCCGCAGCGCGGTCTCGTCCAGCATGTCCAGCAGCGGCACGGTGCCCAGCGGGCCTTGACCGCGGCCTTGAGCCGCCGCAGGTTCCGCGGCTCGGGGGCCGCCTCCAGCGGGGTGAGGATGACCGCCCCGCCGTTCTTGCGCTCCTTGATCTGCAGCCAGTCCAGGGCGGGCAGCGCCGCGTTGAGCGTGGCCAGCTCGGTTTCCATCTCCTCGCGCAGCTCGCCGATGAACGTGGCGGGATCCAGGGGCTTGCGCAGCGCCTGGTAGTTCTCGGCCCGGTTGGCCTCGAAGTCCTTCGGCAGGTCGTCGTCGGGATTGCGCCACCGCCCGGCGCCGGTCACCCAGATCTCCTTGCACCGCAGCTTTTCCCGCAGTGTCTGGAACACCCCGTACTCATACACCGACCGCAGGATCCGCGGCCGCCCGCGCTTGTCGGTGTTGTACAGCAGCTCGCGCAGGTCGGCCGGGACCACGCCGTCGAGGGGGACCTGCTCGCCGCGGGCGTAGTACTGGGTGTTGTGAGTGGTCTCGGCCTTGTACCGCTTGATCAGCTCCAGCGCCTGCAGCACCGGGGTGCGGGCGGTGTTGGCGGAGCGGAACTCCAGCGCCCCGGTCAGCGCGATCAGCCCGCTGAGGATGTTCTCCTTGCCGGTGACCCGCCTGTAGTCGGAGATGAACGCCTGCACGACCTTCTGCTCGGCGTGGGCGTTGATCCGGTGCACGATCGTGATCAGCAGGTCGATCAGGGTGTCGGTGATCTCGGTCTGGCGGCAGTGCAGGCAGGCGGCCAGCAGCGTGAACTTGATCTCATCGGGATGGGCGCGCAGATGGCTGGGCGCCTCGACCGTGACCCGGGCCCGCCAGCCGGCGAGCACCCTGGGGGCGATGCCGGCGAACAGCCGGCCGGGCAGCCCGATCGCGGTGATCGAGGCCAGCTTCGCGACCTCGGCCCTGGCGGTATTCAAGCTGACATTGCCCGGATCGGACCTGATGGCCGCGAAGACCTCCCGGCCATCAGCCTCATCACCCGCATCGGCGCCGGGATTGTCACTGGCGCGGCGTCGTAGGACAGCGGCCCGCCGCCGCCGTTGATGCTGGCACGGAACAGCGGCCCGGAGGTGTATCCGGCGCGGGCCAGCGGTTGTTTTCACGTGTCCTGCGTCAGAGCTGGTCCGGGATGTTCCGGCGAGGTGGTGTATCAGGCGCGAGTGCCAGGCGCTCTGTATAGGTGCCTGGTTCGGGGATTGGGTCGGGGGATTCCTGACGTGCGTTCGCCTTGCTGGCCGGGCGGTGTGCGGCCTGGCTCCCCGGGCCCGGCCGTGCGGGCTTGCTCTGGGAGGGGTTCAGCATGGCAATTCCGTGGGGTGATTGGGCGTCGCTGGGCGGTCCGGGTGGTGCCGTGACCGGACCGGTGGTGCAGAGCAACCAGGATGGCAGGCTGGAGGTGTTCGTGTGCGCCCCGGGCGGGGTCTTCAGCATCTGGCAGGTCGCGGTGAACGGGGCCTGGCACCAGGGGTGGGCCGAGCACGGCGCTCCCGCATCCGGCAGCGGCATCGCCGGCCACGTCGTCGGGCGAAACGCCGACGGCCGCCAGGAGATCTTCGCGGTCACCGGCGACGGCGCGCTGTGGCACCGCTGGCAGACCGCGCCTGACAACGGCTGGAGCGGGTGGGCCTCGCTGAACGCGCCGGAGACGGCCCCGTTGACCTCGCGGTTCACGGTGGGCCAGAACCAGGACGGCCGGCAGGAGGCATTCTGTCTCGGCGGCGACGGCCAGGTGTGGCAGATCTGGCAGACCTCGCCCAACGGCGGCTGGAGCCCGTGGCGGCAGCTGGGCGGCCCGCCGCCGGGGACCCGGACCTCGGACCGGCTGGCCGTGGCCCGGAATGAGGACGGCCGCCAGGAGCTGTTCGCCATGGGGGCGGATGGGGCGCTGTGGCACGTCTGGCAGCAGGCCCCGAACGCCGGGTGGAGCCAGTGGCAGAGCCTGGGGCGGGCCCGGGACTCCTTTGACGGTTCCGAACCGGCTAAAGACCGTGATTTGTCCGATCCGCTGGTGCGGCGTAACGCCGACGGCCATCTGGAGGCGTTCTGCCCGGGTAACGGGGCGTTCTGTAACCGGTGGCAGGAGCGCTGGCGGGACGGGCCGGATCACGTCGTGTGGCGGCATCAGGGCTGGAACGCCAAGCCCCGGCCGCGGCCCGAGGTTGGGCTGACGTGGCTGGAAGGGGCCTTGAACCGCAACAGCCGGCTGGAGGTCATCGGGCTTGCCGACGACGGCGCGCTGTGGCATGCCTGGCAGGTCGACACGCCCCCGTTCTGGAGCAGCTGGGAAAGCCTGGGAACGCCGCTCGGCGGACTTCGCCCGGCCGACCACACCACGGTGGGGACGTCTCGGGACGGGCGGCTCGAGGCGTTCGTCGCCGGCCAGGACGGCGCGGTCTGGCACATCGGTCAGCTGGCATGACCCGGGCCCGCGGGCGGGCCGTCCGCCTTTTCGGGCTACGGCGGCTGTGAACGACCGCCGCCGGGATGCGCTCTCCCGTGCGGGAGGGCGGAACGGAGGACACGATGGGACAGTTGCACGACCAGCCGCCCGGCCACGGCCAGGCCCTTGGCATCCACGGCATGCTTGTCTTCGGCGGGCAACACACCGATAGCCAGTTCCGCTCGCCGGTGTACATCAGCCACCTGCCCATGTTCATGCACCCCCACGAATTCCAGGTCATCGCCCGGGTCTCGGGGACCGCCGCCGGCATCTACGGCGACTTCGCCGCCCATTTCGGGACGTCGGACATCTACACCTTCAAACCGGAGCCGTTCAGCATCGACGAGCTCGACCCCTCCGGCGGCGGCCCGGCCCGCACATCGATCACCGGGACGCTGTTCCGCGGGCACTTCGAACGCGGAGGCGAGCCGATCGGCACCGACGTCTCGGTCGATATCGAGCAGATCGTGCACTTCCGGCGGTTCAGCCCGGACGCCGGAAACGCCCGGGATCACTTGCGCTACATCTGCTTCGGCGGCCGCGACCTGGCGTTCCTGGCCCACGTGATCACAGCGCCGCCGGACTTCGACCAGATCCTCGCCGTCCAGGCCGGCACGCTGAACGGCGTCACGGATGACAACCTGCGCGCCGGGCTGATCGTGGGCGTCCCGGACCGGCCGGACGACGTGACCGCCCGCCTGCAGGAAACCCAGACGATCACTGCGCAAGTCCAGGACCAAGGTGCCGGCACCGGCGGATCCATCGGACTGACGGCCGGACGAGAGATCTATCTCGAAACCGGCGACCTTGCCGCTGCCATGTGACGAGCCTGGCTCCCGCCGGATTTCACTGGCCGCCTGACACCAGAACGGAAACAGAACATGCCTGACATTCCTGACATCCCGCCAGAACTGAGCGTCAACTGCGAGAAGATCGCCTATCGAGGGGAAGGCGTGCAGATCTACCAATGCACCCCCGATGGCCGATGGGCATTCCAGTCACCCAGAGCCAGCCTGCGCGACGACAACGGCGGCCTCGCCGCGGAGCACTTCGCCGGACCCACCTGGCAGGCAGCTGACGGCAGTACCGTCGTGGGGCGGAAGATCGCCGAATACACGCCCGACGACACCGCCATTTCGTGGCTCCTGCTGGAGGCGGCATCCAACACCGGGGATGGCATCTTTAGCACGGTCAAGTACATCCAGCGGCTGGCCACCACGGGCGGAAAGGCACCAAGCGAGTCTTGCCACGGGCCGGCCCTGGTCGAGGTGCCGTACACGGCGGTCTACGTGTTCTACGCCCTCCGCAAGAACATCTGAGCGGGGCCGCAAGGCTGCCTCACGTCCGAACGTCTGAAGAGCTACTCATGGCAACGCTCGCGGATCATCAGCAGCCAGCGCGTCGGCACCCTCGGCGCCCGGGGCTGCACCGTTGATGGTATCGACCTGCACCGGCAAGTTATCAGAGGTAATGGCCCATTATCTCCGATAACTGGGACTCGCCGAATCATCCAGCGCAAAAACAACGATTAGCATCACGCCCAGATAACGGCTCCTAGGGCGGTCAGCCTGGGGGCTTACCAAGTAAGTCGGAAGGCGGCAATGGGCTGGTCGGCGTGGACGGGTGGTCAGCCTGGATCGGCGGCGACCTCGATGCTCCGGGCGGAGGACGACCGACCGTTACCGGTCGACGGGAAGATGGCGCAGGGCGCTGAGCTTGTCGGCCTCGGTGGGCTGGCTGTAGACGGCCTGGAGACCCTGAAGCTACGGGGAGCCGCAATATGCAACAGTCGGTGGGTTCCTGAGTTTGCCGATGGCGCCCGGCGAGCCGATCGGGCTCGGACCAGGGCACGCGGAGTTGGCTGGCGGCCGACGAGTCGTTCTGCTCTTCCCTCAGGTTCCTGAGTTTGCCGATGGCTTCCTGTCGGCCCGCTCGGCCCTGGGCTTCGTCTGGTCTGGTCTGTCGATCTGGCGGAGTTTGGCGCGGATCTGGCTGGCGTCGGGGTAACCGGGGCTCGGGCCGGGAATGTAGTGGCCGCGCTGGTCGAGGATATCCAAGGCATCCTGCCAGGCGCTGCGGGCGGCGGCCGGCTCGCCTGCTGCGTGGCAGTTGTCGCCGAGGGTGATCGAGAACAAGGGCCTTAAGGTAGCTGTCGCCGAGCTCCTCGAACAGGGCGAGGGACTGCTGATAGTACGTGGCGGCTTGCTGGGCCGAGGTGGTGGCAGGCGTAGCCGAGGCTGTCGAGCGTCTCAGCCTCGCCGAGGAGGTCGCACAGGTGCCGTCCGGCACTTCGGCGCCGCCGGCCATCCCTGTAACCACGATCATGCGTAACCGCCACTTGCGCGCGATTGCCGCCGGAAGCGGGAACTTGGCGTTCCTGCCGTCGTTATGGCGGGCGCGGAAGACCGGCGGGAACGTCAGCCGGTCGGTCCGGCATCCGGCGCGGCATGTGAGGTTTGTCATGGGCGGGCGGGGCGGATGTCATCGGGACTGGTGATGGCGGGCACGGGCGGGGGCGCTGGTTCGCCGGGATGCTGGTTGGCATGGACGACACCGGCATTATCACTGTCAGGGATCTGCGGCGCCGCTACGGCGGCTCAGGCGGGCGCGGTTTCGAGGCGGTCCGGGGGGTCACTTTCTCGGTCTGCCGTGGGGAGCTGTTCGCGTTGCTGGGCACCAACGGGGCGGGGAAGACGTCTACGATGGAGATGCTGGAGGGGCTGGCGCCGCCGACCCGGGGCACCGTGCGGGTGCTGGGCTGTGACCCGTGCCGCGACCGGGCCCGGGTCCGGCGCCGGCTGGGGATCATGCTGCAAGAGGGCGGGTTCCCCGCGGATCTGACTGTCGCGGAGACGGGGCGGATGTGGGCCGGGACGCTGAGTGCGCCCCGGCCGGTGCCAGAGGCGCTTGAACTGGCCGGACTCGGCCACCGTGCGGGGGTTGCGGTGCGATCTCTTTCTGGCGGTGAACGGCGCCGGCTGGATCTGGCGATGGCGATCCTGGGCCGCCCGGAGGTGCTGTTCCTCGATGAGCCCACCACCGGGCTGGACCCGGAGAGCCGCCGCCGCACGTGGCAGCTGATCCGCGAGCTGCTGGGATCGGGAACCACCATCATGCTGACCACCCACTACCTGGAAGAGGCTGAAGAGCTGGCCGATCGCGTGGCGATCATGCACCAGGGCCGGATCGTGCGCGCCGGCACGCCCGCGGAGGTGGCGGCGTCGCAGCCGGCGCGCATTTCCTTCGAGCTCCCCGAGAACGCCCGCGAGCCGGTTCCCGAGATGGCGGGGACGCGGGCCAGTATCACCGGGCGAAGCGTGCTGCTGCAGACCGGGAACCTCCAGCGGACGCTGACCGCGCTGCTGGGGTGGGCGAACTCCCGGGATCTGGTGCTGGGCGCCCTTGACGCCCGGCCGGCCTCACTGCAGGAGGCCTTCCATGCTGTGGCGGCCTCCAGCGGCGGGCCAGTCACTGTGAGCGGCAACGCAGAGGATGTGGCGGCATGAGTGCCGGGATCGTGACGATGAGCAGTTCGAGGCGGCCGGGGCACCGGGTCGCGGCCCTGTTCCGGGCGGAGGGCGTGCTGCTGCGGCGCAATCGCATCGCGCTGCTGAATGCCCTCGTCCTTCCCGCCGCCCTGGCCGGCTGGCTCAAGGCCTCCGGCCTTGACGCCGGCCTCTCCCGGGCGATGGGGGCGGCGATGCTCGTGACGTGGCTGACCGCGTTCGCGCTGCTGCTGCCCGTGTACTGCAACCTGGTGACCGCGCTGGTGGCACGCCGCGAACAGCTCGTGCTCAAGCGGTTGCGCGCGGGCGAGAGCACCGACGCCGAGATCCTCGCGGGGACCGCCGCGCCCGCCGTCGCGGTCGCCTGGATCCAGGTCGCCGTGGCCGCGGTCGCCGCGGTCGCTGTGTTCGGCATGAACCGGCCGGCCAACGCCCTGCTCGTGCTGGCCGCGCTGATCCTGGGGACAGCGGTGTTCGTGCTGCTGGCCGCGGTCACCGCCGCGGTGACCCGCACCGTGGAGATGGCGCAGCTCACGACGACGCCGGTGCTGATTCTCTCGTTTGCCTTCGGTGGCCTGCTGTTCCCGCTGGCCGGGCTGCCCGGGCCGCTGCGGTCGCTCGGGCAGGCGCTGCCGCTGACGCGGGTGCTGGACCTGCTGCGGCTCGGCCTGACCGGGACCGCCCCCGGCGGCGGTCACCTCGGCCTGGCAGCGAGCTTCGGCGCGGCAGCCGTCCCGGTGCTGGTGCTGGCGGCCTGGATCGCGGCGGGCGGATGGGCTGCGCGGCGCTGGTTCCGGTGGGAACCGCGGCGCTGACCGGTGTGTGACAGGCTGGTGACGTGATGTTGCTGCGGTGGTGGAGCGGGCGGAGCAGTCCCGAGCGATTCGACTTCTACACCCGGGCCAGCCTGTACGCGCTGCTCGCCGCCGCGGGGCCCCTGCTCGCGCTGCCCCTCCTCGGGCAGCAGCAGCAGGTGCGGGTACCCGGCCTGATCGTCTTCCTGCTGCTGTACGTGGCGCAGGCGGTCGTCTGCGTCGCGCTGCTGCACGCCGGCTTGTCCTGTTACCTGGGCAGGGGGCCACGGCCGAAGAGGTGGCTGGTCGCCTCGGCTGCCGCGCTGACCGCGGCCGGGGTGCTCGCGGGAGCCGCGGCCTTCCCCGCCTTCACCCGGCCCCCGGCGGGCGCGTTCCCGGTGAGCTTGCTCGCGGCCATGCTCTTCTGCGGCGCGCTGACGGTGGCGCTCACGCCGCTGCTGGGCGTGGCCGCGCTGGTCGCTGTGATCCTGGTGAGCGCGGCCGCGGCCAGCGGCTTGTCCGCGGGCACCGGCGCCGGCGCCTCCGGGCACGCGGTCGCCGGGGGATTCATGGTCTATGCCCTTTTCATCGGCGGCTTGGTGGTCGCCTGCCGCGGCTCGGCGTGGACGCTGCGGATCATGTGGGAACTCGACCGGTCCCGGGCCGTGCAGGCCCGGCTGTCCGTCGCCGAGGAACGGCTGCGTTTCGCCCGCGACCTGCACGACGTGCTCGGCCGGAACCTGTCCCTGATCGCGGTGACGAGCGAGCTCGCCGGGCAGCTGGCGCGCCGCGGCGACGAAGAAGCCGCCGCCGGGCACATGGTCGAGGTGCGCCGGGTGGCCCATGAGTCGCTGCGGGAGATGCGCGCGGTCGTCAGCGGGTACCGCACCGCCGACCTCGGCACCGAGCTGGCCGGTGCCCAGGATGTCCTGCGCTCGGCCGGGGTGCGCTGCCGCATCATCGGCGATGCGGCGGGCCTTCCCGCTGACGTGCAGGCAGCCCTGGGCTGGGTCGTGCGTGAGGGCACCACCAACGTCATCCGGCACAGCGACGCCACCGCCTGCACCATCGACCTCCGCGTCCTGGACTCACCGGGCACCGCCCGCACGGTGACACTGCGCATGGACAACGACCGCGTGCGCTCTTTGGACGCCGGCGCTGGCGGGACCGGCCTGCGGGGGCTCAGCGAGCGGCTGGCCGGCCTCGGCGGCAGCATCACCGCCCAGCATCCCCGCAGCGGCCACTTCCGGCTCGAGGCCAGCCTGCCCGCCTCGGGTGCCGCCGCGGACCCGCCCGCTCCGGGCCAGCCCGCGCCCGCGGTCACCACCGAAAAGCCGGTGCCGTGATCCGCGTGCTCCTCGCCGACGACGAGAACCTCATCCGCTCCGCACTGGCCTCCCTGCTGGCGATCCAGGAGGACCTGGAGGTCGTGGCCCAGGCAGCCTCCGGCGACGAGGCACTCGCGATGGCCCGCCAGTACCGCCCGGACGTGGCCGTCCTGGATCTGCAGATGCCCGGCCCCGACGGGATCGCTGTCGCCCAGGCGCTGGTCACCGAGCTGCCCGCCTGCGCCAGCCTCATCCTCACCAGCTACGGACCGCCAGGGCACCTCAAGCGGGCCCTCGCCGCCGGCGTCCGCGGGTTCCTGCCGAAGACCGTCTCGGCCCAGGTACTGGCCGATGTGGTGCGCACCGTCCACCGCGGCGGCCGCTACGTCGACCCCGAACTCGCCGCCGACGCCATCAGCGCCGGGGACAGCCCGCTCACCCCCCGCGAGGCCGACGTCCTGGAACTCGCGGCAGACGGCACCCCCGTCGGGGAAATCGCACAGCGCGCAGCCCTGTCACCCGGCACAGTCCGCAACTACCTGTCCTCCGCAGCCTCCAAGCTCGGCGCCGCCAACCGCCACGAGGCGGTCCAGATGGCACGCTCCCGCGGCTGGATCTGACCGCACAGGCGACAGGACCGCGGACCCGCCTTCGGCGCCCCAGGAGGCAGCGCAGGAATAATCTCCCCGGTGCGATTCATCGGCGTCTTGCCGGAAGCTGCCGCCGAAGTCCCATCCGGCCAGGCCGTCGGCGAACGCCAGGTTGCGCGGCTCGAAACGCGGCCCGCCGAGGAACGGCCCGAGCAGATCGCCGCCGCAGACCGGCACCGCCAGCTGCTCCATCACCGCGTCGCTCACCCGGACCGGAGCGCCGGTCCCGGCCGCGAGCGCCAGGGCGTATCCCACATGTGCTGCCACGGTGTGCTGCGGCCCGGGGGCGCTGGCGAACTCGATCCGTGCCGTGCCCGACGGCGGCGGGCCATGGGGCGGCGGGCCTTCGGGTGGCTGGCCCAGCCACGGAGGCGTGTCCGGCCACGGAGGCGGACCCGCGGTCAGCGTGGCGTCCAGCTCGTCGATGTCCACTGCGGTCACGGTGACGCCTGCCGCGCGCAGCAGCTCGACGGTGACATCCTCCCCCCCCGGGCGGCGGCGGCAGCGGCGGGACATGCCCGGTCGGCGGACCGAGAAGCTGCCATACGCCATGACCCTCTGGCCCCGGCAGCCAGATCGGCAGTGCCCGCCCGCCCGCCCGGGTCGTCGGCGAGCACGATGAGGAACGCAAAGACCGCGAACCCGCCGGGCTGTCTTCCCGGCCAGGGCTCAGCATGCGCGATCCGGACTGTGGTCACGGCGAGCTCCCCTCGGCGAGGTCTACCCCCTTAGTATCGGGTTAGATCCGGCCGCTGCCAGGTCACCGGCAATGGGTGCAGGCCTGCCTCCCCGGCCGCCGCGCCATCCCCAGCCGGCCCTGCCCTGCCCTGCAGGCACAGTGCCATCTCCTACCAGGGCAGGCGGGCCGGGGACCTGGACACCGCTGCGGTGCTGCCCAGCCGCGGCCATGTGGGTCAGGGTCGGCGACAGACCGCAGGTCCCGCCGCGGACGGAGGTGTGGCGTAGACGATGATGACGCCAAGATCCCAGAGCATTATGCCGCTGAGGTGGCCCGTTTCTTCCTAGCCCACGACCGCTGGCTGTTCGGGCACGCATGCCCCCCGTGACCGGGAACTCGCCGCGGACATGGTCGTCGCCAGCTTCGACGCCGTGTTCACCGCCGATGGCACCTACATCGAGAGCGGGACGAACTGGGGGAGGCGGCTCTGGCTCGCCGGCGGCCCCGGGCTGACCCCGCATTAGTCCGGAGTCAACCCGGTCACTCCAGCCACACGGCACGTTCACCTCCCCGATTTGTCCCGCTTCCGGCTTCGCGGCACCCGCAATCGCGCGAGTACGCGACCACCAGGGCGACGTCGATGTTCAGACGAGGCGGTGTTCGTAGGCGTAGACGACGACCTGGACGCGGTCACGCAGCCCGAGCTTCATCAGGATCCGGGCGACGTGGGTCTTGACGGTGGGCTCGCTGACGAATGCCGCGGCGGCGATCTCGGCGTTGGACAGGCCGCGGGCGATCAGGCGCAGGATGTCGGCCTCGCGCGGGGTCAGCTGTTGCAGCTCGGGCGGTGGAGTGCGCGTTCCGTCTGGGGGCCGCTGCACGAAGGCCTCGATGAGCCGGCGGGTGATCACCGGGGAGAGCAGGGATTCCCCTCTTGCGACGGTGTGGATCGCGGCGACGAGCTGTTCTGGCGGCATATCCTTCAGGACGAACCCGCTGGCCCCGGCTCGAAGCGCCTCGTAGACGTAGTCGTCGAGGTCGAAGGTTGTCAGGATGATGACGTGCGGGTCCTGGTCGCCGCCGGCGAGCAGGCGACGGGTGGCCTCCAGCCCGTCCATGCCCGGCATCCGCACATCCATCAGGACGACGTCCGGGTGCGTGTCGTTGGCGACGAGCACCGCCTGGTTCCCGTCGGCCGCCTCGCCGACGACCTCGAGATCGGCTTCGACCTCGAGAATCATGCGCAGGCCCGTCCGCACCAGGGCCTGGTCGTCGGCGATCATGACGCGGACGGGTGCGCTCACGTTCGGGTCCTGACCGGGAGATAGGCGCGGACAACATAGCCGCCGTCGGTGCCGGGGCCGCTCTCCAGCCGTCCGCCGTAAAGGCTCAGCCGTTCCCGCATGCCGGCGTGACCGAACCCGGTGTGCGGGCCGTGCGGCCGGCGGTGGCCGTCGTTGCCAACCTCGATGCGCAGCTCGTCGGCCGCCCAGCCGACCCGGACCCAGGCTCGCGCCGGGCAGGCGTGCTTGAGCGCGTTCGTCAGCGACTCCTGGACCACGCGGAAGGCGGTGAGGTCGACCCCGGGCGGAAGATCGTGCGGTTCACCTTCGAACGCCACATCCACGGGCAGGCCCGCCTCGCGCACCGTGGCGATCAGCGCATCGAGTGACTGCATGCCGGGTTGCGGCGAATATGCAGCTGCCGAATCTTCCTCCTTGAGGAGGCCCACGAGCCGGCGCATCTCCGACATCGCGTCGCGGCCGGTCTGTTCGACCGACAGCAGGGACTCCCGCTCGCGAACCTGGCCGGGGAGCAGCAAACGACGCACGGCGCCTGCTTGCATGGTCATCACCGACACCGAATGCGCGATGATGTCGTGCAGCTCCCGCGCGATGCGCTGCCGTTCCTCGGTCACTGCCCGGCGGGCCGCCTCGTCCTGTTCGTGCTCGAACCGGACCGCCCGCTCCTCGGCCAGACGCGCTTGACTGACCGGCCGGCGGGCGAGCAGCCCGGCACCCCAAGCGATAGACATGAAGGCGCCGACGGCCAGCCAGTTCGCGACGCTGCGCTCCGGATTGCGCCACTCGGCCAGGCTCGCGGCGACCCAGACCACGCCGAGGCCCAGCAGCCCGACGCGCCCGACGGCGAGGTAGCCACTGAGGCCGCACACGAACATGACCAGCAGGTAGACGAAGGACGAGTTCAGCAGCCAGGCGGGTGCGGGGATCGCGGCCAGTCCGACGGCTGCCAGCGCGGACAGCGGCCCGATCACGCCGATGCGCCGGCGGAGCGCGACAAGCCCGACCGCCGCGCAGAGGGCGACGACCACGACGGCTTCCGGCGCCCGGTCGTAGCGACGTCCGCCAACGGTGACCATCGGGCTGACCAGATCCTCGATCAGCGCTCCGAGCGCGAAGACCCCGGCCAGCGCAGTCGGCGCGTACCGCTCGACTCGCCCGCCCAGACCGATTCCCACGAGTCGGACACTACCGCCGCAACCGGGCAGCCGCGTCATCCCTGAGGACGACAGGGAACACGCCGCCGGGACGACTCGGAAGGGTCCGGCAGACCGACGATTCCGGCCACCCAGATCCCTAACGTTCCGGACAGGAGGCGCTCACCGGGCGCCCAGGGAGGAACCACGACATGCCTGCTTCGCAGCCACCCGTCCTCGCCGGCCCGCAGTCGCTCGCCGCCGGCAGGCCACAGGTCCACATCCCGCAGTACCGCCGGCGATCCATCCTCGCGGTGTGGGCCGCCGCCACGGCGCCCATGGCCGTCCTGGCGTGGGTCGCCGCTCCGCATCTGGCACCGATGTTCACCGGGCCGGCGCCACTGGGCCGGGCGCTGATCCTGGTCCTGGGCGGCGGGCTGGCCTGGCAGTTCGTGCTGGTCGCCGGGCTGGTATTCGCCGAGCAGCGCAGCCTGCGCTGGTCCGTCGTGCGGGAGGCGCTGTGGCTGCGACAGCCACGAAGCCCCCGTACCGGGCGAGCGGGCGGCCGGCTCTGGCTGCTGCTGATCCCGCTGATGGCGGGCCTTGCCGCCGAAGAGCTGATCCCGCAGATCAGCCACCCGATGACCCGCGACTTCGGCGCCGTGGTGGGGACGCATTCCTTCCACACGTTCCTGCACGGTAACTGGACATGGTTCGCGATCATCATCGTCGTATTGACCTTCAACACCGTGCTCGGTGAGGAACTGCTGTTCCGCGGCTTCCTGCTGCCCCGGATGAACGGCGCGTTCGGTGACCGGGACTGGCTCGCCAACGGGATCCTGTTCGCGATCTACCACCTGCACGTCCCGTGGGTCATCCCGGGCGCGCTCGTTGACACCTTCCTGCTCGCCTACCCCAGCAAGCGATACCGCAGCGCCTGGATCGGTATCTGCGTCCACAGCGCTCAGACCGTCGTCCTCGGCCTCGGCGTCCTTGCGGTAGTCCTATAGCGAAGACTCGCCGATGCCGACGGGATTCGCACAGGTTCCGCCGGGCGGGGCCGGCGGCTGTGATGGCTAGCGGGCGCCGGCCGGGTGTTCAGCGGAGCCTGCCGAGACCGTCCAGGAGCAGGTCCAGCGCGAACTCGAATTCGAACTCATCATCACAGCCCTGGCCGACGACGGACGCTTCGTCGTGGAATACCGCCTGGGTCATTTCGGCGATGTGCGGGTATCTGCCTTTCATCTGGCGGACTAGCATCTCCCGCGTCTGCGGGTCGAGGCCCTGCGAGTCGTCGAACATTTCCTGAGTGAACCCGTACAGGCGGCTTCCCAGGGCGTGCAGGGCATGGTGGGTGAGGTCGGCGGAGAAGCCGCCGGCCCGGAACATCCCGATCATCGAGTCGATATAGGCCAGCATCACCGGCGACGGATCCGCTCGCGACTCGATGGCCCCGGGCGCCCAGGGGTGGCGCTGGAGCGATCGCCGGGCCGAGAGGATCCGCTGCCGGATCGCGCTCTTCCAGCTGGCGCCGCCGGCAGGCGGGTCGACCTCGCCGATCACGATATCGACCATGCCGTCCAGGAGTTCCTCCTTGCTGGCCACGTGCTTGTAGAGCGCCATCGGGACCACTCCGAGCCCTCGGCCAGCTTGCGCATGCTCAGGGCTTCGATGCCGGCCTCGTCGGCCAGGGCTACGGCGGCGCGCAGCACGCGATCCCTGTTAAGGCGGGCCCGGCGCGGTCCCTCCGCCGGCTGAGCCATCTAGACCGGCCTTCCCTGTGACTGGCCACTGACTTCGCGTCTCACCTTGACAAGCGTACGCCGTACACCTAGGCTGCCAAGCGGGTGTACGGCGTACACCTTCTCGCGGCCGGAACCGGGCCGCGGCCAGCCGGAGACTAGGAAAGGAATCGTGATGGCCCCGGATCGACGAGCGGCGCTGACCGCAGGCGTGCTGTTCATAGTCGCGACCGCCGCGACCCTGCTGAGCAGCGCGGTCGAGCACCCCGTCCTCACCGGAACGGACTACCTCACCAGGATCGCCGGGAACACGAGCCAGGTGTCCGCGGGCGGGCTGCTGGAACTCGTCGCGGCCGGCGCGAGCGCGGGCATAGCCATCGCGCTGTATCCGGTCTTGCGGAAGCGCAGCCAGGGCCTGGCTCTGGGGGCGGTCATCTTCAGGGCCCTGGAGGCCGCCATGTACACGGTCGGCGCGGTCATCACGCTGTCGCTGCTGACCGTCGCCCGGCAGTACGCGCAGGCAACCGCCCTTAGCCACGGCGGGATCCGGGCGATCGGCGACGCTCTCACCGGCGTGCGCCAGGACGCGATCCTGGCGGGCGTGTTCGCCTTCATCCTGGGCGCCCTGATGTACTCCTACGTTCTCTACCGCTCGCGCCTGGTCCCGCGCTGGCTGTCGGGCTGGGGCATCGCGGCCGAGGTCCCGATGCTCATCGCCTGCCTGCTGGCCTTGTTCAGCCACACCCCCGTGACCTCCTACACCATCCTGATTCTTCCCATCGCCGTGCAGGAGATGGTCCTGGCGGCCTGGCTGATATTCAGGGGATTCAGCCCGGGCGCCATTCAGGCCGGGACAGTCACCGGGTCAGCGCCAGCCAGGAACCGTGACGCCACGCGACAGCCAGCCGCATAACCCCCGCCCCCGCTCGGAGTCCGGCTTGACCGGGCTCCGATCCGGCGTTTCCTGTGGCAACCCGAGGATCGTCCGGCGCCACGGCACCTCTGGCGTGACTATTCGTTCCAATGTTCCTCGCGGGCAGGCTCATCACCGGCAACTGGGACGACAGGGGTCTTCACTTGAGCGGAGCAGACGGGCAAAGACCGCGAGATGCGGCTCGCGGTCGGCGGCGGCCTGCGACGGGCCGCCGGACGAGTCCCCAAGGGCCAGTTCCGGCTACCGCCGCCGCGTCGTTCCGGCGGTGGCAGCGGCGCCGTCGGAGGCTGAGCAGCACCCGGCTGGTCCGGACCCGTTCAGGCGATGATCTTAGCCAGGACGCGGTTGCCCCTGTGTAGGGGAAACGACCGTTACCCCTACACGGCCGTGCGGCGCGGCGCCGCACGGCGCCCGCCAGGTCACAGTGTCTGTGACTTTGGCTGGTAAGTGGCGGTGAACTATCAGCGCTATCTGGCGTGGTTGGTGCGGGCCGGGCGTGCCGGTGAGGATATAGAACGGGTGGTCACGAGGATGTAATCCACGTGCTGCCGCATCGGTCAGGTGCCGTATCTGGGCCTTCGGCTGCGCTGAGCCGGGTGGCTTCAGCCTGTACGGCGGCGGCAGTGACGGGCCCGCGCAGGACGTGCCGGAAGTGCTGGAAGGAAAGGGCGGTCGCCCAGGTCAGCAGTGTCGCGGCGTACAGGCTGGTGCCGCTGACACCGGCGAGGAGCAGGCAGCCGAGGGCGATGGCGCCGCTGAGAAACCCGGTGACGTGCGCGGTGAAGTCGCGGCGGCGCTGGACGCGGGTGGCCAGGTCGATGTCGTGCTGGTTGAGGCGCATGGCGGTCTCCTTGCTGGTCGGTGAGGATCACTGGGTTCAGCGGGCGCGGGGACAGCGGGCCGCCGCTGGCGGCGGCGGGACCGCGGCCAGCGGCGGCTGTTGTCAGCGGGCCGGGGCGGGGGCTGGGGCGGGGCGGGAGCGCAGCGCGCGGAGCGCCTTGGCGTAGTCGCCCTTGGGGGTGCGGGCGACAGTGATGGTGCTGACCGCGTTCCAGATCGCGGTGGCCAGGAACAGGACCCGGCCGCCGGGGACGCCGGTGACCATCACGGCGTAGGCGGCGGCCAGGGAGCACAGGGCGGTCGCGTTCTCGCCGGAGGCGAACATCAGGGCCTTCTTCCAGGGCGCGGCTGTCCGCATCGAGGCCTTGTCGGTGACCACGGACCAGAACGGGACGGCGCTCATCAGCTGCCGGAACCCGGGCGGGTAGTCCTCGGGGTGGTCGGTGCCGCGGATCCCGTAGAACCGGAACCTGATGCCGACGGCGCGGCCGGCCAGGTAGTGGCCGATGGCGTGGCTGCAGTCGTAGACAGCCAGGAAACCGGCCAGGGCGGCGGCCAGCCGGACCGGGCTGTGACCGGTCATGGCGGCGGCGAGGGCCAGCAGCGCGGCGCCTGCTGCCAGGCCGGCGGCCTGGATCAGGTTGCCGCGGGCGATGGACAGCTTCATCCGCAGCGGCGGGCGGGGGGTAACAGGCTTGCTGGTGGTCATGGCTTCCTCCGGTGTCAAGGTGGCAGGCGGGTGAAAGACGGCGGTCAGTGGTACTGGCGGGGGGCCGGTCCCCAGCGACGGCTGGCGAAGGCGTCTGCGCTCGCGCCGCCGGCGATGAGCCCGAAGATCAGGGCGGCGACAGCGCCGGCGCCGGACAGCAGGCCGGCGTGCGCCTCGATCCCGACGACGGCCACCAGCGTGATCGCGCTGGCCGTGGCGGCCAGGACTGCGGACGGTGCGCTCATCCGGCGCCACGCGAGGTCGGCGGGCAGGCCGGCGACTGCCGCGGCGGCGGCGCTGACGATGAAGACGGTGAAGACGGTGGTCATGTGGGGCTCCCTGGTCGGTGCGGGTGCGGTGTGGTGACATCAGGATGCATCTTCGCAACACTGTTGTCAACACTGTGGACCACGTTGTTTTCCACGGTGTAGACTATGCTGCATGGATCACGATCTGAGGAGGCGACGTGCCAGCGCGCAGAGCAAGACCAGCCCGGACCCCGCGGGGCTCGCTGTCCCGGGACAAAGTGCTCGCCGCCGCGCTTGAGCTGGCCCGGGGCGGCCTGGACGCGGTCAGCATGCGCGCGCTCGGCGCCCGGCTCGGCGCCGACCCGACCGCGGTCTACCGGTATTTCCGCACCAAGGACGAGCTGCTCGACGCCATGGCCGACGCCGTGGTGGCCGGCGACCGGCCGGTCCCGCAGACCGGGCGGCCAGCCGAGGACCTCGCCGCCGCCTTCGAGAACTTCCGCAGGTCGCTGCTGGCCCACCCCGCGCTGGTGCCGGTCGTGGCCCGGCGGCCGCCAGCGGGCGAGGCCACCCGGGAGGGCGCCGACCGGGTGCTGGCCCTGCTGTCGGGCGCCGGCCTGGACGCCGCCACAGCCGCGGCCGCCTATCAGGCGCTGCTGTTCTACACCCTCGGGCACGCGCTGCTCGAGGCCCCGTACGCGCTGATGGGCCCGGACGCCACCGGCCAGGAACGCCAGCAGGTCCGCGACCAGCTCGCCGCCTCATCGCCAGGCCACGACCACCTGGCCGCCGCGGCCCCCCGCCTGTACACCGACATGGACCGCCAGTTCCGCTACGGCCTCGACCTCATGCTCACCGGCCTCAGCCTCCGTTAGATCCACGGCATGGTGACACGGCGACCCGGCGGCTTGCCCGGCGCTCGCACCCTGTCCCGGTGATGATGGCCGCCCGGGCCGATGCCGCGCACTATCGCGTGCACCGTGGCGTACGCGGGCGGCGCGCGCGCCGCAAGGCCAGCCGGCGATCAGCAGCCGCAGACCGCCGGGGATCCGCCGCCGTCCCTTGCCGGACCGCCCGGTGCTGGCCAGCCCGGACGACCGATGCCGGGCCGCCCAACGCCGGACGGCGGGCCGGGCGGGGCCAAGGGTACGCGGTCGGCGATCTGGGCTGATTCCCCGGGCGTGCTCTCCGTGTTGTAAATCGAGCGTTACCCCGACACCGCCGCCCGGCGCGGCGCCGCGCCGCGCCCCGCAGGTCACGATGTCGGGAAACCATGTCGGGAAAACTATGCCGCCTGACCGGGCTGGCATCACCGTTTACGCTACAGTCAGGGCCATGGCAGCGGCCCGGCTCCTCACCGCGGCGCGATGCCGGCGCGGGCAGCCGCCGCCCGGCCGGCCGTACGCGCCGCCCGCCGCCGGGCCGGGGCCGCGTGATGGCGAAGATCGGGTACGCGCGGGTGTCCACCCGCGGCCAGAACGACGACAGCCAGGTCGATGACCTGACCGCCTACGGGTGCGAGAAGATCTTCACCGACACCGCCTCCGGCAAGCACGCCGCCCGCCCCGAGCTCGACAAGGCCCTGGCCTACCTCCGCGACGGCGACGTCTTCGTCATCACCCGGCTGTCCCGCGCGATGCGGTCCCTCAAGCACCTGCTCGCGCTCGCCGACGAGCTGCGCGAGCGCGGCGTCGGCCTGGTCGTCCTGAAGCAGCAGATCGACACCACCACGCCGCAGGGACGGCTGGTGTTCCACCTGCTCGGCGCGATCGATGAGTTCCAGCGCGAGCTGATCGTCGAGGGCACCCGGGAGGGCCTGGCCGCCGCCCGGGCCCGCGGCCGCACCGGCGGGCGCAAGCCCAAGCTGAACGACCGGCAGGCCGCCACCGTCCGCCGCATGTACGCCGCCACCGGCCCGGACGGGAAAAGGCAGCACACCGTCGCCGAGATCGCCGAGGCCGTCGGCGTGCACCGCACCACCGTCTATGACTACCTCAAGAAGGAGGACTGACATGGCTGACGGCCTGCAGGACGCGCCCCGGCACGCCGGGCCAGGTCGTCCGCCGCGTGCTGCTCCGCCGCAACATCGCCATCGACGCCGAGACCGCCCAGCTCGTCGCCGACGCCGTCCAGGCCGCGCTCCGCGCCGGTGCGCCCGCCCGGCCGCCGCGCCGGCGCCGACGTGTTCCTCCGGCCGGCTGCGCCCCCCTGTTCTGACCTGGCAGGCGCGGGCTTCCTGGCGCCGGCCGCAGGACGATGGAGCACCTGGCGTAGCCGATGAGCTCTCCCGCCCCGGCACCGAGCCCGTTAGCCTCCCCTCACCGGACAATCTCGCGGACCGCCTCTATAAGACGACCTGCCGCAGGTCAGCACTCCCGGTGCCCATGTTTCTGGATGTCTCGCCCGGGAGTCCCCTAACGGACACTGGCAGCCGGGCATTGGCGCGGCAATCGAACAGCGGACGGAGTTGTAATCCGATACGCTTTGAAGCTGAGACTGACCCGGCGGCTACCTTGCGGCTTGCCGTGGCTCCGGGATTCCCGGGCCGGTCAGGCTGGCCGTACCGCGAGGGCCTCCCAGGCCCGGCAATCACCCCGGACGGCAGAAGGTCAGGGTGCTCAGCCCGGCGTCACCGGCAGCTGCCCGGTGCCGGGACGCGGAGTTACCCGCCAGTTAATTCGCCCCTATTGCGTCCGCCCCCTCACTCGCAGCGCCCTTCCCGGCCGGTGGCCCGGGGGGAGACACCGCGATGGATGAGATGGAACTGGACCGGAGCTAGGCCAGGTGGCCCGCTGTCAGGGCGGGAGAGGACGGAACGATGACCACCCCGGAGACCTGCAGGTGCGAGTGTGAGGAATGTCTGGCCCTGCGGGCCGCAGAAGACGACCCTGGCTGCGGCGCGACCGTCGCCGCCTTCGAGCACGACGGCTGCACCTACGAGATCGACCACCTCGCCATTGGTTCCGGCAGCCAGTGGGGCGAGTTCGCGGTGTATTGCGACGGCGAGGAAGTGGCTGAGTTCGCGATCGCCGGACCGGTTCGGCGGCCCGGGTCGCGCCCGGCGGCACTGCCGGTCTGTGCCGATGAGCTCGTCCGGCTCGCCCGGCAGGCGCTGAGCGGGCGGGCCGGCCGGGATGATCCGCCCTGCGGCCGGCCACCCGGCGCGCTCCCGGCACGCCCGCGTCCGCTCCCTCGAGCGCTGCGCCCGGCCCGGCCCCGAAGCCGTCGCCCGCCACGTCGCCGCCCCCGGCTCGCAGCACGCCGGGCGCCCGCCAGCCCGGTAACCAGCACGGCCAGCCTCAGCCCGCGAGGAGGACATGGCCCGGCTCTCGCCGTTCGTCAGCCGGCACCTCGTGGTGCGCAGCGCCTACAGCTTCCTGCTGGCCGACCTGGCCCCGGCGCGATCCGCGACCTGCGTGACCCCGACGCGCCCTATGACGACGAGGACGAGGCCTAACACCGCTCGCTAACGCCACTGGCCGTTCGGTTGCTGCTCAAGCCTAGACCGGGCGTCGACACCGGGCTTGTCTGGGGCTAGTGACACGTTCGTTGTTCATACTCCGGGCGGTATCGCCGAGCTGATCGGCTTCTTGGAGCTTTATCGACCTCTGGGATATTTACGCAACCGGAGTAGATCTGCGGAATCCGCAGGTCAGGCCGGGATCCAGCCCTCCCAGGCCGACTCTGGCGGCAAGGCGCTGACCTGCGCAGCTCCGGTTACGTGAATACCCCAGATCGACCTGATGACAAGCGGGACGGGAAACAGGACCCATGTTGACTCTGCTCGAAAGTGTGTACGTTCAGCCTGCAAGCGTTAGATCAGGCTTTCGCCTACCGCGACAACGGGATACCCTGGGCATATGGAAACCACGCAGCCTTCGGTGACCAGGAGCCGGCATCAGGCCCGGCCTGGGCGCCGCGCGCTCGTCGCCCGGGACCTGGACGTGCTGCGCGGCCCGGATACCGGCCAGGTTGAGTTGCCGGTGCGGCTGTTCTGGTGCAGCCCGGATCGGCATTTCGACCTTGACGACGATGACCAGCGAGCGTGGCTGTATGAGACCGTCCTCCGCGAGGCCAGTCGTCCTGAAGACCTCACGATTTACCTGAACTCCGCCGTCCTGCTCTCTATATGGCCGCAGATCCGGAGCCGGCTGCCGCGAGGCGTCCGGCAGGCATGGGAAGAAGAGCACCCGCAACTGCGGGCCGCGGCGGACAGCAGGCAGAACCACGCCACCGCCCCGGGTGCTGCCGTCAGCGCAGCTTGATCCCATGCCCGTCAACGAATTCCACCACCAGGTGGCAACCATCGTCTTGCGAGTGGCTGCCGAGTACGGCTTCGCGGTCGGGGGCGGGACGGCCTTGATCGCGCACGGCATCGTGGACCGCTACACCGCTGACCTTGACCTCGTTTCACCCCAGGAGGGAGCCGTCGAGGCCGCGGCCGCCCTGGTAGAGGCCGCGCTGCGCGCTGAGGGCTTGCAAGCAGAACGGCAGGACCGGACAGACGGCCTGATCGACGAATGGCCCGAATGGCAAGACGACCTCGGCGAGGGACTGGGGGAGTGGGTCATCACGGCGCCCGGAGGCGAACAGATGGTCCTGCAGATGGCCTATTTCGATCGTTCCCGCTCCCCAGTGATCATCGATGCTGTCCCCGTGCTGGACGTCGAGGATGCCGTTGGCTGGAAAGTCCACGCGTTCGTCACTCGCGTAGAGCCACGCGATGCGTATGACGTTGCCATGGCGCTGGACCGCTACAGCGTCGAGCAGCTGGTCGGCTTCGCCCTCCGCGTCGAGCCCAGCCTGCTCCCGGAAGAGTTTGCCGACGCGGCCCGGAACCTGGACGCCACAACTGATGCCAGGTTCGCCCGCATCGGGCTGACCCCGGACGTCATCGCGCTAATACGCCGCCGCTTGGCCACCTGGCCCCGTGACCCGTCTCAACTGCCTGGCGCTACAGGGAACCAGCCCCGGCCACACGCCGGTTTGCGTTCCGAGCGGTATGCGTCAAGGCCCCAGAGGTATCCTTCCGGCGGCGGCTCACCACGCCGTGGCCCTGGCTTTTTAGCATCGGGGCGTTCCACGTCCGGGATCCCCGACGCCGATGTGTCAGGCTGGAATCTATGACCATGACAGGCGAGCGTCAATAAATTCGGGCCAGGACCCTAGGTGGACATGATCAGGGCGGGCGGCTGACGTCGTGCTGGGGTACACCCCAGCCAGACACACCAGGTGCCCGGTCCAGGCACCGGATCCCGTGCCGCTCGCGGCGTAGCCTCCCGCCACTTTGTCCCGTTCTCCTCCTCCTCCTCCTCCTCCTCCTCCTCCTCCTCCTGCAGCCCCGCCCGGTACAGGGTGTGCACGCGAAACCGTCAATGACCCCTAGTTCACGATGAGGAGAAGCTGATGCCAGGCGCGGCCGCGAACCAGGGCACGAGCCGGCTGGCGATCCGCGCGGACAGGGCATTCGGCGGGCGCGAGATGATCCCCGGCGGGGCATTGGTCCTGTGTGCTAGCGGCCAGATCGCGGGAATCGAGCCCGGCACCGCGCCGGCGCCGGATGGCTGGCCGGTCGCGGAATTTCCCGGCGCCACCGTGCTCCCGGGCATGATCGATTGTCACGTCCACCTGTGCGGAGATTCCCGCAACGGCGCCCTGGACCGCCTGGCAGGCCATAGCGACGACGAACTCGGCCAGGTTATCGGGGCAGCCCTGCGCGCGCACCTCAGAGCCGGTGTCACCACCGTGCGGGACCTGGGTGACCGCCGCTGGGCTGTCCTGGACTGGCGTCAGCGGGCCACCACTGCCCAGGCCGGCTTCCCCAGCCCGGCGATCGTCGCATCAGGACCGCCGATCACCACCCCGGGCGGCCACTGCTGGTACATGGGCGGCGAAGCCGGACGTCCCGGCGAGCTTCGCGCCGCGGTCCGCGAACGCGCCGACCGCGGCGCCGACATCATCAAGATCATGGCCAGCGGCGGGGCCATGACGGCCGGCACCGACCTCCTGGCGTGCCAGTACAGCCTGGAGCAACTGCGGACCGTGGCCGACGAGGCGCACACCCGCGGGCTGGCGGTCACCGCGCACGCACACGGGCTGCCCGCGGTGATCCAGGCCGTCGACGCCGGCGTGGACGGGATCGAGCACTGCAGCTGCCTGACCGAGCGCGGGATCGAGGCGCCTGAGGACCTGCTCGAGCGGCTCGCCGCGGGCCGGATCATCGTGTGCCCGACACTGGGCAGGAAACCCGGCGCCACGCTCCCGCCAGCAATGGCGGCGATCTATCAGCGCACCGGGCTGACCTGGCAGGCCCGCCAGGCCCTGGCCGGCAAGCTGCACGCCGCCGGGGTCATCATCGCCTCAGGCGCTGACGCTGGCATCAGCGCCGGCAGACCGCACGGCATCCTCGCGAACGCGATAGCCGACCTGGTGGCCGGCGGCATCCCGGCCGCAGACGCTCTCGCCTCAGCCACCTCGGTCGCAGCCCGCGCCTGCGGCCTGGGCGACCGCAAGGGACGGCTCCGCGCCGGCTACGACGCGGACCTGGTCGTCGTCGAGGGCGATCCCCACGCCGACATCCGCGCCCTCAGCGCAGTGCAAGCCGTCTACTTGAACGGCCAAGCGGTCACCCAGCTAGCCGCCTGAATGCCCGCAGACCGGGTGCATGTCAACGATCGCTCTTTACTCTTTACGGTGTCGGCTTAAGTTAGCAATGGAGTGGCCTTGGACGACCCGGTCGCGTAGCCTCCCCCACTTTGTCCCGCTCTC